>CAVUHW010000022.1:0-198822 GCA_963741205.1 Nitrospirota bacterium
TTTATCATCCCAATGTCCCTCATGCGCAGCGCGTAAAAACGGATCGTATCTTCAGGGTTGTACTCCCGCCACTTATCGTAAGGTATGTGCTTGAGTTCCGGGAGCATGTTCATGTATTCGGTTTCCTTGATGACTTTCTTCTGGATGAGCGTACGCGTTGCCAGCTCCGGGGTCCGGGCGACGATATCATTCGCCTTGAGGATGGCGCGAAGAGCGCGCTTGGTGGCAATAGGGTTTTTCTTTATGAAGTAGCTGTGCCCGGTCACCATGCAGCAGAAGTACTGGGACCATGGTTTGTCAACATTGGTGTCGATCAGGAGATGACCAATGCCCTCGTGCGATCAGCTCATGCGAACCGGGAGGAAAGGACATGAAGGCATCGATCTTGCCGTCGCGGAACAGACGAATTGCTTCATCTTTGTTTACCCATGACATAGTTGATGTCCGTGCGCGGATCAAGACCCACATAGGCCACGATCGCGGAGAAAAAGAGGTGCGGACCGTCGTTCTTGACAGCCCCCGCCCAGACGGTCTTCCCCTTGAGATCGCGGACCGAACGGGTCCGTTCGCTGCCGATCAGCGCATAGCATCCCACATGCAGCCCGGACAGGATATTTGAGCGGATGTTGTTGATGTTCTAAATTGTACATTGACATCGCTGAAAAGCCCGCATTCAGGTCAATCGCGCCTTCCCTGCTCATTTTCGCAACTTCCGTCTGCGTGTCCAAATACATACTGCACATCGGTGAACCCTTCTTCGCGCAGCAGCGGCTCGGCCACGTACATGGGCGCCCAGCATGCCGGCTTTCCCTTATGAATCCGCAGCCGTCGTCGTCTCGGGAGGCGGTTCCACGGCAGCGGTCCCGGGTCCGGGCCAGCCGAGAACGGCGGCAGTGCCCGTGAGCGCGAGCCCTTCAAGAAATTCCCGCCGACTCCAGCCATCAGACTTGTGGTTTCTCATAGGACTCCTCCTTCTGGTCTAAATTAAATCAGAACTCGCTGCTGGGTACCAAGGGGATCCGATAGCCCTGACAAGTGCCATTGCTTTGCTAAAGTTTCAACAGATCGATCGGATCAGGATGATATCGCAGATCCCTACCACGTTATGCCGAATTCCTTTTTCAGCTCATTCATAAAGCGCCAGTCGGTATGCTGGTCGATGAACTGCTGGGGGTTGGACTCTATCATCCCGATGTCTCTCATGCGCAGCGCGTAAAAACGGACCGTATCTTCAGGGTTGTACTCCCGCCACTTGCCGTACGGTATGTCCTTGAGCGCCCGGAGGACGGACTTGTATTCGGATTCATTCCTGACCTTCTTCTCGATAACAGTGCGCGTCGCGAGCTTCGGGTTCCGGGCGACGATATCATTCGCCTTGAGGATGGCGCGAAGAGCGCGTTTGGTGGCAATGGGGTTCTTCTTGATAAAGTAGCTCTGCCCGCTCACCATGCAGCAGAAGTACTGGGACCACGGCTTGTCGATATTGGTGTCGATCAGGAGATGGCCGATGCCCTGCTCGATCAGCTCATGCGGCCAGGGCGGAAAGGAAATGAAAGCATCGATCTTCCCCTCGCGGAACAGGCGCATTGCTTCATCTTTGTTTACCCAGACATAATTGTACGTCCGTGCGCGGGTCAAGACCCACATAGGCCACGATCGTGGAGAAAAAAATGTGCGGGCCGCTCGTTCTTAAAGGCCCCTGCCCAGACGGTCTTCCCCTTGAGGTCACGAACCGAATGGATCCGTTCACTGCCGACGAGCGCATAGCACCCCACATGCAGGCCGGACAGGATTTTGAGCGGAGATTGTTGCTGTTCCAAATTGAACATTGACACGCGGAGAAGCTCGGGCTCAGGTCGATAGCGCCTTCCCTGGACATCTTCGCAACTTCCGTCCGCGTTGTCCGGACACATACTGCACATCAGTGAATCCTTCTTCGCGCAGCAGCGGTTCGGCCACATACATGGGCGCCCAGCATGCCGGGTCCGATCTGCGAATCCGCAGTCTCGTCGTCTCGGGAGGCGGCTCCACGGCAGCCGTCCCAGGTCCGGGACGCCAGCCGAGAACGGCGGCAGTGCCCGTGAGCGCGAGCCCTCCAATAAATTCCCTCCGACTCCAACCATCAGGCTTGTGGTTTCGCATAGGGCTCCTCTTCTGGTTCTCAATCAAATCAGAAACTCGCTGCTGGGTACCAAGGGGACATCCTATAGGCACCCTGACAAGTCAAGTTGCTTTCGCTAAAGCTTCAACAGGATGCGATCGGATCAGGGATGGTATCGCAGATCCCTACCACGTTATGCCGAATTCCTTTTTCAGCTCGTTCATGAAGCGCCAGTCGGTATGCTGGTCGATAAACTGCTGGGGGTTGGACTTTATCATCCCAATGTCCCTCATGCGCAGCGCGTAAAAACGGATTGTATCTTCAGGGTTGTAATCCCGCCACTTGTCGTACGGTATGTGCTTGAGTTCCGGGAGGGTATTCGTGTATTCGGATTCCTTGATGACTTTGTTCGCGATAAGAGTCCGCGTCGCCGTCTCCGGGTCGCGGGCGACTATATCGTTCGCCTTGAGGATGGCGCGGACAGCCCTCTTGGTGGCAACGGGGTTCTTCTTGATAAAGTCGCTCTGCCCGGTCACCATGCAACAGAAGTACTGGGACCACGGTTTGTCTACATTGGTATCGATGAGGAGGTGACCGATACCCTTATGCATCAGCTCATGCGAACCGGGCGGAAGGGCACATGAAGGCATCGATCTTGCCCTCCTGGAATAGACGAATTGCTTCATCTTTGTCTACCCATGCATAGTTGATGTCCGTGCGCGGGTCAAGCCCCACATAGGACACGATCGTGGAGAAAAAGATGTGCGGACCGTTATTCTTGACGGCTCCCGCCCAGACGGTCTTTCCCTTGAGGTCACGGACCGACTGGATCCGTTCGCTGCCCACGAGAGCAAAGCACCCCACATGCAGTCCTGACAGGAATTTGAGCGGATGTTGTTGATGTTCTAAATTGAACATTAACCCCCCTGAGAAGCCCGGCACCCAGGTCAATCGCGCCTTCCCTGCTCATTTTCGCAACTTCCGTCCCGTACCCAAACACATACTGCACATCGGTGAACCCTTCTTCGCGCAGCAACGGCTCGGCCACGTACATGGGCGCCCAGCATGCCGACGCGTTATTTATGAATCCGCAGCCTCGTCGTCTCGGGAGGCGGTTCCACGGCAGCGGTCCCGGGTCCGGGCCAGCCGAGAACGGCGGCAGTGCCCGTAAGCGCGAGCCCTCCAATAAATTCCCGTCGACTCCAGCCATCAGACTTGCGGTTTCGCATAGGACTCCTCCTTCCGGCGTATACAGGAGAATAACAAAAAAACGGGGGACGCTGAACCGCACAAATTTTTTAACTTATTAAACGTCTCATAATAGTACGGACAAAATATCATTGTCCACGGTTCTACCTCCAAGATCGTCATTCCGGGCTTGACCCGGAATCCAGCGACTTTTAGACCCTGGATTCCTGCTTTCGCAGGAATGACGTACGGGGGGTACAGATTATTATGAGACTATCAATAAATCAGAAACTCGCTGCTGAATCCGAAATAAAAAAGGCTGTAAACCAGACGCAACTTGGTCTGCAGCCTCTCAGTGAAACTATAAAAAAGCTCTGCAATGCATTCAGCCCTCCTTATAAAAAAGGGCAAAACATTAAGTCACTGCATGAAGCCTACTAAAGTACCTACATCCGAATTTTACGCTTATTTGCCACAACATCGCACAGTGTGGCGATTAAGTCAAGATGGATGACTGGGTATTTTAGGGTATGCAGATCGTTCCATAACCGAGGCAGGCCACGATCGAGAGCATCGCGGTCGCGACGATCACCCAGGAGTAGTGAAAGGGAAGGCGTGACGCTTTCGGTTCAGCCATGGCAGGAACTATAGCATTTCTTTAAAAAATGGCAAAGAAATTTCTCGAGTTTTTCCGCAGGAAAACGCAACGGGATCGCTGATTTCAGCGCAGGGGCGGGGTTATTCGTCCGTTTTCGTCCCGGCTTTTTCACCGGGGGCAACAGATGTCAAGCCAACCGGCACGTTATTGGCGGCAACGAAAACCACAAAAGATATGAAAAGAGCAATGAAGGCTACGGTGAATGCAAGCGAGGTTCCGTGCCATAGCCCGGCTAACCAACGCATGAACTCATCAGCAAGCACGGCCGCATTTCCACCATAGAGCTGCAGATCATGCACATACTTCTTGGAATTTTCAGAACTCGGATAAATAAATCCGCCGATGACTTCATAACCCGCATCGCTGTTCGAATCATTCATCGCTGCCCGATAAATCATGACGGCGCTGGCGGCACCAACCAGCAGGATAAGGGCGCTCAGGATGTATAAGCTTGCTCGCAGATTTATGTTCTTCCATTTCATCATGTGCCTCTTTTTTTGCCGTTATCGCCGTAGAAACCCCGGACTCCCGCGATGGCGTCAGCAGTTCTTAAGCCGGCTCTACTTGAGAATTTCCTCAAGTTTCTCCTTCTTCCGGTACACCGTTCCCTGGAACAGGGCAATCGCATTCCCCGCCTCGTCCGTTACAGAAATCAGATAGGTGGCGAGTTTCGGGTTGATTGATATTTCTTCCGCCTCGGCGAAAAGGACGCCGCCTTTCGCAGCCTTGAAGAAGGAGATGCTCACGTTGATCGCCATGGCAAGGGACCCGTGGCTATTTGACGCCACGGAGAAGACCGCGTCGGCAAGAGAGAAGATGGCCCCGCCGTGGACGGTGCCGGCGCTGTTCAGGTGATGTTTGTTGATCTCCATCCGGGCCTTTGCCTTTCCCGCTGAATAGTCGAGCATTTCGACGCCGAGATGCTTCGCGAAATGGTCCTTTTCGACGAACTTTTTTATGATATCCACGGGATGGTCCTTTCCGGGCAGAATACGGAGACCCTGCATTATACAAAATCCCTCTCCCAAGCTCAACAGATAATATCTGATTTCCTTCCAAAATTGAAATAATTGCAGAAAATTTTATCGTGCACGCTCTACTCTTGGCCGTCATTCCCGAGTGCTTCAATCGGGAATCCATTTTCTCAACCTGGGTCCCCGATAAAATCATTCGGGGATGACATCTTTTCAGTTGCCGATGAGAACCGCGCTATGAATTTTTATTTACAAATCCGCGCATTCTGGTTTATAATAGGCGCCGTTTCAATGTAAATCCGCTTGTAAGTGCGGATTCATAATCATAAACGTGTGAGGAGCCGCCCATGCCCTGGAATCCCGAAGAATCACTTTCACGGCAAGAACTGACGAAGCTTCAGAACGAGCGTCTGCAAAAGGTCTGCGAGCGGGTCTATGCCCGCGTTCCTTTCTATAAAAAGAAGTTCGACGAGAAGGGCCTCAAGCCCTCGGACATCAAGGGCGTCGAGGACATCGCGAAACTTCCCTTTACGAAGAAAGTCCGATCTCCGCGATAACTACCCCTACGGCTTTTTTGCCGAACCGCTCGAAAACATCGTGCGCATTCATGCCTCGTCGGGAACGACGGGAAAACCCACGGTGGTAGCCTACAACCGGAACGACATCAACCTCTGGGCCGATGTCATGGCGCGCACCTTCACCTGCGCAGGAGTGACGAACAAGGACGTGGTCCAGAACGCCTACGGCTATGGCCTCTTCACCGGCGGACTCGGCGCCCATTACGGGGCCGAGCGCGTGGGCGCTTCGGTCATCCCCATCTCCGGAGGCAATACCCAGAAGCAGATCATGCTCCTGCAGGACTTCGGCAGCACCGCGATTTGCTCCACGCCTTCCTTCGCGCTCTACATCTACGATGTTGCCTGCGAGATGAAGATCAACTTCGATACGATCAAGCTGAGGGTCGGGCTCTTCGGCGCGGAGCCCTGGACCGAGGAGATGCGGCGAGAGATCGAGGAGCGGCTCCGGATAAAGGCAATCGACATTTACGGCCTTTCGGAGGTCATCGGCCCCGGCGTTTCGTCGGAGTGCATCGAGGCCCAGAGCGGCTTGCACCTGAACGAGGACCACTTCTACCCCGAGATCATCAACCCCGAGACGGGGGAACAGCTCCCGTTCGGCGGGGAAGGCGAGCTGGTGATCACGAGCATGTCCCGCGAGGCCATGCCGCTCATCCGCTACCGCACCGGCGATATCACGAGCCTGAACCCCGAGCAGTGCTCCTGCGGCAGGACCCTGGTGCGCATGAAGCGCGTGCGCGGCCGGGCCGATGATATGCTCATCATCCGGGGCGTGAATGTGTTTCCGTCGCAGGTAGAGTCGGTGCTGCTCCGCTCCGAGGAGGTCGCGCCGCACTACGTCATCGAGGTGAACCGCAAGGGCAGGCTCGACGAGATGAACGTGCTCGTCGAAGTGACGCCGAAGTTCATGGAGGCGATGGCCTCGAAGGTGCTTTCTACTGACCTCAAGGCCTTTGTGCAGGAAGAGGAGGAGCTCATCCACTTAAAGCGCGAGATCCAGAAGAACATCAAGGACATCATCGGCGTGAATACGGAAGTGACGCTCCGTCCGCCCAACACCGTCCAGCGGAGCGAAGGCAAGGCCAAGCGGGTGCACGACAACCGGCCGAAGTAACAAAGAAAAGACTTTTATCTCGCAAAGACGCAAAGGTCGCAAAGGAAATCCACATCTTAATCCCTGGGTTTAAAACAGAAGACTCTCCCTGCTTTTCTTGGCGTACTTTGCGTCTTTGCGAGAGATTGACTTTGAGGTGTTTTTTTGACTAAAGCTATTCTTTCCGGCAACGAAGCCATCGCCCGCGGGTTCATCGAAGCGGGCGGCAAGCTCGCGGCGGCCTATCCCGGCACGCCGAGCACCGAGGTGCTCGAGACGCTCTCATGCGAAAAGGACATCCACGCCGAGTGGTCGGTCAATGAGAAGGTCGCCCTCGAGGTGGCGATCGGCGGCGCCCTTTCGGGCGTGCGCTCGCTCGCGTGCATGAAGCACGTGGGCGTGAACGTGGCCGCAGACCCGCTCATGACGGTCGCGTACACCGGCATCAACGCGGGCCTCGTGCTCTTCGCCGCCGACGATCCGGGCATGTTTTCCTCCCAGAACGAGCAGGACACGCGCCACTTTGCCAGGATGGGGAAGATCCCCTGTCTCGAACCGTCCGATTCCGCCGAGGCAAAAGAGTTCATCAAAGCGGCCTTCGGGCTCTCCGAGTCTTTCGACACCCCCGTCATCCTTCGCACCACGACAAGGATTTCGCATTGCAAGAGCGTGGTGGAAATCGGGTTGGCCGATGCCCCGGCAGGCCGAGGGCTTGCGCGGGACTTCGGCAAATATGTGATGCTTCCGAGCAACGCCAAAAAACGACACCTCTTCGTCGAAGACCGGCTTCTCCGGCTGAAAGAGTGGGCTGAGACAACGCCGATGAATCAGATCAGCGACGGCGACAAGTCGCTCGGCTTCGTTACCTCCGGAATCTCCTATCAATATGTCCGGGAGGCCTTTCCGAAGGCATCAGTGCTCAAGCTCGGCGTGACTTTTCCGCTGCCCGAGAAGCTCATCAGAAAGTTCGCCGCATCGGTCGGCAAACTGGCCGTTGTTGAAGAACTCGATCCCTTCCTTGAAGAACAGATCAAGGCGATGGGCATCACGGTCCACCTCGGCAAAAACGTGATGCCGCTGTGCGGCGAGTTCAGTCAGCGTATGGTGGGCGAGAAGATCTCCGGCAGCGCCGTCCCGGTGAAAGAGCCTGTTGCAGGCCTCATCATGCGGCCGCCCACGTTCTGCCCGGGCTGCTCGCACCGCGGCCTCTATACCGTCCTCGCGAAGCTCAAGCTCTACGTCTCCGGCGACATCGGCTGCTATACGCTCGGGGCGCTCCCGCCTTTTTCCGCCATGCACACCTGCATCTGCATGGGCGCGAGTATCTCGGCGGCGCACGGCATGGCCAAGGGACTTTCCCTGCAAGGCACGCAGCAGAAACCCGTGGCGGTGATCGGGGATTCGACGTTTCTCCACTCGGGCATCACCGGCCTCGTAAACATGGTCTATAACGGCGGCGACGCCATCGTGATCATCATGAACAACGACACCACGGGAATGACCGGGGGCCAGGAGCATGCAGGCACGGGCCGGTCCGCGAAGGGGACGGAGGCGCCGCGGCTCGACATCGCCAAGCTCTGCCAGGCCATCGGCGCAAAGCGCGTGCGGGAGATCGATGCGTACAAGATCAAGGACCTTGAGAAGATCATGAAGGAGGAGCTCGCGGCCCCCGGGCCGTCGGTCCTGATCTCGAACCAGCCCTGCGTGCTCCGGTACCGCGTTTCTAAAAAACCCCTGTCAATCGATAGAGATACCTGCAAGGGCTGCAAGCTCTGCCTCAAGGCGGGCTGCATTGCCCTTTCCTACACGCCGGAGGGGAAGACGGGGTTCGTCGAGATCGATCCGCTTTTGTGCAACGGCTGCGGCGTCTGCGACCAGCTCTGCACCACGGGGTGCATGAAGACGACGTAAATGCAAATGCGGAATGCGGAATGTAGTAAGCGGCATGTGCGGAATTAAAAAGCGCGTCATTCTCGCGAAAGCGCGGAATCCAGTGTCTTGAATCTACTTGCTGCATCTGCGAAAATCTGCGTACTATCAAAATTTTCGAGAGGTTTAATCGTGAACGTTTTTAATATTCTGATCAGCGGCGTGGGCGGGCAGGGGGTGCTGCTGACGAGCAAGGTCATCGCCGAGGCCGCGGTGCTATCCGGTCTCGACGTAAAGCAGAGCGAGGTGCACGGCATGGCCCAGCGCGGCGGGAGCGTGCTTTCGCAGGTGCGCTTCGGAGAAAAAGTGTTTTCGCCGATCGTCTCCGAAGGCGAGGCCGACCTTCTGATCGGGTTCGAGCCGCTCGAAACCGCCCGTTACATGCATTTTTTAAAGGATGATGGTGCGGTTATCTACAACACCCGCCCCATCGGCACGATCGGCGTATCCATTGCCGCGGAAAAGTATCCCGCTGACGTGAACGATATGATCAAGGGCCGGGCCAAAACAGTCATGCCCTTCGACGGCACGAAGCTCGCCGTCTCCGCCGGCGACAAACGCACACTGAACCTCGTGCTCCTGGGCGCGGCGCTCAAATTTCTCCCGCTCAAGGAATCAGGTCATCCTCGACGCTATCGTCAACACCGTCCCCAAGAAAGTCCTCGCGATCAACCAGAAGGCCTTTGCAGCAGGCAGGGCGCAGGGGAAGTAGGAATGTCCGAGAAGAGCATTGTCCAGAAAATGATGGTCAAGGCGGGGCACAAGATTTTATTCCTGAACGCCCCGAAGGGATTTGTAAAAGCGATCGGTGAATTGCCGGCCGGGGCAAAAGCCATTTCAACTCCAGTCGAAGCGGCTGATGCCGCCCTTGTCTTCGTATCATCAAGGAAAGAGCTCGAGAGTCAACTCGGCGATTTAAAAAAGAAGGTAAAGCCGTCTGTGATTTTGTGGGTCGCCTACCCGAAGGGAACATCGGGGGTCAAAACTGACATAAACCGGGACACCATTGCCGCATACGCATCAGGTATCGGATTTCAGCCCGTCGCCATGTTTGCAATCGACGAAACATGGGCCGCCCTTCGCCTTAAAATCAAATAGACGCGCTCTCTGACCGTCCACCCCACATTGAATCCCCTTGCCATTTCCCCATCGTTATTGTATCCTTTCTTTGCACAAACCAGGTCCATAGGTAATGGAGAAAAGCAACTCCTATGTATTACGAGAACATATTCAGAACACTTGAGAGGAGCAACATCCGTTACGCCGTTGCCGGCGGTGTCGCACTGGTGCTACACGGCGTGGTCAGGTTTACCGCAGATCTTGACCTGATCGTTGACCTGGAACAAGAAAATCTGAAACGCTTTATCACGGTCATGAACGAGCTGGGCTATCGCCCACGAAATCCTGTGAGAGCCGAGGGTCTGCTTGATCCAGCGACAAGGGAACAATGGAGGCGGGAGAAGGGCATGGAAGTTTTTTCGTTTGTGGACCCGGCGCAGCCGATGTCCCTCGTCGATGTGTTCATCGAGGAGAAGATCCCTTTTCAAGAGATCATAAAAGAGATCGTACGGGTGACCGCAAAGGGAATTACGATCCCCGTTGTGTCCTTGCATCATTTGAAGAGGCTTAAAAAAGCAGCCGGCAGACCGCAGGATCTCGCGGACATTGAAGCAATCGAAGCGCTGGAGCAAGCGGAGGATTCGTGATGGATGGGGAGCCGCAAAAGAAACCCTTCGTCTTTCGCCCTTCGCCGGAGACTTTGCAACATTTCAAAGACGCCTCTGCGGAAGCCAAGCTGAACTGGCTCGAAGAGGCGAACCGGTTCGTCAACGATTTCGTGCCTCCGCAAAAGCTGGAGCGGTGGAAGAAGATAGTCGGAGGGTAAACATCGGAGTGATTGTGGTTTTAACTGCCTTTAACGGTTGACAGTGCTTGTGTGGCAACTTTGTATGAAACGAAAACACAAGAACGATCCGAGCAAACTGACCGGGCTCACGTCTTTTGTAGCGGGATTAGCGGCACGTGTTGCGATGGAAGCAATATAATAGTTATGGAATATCTTAAGTAGTACAAATAGATTCCTGCTGCTCGCCGCCATTGCCGCTTTGAGCCTCTTTTCGCATCTCTAAAAAAATAAACCTTCGCTTCTCACTTCTGCAAAACATTGTCATCACCTGTTTCCAGCAAATTCAGCATGTTACCTTTTGGCACGCGTCCTGCAATAACCCAGGCAAGACTGAACGAAAAGGGGGGACACGAAAATGAAGACCACAATGACAAAACAGGGTGCTTACATCGGCGCGGGAGCGGGACTGGTAGTATTCGCGCTGTTCGGACTTTTACCCGGCAGCCTCCTTGGAGGCGCGGCAGGCATCAGCTTCGCGGGGATGCTCTTCGGGCTTCCGCTTCACCCGGGGCTGATATCCAGGGCGATCGTGCTTGCCGGCATGCTCGTGGGCGTCCTCGTTTCCGGCATCGCGATCGTAACGGCGTCAGCCACCATCGGCTGGCTTGCAGGCGCTGTGTTTGGGTCAACTGTACAGGAAAAAAATTTGGCTTCGGCCGAAAGGAGATAATCATGAAGAACGAAACAGTCAAGACGGGAATGAAGATCGGAGCAACAGTGGGAGGGCTGGTATTTCTGGTGTTCGGCATCATGCCGGGGTTCTACTTCGGGTCTTTCGGGACTTTGATCCTGCTTCAGAAACTGATGGGCGGCACCGTTGAGCCGACACTCATCGCACGGGCACTGATCGTCATGGGCATCATGGTCGGGATCACCTGCGCGGCTGCGGTATGCCTCGTGGTCGGCGGCCTCCTCGGTACGGCAATGGGCTTTATCGTGTCAGCGCCTTCGGCAATACGTGCGAAACATGCGGCAGCGGAAAAGGCGTAAACAGCAAAGCTCCTTTTAAGAGCCAACCAGACCAAAGAAAAGGCGGTGAGAAATCACCGCCTTTACGTTTCATGAAGCACGGGAAACTCTCAAGACGTTCCCTAACCCGGACAAGCCGGAAGCAAAGGCATCTCTTGCAAAGACGCAAAGTTCGCAAAGAAGGCACGGCTTGCTTCTGGTTTAAAATTCAAGAATTGAAGCTTATTATTTACGTCAGCTTTTCCTTTGCGCCCTTTGCGTCTTTGCGAGAAAATTTCTTGCCGTTTTGAGAAGAATTTGATCCCTTAGTTACTAAGTGCTGATCCCCAGCAGCTTCGCCGCATTTTTCCACATCATCTTCTCTTTCAGCCCGTCTGATATCCTGAGCTTGAGCGTCCGTTCGAGCATCTCCTTCTGGTCCGTCCAGGGGCTGTCGCTTCCGAACAGGACCCGGTCCTCGTCGAAGTGCGACAAGGCCTTCACGAATTCCTCATCGCTGATCTCGCTTAAGGTAAGGGACGTCTCAGTGTAGACGTTCTTGCAATCGCTGAGACAGCTGATCCGGTCCCACTGCTTCCAGCCCCCCACGTGGGTGCAGACGATGGTTAAGTCCTTAAACCAGTCGGCGACCCTTTTGACCCGCTCCACGTCCGCCTGGGTGTTTCCGGGGAATGCCATGTCGAATCCGGTATGAAGCATGACGTAGAACCCGAAGCTTGCCATCAATTCATAAAAACCGTACATGTACTTGTCGTCGATGGAAAAACGCTGATACATGGGATGGAGCTTGACCCCCCGGAAGCCCTCCTGGTGAGCTTCGCCGAACATGTCCTCGACGTCATAGGTGTCGTTCGAGGGATGGAAGGAGATGAGCGGATGGATGGCCTCGCTCCTGATCTCCTTGCAGAAATTGAGGATGGGCATCATCTGCGAGGGCTTTGTCGCGATGTTCGCGACGAGGCTCGCGGAGATGTTCGCCCGCTTCATGGAGTCGATGAGGCCCTGGAGCGTCCCGTCCGTCACGGGACGGTACTTTCCGGACTCGGCAGCCAGGGCGTCCATAGCCGGCTTTGCAATCTTGTCCGGGAAGATGTGGGTGTGGAAGTCGATGTAGTTCATAATTTGTGCATGGCGCATAGGGCATGGCGCATAGCGTCTCGTAATTTCACGCTTTGCACTCTGCACTTTGCTCTATGCAATTTCTCCTTTAGAATTTGCGGTTGTCGATGACCCTCTTCGCTTTTCCCTCGAACCGTTCAAGCGTTTTCTTTTCAACCAGCTTCACCTCGACCGAGATGCCGAGCTCCGAGGCAAGCCGTTTCTTGATCGTCTCCACAAGCTCCTTCTGTTTTTTCATCTCATCGAAGAAGATCGATTCATATACTTCGACCAGCACGGTAGTTTCGTCCAAGGCGCCCTTCCGGTCGATGACGATCTGGTAGTGCGGGGCCACGCCCTCGATCTCGAACAGCACGGTCTCGATCTGCTGCGGAAACACGTTTACGCCGCGGATGATGAGCATGTCGTCGGTCCGGCCCAGGATCCTCGACATCCTCCTCATGGTCCTGCCGCAGGGGCACGGCCCGGGAATGATCTTCGTGAGGTCGCGCGTTCGGTACCTGATGACCGGGAATGCCTCCTTGGTCAAGGTTGTGACGACCAGCTCGCCTGCCTCGCCGGGCTTTACCGGTTCGAGGGTGTCGGGATTGATCAGCTCCACGAGAAAATGATCCTCGGCGATGTGAAGGCCGTTCCTCTCCAGGCATTCGCCGGCCACGCCGGGGCCCATTACCTCGGAGAGGCCGTAGTTGTCCGTGGCCACGATTTTGAGCTTTCCTTCGAGCTCCTTGCGCATGGCGTCGGACCAGGGTTCCGCCCCGAAGAGGCCGTACTTGAGCGAAAGCGAGTTGGGGTTGACCCCCTGCTCCATCATCGTGTCCGCGATCAGCATCGCGTAGGAGGGCGTGGAGACGAGCGCGGTGGTCTTGAAGTCCTGCATGATCTTGATCTGCCGCCGGGTGTTGCCGCTGGAAATAGGTATCACCGAGGCCCCCACGCGCTCCGCGCCGTAGTGGAGCCCGAAGGCGCCGGTGAAGAGGCCGTAGTTGAACGAGATCTGGATCACGTCGTCTTTCGTGATCCCGCCCGAGGTGAGGATCCTCGCGACCAGGTTCGACCACGTCTTGATGTCGTTTCGCGAGTAGCCCACGACCGTTGACATGCCGGTCGTGCCCGACGAGGCATGGACGCGGACGACCTCGCGAAGCGGGACCGCGAAGAGGCCGTAGGGGTAGTTTTCCCGGAGGTCGTTCTTGGTCGTGAAGGGAAGCTTCCGCAGACCATCGAGGGAGCGCAGGTCGTCGGGATTGAACCCGATCCCGTCGAACTTTTTCCGGTAAAACGGGACGTTCCTGTACACCCGGCTCAGGGTGGATTCGAGCCGCTCGAGTTGGAGCTGCTCCAGCTCCTCGCGGTCCATGCATTCATTTTCAGGCTGCCAGAACAGTACACACCTCCGGTGAACATAGGGCTAAAGTCATGTTGCAGGGTCAAGATACGGGTAGCAAGCAGCAGGGTAAATTAACTCTCGCTTTTCATTACTCTGCTACTTGCTCCTTGACCCTGACTCATATCTCCCGCATCCACGTCTCTTCCCAAATACGCCCTCTGCACGTCCCGGTTCGCAAGGAGGTCGTCGGCATCTCCTTCGAGGATGATCCTGCCGGTCTCGAGCACGTAGCCGCGGTTCGCGATCTTGAGGGCGCTCCGGGCGTTCTGCTCCACGAGCAGGACCGTGTTTCCCTCGTCCCGGAGCTTCTTGATGATGTTGAAGATCTCTTTCACCATGAGCGGGGCAAGGCCCATGGACGGCTCGTCGAGCATGATGAGCCGCGGCCTCGCCATGAGCGCCCTGGCCATGGCGAGCATCTGCTGCTCGCCGCCGGACAGCGTGCCGGCGAGCTGGCGCTCCCGGGTCTTCAGCACCGGGAAGAGACCGTATACGTAGTCGAGATCGAGCTCCACTTCCTGCTTCTTGCCGCGCCTGAATTGAACGTAGGCCCCGAGCAGGAGGTTCTCTTTTACGGGCATGGCCGCGAAGACCTGCCTGCCTTCGGGCACGAGCGAGCAGCCGCGGTAGACGATCTCTTCCGTCGGAACGCGGCAGATGTCTTGGCCGTGAAACACGATCTCGCCCGTCTGCGCCCGGAGCAGGCCGGTGACGGTTTTTAACAGCGTGGTTTTACCCGCTCCGTTCGCGCCGATGATCGTGACGATCTCACCGGGCTTCACGTGGAGCGACACGCGCCGGAGCACATCGAGACTCCCGTATCCCGCGTCGAGGTTTCGTATCTTAAGCATCGTCCTCCCCCAGGTAGACCCGGACGACCTCGGGATTGCTCTGGACCGCGCGGGGCGTGTCGTCGGCGATCTTTTCACCGTAGGAGAGGACGACGACCTCGTCGGAAATGTTCATGACCAGGGACATGTCGTGCTCGACGATCAGAACGGTGATGCCGAGGTCCCGCACCCGGGTGATGAGCCGGGCCGTGTCCGCGGTCTCGCGCATGTTGAGCCCTGCCGCGGGCTCGTCCAGGAGCAGCATCACCGGTCCTCCCGCAAGCGCGCGGGCAAGCTCGACCGCGCGCTGCTGGCCGTACGAAAGGCTCGTGGCGTCGACGCCGGCAAGGTCCGCAATCCCCATGAAGTCCATGATCTCGAGGGCTTTTGTCCGGATATCCCGTTCCTCGCGCCTGGCCCAGGGCAGGTTCAGCATGCCGGCTATGAATCCCGCCCTGCTCCTCACGTGGCAGCCGACCATTACGTTTTCGAGGGCCGTCATGCGCGCGAAGAGTCTGATGTGCTGGAAGGTGCGCGACAGGCCCTGTCCCGCGATCTCATGGGGGCTTCTGCCGGTGATCAGCGTGTCATTGTAGACGATCGCGCCGGAGTCGGGCGCGAGGAAGCCCGAGACGAGGTTGAAGAGCGTCGTCTTGCCCGCGCCGTTCGGTCCGATGACCGCCTTGATGCAGCCGCGGTTCACCGTGAAACTCACGTCCTTCACGGCCTGGAGCCCGCCGAAGCGCTTGCTGATGTTTTTTACTTCGAGAAGAGGCATAGAGTTAATCACTTTATGCCGTCATTCCGGGCTTGACCCGGAGATCACAGTGACATTGCTTCGATCAAATGCAGATCTGAAAACTTGGTTTCTCCGATAGAGGCACTCGTGGAATGACGGATAAACTGTTTGTTGCAGTATTATTCTTCCTGTCGGAGCTTGAGCTTTGGTTTCTTCAAGTCCCACCAGCTTCCTCAAATCCGCTCCGATGATCCCGTCGGGCGCGAAGAGCATGATCAGAATCAATATTCCCCCGAATACGGCGTCGTCGAAGGAGCCGAAATAGCCGCGCAGCGAGAGGAAATTCAACACAACGCTCATGATGAGCGTGCCCCAGAGGCTCCCCATGCCGCCCACGGCGACGATCGCCACATAGCGCACGGACTTCATGACCCCGGCCTCGGAGGGGCCGATGCCGCCGTTAAAGTGCGTGAGGAACACACCGGCGAGCGCGGCCAGAACGGCGCTCAGCATGAAGGTGTAAAGCTTGTACCGGGCCGTGTCAACGCCCATGGCGTTCGCGGCGTCCTCCGCCCCGTGGATCGAACGGAGCGCGCGGCCGACCCGCGAATGGATGAGGTTGGTGAGCAGCACCATGGCCGCCGTCACCAGGACCCAGGCAACGTAATAGTTCAGCACCCGGAGCGACGAGCTGCCGCTGACGCCGGCGCCGGGAAAGAGCGGGAAGGGAGGCACGCCCGAGATCCCGTCGGCCGCGCCGAACCGCTGGGTTCCGAGCACGATGCTGTAGATGATCGTGCCGAAGCCGAGCGTGGCCATGGCGAGGTAATGGCCTTTGAGCTTCAGGACCGGGATGCCCATGGCGAATGCGACCCCGAGCGCAAGCATCACGGCAACGGCCATGGCCACCCAGGGGTGGAAGCTCATAACCTGGCCGCCGTAGAGGTCGGGCCTCGTCTGGAGGATGCCGAGACCCGCGAGCAGGCTTATGAGACCTGAGCCCCTGTATGCCGAGAGGTCAAGCGTCGTGAGCACCGCCGACGTGTAACCGCCGATCGCGAAGAAACCCGCGTGACCAAGCGAGATCTGGCCTGCGAAGCCCATGAGGAGGCAGAGCCCGACGACGATGAGCGAATAGTATCCCGTCATCGTAAGCTGGGTGAGATAGAACGCCTTCCCGGCCGCGAGCGTGAGAAGCTGGATACCGACGACGATGCCGAACAGTATGAGTGCGGGCGTATATCGCTGGTGCTTCATTAAAAACCTTTACTTCGACTTGTCTTGAGTTTCTGCAAAGTCATTTTGGGAAAACAATTTTTCTCGTAAAGACGCAAAGCTTGCAAAGAAAGGCAGAACTTTTGGGTTTAATTCCAAAGCCAGAAGATTTCCTTTGCGTTCTTTGCGTCTTTGCGAGAGACCGCTTTTGATGTTGAATGCATGCTTCATCGGCCTGAGGTATTGCTTGTTAAAAATCCTTCAGCCTCATGGCTTCCTTGTTTCCGAAAAGGCCGCTGGGCCTTACGAACAGCATCGCGAGCAGGATTGAGATTGAGATCGCGTCCTTGTACGCCGTGGGCAGGACCCAGATGCTGAAGGACTCGAGGATGCCGAGGATGAAACCGGCGGCCACCGCAGCCATGCTGTTTCCCAGGCCCCCGAGGATGGCGACGGTAAAGCCCTTGATGGCGAGGCCGGTGCCGATGTTGTACTGCGTATAGGTGATGGGCGATACGACGCAGCCTGCCAGCGCGCCTATCCCGGCGGAGAGCACGAAGGAAAAGGTGACCATGTTTTTCGTCGGGATGCCGCAGAGGGCCGCGGCCTCGCGGTTCGCGGCGCAGGCCCGCATCTCGCGCCCCAGCATCGTATATTTGAAAAAGAGGTTGAGCAGAAGGACGACGATCGAGCAGACGCCGATGCTCCAGAGCACCTGCGGTGAAACGCGGACGCCGCCCAGGTCAAGCGCCGAGATCTCGTTTCCCGTGAAGTAGGGCAGGGAACGGACGCCCTCGCCCCAGACCAGGAGCGCCGCTTCCCGGATGAGGATCGAGATGCCGATCGTGATGATGATCATCCGCAGGACCGACGGCTTCACGAGCCAGCGGATGAAGGTCATCTCGATCAGCCCGCCGACGGCCATGGTGACCACAACCGCGCCCAGGATGGCAAACGGCAGGGGCAGGAAGCCGTGGAGCGTCACGGCGGTCATGCCGCCGAGCATCACGAACTCTCCCTGGGCGAAGTTGATGATCCCCGTGGTGTTGTAGATGATGTTGAACCCGATGCCGACGATGGCGTAGATGGTGCCGTAGGTGAGGCCGGCCACGAGGTATTGAAAGAAAAATTCCAGAAACATTTAATTCTCAATTCCCAAAAGGCAAAACATAGAACCGCGAAGGCGCAAAGACCGCGAGGAGTTCCCAAGTCTTGATTTAAGAATTCCTTGGCGTCCTTCGCCTGCACCCAGCGATCATGAGTGCTACGCCGCGAATGCAGGGTGTGCGCATGCGGGAGTGCAGGGCGCGCCTTCGCGGAAAAAGCAGTGACAGGTACTATTTCTCAAGCAGCGCGAACTTGCCGTCCTTCACCGTCAGCATGGCAAAGGCATTGATATCGAGGCCGTTGTGGTCTGCGGGCGAGAAATTGAACACCCCGGCCGTGCCGATGAAGTTTTTCATGTTTTCGATCGTGCTCCGGACCTTCTCGCTGTCGGGGCCCGCCTCGCGGATGGCCCGGGCGAGGATCATCATCGCGTCATAGGAGTGTCCGCCGAAGGTGCTGACGTCCTCATGGTACTTCGCCTCGTAGGCCTTCTGGTACGCCATGATAACCGGTTTCTGCGGGTTCTTGTCCGGGAGCGCATCGGACACGACGATCCTGCTTGCCGGGAAGATGACGCCCTCGGCGGCGGTCCCCGCGGCTTTGGCATACTGAATGTTGGCGAACCCGTGGCTCTGGAAGATGGGAACGGTCATGCCGATCTGCCGGGCGTTTTTGATCACGATAGACTGGGCGGGTTCGATGGACCAGTTTACGATGGCCTGTATTCCCTTTGCCTTGAGCTTGGTCACCTCGGCGGTCAGGTCCGTGGCTGACTTGTCGTAGACCTCGCTGATCACGATCTGAATGCCATGCTCGGGCGCGAGTTTCTCAAGCTGCTCCTTGCCTGCCTTGCCGAAGCCGGTGTTGGACGACAGCACGCCGACCTTCGAGATGCCTCTTTTCTTCATCTCGTCGAAGATCTTGACGACCGCAAAGCTGTCCTTGGGGGCTACCTTGAAGACGTACTTTCCCACGGGATTCACGATCACTTCCGCGGCCGCGCAGGAGAGGAGGATGGTCTTTCCCTCCTCGGCAATGTTCTTGATGGCCATGGTCTCCCCGCTTGTCGAGGGCCCGATGATGGCGAAGACCTTCTCCTCCTCGATCAGCTGTTTGGCAAAGGAAACGGCCTTCTCCGGGTTGCCGCCCGAATCCTTGACCACCAGCTCGACCTTCTTCCCGATGATCCCGCCCTTGGCGTTGATGTCCTCCACGAGCATGGCGAGGGTCCTCGCCTCGGGAGCGCCCAGGTTGGATGCCGGTCCGGTCACGGACAGGATGGCCCCCACCTTGAGCGTGTCCCCGGCAAATGCCTGCGTGAGGGACAGGGCCGAAAGAAAGAACGACAGCGTAAGAAACTTCATGAGCCGCATGATGTAATCTCCTCCCCGGTCTGACCAGCACGATCAGGCCGGCGATTGAATTTCGTTCCCGGCACAGCAGGGCCGCGGTTGCCTGCAAGGGCCCCGGCCCATCCGGGATGACGATAAAACAGGGAGTGCCCGTGCCCCGGACACTCCCTGCCTGAGACCTCTAAAACGGTTATTTTTCGAGTACCGCGAACTTGCCGTCCTTCACGGTGAGCATTTCAAAGGCGTCGAGGCCCAGCCCGTTGTGGTCCGTGGGCGACATGTTGAAGACCCCTGCCGTGCCGACCAGACCCTTGATGTTCTCGATCGCAGTCCTGACCTTTTCCTTGTCGGCGCCGCCGGCGTCCTTGATGCCGCGTTCGAGGAGGATGAAGGCGTCGTAGGCGTGGCCTCCGAAGGTGCTCACGTCTTCCTTGTACTTTGCCTCATAGGCCTTCTTGTAGGCTTCGAGCAGCGGTTTCTGCGGGTTTTTGTTCGAGAGCGTCTCGGCCACGAGGAGTCTCCCCGCCGGGAAGATCACGCCCTCGGCAGCCGAGCCCGCGGCCTTCACGTACCCGATGTTGCCGAATCCGTGGCTCTGGAAGATGGGCACCGTAAGTCCGATCTGACGGGCGTTCTTGATCACGATGGCCTGGGCCGGTTCGATGGACCAGTTGACGATCGCCTGGACATTGGCCGCTTTGATCTTGGTCACCTCGGCGGTCAGGTCCGTGGCAGCCTTGTCGTAGACCTCGCTGATGACGATCTGGATGCCGTTCTCCGGCGCGAGCTTTTCAAGCTGTTCCTTGCCGGCCTTGCCGAATCCGGTATTGCTGGAAAGGACGCCGATCTTCGTGATGCCCATCTTCTTCATCTGCTGGAAGATCCTGATCACCGCATGCTGTCCATCTGCGGCGTCTTGAACACATACTTCGCCACGGGGTTTACGATTACTTCCGCGGCCGCGCAGGAGAGAAGGATGGTCTTTCCTTCTTCGGCGATGTTCTTGATGGCCATGGTCTCGCCGGAGGTCGACGGCCCGATGATGGCGAAGACCTTCTCTTCATCAATCAGCTGCTTGGCGAAGGAGACCGCCTTCTCCGGGCTGCCACCCGAGTCCTTGATCATGAGCTCGACCTTGGTGCCGTCGATGCCGCCTTTGGCGTTGATGTCCGAGACGAGCATCTCGAGTGTTTTTGCCTCCGGGGCGCCCAAAAACGATGCCGGCCCGGTCACGGACAGGATCGCGCCGACCTTGATGGTGCCGGCTGCCATGGCCTGGGAAACGGACAGGGCGATGACGCACGCTGCAACTGCCACAAGCTTCAATAATCTCATTGGTTCACTTCCTCCTCTGGTAAGGATATCCCTCTTGAATGGAGGGGTTCGTTCTTATAAACTTGCTGCCTTCATGCGGATCTCCGCACGGCACTCTTTGACCCATCCCCCTCTCAATCTCCCCCTTGAAGGGGGAGAAGTTGATTTCCCTCACTTCAAGGGGAGGGTTAGGGCGGGGATGGGTTTATCGATGTTGGCAGTGGCCAAGCTACGAAGCGAGGACCTCTTCGCGTTTTAAGATCCTGATGCCGGCATTTTGCAGGGTGTCGATGGCCTTCTCGATTTCGTCAAACCGGAATATCAGGACGGCATTGCCTTCGCATTTCCGGACGAAGGCGTACATGTATTCGACGTTGATGCTTTTCCCCCGCAGGGCGCTCAGGATCCCCGCGAGGCCGCCGGGCAAATCGGGCACCTCCACCGCGACGACCTCGTTCTGGCCTACGGTAAAGCCGTTGTCCTTGAGGAGCTGTTTCGTTTTTTCCAGATCGCTTACGATGAGCCGCAGGATCCCGAAATCAACGGTATCGGCCAGCGAGAGCGCCCGGATGTTGATCCCGTTTTTGGCAAGGATGTCGGTTATATCGGCAAGCCGCCCCGATTTGTTCTCGAGAAATATGGATATCTGCTCAACCTTCACGGGCCCCTCCCGGCTGAACGGCGTTCGCTGTGCGCGACCGGCCGTTGACGAATCCAGAGAAACGCATAATAATATGTCGATTCGCGTGTCTTTGTCAAGGCAAAGCTGATGGGGTTTCGTCTTGCCTTTTCCGCGTCGATTTATACTATTTTTAACGCATTCAAGAAATTCAAAATGCACCACGCGCGACACAGATGACACGGAAACCATTCGGTATTGTTAAGAGCCAAAGACTGCTTTTCTCCGCGCCCTCCGTGCCTCTGTGAGTAAATCCGACTTTATTATGACCTTATCATTCTTTATCCATCATGAAGACCTATTTCGAATTCGCAAAACACCGTACCGGCTATAAACAGGAAACGCTCGCGGGCATCGCCACGTTCCTCACCATGGCCTACATCGTCGTGGTGAATCCCGCAATACTTGAGGCCGCCGGCATCCCCAAAGGGCCGTCCATGACGGCTACGATCCTTTCGGCGGCCTTCGGCACGCTCGTCATGGGCGTTTACGCGAAAAGGCCTTTTGCGATCGCGCCGTACATGGGCGAGAATGCCTTCATCGCCTTCACCGTGGTCAAGGTGCTTGGGCTCCCCTGGCAGACGGCCTTGGGCGCGATCTTCGTTGCCGGGGTCCTCTTCTCCGTGCTGACCGTGACCAAAGTGAGGGGATGGCTCGCGGACACGCTCCCTCCGTCCCTCAAGCACAGTTATTCCGTGGGCATCGGGCTCTTTCTCACCTTCATCGGCCTGAACCTGACCGGGATCGTGACGCTCGGTGTGCCCGGCGCGCCCGTGGGCCTCGGCAGGCTTTCGGAGCCCACGGTCCTTCTTGCCGTGTTCGGGTTCTTCGTGATCGTCTGGCTCATGATCAAAAAGGTCAGGGGCGCGGTCATCATCGGCATTCTCGCGACAACGCTCCTTTCTTTTATCCTGGGGATCACGCCGGCGCCGAAATCGTGGATGGGCCTGCCGCCGGGCCTCGGTCCCATCGCCCTCAAGGTGGATATCGTTGACGCGCTCTCTCTCAAGAACCTGCCCATCGCCCTCATCATCTTCGTGATGGCCTTCGTGGACACGGTGGGGACGCTGATCGGGCTCTCGGCGCGCGCGGGGCTTCTTGATGAAAAGGGGAACCTGCCGCAATATCGAGAGGCCCATGCTTGCCGACGCAGTCGCGAACCTGATCGCGCCGCTCCTCGGGACCACGACGACGGGGGCCTATATCGAGTCCGCGGCAGGCATCACCGAGGGGGGCCGCACCGGCTTCACCGCTCTCATAGTTGCGGGCCTCTTCCTTTTGACGCTGTTCCTTGCGCCGGTCCTGACCTCGGTGCCGCCCCACGCCTACGGCACGGCGCTCGTGGTGATCGGCATCTTCATGCTTGGTCCGCTCCGGGCGGTCGACTTCAGTGACTATACCGAGCTGGTTCCCGCCTTTCTGACGATCTCGCTGATGGTCTTCACGTTCAACATCGGCGTGGGGATGACGGCCGGCCTGCTTTCCTATCCCCTGTTGAAGACGGTTAGCGGCAGGCGCAAGGAAGTCCGCGCAGGCATGTGGATATTCGCCGCGTTCTCGCTCTTGTTCTACATTTTTTATCCCTATCGGTGAACCTGGTAACGGCACTTGGACGCAGATTTCGTAGATGACCACGAGTACGCGCTTCTTAGCGACGCAGGAAATTTGACACTGGTGTATATTCTGATAGAATACCGTATTCTGATTCAGGGGATTCGTTCCCACATCAAAGGATAGGATCTCACGATAAGACATGAACCCTGTCAAGGACCTGAAAATATCACTCTTGATACTCGTGGTGCTCATAACTCTGGGCACGGCAGGGTACATGCTCATCGAAGGCTGGGGTTTTCTCGATGCCCTCTACATGACGGTCATCACCCTTGCCACCGTGGGGTTCAATGAGGTGCACCACCTGAGCGATGCAGGCCGGGTGTTCACTATCCTGCTGATCGTCATCGGCGTGAGCGTCCTGGGGTACATCGTGGGCAAGCTGGCGCAGACCATGTTTGAGGGTCAGTTCCAGCGTTTTCTTGGGAGGAAAAAAGTGGAAAAGTCGATCGAGGAGCTGCGGGACCACTATATCGTCTGCGGGTACGGGAGGATCGGCTCGCTCATCTGTAAGGAGTTCTCGGCCAAGCCGGTCCCCTTCGTGGTGGTGGAGAACAGTCCGGCCGTGCTCGAAAAGCTGGAGGAGGACAGCGTCCTCTTCCTGCGCGGAAACGCCACGGAGGATGAGACACTGCTCAAGGCCGGGATCAAGAGGGCCAAGGGGCTCGTCTCCGTGGTCACTTCGGACACGGAAAACGTGTACATCACCTTGACCGCCCGGGGGCTGAAGCCGGACCTCTATATCCTTGCCCGCTCGGGAGAGCCGGGCTCGGACATCAAACTCAAGCGCGCGGGCGCGAACAAGGTGGTCTCTCCCTACCATATCGGCGGGACCCGCATGGCCCAGGCCATCCTGAGGCCCAACGTGGTGGACTTCATCGAGATCGCCACGGGGAGGGGACACCTCGACCTGCAGATGGAAGAGATCACGATTTCCGATCAGTCGCCTTTCATCGGCAAGAACCTGAAGGACGTGTGCCGCAAGCGCGACACGGGTGTGATCATCGTCGGGATCAAGAAAGCGGACGGCAAGATGGTCTTCAACCCCGGCGGGACGAGCAACTTCGACGCTCGGGACACGCTCATCGTCCTGGGCCAGCCGTCGGAGATAACGAAGCTCG
This sequence comes from Nitrospirota bacterium, assembly GCA_963741205.1. Classification (GTDB taxonomy): domain Bacteria; phylum Nitrospirota; class UBA9217; order UBA9217; family UBA9217; genus JAJYKN01. The sequence continues at coordinate 23,874 of CAVUHW010000022.1, forward strand.
AAAATCTCATGGAAGACAACGAGTTGGAGGAAGGGGCAAGCGAGGGGCTTTATTCATGAACCGATACAATTATGATGACCGCTTTTTTCCGGGCATACACGGAAGGGTGGATGTGAAGAGAGGCCGATACCCTGAAAAAAACATTCACCGTTCGGCCTCTCCGAAGTGGTAAAATTATAGTATAAGAGAGAGTTTTTCGGAAAAGAGAGGTGAATGCATATGGTAGTCAACCTGGAAAAGAAGGAAGTTGATCTGCTCGTCACCGAGCTGGAGCATTCCACCATTCCTAACCTGCGGGAGTTTATCGCATCAGGACTGAGGAAGGACACACAGGGATGAGTTGAAACAGGACGAGGAAACACTGAAGCAGGTCCTTGAAAAGCTCAAAATTGCCGCCTGACCGGGGACAGCAGGAGAACATTGAAATTTCTCCCCACAGAACTCTGTCAAGAGGAACGCAGGTTAAATATGTGCGTTCCTTTTGTTTTTAAGAGGTCTTTTCATGCCCGATATCAAGCTGGAGGTCACAATCTACGCAGGCTACCGCGGCGCGGAACGTCCAAAGTCGTTCCTGTTCGAGGGAAGCACGGTGGAGGTGCTCGGAATCCTGCGGATGTGGGTGGAGGAAGAGCACAAGACCAGGCTGCAGAAGCGGTTTTTCACGGTCTCGGGTGATGATACGTACGCGTACACACTTTACCACGAACTCGAATCCGGGGAGTGGTTCCTGAGGAAGAGGGAAAAGAGTGAAGGACGATCCGGATGGAACACCTGAGCAGGGTCGTGTCTTGAATGCTCTTTCTTTTTGTGTCATTCCGGGCTTGACCCGGAATCCATTTTTAGCCACTGGATTCCCGCTTTCGCGGGAATGACAATAAAAGTTATTACCGTCCCTGCCCCATGGAGAGCACCTGACCGATCGCGGGAATGAAGTCCTTCTTTCGCGACATGACGCGCGGGACGGTGCAGGTATCGTTCACGACCTTCACGCCAAACGCCTTCTCGACAATCCACGTTTCTCCCCGCAGTAAAATGCGCTCCTGCACCTTGCCGAGGGGATTTAAAACCAGAAGCACCGTGAGATCGTAGTTGTTCGCCGAACGCAGGCGCTCGAGTTCCGCGACCAACTCCCGCTCGCGCGCGTCGATCTCCGCGCAGTCAAGCGACATCATCTGGCTCACGCCGAGCTTCTTGCCTCCGATTGAAAATTCCTTGAAGTCCGCCGCGATCAGCTCCGCCGCGCCCTTGTCCTCGATATTGATGCTTGCATGCAGGAGCTCCTTGGCGTAGGACTGGACGTCGATGCCCGCGATCTCGGAAAGGCGGCGGGCCGCATCGCGGTCGCGTTCGGTGGTGGTCGAGAGCGTCAGAAGCAGCGTGTCCGACAATATCCCGGAGAGCAGGAGCCCGGCGATTTCCTTCGTGATGTGCGTCTGGTGGAGGAACATGATGCCGGCCACCACGGTGCAGGTGCTCCCCACGGGGTCGTTATACACGTAGATCGGCGCCGTGGTGGAGATGTCGCCCACGCGGTGGTGGTCGATGATCTCGAGGATCTCGGCCTCCTCGATGCCGTCCACGGCCTGGGAAAGCTCGTTATGATCGACGAGGATCGCCATCTTGCGCACCGGTTTCAAGAGGTCCGTCCGGGTGATGAATCCGATCAGGCGATTGTCGCTGTCCACGACGACCACGGAACGGTAGTCGGATTCCACGATCTTCGACCGGACCTCCGCCATGGGAGTGTAGAGCCCTACGGTCGGGCACGACGCGGTCATGATCGACGACACCGGCTCGGACATGGTCATGAGCTGGACCGTGGCGAAGGCCGGGTGGCGGGACGAAATGAGAAGAACGCCTTTTTCCCTGGCCGCCGCGATGACCTCGTTTGGAATCTGGGCGTTGTCGGTCACGATCACGGCGGAACAGCCCATCCGGATGAGCTCGAGCTGCACATCGATCTGGTCGCCCGCAACCACGACATCGCCGGGACGTATCCGGTTCAGCATGGTCCCCCGCTGCATGGCCGCGATCAAGACCCTGCCGGTCAGGACCGAGAGCTGTTTGGTATTGCTGATCACGCGGCCGTCGAGGGTCTTAAGGAGAATGTCGAGCTCGATCGGCGCCTTCGAGAGGTCCGCGAAGCCCACGCTTTCGATGTAATGACGGGCGATGTCCTTGAGGCCCACGACGCCGGCCAGCCTGCCGGATTCGTCCACGACCGGGACCGAGCGAACGCCCTGCTCGCGCATGAGCAGCGCCAGCTCCTGGATTGAATCCCGGACGCCGACGGCAATGGGCCGCTTGAGGTCGAGGTCGCTCACCGTGGCCACGAGGCTGTCGATTTCGGCCGAGGGGGGGACGCCGAACTGCTCGAGCACGAAGGCGGTCTCGTGGTTCAGCTTTCCGGCGCGAACGGGGGTGAACAGGTACCGCTTGTCCGTCACGTTCTTAAAGTAGGCGTAGACGATGGAGGAGCAGACCGAATCCGTGTCCGGTGTCGTGTGCCCCACCACGTAAACTGTTTTGACCCGATCAGGGCTCATAAAGAAATTTCCGGTTATGCTGATTGTCGGCAACACGAATTTATTCGTTGCGAGTTGCGCGTACCCGGCTCATGCGAAAACGCCGGGGTAGGCGAGTTGCGAGTTTACCCGGTGACACGCAACGCGCAACCCGTAACGATTTTTTTCATACTTCCAGTATTACCGTAAAGAGGGAAGGGTTGTCAAGTCCATAATCGGCTCAGCTGTTAAATCAGCGGACAAACGACGATAATAAGGCGGGGTTTATTGAGTCAAGGCCTGACATTCTGACAAGTGGCAGATGCCATGGGCAGTGTCTTCTTCTTTCGGCATTCAAGCGCAACCCTCTTTGCGATTATACTTTCTCGAACGTGCACATCGCAACTTACTTCTTGAAGTGCGATCGTCTTCAGAGGCACATGGCCCTCCCTTATTCTTTCAAGGTTTCGTTCGCCCTCTTCAGGTTCTCATGGGCCTTCCCGTAAAAGGCGGGGTTCAACTCAATGGCCTTTTCAAAGGCAAGAGCGGCTTCCTTGTTTTTCCCGTCAAGCATGTAGAGATACCCGATGTTGTTCTCAGCCTTTGCCTGGCTGCCGGCCCTGTTAAAAGCCTCACGGGCCATGCGATATTCTCCCAGTTTGCCCAAAGTAACTGCAAGGTTGTTGAAAACCCTGCTCCCCTCTTCGCCTTTCTCTATCGCTGTGGTGAAGGCGTCTTTCGCCTTATCGTACTCTCCATTCATGTAGTATGAAACCCCAAGGTTATTATAGACCGCGCCCGCATCGGGCTTTATTGAAATCGCAATCCTGTAATGGTCAATGGCCGGGTTGAATTTTCTCTGCCTGTCGTAGGCGATGCCGAGCAGGTCATGAGCCTCCCAGAGACGATCGTTTATGTTCAGGGCCTTCATGAAATATTCAATGGCCTTTTCATTATCGTTGTCGAGGAGATAGGCCCTTCCCATTGCCTCATGGGCGAGGGCGTTCTTCGGGTCCTTCTTCAATATCTTTTCGAATTCCCTGCGGGCTTCTTCCGTCATGCCCTTGAGTAAAAAAAGCCTTCCTGTCTTATACGAAGCCGAGGGCCTTTCAGGCTCCATCTGGAGCGCCTTCGTAGTAATTGACGAAGGCTGCGGTGATATCGCCCCGCTGAAGATTGATGTCCCCGAGGTGCTCGTAATTTTCGGCTGTATCCAGCGCTTCCTCGGCTTTTTTGCCCTCTGTGGTCAAGAGCCTGCGCTCGGGCGGTTTCGTATTTCATTGCTTTCGGGACGGCCCCGGCGTTATTCGTTGCAGCAGCCGGAAAGCAGAGAGAAGTATCGCCCTGTCTGCCAGGACAGAACCAAGAAGAGATTGCAATTCTGCTAGTCCAGTTCGTTCTTTGCATGATCATGCTACCAATTCTTGAACTCGCCTTCTCAACGATGCATCCTGTAGAATCTCTTATTATCGCAGCCTGGATCCCTATCAGAGCGTCAAAATGAGAGCGGGCAAGATGAAGAATACCAGAGGAAAAAGGATCTTTACAGGCAGTTTGGCTGCAATCTCTTCGGCCCGCTGGTATCTCTTCGTCCTCATCGAATCGGAATGCACCCTCAGAGCCTGCGCCACCCGGGTGCCGAATTTGTCGGTCTGGATGAGAAGGGTAACGAGGCTCGACACGTCTTCGAGGTCCGTCCTCTCGGCGAGGTTCCGCAGGGCGTCGGCCCTCGGCTTGCCTGCCCGGAGCTCCAGACTCAGTATCCTGAACTCATCGCCCAGTTCCTTACTTTTAAGCGATATCTCATCGCCCACCCGCTTTATGGCCGCATCAAGCCCCATGCCGGCCTCAACGCAGACGACCATGAGGTCCAGGGCGTCGGGGAATCCTTCGAAGATTTTCTCTCTTTCTGTCCTGCGTTTTCCGGTAAAGATAAAAATCGGGAAGATAAAAGCCCGCGACAGCGGAAAACAACCATGAGTACCAGGAACTGCTGGGCTGGCAGGGTCTTCAGGAACGTGAATTTTAGTACCACGAAGAGCGCAGAAAAAAGAACGGCCGTGACGATCTTCGAACCGAAAAATACCACAGGCTGTTTTCTCCATAGTATCCCGCTCTCACAAGCTTTTTCCTGGTCTGTGAGACATCCGCTTCATTTTTCGGCCTGACCGTTTCGCCGAACCTGCTTACCGTCTTCAGAAGAAACCCTTTCCACTTCCGCTCCTGCGAGACGCCTTCGTATTTGTCCGGCGTTGTCTCTTTTCTTATCCTTTCCCTGATGTCTTATTTTCTTTTTATAAAGGTTCGAATAATAGAACGTGAGAAAGCCCAGCAAGCAAAACCAGAACAAATATCAAGCCTGCTATGAAAAGACTACTGTCCATTTTTTTCGCCCCTCCTTATGCCTTTATGGAGACCATTTTTTTCATCACATAAATGCCGAAGCCCATCATGATGAGAGCTATTATGATAAGACACGCTCCCGATGGGGTCGGAGAAAAGCACCTTGATATATTCGGGATTGAGAACGGAAAGGAACCCGACCAAGAAAAAGGGCATTGCCACGAGTACCGATCGCCGACATTCTGCCTTCGGCGGAAAGGACCCGCACACGGCCCTGGAACTTGAAGCGCTCCCGTATCAGGCGGCCCAGGTTTTCGAGTATCTCTGCCAGGTTGCCTCCGGTCTCTCTCTGGATGATAACGGAGACGGCGAAGAACTTGAGGTCTTCGCAGTCCACCCTTTGTGTCAGATTTGTCAGGGCTTCGGGCACGCCATCCCGAAATTGATCTCATCGAGGGTCTTTCCGAATTCGGTGCCCACCGGGTCTCCGAACTCCTCGGCCACCAATCTCAAGCCCGCCGGTAAAGGCATGGCCGGCCTTGAGGGCCCGCGCGACAAGTTCGAGGGCATCGGGCAGCTGTCTCTCGAATTTTTCCATCCTCTTCTTCCTCTTGTGAGAGAGGTAGAGAAAAGGGGCCGTTGCCAGAAGGACCGACGGAAGCGCCATGGCAAAAAGGTTTATTCTCATGACTGATTGCCAGAAAGAATCCGGCAAAGAAAAGCAGCACGGAAAGAATCACGTAGACCCCGAGCGGATGGGGCGTAGCTGGCCTGACCGTGCAGGCGCTCGAGCCAGGGGATAAAGCGAGGCTTTGAGGAGCTATCTGTTCAGCCAGGGGATTTCGCTCAGGGTCCTTTTCTTTACGATGTCTATCGCCTCATTCCCGCGGCCTGACATCGAGAGAGTCTTCAGCCGTTGATGCACCTTCCTCTGCTCCGGCTTGTATATTTTTTTTACGAAGAAGTACCCCTGGTGAATCAAAAGCAGGGTGAACAGGAAAACTCCCACTCCGATCAGTATTTCCATTTTCAGGTCCTCTCTCAGATTTCCATGACGTTGTTTTCGTCAAAGAGCTCGTACGGCACGGGGATGTTCATGACTTTGAACTTTTCGATGAACTTGGGCATGATCCCTCCGGCGACGAACCTTCCCCTGACCATTCCCTTGTGTCTATGCCGGTCTGCTTGAAGGCGAATATCTCCTGCATCGTCACCACGTCGCCCTCCATGCCCGTTATCTCATGGACACTCACGACCTTTCTCGTCCCGTCCACCAGACGCGCCAGCTGGATAAGGACGTGGATGGCGGAACTGATGTACTTCCGTATCGCCTCGTTCGGAATATTCAGCCCTGCCATGGACACGATCGTCTCAAGGCGCATGAGGGCGTCGCGAGGGGTATTGGCGTGGATCGTGGTCAGGGAGCCGTCATGGCCGGTGTTCATGGCCTGCAGCATGTCCACGGCCTCCTTGCTGCGGACCTCGCCCACGATGATCCTGTCCGGACGCATCCGGAGGCTGTTCCTTACGAGGTCGCGCGCGGTGATCTCTCCCCGGCCTTCTATGTTCGGCGGCCTCGTTTCGAGGCGCACGACATGTTCCTGCTTCAGCTGCAGTTCCGCCGAGTCTTCGATGGTGATGATCCGCTCGTCGGCCGGGATGAACCGGGAAAGGACGTTCAGGAGCGTCGTCTTGCCCGAGCCGGTGCCGCCGGATATCATCACATTGAGCCGTGCCCGGACAATGCCCTTGAGAAGGGTCCCGAGCTCCGGGGTCAGGGTCCGCAGGCCGATCAGGTCTTCGAGCTCGAGGGGGTCCACGGCAAAGCGCCTGATCGAGAGCATCGGCCCGTCGATCGCCAGGGGCTTTATGATGGCATTCACCCTCGATCCGTCGGCAAGGCGGGCGTCCACCATGGGGCTCGATTCGTCGATCCTCCGTCCCACGGCTGAGACGATCTTGTCGATGATCCTTCTTAAGTGTGCGTCGTCCTTGAACCGGGCCTCGGTCTTCTCCAGCTTGCCGTATCTCTCAACATAGATCTGCCGGTACGTGTTGACGAGTATGTCCGATACCGTCGGATCGCGCATGAAGGGCTCGATGGGGCCCAGGCCCATCACTTCGTCCTCTATGTCCTTGAGAAGCTTTTCACGCTCCTGGAAGTTAAGAGGCACCGTGTTTTTTTCTTCGGAGAGTACGCGCTCGGCGAGCCTTCTTATCTCCTGCCTGAGATGGCCCTTTTCGATGGTCTCAAGAAGCTTGAGATCCATGACGTCCAGAAGCTTGTTCTGGATGGCTGTTTTCAGTTCCTGGTATTCGTTCGTGGCGGCAAAGCCATGGTTGGCCATCGACATGAGGGACTCTTTAAATCCCGCGGTTTCCGGTGCCTTTCCCAATCCTTTTATCTCCTGCATTGTGGACCCTCCGCAACAAAGTTTTAATCAGATGCTACTTTTTTCCCATGAAGAAGTTCAAGGGTGAGAAAAGAGATTTTTCCTTCTTGGGGCTTCCTTATGAAGCAGCAAGGCGGCCAGTTCCCGGAAATTCTCCATGACAGCGGATTTCAGGCCACGTCCGAAAGGGTCTTTCCGGTATTGATGGCCGACATGGTCGTCTCGTAATCGTTCGGGATCATGGAGACGATTTTCCTTCCGAGGGTCTTTTCCGCTTCATCGGGAGACACCATGGTTTTTTTCTGATAGCGGTTGATGACGACTTTTATGTCCTTCCCGTAGGAGAGGCCCAGGCCATCGAAGGTCTCCAGAAGTCTCTTGGCGTTAACGACGGAGAGGAAAGTTTAATTCGGAGACCACCAGTATCGTGTCCGAAAGGGCGAGCATCCGCAGCGACAGATCGTCAAAGGACTTGCAGCCGTCCATCACGATGATGTCGAAGGCGGACCGCATGAGGCCCACGAGCTTTTCCATGGTCTCGGGGGTTGCCGCTCTCCAGCCCCAGGGGCTTCGAAGGAGCGGGCAGGACATGGATCCCCGTGGGATGCTTGTAAAGGGTGTTTAAGAGATAGGTGGAGTCCATGCGCGCGATGTCCCTGGCCCCATCGGCCCAGCTGAAAGAGTGTCTTTATGTCGAGAAAAAGATGGACCCCGCCGAGAAGGGGGTTCATGTCCATCAGGGCCACGGACTTTTCCCCGGCCATCTGCTGAGAGAGACGGCAAGGTTCACGGCCGTCGTCGTCGCGCCCACGCCGCCCTTGCTTCCGATAACACTGATGAGAATGCCCTTTTTCTCTTTCGCTTTTTCAGGACCTTCCGCCTCGATGCTCTTTTTAATTTCGTCAAGAGAGGCGATGACCTCTTCCTTATTGATCGGCTGGGGGAAAAATTCCTTTACTCCCGTCTTCAATGCCTTTAAGAGGACCTCCGGGTCCTTGCTCGAAGAGGTGAGGAAGACCTCCCTGGCCAGGCCTTTTGCCCTTGATGTGTTCTACGAGCTTGAACTCCTCATCAAGGTCATGGCCTATTTCCACGACCATGACGTCGCAGGGAGTGCCGTTGCTGCTGATGGAGAAACCCGGGACCGCAGAAACGGCCTCTTCCAGGTCAAGCGCGGCTGCGGGATTTTTTATGTTCAGTTTGACGGCTATCTTTTTTTCAGGCATTTCACTGATTCTCTCCGTTCTATTGCACCAGGTTTGGTATATGCCCAGAGGTCACCGAGATGTAAGTCCTCCGCCGGGGCCATTGATAATGCTGTCGCAGACAACCTGGGCGCAGATCACCTGTGTGTCCGGGGGGCTGGTAACTGAGGTTATTACAATCGTGGAAAAACCCACAATTGTCATGGTCCCGTTGTGGATTGCTGCAATCAGTCCGAATCATAGACAGGTACGGCGGTCGTCCATGTGGTGGAGTCGTTATCCTTGTCTAAGTACTCCGTCATTTTGTACCTTCATGGTATTAAAAAAGTCTGTCATGTTATCGAGGGCATTTGCTAGTGTTGCCACCGGTGAAATTGAATTGCGTCATGGCCCGCGATGGTCTCGGGGCTTGACGTAGGTCCCGTTATTCAGCCCGTCTATGGTGTTTCTGAGAGTATTTGCGCTGGACGGGCTTTGATCGTAAACATGCCATCCGGCGCATCCTGCTGGGTCATTCGTGGGATAAAGCTTGATGGGATTGTTGCAATAGACGTCCGGATCAGAGAACCAGGCCAGTGATATACCTACCGGCAAGGGAAGCGCACCTGGGGATACCTCGGCGGCGGTTAAAGACGCCGTGGCCGTCGCAGAAACATTGAAAGAACCTATGCCCAATACTCCCGCAAGGAGTGTTGCAACAGGGCCGTTTGCAACGTTGTCTTTGCGGGCAGTCACATTCACGGCAGTAGGTCCGGTTGACTGCGGGAGTAAAGGTTTGGGTAGCAGGGTTCCAATTGCCGAGTCTGAAATCTGACGCTGAGTGATGGTAACGCCGCTGACTCCGGTGGCTGACGTCGCCACCTCTTGGGCTATCGTGCAAGAAGAGCTCCGGCATCGGGCGTATATATGCGCGCCTGAGCAGATATGTCATCGGTGCAGTATAATTGCACCGAGTTCTCCCGCGGCAGCAAGCGCCGCGGTGTCGGCGATATTTTGAAGTTCGTTTCTGCTGACCATCATATAGCCGACGTCTATGGCGAAGGCTGCAAAGCCGATAAGCAAGAGCATCAGTCAATGACCACTACTATGGTCACGGTACCTCTTTTGTCTTTTAACCTTGCGGAAAGCGTCTTCCGGTTCATGTTGACCAACTCCTTTACCGCTGTCAGAGAACCGCCGATTCCTGTCGGCAATTGATATCGTTAGCCGAGATGGCGGTGTCAAAGCAGCCATTGATTGTCGTTAGAAAACTTTGTCCTCGAACGGAGATCATTCGCATCTCATAACGGTATTTCCGGTCAGGGTGAGCCCAGTCGGACGACAAGCTTATGAAATTCGGCAAAACGAAAAAGTTATACGTGTAGGTGACGTTAACCGTCAGAAGATTGCCGGAGGTTGACACAAGGCGGCCGGGACCGTGGTGACGGGTGTTGCCGGGCCAAATGAGATCAAGTTGCTTGCGCAGTAATGTGTTGACTGTTGCTGTGATAGCGCCGGCAGTCCGGCCTGGGCGGCGTGCATCAACAATTCCCATACGCGCCCCCTCCCTGCTTGCGTTCGTGATTACGGCCTTATCATAGAGGATGATGCTGAACTCGATTATCATAAAAAGGACAAGAAGCAGCATGGGCAGTATAAGTGCGAACTCCACGGCCGCGATGCCCTTTTTCTCTATTTTTTCCGTATACATCTTGTCCCGTCCCTGCTGCGCATAGGTAGTATCGGTATTGATAAGCTCTGCGGCAGTCTGCTGAGGCCTGTCCTGAAGGAGCGAAGCTCTCCGTATATTTCTTCATAGTTCCGTCAGCGGCCGTGCCGGGAAGTCCCGTAACGGGCCTCAGGTTTTTCGAGGCCTCGGGGTTCAGGATCTGGCCTGACTTGGCCGCGTTGTACGACTTGCCGTAATCTTCTTCAAGGGCTCCGTAATGGGCGCACCCGGCCGTAATCAAAAAGATCAGGATAACGACTGTTGCATAATATTTTTCTCTCATCATTGCCTCCCGTATGACTTGGCTCTTAGCTCCTAGCTCTCAGCCATGAGTCCATCAGCTATGAACCGCTTCTATTATTACGGAACGATATAGCCTACTTCGCCGTCAAAACCCTTTTTGCTGACAGGCACAGTAAGATTTACGTTCTTTCGGCTTCCCGACAGATCGCCAAGGAGATAGAAGCTGAAGTCCCCGGGGTCGCCGTACTTGTCCGTGGGCAGCGTCTGCTTGCTCATGTCGAGGGGCTTTACGAGATGGGGAGTCACGATCACCACGAGTTCCGTCTCGTTTTTCTTAAAGGAGGAGCTTCTGAAACAGCGCTCCCAGGATCGGGATGTCGCCGAGGAGCGGGAATTTTGCGATGTCTTCGGTCACTTTCTCGCTTAAAAGCCCCGCTAAAGCAAAACTCTGCCCATCGGCGAGTTCGACGACCGTGGAGACGCTTCTTTCCGTAAAGGCCGGGATCACGAAGCCGTTCGCGATGATGGCGTTGGAAAAATCGAGGTCCGAGACGCGCGGCTCCACTTTCATCGAGATCTTCCCTTCACTCAGGACCGTAGGGGTGAAGCTTAGTCCCACGCCGAATTTTTTGAACGTGACGGATACCGTGCCGAGCCCGGAGGCTTCGGGAATCGGCACTTCTCCCCCGGCGTTGAAGCTGGCCGTCTGGCCGCTCAGGGCCGTAAGCGTAGGCTCGGCAAGAACGGTAAGCAGGCCGTTCTCCTTGAGGGCGTCAATAAAACCCGTCCAGGTGGCGCCGTCATGCACGAATCTGAATATTGCGTTGACGTTCTGGGAAACGGCTATTCCACCCGGAGCGCTGATATCCGAACTTCCAAATGGAAAACCCAGGGGCGGCTGCGTTTTAAGCGTGGTAAGGTTATTGAGGAGGGATACACCGAACTTGCTGCCGTCCGCCGATACTCCGTTGAAATTGATGCCGAGCCTTCTCACGGTGCTTTTCTGTATTTCGGAGACCCTCACTTCAAGCATCACCTGCTGGACGCCGCCGACATCGAGAAGGTTGACCACCTTGCCGAAAGGCCCGGCCATGGCAAGCGCCTGCGAAAGATTTGCGGCGTTTGAGACCGTGCCCGAAAGGGTGATGGCATCATTGGAAGAGGATACCTTGATGTTCTCCTCCTGGGGGAGTATCTCATGGAGCTTCTCCTTGAGGCGGACGATGTCCGGATAGACTTCAATGTCGAATGTGGCTAAGACGGTGTCGCCTTCCCACAGGGTCAGATTGGTCAGACCCGGCGCTTTCCCGGTAAGATATATCTGCCGGGGCGTAAGCACCATGGCGTCCGCGAAGCCGGGCGCGGCCAGGGAGACCCTCTTTACCGCGGTGGGGCTCTCGATGACGATGGATTTTCCCGACCATGAGGCTTATCTTCTGGGGTGATGCGACATCGAGCTTGATTACAGACTCTTTCGCCGCGGCCTCATGAGCAAGGATAGCGTATGCTAAAAAAACGAATAATAACTGTTGATAAAGCCCCCCGGAATGGTCTATTCTCCATGACCCTATTCACTCCCTTCTTTGAATTTCACTTCATCGACTTTCTGGCCTTCGATCAACTGGACCTTTGAGTAATATTCCTTTGCAGGTACATGCGGCTCGGCAACGACCTTTTCTTCTTGCGTACTGCTTTCTTCTCCGGCGCGGGGCCCTTGCCGCTTAAAAACCTGACGAGCGACTGCACCGTGGCTCCCTTTGTGCCGATATTCTTGGTATCGCTGAAATTCCTGAGGGAGAGCTGGAGTTTCCCTTCCGCCGAGGCGAGGGCGAGCACTTCGGCCTCCTCGGGCGACACTTCGAGCGTGATCACGTCCACCTCGACGGGCTTTTCCTGCTTGCCTCTGATCTCCGTTTCCGTCCCGGTGGCGAGGACGGGGATGTTTTCGAGGACGGTCATGGTTACCGGCATGCATCGAATTTGCAGGCCTGAAGGTGGCGACGACGTCCACCCTGTTTCCCGGATGTATGAAGCCCGACACACCCTGCACCTTATCCACCTTCACGCCCATGGCCCGCTTGTTTTCGGATATCACGGCCGCAACTCCGCCTTTGGTGATGTCCGAGGGCGCCAGGCGGGATTCGAATATCGGCTCATCGGCCTTTATGGGGGTGATGACGACGCGCCCCGCAACCGTGGCTGGGTCTGTAAAGAAACCGATGTCAGGCTTCCCTTGAGGAATGGAACGGTCTTTACCATTTCCGGCTTTATGATCGTCCCCCAGTTCAGGTCAGTAACGGCCACGGCCACGTTCACGAGCTCCCCGCGCTGGCTTGCGAGCGCGACGGACCTGTCCTTGAGCCAACGGTAAACCAGAAAGCTCGTGGTGAGAGCGACCAACACGGTCAAGACGATAAGAATTATGGGTTTATATCTTTTCACATCACACCCCCGGATTAACGGATAAATAATTTCACTTTAAATGCGGGAGAGATGCTTATCGAAGCATCTCTCCCGAAAGCTTGCAGAAGCTACTAAGTTGCCCGCCACAACGTGTAGGTCAGAAATTGCTTACCAATTGCAGCCGTAAGCATAGCCGCATGACTCGCCGGCAAGAAAGCCGCTGATGATGATGAGCCGCCATGATGACTCGCGACCGAGCACCCACTCTCACGCTCACTTCGCCCTTTTCCTCCTGCAGTTTCATCCGCATGTATCTTAACATCTCCTTCATATATTTCCACCTCCTTTCGTGATAAAGATAAATTCGGCCCATGATGCCGTCTAGCTTCTCTATTTCTTATCCTGAACTTACATAAGCAGCATTTTACTGCACTCATTCGTATGGCGATAAAGCTCTTGCAACGAGCTACCGGCATGAGCGATAAGCCATCTAAAAGATCCCCGGAATAAAGCGGGCTCTCCTCAGGGAATAGGTCTCATACTCCGGGAATATATTGGCAAGAAGCTTTTCTTCCTGTAAAGCACGGTATATCAACAATGCGATAAGCAGGCAATATATGGCCATTGCTGAAGTTGAGAGTCGGGCCAGGACAACGCCGAAAGATGGAAATCAACTCACCCAAATATACTGGATGGCGCACAAGCTTGTAAGGGCCTGTTTGCACCAGCCTTCTTGCCTGGGGAATGATGCTGAAGCTTCTCCCAAGCGTACTGAGCGAATAGAGCGCGATAGCAATACCGAATATGGTTGCCAGGTTGGCTGAGAGCATTATGTCAGGATTATCCGATGGCCTGCTCAACATCGGTATAGTGAACGGCAAAAATGTTGCGACAACAGCGATGGTTTTTGTCAATAAAAGATTTTGTGGTTGATTTGGCGGCGGTTCTAATGAAGTAAAGAAAGACCAATAAAGCATAGAAGCATACAAGAAGCAGGCGATGTATGAGCGTGGCAACCTTAATCGTGCTAACGGGCTCTAAAGCTTTTGCTTCCCCGTAAACACCCGTTATGTTGATATCAATAACAGGCTGAATATCGGTATGATTATCAATCTTCCGATGTCCATTTTATGCGCAATTTGGTTTATCGACACAAGCTTCCCCCGGATACACAAACAACCATGCATTTATGTTTACCTAAGAGAGCAAGTTCGATGCCACTATTGAGAAGCTCAAAATTTCAACTACTTGCCTGCGTCTATATCCGCGCTATGGTCAGGATTGATTCTTTTGGAAACAGTTTATTCTTTATTGCCCATTATTTTATTGATTGCACTGTTTCTTTTGGAAACAGTTTATTTAACTCACTATAAATTAATGGATATTGCAATATTTTTTGTTTACTTTGGATACATTGTGGGTCTCTCCAGAGTGTTTTCAAAGGCGCCATGAGCGCAACTACCTGCAATGTCTGCCGTTTCTTAAATGGTGTGTCATGGTTTTCAACTACCATATTTCGGATTGCCTGATCGGCCAGTGCTCTAGATATGACGATTGCTGGCCCCAGCGTATCGGTGACAAATCTTGGTATCAACAGTGAGTCTAATTTTGGTATCAACATGAGTCTATGCATGTCCGGAATAGCAGAGCTTTTTTCCCGTTGTCTCCTGGTAAGCAACCCGGCATCCGGCGGCAGGGGATGTCGAGAGCTTGATGGTAAGCTTTGCTGTTCATCGACATCATCATTCCTTGTACCTGACGATTAACAAATTTAAAACGGTTTTCCTCCGATGTAATCATTACAGGGAAAAGCTTTCGGGTCCTGATCCAAGATCACGCATAGGGGATCAGCGGATGCGCCATATCAATCGAAGCGTTAAGTGTTTCGAATACAAAAACGGTAGGGTAGGTATGGCTATACAATATTCAAACATCGCAGCACATCCATTTATGTGAAGCAAATTCCTGCAATGCATACCTCCGCGTCCCAAGTTTCCGGCACATGATAATCGGCAATCAGTGCGGAAAAAACGATTGACAATTCTGATACAGGCTGTTATAAATGTCGTCTATGCTTCAGGCAACGGATAAGATCTGGATGAACGGCTCCTTCGTCAAGTGGGACGACGCCAGGGTGCACATCCTTACTCATTCGCTCCACTACGGGACCGCCGTGTTCGAAGGCATCCGCTGCTACAAGGCCGATTCCGGTTCCGCGGTGTTCCGGCTCCAGGAGCATGTTGACCGGCTCTTCGATTCCGCGCACATCCTGCAGATGGAGATGCCCTTCACCCGGGAGGCCGTGACCGAGGCGATCCTCGAGACGATCCGCGTCAACAAGATCGACGCCTGCTATATCAGGCCGCTCGCGTATATCGGCTACGGCGCCATGGGGGTCTTTCCCAAGGAAAACCCGGTTGAGGTTTCGATCGCGGTCTGGCCCTGGGGCAGCTACCTCGGAGACGAGGGCATCAAGAACGGCATCCGCGTGAAGATCTCGTCGTTTTCCCGGCCCCATGTGAACGCGACCATGGTCCGCGCCAAGACCACGGCGAATTACGCGAACTCGCTCTTGGCCAAGCGCGAGGCGCTCAAGGACGGCTACGACGAGGCCATCCTGCTCGATACCGACGGTTATGTTGCCGAGGGCAGCGGCGAGAACGTGTTCATGGTGCGCAAGGGCGTGATCAAGACCCCGCCGCTCACCTCGATCCTGGAAGGCGTTACGCGGGACACGGTCATGCAGCTCGCGGCGGAGCGCGGCATGAGGCTTGCCGAAGAGCGGTTCACGCGGGACGAACTGTATATCGCCGACGAGGCCTTCTTTACCGGCACCGCGGCCGAGATCACGCCGATCCGCGAAGTGGACAATCGCGCCATAGGATCGGGCAAGCCGGGGCCGGTGACCAAGGAGCTGCAGACGGTATTTTTCGATATTGTTCACGGCCGAGACAGCAGGCATGCGGATTGGCTAACGCCGGTCCATGCGAAACAGCCGGCGATGAAGAAATAAGATATCCGCAGATCACAGAGACATCCAGACTGACAGCCTGAGTGCTCTGCAAGCATCCAGCTTTTCTCCGTAGCGCTCTGTGAGATCTGTGGCAATAGGTTTTCACAAGTGCCGAAGTGGTGGAACTGGTAGACACGCACGTTTGAGGGGCGTGTGGGGCAACCCATGGGGGTTCGAGTCCCCCCTTCGGCACCATTTTTACCCCAGCTAGAAATTGTCGTAGAAAGCGGGATGAACCATTTGCGAAACGTTGGATGAACTGTGTTCTGCAACAGGGTAACTGATATACCTTTATCTTTATTGAACACTCGACACAGGCACGCGGCATTCCATCCCGTTTTCCTGACTCATCCAATGGCCAAACTTCTCCCCATAATTCTGTTCTGGTTCTCCGTCGTTTTCTTTCCCGTGGCAGGCCTTGCCCAGCCTCCGCAGAACGCCAGCCTCGGGATCGTGTCCGCTCCGCTTGCCAACGTCCACGAAGAGCCGCTCCCCAAGTCCCGGCTTGAGACACAAGTGCTCATGGGAGACGAGGTGCGCATCCTGGAGAAGCAGGACAACCGCTACAGGATCTCGATCCCGAACCAGGGCGACCGGGAAGGCTGGATCCAGCAGGAAGCCGTGCAGATTCCGAAGGACAAGGGTCGCTTCTATCTTAACTCCGATCGTCCCTGGATCATGATCGCGGTGCCCAAGTCCGAGGCGCTGATACTTGACAAGACCGGCGATCATAAAGTCCCCCTCTATGCCGGCACGCGTCTTCCGGTGCTCGAAACAATAAAGAATGGTTTCAAGGTCCAGTTTCCGGACCGGTCCGTCGCAATCATCGCCGGCGCCGATGTGATGCCGGTGAAGTCCTCGGATCCGGTCGTGAACAACACCAAGCCCGACGAGATCGCGAACACGGCAAAGCGCTTCCAGGGCGCCCCGTATCTCGCGGGAGGAATGACCGCCCAGGGCATCGACATGAACGGCCTCATCTCCGTCAGCTACCGCGTCCATGGAATCACGATCAACACGGAGCGTATCGGACATCAAGGCACAGGGAGCGCGCGTATCGAAGAAAGACCTCGATCCCGGCGATATCCTGGTCTTCTCCGGGGAGGGCAGGGGCCTTTACGTAGGGGACGGCCGGTTCCTCCAGGTTGCGAAAAAAGGCAAGGTCCAGCTTGCCGGCGTCGCCGACCGGCGACATGCCAACTCACTCCAATATTGCCTTCGGATTCTCGGCGCCGGCCCTGACGAGAACAAGCGCACGGCCCAGATGGCCGCCGACGAGATCCTCCTCGCGCAGGCGCGGGTGACGCAACTCCCAATCGGCAAACGCATAGCCTACTGGGCAGGCCGCTTCATCGGGACCCCTTACGACACCGACCCGCTCGGACTCTATGTTCGTACGAACCGCATCATAGCCGATGAGAAGGTCGACTGCATGTACCATACATTCCGCTCTGTAGAACTTGCGCAAAGCGGTACGCCGGGCGAGGCCGTCGACCGGGCGCTCGATCTCCGCTTTACCTCCCGGGGAAAGCTCGCGGACGGCCTCGTCACCAACTACGATGAACGGTTCCAGTACGGCGAGGACATGGTCATGAGCGGCAAGTGGGGGAAGAACATTTCTGCCGAACTCGGCGCGATAAAAACGATTCCCGGCTCGCGGGGCAAGGACACGGTGGACATCCTTCCGAAAGAGGCCCTCCTGTCCAAGGCGCTCCAGAAAAAACTCCAGGACGGAGACATCGTCTACTGGGTCAAGGACCCGAAGAAGCGCGTAGTCGAGGAGATCGTGGCCCACCTGTCCATCGTGCAGGTCAAATCCGGCACACCCTATCTCATCCATGCCTCGGGGAGCAAGAACCAATGGGGCACTCCGAACGGCGGCGTGGTCAAAGAGGTCCCCTTCGCCGAGTACGTGAAGAACATGAAGTTCATCGGCGCCTTCGTGACACGCTTCGAGCAGTAGCCATTGGCTAAAAATAGCCCATAATCCGCTCCGCCGATTCTCGCCCCGGTCCCAATAGCTCCATCCTCCCTTGTCTCTTCTCTTGCCCTTTCCATCGAATTATAGTTAAAGTCATGTAAATATTGCAGAATACCCAATGCTCGTGAATCTAGCAATCCATCAAGCAAGAAGATTTTACGCTATTCCGGAACCGAAGCGTGAGCTGGGCGCAGACTTCAACGATATGGGGAGACCTCGCCGAAGCCCTCTCCATATGAAGCGGGGGAGCTGCTTGAAAACATTAGATACGTCTGGAAGACTGGCACCGATGCAGTCCCGCAATCTCGGACCTGCCGAAGAATTGAAGAACTGTAAAAGATCAGAACTGGCCGACATCTTCATATTTCTGACGTATATCAGCGAGGAATATCAATCGATCGGTTTAAAGAAGTTGAAAGCAAGATTCGCGCAGAACGCCGCCAAGTATCCTGTGGCCGGATGTTTCAGAGATTGACTGGGTGTACATCTGGATTAATCGTAAAGAGTTATCAAAGAAGTACGGCACACCGGACTACTGGGGGTAGAGTAAAAGGTGAGAATAACTTTGAAAGATAACTGGGACGTTCGTTCTCAGAGTGCATTGCGGCGTAAGGTATCAAAGGCCTGCTTCTTTCCGAGCGACATGAATCGATTTGGCGAGATGTAATGCGGCGTGCGGCGGTAATCACAGTAAATTTGTAGCCCGGCTCACGGCAGCAAACCACCATAGGTATATAGGCTCCACTGCCTCAAGAAAGCAGAGCTTAAGTTTGTGGAGCGGGGGAAATAATATGAAAGCTGTATTGAGCACGGATTACAAAACCTTTCTCGGAGAGATAAAAGAGCGCATCCATAAGGCCCAGTATGATGCTCTTAAAGCAGTAAACAAAGAGCTGATAAACTTGTATTGGGACATAGGCAGAGTCAATAGTGGCAAAGCAGGATACGCTTAAATGGGGCAAGGCAGTTGTGGAGACGCTGGCAAAAGATCTGCAAAAAGAGTTTCCGGGGATACAGGGGTTTTCTGCTGAGAACCTTTGGAGAATGAGGCAGTTTTACAAAACATATGCGGAAAACGAAAAACTCTCACCATTGGTGAGAGAAATTAGCTGGACAAAGAACGTCATCATTTTCATGCAGTGCAAAAATGCTTTAGAGCGTGAATTTTACATCAAGGTGACGAAAAAGTTTGGTTGGACGAAGGATGTCCTGATACATCAGCTTGAGGCGGGCGCGTACGAGCGGTTCATGGCAAACCAAACCAATTTTGATAAGGCGGTGCCAGAACGGTACAGACATCAGGCGAAGCTCGCAGTGAAGGACGAATACTCATTCGACTTTTTAGAGCTTGCCGACGAGCACTCGGAGCGCGAGCTTGAGCGGGCGCTCCTTGAGCACGTCAGAAAGTTCCTCATAGAAATGGGGGGCTATTTTGCCTTTGTCGGCAATCAGTACCAGCTGGAAATTGATGACCAGGAGTTCTTCATCGATCTGCTGTTGTATCACCGGCAACTGCGTTGTCTTGTCGCAATCGAACTGAAAGTCGGGGCCTTTAAGCCCGAATATGCCGGCAAGATGCAGTTTTATCTTTCCGCCTTGAATGATAGAGCAAAGCTTCCGGAGGAGAACCCTTCCATCGGCATTATCTTGTGCAAGGATAAAAGCAGGACTATTGTGGAGTACGCGCTGAAAGACACAAAAAAGCCCATCGGCGTATCCACGTATAAACTGACGGAAAAACTGCCGAGGGACCTTAAGAAATATCTCCCGTCTCCTGAAGAGATGATTGAAAGAGTGAAGCTATTGGGCTGATTGATCCGTGAGGGCGTTCGTTCTCAGAGTGAAATCTCTTTGTGGCATAACGTTGTTGCCGTCTGCTCATTCTGCTCCTCGTACACTTTTTTCAGTTTGACATTTCCGCAACTTCTCTGCTATTCTCTGCTGGAAATCACTGTTCCCACGCGATAACTCTGAACTCTGAACTCAGAACTATCGAAGGATTCTTATGCTTTCCAAAGTCATCAGCTCCGCGGTCCTTGGCATCGACGCCTACCCTGTAGAAGTCGAAGTCGACGTCGCGAGCAGGGGCCTTCCCTTTCTTCGCCACCGTGGGCCTGCCCGACGCCGCCGTCAAAGAGAGCAAGGAGCGCGTGCGCGCCGCGCTCAAGAACACGGGCTTCGATTTCCCCCTGAAGCAGGTCGTCGTGAACCTTGCGCCGGCGGACATCAAGAAGGAAGGCTCCGCCTTCGACCTGCCGATTGCGATCGGCATGCTGATCGCGGAGGGGATCATCACCAGGAGCAGGCGTCCGGCTTCCTCATCGTGGGCGAGCTCTCGCTCGACGGCCGCGTCAAGCCCGTGCGCGGCGCGCTTTCGATGGCCGTGCTCGCGAAAAAGGCCGGGATACCGGGGCATGGTGGTTCCGGCAGACAACGCGCAGGAGGCGGCCGTCGTCGAGTCGGTGAGGATCTTCGGCATGCAGACCCTGCCGCAGGTCGTGGAGTTTCTCTTTGGCCATGCTCCCCGCCGAGCCGGTTCGCGTCGATGTCCGGGACGCCTTTGAGACCTACTCCGCGTACCAGGAAGACTTCTCCGAGGTAAGAGGGCAGGAGCATGCGAAGCGCGCCATCGAGGTCGCCGCTGCCGGCGGCCACAACATCATCATGATCGGCCCTCCGGGCTCGGGCAAGACCATGCTCGCGCGCCGGCTTCCCTCCGTCCTTCCCCAGATGAGCTTCGACGAGTCCATCGAGACGACGAAGATCCACAGCGTCATGGGGCTTCTCCGTCAGGGCCAGCCTCTCATCGCGACGAGACCGTTTCGGAGCCCGCACCACACCATTTCGGATGCGGGCCTGATAGGCGGCGGACAGGTCCCAAAGCCGGGCGAGGTGAGCCTGTCGCACAACGGGGTGCTCTTCCTGGACGAGCTCCCGGAGTTCAAAAGAAACGTGCTCGAGGCGCTCCGGCAGCCGCTCGAAGACGGCCAGGTCACAATATCGCGCGCCGTGACCTCGCTCACCTATCCCGCCTCACTCATGCTCGTCGCCGCCATGCATGCTCTGTTGTTATGCTCAGCACGATGGGCACTAACTACGACAAGAAAATGAATCGAGATACATCAAGAGATGAACATACATAAGTCTGTTTGGGAAACCCGTGTCAGCTTGGACTTTCAGCACTCCTCTTATATCCAGAGGATATACCTGCAGTGAGGTTGTGCTTCCATAACGTTGAAAACTCAATACAAGCAGCGGACAGAGATCGTTGGTTTTGAAGTATATACGATTAAAGGTGTCGTGCGAACTGATCATGCTAGCGAGGCAGTATATGTACTTTTGGGTGACGTCGCCATGCTGGGTCTTGCTGAATTAATTTTTTCCCCATATGCTGTTTCTATATGGATTGAAGAGCGATTCTACTGAAAAGAATATGACTATCTGGTATGGAATCAACAATACATTTGAAGTCGGTGAAATTGAATACAGTGAAACTCACAGAATTTATCACATTTATCCCTAGCGACTGTCGAGAATATTTCAGTAAATGACTTGAAACGTAAGCAGCCATTTTGTAACACGCCGCGAGAGGAACACTAGAAGCATCACCTCAAAAGGGGAACGTCAGGCAAAACCTGATGCATCGAAAAAATGAGAACATTGCTTAAGGAATTGGAGCTCGCGTGCGGTACTTTTCTAGCTGTTGTGTTATTGAGCGGCTGCATTTGGGGAGTCAAAAAGGTAGAAATTACGCACGGTCCGCTGAACCCGATCCAAAACAAAATAGAGGGCATAATTGGTGTGAAGCCATTTACTGATGCGCGAGAAGGAAATCGACGAAAGAACGGCACTGTGTACGTTGCAGCTGGGACCGTGGGTTCTGTCGAGTTAAAGGGGGATTCTCATTTGGGTGATATATTTGCCGGATATGTGGTCGAAACCTTGGAAAACGCAGGGTATCAGGCTGTCATCATGGATTTCGCGTTTCAGGTACAATCCGCTGCTACTGAGAAGGTTCCTGTGATTTTGGAAGGATGATCTCAAAATTCTCGGTAAATACTATGCCTCTAAGCACGGTGGAGGTCACTCTCCTATTGCGTGATGCAGAAAACGAGGATGTTCTATGGTCAACAACTATCTATGGGTATGGCGAGGGCACGCTTTGGACAGGTGCTCAATCAGAATTTGAGGATTGTTGTCCGTCAAGCCGTCGATGAGGCCCTAAACCAAGCAGCTACAGAGTTTGTTTCGGACGCTTTCTACGAAAAGATAAAAAGATCAAACTCACCACCTGTGCCAAATACAATGCGTTGAAGTGTAATGAAAGCTTTTTTAGTTTCGTTTTACGCAAATAGACATCTCATGACAATGTGGACTGGTAATCTCGGACTCATATATCCTCTATATTTAAGTATCAAACAGTTTTCTGCACTTCCCAAGTAAGGAGCTTGACTACAACCTTGTAGAGATGGTGTTGATGCCGACTGAGAAAAGTCAGCCCGATCTATTCTGGTCGAAACGTTCAGCAACAACGTCATCCTGAACTCGACAAATTCCATATCTTTCGAAAGACAACAGTTCACCAAGAAATAATCAATTATAGGATTTGACATGAGAACCGAACGAGTCTAATATCGAACCATATTTGCACTGTCATTTTGCCTCCCGTGTTACCAATACGGGATGCAGATTGAAGCAAGGTTATTCTGGCAGGCACTTTTAAAATTGAGGCAAGGAATGAAAGCACTTACGATCAAGCAGTCTTGGGTTCACGCCATCCTTCACGAAGGAAATGACATCGAGACTCGTTCGTGGAGTCGTAGTAGATATGTCGAGGCTGAATATTACCAAGAAGGCGCGAAAGACAAAAAAGATCCTGATGATAGCAGGTCATGGTGCTCGCAGCGTGTCCAGCAGCGCGAAGGTGAACGATGAAGTCCTTGATCAGGTGTGATATTGCTTGCTTCCGGCATAATATTCTCCTCTCCGATTTTTAGCGCCCTAAGCGTGAAACTGTTCGGGCTTTTGCCGGAGATGATACGCCGGAATCAGGAGAAGATCGTGCTGCGAAAGAGGATTTTGACTATGTGGAGACCGGGTCGCTTGCGACAAAGGGCTTTCGAAAATAGGTAAAGGATGACAGAAGAGCCTGCTCTACGGGCAGGGGACGAAGGCATATGGACGCGATTTTCGACACTGACGTATATCTGCTTGATTGTGGGGCGCGAGAACCCTACGATTATTCAGGACAAAACTTCCCGTGTCGCAAGCGGCTCGATGAAAAATGTCGAAAATCGGTTTTCGATAAACGTGCAGTGCTTTAACTACTTTGTATTAAAAAAAATCCAGATGGGCATATCTGCCCACCTGGAAAAGTGTAATGATTTTAACGGTTCCCAGAATATTCATTCTGAGAAATGGAGATTTAAAAAAAAAGACGGCGCACCGGTAACAGACCCGATAAGCGGCCTTCTCGCAGATTCAAGCGCACAAGCCCTACTTCGGAACGTCCGTCGCTTTCGATTTCACCGTGTAGTCTATGCCCACGTCGGATGCCTGTTTTTGCCTTACCACTTTAATGAATCCATATCCCAGGCCGACATGACAACTGTTGCAGCTCGCAATAACCGCGTTGTATTTCCTATCGAAGGCCTTAAAATCCTGGGCCATGATCGCCTTGTTCACCGGATCGAAGGTATTCTTGTAAAAATTTTCCCATGCAGGGTATTAAGCCGTTTTCGTGAACTTTGCAGGGTTCATAGCCGCATTCATATACTTTGACATATACGCTGCGAGACCCCAATTGCCGCCCTGGGCTGCGGAAAACATATCCTGGAAACGGTCGCCGACTTCACGCATCGGTACGGCGAATTTCGGTATCGCATTCTTTACCGCATCGATCTGCTTCTGCAAATCATCCTGCTTTGGCATTTGAATTTTCACGGCCTGGACGGCATTCATGCCGATAAACGACAACACCCCTGCCATAGCAATAAAGATGACGACTTTTCTCAGCATAGTGGAACTCCTTTCAAAACTGATTTTAAGTTCGACTGTCCCGCGCTTCACTGCAAAACCTCAATCCTTCAACTTGTTTCATCATCACCTCCTTGTCTGAAGCAGCGTCTATTTTTTTTCCTCATGGGGGCCAAAGGTGTACTGATACGCAAGGTAAGCCGAGACCCGGTTATCACCATGGATGTCGCTTCCGACGGAGAAAAGCACGTGGTGGGCGTCGGTGACATTCACAATCGCACCCACATTGTAACCGAGACGGGATTTTGCGTCATCCGCATCCTTGGTCTGCGTAATAATTCTGCGCTGATCGTCAGCAGCTCGGACATTGCACGCTGCACTTGCCAGCCGAAAAACCAGTAGTCCTTGTTGCCTTCACCTGGATTTCGCCAGTAACCGCCGCCGCCGTAGGTTTGCCACGGGCCCCAGGCCTTCTGCAGCCAGAGAGGAATAAAAATCCTCGTGTGTCCCGCGCCCAACCCCTTATCGCTGTCGCCGGTAGGCAATGTCACGATGGGGAAAGTCCCCACCATGAAGTGAGCATCCTCATCGTTTATGAAACGATACTTGATCCCCACCTCCGTGTCGCCGTAGCCGCGCTGCGTGGGCTCCCCCTCCGGCTTGTCGTATACAAACGGCGTGATAAGATGGAGCATGACATTGGGTACGACTCCATAGTTAAGCTCAAAATGCGGGGCGGTGCCGGAGGTCGCGTCCTTGTCCTTCGCGTACTGTGTGGCGACGTAAAACTCTCCATGCTTGTAATCCACGGGCTCCGGGTCGTCGGTAACAAAAGGCGGTCCGGCCCAGGTCTTGCCGATGCCGATACCCATGACACACAAAATTGCTGCGAGGAGCGCTGCCAAGCGAGGCAGGAGCGCGGAGAACTGAATAATACTACCCTTTCCGGTCAAATATGAGATTCTACGACGGGAACAATCTATTTGCATATTTACTCCTTTTATTTTGAATTTATTAAGCAAGTTTCCAGAATACTCATTATGGGAAATGGAGATTTCAAAGACAAAACACCTGACCCCAGAAGCCCAGGTTATCGTCATCCACCTGGAATCACCGGGTCAACATTGAAACCACCAAGCGCCGACATATTTCGTCGCTCAAAAAAAGGACGCTCATTCGCAGCAATCGATATATTGTTGTAGATATCATATATATTCACGCCTTTGGAAGCATCCTTCTAACCCTCATGAAAATATGGATTAGTATAATGAATCCATAGTCGCGGGTCAATCGAAAACAATGGAAAATCCATTATTCTTTTTGCCGCCTTTTCCAGCGATGAGGAGTTCTGTAAACTGCGGCACAAAACGCTGCGAGAACGAGGAGCTCGAGACCAATCTCCCTGTGGGGGATGGCTCAGCTGCCGCATTCTACATGTTTCAACCCGTATTTCGCAATATTCCAATCGAATGCAACGTGACCTTGTAGGTGATTTCGATAAGTGCGAAGAGGTTAAGAGTTAACAAATTCCGGTTAAACTATTCGTTCAAACTTCTATCGGAACTATTGAATGACGGGGAAACCAGTTTATCGACAAATTACCCGGAGGGTAGATAACATTTTCGAAAAAGTGAAAAGCGTTCGAAATAAGAAAGCATCATAGCCAACTTCTTGTCAGACGATGCACCGAAAGTCAACGTGCTCTCTGCCCGTAGCGCGGCTTTTGTCTGACTTCCGCGGGATTACCTTATTGCCCTCTCAAGGAATTTTCTTATAAACTGCGTTCTTCGTTTTGCAGGGTTTTATCCCATTGCTCAGCCAAGTCGAGTAACTGTTCCGGATCCCGATCCATGGCTGCTCCCAAGCGCTCGAACGACATCCCGTTGTAGGACGGTTTTGAAATACGCAGCCGGCCAAGTAGTATCGTCCGGGCACTCGAAAGGCACGTACCCGAGAAATGCGATAATCTTCGGGATGTGCACCAAGTCCGGCTCGTTCCCGCGCTCCCAGTCCGTATACTGTCGCCTCCGAAACGCCGGTACTTTCTGCAACCTCCCGCTTGTATAGTCCCAGGTCCATTCGGTGCTTCCGAACGTGCTCGCCGATGGTTTTGGATTCTCAGCGGCTATAGTTGGTCGAGGAACAGCCATGTTGAATAAGGGTACTTTGCAAACCTCACTGAACCCCTGCAAGTGCGGAAACTGGGGAGATCCGCAGCACCAGTGTCAATGCACACCTCACCAGGTGCAGACCTACCGGTCGCGCGTCTCCGGCCCGCTCATGGACAGGATCGATATCCACATTGAAGTTCCCGCGATAAAGTTCGACGAAATCTCGTCGGACAAACCCGCCGAACCATCGGATGCGATCCGCGAGCGGGTGACGAAAGCGCGGGCAATACAATATGCCCGCTTCATGAACGACGGCATCTACGCCAACGCGCACATGAAGCCGAGGCATATCCGGAAGTACTGCAAGATAGACGAAGACTCACTGAGGCTCATGGAAACGGCCATGAACCGGCTGGGTCTTTCGGCCCGGGCGTATAACCGCATCCTCAAAGTGGCGCGAACGATCGCGGATATCGAGAGCAGCCAGAGGATCGCGACCGAACACATTTCGGAAGCGATTCAGTACCGCAGTCTGGACAGAAGGATGAGCTGAACTGCTTATTATGAGACGCCTTGTCTCTTCCAGCCCAAAGCGGAGCGCCGTAGTCATCACGGAGCCCCGGCACTACGGCGCCCCATTGCGAGCTCGTTTACCTTACTTCTCCGGGCCGTCTTCTTTTTTCTCCCTCTCCTGAGCAACACCCTTTCGATCATATGAGGGTCTCATCCCGCCCGGCCTCTTTCCGTCCCTCATGAAAGCAGCTTCCTGCTCTTCTTTGAACTTTTTTCTCTGCTCGGGCGTCAGGAGGGCCTTGATCTCCTCCCTGGCCTTGATGTGCGAAAGACGCAGGTCCGTTCGCATTGATTCGGTTTTCTTGAGCTTCGCTTCGACAGCGCCCATATCCACCGAATCCTTATGCAGAAGTTCTCTCAGCTCGACTCCTGCTATTTCGAGGTCCGCCCTCTTTTTGATGGTCTCCTTCATTGCCCGGCTGCTGATCTCCTTAATCGCGTCCTTCTGTTTTTCGGTGAGATCGAGACTCATGAGCCTCTTGCCACAGGAAATGCATGGCCTCCGGAGAGCTGTTCATAAATCCTGTTCCGGGGCCCGCCATCCACGGACCTCTGTGCATGCCGTCATCCATGCCGCCCTGAGCCATATGACTGCCGCTTGCACATGGCCCGGCATAAGACCCGTTCGCTGCTGCAACCAAAAATAAAAAGCTGGCAAAAAACCCGATCCAAAATCTCTTCATGTTACGTTCTCCTTTCGATCGTCGTCAAATTTAACCACCGTTCCTGGGCTCAACTATACCGATCGAATGTGGAGCTAATAGGGAAGAATTGAGGAAATGCTGCCGCTTTCTTATTTATTGTTATTTCCGATGTGCTGCCTCAGACCGCGGAGATGTGAAGGTAAAGGACGAATGGAAGGTTTGTGTTTTTCAGCGTCTCTCAGGAGTATTGCCTGTTTTCGATGCAGAAGATCCTGCGAATATTTTTTCCTGCTCAATTCTCATCCTCAATTATGGTACGGGCTGCAGAGGCTTAGGCGGTGGAGGCGCTACCTGAGGCTGATAGATATCGGGCGGCGCGGATTCCATGCCCGATGGGGGAGGCGGCGGTGGAGTCATCCGAACCCGATAAGATCGTCTCATCCCTGGAATCAGGTTCCCATTGGCGGACATGCACTGTTGATAGGCGATATCATACCGATACTGCGCCTGCCATCCGTAAAACTGGCCCGAATTGGCGCCTGTTGCGGTTCCGATGAGAAGCCCGCTTGCAGCGCCGAACGCCGCAGCCGAACCGACATTGCCTGAGGCGGCCCCAAGGGCGGCACCGAGACCTGCTCCAACCGCAGTGCCGATCGCGGCCCCTGCGGCAGTATTTTTATTAACGATCTCCTGAGGAGTGAGCCCGATCTGCTGTTGTGACCATTGCCTGCACATGATGTCCTCGGTCTGGAACAGATCAAAGGGCTTGTCCGGGCGGCGGCAATACCATTACTCTGGGACCGCTCGGGATGGTCGCACATCCCCCTGCTACCAACAGGACGACAAAAATCAAGAATGTTCGCTTGCCCGTTCTCATGATGACTTCACTCCCTCCCCTTTGGCGGACTCTGTGGAGGAACAACCTTTAGCCACCCGCTGGGGCATTGTTTCACGTAGGGGTAATAGGCTTTGAAGTCCGGACAGAAATACCAGTAATATTGCTGTTCCTGCACCTGGGGAGCCTGTTGCTCATAAACGGGATATTGCTGCTGCATCACAACAGGCGGCGCCGCGTAATAATAGGGATAGTATGGCGGACCCCAACCCCACCCGGGACCCCATCCCGGTCCGATCCAAATGCCGCCCCCCACAAAAGCCCCGCCATGCGCAGAGACGGGTAAGACGCCTGTAAAGAGGAGGACACTGACAGCCAAAATGAGAAAAATTATTTTTTTCATCATAAACTCTCTTTCTCCATTATCGGCTGTAGAACATTGCCTCCATTCTTTGGTCGCAGATATTTGTTGAAACATTATTGATCCTCAGGGTCTTATGATCATGACCCATGGAATCTTGAACGGTTCTACAACTGTCTCTAACTAAAATATACCTCTAATCGTGGAGCAAATATGGAAAGAATGAGGAAATGTCGGTTACCCTGGTTCTTCCATCTTGACGGCATGACACGAAACGATATAGATTGAAGAAGGAGGAAAAAGACCTCGATGAAAATGGGGCTTACCTATCGTTTGTTTCTCTCCATTCTGGGCGCGACGTGCCTGGCCATACTCGCTCTATTCCTGATCATGCGCTGGAGTGTCGATCGGGAATTTTACCGGTACCTCGGCACCGTGGACCAGGCCCGGCTGGAGCAGATTGCGAATGAGCTTGGACGGTGATATGAAGAACAGGGAAGTTGGAAGTTTCTCGGTCACGGAAGCTCCCCGGTGGGACATCGGAGGCTTAATGATCCCGCCCGATCATGAGGCCGCGCGAATGCCGGACGCGGAAGGCGAGGGGCGCGGGCATGGTCAGCGCCCGTTCGGGCCTCAATCGCTTCATCGCAGGGGCGCCGGACGCCTCGTTGTTCTGGATGCGGACCGGACACCCTGTCCTCGGTTCTTATCCCAAAGATGAAGAAGTGAATTTCCGGCCTGTTATCGCCCGCGGCGAGAACGTGGGCTTTGTCGGCTTTTTATCGCCGAAACACTTCCTGCATCCGATGCAGGTCCGGTTCCTGACGCAGCAGCGGCTTGCCCTGTCTTTGGCTGCCGCGGGCATGGTGCTGGTTGTCATGGTCATTTCCCTGCCTCTTGCGCGCAGGCTGGTCAAGCCGGTCAAGGCGATGGCCGCCGCAACTCATGAAATCGCCTCCGGCCGCTATGCGACACGTATTCCCGTAACTTCATCGGATGAACTGGGTATGCTTGCCCGTGACTTCAACGACATGGCATTGACGCTCGAGAAACATGAGAAGGAACGACGCCAATGGGTCGCAGACATATCGCACGAGCTGCGGACGCCCATCGCAGTTCTGCAGGGAGAAATAGAGGCACTCCTGGACGGCATCCGCAAGGTCACGCCCGAGACGGTTCGTTCTCTTCATGCGGAAGTGCTCCGTCTGAACCGTCTTGTCGAAGACCTTTACCATCTTTCACTTTCCGATATCGGCGCGTTGACATACCGTAAGGAGGACCTCGATCTCGCAGGGGCGCTGTCGTCGTCCCTGGAAGCTTACCGCGCCGAGTTCGGTCACAAGGGCATTGCCGTTACGGCTAATATTTCCGAAAAAGAGGTCATTGTCTTTGCAGATCCGGAACGGCTTGCCCAGCTTTTTGCAAACCTGTTCGAAAATTCCCTGAGATACACCGATGCGGGCGGCGAGCTTACCGTCAACCTCGTGTCAGCGAACGATCATGTGGTTATCGAAATTCAGGATTCGAAACCCGGCGTTTCTGCCGAGGACCTGGAAAAACTTTTTGAGAGGCTTTTCCGAGTGGAGGGGTCACGAAACAGAACCTCAGGAGGAGCGGGACTCGGTCTTGCAATCTGCAAGAACATCGTCGAGGCCCACGAGGGAACAATCTCCGCGCATCACTCGCCGCTTGGCGGCCTGCTGATCAGAGTCACCCTGCCGGTCCCGGGAGGCGGCCATGGGTGAAAAAATACTCATCGTCGAGGACGAACCGAAGCTCGCAACGGTCCTGGCAGACTATCTAAAAGCCGCAGGGTTTGAAACCGGTATTCTGGACAACGGAACGGATGTCGTTCCCTGGATCAGGGACCGGAAACCCGAACTGGTCCTGCTGGATGTGATGCTGCCGGGACGAAGCGGCATGGAGGTTTGCAAGGATATCAGAACATTCTCCAGCGTTCCCATTATCATGGTTACCGCCAGGGTCGAGGAAATCGATCGTTTGCTCGGGCTTGAACTCGGGGCGGACGATTACATCTGCAAACCCTTCAGCCCGCGGGAAGTCGTTGCAAGGGTCAAGGCCGTCCTCCGGCGCACCCATCGACGGACGGACAATGCGGGCAGAAGGGCTCGTTCTTGATGAACAGCGCTACCAGGCGACCCTGGGCGGCCGTGACCTGGGACTCACGGCCGTTGAGTTCAAGCTCTTGCAGCTCCTGGTCGAGCATCCCGGGCGGATCTATGGACGTCAGCAAATCATGGAAAAAATCTACCCGGACGACAGGTTTGTCAGCGACCGCACGGTCGACAGCCATATTAAGAAGTTGCGGAGAAAAATCGAGGTTGTCGATCCCCGGACGACGCTTATTCAATCCGTGTACGGCGTCGGGTATAAATTCGAGCCCGAATCGGAGTAACAGGCGCCGGCGCATCCCAGGTTTCATTTATTAAAAAAGAATACAACGTTGACAGTTGTGTCAGATCAGTGCTACCATGCCCAACGGATTTCTTCCTACTATTCTCAACGGACACAATCATACATCAATTCCCAGGTGTAGATGGCTTACGAAACAGGGACAATCATTGTGAGGCCAAGACGATGACGTTCTCAAAAGAAACGAGGGTCAATAACACCCAGGAGCGGACACGTTTCCGGGCACTGCTCAACCGTTGGTGGATAGGAGCGGCCATAGTCTGTCTCGCGGTTGCCGGGGTGTTCCTGTTCTTTGCCCTGGGCGGTCAAAAAGCCGCACGCGCCGCCCAGCAGGGGCCTGCGACTGCGCCGGGCTGTGCCGGTCGTGGCCGTTCCCGTGAAGAAGGACGATTTCAGCGTTTATCTGTCCGGTCTCGGGACGGTCTCGCCGATGAACACCGTCACGGTAAAGTCCCGCGTCGACGGAGAGTTGACGAAGGTCCTTTTCCGGGAAGGCCAGGTCGTACGCAAAGGCGAACTCCTGGCCGAAATCGATTCGCGGCCCTTCGAGGTGCAGCTGAGCCAGGCACAGGGGGCCATGGCCCGCGATCAGGCTCTGCTCGACAATGCCAAAATCGACCTGGTGCGGTTCCAGGACCTGGTCAAGAAAGATCTGATCCCCCGCCAGCAGCTCGATACTCAGGAATCCCTGGTACGTCAGTATGAAGGAGCGGTAAAGGCCGACCAGGGCCAGATCGACAACGCCAAACTGCAGCTGGTCTATGCGCGCATCATTGCGCCGATCGGCGGCCGCATCGGGTTGCGCCAGGTGGACCCGGGCAACATCGTTCATGCGAACGACGCAGGCGGGCTTGCGGTGATCACCCAGGTGCAGCCGATCTCGGTGATCTTTTCCCTCCCCGAAGACAATCTCTCGCAGATATTGGGCAAGCACAGGAGCGGAGTGCGGCTTACGGTCGAGGCGTACGACCGGGACCATAAGCAGAAACTCGCAACCGGCACCCTTGTGACAATAGACAACCAGATCGACCCGAACACGGGCACGGTCAAGCTCAAGGCCGAATTCCCGAACAGGAACGATGAGCTCTTTCCGAACCAGTTCGTCAATGCCCGTCTCATCATCGAGGTCAAGCACGGTGCGCTCATCGTTCCGCCGTCGGCAATTCAACGGGGACCGCAAGGCACGTTCGTCTTCGTTGTGAAAGAAGACCAGACAGCGGCACTGCGCCCCGTCACCCTCGGTATCATCCAGGAAGGGAACGCGTCCATTACCTCAGGGCTGTCTGTCGGCGAGCTTGTGGTCGTGGACGGCGCGGATAGGCTCAGGGACGGCAGCAAGGTCGAGGTGAAGGGCAAAGCAGCAAGACAGCGGCGCCCCGGCTCCCCAAAGGCGGAGCAAATGAACATCTCCCGCATCTTCATCGAGAGGCCGGTGGCGACCACGCTCTTGATGATCGCTATTCTCCTTGCCGGGGCCGTGGCGTACAAGCAGCTGCCGGTCTCCGCGCTGCCGCAGGTCGATTACCCGACCATCCAGGTCCGCACCTTCTACCCCGGCGCAAGCCCCGATGTCATGGCCTCTTCGGTCACGGCGCCGCTCGAGCGCCAGTTCGGCCAGATGCCGGGCCTGACCCAGATGACCTCGGCAAGTTCCGGAGGCAGTTCCATCATCACGCTGCAGTTCAGCCTGGACCTCTCGCTCGACGTTGCCGAGCAGGAAGTCCAGGCCGCCATCAACGCGTCTTTTACCTTCCTGCCGAGGGACCTCCCGACCCCGCCGGTCTACAGCAAGGTAAACCCCGCGGACGCGCCGATCCTGACCCTGGCGCTGACCTCGAATACGCTGACCCTGCCGCAGGTTGAAGACATGGCGGACACGAGGTTCGCGCAGAAAATCTCCCAGCTGCCCGGCGTCGGCCTCGTGAGCCTCTCCGGCGGCCAGCGTCCCGCGGTCCGTATTCACGCCAATCCCACGGCCCTGGCAGCCTACGGCCTGACTCTTGAAGACGTGCGCATTGCCATCACTGCCGCGAACGTCAACCAGGCGAAGGGCGGCTTCGACGGCCCGCGCCAGGCCTATATCATCGGGGCGAACGACCAGCTCTTTTCGAGCAAGGATTACCGGCCGCTCATCATCGCCTATCGCAACAACGCGCCCATACACCTGTCCGACGTCGCAGATGTAATAGACGATGCCGAGAATGTGAACCAGGCCGCCTGGATCAATGATTCCCCTGCCGTGATCGTCAACATCCAGCGCCAGCCGGGCGCCAACGTCATCGAGGTCGTTGACCGGATCAAAAAGCTCCTGCCGCAGCTCCAGAACGCATTGCCCTCGGCCATCAAGGTCACGGTCCTGACCGACCGCACGACAACGATCCGCGCCTCGGTGAGGGACGTGCAGTACGAGCTCCTGCTCGTCCGTAGTGCTCGTCGTTCTCGTTATTTACCTTTTCCTGCGCAACCTTCCGGCGACGACCATCCCGAGCGTCGCCGTTCCGCTCTCCCTCGTGGGGACCTTCGGCGTGATGTATCTGCTGGGCTTCAGCCTGAACAACCTATCGCTCATGGCATTAACGATCTCGACGGGTTTTGTTGTCGACGACGCCATCGTGATGATCGAAAACATCGCCCGCTACGTCGAAGAAGGGGAAACGCCGATGGAGGCGGCGCTCAAGGGGGCGAAGCAGATCGGCTTCACGATCCTCTCGCTGACGGTCTCGCTCATCGCCGTGCTGATTCCGCTTCTCTTCATGGGCGACGTGGTCGGCCGTCTCTTCCGGGAGTTTGCCATCACCCTGGGCGTCACGATCCTGATTTCGGCGGTCGTTTCGCTTACGCTCACGCCCATGATGTGCGCGCGGATCCTGAAGCACGTTCCCGAGGAAAAACAGGGAAAGTTCTACCATGCGTCCCAGCTCTATTTCGACCGGATCATCGCGGCCTACGGGAGGACGCTGCAATGGGTGCTCAAGCGCCAGACCGCGACGCTCATCGTTGCCGTGAGTACCCTGGTCCTGACCGTGCTGCTGTATATCGTCGTCCCGAAGGGCTTTTTCCCGGTCCAGGACGCGGGCGCGATCCAGGGGACGTCAGAGGCGCCGCAGTCGATCTCCTTCGCCGCCATGGCCGAGAGGCAGCAGGCCCTTGCCAGGGTGATCCTCAAGGACCCGGCAGTCGAAAGCCTCTCCTCCTTCATCGGCGTGGACGGGACCAATACTACGTTAAACAGCGGCAGGGTCCTGATCAACCTGAAGCCCTTGGACAAGCGCGATGCAAGCACGGTCGAGGTCATCAGGCGCCTCCAGCCGGAGCTGGCCAAGGTGGACGGCATCACGCTCTACATGCAGCCGGTGCAGGACCTCACCGTGGACGCGAAGGTGAGCCGCACCCAGTTCCAGTACACGCTCGACGATCCCAATACCGATGAGTTGAACATCGCTGGCGCCGAAGGTGATCGACGAGCTGCGCACCCGTCCGGAACTGCGCGATGTGAGCAGCGACCAGCAGGACAAGGGGCTCAGGGTCGCGCTTGCGATCGATCGGGGCACCGCCGCCCGGCTCGGGATAACGCCGCAGAATATCGACGACACGCTGTACGATGCATTCGGGCAGCGACAGGTGTCCACGATCTTCACCGAGCTGAACCAGTACCGCGTCGTGCTCGCGGTCAAGCCCGATTTTCAACAGGGGCCCGAGTGCGCTCCAATCGGTCTATTTGCGCGGAACGAGCGGCGGACCCGTGCCGCTCGCCTCGATCACGCAGGCATCGGAAACAACGGGGCCTCTCGTCATAAACCGGCAGGGCCAGTTCCCCGCGGTGACCTTGTCGTTCAATCTTGCGCCGCGCGTATCCCTCGGCGAGGCAGTGGACGCGATCGAGAACACGGCGCGCCACCTGAATCTCCCTCCGAGCATCAGGGGAAGCTTCCAGGGAACGGCCCAGGCTTTCAAGTCCTCGCTCACGAATGAACCGCTTTTGATCCTGGCCGCGCTCATAACGGTCTATATCGTGCTCGGCGTATTGTACGAAAGCTACATTCACCCCGTCACGATCCTTTCCACGCTCCCCTCCGCAGGGGTCGGCGCCGTGCTTTCGTTGATGCTTTTCGGTACGGAGCTCTCCGTGATCGCGATTATCGGCATCATCCTTTTGATCGGCATCGTGCAGAAGAACGGCATCATGATGATCGACTTCGCGCTCGACCTCGAGCGCAAGGAAGGAAAGAATCCCGAAGAGGCGATCTACCAGGCCTGCCTGTTGCGGTTCCGGCCGATCATGATGACGACCATGGCGGCGATGCTGGGAGCTTTGCCCCTGGCGCTGGGGCACGGGGTAGGGTCGGAACTCCGCCGTCCGCTCGGCATCTCGATCGTGGGCGGACTCGTGATCAGCCAGATCCTCACCCTCTACACGACGCCGGTCGTTTATCTCTGGTTCGACCGGCTCGCGCGAAGGGTGAAAGAAGGCCGTTCCGGAAGTTAGTTGCTAAAGAACATCCAGGAACAAGGAAAAAAATATTTACCGCGAAGGCGCAAAGGACGCGAAGGACTTCAAAAACACAAAAAGAATTTTGTTTTTTAATGCCTCCAAGATTTCCTCGCGACCTTTGCGCCCTCGCGGTTCCAGGGTTTTAGTTCAGACTTGTCCGGGTTAGAGTCTTCACCATGAACATCTCAGCCACCTTCATCAAGCGGCCGGTCGCGACCACGCTCCTTACCGCGGGGATCGTGCTCTCCGGCGTGCTGGCCTTCCGGCTTTTGCCCGTGTCGCCGCTGCCGCAGGTGGATTTCCCGACGATCTCGGTGCAGGCGGCGCTTCCCGGCGCGGACCCCGAGACCATGGCCACCTCGGTCACGGCGCCCCTGGAACGCCAGTTCGGCCGGATCGCGGGGGTCGCGGAAATGACGTCGACGAGCTTTCGCGGCTCGACGAGCATTACCCTGCAGTTCGACCTGAACCGAGATATCAACGGCGCCGCGCGCGATGTGCAGGCCGCTATCAATGCCGCCCGGGGGTTCCTGCCTGCGAACCTTCCGGCGAATCCTACCTACCGCAAGGTCAATCCCTCGGACGCGCCCATACTCATCCTTGCCCTCACCTCTGATACCAAGACCACGGCCCAGATGTACGACGCGGCCTCTTCCATCCTGCAGCAGAAGCTCTCCCAGGTGGAGGGCGTGGGACAGGTGTTCGTGGGAGGGAGTTCCCTTCCGGCGGTACGCATCGATTTAAAACCCCTGGCGCTTTCGAAATACGGCATCAGCCTGGAAAACGTGCGCGGTGTGCTGGCAAGCACGAATGTAAACAGGCCCAAGGGGCAGTTGGCGTTCGGCGACAAAACGTGGGAGATTCAAACGAACGACCAGATGAGAACAGCCGCGGAGTATTTGCCCCTCGTCATTGCGTACCGGTCCGGGGCCGCGGTGCGGCTTGGGGATGTGGCTGACGTGCAGGATTCGGTGGAGGACCTGCGCGCCGCGGGGTTCGTGAACGGAAAGCCGGCGGTCATGGTCATCGTGTTCCGCCAGCCGGGCGCAAACATTATCGAGACCGTGGACAACGTGCGAGCGCTTCTTCCGCAGCTCGAAGCGGCCTTGCCCGGCGCCGTTTCCCTCTCGATCGTCCTCGACCGAAGCCCGTCGATCCGCGGGTCGCTGCGGGACGTCGAGTTGACGCTTCTGGCCTCGGGCGCGCTCGTGATCCTCGTGGTGTTCTGGTTCCTGCGGAACGTGCGCGCAACGATCATTCCCGCGGTCGCGGTCGCGGTGTCCATCATCGGCACCTTCGGGGTGATGTACCTCTGCGGCTACTCGCTCGACAACCTCTCTCTTATGGCGCTTACGATCGCCACGGGGTTCGTGGTCGACGACGCGATCGTCGTCCTCGAAAACGTCACCCGCTACCGGGAAAAAGGGGAAGCTTCCCTGCCGGCCGCATTGTCCGGGACCAGGGAGATCGCCTTCACGGTCCTGTCCATGAGCGCCTCGCTCGTTGCCGTGTTCATCCCGATACTCCTCATGGGCGGCATGGTGGGCAGGCTCTTTCGTGAATTCGCGGTGACGCTTTCGGCTGCGATCATGGTCTCGCTCCTCGTATCGCTCACCACGACGCCTATGATGTGCGCCACGATCCTGAAGCCTGAAAAGCAGGGCGCTCACAACTTCCTGTTCCGCGCAAGCGAACGGTCGTTCAATTGGATGCATGGTCACTACGAACGAAGCCTTCGCTGGGCGCTCGAGTCACTCCCGGATCATGCTGGCCGTCATCGTGATAACGATCGTGACCAACGGGTTCCTTTTTTACCACGTGCCCAAGGGGTTCTTCCCGGAGCAGGACACGGGCAGGATCGGAGGAAGCATCCAGGCGGCGCAGGATACCTCTTTTCAGGCAATGCAGGGGAAGCTGCTGGACATTGTTGATATTATCAAGACCGACCCCGATGTGGACTATGTAACCGGCTTTACCGGCGGCGGAGGTGGCGGCGGGTCAACGACCAACACAGGTCGCATGTTCATTTCGCTCAAGTCCTTTGCGACGCGAACGGCAACTGCCGGACAGATCATCGGGCGCTTGCGCAAGAAGCTGGTCAGCGTGCCCGGGGCGTTCACCGGTCTGCAGCCGGTACAGGACCTGCGCGTCGGCGGCAGGATCGGCAACGCGCTCTATCAGTTCACGCTCCAGGGGGAAAATCTTACCGAGCTGAACGAATGGGGCCAGCGCGTGCTGCAGAAGATGAGAACAATACCGCAGGTGGTCGACGTGAGCAGCGATCTGCAGAACAAGGGGCTGCAGGCCACGCTCATGATCGACCGGGCTACCGCGTCGCGGCTCGGCATAACGCCGCAGGTCATCGACAATACGTTATACGACGCGTTCGGCCAGCGCCAGGTTTCGATCAATTATACGCTCTTGAACCAGTACCACGTGGTTATGGAGGTAGAGCCGCGGTTCTGGCAGCGGCCCGATGCGCTCAAAAACATCTACGTTCCTTCCTCCACCGGTCCCTTTGTTCCCTTGAGCGCTTTCACGCATTATGAACCGACAGCAACGTCCCTTGCGGTGAACCACCAGAGTCAATTTCCTTCAGTCACGACGTTCTTCAACCTGGCGCCCAACGTAGCGCTCGGCGACGCAGTCAAGGCGATCGAAGAGGCCACGCGCCAGATGGGCATGCCGCCCAGCATCAGGAGGACCTTCGCGGGCACTGCCCAGGCATTCAAGGACTCTTTGGCCAATGTGACGCTTTTGATCCTTGCCGCGCTCATAACGGTCTACATCGTGCTCGGCGTGCTGTACGAAAGCTATATCCACCCGATCACGATCCTTTCGACACTGCCTTCCGCCGGCGTGGGCGCGGTGCTCGCCATGATGATCTTCGGCATCGACCTCAGCGTGATCGCCATCATCGGCATAATGCTTTTGATAGGCATTGTGAAGAAGAACGGCATCCTGATGGTCGATTTCGCGATCGAGGCGGAGCGTAAAGAAGGGAAGAGCCCGGAGGAGGCGATCTTCCAGGCCTGCCTCCTCCGGTTCCGGCCGATCATGATGACGACTATGGCCGCTCTTTTGGGCGCCTTGCCGCTGGCAATCGGCCGCGGGGTGGGGGCCGAGCTCCGCCGTCCCCTCGGGATCGCCATTGTGGGCGGACTGATCTTCAGCCAGATGATGACGCTCTATACGACGCCCGTGGTGTATCTTTACCTCGACCGGTTCAGGATCTGGCTTGAAGGCGTGCGGGGACAACGGAAGGCGCGGAGAAGTCCTGTATCGGCAAATGAATTGACGATAGAAGAGGCTCGCAGAAGAGGAAGGCAATCATGAAAAGAGTACTGCTCCTGTTTTGTTGCGTCGTTCTCGGGGTAAACGCCTTTGCAGCCGAACCCGGCTATCATGTCATGAAAAAAATACACCTGGGCGGCGAAGGCGGCTGGGATTATGTCACCGTGGACAGCGTTGCGCGTCGATTGTACGTATCGCGAAGCACCCATGTGATGGTGGTCGACATCGACACCGATAAACTTGTAGGCGACATCCCGGACACGCCGGGCGTTCATGGAATCGCCCTTGCGCCGGAGCTCTCCCGCGGGTTTATCAGCAACGGGAAAGCGGATACGGCCACTATTTTCGATTTGAATACGCTGAAGGTCCTTGGGCGGGTGAAAACGGGAAACAACCCGGATGCGATCCTTTATGACCCCGTTTCGAAACGGGTATTCACGTTCAATGGCCGCAGTCATGATGCAACCGTGTTCGACGCCGTGTCCGCCGCGGTCCTCGGAAGCATCGCTCTCGGCGGCAAGCCGGAATTTGCCGTTACCGACGGCAAGGGCAAGGTCTATGTGAATATCGAAGATACGAGCGAGGTCGTCGAAATCGACAGTCAGAAGCTCACGGTAATAAAGCGGTCTTCGCTCAAGCCCTGCAGAGAGCCCACGGGTATGGCCATTGATGCGGAGCATCACCGCGTCTACAGCGGCTGCCACAGTAAGGTCATGGCTGTTCTGGACACCGAAACAGGCAAAGCAATCGCCTTCGTTCCGATCGGAGAAGGAGTCGATGGAAACGGGTACGATCCGGGGACGGGCCTGGTGTTTAGTTCCAATGGAGACGGAACTCTTACCGTGGCGCGGGAAGTATCTCCCGGCAGGTTCGAGGTGGTCGAAACAGTCGTCACTGAGCGCGGGTCCCGCACCATGGCCCTCGACCCCAGGACCCACAACATATATTTGCCGGCGGCGCTCTTTGCGCCTTCCCCGTCGGCAACACCGGAAGCGCCAAAGCCGCGGCCAATCATGATCAAGGACAGCTTTACGATCCTGGTGGTCGGGAGATAGAGCGACGTCGAAGAGAACCGCACTTTTTGATGTGAATTGCACCTTCTGACGGAAGCCATTATTGCATAGTACATCCTATACTCTTTGTGGTAGCCATTCTTATAAACTCATAAAGTTTCATGCAGAATTTGTTAGAGTTATTTATTCAAAGAACATAAGACGTGACATCTCGGCAGGAACAATAATAATATGGAGGATCAAATGAAAGAACGAATGTTTGCAACAGTGAGGCGGTATGAAGGAGTTCCTAACCCAGCGGTGGCTGCCGAGCAAGTAGAGAAGAAATTCGTGCCGTTTATCTCCTCGCTGCCTGGCTTCATCGAATATTATTGGATAGACCTGAATGGTGGTGCTATGTTGTCTGTGACGGTATTTAGAACTCTACCAGAAGCCATCGCGGCAAACGAAAAGGCGGGTCTTTGGGTGAAGAACAATTTGAGTTCAGTTCTTCCATCTGCAGTCCGAATGGAAGCCGGGGCAATAGTCGCATATAAGGGAATCTCTTAAGGGTGCATTGAATCGCTGTTGAACCATGTTTGAAAAATCTACATCCTATACTCCTGCTGTCAAGTGACGATTTTGTCAAATTGTAAGTTACCCATTTCTTTCGAGTTTGGGGCGCTATCGTTTTGCTTCTTTTGGGACGTCGTTTCTATCGTTGCTTTGCCGCAGAGGGTCCCCGGGGCGCTTAAGCGCTAAAAGGAGGAAGTTATGATTAAGAAAATCTTGGTTTGCACCGCACTTGTCACGATGGCAATGGTCAATCCCGTCAGGGCACAGCAATCTCCACCAACGTCCGAGCAGGCGAAGCGGATCGAAGCGATGGTCAACAAGGCTGCAGCGCTGGTAGAAACTCAGGGAAAGGCGGCCTTCTCTGAGTTTAGAAAGCGCGACAGCGAATGGTGGTTCGGGAACACGTATCTATTCGTCTACGATAAAGACATGAATGTGTTACTCAACCCCGCTTTCCCGAAGCGGGAGGGAACGAATGTCCATGGCGATAAAGATGCCAACGGCAAGCTGTTTCATGACGAGTTCATGAAAGTAATTCGATCCAAGGAGGCGGGCTGGGTTGATTACATGTTCCCTAAGCCCGGGCAGACGCAACCGTCTCAGAAGTGGAGCTATGTGAAGGCGGTGAGGATAGAGGGAGGCCAGGGGCTGATCGGTGCGGGTTTTTATCCCGAATAACACTGGCCGGTCAGTTTCTCGCACCGCGCTTAACCATCTGCCGCGCAGTGCGGAGGTAATAACGCCGGTTCGGACAGGCTTCCCGTCTTCTTCGGGCCGCTAACCAAGGGAGAAAGGTGAGCTTCTGAGCTATACTCTATGCTAACCTCTAACGTGAAAGGAGAGAATAATGACGGACGGGGAAATCAGTCAATTATCAATCAATACCATTCGCACGCTGTCCATAGATGCGATCCAACAGGCCAATTCCGGACATCCAGGCACCCCTATGGGGATGGCCCCAGTGGTCTATTGTCTGTGGCAGCACTTTCTGCGTTTTGACCCGGAAGAACCCATCTGGCCCAATCGCGATCGGTTCGTGCTTTCTGCCGGACATGCATCGATGCTGCTCTATTCGATCCTCCATCTCACCGGGGTGAAAGCCGTGGACCCGGATTACGAGGTGGTCGGCAAACCCTCGGTTTCCCTCGACGACATTAAGAGCTTCCGCCAGTTCGGAAGCCGCTGCGCCGGTCATCCGGAATATCGCTGGACCTCGGGTGTGGAATGTACGACAGGGCCGTTGGGCCAGGGCGTTGCCATGAGCGTGGGAATGGCGATCGCATCCAAATGGCTTGCCGCGCGATACAACCGGCCCGGCTTCGACCTGTTCGATTACGATGTCTACGCCCTGTGCGGCGACGGCTGCATGATGGAAGGCATCTCCAACGAGGCCGCTTCCCTCGCCGGCCACCTTGAGCTCAGCAACCTCTGCTGGATCTACGACAGCAACCGCATCACCATCGAGGGCCACACAAACATTGCTTTCCGTGACGATATCGCGTCACGGTTCTTGTCTTATGGCTGGAACGTAGAACGCGTGGGCGATGCCAATGATCTCGATCGGCTGGATCGGGCGTTGAACACTTTCAGGAAGACGACTGACCGACCCACGCTTATCATTGTGGACAGTCACATCGGATACGGCTCTCCCCATAAGGCGGGTACTTCGGGGGTCCACGGCGAACCGCTCGGTGAAGAAGAGGTGAAGCTGACGAAGCGCAGCTACGGCTGGCCCGAGGATGCACAGTTCCTCGTGCCCGAGGGCGTGAGGGAACACTTCCAGCAAGGTATCGGCAAGCGGGGCCGCGAACTGCGGACAGCGTGGGAGTCCAAATTAAAAGAATACAGGCGCCAATTTCCACAGCAGGCAGATGAGATCGAAAAGATGCAGCGCCGGGAGCTGCCTGTTGGCTGGGATAAGGATCTACCCATTTTCCCCCCGGACCCGAAGGGCATGGGCGGGCGCGAGTCTTCAGGCAAGGTACTGAATGCGGTGGCCAAGAACGTTCCATGGCTCATCGGTGGTTCTGCGGATCTCACACCGTCCACCAAGACCGGACTCACCTTCGAGGGCGCGGGCGATTTTCAGGCCCACAGCTACGGAGGACGCAATCTCCATTTCGGTGTTCGTGAGCACGCGATGGCAGCCATTCTGAACGGCCTGTCAGTCTCAAAGTTGCGGCCCTACGGTTCCGGGTTTCTCATCTTCAGCGACTATGCCCGCTGTTCCATTCGTCTGAGCGCGCTGATGGAGATCCCGGCGATTCATATCTTCACCCACGATTCCATCGGGGTCGGCGAGGACGGGCCGACGCATCAACCCATCGAGCACCTGATTTCGTTGCGGGCCATTCCGAACCTCGATGTGATCCGGCCGGCAGACGCGAACGAGGTGGTCGAAGCATGGAAATTCATCATGCAGATGCGCCACCCGGCCGCGCTCATTCTGTCACGACAGGCCATGCCAACTCTCGATCGAACGAAATACGCCCCTGCCTCTGGTCTGTTCAAGGGCGCCTACATCCTGGCCGACGCTGTGGGCGGCAAGCCGGACGTGCTGCTCCTGAGC
The DNA here is from genome assembly GCA_963741205.1 of Nitrospirota bacterium. Classification (GTDB taxonomy): domain Bacteria; phylum Nitrospirota; class UBA9217; order UBA9217; family UBA9217; genus JAJYKN01. The sequence continues at coordinate 66,523 of CAVUHW010000022.1, forward strand.
ACGGGCAGTGAGGTGTCGCTCTGCCTAGCAGCTTACGAACAGCTCAAGGCCGAGGGTATCCGGACCCGTGTGGTGAGCATGCCGTGCTGGGAAATCTTCGAGCGCCAGAGCCAGGAGTACCGCGACAGTGTGCTGCCTCCATCGGTCAAGGCCCGCGTCGCCGTGGAGCAGGCGTCAACGTGGGGCTGGGCGCACTATGTCGGGCTGGACGGCGCGATTCTTGGTATGAAGACCTTCGGGGCCTCCGCGCCCTTGAAAGTATTGCAGAAGGAGTTCGGTTTCACGAAAGAAAGCGTTATTGCGGGAGCGAAACAACAATTGGGAAAGGCCAAATAAGAAAAAAAGCGAAAGGGCAGAAATGAACAGCGCACTGTTGGCACTCGATCCCTCCGCGCGCACCCTGCGGAGCGGCGGTCTGGCTGCGGTGTTTCTGCCGGGACGGGGCATGCTCTGCGCGTTGCTCCAGCATCGCGGAGAGGAGTTGCTGGGCCGCGTTGAGGAGATAGACTCGTTCGCGAAAAGCGGGCGCACCTGCGGTATCCCGCTGCTGTACCCCTGGGCGAATCGTCTCGACGCAATGCGTTACCGGGCGGCAGGAAAAGAGGTGACGCTGGATACGGCAACCTCGATCGGCCACGACGACAAAGGTTTGCCGATGCACGGCATACCCTGGCCGAGTCTCGCGTGGCAGGTCATGGATGAAGATGACAGTACTCTGCACGCGCGGCTCGATTGGACGAGCGCTGAACGACTCGCCGTCTTTCCGTTTCCTCACCACGTTGAAATGAACATCGCGCTGAGCTTTGACACGATGTGCGTTGAAACGACGCTGCTCGCGGATGAGTCGAGCGTTGTGCCGGTGAGTTTCGGTTTTCATCCCTACCTTCGCATTCCCGGGCGACCGCGTGCCGAGTGGCAGGTCAATTTGCCTGCGATGACGAGGCTGCTGCTCGACGAAAGAAGTATTCCGACCGGGGAGGAAGCTCCGGTCCCCGCGTTCGACGCGAAACTGGGTGACCGTGCTTTCGACGACGGTTTTGCGCTGCTGAATCCGCATGCGTTCTTCTTCATTTCGGGCAGTGGACGACGCATCACGGTCGAGTTCGTTGAGGGTTATCCCTACGCCCAGGTGTTCGCGCCGCGCGACAAAGACTATGTCGCCATCGAGCCGATGACGGCTCCGGCGAATGCGCTGGTCTCGGGGCGCGGACTGCGCCTCGTCGAGCCGGGCGGTCTGTTCCGCGCGACCTTCCGCGTGATGGTTCAAAACGTGCCATGATTTGAAAAATTCATTCTGCCCACGACAGAGGAGACAAGCATGACGAACTTGCACATTTTCCCCGACAATCGGAGTTTTGTCAACGGCTCGGCGGATTTCATCGCCGATGTTGCCGCCGGCGCCATCGCCGAGCGCGGTCGATGTACCATCGCGCTATCGGGCGGCGGAACACCGAAACCGATTTATGCGCGACTGGAGACGGCGGAGTATCAAGACCGGATCGCGTGGGAGAAAGTGCACATCTTCTTTGGGGACGAACGCTGCGTGCCGCCCGACGATGAGCGCAGCAATTACCGCATGGTGCGCGAAGTGTGGTTCGATCACTCACCAATTCCCGCCGAAAACGTTCATCGCATTCGTGGCGAAAACGACCCTGCGATCGAAGCCTTGCGCTATGAACAGGACATCACCAGACTATATCGCTCGGCCCGGTTCCCGGCGTTCGATCTCATTTTGTTGGGCATGGGAGACAACGGGCATACGGCGTCACTGTTCCCCGGGACGGCCGCCTTGCGTGAAACAAAACGCTGGGTGGTGGCGCAATACGTTGAAGTGATGGCCACATGGCGGGTGACGTTCACCGCGCCGCTCATCAACGCTGCGCGCCACGTGGCGTTTCTGGCGGAAGGCGCCGGAAAAGCGCAGATGCTGTGGAACGTGCTTGAAGGGCCTTATCAACCCGACGTGTGGCCCTCGCAGTTGATCCAGCCGGCGAGCGGCGAGCTGCACTGGTTGGTGGATGCGGCGGCCGCGGTAAAAGTGAAGGCCGTCGGGTAAAGGGGTCACCATGAAGCAAGCCTCGACTACTGAATCGGATCAGGAAGCTCAGTTCAAAGAAATGGCTGCGATGCGCGCGGTGCAATTCGTGCGGTCGGGGATGAAGGTAGGACTGGGCACCGGCAGCACGGCCATTTTTGCCACGCGGCGCATTGCGGAATTGTTGAAAACGGGCGAACTGAGTGACATCGTCGCCTTCGCGACCTCGAAAGCCACGGCAGAAGAAGCCGTCCGGCTCGGCATCCCCCTGCTGCCCGACGACTTGCCCGAAGATCTTGACGTGACGATCGACGGCGCCGATGAAGTGGACCCGGAAATGAATTTGATCAAAGGCGGCGGCGGCGCGCTGCTGCGTGAGAAGATCGTGGCGCAGGTGAGCACACGCGAGATTATCGTGGTGGATGAGACGAAACCGTCGCCGCGCCTGGGGACCAATTGGCCTGTGCCCGTCGAAGTGGTTCCCTTCGGCTGGCGGGCGCAGGCGCGTTATCTCGAAGTGCTTGGGGCTCAGTATACGATTCGCAAAAATCCTTGCGGCACCCAGTTTGTCACCGATTCGGGCCACATGATTCTGGATTGTCACTTTGGTCCCATCGCCGACGCGCGTAAGCTGGCAGACGCTTTAAATTCGCGCGCGGGCATCGTCGAGCATGGCTTGTTCATCGGGATCGCCACCGATTTGATTGTCGCGGGTGCGAGCGGCGTTCAACACCGCACGCGGGAGGCTTAGGACGATGTCCCTACCCAAAATTGTTCCCTCTATTCTCGCCGACGGTTTTTTGAAACTGCTCGAGCAGGTGCAGGCGGAAGAGTGCGGCGGCGCGGATCGCTTTCAGGTTGATGTGATGGACGGCGTGTTCGCGCCGAATATCAGTTTCGGGTTTCCCCTCATCGAAGCGATACGCCACGCCACGTACCGAGGACGATCTCGGGATCCGCGGGCTTGAGAAGCAGGGCCTGAAGAAATGGCAAAGGCGCGTCGAGGAGGTCACGGAGCGATTCGTCTCGGCCCTCCTCCTCGACGATGCCGTTCTCGGCGGCGGGAACGCCAGGAAGTTGACGAGTCTGCCGTAAGGGATGCCGGAGGGTAGACAACGCCAACGCGTTCCTGGGAGGGTTTAGGCTCAGATATGCCTGTTGGAAGTGGGCGACTAGCTACAATTAGTAATGCACCGCAAACATCAACGCTACATATGGTTCTCTGTTTGCTTCCTGAATTAAAAAAGAAATTCCAGATGGGTGTCTATGCCCACCTGGAAAAGTGTAATGATTTTAATAGTTCCAAAAATACTCATTCTGAGAACTCGTGTCTACAAAAAGGGCTGGACGACCAGCCCGTCATGCCGTTTGACTATAGACCTGAACTCCGATTAACCGGCTGCAGTATCACTTGCCGCTTTCTGTTCCGCCTCCCCGGAATGCGCTTCAGATTCAATTTCAACTTCTGATTTAATCGTCAAAGCGAGGACCGTGCCATCGGCCTGAAGCGTCCCTTCAACCTCAAGCGTTGCGTTCGCGGCCACCATGCCGCTCGACGGCGCTGTACCTCCCAGAAATACCGTTGCACTGCTGACTTTTACCGTCACCGTCCCGTTCGGCCCGTTCATCGTGAAGGAACCGTCCGCAGCGATAGCTCCAACGGCAATGCCCTGGATACTGACGTTATCTTCCACTTCGACACCTTCGCCAACGCCATGGTTGCCCTTATTGCCCTCAATGCGCGTCGCGGTAAGGGTATTCGTGTTCGCGTCCAGGGTCCCTTTTACTTCAACATCGGCCCCGACAATGAGATCTGCCGTGGTCAGATTGGGCATGCTCGTTGTTGCGGTCGTTACCACCGCAGTTGTCCCAATAGTGAAGCCGGTCCCTGTCACCGACGCTATTTTGCCGTGAATCTCGGCCTTGCCGCTTGCACCGAAATCGTCCTTCTGGACTGAAATGCGTGTCGCATGAAAAACGCCTGAGTTATCCATGCGGCCGCTGACCTCAATTTCGGGATGCGTCGTGCCGGTGAGCTTGGTTTGCAGCCCGGTCAGCGTCATGGGATTCCCTTTGTCTTCAAATGACGTGGTTGCACTCGTGACAACCTCATGTCCCATAATCGTGAGCGTACCAGTGGTGCCGCTTACGACAACATTTGCCGCGGGTCCCCGAAGTTCCGGCTGGAACTCAATGGACTCGAATTCACCCTTTTTCGTGGTTGCGTCGACAGTTCCTTTGACCGTGACGATCATCCCGATCTTGAGGTCAGTTTGCACATGAGCTGTATCGTCGAATTTGAATGTAACGGATGCATCGGGTGCATCAGCTTTTTTCGAAAATTCGACACCGTTGACGAATACGCTGCCGAAACCTGTGATGACGCCTGTGGTTACTTGCGTCTTTGCAGCCGTAACGGCCGTGCCGCTGTCGCTGCTTGTACCGTGACACCCAATAAAGGGCAGCGTCATGGTCAGCAGTACGGTGAGAAACATGCTTCTTCTGAATTTAGCGTTCATGATTGATTCCTCCTGTTTTTCTATTTTAATTAAACATTAGACGAACCACCGGTTAAAAGGTTACAGCGAAAAATGTTTCAGGAATACTTCCTGAAAGTCACACTTGCCCATATCGACCCAGCATGCATGTTTTTTGCTTTATTATGTTGAAGTTGTTGAAGTTGCTATCCTTGGCAACACGCGTAAGGTTGCAAACCGTATTCTTCAGCACTTCGCGTAAAATAACCCATCGACATAACCTCATCAACATCGTTGACAACTAAGAGCCTCAGGCATATATTCGAGCATAAGTTAGTGAGTGCTTTGGTAATATTTGAATCCCTTAAAGTACTTATTCAGGAATGTTGAGCACGGGGTCTGCTCAATACATGGTAGATGGGCATAGTTATTGCTAGACTGGTAAACACCGAAAAAGAACTATCGAACACTGCAGGTTCCAGGAGGACCGCTCAGAAGGCGGAGACGTTGAGGAATATAAGATCTAAACTCGTTAGCTGCAAGACCTGACCATCAAGCAAATATAAACAGTATAGATCTGACCCTCAGGTCTTTAAGGTAAGAGGGGCCGATACTTCCGCGTCTCTGTGCCTCGGCGGTGAATAACTATTATGTGGGGGCTATTATGAAAAACCAAAAACCAGTTTCACGGCTCCAACAAATGCTGGCTGAAATGTTCGGCTTCGGTCCGGCTGTATCGCTCAGCGTTCTTGCTTTTTTCAGCCTGATCATACTCTTTGCCGTCTTCTGGTTCTTCCATTCGGCCCCGCCGAAGACGATTATCATCACCAGCGGCGACGACGGGACGCGCTTCCGGAGAACCGCCGAGAAATACGCGAAGATCCTGGAGCGGAGCGGGGTGACGCTGAAGATTCTGAAGTCCGAAGGGTCGCTGGAGAACCTCAAACGGCTGGAAGATCCGGCCTTCCAGGTCGATGTCGGTTTTGTGCAAGACGGCGTGGCCAAGGGACAGAAGACCGATACCCTGGTATCCCTGGGCAGCGTGTTCTATGAACCGCTCTTTATATTCTACCGCGACGGGAAGCAGCTCGATGTGCTCTCGCAGTTAAGCGGGAAGCGGTTGGCCATCGGTGAGGACGGCACGGGCACCCAGGTGCTGGCCCTGGATCTTCTGGAACGGAACAGCATCAAGCCCGGCGGCTCGACGCAGCTCCTCAAACTGGACGATGACGCGTCAGCAGCCGCATTGCTTGCGGGCAAGATCGACGCAGCATTCATGATGAGCGATTCGGCATCGTCAAGTCTCGTGCATGACCTGCTGAGAAAACCGGGGATCAGGCTTTTTGATTTTTCGCAAGCCGACGCGTACACCCGGCGCATCAGTTATCTGAACAAGACCGTGCTGCCCAAGGGGAGCATCGACTTCGGAAAGAGGATTCCCGACCAGGATGTCAACCTGATCAGCCCGACCGTCGAGCTGATCGCCCGGGCCGATCTTAATCCCGCGCTCTCCGATCTGCTGCTGGAAGCGGCAACAGAAGTGCACTCGCGCGCAGGGCTGACCAACAAACGCGGCGAATTCCCCTCACCGCGCGAGAATGAATACCGCATCAGCCCCGATGCCGTCCGCTACTACAAATCCGGCAAAAGCTTTCTCTACCGTTACATGCCGTTCCAGCTCGCGAGCCTGCTGAATCGCGTGGTCGTCGTTATTCGTGCCGATGCTTCTGATCCTGATACCGAGCGTGCGCAGCATCCCGAAGATCTACCGCTGGCAGATGCGACTGCGCATCATCCGCTGGTATCGGGCGCTGATGGTCCTGGAAAAAAGCATGGCCGCCGGGCCGATCCAGGCGGACCAGGGGGAGGAAATAGAACGACAGCTCGAACATATCGAACGCGCCGTCAATAAGATGAAGGTCCCGGCATCGTTCGCGGATCAGTTTTACGGACTGCGCGTCAATATCGATTTTGTCCGCGCGAAGCTTACCCAGGTCTCTCCAGGGCGCGCAAGGAGCCTGACGGAAAGTTGGTAAAGTGGCGAGCAATTAAGAATCACAAAGGGTGACAACACCGCTGCGCATCACTTTTCTCCCGGCTCCTTCGAAAAGAGCTCCACCGGCGCTTTGATGATGTTCGTGAAAATTTGTAGTATCCGCGATCCGACCGCCTTGGGCGAGAGCACGGTGACGTCGGGATTCGTGAAATCGCCGGACACGCGGGTCGGGATCGTGATGAGCGTGCCCCCCATGATCGTGTTGACGATAGGCGTGTGCCTGATGAGCCAGTTGATTGATGAGAAAGGCGCCACGAGCACGACCATGTCGATCGTCTGCTTTCCCAGATCGACCTCTCCCTCCGCAATGATGTCCAGCGATTTCCCGCCGATGTAGCATTTTTCGATCGTGAATACGCCCTGATGAATGTCCCCCCGCAGGGCCATGGAATTGTAGGGGAAGCCGTCGCCCCCGATCTCCGGGGCCCGTCCGCGGAAGACCTCGAATACGCTCAGGATGGACAGTACGTTCGCGAGCGTCGGGAATTGATAGATCTTTCCCTTCTTCGCCTTGAAATCCACGCGGCCCTCGAGGGCCGAGAGCATATCCGTGCCCGTACCGTGGGACTGAATTTTCGCAGTCAGGTCATAGTCGCCGGTTATGTGCAGCTCCTTGCCGGTCAGGCAGTCGATGGTATGCTCCAGGGGCTCGGCCTTTGCCGACGGCGTAAAGGTGAACGACGTGCTTTCCCCGGACACGAGGACCGAGCCTGCCAGGGTAACTCCGCACGTTTTGGTGTTGTTGAACTCCAGGACTACCGTGCCCGGCTCCACGCTCACGACTGCATGCGCGGGCGCCAGGGTATAGCGTCCGTATTTGACGTACGCCGAGTCGGCGCTGAAGTCGCCCCGGATGGGCGGCAGGGGAAAGGACCTCGCCTTCTGCTCCTGCTTTCAGCTCTGGCTTCTGCTTGGGCGGTGCCTGGTCTGACGCGGGCGGCTTTGTTCCCGTTTGACTGCGCCAGGGCCTGCTGGATCGTATCGATATCAATCCCATCGGCAGTGAGCTTCATGCCGAAGGAAAGCCCCTTGTCCGATGTGGTTACGGCCCCGCTCAGGGAGTAATGGTTCTTTCCCCACGTCACGTCAGCGGATTCCACGGTGAGCACGTCGTCCTCGGCCTTGAAAGCGAACTTGTTCACCGTGGTCGGAATCGGCATGCCCCAGGGAACGAACAAATCGCTGCCCGTAAGGCTTCCCTGCATCCGCGACTTGAGCGGCATATCAGTGCGGACCAGGGAATGGAGCTCGCCCCGCATGGTTCCCCTCCCGAAGGTCCCCTGCTCGAATAGCCTGCTCAAGGTGGACTCCGCGAGAAGACCGGAGAAGGAGAAGTCAGCCGCCTGCTTCTGCCAGTTGAGGGTGAACGCGGCGTCGGTCTCCTGGTCCCTGATCGAGAACTTGCGGACCTCCAGGTCCGCGCCCTGTTGGGAGAGGTCTACGAAGAACTTCAGCCCGCCCGCCACGGACGCTGTCCCGGAAAACGAGGCGCCCCTGTTTCGCTCCCAGACCAGATGGGCGTCGGAAAGGGCAAGCGGGGTCTTGACCATGAGCTCGGGAGGCAGTTTGAGGTTGTTAAAAGCCCAGTCCACGGTTTTTTTGCCTGAGCTGCCGTCGAGCGTCACGTCCACGGTGCTCACGGTCGTGGTGATGCCGCTCACCACCGCAGTGCCGGTGATGGTCGAGTCGAGGATCGTGGCTTCCTTCAGGCTGCAGGAGAGTTTATCCGGAACATACCTGAACGTTCCTTTGACGAGGCCGAGCGGGCCGGGCAGGATGGGCGCCTGAAAAAAAATATGATCAAACTCGCCGGCGGCAAGAACTTTCCATGTCATGGGCCGGTACAGCCGGCCGTTGATCTTGAGCGCAGTCAGGCTGAATTTTCCGGCCAGGGTGTCAACTCCCTGCAGGATGTGCTCTAATGCCGGATGCCACGTGCGCCAGCCGAAGACCTCGGTGATATCGATCGCTGCGTTGCCGCTTCGGAGTTCGAGCACGGGATCGTCCCGGCCGGTGAGGAGCGCGGACACATGGGACAGGGAAGACGATCCCATGCGGGCCGAAAAATCTGTTATTTCTACCAGATTATCCTCGACGGCAAACGAGGAATTGACCAACACGGGGACGGGAAGCCGCGGGGACTCCAGTTCGATTCGGCGGGCTTCGCCGGTCAGCCGCATGCGCAATTTTTCGGGCTGGGAGAGCAGCCCCTGTCCCTTCATGGACGTGATGACGAGCGTGCCCTTTAATGACGACAGCTCCTTCATGAAGGGGATCAGGCTCTCCGATGACTTCAGCCACTCATAGATTTCCTGCAGCGCGAACTCGGCCCTGCCGGAGCGTATTTCAATGCGCGGATCGCGGTCCCAGGTCAGGAGCGCTGAATAGTCCGTGAGTGAAGAATGGCCCAGTGCAAGGGTCAAGTCCCGGATCTCCGTCTGGGCTTCGGTAAAGGAGTACGTTCCGCTCAGGGTGAAATCTCCCCACTGGTCCGTACCGGCCTTGACCAGGAAGTGTATGTCGCCGGGCGGGGCGTTGAAATGGACGGTCACCTTCTTGAGGGACAGAAAATCCCGGTGGTTTTTCCTCAAGAGGAATTTCCCGTTGTCCATCTCGACCACGAGCCCCGGCCCGATCATCTGCAGATAGCCAAGTACTGACCGGATGTCCTCTTTCGCTTCCTCCAGGGTCGGGGCCTCTGATGTCGTGTCCGTTTTCGCGGTAGGTACGGCGATCCTGAAATCGGGCTCCTGTATCCGAATCTTTGAAAACTGCACGCGGCCCTTGAAAAGGGGAAGGATCTGCGGTGCAATGCTGAGGGACCGGAGCGTGCCTTTGAACGTGCGGGGATACGCCAGGCTGAGCCCTTCGAGGGTCACTTGCGGCCGGGGGAACAGGGAAATGTCGATCTTTTCGTAAGAAACTTTTCCACTGAGTTTCTCCTTCACAGCGGCCTGTATCTTGTTTTTTACTCCCGCGGAGCTCAGGTAGATCGGGACAACGACGGTCACGGCGAATATCAGGATCGCAAGAAAACCGGCAACTACCGTGAACCAGAAATGTTTTCGTTTGAGATTTAGCATGTGTTTCCCTTCTTAAGTCTTAGATTATACGCATTAGGGTCCTGCTCGGCAAATGAATCTTTACAGGACCTCATAGGGTCACCTGGGCTAGAGGGCCAAGAAAGACTCAAAGCCCGATAAGCATCCGGAAGGGGTGGAAGTAGATGAGGCGGGTGAATGGGCTAGAGTACTCGGGGAGATCTGTCGACTTGCCTTTTTTTAACGAGATCGCAAAGTTTCATGATGAATACGTTTACGTACATGTTGCAGCCCATATGCTTTGCCATTGTCATCATATTGGCAATGCAGACTTGTAGATAGATTCTGCAAATTCCAATAATTGAAACTCCTGCGAAGTACAGGTGGGATTCTGCATCTACTATTTATCAGTCGCCGTTCCAAGCTTGTAGATTATTCGATGATCTGTCTTTACAAAAACCAATCTGTTCTCCGATTTTTTCCACTTATCTTGCTGATCAATTTGTAAGTATAGAATACCGATAACATTACAGGTTTTTTCTGCTAGGCTTGCCAATACATTAAAGATTATGAGTAAAGTAAATACAGTTCGGAAGCGTGATTGACAAGCTCGTTATTTCACAACCGAGAGAGGCGATTCCCCCATCGATGAATTCCTTGATGGGCTGGACATGAAGTCGCGGGCGAAGGTGGCTGTGCATTTATCGCTTCTCGGGGTTACGATTGCGTTCGTTGCTGCGTAAATACCCCTCCGATGGTTTCATAATGGCTGTTCCCGCAAAAAAAAGTATACAAGCGAACCCGGTTTTATTATAATTGCACCTATGCTCAATGCCGCGTACGCGCGATCATTAAAATATTTCCTGTTCATCTGCCTTCTCGGGATGCTCGCCCTTTTCCCCAAGACTGCCTCTGCCACGCCGGATTACGCACGCCAGACCGGATTTGATTGCAGGAGGTGCCATGTCGATGTGATCGGCGGCGGAGCGCTCACCGAGAGCGGGAAACAGTTTCTCGAACAAATTAAATCCCAAGGGCTTTACCGGCCGCTCACCATGGCCCAGCACATCGTCCGCCTTATCATCGGCTATCTCCACATGTTAGCCGCCATTGTATGGTTCGGAACGATCATGTACGTTCATGTTCTGCTGAAGCCCGCATACGCCTCGAAGGGCCTGCCCAAGGGAGAACTGAGGCTTGGCTGGCTGTCGATGATTGTGCTCCTGATAACCGGAACGCTCCTTACCATTGCCAGGATTCCGTCGTGGGAGGCGTTCTTCACCACGCGGTTCGGCGTGCTCCTGGGCATCAAAATAGTCCTTTTCATGATCATGCTTTCGAGCGCCGTCCTGGTGACCATCTATATTGGCCCAAAATTGAGGAAACAGAAGTCCCTGGCGCCCGCGATGGATAACGGCGTCTGCACGCCCGACGGCCTCTGCCAGTTTGACGGAAAAGAGGGAAGGCCTGCTTACGTCGCCTACAAGGGGATCATCTACGATGTCACGAAGAGCAGGCTCTGGAAAAACGGCTCCCATGTGACCAAACATGGGGCAGGGAACGATCTGACGGAGCTCCTCGCTACCGCGCCCCACGGCGAGGACAAGATCCTCGCCATGCCGCAGGTGGGAAAACTGCTCGCATCCGGCGAACAGCTGAAACAACCCTTTCACATAAAGCTCTTCTATTTCTTCGCATACATGAACCTCGTTCTCGTCTTCGTTATCACCTTCGTCATCGCCTTCTGGCGATGGTGGTAGGTTGATCCCTCCTCAATCCTTCCGCGAACTCGTGAAGTGCTCGTTGCGTTCGTGTGTCCGGATGCGGGACAGGACCCTCGAACCAAGGTAAGGTGCGAGCTATGCCTATGCTATACTATTACCTTGAAGTCTTATGCAATTCGCCGTAAACGTCAGGCGGCATTCGGCTTCAAACCATTGAAGGAGGTGCGGAATGACAAAAAAAACGGCATTCTGGATTTTTTTCTGGGGCACGGTCTCATCGGCCGTCATTTTTCTGTGGCTCACCTGGGACACCCACCGCCAGGTCGAGGCGCTGTCACACGTGGACAAGCTCTCTGACACGGTCGTTGACGGGAAGCGGACGTTCGAGAAGTACAACTGCAACGATTGCCATACGATCCTCGGCTTCGGCGCGTACTACGCGCCTGATCTCACCAAGGTGGTCCAGCGCGTCGGGGAGGACGGCATCCGGTTTCGAATTAAGAACCCGGAGAAGGCCCTTGCCGCCTCCTGGCGCAAGATGCCGAACCAGAATGTATCGGACGCCGAGATCGACAATCTCATCGCATTCTTCACTTGGGTCGGGAACGTCGAGAACGGTGACTGGCCCCCGCAGGACAGCAAGAAGCGCCTCTCCCGCAGCGAGGAGAGAATGGTTGCGGGAGCGGGCGCATCCCCGGGCGCGGCGGTGTTTCAGACCCGGGGCTGCATGAACTGCCATTCGCTGCACGGCACGGGCGGGACCTTCGGTCCGGCCCTTGATACGATCGGCCGGAAGCTCGAGTCATGGAGCAGATAGAGCATTACATCAAAAATCCCAAGTCAGTAAATCCCAAAGCTATGATGCCGGCCCAGACAACTCTCTCGGAAAAAGAGCTTGAAGAAGTCGCCGGGTTCCTGGCGAAATTACAATAGGAGGAAACGATGGAATACCGCTCACAAAAAATAGCGTACTGGTATTTTGTTGTTGCCCTGCTCCTGTTCGCGCTCCAGGTTGTCATGGGGCTCTGGCTTGCATTCAGCTACAGCTTCACCGTGCCGCAGAAGCATCGTGGACGTATTCCCCTTTGCAACAGCACGCGCCATGCATACGAACCTGCTCGTGCTCTGGATGCTGCTCGGGTTCATGGGGGGAACGTACTACATCGTACCGGAGGAAACAAAGAGCGAGATCTATTCAGCGAAGCTCGCCTGGTTCCAGCTCATCGCCTGGTCACTACAGGGGTCGTCGCTCTCGTGGGATTCATCTTTGGCTGGACACAGGGCAGTCCGCTCCTGGAGATACCGACTACCCTCGACTTCGTCGTGGTTGCGGGCGCACTCGTATTTCTGTTCAATGTCGGGATGACCATGTACATGGCCAAGCGCTGGACCGTGATCCAGGGCACGCTTCTCGGCGGGCTGCTCTTTCTTGCGCTCCTGTACCTCTTCGGAATACCCTTTTACCGGAACGAGGTGATCGACTGGTATTACTGGTGGTGGGTCATCCATCTCTGGGTGGAAGGGGCGTGGGAGCTCGTGACCGCCTCTATTTTCGCGTTCGTACTGATGAAGCTCACCGGCGTTGACCGTCAGGTGGTGGAGAAATGGCTCTATGTGGAGATAGGTCTCTTCCTCTTTACCGGAATCGTCGGCACGGGCCATCACTACTATTGGATCGGCGCTCCACGGTACTGGCTCTGGTTCGGCGGGATCTTTTCGGCCCTTGAACCGCTACCGATCCTGCTCATGCTCATCGATACCATGAACCATGTCAAGCAACGGAAAACGGAAGATAATCAATCCGCTCACCTGGACCATCGCCGTCGGCTGCGCGGCGATGCATATGATCGGCGCCGGGGTATGGGGTTTCATGCACACGCTCCCTCAGATCAACTACTATACCCACGGATCGCAGGTTACGGTGTCGCACGGGCACCTCGCGTTTTTCGGGGCCTATGCGCTCCTCAACATCATGGTCTTCTACTACGCCATGCCGAAGATCAAGGGGATCGAGGTGTACGATGCCGTCGCGCGGCAAGGCGGCGTTCTGGACCATGTCCACCGCCATGATGCTCATGGGGTTATCCTTCGGCATAGCCGGCGTGGTGCAGTCCTACCTCGAACGGGTGCTCGGCATGGGGTACATGGCGGCCCAGTCCTACATGCGTCTATGGATGGGCGTCACGTTCTTTTTGGGGATATGCTTTTTCATCGGGGTTCTCATCCTGGTCACGGATCTGCTGTTTCTGCGGCCAGCGCGGAAAGCGGCGGGATAACGGTTGCGTCAAGCGGACCACGGTGGCAGCTTTTGACCATCGGAGTATGACTGAAGAGGGGATGCCACGGAATTCGAAGTGCCCACAGCGGGAGGAAACAGCGATCCGTGAGCGCTCGACGAATGATCTGGTCAGTGCACGGAACAGGAGATGCACGGATCGTAGGACCGGACCAGCATCTGGGCAAGGAGCTCGATGTCCCCATCGGCCGAACCGCTGGATGCGTACTGCGCCGCAAGTTCTTCGAGGTCGTGCTGGATGTTGGCGTGGTTTTGGCTCGTGGGAATCACGCAGTCACACCGGATTATCCTGCCCTCATCGTCGAACTCGTAACAGTGATAGAGAATTCCGCGGGGCGCTTCCACCGCGCCGACACCCACTCCGTACTTTGGATGAACGGCCTGACGCGGTTCCTGCCATGGCGAGCCCATGAGCTCATCGATAAGACTGATTGCCTCGCTGACAACCTGAACGCATTCCACGAGCTGGCCGATATTGTTCATAAAGGGGTTATGATTCACCGGCTTGAGCCCGAAGGAGACGGCTATTTCTTTTGCATCGGGACAAAGAAATTCGAAATTGTTGTTTAAGCGGGCGAGCGCGCCCACGGCAAAGGACCCCCGAGAGAGCCGGCTCCACTTCGATGTGGACTGCTCCACCAGATATTCATTTGTCATCGAGCGGTATTCGCTTTCTCTCCTGATGACGCCGTCCGTTGATATCAAATCTCCTCCGATGAACGGATAATTCCCCTCTCCCTTCAAAGACACAAACTCGGTTTCCCGGACGAAGTCCGGTATCGCAAAGCTCCGAAACAGCTCTGCGGTTCGCAGGAGGTCCTCCCGCGAATCATGAAGCCTCATCTTGAAATGGAAGAGCTCTTTCTTCCCGGGCAGCATGGTGAAACCGCCAGCGACAACCCTCGTGGGATGCAAACGGCGGCCGCCGACGCAGTCACAGAGGTCATTGGCGAGCAGCTTTATTCTCGCGGCCCGCTGCACGACATCGGGATGGGAATTAATGAGCGGAAACACGCTTCCGACGTTCAGAAAGTCGGGGGCGACGAGAAAATAAAGGTGGAGGACGTGGCTCTGAAGCGTCTCCATGTGTTTGAGGAGCAGTCGCAATTTCCGGGTCTGGTCGGTCGGGACGATCCCAAAGGCGTTCTCCACGGCCCGGATGCTTGCCAGGGTATGGCTGATGGAGCAGATGCCGCAGATGCGGGAGCTGATCCAGGGGGCGTTTTCCCACTTCTTTCCGACGAGCATCGCCTCGAAGAGGCGCGGCGTTTCCACCACGTTCCACCGCGCTTCTTCAAGCTTACCGTCCCGGATTCTTATCTTGATGTCGCCGTGGCCCTCGACCCGGGTGACATGATGGATGTCAATATTGCAGTTAACCTTCATTCGAAATCCTCACCGGACAGGATTACAGAATAACATCTGATAAAGTCCTATCCCGTAAATTCCGTATCTTGTCAAAGATTGGACCTTTCTGAGATTTTCTTTCGCAGTATTTCCGCATGGGCTTTGAACCCCCCGAAACATTCGAGACGGTCCAGGATTGTTTCCTCGGGAAAACCATGCTCTTTCATAATCTTCTTCATCTGCTCCACGTTGGCGTCGTCGGAAGGACCGCGGCAGCCCCAGCACCCGGCGCGGTTGCTCGGGCACCAGGAGTCGCAGCCGCCTCTTGTGATCGGTCCCAGGCAGGGCTCTCCAAGGTCGAAGAGGCAGATGTTTTGGTTCGCGGTGCATTCCATGCAAACGCAATACTTCGGGTGGACTACCGCCTTCCCGATGACGATGTTCGTAATGATCTTTTCGACCTCCTCCTTCCTGACCGGACAGCCGTAAATTTTAAGATCGACGGCCACGAAGTCTTCAATCGGTCTTGCCGCGTCATTCGTGTCTATCCCGCCCGTTCCATACACCTGTTTTTTTACCCAGGCCGGATCATTAAACCGGTTTTTGAGCTGGTTCACGCCGCCGAAGCAGGCGCAGGAGCCGAAGGCCACAAGCACCTTTGCGTTCTTCCGGATCGTGGTTAGGCGCTCGATTTCATCGGCGCGGGTAACGCTCCCTTCGACGAAGGCGATATCATAGTTGTCGCTTCTTTCGGCCATGGCCTCGCGAAAATTCACGACCTTCACCAGGGAGAGAAAATCCAGGAGCGACGTTTCGTTGTTCACGATCTGCAGCTGGCACCCCTCGCAGGAGGTGAGCTCGAAGAAGGCGACGCCCGGACGCTCAACCGGAACGCCGAGATAGGTGCGGGTCTGCTGTTTCTGTTCGTCCATCAGATAGCCTCTTTCAGGTTCATCACGGTCCAGTAGTCGAATACCGGTCCGGACAGGCATATGTACGTGGAGCCCACGTTGCAGCGGCAGCACTTTCCCATGCCGCAGTGCATGCGCCGTTCCAGGGAGACATACATCTTCTGCATGGGAATGCCGATCTCGCTCAGCATATTGCAGACGGATTTGAACATGACCGGCGGACCGCAGACAACGGCGTAGGTGTTCCTTGCGAACGTTTTGTCGCTTTCCAACGCCATCTGCTCAAGGACCTTCGTGGTAAGGCCCACGGGCCCTTTCCACGCGTGATCGGCCTTCTCAACGATGACGGCCAGTTCGATATCGTCCTTTCGCCAGGCGTCGTATTGGTAGGTGAACAGAAGCTGCGACGGCTCCTTCGTCCCATAGATGATATTCACGTTCTCAAAAAGGTTGCGGTTTTCCTGCACATAGGCGATCGGCGAGCGCAGCGATGCAAGGCCGAGCCCGCCAGCGATCAGGAGAATGTTCTGGCCATGCATCTCATCCATGGGGAAGCTGGTGCCGAAGGGGCCCCGAATCCCCACGCGCACGCCGCGGCCGGCTCTGGACAAAAAGTTGGTGAGGTTGCCGACTTTGCGAATGCAGAGTTCCACGTCCCCGTGGCTGCTCGGCGAGGAGGAGATGCCGAAGGGCGCTTCGCCGATGCCCGGCAGCTCCAGCATCAGGAACTGGCCGGGTTTGAAGGCGAACCGCTTCCTTTCTTCCTCATTGATGATGCGTATCCGGTAGAGGTTCTCCATGGCGGTAAGCCGGTGTACGCTCGTAATCTCCGCCTTGAAGGAATGCTCAAACGTGGAAAGATCGTTTCTGCGATAGTATGCGGAAGAGTTCGAGACCACATTGGTGAATTTCAGCCGGGTATCCACTTAACCCCCCTCTCCGCGAACGCTGGCGATGACTCGCGGAACGGTAATTTTCGCCAGGCAAGCCTCGCCGCAGCGGCCGCAGCCCACGCAAAGCGACTCCTCGTACGCCTCCACAAAGCCGCGGTGTTTATGATAGTAGCGGTATTTGAGCCGGGAAGACCTCTCAGGCCTGAAATTGCGGCCGCCGGCGACCTCTGCAAAATCAATGACCGTGCAAGCATAAAGGGTCTTGATCTTCCGGGCGCTCTTGAGGTCGACGTCCACGGTCTCTTCCACACCGTAACAGTAACAGGTCGGGCAAACGTTCGCGCACGCGCCGCAGCCGAGGCACTTGTCGCCCCACTCTTTCCAGACCGGGGACTGAAACTCCATGTCGAGGATCTTCGTCAGGTCCGTCGTGTCAACCTGCGCCTTGAACATTCCGTTCTTCTCCGCAACGACCTTCATATACTGCATGTGGTCGGCCTCTTCCGGCGCGCGCGTCGCAACGCTTCGGAGAATATCGTAGGCCGCCGCGGAGAGGATTTCAATGAAGTATCGGCCGCCGATGTCGGTGAGGAACATATCGAAACCGTGGAGCGCGGTGTCAGTTCCCATGGAACGGCAGAAGCAGAAGGGCTGGGGCCGGCAGTCGATGCCGATGATAAACGTGTTCCTGCGCTTTGCCGCGTAATAGGGCATGGGGTAGACATTACCCATCAATACCTTATCAAGCCTGTTCAGCGCGTTGATATCGCAGGCATGGAGACCGAAGAGCACCAAAGGGCTGTCGCAGTTGTAATCTACGGTCTTGCGCCAGTCGGCGCCGTCGATCTGAAAGGTCGCGAGGTTCTCTTTGAAAGGAAGAAAATACCTCTTCGCGGAGTGTCTGGTCGTCGTGAAGTCGAGCCGAAGGTTTTCGAATTCAGAAACCGGTTCAAAGGCATAGAGCGGCTTCCCGCTGCGGTCAATGCCGGTTTCAACAGGTCCAACGACCGCATTTTCCGCAGCGAGGCGGCAGAAGAGCTTCTTTAGCTCTTCATGTGCCAGGACCCTGAATAGCATGAGTGAGTACCTCTTATTGCCTGACATTTCAACGTAGTAACGAAAGACCACCCCGAAAAATTTTTTTAGGTCGTCGTTGCGGGGATCGGAGCACTTTCCGATTTTTTCTCTTACTTGAAGTTTAGCAAAAGTTGCGCAATATTGAGGCTCATACCCTCTTCGTGTTATTAAGTTAATGCTCTTTGCAACTTTAACTGTTCGTAGGTATGTTTGGTTCCGCCATGGACCCAGCTGAAGCATTATACCCTCTTTATGTAAATTCCTGCAATCCCTTGTTTTGATGTTGCATAATCCTGCCGTCCACAGAGGCACAATCCTGCGTAATAAGCAGATGACGGCCGCTACAGACGACGGCCGCTACTATCCATAATCCAGATCCTTTGCTATAATAGGGGAGCGTAGCCGTGAAGCGTTGAAGGCAGCGTGAGGAGGCATCGCCATGCAATGCCCTCATTTGACGGGGAAGCAGGTCCCGACCTGTATGGTAGACAGCGCTGTTTACATCCCCAGCATCTCAGAGCTCGAGGAGTACTGCCTGAGCAAGAAGTACGAGGAGTGTCCGTTCCTGCGCAACTTCACAAACGCCGATAAGAGCCTGCTCCATCCCGTTGATGGAATGCGGCCTTTTCAGTAAGTGGTACAATGGGGACTCACGGTCCGACGCCCTTCATGCCATCCTGGAGTTTTCCGCAGGATGGTTTTTTTACGGGTTTTCAGATTTTCGAAGTACGAATCGAACCGTCAGTGACGTACGAGGTGTGAAGAAGACGCTTGAAATCGAGCTAACCTTTTGTCACTTCCTCCAATCGCGGCGTGACTCCTGATATACTGAAAGCAGAAGAAGCATGATTTCGAGAGTCTGATCCGTCTCCTCGATATTACGACTTAAAGCTTACAACTCATTCCAGGAGGGACCAACCATGACTAAGGCAAAAAAAGTAAAACAGCTTCAATTCATGATGTCTGACCGGACAGGACGGCTTTCGGAGATCACGACAGCACTCGCCGGCGCCAAGGTGAATATCACCAACATCTGCGCATACGGCATGGAACAGGAGGCAACCTTCATGCTGACCGTGGACAGCAACGCGAAGGCAAAAAAGGCTCTCGCCCCCCTCGGCGTCGCGATCAAAGAAAATGACGTCGTTATCGTGGAGATGCAGAACAAGCCCGGGGAACTTCAGAAGGTGGCGAAGAAAATCGGCGATGCGGGAATCAACATCTACTATATGTACGGCACGAGCTCAGGCGCAAGGTCGGGGAATTGCATTTTTGCCACCTCTGATGATGCACAGGCGATCAAGCTCATTAATAAAAAATGATTCTGATAATCATAGCGCGGAGACGATCCCTGCTTCGCGGCATGATGTAATAGGTATCCCTGTCTGAGGTCAAGAGTTTAGTGTGTGCAAGAAGCAAGGGAGGGGTCTCATGAGAGCACGGGGGCCGTTCAAGACATATGGTGTCTTTGTGGTGTTGTCGGTGATGATACTTTCGGCATGCCACGGGAGTGGCGGGGGAAGCACTGTCGTAGCGCCGCCTATCCCTACAGTTCTAACGGTTGGGGCGCCGCCGGTATCCGATACCGTGGTTCGCCCTGGGTTTAACGCTTATGCTGCGTCGGTCACGCCAGGCTCTTTCTATAAGATAAGCATCACCGCTCCAACAGATGATGTTGACCTTAACGTATATGATGCGGACAGCACCTTCACGCATCCGATCATATGTCCTGTTGACAACAGTGTCATTCCTGTTACGTCTCCCGAGGACTGCATCCTCATACCCGCTGGAAATACGCTTTACTTCGGCGTGGACGGATCATTTCTTGTGGGATCAGCTGCCGTATATACGATTGGCGTAGAACTATTGTCCGAGACCAAGTTTGCATCTCTCCATCCCGCTTCAGTGATCAGACCACCCAGCGCGGCGCCGGAGTTTATTCCGTGCCCGTATCGCCCGGTGCCTACACCGTCAGCATCACCGGGCTCACCGATGACGCGGATCTCCATGTCTTTATCGACAACGGTTCCGTCATTTCCCCAGCGGTCTGCTCCGCCGCCACCGTGAGCAATACCTTGCTCATCGGAAATGCGCCGGAAGACTGTACCTTGAATGTTACCACGGGCAGCACGGCCGTATTTTTCGTCGTCGACGGACTCTTCAGCTCCGCATTCACGGTCCAGTATACGGCCCTTGTGACACCGGCCCCGAACGTGCCGAATCCCGGTGACCGAAGGGACCGCACACGTCTCCCGTCCGTCATAACACGTCAGATACGCCGACAACGGGACAGGTCGGCTCCGGCCGGCACGAGCTTCTACGCAGTGAACGGACTGACGCCGGGGTCGCGTTATACCATCAGCATTACCGGCCTGACGGAGGCTGCAACCTCACCGTGTTCGCAGTAAGCACCTTCACGACCCACCTGCTCTGCTCGATCAATAATACTCCTTTGGCCGGAACGACGCCTGAGAGATGCACCCTGCTAGCGCCCAGGGAGGGACGGTCTTTTTCACAGTAGTATCTGGCTCAACGCACCGGAAACGGCGCAGCGTATATTGTCCTGGTTGAACCGGGACCCTGATAGACAACCCGGCAGCGAATGCCATAAAACACAAAAGGGCCGACCTCATAGAAGGTCGGCCCTGCGCATTTTTTTCTGTTTTCACCAATCGAGGACGATCAGTCCACCTTCCGCTTTTCCTCTTCCTCCTGGGCGGTTTTGCACTCGATGCAGAGCGTGGTGACGGGCCGCGCCTCAAGCCTCTTGATGTTGATCTCCCCTCCGCAGGACTCGCAGATGCCGTAGGTGCCGCCGTCGATCCGCGAAATCGCCTCGTCGATCTTCTTGAGGAGCTTCTGTTCCCGTCCCCGAAGCTTCAAGAGGAAGTTATTGTCCAGTTCGGCGACCGCCTGGTCAGTCGGATCGGGAAAACTCTCTTTTTCCGTACTGATCTTATTGTTCAGCGTCTGCTCTGCTTCGGAAAGAAGCTCCTGACGCTGCTTGAGAAGCTTCTTCTTGATCAACAGCATTTTCGAATCCGTAACCATCACCATACCTCGGCATCCAATCTAACAGACTCCTGCCACGGCGTCCCGGCCGAAGCCCGTTTGAATGTAGTGAATGTAGTGTTGAACTATATCAGAAAAGTGCAAATGAGTCAATTGATAAATACTGGACACCCTGTCTTGATTCGCTGATTGACAAAACGGGCATGTTATGGATATTATGCTTCATGCTGAATGAAAAGCGGAAACTCAACACTCTCATGAAGCTGGGCGTCGAACTCACCGAGGTCAAAGACGTTGATGTGCTCCTGGAGCGGATCCTGCGCGAGGCGCGAAAGCTGGTGAACGCCGACGCGGGTTCGATCTATATCAAGGAGGGAGATAAGCTGAAGTTCAGCTATACTCAGAACGACACTCTGCAGAAAAAACTGCCTCCGGGCAGGAAACTGATCTATTCCACCTTCTCGATCCCGATCGACAACCAGACGATCTCCGGCTATGTGGCGAACACCGGCGAAGCCCTGAACATCGCCGATGCCTACAAGCTCGTCTCTAGTCTGCCCTACGCCTTTAACAATTCCTACGACGACCTCTCGGGGTACCGGACGCGGTCGATGCTGACGTTCCCGCTCAAGACCAACCGGGGCGATACGATCGGCGTGCTTCAGTTGATCAACGCGACAGACACCCGGGGCAAGGTCGTCTCCTTTTCGAAGAAAGATGAGCCGCTCATCCTGCACTTTGCCAACACGGCCGCTGTTGCCATTGAACGGGCCCAGATGACCCGGGCCATGATCCTCCGGACCATTAAAATGGCGGAACTGAGGGACCCCAAGGAAACCGGCGCCCACGTGAACCGCGTCGCGGCGTATTCCGTCGCCATCTACGAGGCCTGGGCCGGAAAGCGGGGTGTGCCCCAGGACGCGCTTGACAAGAACCGCGACATTCTTCGCATGGCCGCCATGCTCCATGACGTGGGGAAAGTGGCCATCTCGGATGCGATCTTGAAGAAACCGGGGAAGCTCGATGACGCGGAACGGGAAGCCATGAAACAGCATACCGTCATGGGAGCAAAGCTCTTCGCCGACCGGTACTCGGAATTCGATGAGGCCGCGGCGATCGTGGCCTTGAACCATCACGAGAAGTGGGACGGCACCGGTTATCCGGGGAATATCAACCCCCTTGACGGCAAGGTGCTGCCCGGATACGAGAACAGTGACGGATCGCCGCGGCCCAAGAAGGGAGATGAGATTCCGATCTTCGGCAGGCTCGTCGCGCTCGCGGACGTGTTCGACGCGTTGGGCTCGCGGAGGGCGTACAAGGAGCGGTGGGACGAGGCAAAGGTCCTCGAAGAGCTCCGGGCCTGCTCCGGAACGCAGTTCGATCCCGAGATGGTCGATACCTTCTTTTCCTGCATCGACACGGTCCGCAATATCTCGGAACGGTACCCGGATCATTAGAAAAAACGACGGCAGCCGCGGATGGTCGCGGGAAAAGCCGATACGAAAAAATCACGTTCACACATTCTGAAAATCCTGTTGATACGATTCACCAAGCCCTTCCATGAAAAAAAAGAAATCCGGCGATCAATCTCCCGCAGACTTCAAAAACAACCCCTTCACGCCCCTCAGGGGCTTTGCGCCGCGCAGCCCGTCAGCGCGAAAGACGGGAACCGAGCCCAGCAGGAAGGAAGAGCAGTCCGAAGACGACGGCTCCCTCTTTCTGAGGGCTGTATCGGGGGCGCGGAAAATAGAGAAGGAGGAAGACCCCGCCCCGGGTCCGGTCACCCGGAAGATCGAAGAAAAACGGGACGCAGAGGACTATGAGATCTTCCTCCAGGCCATGCAGAAGATCGGGACTGCGGCGCAAGACCGTCAGTCGGAGCAGGAGGAGCTTGACGAGCCGGGGAGACGGCCCCCGAGCAGCCGCATGCGGCAACTAAAGAGAGGGACTATCCGCATCAGCGGCGAGCTGGACCTGCATGGCTTTCTCCGGGACGAGGCGCTGGTAAGGCTCGAGCGCTATATCGCCGGCGCCTACAGCCGGGGACAGGACGCGGTGCTGGTTATCACCGGAAAAGGGGTCAACTCGCCGGAAGGTCCGGTCCTTCGGGGAGCAACGGCGGCGTGGCTTGGCGGGCGTGGGAAAGGGATGGTCGCCGAATTTTCACCGGCGCCGCGCGACAAGGGGGGGAGCGGAGCCTTCGTGGTATTCTTGAAGAAGAAGTAAGGCATAGGCAGCGAGGCTGACCCTAACCTGGTCAGACAAAAAAGGACGAGAGACCCTACGGTCTCTCGTCCTTCGTTTTGTTCCGGGCTGTTCTGCTTACGGTCATCTGCTTCCCAGGATCCCGTTCACGACGTTTAAAAGGTCCGCTGTCTGGATGGGTTTGGGGATATAAGCGTTGGCGCCGAGGGCGATACCGCGCTTGCGGTCCTCTTCCGCGCCTTCGGTCGTGATGATGATGATGGGAATGGTCTTATGCGCGGGGTCGTTTCGCACCATGGAGACAAGCTTGAGACCGTCCATGATGGGCATATTGATGTCCGTCAGGATGATGTCGAATTTCTGGGTCGAGAGCTTCTTGAGCGCGTCGATGCCGTCGTTGGCTTCAACGATCTTGCTGCCGGGGATGCGCTTCAGGGCGAAGGAGATGAGCTGCCGCATCGTCGGGGAGTCTTCTACCACCAGAAACTTGTACTCGGGCATGATTCAACCTCCGTTTATTTTTCTTTGAGCAGGTCGAGAAAGCTCTGGATCGTGGTAAGTTTTCGCTCCGACTGCGAGTAGAGCTTCGAGGAAAAGAGCGCCGTGGCCGCGTGGCCGGCCAGCATCGAAAAAAGCTCGTAGTCCACGTTCGAGAAGGTCTGCTTCTGGACGAGGAGCTTGTAGATGACGATGACCCCGATCACGTGCTCCTTGATCTTGAGCGGGATGACGACCAGGGGGTGGAGATAATCCACGCCCGCGAGGTCCGTGGGATCGCCCTCGCGGTAGAAGGACTCGCCGGATTTCGCCGCCGCGCCGATGATTCCCCCTCCAAGCTTGACACTGGGCCTCGCCTCGGGCCCCATGCCCTCCTGGGCCACGATCGTCAGCTCGTTCGTCTTCTCGTCGAGCATCATGATGGAATATTCCTCGGCGCCGATCAGGTTCATCACGATTTCGAGGATGATCCTGAGCGACTCGTTGAAGTCCAGCGTAGAGTGCAGCTGATAGCTGGCGACGTACAGGTTTGCCAGGTTGTTGTTCTCAGCCTCGACCTCGACGTACCGGTTCGCGAAGTCCTTATTTTCTTCCTCGACAACTCGGTAGCGGTCGAGGAGCTGCTTGTTCTCCTCTTCCAGAAATTTCACCCGCTCCTCGAGGCTGTGAAACTTGAAGCTTTCTTCCCGGCCGGAGAACTTGGTGACCTCTTCAAACTTGGCCAACTTGTACCGGAGCTTTTCATTTTCCTTGAGCAGCTCCTGGGTAAACTCCTCGCCTTTTTTAAAGACCTGGAGAAACTCTTCGACTTTTTTCGAAATCGCTGCGGGTTCTTTTTCCATCATTCCCTCCTGTTGTCACTCCCGCCTGATGCGGCAACTCAGGACGCCGACACCGCTGCCGCATGAGAACCCATCTCCGGGATGGAAGGAACTGCTGAGCGAGCGTTCCCGCCGGTGAGGAGCTGTGCAACGGGGACAAGTATAGTCTAGTCTGAAAAAATTATCAAGCGTATTTCTTGGGCGCGTCCCCGTCAGAATCGCGGGCGCGGTCGATGAAATCCCGCGGGCTCAAAGGCTGATTTTACGCCGCCGTCACGTCAGGGCATGGAGTATGGAATCCCGAGGCCAGCCGTGCTACACTTAAAGAAAGCAATGCCATGGAGACCACGAACGACATATGCATTCTCGATTTTCTGACCGGCACGCTCTCAACGGCCTACAAGGGCGTCATCACCTCGCTTGTAGCCAAGGATTTCTGCGTGGCCAGAGGGGGGGACGCCGTTATTCTCAAAGGCAAGATCCTCTCCATGCCCGCGGGAAATTATGAGGCGTCGCTTATCGGTCGCGGCGTCGAGCTTGCCCGGACCGATCTTATCGAGGGAGCCTTCGAGCTCAAGGCAGGGGCCGAGCTGGTCAAGCGTGCGCAGGACCTCCAGATCGACATCATTCAGGAGGGGAGGCACATCGGGACTTTTTTGCTCAAAAGCGACGAGGCAGGAGGGGCCTACAGCTCGGCGATAGTGCTTTCCGATGAAATCAAGGGCATGGATTTCAAGCTCCTTACGGTTCCGCTGCGAGAGAAGGTCGGACTTCTCCAGAAGGCGGAGGAGATCATTGCCAAAATTTATTCTACGAAAAAAGACTGGGCGGCCTTTTCCGAACTCCTGCATGGCTTCGCTTATGACGCCTTCTGGTCCGCGAAGGACGCTTTCTACGGCGGCTTCGCGATACTGGCCCGCTTCGCGCTCAAGGCCGCGGAGCGGACGGATAGGTCGCTTACGAACAAGCCCGTCTCAAACGTACTCGACTTGATCGAACTTCCCCTCTCGAGCGAGGAAGACGCCGGCCGGCTTCGCCCCGCCGTCGACATCTGGCTCAGAGAGCTTGCCGGATCGTCGATTGACCTTTCCTCGCAGCTCCGCCAAGCCGCGCCCCTTCTCCGATCGATTAACGAACGATTCCCCGACGCGGACTTAGGTCCGGTCCTTGCCGGCATGCTCGGCTCGCTCCGGGAAAAGCTACGCACGGTCCCTCCTCTGGGTCGGGCTATTCTGGATCCCCTCCAGAGGAGCATGGACCCCGGCGAATACAAACTTCTCGCCCGCTACGGCGTCGAAGGGAGGGCGGAACTCGTCCGGGAACTCGCCCTTGCCGAAAGGGGCCTTGAGGCGCGGTCCCTCGGGGAAGTCCTGAGCTTCCTAAACCGGCTGGATCCGGACAGCGTGGATGACGGGAAGATGATCGAGGCGTTCTTCGATGCCACCGCCCGATACCTGAGTGCCGCTTTGGCCGATGCCTTCCCGCAGGCGTTCTCGGAGATCGTTTCGTTCCTTCCCTCGCTCTCCGCGGGGGCAGTCTCGAAAATCATAGCGAACCTGCCCGGAGTGATAGAAAAGCTTCTCAATATCGGACAGAACGACATCTGCGAATCGCTGCTCGCGGACGTTGCCCGCGCGGGTCCGCCGGTCACTGAAGAGATCGTCATGAACACCCGGATCGCCGCCGTTATCCTGGAATCCGAAAACGAAGAACTGATCGCGCGCTACCGGGACATCCTGACCGGCATCATTATCCCGGCCGCGAAAGTGCGCGAGATATCCGACGGAGACCTGGGCCGAGGTGGTGAACCCGCTCCATCTCGAGCGGCTCGCGAAGTTCATGGACATCCTGGAGCATGGCAGCGAGCGGCTCCGCGGCGTTCTCGTCCATGTAATCGCGAATCTCCTCGTAAGCGGGCTGTTCATTCCCGACGATCGCCTCTTTCAGCGAAGGGTCACGGCCTACCTGAATTCCGCGGCCATGCGCGGAGATTTCCTGCTGAACTACCTGCTCCTCCGGATGCTGCCGGTCTATTTCCACGAAGTGGGCGCCGTGAGCAGAATCCGCGATTTTTCCACCGAGATCGACTCGTGGGGAAACGATCCGGTTATCTACTTTGTCCGCAAACAGGTGCATGTGAATGCAAGCAATTACAATGTGCGG
The DNA here is from genome assembly GCA_963741205.1 of Nitrospirota bacterium. Taxonomy (GTDB): domain Bacteria; phylum Nitrospirota; class UBA9217; order UBA9217; family UBA9217; genus JAJYKN01. The sequence goes on from CAVUHW010000022.1 coordinate 93,079, forward strand.
CTGATCGAGAGGGTCCTCGCGTCGTGGGTGTGGAACGACCCCGGCTTGCTGCAAGACGCCGTTCCTCGCGATATCTTGGAGAGCCTTGCGCCGGAATTCTTCGATAAGTATTCCCGGGTCATCAGGCCGCTTTTCGAATCTCTCGGCGTGGTCGATGCTGACGGGCTTCACTTCGCACGGCTAATCGATGTCCCGGAGGAGGAATTCCGGAAAAGGTTAGGGGAAGGGCGGCTTGACGAAATTCCCGCCAAGGTCATGCTAATGTGCAGGCTGTACCAGGAGATCGTCGGAAAGTACTCCTTCGCGAGCAGGGAATCTGCGCACACGGACATCATGACGTCGCTCTCGGGATATCTTGAGCGGATGCGAAAGAACGTCGGGATCGCGCGTTCCCCGGAAAAGACTGCCGCGCAGGAGTCCCTCTATTTTAAGCGTCATATCGCCTTCGGCATCCCCTCGGTTCTCGGGACCTACCATGAACCGAAGTTCGACGCCATGGCCGAGCTCCTCCGGGACGACGCCGGCATCAGCGTGCTGTTCGAAAAGATAATTTCCGATATACGGGCGCGGGAACATGATTTCTCTCCAGCCAAAGCCTCGGAGTGGATTCATGCTCTTGCCGCGGCTTCTCACGTGCTGAAGCTCCACGGGCTGGAAAACAGGCAGGTGGAGGAACTCGTCGAAATCAGCGAGGAAAGCAGGCTCTGCCTCTCCCAGGCCGCCGACCTGCTCAGGCTGTGGCAGAAGGAACTTGCCTGGCAGGTGGATTTCTTCAACCGTACGTTCCACAAGCCGGTCATCGCCGTTCTCGAACAATTCCCCAAAGAGGACCTGCCCGAATACCTCATGAACCTGGACCCTTCGTCACCTGACTTTACGAACAAGGCGGCGGACATCATCATCAGAGACATGCTCAGCAGTATACCGGCGCTCGTGGAAGCGGACCGGATCATCGAACATCTGCTCGGAGCGATCCCGGCCCGCGTAGAGCAGGGAGCGGATGACGAGCTGGATAGCGGCAGGGCCGATGAGGACAGGCTGTTCTTTGCGCTTCATGAGCTCGACGAAAGCGACGCGATGAGGCTTGCTCCCCTGCTCGGCAGCAAGGCGAAGAACCTGGCCTATCATCGCGAAGCGGGGGTTCCGCGTCCCTGCCGGGGTCGTATTTTCCGCACGCTTGACAGCCGGGTACGAGGCGGCCTTCAGCAGCGCGGACTCGGCCGCCGTGCTGAAACAGGCGGTCAAGCCCATCGAGAACAGTACAGGACAGGTGTTCGGCGACGGCGCAAATCCGCTCTTCCTCTCGGTCAGGAGCGGGTCCTACGTGTCCATGCCGGGCATCCTCTCAGACCGTTCTCTACTGCGGCATGAACGGGAAAACGCTCCAGGGACTTCTGCAAACGACGCGTGACCCCCTGTTTGCCTGGGACTCGTACCGGAGGTTCATCGAACATTACGCGGAAGTGGTCATGGGCCTCGACAGCTCGATCTTTGACACGATCACCACCGAGGCATTGAAGGGCTTCGGTCTGGCAAGCCGGGAAGAATTAAATGCCGCTCAGTCGGAAGAGATCGTCGGACGTTTTGTCGACGAGTTGTCCCGCCGGGGCCTGGCAATCCCCGACGACGTCTACGAACAGCTCCGCCAGGCGGTCCTGGCGGTCTACGCATCGTGGAACAGCAAGCGGGCCGTGCAGTTCAGGAGGGCCACGAGGACCTCCGCCTAGTGGGGAACGTCGGTGACCCTGATGAAGATGGTATACGGCAACAGGGCCGGGTCGGGGACATCGGTGTTCTTCACGCGTAATCCATTTACAGGGGAAAAAGGGATCTACGGCGAGACCAGGGAGCGCGCAACCGGCGAAGACCTCGTGCACGGGAAACAACGCAATCGCCCCCTTGCGAAGAGCCTGAAGGAAACGAAAGCGCCCTCTTTCGCGGGAGATGTCGGAGAAAAAAACGGCGGGTATCAGAAGGCGCAGGGTTTGAACGAGAGCCTCGAGGAGACGGACCCGGAATTATTCGCCTTGCACCAGAAGCTGGCGAGGGAGATCGAGGAGGCCATGGGCGGGCTGCCGCAGGAGGTGGAGGTCACGTACACGACCGAGGAGGACGGCGCACGGCGGATCTCGGTGCTCCAGACGCGGCGCATGGAACTCATCGCCGGGACGGCGGCCGCCTTCGACGAAATATGCCGCATGGAGGCGCAAATCATCGGCAGGGGCCTCGCGGCCCATGGAGGGGCTCGGAGCGGCGTTGTTTCGTTTGCAAAGACCCCCGAGGAAATTCTGCAATTGCGAAAGGAATCCGGAATGCCCGTCATTCTCCTCCGGACTACGGCGAACACCGATGATGTCTCCCTCATGCCGGTAATCGGCGGCATTGTCACCGCCTCGGGCGGCGTGACCTCCCATGCCGCCGTGCTGGCAGGGAAGTTCGGTGTTGACGCCGTCGTGGCTTGCAGGGACATGACCATCGGTACGGACGAGAAGGGCGAATCCGTTGCCCGGATCGGGGAGGCCGTGCTCAGGGAGGGATCGTTCATCAGCATCGACGGAGCGGCGGGCCTGGTCTTTTCAGGCCTCTGCCTGGAGGCAGACAAGGAAGAAAAGGGATACGTTTGAGCCCTGCCCCGGGATGCTCCTCAGGAGGGCTGCAATTACCTTGGCGGAGGGACGCGGACGGGATGTCCGCTTTGTTTTCCTATGATCGTTCCGAAAAGAAGACTCGGCAAAACCGGCGTTGATGTGACCATTCTCGGCCTAGGCGGAGAAGGCGTACTGAGGACCTATGGCCATGACCGAGAAGCCCGCGCCCTCATCAACCGGGCGCTCGACCTCGGTATAACCTATTGCGAATCCGCACGCGCCTACTCGGGAAGCGAATCTTACTACGGTCACGCGCTCAAGGAACGGCGCAAGGATATATTTCTTACGAGCAAGTCCCACGCGCGGGACAAGCGCGGCGCGCTCGCGCATCTGCACGAGACCTTGAAGAACATGAAGACGGACCATCTCGATCTGTGGCAGGTGCACGACGTCAGGACCGAGGAGGACGTTGAGGATATCTTCGCAGAGGGAGGCGCCATCGAGGCCTTTGTCGAAGCGAAGGAAAAAGGCCTGACGCGGTTCATCGGCGTTACGGGACATCACGATCCGCTTATCCTCCGGACTTGCATCAGACGGTTTGATTTTGACACGGTGCTTCTGCCCGTAAATCCCGGGGAGCCGACCTATAAAAGTTTTTTGAAGGAAGTGGTCCCCGCTGCGCTCGACAAAGAGATGGGGATTATCGGCATGAAAGTCTATTTCCGGGGGCTCGCAAGGAGGCTGCCGGGTTATTCGGGCATGGAGCCCTTTCTTCGTTTCGCCTTGTCGCAACCGGTCACGAACGTGGTCATCGGATGTGACGATGTGGCGCAGCTGGAAGTGAACGTCAACTTTGCAGGCTCGTTCAAGCCGATGGCAGAAGACGAGAGGGAAGAGCTGGTCCGCCGTGTTTCGCCCTTTGCGAGAGAGCTGATGTATTATAAGCCTTGAGCTTCGGAGGTCGCTTACCTCTCCGTTTTTACAAGCGCTCCTCTTTTCTTCCCGTCGATTTCAAACTGAAAAAAAATAAGGGCCGTCGTTTTTTACGACCGGCCCTTCCGCATCATGGAGATGCGTCTGCAAGCTCTGAAGTCCTACATGCCCATCGCCGAGAACGTGACCTCAACCGGTGATCCTACCATGGGATGTTCACCCGGGACTATATGGCATACCTCGTTGAGCTTGTAGGTGCCCTTCATCCCTTTGAGATCAGCAAACGCGCCGATCGCATCCGCTACGACAAAGTCGCCTTTGGAGTACAGCGTCTTCGTCATCATTGCGAGGTCCTTGGTTTTCGTGGCCGTGCCGCTGTACATCAGGACGATCTTGTCGGCGCCGGCTGTAAGTTCAACCACACCCTCGTGCTCGAACATGAGGGGCATCGTGCCTGCTATCAGCGTCAGGTTGTTCGTCACAAGCGCGTCTCCCATGTAGGACGCTCCGTTGATGCTGAATCCGCCCATCCCCTTGACGTTGTGGCCCCTGACTATGATGGTCTGTGGCACGCCTTCCTTCACCACAACGGTGAGGTCGCCAAGCTGTGAAATGGCAAGCGTTGCCGGACCGAAATCAACGGTTGCCGCCGCGGCCCTGCTTGCAAGCACCGGCAGTAACACCATGCTCACGGCTACTGCCATCATTAATAGTTTTTTCGTCGTCTTCATGATCCTCATACCTCCTCACCCTCACTTCTACAGGAGTAAGAAGAGAATTACTCCTTCGGCGCACACTACTGCGCAGCCGGAGGGTTCTAAAAAAGGCCGTTCCTATCTTTCTATATATTAAGATAACACAAGTTGCGCAACTCGGCAACATTGAGGGGCCGTCTCGTAATACTTAGGATTCATTAAGAGATGATCTTAAGAACTACGATCAGTCTTTGGTTTCTATTCGTTGTTGACTACGACGAGTGCGGGTATGTGAAGCGGAGGGGTGATCGAGTTAAACACAAAATTATTTTGTCCTGCAGCGTCCTTTTCTCGCAGTTGCCCGCATGCGGCCGAAATGTCCCTGCCGCGCGATTCGCGAACCGGCGCCGTGTAGTTGTGGTCCAAGAGGATTTTTTGGAAGCGCCGCACCGCCGCATCATCGGGCCTCTTGAATTCGCTTCCCGGAAAAGGATTGAACGGGATGAGGTTCACCTTGCACTTGATGCCCCGGAGGAGCTTCGCAAGACGCAGGGCATCTTCAACAGAATCATTCACTCCTTTTAACATTACATATTCGATGGTGATCCTCCGTCTCGGCTCCAAGGGGAAACGTCTGCAGGAGTCCAGAAGCTCTTTGATCGGATAGCGTCGGTTCACCGGCATGATCCGGTCCCGCACCTCGTCTGTCGTTGCGTTGAGCGAGACAGCCAGATTCACCTTGAGCCCCGACTTTCCCAACTGTCCGATTGCCGGAACCAGCCCGTCCGTTGAAACCGTCACGCGCCTCGGCGAAAAACCAAGCCCTTCGTCGGATGTGATGATCGTCAGCGCTTTCATGACTTCATCGAAGTTCGCCAGCGGCTCTCCCATACCCATGAGCACGATGTTCGTGATGCCCCGCGAACCTTCCCGCTTCAGAATGCGGGAAACTTCCAGCACCTGGTCGGCGATCTCGAAGGCCGTCAGGTCCCTCACAAACCCTCCGCTTCCGGTCAGACAGAAGCGGCACGCCTGCCGGCACCCAACCTGCGACGAAATGCAGAGCGTCTGCCGGTCTTCATCGGGGATCAACACGCTTTCGATCGTATGCCTGTCCTCGAGCTCGAAAAGGAATTTTCTCGTGCCGTCGGAGGAAACTTCAGTCCTGGCAACAACCGGCGTTGACAGGACGAAGGCCGCTGACAGAACGGCACGGTCCTGTTTTGCGATATTCATCATGTCATCAAAAGATGAGCAGTAGTTTGAATATATCCATTTGAGGACCTGGTCCGCCCGGTAGTGTTTGAGCCCGAGTTCGGTCATCCTGGACCTCAGTTCTTCACGGGTCAGGGACTTGATGTTTATGCGGGAACTCGTCATAAGCTTGATACCTCAACGGACTGTAACACCTTTATTGACGAAAATCAAGATGACAAACGGCGGCTCCTGGATGCCGGCGTTGTAGTTTTTCCGGGCAGTTTGTTTCAATTGAACAAACTGTAATATGCTGTTTTCTATTGATTTTTCTGTTAAGTACAAATGTTGCTACATTCCAACAGGGAGCAAATTTATTATGAGGAGATCAGCATATCAATGACTGTACGAGTGGAAACAAAGAGGATTCTTATTGTCGATGACGAGCCGACCATCCTGCTCACGCTTTCTTATGCCTTGCGGTCCACCGATGTCGAGGTTATCACCGCGAGCAGACTGGAGCCTGCTGAAGAGGCTCTGAGCCGGTATCATTTTGATCTTGTCATCGTCGATGTTCGAATGTCGGGCGTGCTCGGGATAGAAGGGCTCGAACTGCTCAGTTATATCAAGCGGAACTGGCCTGAGACGGAGGTCATCGTCATGACCGCTTACGGGTCGGAAGAGATGAAGAAGGACGCCTATGAACGGGGGGCGAAATTTTACTACAACAAGCCCATCGATTTCGACGATCTTTTTCAGCAGGTCCGCAGCCTGGATATTCCTGTGAAGCAATGAGAGGTCCCGGCAGTTTGTGTGGATCGACTGCCAAGCGGCTGACGGGATAAAGGCAGGAGGACGGAAGGGGGGCAAACAATGATTAAAAAAGTTCTGGTTGTAGATGATTCGGCGCTGGTCCACCAGATGTATAAAATGGTGCTTACGCGCTATAAATGCAATATCATCCATGCATTGAATGGACAAGACGGGCTTGATAAGCTTGAACAGCATCCTGACGCGAACCTGATCCTCCTCGACATCAACATGCCGTTAATGAACGGGCTCGAGTTCATCAAAAAGATGAAGGAGATCGGGAAATATGACCACGTTCCGATCATCATCGTGAGCACCGAAGGCAAGGAAGAAGACACCATGCGGGGCCTCGCCCTCGGCGCCGGGGGATATGTAAAGAAGCCCTTTCAGCCCAGAGACCTGCATGCCTTGATCGCCAAGCTGTGTCCCGCAGCCGCATAGCCGTCCAGACGCAGTCAGGCATAATGCTCGCCTTGCGTTTGGAAAAGCAGCAAGGCACGGGCCAAAAATTAGCATAGCGGGTGGCCCTGCTGCTGGTACAGCACCATGTATTCCTTCTCCAACATCGGCAAATTTGGACTGAGGCATATCAAACCGATGGTCTTTTTTGCCCCTCTCCCGGATAACAGCCTGCTTCGTGCGCAGATCGTCAAACTCCGACATCTTTTCTTCCGCGTCAGGCTTGGCAGGCTGTATTCGTCCCTGCTAGCAGCCGCTTCGCTGCTCCTGCTCCCGGTCATTTGTTTATCAGGTCGTTCAGTCGGCCGTTATATCGAACCCGGTATTTTTTCAATCTGACTGTAAAAAACGCCTCCGCCCGGTTTCCGACAATATCGTTCATGAAATTCGATAGATGGACAGCCGTTCTTTCGTGGTGGGCGGCAACTTCGGTGTTTTAGCGGCAAAAACCATTACCCCGGTGCGCTTCCCAAGGCAGCCAAAAAAACCTTGACACTTCCGCTTCATAGATGTTATTTTAATCCTCGAGTTTCGAGGTGATTTGTTTGAAAATTGCGATTACCGGCAAGGGCGGAGTTGGTAAAACCACACTGGCCGGCCTTTTGGCGCGTCTGTACGCGTCGGAGGGCAAGAAGGTGCTTGCAGTGGACGCGGATCCGGATGCGAACCTCGCCTCAGCTTTGGGCATCTCGCCCGAGGTCGCGGCCCGCGCCCTGCCGCTTGCGGAACAGTCGGACCTGATCGAGGAGCGCACTGGTTCCCGGCCCGGCAAGCCCGGTGGCATGTTCAGCCTCAATCCGAAAGTTGACGACATCCCTGACGCGTATGCCGTCAGCCATGAGGGTGTGCGGCTTTTGGTCGTCGGAAAATCCAAGGAAGCCGGGTCGGGGTGCTACTGCCCGGAGAATGTGCTCCTGCGGCGGCTCATCAGCCATTTGATCCTTCGGCTGGACGAGGTGGTCATCCTCGACATGGAGGCTGGTATTGAGCACCTGACACGCGGCACCGCGGGCGGCGTCAATGCGTTTATCGTTGTGGTGGAACCCGGCCAGCGAAGCATGCAGACCGCGCGACAGATAGAATCGCTCGCGCGCGGCCTGGGCGTAAAGGATGTTTTCGTGGTCGGCAACAAGATCCGGCAGGAGTCGGAGAAGGATTTTATTGCCGCCCATCTCAAGGGGATGACCTTTCTCGGCTTCATGAGTTACACCGCCGACGCGGTCGCGGCCGACCTCGACGGCAAGTCTCCATACGACGCTTCGCCCGCCACAAGGGACGAGGCGAAAAAGATCAAGATCGCGCTCGATCAGTTGATCAAAAAGTGAGAATCGTTTCGCCACGGATGGGCCCTGATCGATCGCTTCCGAAGCCTGCTAGAGTTTGCCCTTGAAAAAGATTCTCCGAAAACGAGTTCTGTCAGCTCGGGACAGTCTGTCCCCGAAGGAGAGGGCAATAAAAAGCCGGGAGCTAGCAGCGCGCCTCTTCTCTCTCCCGGAATTCACCACAGCGCGCAAAGTCATGTTCTTTGCATCATTCCGGAGCGAAGTGGAGACCGGCCCCATGATCAGGCACGCGCTCGCCTCCGGTAAACGGGTCATCCTTCCCAAGGTATCGGGCAAAGAGCTTGCCTTGTTCGAGATCAGAGACCTCGATAAGGATGTTGCTCCCGGCGCCTGGGACATTCCGGAGCCTGTTACGTCCCACCCCGCGGAACTGGCGGAAATCGACCTCATCATAACCCCCGGGGCCGCCTTCGACGAGCGCGGCAACCGGCTTGGTTACGGCGCTGGATTTTACGACAGGATCCTTTCTGCGTTTACCGGGACGACCATCGCGCTTGCCTTTGAGGCGCAGATCGTGCCGGAGGTCCCCACTGATGAACACGACATTCCGGTGAAGAAGATCGTGACGGAGAAGAGGGTCATAACGGCGCATAGCGCATAGCGCAAAAGACCATGCCATGCGCCATGCTCTTTGCGAAGTTTTGAAGCCCATGGATACGAAGAAAATCGAAAAGGGCGTCAAGCTCATCATCGAAGGCATCGGGGAAGATCCGAACCGGCCGGGGCTCAAGAGCACGCCGTCGCGCGTGGCGGAGATGTTTGTCGAAATTTTCTCCGGCATCGCAATGGATACCGGAAAGCTTATCAAACCCATGGTTGGCGAGAGCCATGACGAGATGGTCATGATCCGCGATATACCCTTTTTTTCGGTCTGCGAACACCATCTCCTCCCGTTTTTCGGCAAGGCGCACATCGCCTACATACCGGGCGCGGGCAAGATCGTGGGCATCAGTTCGCTTGCCAAGGCACTGGAAGTCTTCGCCAAGAGGCCCCAGGTGCAGGAGCGGCTGACGGCGCAATTCATCGACCTGATCGTCGAACGTCTCAGGCCCAAGGGCGCCATGGTCGTGATTGACGCCGAACATCTCTGCATGAGCATGCGCGGCGTGAAGAAGCCGGGCGCCCGCGTCGTCACCTCGGCGGTGCGGGGCAGTTTCCGCAGCAAGGAATCCACGCGCATGGAGATGCTGGAACTCCTGACGAAGCAGGAAAGGTAACCGGGAAACGCCAGAGAAAAGATCAGCATACAGTTCATGAGGCGGGAAAAAGAGGAAGGACAAAGTACCAAATCAAGGAGTTTCAGATCTCGTTAATAAAGTTTTTTTCTTTCTATTTTCCTTCTAAAGTCCGATAATACCATGTTAATCTAAAAACGTAGGAGCTACCCATGGCACCACAAAAGACCGATGAAGCACAGAAGCCGTACCGGCCCTATGGCGCCGATATCAAGGAAACGAGACCCTACTCCCCCTGCCGGGCGGCCTGCCCGGCGCATACGGACGTGCAGGCCTATGTAGGGCTGATCGCCCAGGGAAGGTATACCGAGGCGTTCGAGGTCATCACCGCGCCGAACCCGGTCGCTTCGGTCTGCTCGATGATCTGCCATCATCCCTGCGAGCAGTCATGCCGCCGATGCGGCGTGGATGAACCTCTTTCAGTCCGCCACTTGAAACGCTTCGCCATTGAAAAATCCACGGACTACCGCCGAGCCAGGCGCCGGCTCATGCCGAAAACGAAGAACAAGAGCATCGGTATCGTCGGCTCCGGCCCGGCCGGGCTCACCGCGGCGAACGACCTCGCTAAATATCGGCTACAGCGTCACGATCTACGAACGCCATCCCGCTCTGGGCGGTATGCTGGTCTCGGCAATCCCTCCCTACCGGCTTCCGCGGGAAGTGCTGAAGGAAGACATCGACGACGTGGTTTCGAAGGGCATCGAGGTGAAGACGAATTGTGAGATCGGCAGGGACGTCACGTTTGACGACCTCACGAAGAAGCACGATGCCGTGCTCGTGGCCATCGGCCTTTCCCTGAGCCGCTCTATCCCGATCCCCGGTGTGGAAGGCCCGGGTATCCTGCTCGCTATTCCGTTTCTGACCGATGTGGCCTTTGGTAAAAAGCCCGCTCTGGGTAAAAAAGTTCTCGTCATCGGCGGCGGAAACGTGGCCATGGACGTGGCCCGTACCGCCCGCAGGCTCGGGGTCAAGGATGTGTCAATGGTCTGCCTGGAGAGCGCCGAAGAAATGCCGGCATGGAAATGGGAAGTGGACGAAGCCCTTGAGGAAAGCATCAAAATAAGCCACCGCTGGGGCCCCAAGGCGGTGAAACGCGACGGAGACAAGGTCCTGGGCCTCGAGGTGAAGAAGGTAAAATCCGTCTTCGACGCAAACGGCCGGTTCAATCCCGCCTATGATGAGAACCAGACGACGCTCCTCGAGGCGGACACGATCATTATAACCATCGGCCAGATGTCGAACCTTTCGTTCCTCAAGGACACGGCAGTCAAAATAGACGAGCGCGGAAGGGTCGAGTGGAACCAGGCGACCCAGATGAGCAGCGCCAAGGGCGTGTTCCTGTCCGGCGAGGTCGTGACCGGGCCGGGCTCGGCCATTGCCGCCGTGGCGAACGGCCATCGCGCCGCGCTTGCGATTCATCTTTACTGCCAGGGAGAGACGATCGAAGGAAAGCTCCCCTCACAGGAGAAGGAAAAGATCGCCCAGATGCCCCCGGACCTCGTCGAGAAGATAGGCAAGGAACCGCGGGTCAAGATCAAGCACCTCGCTCCCGAAGTCCGGTGCGACGCCATGGTCCACTTCGAGATCGGCTACGACGAGACCGAAGCGCTCAAGGAAGCCGGCCGGTGCCGGGGCTGTGGAGGCGGCGCGGTCGTGGACAAGAACAAGTGCATGGCCTGCCTCACCTGCATGCGTATCTGCCCCTACGGCGCGCCGGTGGTCACGTCCCATTCAGAGATCACGGCCCGAGTACTGCCAGGCCTGCGGCCTCTGCGCTCCTGAGTGCCCCGGCGAGGCGATCAGCATGGTGAGCTACGACATTCGGGATCATAGGAGCAACATGGCTGAATGTCGTCGGCAAGGTTGACGCGAAGAGGCAGGAGCCGGTGATCGTCGCCTTCATGTGCACGCACCATGTCGGAGTCCTGGGCTTCGATGTTACGAAAAATGTTAAAACCGTTCCGGTCCACTGCACGAGCCGGATCGACGTCCTCGATATCTTGAAGGCCGTTGAAAGCGGCGCCGACGGCGTGGCTGTCGTCCGGTGCGGGGACGCGACATGCAAGTACCGGGACATCGAGCCGCGCGTGAACGCGCGCGTAAAGCGGGCACAGGAACTGATCGGAGCGCTGGGAATCGAGAAGGGACGAATCGAAATCCTTTCGGCAACATCCGGCAATGGCGGTAATCCCTACGCGGCGGTATGCGCGGAGTTTTCAGAGAGAGTCAAGAAGATGGGGATGAGGGTGAAGTAATCGTTATTCGATTCGAAATCGAAACAATAAGGAGTGTTGAACTATGATCGTTGGATCACAAAAACCAATCGATGAAATCTGGGGCATGGTAAAGGACTTCAAGAAGGTCCTGGTGTTCGGGTGCAACACCTGCGTGGCCATCTGCCATGCAGGCGGCGAGAAAGAGGCGGAGACCATCGCCTCGCTGATCCGCATGCGCGCCTCGCAGGAAGGGAAAGAGATGACGGTAGGCCACCTCGGGGTGATGCGCCACTGCGAGCCGGAGTATTTCGACCCGGTGATGGATGAGGTGAAGAAGTACGACCTCGTGCTCTCCACGGCCTGCGGGGTGGGCGTAAACTTTCTGTCCGACCGGACCGGGACGATCCCCGTCTATCCCGGCATCAACACCTCGTTTTACGGCGCCGTAGAAGCGCCGGGCCTTTTTAAGGAGCTCTGCGCGGGCTGCGGCAACTGCATCGTGCATCTGACCGGCGGCCTCTGCCCCATCGCGCGCTGCTCCAAGACACTCATGAACGGGCCCTGCGGAGGCACGAACAAGGGCAAGTGCGAGGTCAGTCGAACGAGGTCGACTGCATCTGGTACCTGATCGTGGAGCGGATGAAGAAGCTCGGCACCCTGGAGAAGCTCTCGGAGATCCAACCGCCGCGCAACTGGTCTACGTCGCGTGACGGCGGACCGCGCACGCATATCGCTTGAACATATCCGGGAGTTCGAGGAGAAGGAAGAAGCGAAGACTGAGACAGCGGGAGGGAAGAAATAATGAAGAGCGGAAGCAACCTCGAAAAAGTCATTGCGAGCGGCAAGCCTGCGGTCACGGCGGAGCTTGGCCCGCCCATGAGCGCCGACCCACATGAAGTAATAAAGAAAGCGCAGATCCTCAAGGGCTTCTGCGACGCTGCGAACATCACCGACTGCCAGACTGCGGTCGTCCGGATCTCGAGCATCGCTGCCGCGGCAATCGCATTTCAGCAGGGCCTCGAGCCGGTCATGCAGATGACCTGCCGCGACCGGAACCGCATCGCCATGCAGGCCGACCTGTTGGGCGGTGCCGCACTCGGTCTCAAGAACTGTCTCTGCATCGCCGGAGACCATCAGAAATTCAGCGCAGCGGGCAAGCTCAAGGGCCATCCGGGCGCAAAGAACGTGTACGACGTGGACACGTGCCAGCTCGTCGGGATCATGAAAAAGATGCGCGATGAGGGCAAGCAGGACGGCGGCGACCCGCTTGGAAGTGGCCCCGAAGTTCTTCATCGGAGCATCTTGGACCCCCATGGCCGATCCGATCGATTTCAGGCCGATCAACCTCATGAAAAAGGTAAACGCCGGGGCCGATTTTATCCAGACCCAGGGCATCTACGACATGGAAGGTTTCCGCGCCGCAGATGGCGAAGATCCGGAACATGGGCCTCCATGAGCGCACTGCGATCCTCGCGGGCATCATCGTGCCGAAGAGCGCCATGATGCTCAAGTACATGGATTCCTCTGTTGCCGGCGTATCCGTGCCGAAGGCGCTTATCGACCGGATGAACAAGGCGAAAGCGGCAGCCGGGGAAGACAAGAAGAAGGCAAAGGAGCTTCAGGAGCAGGAAGGCATCAAGATCGCGATCGAACTTATCCACCAGGCATTGGAGACCCCGGGCGTCAAGGGCGTGCATATCCAGGCAATTGAATGGGAGAGCGCTATCGAAGGGATCGTCAAAGCGGCCGGGCTGTATCCGAGACCGGCGGTGTAATTAGGTAGGGCAAGGGTCACGCAGCAAGGGACAAGGGGACCACGATGCCGAAGATCACCATCCTCGATATCTACAAGAAAAAGGCCGAAGGCAGGAAGATCACGATGCTTACGGCCTATGACTACCCCACGGCCCAGATCGTTGACCAGGCGGGGATCGACATGATCCTTGTCGGCGACTCGCTCGGGATGGTTGTCCAGGGCGTGTCGAGTACGCTGCCGGTCACGATGGACGAGATGCTCTATCATACGCGATGGTTTCCCGGGCGGTGCAGTCCGCCATGGTCGTGGGCGACATGCCTTTTCTTTCTTATCAGACGGATAAGGCCGAAGCTGTCAGGAATGCGGGCCGGTTCCTGAAGGAGGCCGGGGCTGAAGCAGTGAAGCTCGAAGGCGGAAGTCAGATGGCTGAGGCGATCAATGGCGTCGTCAATGCCGGCATTCCGGTGGTGGCCCATATCGGACTCACGCCGCAGTATGTGCATATGCTCGGCGGATTCAAGGTCCAGGGAAAGGACGAGGCGGCCCGTGAAAAGATCCTCGCCGACGCGCGGGCTGTGCAGGACGCGGGGGCGTTCTCCGTCGTGCTCGAGGCGATACCGGCTGATCTCGCCGGGGAGATCAGTAAAATGCTCCATATCCCTACCATCGGGATCGGCGCGGGCGTCGATTGCGACGGTCAGGTGCTTGTCCTTCATGATCTCCTGGGCCTGTTCGATCGATTTACGCCCAAGTTCGTGAAGAAATACGCCAACCTGAAGGACCAGGCGCTGAAAGCCGTAAAGGAATACAAGCAGGAAGTTGAGTCCGGAAGCTTCCCATCCCAGGAACACAGCTTTAAATAATAAAAAAATATTTTCGCAGAGTTGCTTTATCGATGAGGAAAATTTCATGTCCCTTTTTTGTTTGCAGGCCAAAAGCATATCGGACGCATGGTTCCAGCTAATCTATAACATTTTTGATCACTCGTACACGCAGAAAATACAAAAAGGTTCCTTTGAAAAGGAGCAGTACCGGTTGCAGTATTCCGGTCTTGCCGTGTACATAGAGCATCCGTATGAAGATATAATCCCCGTTATTCCACCGGCGCTGGGCATTCCCTCGCCAACTACCCTGGAATATATCAACGACTATTTTGCAAATTATTTGATGGATCCTGTCTTGGCAGAGAATGAAACGTATAAATATGCGAGCAGGATTCAGCATCCTATGCCGAAAGGAGGGACGCAACTGGACCGGGCCATTGAGATGTTGAAGGAGACTCCTCTGACGAATCAGGCCATCGTGGAGATCGGCTCCCCGGACGACCACGACGTTTGCATCGGCAATGATGGAAAGCTCGACCCTCCATGCCTGAGACTGCTGGATTTTAAAGCGGTCCCTCAGAATGACGAACTCGTGCTCTCAATCAGTTGTTATTTCCGCTCCTGGGATCTGTGGGCGGGTTTTCCGACGAATCTCGGAGGTTTGGAACTTCTTAAGAGTTATGTCGCATCTGAAACAGGCTTAAAGAACGGACCCATGTATGCGTACAGCGCGGGCGCCCACATTTACGGATATCAGGAAGAAATCGCGCGAATACGAACTTTGCGTCAAAAGGAATCACCGAAAAAGTAGAAAAACAGGGAACACAATTGTTGTATCAATGAAATTTATAAGTTAATTAAAAAATATTGCCCATACCCGTTCATTTTTCTTGACTCACGAGATAAGTGCCCGATATAATATAATTCTTTTTATTATGCTTTTTTCTACCCTTTGACCGGCCTTATCAGGGCCGAGGGGCGGTTTAGGACCTGGGCAAGACCGCAGAGGCCAGAACAGAATACGGAATCAGGAAAAATCAAGTTCAAAGCTCAAAGTTCGAACGGCTTTGGCCTTGCTCTGTTAGAGGAAACATGGGTTTTACGATCGCAGTTGCCGGCAAGGGCGGTACGGGCAAGACCAGCCTGTGCGGCCTTACCATTCGATATTTGACAGAAAAGAAGAAGGGCGCCGTTCTCGCTGTCGACGCCGACGCGAACGCGAACCTGAACGACGTTCTGGGCATCAGGATCCATGCCACGGTAGGAAAACTGCGGGAAACCTCCCTGGAGGCGATCAAGTCCACGGCCCCCCGTCCTGGCGGCATGAGCATGGAGCAGCTCTTCGACTACCAGATCCAGCACGCACTGGCGGAGTCTCGGGGCTTCGATCTCCTGACGATGGGCAGGCCCGAAGGCGCGGGTTGCTATTGCGCGGCGAACAACATCATTCGCAAGTACATGGACAAACTGGCCGACTCGTACCCCTTTACGGTCATGGACAACGAGGCCGGCCTGGAGCACCTGTCGCGCCGGACGACGCAGGACACGGACCTGCTCATGATCATCAGCGATTCGTCGGTGCGGGGGGTGATGACCGCCGGCAGGATCGGCGAACTCGTCAAGGAACTGAACCTGAATGTCAAGCGGTCGGTCCTGATCGTGAATCGCGTGCAGGACGGCACGAGCGAGGACCCTACGCTCCTCGCGACGATCGGCCGGCAGGGCGTCGAGTTCGCGGGATTTGTTCCCGCCGACGAATTGATCTTTGATTACGATTTAAACGCCAAGCCTCTCGTCCAGCTTCCCGCTGATTCAAAGGCGCTGACGGCGTTTTACCGCATCCTGGACAAACTGATTCCGTGAAGGTAGCCGCACCCTTGAGGGCGCGCTTCAGTAACGCCCCGCAAACGCGGGATGTCTGCCATATCGGTCATACCATGACGAAAAAAGCGGTCGCCATCATAGGCGCCGGCAGCGTCGGCAGTTCAGTGGGCTGTCTGCTGTCCAGGGCGGGATACCGCATCACTTCCGTGGTGACGCGTTCGATAGCTTCGGCGTCGATAGCCGCGGGATTCATCGGCGCGGGGGAGCCGACGACGAATGTGAAGACTGCGGTTTCCGGCGCGGAAATCGTGTTTATCACGACGCCTGATCGGGCGATAAAGGAAGTTTGCCAGGCGGTTGCGCAGAGCGGCGGCCTCGCGTCCGGGACCGTGGTGGTCCACATGTCCGGCGCCCATACGCTTGATCTCCTTGACGCGGCGAGAGCAGTCGGCGCGTCCCGCGCCGTCCTGCATCCACTGCAGTCGGTGCCGAGCAGGCAGCAAGGGCTGCAAAACCTGCCCGGCTCATCATTCCGTGTCGAAGCGGATCCGGAAGCGGAAGGGGTTGCGAAAGAGCTTGTCACGGCTCTCGGCGGCCATGAACTGAAGATGTCTAAGTGGCGCTCGGACCGCAATTCCGCAGCATTGTACCATGCGGGGGCTGTCGCGGTTTCCAACTACTTTGTGGCGGTGGTCGCGTTCGGACTCGAGTTTTATGAAGCACTCGGTGCAGACCGCCGCGAGGCGCTCAAAGCGGTGCTCCCGCTCATCAGGGGAACACTCGATAATATTGAGTCAATCGGCGTTCCCCGGGCGCTGACCGGTCCGATCGACCGGGGAGACATCGAGACGATTCGCGAACACCTGGATGCCATGCGTCAGCGGGCGCCCGAACTTTTACCTCTGTACCGAGCCCTGGCCAGGCAGACCGTTGCCGTCGCCAGAGACAAGGGCGGCATCACCAAGGCCACGGCAGAGAAAATCCTGGAGTTGGTGCAGGATTGATTTTACATCCGGAATTACGATTCCGGACCTGACCGACGGCACGGAACGGCAATGACGGTCCGGCCCTGTATTTGAGCAGTCGGCCCTGTCAGACATTCAGTTTACCTTGATGCATGCGAAAGGAGATGGATTGAACTATGATTATCATCGGAGAAAAAATCAGTGTTATCGCAAAGAAGGTGCGCGAGGCCCTTACAAAGTTTGACCCGAAGCCTCTCCAGGAACTTGCTGTGGCACAGGACAAGGCCGGGGCTCATTTTATTGACATTTCCATCGGCCCCGCCGAAGATAACGGTCCCAAGCTTATGGATTGGGCGGTGAGAGTCCTGCAGGAAGTCGTGCAGAAGCCCCTCTGCCTTGACACGACGAATATCAAGGCCATGGAAGCAGGGCTCAAGGCGCACAACAACGCGTGGGGCGTGCCGATCATCAACTCCACGTCCAATGAGCCGGAGCGTTTTCCCATGATGGAGCTTGCCGGCAAGTACAACGCAAAGATCATCGCGCTTACCCTGGGCAAGGGCAGCATCCCGGCAGATGCCGAGGACCGCTGTGGAATTGCAGCCGAAATCATGGCCCGCGCCATGGAGCACGGCGTGCCCCTGGAGAACCTCTTCCTTGATCCGCTCATCCTCCAGCTCGCAACCATGCAGGACCAGGGTCTTCAGGCCATCCGTGCGGTCAAAATGTTCCAGCAGCTGAACGATCCCCCGATGCAGACCGTGGTCGGCCTTTCGAATATTTCAAACGGCGCGCCCAAGCATGTTCGTCCGATCATCAACCGGAACTTTCTCACCATGCTGATCTATGAGGGGCTGACGGCCGCCATCATCGATCCGCTCGACAAGGATATGATGGACACCGTCAAAACCACAGAGATGATCATGGGTAAGACGATGTACGCACATTCGTATCTGGATATGTAATATATTTTAGCGTTTCCGGTTCGGTATGAATATAGACTTCCCTGCAACTATAGTATGGGCTTTAGTAGATATAAAATGTAGCAAAAATTGAATTTATTTCTTGCCCCAAACACTAGATTTTGTTACTATACGTAACAAATTTTTGAGGAGGCTTTTCATGGCACTCACCATACCGAAAGAATCATACAGCGGCAAGATCTACAGCGTAACGATCGGCAGCGGCGCAAAGGCAGTGACCATCGGCGGGGCGAGCGCCCTTCCCTTTCTCGGCTTCGAGGGCACGTTTCCAAACAAGCCGGCCGTGGCGCTTGAAATCATGGACATCACTCCCGATGACTGGCCCGAGACCCTGAGAAAAGCCATCGGCGGCGCATCGGCCAGCCCGGTCGCATGGGCAAAATTCTGCCAGCAGAGCGGTGCCGACATGGTGGCGCTCCGCCTCATGGGAACGCACCCCGACCAGAAGAACAGGAGCGCCGAAGAAGGCGCCAAAACAGCGGCTGAGGTCGCGGCGGCGATAGACATCCCGCTCCTCATCCTCGGCTGCGGGCAGGCGGAAAAGGACACGCAGGTGCTCCAGGCGGCCGCCGCAGCGACGCGCGGAAAGAACTGCGCAATCGGCAAGGCCGTCGAGGAAAACTATAAGACCGTGGCCGCAGCCGCGATGGCGAACGATCACAAGTTGATCGCCATGAGCCAGCTCGACGTGAACCTGGCCAAGCAGCTCAACATCCTGCTCACCCAGATGGGATTCGACAAAGAGCGGATCATTATGGACCCCATGTCTTCGGCCCTCGGTTACGGGCTTGAATATACCTACAGCGTGATGGAGCGCATCCGCCTGGCCGCGCTCCTGCAGAACGATCCCATGATGCAGACCCCGATCATCTGCGACATCGGCGCGAACGTCTGGAAGGTCAAGGAGACGATGGCGCTGGAGGCCGAATTGCCGGAGTGGGGCGGCCTCGAAGACCGCGCCCTGGCCTGGGAGGCGGTGACCGCCTCGGCGATGGTGACCGCCGGAGCCGATATGCTGATCATGCGGCACCCCGGCGCCGCGGCAAAGGCAAAGGAAGTCATCGCCGAATTGATGGGGTAGCACCGCGCGGAGCGCGGATTGAAAATTGAAAAACGAAAACTGAAAATTGGAAAATGCCGTGCATGACAATTTGAAATCTAAAATTTCCAATCTTCAATTTCCAATTCTTTAAAGGTCTTTCCGAAAGGAGTTACTAATGGCACTCTCCGGCGTTGAAATATTCAAACATCTTCCGAAAACCAACTGCAAGAAGTGCGGTCACCCGACCTGCCTCGCCTTTGCCATGAAGCTGGCCGCCAAGCAGGCGAGCCTCGATGCCTGTCCGGACGCGTCCGATGACGCAAAGAAGATCCTGGGCGAGTCCGCCGCCCCGCCGATCCGTGGCATCACGCTGGGCACCGGCGCCAAGGCCGTGAAGGTGGGCGACGAGATCTGCATGTTCCGCCACGAAAAGAAATTTTTCAACCCGAACGCGTTCGCCGTTGCAATCAAGGCCTCCGAGGCCGGCGACGCCGCCGCCAGGAAGATCGAGGCGGTCAAGACCTCCGAGATAGACCGGGTCGGCCAGAAGCTCCGCGTCGACGCCATAGCGGTGACCGATGAGGGGGGCGACGCGGCGAAGTTCGCCTCCGTCGTGAAGCAGGTCGTGGACGGTGCGCCGGGCGTGCCTGTCATCCTCGTCAGCAAGAATCCCGCTACCATCGAGGCCGGGATCGCGCACTGCGCCGACAAGAAACCGCTCATCTATGCTGCGACCGCCGAGAACGCCGAGGCCATGGCGAAGATCGCGAAGGAGAAGAAGGCCTCTCTCGCCGTCGCTGCCGACGGGCTCGACGCGCTTACGGCGCTCTCCGAAAAGGTGAAAGGCATGGGCGTGGACGACCTCGTCCTCGATTCCGGCGCGCGCAAGGCCAAGGACATGATCGAGCATTACACGATCATCCGCCGCGCCGCCATCAAGAAGAACTTCAAGCCCCTGGGCTACCCGATCATCAGTTTCGCGGGGCGCGAGGATTCCGTTGCCGAGGCCATGGCCGCCGCCATCGGTACGATGAAATACGCGTCCATCATCATCGTGAACAACGTGGAGAAGTGGAAGATGCTCGCGCTCCTGTCGCTCAGGCAGAACATCTATACCGACCCGCAGGTGCCGATGCAGGTCGCGCAGAACGTCTACAAGGTGGGCGAGGCCAAGGAAAACTCGCCGCTGCTCATCACCACGAACTTCTCGCTCTCCTACTTCATCGTGCGCGGCGAGGTGGAGAACAGCAAGGTGCCGTCGTGGCTCGCGGTCATGGACAACGAGGGCCTTTCGGTCCTGACGGCGTGGGCCGCCGGAAAGTTCACGGCGAGCAAGATCGCCCAGTTCATCACCGAGAGCGGCGTGGACAAGAACGTGAACCACAAGGAGCTCATCATCCCCGGCTACGTCGCCGTGCTGTCCGGCGCGCTGGAAGAGAAGCTCCCGGGCTGGAAGATCACCGTCGGCCCGCGCGAAGCGAACCGGCTCCCGACCTTTTTAAAGGCGAGAGCGCAGTAGTGATGGAAATTGGAATTTTTCTACCCGGAATACGAAGCAAATTCAAATATCCGATACTCTGATTGATGGTTCGATATTCTCCTTGATCGAGGATTTCGAAATTAGAGCTCAGGATTTATAAAGGAGCAAACAATGTCGAAACTTATTGCCAGCGGGGCCATTCTGGGCTCCCACTACTACGTCAAGCAGGCCGAGGCCCTCGTCGAGAAGGCCATTTCAGAGAAGGGCGCGGATTTCAAGTTCGAGTTTCCCGATACAGGCATACTTTCTGCCGCAACTGTTCGCCATGACGGGCTTTGAGGTCCGGACCCTGGGCGACATGAAGACCGCCCTCGGGCAGCAGGTGAAGCCGCTCCTCACCGAGGCGCCGGAAGATCACCTCTACAAGCCCTACCTGGGCGAGGCCCTCGACGCCGGCATGGCGGCCCTGTTCGCCCAGGAAATGATCATGGCCATTCGCTACATTTACGGCCAGGAGCCGGTCAAGGACGATTCCATCGGACTGACCTACAACGGCTTCATCTCCGACACGATCCTCCGGAACCTGGGCGTGCAGCTCGTGGACGGCTCCATGCCGGGATACGTCTGCATCATCGGCGCGGCGAACAACGATGACCAGGCCTTCGAGATCGCCCGTGAACTCCAGCAGAAGAACATCCTTACCCTCATGTGCGGCAACGTCAACGGCGACAGCATGACCAAGCAGCTGCTCCGCAAGGGCGTCCAGCTCGGCTGGGACACCCGCCTCGTTCCCCTCGGACCGGAAGTGGAGCACGCTATCTATGCCCTGAACTGGGCGGCCCGCGCGGGAATCACCTTCGGCGGCATGAAGGGCGGGGACTTCAAGAGGATCCTGAAATACTCCAAGGACAAGGTGTTCGCCTTCGCCATGGTGCTGGGCCCGCTCAACGACCGCATCTGGACAACGGGCGCGGGCGCGATCAACATGGGTTTCCCGGCGATCGCGAACACGGACATCCCGACCATCCATCCCACCGGCGTCACGATCTACGAAGAAGTGGCCAAGGAGCTCGACCCGAAGAAGATCGTCGAGAAGTGCATCGAGGTGCGCGGCCTCAAGATCACGGTCTCGAAGCCGCCGATCCCCGTGGCCTTCGGCCCGGCCTTCGAAGGCGAGCGCATCCGCAAGGAGGACATGCACATCGAGTTCGGCGGCCAGCGAACGCCGGCCTTCGAGTGGCTCCACACCGCGGACCTGGACAAGGTCGAAGACGGCAAGGTCACGATCGTCGGCACCGACGCCGAGGCCCGGTACCAGAAGGGCGGCCAGATGCCCCTGGGCATCGCTGATCGAGGTTGCCGGCCGCAAGATGCAGAAGGACTTCGAGCCGGTGCTCGAGCGCAAGATCCACCACTTCGTCAACGAAGCGCAGGGCATCTGGCACATGGGCCAGCGCGACCAGAACTGGCTCCGCGTCAGCATCAAGGCGCGCTCAAGGAAGGGTTCGTGCTGCGGCACTTCGGCGACATCCTCACGACCCAGCTCAAGCACAAGTTCAACAATATCGTGGACAAGGTCCAGGTGACCCTCTACGTGGACGACGCCGACGTGAAGGCGAAGCTCGAGGAAGCCCGCAAAGGCCTATCTCGAGCGCGATGTCCGGCTGGCGACCATGACCGACGAGTCCGTGGACACGTTCTACTCCTGCATCCTCTGCCAGAGCTTCGCCCCGAACCATGTATGCGTGGTCTCGCCGGAACGCCTCGGTCTCTGCGGCGCCTACAACTGGCTGGATGCCAAGGCGGCCTTCGAGATAGACCCGAACGGCGCGAACCAGCCGGTCCTGAAGGGCGAGACCCTGGACGCGGTCAAGGGGCGCTGGACAGGCGTGGACGAATATGTGTACAAGAACTCGCACCAGGCGCTCGAATACTTCAACGCCTACAGCATCATGGACGCGCCCATGACCTCCTGCGGCTGCTTCGAGTGCATCGTGGCCATCGTGCCCGAGGCGAACGGCGTGATGATCGTGAACCGCGGCTACACGGGCATGACGCCGATCGGCATGAAGTTCTCGACCCTCGCCGGCACCGTGGGCGGCGGCGCGCAGACGCCCGGGCTTCATGGGCATCGGACGGTACTTCCTGACCAGCAAAAAGTTCCTCTCGGCGGACGGCGGGTTCAAGCGCATCGTCTGGATGACCAAGAACCTGAAGGAATCCTTTGCCGAGCAGTTCAAGCAGCGCGGCGAGGAGGAAGGCGTCCCGGACCTGCTCGACAAGATCGCGGACGAGACAGTGGCGGAAGATGCCGAGAAGCTGGTGGCGTTCCTCACGGAAAAGGGCCATCCGGCGCTCACCATGGACCCGATGTTCTAAAACCCGAAAACTGGTAGCGTAACGATGCGCCCCTTCGGGGGCGCATAACTTCCCGAAGGCCGGAAATGTGCTGGTAGTTGCTTGCACCACGACCACGATGGGGAAAGGCTCAGACTTGGCTGCCGGAATTCATAGAAGGCGGCCATTTTTGTCTCAAGAGGATTTATAACTATGGAAGAAAAACTCGAGGGAATATATGCCCGATACCGGGAAAATGAAGGGAACCTGATCTCGATCCTCCAGGATATCGAGAGCGAGTTCGGGTATCTGCGCGAGGAAGCGATCGACTGGTTCTCGGAGCGGCTCGATGTCCCGCCGGCGAGGTTCTACGGGGTGGCCACATTCTACGCCCAGTTCCACCTCAAGCCCCGGGGGAAAAACATCATCACCGCCTGCTGCGGTACCGCGTGCCACGTCAAGGGCTCCGAGCGGCTCATCAACAGCCTGACAAGGGAACTGGCCATCCCTTCGGGCGAGGACACGTCCGAAGACCTCAAGTTCACCGTGGAAAAAGTGAACTGTGTCGGCGCCTGCAGCATCGCGCCGGTCATCATCGTGAACAAGGCGGTGCACGGCAAGATGTCTCCGGACAAGCTCATGAAGGAAATCAAGGTCCTCAAGGCTAGTGAGGCGGGGAAATAGATGAAGAACGATATCTCGATAAAAGTATGTATGGGCACGGGCGGGATGGCGGCCGGCGGCGAACAGGTGAAGTCAACGTTCGAGAAGGCCTTTGCGGCCGCGGGCATTGCCGCACGCGTGGAGAAGAATTGCTCCGTGCACAAAGTGGGCTGCAGGGGGTTCTGCGCCCGTGACGTGCTGGTAGACGTTATTGTAGACGGGCACAAGTCCACCTACGAGTACATCAAAGCCGACATGGTCGAGCGGATCGTGAACGAGCATGTCATGGGCGGCGCTCCTGTCGCCGAATGGCTCGTAAAGGACGATTACCACACCTTCCACGACAAGCAGGTCAAGGTTGTTCTTTCCGACTGCGGTGAGGTGGACCCGGAAGACATCGACTCGTACATCAGCCGCGGCGGGTACGAGGCCGTCAAGAAGGTGCTCACGACCATGGCCCCGCAGGAAATCATCGAGGTCATCAAGGCATCGGGTCTTCGCGGCCGCGGAGGCGCGGGCTTCCCCACCGGGACAAAGTGGGACATGGCGATCAAAGCGCCCGGTCCCGTCAAGTACCTTATCTGCAACGCCGACGAGGGAGACCCGGGCGCGTTCATGGACCGATCCGTGGTCGAGGGAAACCCGCACGCGGTGCTTGAGGGCATGATCATCGGCGCCTATGCCATAGGCGCGCCCTATGGATACGTGTACATCCGGGCCGAGTACCCCCTCGCAGTTGAACGCCTCCACAAGGCGATCAAGCAGGCCACGGAACGGGGCTATCTGGGCAAGAACATCTTCGGGAAAGACTTCGAGTTCAAGATCAAGGTGAAACTCGGGGCCGGAGCCTTCGTCTGCGGAGAAGAGACGGCCCTTATTGCTTCCATCGAGGGCAAGCGCGGACAGCCGCGGGCCAAGCCGCCTTTCCCCGTCCAGAAGGGCCTCTGGGGCTATCCCACGATCATCAATAACGTGGAGACGCTCGCGAACGTTCCGTACATCATGCGCAAGGGCGCCGCTTGGTATGCGAGCATGGGCACGGAAAAGAGCAAGGGGACGAAAGTCTTCGCGCTCACCGGCAAGATCCTGAACTCGGGCTTGATCGAGGTGCCTATGGGCATCTCGCTCAAAGAGGTCATCTACGACATCGGCGGCGGCATCGAAGGCGGCAGGAAGCTCAAGGCCGTCCAGACCGGCGGCCCATCCGGCGGATGCATCCCCTCCTCCATCATCGACACCACCCTGGATTATGAGTCGCTCGGCAAGGTCGGCTCCATCATGGGCTCGGGTGGCATGGTGGTCCTGGACGAGACAGACTGCATGGTGAACGTGGCCAAGTACTTCCTGCAGTTCACGCAGTCGGAATCCTGCGGAAAATGCGTGCCGTGCAGGATTGGCACCAAGCGTCTTCTCGAAATCCTGACGCGGATCACTCAAGGCAAGGGCAGGGAAGGCGACATCGACCTTCTCCAAACTCTCGCCAGCGACGTGAAGACCTCGTCGCTCTGCGGACTCGGCCAGAGCGCGCCGAATCCGGTTCTCTCCACGATCAAATATTTCCGCGACGAGTACGACGCGCATATCTACGAACACCGCTGCCCGGCGGGCGTGTGCAAGGACCTGCTCACCTATTCCATCCTTGAGGAGTTCTGCAAGGGCTGCACCCTCTGCACGCGGGTCTGTCCCGCTGGCGCCATCATGGGTGAGAAAAAGAAGCCGCATAAGATCGTGCAGGACCTCTGCATCAAATGCGGCGCCTGCTTCGAAACGTGCAAGTTCAAAGCGATCAAAAAAGGGTAACCATGTTAAAACTCATCATTAACAACAAACACATAACCGCGCCGATGGGCGTAACCATCCTCGAGGCCGCACGGCGCAACGACATCCACATTCCCACGCTCTGCGACGACCCGCGGCTTGAACCCCACGGCGGATGCAGGCTTTGCCTGGTCCAGGTCAAGGGCATGCCCCGTCCGGTGACGGCATGCACGACGCCGGCGACCGATGGCATGGACGTGGAAACGTCGAACGAGCTGATCGAGCGCCAGCGACGAACCATTGTCGAACTGCTCCTTTCCGACCATCCCGAACGACTGCATGGTCTGCGAGCGGGCAGGGGACTGTACACTCCAGGAACTGGCCTACTTCTACGACCTCCGTGCGAACCGCTTCTGGGGCCAGCGGCGCCAGTACACCAAAAAGGACATGAACCCCTTTATCGAACGGGACATGGAGAAGTGCGTCCTGTGCGGCAAGTGCGTCCGGGTCTGCGACGAGATCCAGGGCCTCGGAGCGATCGACATCTCCGGCAGGGGATTCACCGCCAAGGTGACGCCGGCCTTCGAAAAGGACCTGGACTGCGAATTCTGCGGCCAGTGCGTCAGCATCTGCCCGACCGGCGCGCTCATCTCCAAGCAGGCCCTGGGCAAGGGCAGGGAAAAGGACGTGAAGGAAGTCGAGACCATCTGCTCCTACTGCGGATGCGGATGCAACCTCACCCTGCACGTCTCCAGGAATGAAGTGGTGCGCGTCACCTCGCGCCGTGACACGATCAACGAAGGCTGGCTCTGCGTCAAGGGGAGGTTCGGCCAGGGCTTCCTCAACAGCCCGGACCGGCTCACGACGCCGCTCATCAGGAAGGACGGCGCGCTCGTACCCGCCTCCTGGGACGAGGCATTCGGCCTACATCGCCGAGAAGCTTGCCGCCATCAAGAAGAAGCACGGTCCCGATGCAATCGGCGGCCTCTCCTCGGCACGTTGCACCAACGAGGAAAACTACCTATTCCAGAAATTCATGCGCGCGGGCATTGGCACGAACAATGTCGACCACTGCGCACGCTACTGACACAGCACGACTGTGGCCGGTCTGGCCACCGTATTCGGTTCCGGGGCAATGACGAATTCGATCGCGGAGATCGAGAACAACGATGTGCTGTTCGTCATCGGCTCCAATACCAAGGAGAACCATCCCATTGTCGCGCTCCGGATGATCAAGGCGAAGAGGAAGGGCGCGAAGATCATCATCGCCGATCCGCGGCGCGTGCCTCTGGTCCGCTTCGCCGACATCTGGATGCAGCACAAACCCGGAACGGACGTGGCGCTCTTAAACGGGATGATGCACGTGATCATGAAGGAGGGCCTCGAGGACAAGGACTTCATCGCGTCCCTGACCGAGGGCTTTGACGACGCGTTCAGAAAGAACATCGAGGAGTTCACACCCGAGGCCGCCTCGAAGATCACCGGCGTCCCTGCGGAAACCATCGTGAAAGCCGCACGGATGTACGGCGAGTCCGACAAGGCCGGCATCTACTACACCATGGGGATCACCCAGCATGCCCACGGCACGGAGAACGTATTCTCTATCGCCAACCTCGCGCTGATGACCGGAAACCTGGGCAAGGAAAGCGCGGGAGTCAACCCGCTACGCGGCCAGAACAACGTCCAGGGCTCCACGGACATGGGGTGCAGCCCCAACAACTATCCCGGATACCAGAAGGTGAGCCTCCCGGAGAACCAGGCGGAAGTTCGAGGAGCTGTGGAAGGTGAAACTTTCGACCCAACGAAGGGATCACCGCGTCCGGAGATGCTCGACGCGGCGGAAAAGGGGACGTTCAAGGCCCTGTACATCATGGGCGAGAACCCCGTCGTCTGCGACCCGAACATGGCGCACACCATCAAAGCGCTCAAGGCGCTCGAATTTCTGGTGGTCCAGGACATCTTCATGACTGAGACCGCCGAGCTGGCCCACGTGGTCCTGCCTGCCACGGCCTTCGCCGAGAAGGATGGCACGTTCACGAACACCGAACGCCGCGTGCAGCGCGTCGGCACGCCGTAAACCCCCCGGGGGAGGCCAAGGGGGATTGCAGATCATCATGGAGCTTTCCAGGCGGATGGGCTATGAGATGAGCTACGCCCACACGGTAGAGGTGTTCCGCGAGATCTGCCGGGCATGGCCTGCCATGGAGGGCATGAGCTACGCGAGGCTGCAGGACGGGGGCCTCCAGTGGCCCTGCCCGCACCCGACCATCCGGGAACGCCGTATCTGTTCAAGGGCGGGTTCCCGCGCGGGAAAGGCAGGTTCACCTCGTCACATACAAGCCGTCCATCGAACAAACGGACACAGAATATCCCTTCCTCCTGACCACGGGCGGCAGCTGTTCCAGTATCACACCGGCAGCATGACGAGGCGCGTGAAAGCGATCGACACGGTGTCGCCCGAGGCGTTATGTCGAGATCAATCCGGCGGACGCGAAGGCCCTGTCCCTTGCGAGGGAGGCTCGAAGGTCAAAGTGAGCTCGCGGCGCGGGTCCATCACTGTGAAAGCACGTGGTTTCCAAGCGGCCGGCAAAGGGCGTGGTATTCATCCCCTTCCATTTCAAGGAAGCGGCGGCCAACATGCTGACGAGCAACACCTCGCTCGATCCTATAGCAAAGATCCCCTCCTTCAAGGTTTCCGCAGTTCGGATCGAAAAGGCGTAATCACGGATTACGCGGAGACGTTCGGAGTCTCAAAGATAGTATTTCAATGTGAGCCACACGAGGCCCGCATATTAAAAAAAGGAGGAATTGCTATGCCCTATGATGCAACGAAGTTAGCCGACTGGCAGATTTCCGAAGAAGCGGAAAAGAAAATGCCCACGCCGGAACAGTGGCGCGAGAAACTGGGCCTGCAAAAGGACGAGATGCTGCCCATGGGCCGCCTGTCCAAGATCGACTTTCTCAAGGTCATCAACCGCCTCAAGAACAAGCCTGACGGCAAGTACATCGAGGTGACCGCCATCACCCCGACCCCTCTGGGCGAAGGCAAAAGCACCACCTCGTGCGGTCTGATGGAAGGCCTGGGCAAGCGCGGTGTGAACGTCGGCGGGGCGCTGCGCCAGCCTTCCGGCGGTCCCACCATGAACGTCAAGGGCACCGCGGCCGGCGGCGGCAACTCCCTGCTGATCCCCATGACCGAGTTCTCACTGGGCCTCACCGGCGACATCAACGACATCATGAACGCCCACAACCTGGCCATGGTGGCGATGACCTCCCGCATGCAGCACGAGCGCAACTACAACGACGAGCAGCTGGCGCGTCTCACCAAGATGAGGCGTCTCGACATCGACCCCACCCGCGTGGAGATGGGGTGGATCATGGACTTCTGCGCCCAGAGCCTCCGCAATATCATCATCGGCATCGGCGGCCGGACGGACGGCTTCATGATGCAGTCCAAGTTCGGCATCGCTGTCGGCTCCGAGTGCATGGCCATCCTGTCCATAGCCAAAGACCTCGCGGACCTGAAGCAGCGCCTGAACAACATCACCGTTGCCTTCGACAAAAGCGGCAAACCGGTTACCACCGGCGATCTGGAAGTCGGCAACGCCATGGCCGCCTTCATGCGCAATACCATCAACCCCACCCTCATGTGCACGGCCGAATACAACCCCTGCTTCGTCCATGCCGGGCCGTTCGCCAATATCGCCGTCGGCCAGTCATCCATCATCGCCGACCGCGTCGGCCTGAAGCTGTTCGACTACCATGTGACCGAGTCCGGCTTTGCGGCCGACATCGGCTTTGAGAAGTTCTGGAACGTCAAGTGCCGTTTCAGCGGCCTGAAACCCCACGTTTCGGTGCTCACCACCACCGTCCGCGCCCTGAAGATGCACGGCGGCGGCCCCAAGGTCGTGGCCGGCAAGGCCCTGCCCGAAGAGTACACCAAGGAGAATGTGGGCCTGGTTGAAAAGGGCTGCGCCAACATGGTCCACATGATCAACGTCATCCGCAAGTCCGGCATAAACCCGGTGGTCTGCATCAACCGTTTTTACACCGACACCGAATGCCGAAGTGGCCGCTGTCAAGAAGGCCGCCGAAGCAGCCGGCGCCCGCTGCGCCGAATCCCAGCACTGGCTCAAGGGCGGCGAGGGGGCACTGGAACTGGCCGACGCGGTCATCGACGCCTGCAACGAGAAGAACGATTTCAAGTTCCTCTACCCGCTGGAGATGAAGCTGCGCGACCGCGTGGCGCTAATCGCCAAGGAAGTGTACGGCGCCGACGGCGTTTCCTGGCTGCCCGAAGCTGAAGCCAAGGCCAAGATGCTGGAAGACGATCCCAAGTACGCCGACTACGCCACCATGATGGTCAAGACCCATCTGAGCCTCACCCACGATCCGACCGCTCAAGGGAGTGCCCAAGGGCTGGACGCTGCCCATCAGGGACGTCCTGATCTACTCGGGCGCCAAGTTCCTGTGCCCGTGCGCAGGGACGATCAGCCTCATGCCCGGAACGAGCTCCAACCCGGCATTCCGCCGCGTGGACGTGGATGTAAACACCGGCAAGGTCTCAGGGCTGTTCTAAAAAGGTTTAAAAAAAGCAAAAGCCTCCAGATATTCCTTCTGGAGGCTTTTGTGTTTTTAAAGGGTTTTTCTGAGTCTTCATTCCTTTCGATAAAATCGATATCCCCGCTGGTCCTAAAAGTGTTGTTACATAACAAGCCATGCAGTCCAAAGTCATAGGATGTTCGTATTTTGGGGTGATGATACTTCATAGCATAGTATTAATATAGTCGCACGATTTATGTCTATCTTGACATTAAGGACGGTAAGTTTTAATTTATTTATAGGGCTGTTGAAGCAGTCAAATTTCTCGATTGCTCGCGAATAGATTCAAGGAGCAGCCCTGAAGGGAAGTGAAGATAATGTCAACCAAGACGGGTAAAATCATCCTGACGTTCGGGATCATCGTCGCATCGCTGTTGATCGGAATGACGATCATCATGAGTGGCAGCGCGTTTGCGGCGGTTGCAGTACCGAACGCAGGTGTTGTTCAGCCGCCGATCAACCAGCCGTTAGCGCCCAGAGTGGCGCCGGGGCCCATCATCGCGCCGAGGCCGGCTGTTGAATCACGGCCGTTCTTTGCACCGCAGCCGTTTGAACAACCATTCTTCCCGGGCTTCAATCCGTTCTTCTTCAATGAGGGGTTGAATCCATTTTTCTTCAATGAGGAGGGATTTGTTGACTGAGACTAAACGGTTAAGAACGGGAGAATCATAGAGAGGATGGCGGAAACGCCATCCTCTTTTTTGCGCTTCATATTTTCTGCAAGCATTTTTCCGGTCCAATCATGGCGGCACCGTTATCCGGCAGATGGAAACGTCTATAAGCCGATAGACTTCATAACGGTAATTCCAGCCGCCAGCATTGCGAACCAGAGGGCCAAGTCGAAGACTGCGGCTTCCGCGTCAAGCCTGCCGTTGTGATATACCACGGCATGCTTCAAGGGACCGGGCGTCCGAACCGAAAGGACCGCGGACGCTAAGAAAACTCCTCCGAAAACGATCAAAGTCAGGGCCGCCACCCAAGCTGTTTTTAACCCGCCCGCGAGCGCCGGAAACAGCCAATTATCCGCCGCCCATGCCAGGGCCATGAGCACAGCGAAAAAACCGATGAACGCCTCGCCCTTTCTATTCTCGGGGATGCGCTCCGAAAAAAGCGCTGTTAATACTGTAGAAACCGTCAGCGCAAAAAGCAGATACACGAGTAGCATCTTAATCACCTCGCCTTCGCGACAAGCATGATGTCGCATGAAGAGGGTCGCGTTGACCTCCTTCTATTCATATTGTAGCACCCCGCATCAGGCATAGCCGCTCGCGGTGCAGGACTAATCATCTGGTCGTTACGGCAAGAAAATTTGCAACGGACTCTTCTCCGGTAATCCTTTTCGCCTAGCCACGTGTTGCCAAATTTCGTAACCCGTAATATATTTAAAACAGGAAGCAAGGAACCCTGCTATTGCATGGTCGGATATCTCACAAAGAAGGGAGGCGCAGATTATGGCACCAAGAGCGACGAGAACTGCAACTCAAACGGCAAAGGCAACGGACCTTCTCACCGTGATTGTCGCTGTCATGGTAACCGCGCTTTTCATCATATCCATCGCAAGCATCGCAAGGGCGGGGGAAAGCATGCAGGGAAATGCAGAAACCCTTAACGGAAAGATTACGGCGGTCGACACATTTCACCAAATGAAAAGCCT
Organism: Nitrospirota bacterium; assembly: GCA_963741205.1. Classification (GTDB taxonomy): domain Bacteria; phylum Nitrospirota; class UBA9217; order UBA9217; family UBA9217; genus JAJYKN01. The sequence goes on from CAVUHW010000022.1 coordinate 124,440, forward strand.
GACGCTGCAATCGCATGAACTTGGTAAAACAATCCCGGATGACGAATTGAACATCTTCGTAAGCGGTCAGACGACTGTGAAGGTGTGCGATGCAGACAAGCCGTTAGAAGTCATCAAGGTCGGAAGCAACGTGGAGGTAACCTATTATGAGCTGGCAGGCATAGCTGTCGCCAGCTTCATTTACGCGCCCTGCTGATCCGGTTTAGTGATCCTAAAAAGCGCCGCATCCTGCGGCGCTCTTTAGAGAGGGCATGCGCGCGGAGGGAAGATAACATGCCGGATGATCTTCTTCCGGGCCGAGCAAATTGGATCAGTGCCATCTCGGCAACTGCTTTTTTAAATCAGCGCCATACTGCGCCAGGAGGTGGACGCGTTGAAGGAGTATTTCCTTCGCCGTCTCGTAGAATGGCCTTGCCTCTTCCACATGGATTTTTCTGTCCCTGAATGTGGCTCCGTTAAAACAATTGACTGCCCGGAAGGCATCCACATCGAGAGACATTTCCACGTACCCCGCGCATTTGGGACGCCGCGTGATCAGATCGGTCTCCAGTTTAACGGATTCGACGGCCCCGATCTGTGAAAAGATGTCCTCCAGCCTGTCTTCGGTTATGTCGCAGGGAAGATTTTCTACATAGACTTTCGCCGCCATGTGCTCTACCTCGCCATTTTGAGTTTTGAATACGCTTCATGAAAGAGGGGGTTCAATTTTTCCGGTGTTCATACGTTTCCGGCTACCGACGGAAGAGTACGCGATCCATGTAGATCGTTCCTCCTCCCACGCTTTTCTGATTATGGGAGCCTGTCAACGTCTTTCCGTCCCCGGAAAGGATGAGATCGTAAGTTTCCGTCTTCCAGTACCCGACAACCGATTTCATTTTCCACCGGAGCTGCAACTTCAGGTTCCTGTCGTTGATTTCGAACTGGGTTACGCTTGCATAGCTGTCGGCGGCTCGTTTCGGCGGTGCAAGGACGAAGTCGCCGCTCGCGTTTTTGCTTATTTCGAACGCTTCAATGGTAAACTCTTCCCCGCGGAGAACATCCTTGAAATACCAGGATCCGACAAAGTTCTGCAGATTAGATTTTTTTTCGTCCGGCATCTTGATGATGCCCTGCTGGTTTTCGCCGGGCTCCATTTCCGGCGACGGCTTGCCGGCCATCCTCTGCGATCTGCCGGCGCCGACCGTTGGCGCCGACGGGCTCTTGCCCGCTTTAAGGTCTTCTGCTTCGGCCGCAAGAGCGTAGATCGAGTTCTTGATATCCCGATGCTGCGCTTCGGGAGGCCACCGGATTCTTTCTGCGCAGCGAAGCCCGGTGCGGACAATGACATCATCAGCGCGGCGGTCAACAGCGTGCGCGTCGCATAAGCCATGTATAACTCCTTGCTGTTTGCTCTCGGAGCGCCGCGCGCGAGGCATCGGCGGACGGGCGTAACACCTTGATTTCTAGATTAAATAATGATAAAGCCTCGCGACCATATTATAGGAAACCATGTTAAGAGTCAAGAAGGTTTCCTCTTCATTTTTCAACTTGTCTAAAACAAGATGATACGTTAATATACAAAATTATGAATATCTGCCATTCCTGCAATAAGGCGTTGACAATCGGCCGGAGCGTAGGAAGAAGGGATGCCTGTCCCTCCTGCGGGGCCGACCTGCGCTGCTGCCTCAATTGCAGATTCCACGATCCTGCTGTCTCGAAACAGTGCCGGGAAACCGTTGCGGAGCTGGTGAAGGAAAAAGCAAAAGCCAATTTTTGCGATTATTTCGTGTTCGCCGACAGGTCGAGCGTCAAAGGCAATGCCGATGAAGCGCGCCGCGCGCTCAACGATCTCTTCAAGAATTAACGGGTGCGGATGCCGGGATGATAAAACTTGACAAGAAGACCATCGCCGGCGTATCGTTGGCCGGCCTCGTGCTGGCCGGCGTTGTCTATCTTCTGTATGCCCATGGATTTATCGAGTATTTCACCAACCGGCACCGGCTGCTGAACCTCATCAACGCGCATCGCGCATATGCTGCTTTTATTTTCATCGGACTCCAGGCGCTGCAGGTCGTTGCGGCCCCTGTTCCCGGCGAGGTGACGGGCTTTGTCGGCGGGGTGTTTTTCGGACCGATGTGGGGCACACTCTATTCGACCGTAGGACTGGCCCTCGGCTCATGGGTGGCGTTTCTCCTTGCCCGGCTCGCTGGCCGGCCCCTCGTCGAGAGGGTCGTGAAACGCGAGACGATCGATCGTTACGACTACGTGATGAAACACAAAGGCATGTTCCTCGCCTTTCTCATGTTTCTCATCCCCGGCTTTCCCAAGGACATTCTCTGCTACCTGCTCGGACTGGGACATATGGGTCAGCGTGATTTTCTCATCGTCTCGACATCCGGCCGGCTCCTCGGCACCACGCTGCTCACGCTCGGAGGCACATTCTTCCGCCACCGGCGGTACGGCGCGCTCTTCACGCTGGCCGGCGTAAGTATTTTCCTCATTTTGCTCACCATGATCTACCGCGAGACCATCGAGCGCTGGTTCCGCAGGATGCGCGCGGCTCAGCTTCTCAAACAGCGGGCAAACCGCGCCCGTCTGAAGAAAAGGCAGATAAGCGCAAAGCGCATAGCGAGCATCTTTTACGCATGGCGTTGCTTTCAGCATTTTCGCTATGCTCTTTGCGCTCTGCGCCATGCTCATTAGTTCAGACGCCCTTCCTGGCCTTATCTCTTCGGTCCTCATGAATGCCGGTCACGCGGTCCTTGTACCGCGTGTTGATGATGGCGCAGACCTCTTCGGGATCGTCGACCACGTGCATGAGGTCGAGGTCCTCGGGGCTGATGTTTTTTTCCGCGAGCATCGTCTTCCGGAGCCAGTCGAACAGGCCTGCCCAGTACTCCTTGCCGACCAGCACGACCGGGAAGCTCCGTATCTTTTTCGTTTGAATGAGCGTGAGCGCTTCGAAGAGTTCGTCCATGGTCCCGAATCCGCCGGGGAAGATGACATACCCCACGGCGTATTTCACAAACATCAGCTTGCGCACGAAGAAGTAGCGAAATTCGACCCGAATGTCCTGAAACTGGTTTTGGGCCTGCTCCATGGGAAGCTCTATGTTCAGGCCGACGGAGACACCGTTTGCGTTCTGCGCGCCCTTGTTTGCCGCCTCCATGATGCCTGGCCCGCCTCCCGAGATGACGGCGAAGCCGTCTTTCGCCAGACGCTCGGTGATTTTCAGACACTTGTTGTAGTAGGGTGAACCGGGGGCGATCCGAGCGCTTCCGAAAATGGTCACGGCGGGTCCGACGCCGTTCAGGGCCTCAAAACCCTCAACCAGTTCCGCCATGATTCTGAACACACGCCAGGTGTCGGATTTTGCCAGATCTTCCATGCTTGCTCCTCCCTGATGAGAACAAATTCCCTAATAATCTAAAACGCCAAATCGCAAATTCCAAATCCCGGTATAAGAGAAAGAGAAGAAACGAAAAATTCGGCGGAGAAAAGATGAGCGCTGCTCGACAACGGAAAAGAATGACTGTCGCTCACGCGCGTTCCCCCGTATTGTGAGCGTGCCGCGACATTTGCGCTGCGAGCTTAACGGCCTCCAGGAGACTCGTCGGGTCGGCGCAACCCTTGCCCGCGATATCATAGGCGGTCCCGTGGTCCACGGAGGTGCGGATGAGAGGGAGTCCGATGGTGACGTTGACGGCGTTCCCGAAGGCAAGCATCTTGAGAGGGGCCAGGCCCTGGTCGTGGTACATGGCGACGACGACGTCGTAGTAATTGTTTCTCGCCTTGTAGAACAGGGTGTCGGCGGGTATCGGGTCGCTTGCGTTGATGCCCTCCGCCCTGGCCTTGATCACGGCAGGAAGGATCGTGTCCCATTCCTCGGAGCCGAAGAGTCTTCCTTCTCCCGCGTGGGGGTTCAGGGCGGCCACGCCGATGCGCGGTTTGTCGATGCCGAAGGAGCGCATGGCCTTGTGGGCCAGCCGCAGGGTCCGGTGAAGCGAGTCGGTCGTGATGCGCCTGGGGACGTCCTTGAGCGCGACATGAATGGTTGCGAGGACGACCCTGAGCCCGCCGCCCACGAACAGCATGCCGTAATCCTTCGAGTGCGTCAGGTCGGCAAGAAGTTCCGTGTGCCCCGCGTACCGGTGCCCCGCCGCATTCATCAGCTCCTTATTGATCGGCGCCGTGACGATGGCGTCGGCCGCGCCGCTCAGGACCGATTCCACGGCTTTTTTTATGTACGCGACGACCGCCTTGCCCGAAGAGACGTCAGGCCTTCCCCAGCGGTGGCCTGCAAGGTCTACCATCCTGAGGTCAAGAACGTCCAGCCGGCCTTTCGCGGGGTCGGCCTCGGAAAGCGAATGCGATGGCGCGCACGGAGACCGATAGATGCATCTCTTCGATCAACTTTTCCATCACCCCTGCATCGCCGACTACGACGGGCCTGCAGAGCGGATGGAGTTCGCCGCTTTCGAGGACCTTCGCTATGATCTCCGGGCCGACTCCGGCCGGATCGCCCATGGTTATGACGATGAGTGGTTTTCGTTCCATACGTCTTCCTTCGGCAACCGGCTCTCCGAGGTTATCCGGTACGCCTCTTCCGTCCTGATTTTTTTCGACGGCGCGGCCGGCTCGGACAGGACCTCCAGCTCGATGATCCGCGTGGAAAATTTCAGCGTGATGACGTCTCCCTGCCCCACTTCTTTTGCGGGTTTGGCGTCATGGCCATTCACGAGCACACGGCCGGTCGTCGCACATTTCCCTGGCCAGGGTTCGACGCCTTACAAGCCTGCTGGTCTTGAGGAACAGGTCCAAACGCACGGGTTCATTCTCGTGGAAATACGGAGGTTTGACAACCGGAATCAAGTCTGCCCGGATGCGCGAAGACTTGTATGACGAGGACGGCTAATGGATCGCCGCCTCGATCCGTTTGATGGTCTTTTCCTTCCCCATCACCTCGAGCACGTCAAAGATGCCGGGGCTTACGGTGCCGCCGGTCAGGGCCACGCGCACGGGCTGGGCGAGCTTTCCGAGCTTGATGCCCTTTTCTGCCACGAGGGCATTGAACACCTTTTCCACTTCCGAATGAATGAAGGGTTCCACGGTTTTCAGTCGTCCCGCCAGGTCCGAGAGGAGCGGCGCGACGTCGGGTGTCAGATGTTTCGTCTTCGCCTTCTCGTCCATCGTGATCTCGTCGACGAGAAACGGAACGGCCGCGGTCTTCATCTCGACGAGCGTATGGCTCCGCTCCGTGAGGATCTTCACGAGCTTCTTCAGCCACTCGCGGTCAGGCTCGCTGCCCGCGGCGACGATCCCGTCCTTCCTCAGGAGCTCGAGCATCAGAGCCGCAAGCCTGACGGGGTCTGCCTGCTGGATGTAGTGGTGGTTCAGCCAGAGAAGTTTTTCCGGGTTGAAGACAGACGGGGCCTTGCCGACGTTTTCCAGCGAGAAGTTTTCGATGAGTTCCTTGTTCGAGAAGATCTCCTGGTCGCCGTGGGACCAGCCCAGGCGGGCAAGGTAGTTCACGAGGGCCTCGGGCAGATAACCGAGGTCGATGTATTCGGTCACGGCAGTCGCGCCGTGGCGCTTTGACAATTTCGTCTTGTCGGATCCGAGGATCATCGGCAGATGGGCGAACTCGGGCGGCTCGTAGCCGAAGGCCTCGTAAAGCTGTATCTGGCGCGGGGTGTTGTTCAAATGATCGTCCCCGCGGATCACCTGTGTGATCTTCATCGTCACGTCGTCCACGACGACCGCGAAATTGTATGTCGGCAGCCCATCCGAGCGCTGGATGATGAGGTCGTCGAGCTGCTGGTTCTCGAAGGTGACTGCGCCGCGGATGAGGTCGCGGACGATGGTCTGACCTTGATCGGACGAGAGAAACCGGACCGCGGGCGTCCTTCCCGGAACAGGCCCGGAAAGCGATCGGCACTTCCGGTCGTACTTGGGCGGCTTGCCGGAGGCCAGGGCCGCCTTTCGTCTCGCCTCGAGTTCTTCGGGTGTGCAGTAGCAATAGTACGCTTTGCCTTCCTTCAAGAGCTTGTCGACATGCTCGCGATAGATGTCCATGCGGTCCGTCTGGCGGAACGGTCCTTCGTCCCAATCAAGGCCGAGCCATTTCATGCCGTCCAGGATGATCGCGATGGATTCGTCCGTGGACCGCGTGCGGTCCGTGTCCTCGATGCGGAGAATGAATTGTCCGCCGTGGTGGCGGGCGAAAAGCCAGTTGAACAGGGCCGTGCGTACGCCGCCGATATGCAGCGCGCCGGTGGGGCTCGGAGCAAAGCGGACTCGAACAGGACTTTGGGTACTCATCGTGTTATGGGCTCCTTCTACAAGACGTTCACGTTGCGTAGGCGGCTATTATAGCAAATTATCGGTCGAATCAAAAGCAAAATACGGGAAGGATTCCGGATGACTCAGAGATTTGCGGGACATCATATTCTAACTCTCAGCAAGTATGGAGGTTTCTGCGGAACAACATCCCTCTCATGTGTCGAAAGGAGCGCGAAGAGATATTATTAACTTCCCTGTCAACGGGATTTTTCAAAAAAAATGAGACACGCAAGCCAACTTGCTCAACCACGTACTTGATTTTCGTATACGAATGGAGGGCTTGATTGACAAAACAGCATTCTGGCTATGATTTAAATAACGCGGAATTCTAATTTGAAACATGCCCGCAGGAGGGACTGGACGCGGACAATAAGACAATAATATTATCTTTCACTTTCGGAGGTGTACTATGGATATCCGGGTGTTATCGACAGTACCGGTTGTAGAAATTGACGGCATCAAATATCACCATCATCCCAATGGCGGCGGCATGGTGGCCGAGACCGCAGAAGTCGCGGATACCGTCTTCGTCGGTCCTTTCGCCAAGATATGCGGCCGTTGCAAGCTCACGGGCGAGGCCTTTATCTTCGGTAACGCATGGGTTTTCGACCAAGCCGTGGTTTCAGGACGGGCGGAAATCTTCGGAAACGCCAAGGTGTTCGGTCATGCAAAGGTTACGGGCGACGCCAAGGTTTTCGGTTTTGCCAGTGTTTACGGCAGTGCGATGGTCGGCGGCCTTGCTGAGGTGCGTGAAAGGGCCGAGGTCGGCGGAAACGCGAGACTATCGGGCAATGCAAGGGTCGGAGGAGAGGCCAAGATCCTGGGCGACGGCAAATCCGAAAAAAACGCGGCATGAGCAAAGACCCCGGACCGGGTTAACCCGGGAGCTTCATCCCGCCTGCACCCAGCGCTTATGAGCCTGTGGCCAGTGCCTATGAGTGCGCCGCGCGAATACAGGCCATGCGTTAGCGCGAATGCAGGGTGAACGCCTCTAAAGCCTGCCCCAGCATGCTCTAAGCCGAGGGGAATCCTGTTTATCCGGGATGCCGGTGGAAACCCTATCCCCCCGGTAATATATTCGGGGATGTCAGTTGCACCGAGGGCGCGGCTTGGCCTGGATATCAGAAATAAAAAAGGGACGGTCCAATGGACCGTCCCTTTCTGTTGTTGCGCAGGATCTTCGGTGGTTAGATTCCAAACGGCTTTGCGTAGAGCAGGATGAGCACGACGACCAGGGTGTAGATCGCCAGCGACTCGATCAGGGCCAGACCAACGATCATAGTGGTCATGATCTTGCCGGATGCCTCGGGGTTGCGTGCGATGCCTTCCACGGCCTTGCTGATGCTGAGGCCCATGCCGATGCCGGTGCCGAATGCGGCGACGGCGATTGCAAGGGCTGAAAACGCAGCGACCGTGGAGAAAAACCCGAGCTTGGCTGTATCAGGTGATGCCGCTGCCTCTGCTGCGAACGCTGCGGACGCGACGAGCATCAGACTGAACACCAGGACGATGATTGCAACAGTTTTCTTCATTGAATCGCCTCCTTTCTTTAAAAGTGAATTTCTGGCCGGAATAGTGCCGGATTACTACCTCCCGGGGGGGTCCCTCCTTGGGAAGGAATTTCGACCCCGGGGTCATGTGCTTAGTGGTGATCGCCTCCCAGGTGCGCCTCCTCGACGGATCCTGAAAGATAGAGCATGGTCAGCAGGGTGAACACAAGCGCCTGGACAAAGGCCACGAGAAGTCCCAGTCCGAGGATCGGCACCGGCGCGATATACGGCGCCAGGAGCGCGAGCACGAGAAGAAGTTTATGCTTGGCCACCATGTTGCCGAAAAGACGAAACGTGAGAGACATCACGCGGGCGAAATGGCTGATGAGCTCAATGGGGAGCATGAGCGGCGCAAGGGCCCAAATCGGTCCCATAAAATGCTTGATGTATCCGATGCCATGTCGTTTGATGCCGATATAATGGGTCGCGGTGAAGGTCACCAACGCAAGCGCAAGCGTGGTATTGATGTTCGCGGTGGGCGAATCGAAGCCGGGGATGAGCCCCTGGAGGTTGCACACGAGAATGAACAGGAAGAGCGAGCCGATGAGCGACAGGTAGTGCGTGCCTTCCGGTCCCATGATATCCACGACGAAGTTCTCGAGCGCGCTGACAATGGTCTCCAGAAAATTCTGCAAGCCCGTGGGCGCGGTCTTCTTGAGCGAGAAGCGCGCAGCCAGCGCGAGCCCGATGAGGATTGCCATGGCCAGCCATGAGTACGCAACTACGATCTGTCCCTCTTCTGAGAGACCCGGGATATTGAAATGGAGGAAAACCGGCGCTTCTTTCATCATAACGTACACTCCTTATGCAACCCGTCTATAATACCCGAAAAATTTACAGGAACGCCTTTTTTTTGTCAAGAAAAAACCCGGAAACCCTCATAAAATTTACTAATAAACGTATATAGGATTGTTAATGAAACGGGAAAGGGAGCAGAATGCTATTCATCTGAGAAAAGAGAACTCTGCTTACAGGAGAGATGTCAGCGACTTGCAACAATGAAACGGGCGGGCATTTCTGCCCGCCCGAAATTGAATGGATTTTTTTAGCGGCCTCATCCCGGTTCTTACTGTGCTCATAGCACGATTACATAAGCGGGAATCCGGCTACGGCAACAGGTTCGCTGTAAACGTTCCGTGATGCTACGACCGGTCCGGTTGTCCATGCCCCCCTGTCACGGAACCGGCGGCTGATCGTACCACCCATGGAACCGGGGAATTGCGGCGCTGTAGCGCCATCGTCACTTGTCATTGCCAGGCCGGGGACGCCAGGGTTCCCGAGGATGGCATCAGACCTGTAGGCGGGAAGGGAGCAGGCGGAATGCCGAGGACGCCGCCCGCGTCCACAGTCCCATCGAGAAGATCGTCGCTCTCCGGTTGTTTCGCCAGGCCTTTGAAAAATCTGGCACACCCATGTGCGGAGCCGTCGATTGTTAACACCAAACGCAACGGTGCTCGGTAAAGTCCGGGCGCCTTTGTGTCGGAGTGCGTTCCTACGTAGAGACCGACAAAGGCATTCGTTGCTGTGACGAAGCTTAGCGGCGGTATCGTCAGGGCCGCGAGTTGTGAGACCTGTGCTGTTAGCCGTGACCGATGCGGAGCCCATCGGGATTAACGATCCCGGTCAGGAAGGCGGCGGGCGAACGGAGTGGAACTCCGGAGATAAAAACGACTCGCTCGTGCCGGGCATGCCGCCGATTGCGATGACGGTACCTGTGCTCGTGACAATGCCGGAAAGCGTGGCATACCGGCCGCCCTGACGAGACGGCGAGCGCAGACTCCCGTTTCCTGTCCCTGTACAAAATGCCCATTTACCTGGCCGTCGGCCAGAATGCTGAGATCAGCCGCAATGTGACCTGAATCGCCTGCGACAGGTGGGACTCCGGGGTCGGCTGGCAAGCGCAAGCTTACCTGGCCGCACTGCGGGAGCGACGGCCTTCTCGAACAGGAAGGCTACCTGCTGAGGTAAGTTATTCAACGTGAAGCTCACAGACGCGGTCAACTGTGTTGCCGAGGCCACCGCCCCCGTGATCGTCATGTGCGGCGGGAGGCAGGTGCGGGAGCGATCTCCGCTGCCGAATGCCTGCAGGGAGCCGTTGAGGTCCACGTGCCCGCGATGGTCCAGGTTGGACCGTCGATACTGGCCGCAATGCCCGTCACGTTAAAGCCGTCTCCCGACTAGGTTCGGCGTTAAGGAAAGCTTCAGCCCGAGCTTCGGGGTCGTTGCAGAATCAAGGGCCGCAAAAACTCCCGCCGTCGGCGTTGAGGGGTTGAGAGCGTCTGGATGTGCGCGAGTGCTTCAGTTGGAGTGACTACGGTCTTTAGAGGCGACGATAGCTCCGAGAATCGGAACCAGGTCCACAGCCGCAGCGCTTAAGTTCACAGCGGGGACCGAAGCCGCATTCGTGATTGCGAAGGAGGACATTGACATGGTCGGCTGCCGTTATGGGGTTTGCGTTCACCGTCATGAGGAACTGCGTGATCTGAACGATTCTCGGGTCGGTGGTCGTGGCTGCCGAGTCGACGGCCTGGACGAGATCAACCGGCGTTATGAGGGATTTGCCCGGGGCCTGGCCGAGAACGACATTGCCCAGCTTGAACTGGACATGAGCCCCGGCCTCGAATTTAAATGCCCCGGCTGCGTCCGTCGTGCCGGTCTGCGGCTCCGGACGATGCAGGTCAGCCCTTCCACGGGGCCATCTACAAAGATGCCGGTAAGGAGCGGCGCCGCAGGGGTGGCAGGGTTGGTAGTTGTCGGGTTAGTCGTGGTTCGGGTTCGATGTCGTGTTATCCGGGTTCGTCGTGGCGAGCGAGTTATCGGTCCCGCTTTTGTGACAGGCGGCGAACGAGAATTAAGCAGAATTAAAAATACAAAGCAAAGAAAGCTTACGCATATACAAATACTGGAGTTAATCTTAGTCATCTGTGTTCTTCAATGAATGAACGTGCTCCTCCCGGATGAACATAAAACAATATAAAATAAGGGTTAAAAAGATATCAGTATATTTTTCAAGTTATTATCAGCTCAAAATGAGCCACCCAATTTGATGCCCCCTCTAATTTGAGTTCCATATACCTGTAACTATATCACAATCATATTCCCTCTACAGACAACGGCGCTGCGGTGACGCCGCTGAGCGCCGCACCGTTGAACCCCTTGGCGAAAAAGTTTACCGCGAAGAATTGATTCGTCAGGGGGAAGATCGCCCCGGTGGTCGTTTGAACTGGATCGTGACAAACTCGCCCAGGCCGAAACCCAGGTCGTTCAGCATAGCGATATGCAGCAGGGCAGGGAGTCCTATGGATGCGGGGGTGTACTTAGCCACCACGAGACTATTGTTGCCGACGGCGGCAACGCCGGAGATCGAGACGACCCCCGCCGTAGCTTCCCCCGTGAGTGGGTCGGCGTCAACGATCACGCCCGCGGGCAACGCTATAGTCATGTCTATCCCGAAAATGACAAACGGTATGCCGACAGTTGCCAGCTTGAGCACTCCGGCGGTGGGCGTGGTAAGAGGTCCGACCGTCACGCCCGTCACGTTAGAGATGCTGCTGCTGAAATTTGTTATGGCCCCGTTAATCAGGACAGTGGAGTCCGTCGAGAGCTTGCCGCCGTGTTCCTTCTCGTCACCCATCTTGCCTATCAGCCGCACCAGGGCATCTTCCAGCGATTCTCTCGCACCCTTGTTGTCGTTTATCAGCTGCGAAAAGGTCCCGCAGGCGAACGCGTACTTTTTCTGATCATCGGTTCCGCCGTTCGGATCTGGCAGGGTTGAGATGATGTCCTTGAGGCCGAAGGTCGAGGCGACGCTCGCGTTCGCATTATTGATCGAGTCGGCGCTCAGAGGCCCGGCGCCCGTTGCCTTTCTAAAGGCCAGTTCGGTCATCGGGGTCACCGCCGCCGTTATGGCCGATCCGGTCTGAACATCGGGGATCATCGTGCGCAGGGGGGCATTGAGGGCAACCGAAGTGCCGCTTACCTCGTCTGTAAACGAGCCACGCGTTACCTCTACGAGGACCGGCCCCTGGTACGATCCGAGGTCTATGGAGTAATTGCCGCCGGTATCCGTCTGTGCCTGTCCGATCGGTGTGGACAAGTCCGGAGCGCCAAAATTTATGGCGAACACCTTCACCGTTCCTGACTGGATCGGCCCCTTTGATACCATTCCGCTCAGGATTGTCGCCGGTTGAGCCGGAGGAGGCGTATTCCCCCCTCCGCCGCCGCAGCCGGACAGTGAGATGACCGCGAGAAATAAAATCGGAATGATGACAGAGCGCGATTCTCATGGTTATCTCCTTTGTGATGATAATAAGTAGGGGTACAAGTTATCGAACCCCAGAACATTGTCGAACAAGCCGATGGCATTTTTCAGGATCAAGATGGCGTCGGCCACGTCGATCATGTTAGTCCGCGTAAAGATCGCCGTGAAAAATGTCCGCGAATGCCGGAATATCAAGCCCGACCGCTATGCGCAGGGCCTTGAGGGCGTCCGCAGCGGTCACGCCAAATACACCATCGAGTTCGGCGTCGGCTTCGATGACGAATATGTGGAAATCCTCGAAGTTCACGTTTCCGCACAAGTCACGGGCCTCGACCCTGATTATATTGTCTCCGGGCTTGAGGTCGTCAACCGTGCAGCTCCACGCTGACCCGTTGACCGTTACGGGCGCAGAGTAAGCTGCCCCGTTAACCGTCATCGTCGGCGTTACTCCGGCCTCAACCGTGCCGGTAATGGCCTCGGGCGCGCCGGTCTTGGCCACCTTTTTAACGTTTGCGTCTACGTTGATAACCGGCTTGATGTCATCGTGGTTAAAGTCGACCTTCTCTTCGGCCTTATTTCCGGCCGCGTCAATTGCGAAGACCTCGCAATGGTTCAGCTCTTCCACGAGCCCGAGGATCGTGGCGATCCATCTGGTTTTGTTATCGAAGTGAAGTCATCGAAGAATACGACATCGGCTTTCGCGTAATCGCAAATCACCTTGATTTTCGACCCTATCTCCGCCGTTCCGGCGATCTCGATACTGTCCTGCCTGATACAGGCCGCGATAGCGCTGTCGACGTTTATGAAAGGTTCTTTGGTATCGACTATGATGATAGCCGACGCGGTGCTGATCGACTCCTTTCGCGTCAGTGGCGTGCACCGTGACCGTATTAGGCCCTTCCCGAGAGCCCGCTGATCCGGGCGCTCCAGCTTGTGCCGGTGACCGTGACGGGGCCGACCGCGGCAGGAGTGTCAACGGTGACCTTGACCGTAGACCCCGCATCCACCGTGCCGGAAACGGTCTGGTAATTGACATTCGTAGGCGTTCACGTTAATGGTCAAAACCGGCTGCACGGTGCTGTCGAGAACGATCGTGTCGAAGTAGACTGTTAATTCTCTATTGCCGAGTCTCTGAACCTGACATAGATCCTTTTCTCCCCATCTCCTGCGGGAAGGGTAATGGGCCTGACTGCGAGCAAACATTTCATAGGGGGAGAAGATTCAATACCATCGGTGCTGAACTTCATGGAGGTAACCGCGCTCGGACCGGCCGCGCTCAGGTAAAGGGTCACGAAGGGAGAGTTGGTGACGGCGTCATCGGTGTTGATGACGACCGAGCCGACCGGAGCGGTAATGCCGGCAAGGATGGTCTTGGTTATCGTTTTCGTCACTCCGGCAAGGTCAGTGGCCGTGGCGCTGATCGATATTTTCACCCTGAACGAGCCCGGTACATGGAAGCTCCAGGTGTTGCCGGAACTGCGACGGTCGCCGTACGCCGGCGCTCGCCGTTCACCTGAATCGTCGGCGCAGCCATGATATCCGCCCCAACCTGCTCCAGCGTTCCGTTGATTGTCTGGCTGGTCTGTTGGTCGGGGAGACGACAAACATCGTGAAGGCCGGCAGGATATCCGCCTGGCCGTTGAATCCCGTGGCAAGAAGCCTGGTCATGGGCAACTCCGGGTCGCCTTGGGGAAGCAGAAGCTCCGGATGGTCGAAGGGCGCCGATTCAAGCGCACGCGGGGATCGGTGAGCGCCTTCAGGAATTCCACCACTTCGGCCCTGTGATTGTTCGCACTGCCGAGCGTGCCGATCGGCGACATTTCCTCGTCCATTTCCGGGTTCGCGAAGTTCCCGCCCCGGGCGTAAAATTCCACCACTTCTTCGAGGGTGAACATGCTGCCGTTGTGCATATAGGGAGGCGTCAGTTCCACGTTGCGGAGCGACGGGATCTTGAGAGGCGCCGTCAACGGCAACAGGTGACGACGCAGTCAGCGCCGTTCAGGAGTGGGAAGGTCGCGAAGGGTATCGACGACGAATTCGTGCCTTGGAGATCGCTTGGGCCGCGAAGGAGAGCGGGAAATTGATCACGCCGCCCCTTTGCCTATGTCATCTGCAGTAGGCCTGACCCGATGTTGTTGAAGCCGATGTCGCTTACGAGAGCCGTTCACATCGGTCGCGCCCGTTTCGATCAGGCTGCCGGTAGCGGCAATGGTGGCCTCAGCATTGGAGACCGACGCGCCTGTGAGCTCAGAGCCGCTGTGGCACTTGGCGCATTGCGAGGAAAAGATTCCGAAACCGTTCTGAGCATTGGCGCTCATAGCGGTCGAGATTATGCCTTTCGACACATCGTCGAGATATTGGTCGAAGGGGGTCTGGTCGGAGACCAGGGTCGCTTCGTAGAGCTGAATAGCGAGCCCCCAGAAGAGCGAGAAGTTGGCCTCCATCTGGGTGAATGTCAGTCGGTGTACCCCGTGGTCAAGATGCGTCGTGGTCAGGGTCGTGGACGTGAGATTGCTCACAAAGGCGTCCTTGATCATCTGATCGTAAGTGGTATTAAGCCCCTTGGCGCCGCCGAGCGTCCCGTCGGCTTGAGCACGGCCCGGGAGAGGGGCCGAGCACGCTGTCCGTCGGGTGGACGGTCTGCTGCCCGAGCGGAGTGAGGCTGAGCATTTTCCTGCCCAGTTCCGGGAAGGTGCGGCCCTTGAACGACATCTCAACGTCGCTCAAGGGCGGTCCCACCGCCTGGGAGGCGAGGCTCGCATTCGGGATGGAGACCGTCTGCTGCGACCAGAGTGCCGCTGTTGTTGATCCAGATTCCGGCATTCACGTCGAGCGGGCCGATCGGGCTCGACCCGTTGAAGATGTTGTTTGCCCGGCCGTCCCAGAAGTTGGCGTAATTGAACACCGCGTTGACCGCCGGCGGGGTATTGCGCCCCGTGACCTGACGGTGGTTACTGAACGGCAAGCCGGAGTTCGGCGTCCCGCTGTCCACGGCGGTGCCGGTGGTGATGCCCGTAAAATCGGTTTTTGCGGACACCCTGGGAGCCCGTTTTGTCGAACATATTTTTCACGTAATCGTGCCGGTCCCGAGCTGGGCATCGACGGGGTTAACCTGGAAGAAGGGGAAGTCATGCTGCGTCAGCGAAAAGTTCGGGCCTACGCTCTGGAAGAGGGACGTGCCCTGACGGCTGATGTCCCTGGAGCAAGCTGGTTTCTGGACCTGACGCTGATCGGGTCCGCGCCTGCGCGGTAGTGGCAGGTGGCGCAGCCTGGATGCCGTCGCTCCCCGCCTGCATGTCCCAGAACAGGGCCTTGCCGAGCTTGATGGCGGCGGCCTTGTCCTTGACGTACGTCGCCAGGTTCGGCGGCTCGGGCACGGCGACCGCGCTCAGCGGAAGCGGGTTCGCGGCAAAGACCGCGCCGCCGGGCAAGAGCAATGCGCCGATGAGGACGGCACTCAGCAATTTGGCGGCTGTTGAAGATTTTGGCGTATAAGATCGGCTTACATATAAGTATCCTCCAGTTGCTTCTATTCAATAGCCTGCACGTCAGGAGAAAATGGATTCCCGATAGAAGCATTCGCCCTACATTCGCGCTAACGCACTCATAAACGCTGGGTATAGGCGGGAATGACACCTTGATGATAAATCACTGCACCCCGGGATTCAGCGGGGCTGCGTCCTGGCTGTCGATCACGCCGTCGCCGTCCGTGTCCGGGTTGTTCGGGTCCGTATGGAAGATGTTATATTTCATCGACATCCGTCAAGCCGTCGCCGTCCGTGTCCACCGAAAGATCGCTCGTGCCGAGGAGGCGCTCCTGCCGCGAGAAGATGCCGTCGCCGTCCTTGTCTTCCATGTACACGAGGTAGAGCGTATCGCCCGCCTTGAGCAGGATGTTCTCGAAATCGAAATCCTGCTCAAGGAAGTTGAATCTGAATACCTTCTTGTTCGGACCGTTGCCCCGGGTCTGGACGAGGAGCCAGAAGGAGTTCTTCCCCTTGTCCGCCCGGACATTGGGGTCGCTCCTGAGATCAAGGAGACCGACCTTCTGCTGGCCGCCGTAATCGATGGGCCCCGCCTCAAAGGGGATATGGAGGATGTCCCGAAGCGCGTGGCCCGCCGTGATGCCGGGACTGTGCGGGTCGGCGTTCGTCGCGACCAGGTACCGCTCGGGATTGCGGAGCCCGGCGTAGTCGATGACGATCTGGGCGGTCCTTGCATTGATATCCTGGAATTTGAAGGCAAACGGCACGCCGTCTGCATCGAGCAGTTCGAGGCCCGCGACCGTGACGATGATCGACTTGGCGTCCCGCAGGAGCTGTTTTAGCCGCTTCCAGATCGAGCGTGGCATTCACATAGACCACCGCAGGAAACTTCGCTCCCGGCGGAAGTACGTACGGAGGGTAAGGATCGTAGAATGGGTCCACGGTATCCGGGACCAGGTTGGCGATGGGAAGGAGCTTGCCGGGATGGGAGGGGTCCGGTATGAGACGGAGAGAACAAGGGTCACGACCTGGAAGGCGACGTTCCCCCTGTTCTCGATCTCCACCGTAAACTTTATCAGGCCGCCGCTCGCGGAGATCGATGCGGTCCACTTCGAATGCCTCTATCTCCGTCAGGGCCTCCCGGTTTTCCATCGGACTGCTTCCTCGGTGAAATCGAGTTCCACCGACTCGGACATGGTTTTGCTGATATCGAATCGGTCAACGTGACATCGCCCGCCACGCCGCTGCTGAACGTGGTGTCCTGGGCCGTGTCCTGCGCCAGGGAGGTCGATTCCGTGACGGTCTCCGTGACGTTCTGGATAACGTCGACCGTGGTCTGCTTGGTCCGGTCCACCTCGAAGGTCTTCGTCACGGCGAGCTCATCGGTCAGGAAGAGGCGGATGCTCGGCGCGCTCCTGAGGACGATGCCGATTCTGGGGACGTCGGCGACGAGCGGATTGAACTTGTAGGGGTTGACAGTCGGGTCGAAGCCGAGCTCGCTCGAGCTCGTCCGTCGTCGCTGATGCCGTCGCCGTCTGTGTCCGCGAGCACGGGAGACGTCCCGTTCAGGAGTTCCTGGTTATCGGTCAGACCGTCTCCGTCCGTGTCCAGGGAATCGGCTGCGCTGGAGGCCTTCGACTTTGCTGACAAGGGATTGTCTACCACGCCGTAGCAGGCCGATAAGAGGAAGAGGCACGACAGAGTCAATATTGTCAGCAGAGCAGACGATCGCTTTTTCATGATCTTCCCCTTACTGTACGCTCGGATCGAGCGGAGCAGCGTCGATGCTGTCGATCACGCCGTCGCCGTCGGTGTCCGGGTTGTTGGGGTCCGTATGGAAGACGTATATTTCATCGAAGTCCGTCAAGCCGTCCCCGTCCGAGTCCGCCGAGAGATCGCTCGTGCCGAGCAGGCGCTCCTGCCGCGAGAATATGCCGTCGCCGTCCTTGTCTTCCATGTACACGAGATAGAGCGTATCTCCGCCCCTGAGCAGGATGTTCTCGAAATCAAAATCCCCTGCACGCGGATCGAACCTGGTGACCACGTTTCCCAGGCCGTTGTTCCGGATCTGGACGACCAGCCAGAAGGCGTTTTTTGACGGGTTCGCCCGGACATTGGGGTCGTTCCTTAGGCCGATCAGCGAGGCCGGACATCTGCCGTCTCGAAGGGGATACGGAGGATGTCCCGAAGCGCCCTGCCGGCCGTGACGCCGGGATTGAGCGGATCGGCGTTGGCCGCGACGAAGTACTGCTCGGGAAGGCGTTGCCCGGCATAGTCGATGACGATCAGGGCGTCCCTTGCCACGATATCCGTGAAATTGAAGCCGAAGGGCATGCCGTCGACATCGGAGAGTTCGAAGGTCGCTATTGTGATGATGAGCTCTCCGGGGTTTCTCAGCACCAGTTTTGCGACCTCAAGGTCAAGGATATCGTTGACGAAATTGACGGCCGGAAAGACCCCGCCCGGCGGGATGGTGAATGACGGGAAACCCGTGTAATTGTGCGACGTGTCGTAGACCAGGTTGCCGACCGGGAAAGAACTTGCCCGGATTGGAGGGGTCCGGGATGATGGCGGAAAGGACAATGTGGTCGACCCGGAAGGGGATGTTGCCCAGGTTTGCAATGTCCACTACAACCCTCAGGTCGCCGCCGCTCGCGGCGATCTCCCTGCGTCTCGGAAAACGCCTCGATCTCGGTGATCGCCTGAACATTTTCCACGGTCTGGGTCTTCGAGAAGCTGAAGGACACATCCTGGGTCATGGTCTTGCTGATGTCATAGGAGATCGTGGTATCCCCCGGCACGCCGTTCGTGAACGTGGTGGCGTTGGGAAGCGGTCTGCGACAGCTCGATCGTGTCCACGACGCTGTCCGTGACCGCTCTGGTCAACGGCCACCGCGTTCTCCACGGTCCGGTCCACCTCGAAGACCTTCGATACCGCGAGGGTGTCGGTCAGGATCAGATGCATGACCGGCGGGCTTCTGAGGATGACGCCCAGCCGGGGGATGTCGGCGACGAGCGGATTGAACAATACGGGATCGATCTCCGGGTCGAAGCCGAGCTCATGATCTCCGTCTGCGTCGCTGATGCCGTCGCCGTCCGTGTCCGCGAGCACGGGGGATGTCCCATCCAGCGAGCTCCAGATCGTCAACGAGACCGT
Organism: Nitrospirota bacterium; assembly: GCA_963741205.1. Classification (GTDB taxonomy): domain Bacteria; phylum Nitrospirota; class UBA9217; order UBA9217; family UBA9217; genus JAJYKN01. The sequence goes on from CAVUHW010000022.1 coordinate 143,214, forward strand.
CACCGTCCGTGTCCGCAGTACCCGACGACGTGTCCGCGGATTTCCTCGCGAAGGGATTGGAGATAGCCGTGTTGGAGCAGGCCGAGAAGAGGATTAGACTCGGACAGCATGAATAACAACAGAATGGCAGACAATGGTTTTTTCATAATTCTTCCCCTTGAGTGAGATTGTTTATGAGTGACATGTGACGATCATACACTAAGCAATAGCTATGCCAGCGTCTATTTATTTTTGCATCATTAATTTATTCATAATGTTACAAAATAGAGGTGGAGGTACATAATACAATTTAGCTGGTTCGTTTTGGGTACTTCTACCCATTTTGAATTAATAAAAAAGCATGTATAAATTGTGGCTGTAGAATGGATCGATACGGTGATGATAATAAAGTTCGAGCAACCAATAATACTAATACCTTAGATGGATAAAGTCCCTTTATTAACTCTTTTTTGCTGACTGTTATTATTCTGACTTATTATGGAACCCAATTAAGAATGTTTACAATCTACTTAGCTGAGAGAAATAAAGCAATAGAAATATTTTTCTGAATTCATTCTATTTCCTATACTCCTGTCGCCAGATTTTGCAAGGCGCCTGAAGCGGCGTTCTTGACAAAATACAGGATGTGCTCTATCTTTTTTTCAGGGGGAGGTTTTTCCCCGGATGGTGATTCGGAAATCGCCCTCTTGTGAACAAACAACGGAAGGAGGAAGCGCAGGCAAGAGAGACGGATGCGGGACGCAGGATGGATACATCTATCCAGTATCATGAATCATACATCGTTCCTCGAGAATGTTGCAGAGGAGATAATGCATTATGCATGAGATTAAATGAGTGAGGAGGGGGAAACGGCATGGAACGATCAAGGATAATAACCATGAAGGGTAAACCGCTCACTCTCATCGGTCCGGACATCAAGACCGGTGACGAGGCGCCGGATTTTACGGTAATAGACGAGAGGCTCAACGAGGTCAGTCTCAGGGACTTTGCGGGAAAAACGAAGGTCATCAGCGTTACGCCGTCGCTCGATACGCCGGTGTGCGACCTGCAGCTTAGGCGGTTCAACCGCGAGGCGGCCTCGATGCCTCAGGACGTTGTTCTGCTCAATATCAGCATGGACCTTCCCTTTGCCATCAGCCGCTTCTGCTCGATGGCAGGCATCGACCAGGCAAAGGCGTTGTCGGATCACCGGGACGCGTCGTTCGGGACAGCCTATGGTGTGCTCATCAAGGAGCTGCGGCTTCTGGCGCGGTCCATCTTCATCATCGACAAAAACAACATCGTGAGGTACAAGGAGATTGTGGCGGAGCAGTCGAACCATCCTGATTATGAGAAGGCGCTCAAGATGCTGCGCGAGGTCACGGCCAAGACAAAGGCAGCGTGATGCGTGAGGAAGGGAAGCGGTGAAAAGAAGAAAGGCAGGTCCCCTGTTCGGAGACCTGCCTTTTTGAGGTTTGAGACGCTTAGAGTTTTACGACATTCGCTGCTTTTGGGCCCTTGGGGCTGTCAACAACGTCGAATGTCACGTTCTGACCTTCGGAAAGCGACTTGAAGCCGCTGTCCTGAATGTCGGAAAAGTGGACAAAAACATCTCCGCCGTCTTCTTTGGTAATGAATCCAAATCCCTTGGAATCATTGAACCACTTAACGGTGCCTTTTGCCATTACAGGTTGAACCTCCTTCTGTGGATATTGAAGATTGCGGAAATGTCATAAAAAAAGCCGCAAAGCGTAAATCTTTGCGACCTCTTCCCAACAAAGACTTCCGAACTTCGGGTCAATTTTCACACAAGCCGCGGGAATTGTCAAGCATTTTTTATCGATGCTATCGCCCTCAGAAAGCGCATGTCCGGTGTGCAGGAGAATCTCTCCTGTTTTGCCTCTCCATGCCATTTCTAGTATACTTGATTTCGAGAGGCGAATAAAACGCAGAGATGAAAGGAACCAACATGGCCCGAACAGCTTCGCGAACGCACAAGACGTCCAGAGCGGCCTTGAAAATAGGCCGGACCGCCTGGGACCTTGATCCGCTCTTTACGGGCGACAACGATCCGCGGATGGAACAGAAAAGGAAGATCGTCGAGCGAAAGGGCCGTCGAGTTCATCAACGCCTGGAAGGACCGGACGGATTATCTGGAAGACCCCGCGGTCCTGCGTCTGGCGCTGGACCAGTACGAATCATGGAAGCGCCGGTACGGCTCCGACGGCGATGAGGGATATTATTTCTGGCTCCGCACCCAGCAGGACCAGAACGACCCGAAGCTCAAGGCCCGGTTCAACAAGATCGAGGAGTTCAGCAAGAAGATCGAAAACGATATCCAGTTCTTTTACCTCCGCATCGCGAGGATCAAACCGGAAGCCCAGCGGCTGTTTCTGCGAGGACGGCGGTCTGGCGAAATACCGGCACTTCCTCGAGCGCATCTTTGCAGAAGCCCGCTTTCACCTGAGCGAGCCCGAGGAAAAGATCCTGAACCTCAAGTCGGCGACATCGTACTCGAACTGGACGAGAATGACCTCCGGGTTCCTTTCCCGGGAAGAGCGCGCCGTGTCGGCGAAGACGGACTGAAGAAAGTCAGGTCCTTCTCGGAGATCGTCGGGATGATGAACAGCAAGGTCAAGCAGGCGCGCGATTCGGCGGCAGCGGCGTTCAATGACATCCTGCAAAAGAACGTCGAGGTCGCCGAGGCGGAGCTCAATTCCGTTCTGGCAGAACAAGAAGATCGATGACGAGCTCCGCGGCACGCCCCGGCCCGACACCCTGAGGCACCTGGCGGACGACATCGAGAGCGAGGTCGTGGACGCCCTGATCGATTCCGTCGCGCGGCGCTTCGACATCCCGTCGCGGTACTACGAGCTCAAGGCAAAGCTGCTCAAGGTGAAACTGCTTCAGTACCACGAGCGGAACGTCGAATACGGTGTCGTCGCCAGGCGGTATCCCTACGCGCAGTCAATAAACCTTGTCTACCGGGTGATGGATAAACTCGACGGCCGGTTCGGCGATATCTTTGCGGGGTTCGTCAAGAACGGACAGATCGACGCCTACCCCCGGAAGGGCAAGGACAGCGGCGCCTTCTGCATGCATCATCTCCTGATCCAGCCCACGTATATCCTCTTGAACCACACCGGAAAATTGCACGACGTCCTGACCATCGCCCACGAGCTGGGCCACGGCATCAACAACGAGCTCATCCGCGAAAAGCAGCATGCCCTCGATTTCGGCACGCCCACCTCGACGGCCGAGGTCGCGAGCACCTTCATGGAAGATTTCGTGCTCGACGAGATCCTCACGACAGCGGACGACGAACTGCGGCTCGCCATCATGGTGCAGAAACTGAACGACGACGTCTCGTCCATCTTCCGCCAGGTCGCCTGCTACCGGTTCGAGCAGGAACTGCATGCCGACGTTCCGCGCGAAAGGGTATCTGTCGAAGGAAGAGATCGGGAAGCTCTTTCAGAAGCACATGGCGGCGTACATGGGAAAGGCCGTAGAGCAGTCGGCGGGGTCGGAGAACTGGTGGGTCTACTGGAGTCATATCCGGTATTTCTTTTACGTCTATTCCTACGCGAGCGGGCTCTTGATCTCGAAGTCGCTCCAGAATTCGGTGAAGCAGGACCCGGCGTTCATCATCAAGGTAAAGGAATTTCTGTCCGCGGGATTGTCGGATTCCCCGAAGAACATCTTCCACCGGCTCGGCATAGACATATCGGACAGGCAGTTCTGGAACAAGGGGCTGGACGAGGTGGAGAAACTGCTCGATGAGGCGGAGATTCTTGCGAGGAAACTGGAAAAGATTAAGAAGTAATGGCGGGGTGGATCCCGATTTAATCGGGACGACCTTCCTGGTTTGTCGGGACGTTCTAATCTGCTGACTTTATTATCTTCATCAGAAGATCTTTCCTGTGGAGTGATTTCAATTCATTTTCCCTTTTTACTGCATCTGATCTAGTGTCAAATGTTTCGTTGTAAAGCAACTTCCAGGGTCTCTTTGATTTTGTATAATTCGATCTCCCCTGGTTATGTCTTATCAGCCGTGCTTTCAGGTTTGAGGTTTGTCCTACATAGAAGGAGTGATCCACTTCGCTTTGGAGAATATACACTTGGAAGGACATATCTATGAAAGAGGAAAATTGGCGGGGCGGACGGGGCTCGAACCCGCGACCTCTAGCGTGACAGGCTAGCGTTCTAACCAGCTGAACTACCACCCCATATACAGGAGTTACTACAACAACTTATTGAAAATAAACTTCTGAACCCGCGACCTTCCCGACTTGTCGGGACGTTCTAACCAGCTGAACTACCACCCCAATTGAACTTAGTACAGAGTTCTGAGTTCAAAGTTCAGAGTGAAAAAACGAGCAGTTTGTACTCTGAACGTAGTATTTCTGGTAGGCGGAACAGGGATCGAACCTGTGACCCCAGCCTTGTAAGGGCTGTGCTCTCCCAGCTGAGCTATCCGCCCGGTTCCAACCGCTTGGAAAAAGTAATATCTATTATTCCGTTGAAAATGTCAAGCGAAATCTAAAATAACGGACCAGGGGCCAGGCGGCCAAAGCCGGGAAAACCTCTATTAAATCACTCATTTTTTCAGCGCCGGCCCGAGCAGGAGCAGGACGGCGCCGTCCGCGAAGAGCAGCAGGTTGAGCGACATGCTGGCAGCGTGCAGCCGGGCAAATTGCTTCCGCATCGGCGAGTCAGGCGATTCACGCTCAAAAGAGGTAATTTGCTGTTTCACCTTCACCGTGGCAGGATAAATCTTGAACGCAACCGAGGCGCTGATGATGAGAGCCGCGATCAAAAGAAAAAATGAGATCCGGGCGGGAGGGCTCGATTGATCTCCGGCGACGGTAAAAAAGAGGATGAATGCCAATACCGCGAGAACGAGGTTATAGAGAAAATATCCCGGAAACAATTTTCCCACGATCTGGCCCGCCATGTCCCGCCCATAGGATTTGAAGATCGCAGGGGTGACGACGAACGTGAAAATAGCAATGCCGCCCACCAGGAGGGCGAGGATGATATTGTAAAAAGAAAACCAGGTCAGCTTCATCATTCTCCCTTTCCTCGGTCATCCCCGAGCGTTACTATCGGGGATCCGGTGTTGCTACCCTTGTTCTGAGAACCGGATTCCCGATTAGGGCTTCGGGAATGACAGTTTCTTGCCGCAGGGGCGTTGTTTTCGTCCCATGACGAGGAGGTTATTCTACTCCCTGAACGACATGGTCAGTTCGTAGATTCCGCCCTCACTCCTCTTCTCGAGGTTGAATCCCGCTTTTTCGAACAGCTGGAGCATATGCGTATTTTCCATCAACACCGCCGCCGTAAAGCCGAGAAGGCCTTTTTTCCTTGCGAGGTATGTAACATAGGAAAGCAGCACTGCGCCGATGCCCCTGCCTTGGTATACGTCGCGCACCACGAAGGCTGCCTCGGCGGTATGTTTGGTCTCGTCGATCAGGTACTGGGCCATGCCTACGATGAGCTCCGTCCCCTCATGCTGGATCACGGCGAGGATCACCATCTCCTTGGTGTAGTCGATCACCACGAAGGGCTGCAGCCGTTCATGGTGCATATCCTTGCGCGTTGACATGAAACGACGGTACATGGAGTCGTTCGAGAGAGAATAAAAGAAGTCCTTCAGAAGGTGTTCGTCGGAGAGCTTCACCGGGCGCAGAAAGATATTCAAACCGGTGAACGTCGTTTTGTAGGTTTCGAGCTCCTCGGGGTATACACCCTGCACGCCGGGAATGAATGCCTGGTCCTTATAGATGAGCCTCGCGCTCCTTGGCCCGCTCGATGAGCTGTTCCCGGAACTTCGGGTGGGCGATCGCGATGAGGTCCATGGCGCGTTCGCGGATGTTCTTGCCGTGGAGGTAGGCAATGCCGTATTCCGTGACCACGTAGTGGACATCTCCGCGGGAGAGCGTCACGCCGGCGCCCTCCATGCAGGAAGGGAACGATGCGCGACACTTCGCCGTCCTCCGCCGTGGACTGGAGCGCCAGGATCGTCTTACCGCCCCGGGACAGGATGGCGCCGCGCATGAAGTCGGCCTGGCCGCCGATGCCGCTGTAGAAGGGCGTTGCCGAGGGACTCGGCCGTCGCCTGTCCCGTGAGGTCGATCTCGAGGGCGCTGTTGATGGCGGTCATGTTCTTCTGGCGCGCCAGGACCGTCGGATTGTTGGTATAGTTCACGGGCCGGAATTCGATGGCCGGGTTGTCGTGGAGGTAGTCGTACGTGTCGCGTTTGCCCATGCAGAAGGCGGCCACGGTCTTGCCGCGGTTCAGCTCCTTGCGGGAGTTGTCGATGACGCGCTGCCGCATCAGCTCGACGATGCCGTCGGTGAGGAGCTCGGTGTGCACGCCCAGGTGCTCTTTGTTCTTGAGGTGGGCGAGGATCGCGTTCGGGATGCTCCCGTAGCCGACCTGGATCGTGTCGCCGTCCTGAACGATGCGCGCGACGTAGGTGCCGATCTTCTGGCTGATCTCGTCCGCAACATTGTCCTCGTACTCCAGGAGCGGCTCGTCGCAGGGAATGATGAAGTCCACGTCCTTGATGTTGATGAAGGTTTCGCCGAGGACCCGCGGCATGCGGGGGTTCACCTGGGCGATGACGAGGGGGGCGTTCTCCGTCGCGGCCTTCACGATGTCCACGCTGATGCCAAGGCTCATGAAGCCGTGCTCGTCAGGGAGCGAGGTCTGGATCAGGGCCACGTCAACGGGCACGAGTTTTTTCTGGAACAGGTCGGGCACCTGGGACAGAAAGACGGGCGTATAGTCCGCAAGCCCCTGGTTGACCGCTTCGCGGGTGTTGTTGCCGATGAAAAAGGAATTGTGCCGGAAGTTGTCCTTGAACTTCTGCGTCCGCGTAGGGCGCAACGCCCAGGGTCCAGACCTGGAGCAGCTCTGCGTCGAAAAAGGCCTTGGGATTGGACCGGACGTAGTTGATGAGCGCCTGGACCAGGCACTGCGGCTCGCCGCAGCCCGTGCCGATAAAGATCCGGTTCCCGGGATGGATGGCGCTGAAGATCCGCTGCTCCGACGGGAATTTCTCGGGATAGAGCGCTTTGATATGCGGCGATTTTGTCCAGCCAATTTTCAGCAGTCATCGACGTTGCGCCTCCCGTGCCTCATCCTTCTCGTCATGAAGTATAGCAGAAGGGCGGCGATTCGTGGTACGCGGGATGCGCAAAGCGGTCGATATTTTCCTCGCCCTTGACCCTTCGCTGTTTCTCAACTACACTTAATCCATCATGCTCGAATCCCTCTTCAACCCCGCCGCAATTGCGGTAGTCGGCGCGTCAGCGTGATGAAAAAAAAGTGGGCCACTCGGTCCTCCGGAATCTCTGTCGGTTCAGATTCCCCGGTCGTCTCTATCCCGTCAATCCGTCCGGCGGCGAGATCCTCGGGCTCAAGGCATACGCGAAAGTATCGGACATCGGGCAGCCCGTCGACCTCGCGGTCATCGTCATCCCGGCGCACTTCGTTCCCGCCGCGCTCCGGGAGTGCGCGGCAGCGGGGATCAAGTCGGCCATTGTCATCAGCGCGGGGTTCAAGGAGGCGGGCAAGGAAGGCACGCTGCTCGAGGAAGAGCTGAAAGCAGATCGGTAAGGAGCAGGGCATCCGCATCCTGGGGCCGAACTGCCTCGGCCTCATCAACACCGCGAACGACATGAACGCCACCTTCGCCGCGGACATGCTGCCCAGAGGCACGATCGGCTTTTTTTCCCAGTCCGGCGCCATGGGAATCGCCATCATGGACTGGGCCATCGGCAACGAGGTGGGGTTTTCGAAATTCATCAGCCTCGGGAACAAGGCCGACCTCTCGGAGATCGACTTCATCGAGTATTTCATGAACGATCCCGACACGAGCCTCATACTGGGCTACATCGAGGACGTGGTGGACGGCAGGCGCTTCATGGAGATCGCCGCAAAGGCCACCAAGGTCAAGCCCGTCATCCTCCTGAAGTCCGGCGGCACCGAGGCCGGCGCGCGCGCGGCCTCGTCCCACACCGGCGCGCTTGCCGGGTCGGACACCGCCTTCGATGCGGCCTTCAAGCAGACCGGCGTGATGCGGGCCCAGGGCGTGCAGGACCTGTTCGATACGGCGCTTGCCTTTGCCGAGGGGAAGATCCCGGCGGGGAACGGCCTGCTGGTCATCACGAACGCCGGCGGACCGGGCATCATCGCCGCGGACACCGCGGAGCGGCTCGGCGTGGAGCTGCCGCACATGACCAAGGAAAGCATCACCGCAATGGCCACAGAAACTCCCGCCGAACGCCACGGTCTTCAACCCCGTGGATGTGATCGGCGACGCCACGTCCGAGCGGTACGCGGCCGTGCTCGAGCAGGCGGCAAAGGACCCGAACGTGGACGGCATCCTCGTGATCCTGACGCCCCAGGCCATGACGGACATGGAGAAGACGGCCGACGTGGTCATTGCCGCGGCGAGGTCCACGGACAAACCGGTCATCACGTCCTTCATGGGCGAAAAGCGGGTGCGCCCGGCCATCGACAAGCTGAAGGACGCGTCGGTCCCGAACTTCTCCTATCCCGAGCTTGCGGTCAAGGCGTTCAAGAGGCTGTCGGACCAGCGGTCATGGAAGAATGAACAGCCCGAAGAGCTGGTGACCAGCTGGTACAACTTCGACGCGGCGGCCGAGACCGTCTCGTCCATCCTCAGGTCGGGCGTCTATCAGGTCGGCGAAGAAGAGGCCATGCGGATCCTCACCTATTACGGATTCCAGTTCCCGAAGCGCGCCCTGGCCCGGACCTCGCGCGAGGCGGCCCAGCAGGCGTCGAGGATCGGGTTCCCGGTGGTGATGAAGATCTCCTCGCCCGACATCCTGCACAAGACCGACGTGGGCGGCGTGCGCGTGAACGTCAAGACGCCGAAGGAGGCGGAGGAGGCCTTCACGGAGATCACCGCGAACGCGCGGCGCATCATGCGCGACGCCTTCATCAAGGGCGTGATGGTCTACGAGATGGTGAAGGGCGGCAAGGAAGTGATCCTCGGCGTCACCTATGACCGGACCTTCGGCCACATGATCATGTTCGGCCTGGGCGGCATCTACGTGGAGGTCCTGAAGGACGTGTCGTTCAGGATCGTGCCCGTGGCCCGGCGGGACGCCCTCGCCATGGTGAACGAGATCAGGACCGTGGGCCTCCTGCGCGGCGCGCGCGGGGAGCGGCCGGCTGACATCGACGCCATCGCGACCAATATCGTGAACCTCTCGTGCCTGGTCACCGATTTTCCCGAGATCCAGGAACTGGACATCAATCCGCTTATGGTGATGGAAAAGGGCGCAGTGGCGCTCGATGCGAGGATCATCTTCAAGCAGCCGGAGAGTAAGGGCAAAATAACAATAAGGCGTCTGCCGAAACAGAGGGACACCGTGCATGGCAGAGCACAATGAGGATGCAGGCAGAAGGACACAGAGTATAAGATGAATGATCCTTTGACTGAACAGATAAGTAGCCGCTGTAATAGGAGTACATCGTATCTAAGGGCCTGGTTTATTGGAATGCAATTTGCGAAGAGGCTTTCTGTCATGAACTATCGCTCAGAAGGATGCTTAGTAGAACGGCAAAAAGAAGTTGACGTGATTTACAAAGATAAAATCATCAAAGGGCAGCGTCTTGATCTAGTCGTAAACAAAGAAGTTGTCGTAGAAGTCAAATCCGTACGCAAGTCTACGGACGATGTTCTACGCTGAATTGTCATCGTATCTCAAGGGCACCGGACTTAGTCGAGGATTGCTGATCAATTTTGGCGAAAAGAGACTCATCGATGGTGTTAAACGCATTTCGCTTTGACGGCCATTTTGTTTATTCGGTTTCCTCTGTGGTCTCTGTGCCCTCTGTGGCAAAAAATTCTGCGATCTTAAGGAGGCTTACATGATCCCCATATTCATCGCATCCAATACCGGCTATTCAGGCCGGACCTTCGTTTCCCTCGGTCTCGCCATGAAGCTCATCGAACAGGGCTACAAGGTTGGGTACCTGAAGCCCATCGGCAAGGTGCCGGTGAAGAAGGGCAAGAACGTCTACGACGCAGACGCCCTGTTCATCAAGGAGACGCTCAGGCTCGAGGAGCCGATGGAGGTGATCTCGCCCTTTGTCCAGACCTACGAGAGCCAGACCCTGCTCTTTCAAGGCAGCCTCGGGGACGTGAGAAAAGACATCCTCGGCGCGTTCAAGACCCTCAAGAAGAAGGATTTCGTCATCATCGGCGGGGCGAGCGACCTGTTCGATGGATCTCTCCTGGGCGTGAATGCCCTCTCTCTCATAAGCGACATGAAGGCATACCTTTTCATGGTCGAACCCTGGCGCGGCGAGACCTCGGCGGACGTGCTCTACGGCGCGTACAAGCTCCTGGGCGAGCGGTTCGCGGGCGGCGTCATCAACAAGGTGCCGGTGAGCGCGGTTTCCCACGTGCGGGAGACCGTGCGGCCCTTCCTGGAGAAGAAAGGCGTCAGGGTCTTCGGCGTCTTTGCCAAGGACCACACTCTTGAGGCCGTGACCGTGCGCCAGTTAATCGACATTTTGAACGGGAAGGTGCTCTGCTGCGAGGACCGCCTTGATGAATACGTCGAGAATTTCTCCGTGGGCGCCATGGACGTCGACAGCGCCCTCGCCTATTTCCGGAGAATCCCGAACAAGGCCGTGATCACCGGCGCGCACCGCTCCGACATCCAGCTCGCGGCAATGGAGACTTCGACGCGGTGCATCATCCTGACCGGCGGCCTCACAACGAACGATGTCGTCATCGGCAAGGCCCAGGCCAAGGGCATCCCCATCATCTCCGTCGCGGACGACACCTTCACCACCATCGACAGGATCGAGGTGAGCATGGGCAAGACGAGCATCCGGGAAAAGCGGAAAGTGGACCGGGTGAAGGAGTTGATGGACGTCGAATTCGACATCAAGCGGTTTTTGAAGAGCGTGAAATGAGGGGAGCGAGGGGCAAGTAGACAGTGGCAAGTGGACAAGTAGCAAGTGGCATGGAGCAAGCAGGTAGCCAGCAGCGTAGCAAGTGAGCAGGAAAAACCGGATTTTGCTTTTCCTTGCTACATGCTACTTGCCCCTCGCTACACACCCCTTGCTACTGGTCCCTCGAAAATGCCCCTTTCCTTCTTGACACCCCCCGCTATTAATGCTATTTTTTTGACCATGCTTATTTATCTTAACGGCCATTTTGTGGCGAAGGAACAGGCCCTCGTATCGGTATTCGACCACGGATTTCTCTACGGCGACGGCATCTATGAGACTGTCCGCGCTTACGGAGGCCGGATCTTTCTGCTCAAGAAACATCTTGCCCGCCTGAAGCGCTCGGCAGCCGCCATATCCCTGAAGCTTCCCCTGCCTCTCGAAGAAATCGGCGATGCGCTGAACGAATCGCTGAACGTCAACAAACTTCAGGAAGCCTATGTCCGGCTCCAAATCTCGCGCGGGCCCGGTGAGATCGGGCTCGACCCAGCCCTCTGCCCCGCTCCCACAGTCGTCATCGTGGCAAAACCATTCCACGACTATCCGGCCGCGGACTACGAGCGCGGCGTCAGGGTCGCCATCGTCAAAACGCGACGAAACCATCCTCTTGCGCTCGCCCCGTCCATCAAAGGCACGAACTTCCTGAACAACATCCTCGCCAAGATCGAGGCGATCAAGGCCGGCGCCTACGAAGGGATCATGCTTAACTGGGAGGGCTATGTGGCCGAGGGCACAATCTGCAACATCTTCGCCGTAAAGAAAGGGGCACTGCTCACGCCGCACCTGGACACCGGCATCCTCGAGGGCGTGACCCGCGATCTCGTGCTCCGCCTGGCGAAGCGAAACAAGGTCTCCGTAAGGGAAGTTCTCATGAGGCCAAAGGACCTTCTTTCCGCCGAGGAGTGCTTCATCACGAACACCACCATGGAGATCATGCCGGTCAGGTCCATTGATAAAAAAACCGTGGGAAGCGGCAGACCCGGTCCTGTCACTGCTCTCTTGCACGAGGCCTACCGGAAAGAGGTGCTCGCATGTTTAAAAACGCAGGAGAGCTGGCACAGGCCATAGACCACACGCTGGTGCGTCCCGACGCAACGCTCGACGACCTTGCCGCAGCCTGCGAAGAGGCGAAGAAATACGGCTTTACCTGCGTTGTGGTGCAGGGCTGCCACGTGACCCGGGCGCGGGAGCTTCTGGACGGCACGCTGGTGAAAGTGTGCTCGGTCGTGGGGTTCCCTCACGGGGCGAACACGACGACGGTGAAGATCGTGGAGGCTATGGAGGCCATGAAAAACGGCGCCAGCGAGCTCGACGTGGTCGTGAACATCGGCATGGTGAAGTCGGGCAGATATGACCTGGCGGAGATCGACATCAAGAACGTCATCGCCATGACTCAGGGGAAGGTCCACAAGGTTATCCTCGAGACCGGGATGCTCACCGAAGACGAGATCATCCGCGTCTGCGAGATCTCGATGCGCGCCGGGGCAGAGTTCGTGAAGACATCGACGGGCTACGGCCCCCGGGGCGCGACCGTGGAGGACGTGCGGCTCATCCGCGGCATCGTCGGTTCCGTCTGCCGCGTGAAGGCCTCGGGCGGTATCAGGGACCTCGCGGCGGCCACGGCCATGGTCGGGGCAGGCGCCGAGAGGATCGGAACGAGCTCGGGGCCGGCGATCATGGAAGAATATCTTAGATCTTCGCTCGCGGCTCATAGCTCTTAGCTTCACCGATCAGCTATGAACCATCAACTATCAGCTGGTTTTTTACTCTATAACTTCTATGGCAAAAGACTAATACGTTAAATCTCCCACGGATAGCCGATGAATATCGCCGGAGAAAACCCTTCCCTGCCGAACCCGAGATCGCCCCGAAACACGACCCCCGACGCCGTCACGATCCTCAGGCCTACGCCGTAGGCGTCGCGCATGATTTTGCCCAGCTCGCTCCGCAGGTCCTCAGTGCTCCCGATCTCGTAGAAGGCGGAAATCTGCACGGCGGTGCGCACGTCCTTCATGATGAAGATATTGTAGGGGGTCCTCTCGTCGGTCAGGTTCCATCGGATCTCGGTCCCGTAGAACTCGGTGTGAGCGCCCTGGAACCGGCCTTGCGGATAGGCCCGCAGGCGGCTGAAGCCGCCCAACTGCGTCGCGGTCCCGTATTTGTTGTTCGCAATTTGATTATTGATCACTTCAAAGCAGAAGTTTCTTTGTTCGGGATCAGAGACGGTGTTGCAATCCAGTCCCTGCTCCTCCTGGAGTTTAACCGGGTCCGTCTCGCCCTGTCTCGTGACGACGGCGTCCGAGCGCAGGAAATTGAACGCCCAGGTACTGCGCCTTCCGAGGGGGAAATAGGCCGTCGTGTTGTAGTCCATCACGTAAAAGTCCGGGCCGGATCCCCGGGGCGGCGTGTGAGTGCGGGTGACGTCGAACCTGATTCCTTTGCGCGGATCCGAATAGTCGTCGGTCAGGTCGAGGCGTGTTCCGTATAAGAAGGTGCTGCCGCGCTGGCGGGGCGCGTTCTGCGCAGCGATAATGACGTTGCTGTCCTTGTCCCGGATGCTCTTCAGCTTCGAAGCGCCCTCGTACCAGGCGCCGTAGATCTCGAAGCGGCGCTCGAAGAACGTGGCCGTCATCCTGGCCCCGTAGTATACCGTATCTCCGAATTCGATCAACCGAAAATCGTTCTTGTCCGTGTTCATGCCCCGCTGGGCGTAGCTCTGGATCGATGCCTCGCTGATCGCGCTGAAACCCGTGTCAATGATGAGCGTGCGGGGAATGAGGTGGATGTCCGCCACGCCGACGGCTTCACCCCTTACCTGGCCGGTGAAGAGGATGCCGTAGGCGTCCGTGTAGGTGTCCGCGATGTTCATGGCGCCGCCCACAAGTCCGATCCCGGAGCCGATGCCGGGAAGGCTGTAGGGGTAGGGGAAGAGGGCGTAGCCGAAGTCGGTCCTGAACTGGGGTTTTCTTCGGTCGGGAACGAGGGGAAACTCGGTAGACCCTTCGACGGAGACCTCTGCAGCGCTGGAAACGGATGCGAAGGCAAGAAGGATGGACAGGGCAAAGAAGAAGCAGTCTCACATTTTTCCGCATCGTAATCATTCTTCTTGCTACGCTCAGTATTTTTAAGCAACGGATTAACGATTATCCAACCGATCTGCGACATCGGCCGTGCGTCAAAAAACGTCAATTTCCGTTCAATTATAGCAAAAGATTTTCAATGGGACGATCTAAAGAAATGGCAATAATTATTCGATGCTCTTTCAAGCGGGGTTTGGCTGGAAGGAGGATTCGAAAAAGACGGGTATCTTACCGTAACCTGTATTTGTGCGGGAACAAGGGCCTTGTATTGTCCAAGGCCCTTGTGCCGTGCTTTACTTACATCCGCAGCCTTGCTCTGAAGCGCTCGCGACCGTCTCTGCCTGATCTACGATTGTCAAGGCAAATTGATCCATCTTAGCCGCCGCGCCCTTTCGAACAGCCTTTGCCACTTCGATTGCCGTGCCGATTTCTTTTTCATCGGCCCCGGCCTGCCTTGCCGCGCTGACGTGATAGTTCAAGCACGGCTGGCAATTTGCCGTAACCGATGCTCCGACGGCGATCAGTTCCTTGATCCGAGTGTCCATGGGTAATTCCCTTCGTTTCACATTATTTGGAGGGGCCTGTTTCTTCGCGTCTCCGGTCAGTTCATCATGACCGCTGATGCTTTCCACCCATACAGCAACCCATCCCGGGCATCTTCCTCATCAGGAAAAAACAGAATACGAGCATCACGACCATCATGACCGGGACCATCCACCAAGAGCCGAGTCCAATGCCTGCGCAGGGGAACATGAATATCACCTCCTCTCCGACCGTATAGACGAAAGCCGGAGGAGAAAGGATACACCTGGGCCATCCATATATGGTCATGAGGCAAGGCGTTCCCAATATGGCCGATAAAATATGAACGTCGCGAGTAAACAAGGATTGAAACCAGGCACGCTTGCCAGTTGAGGAATATTACAAAAACTGATGTTTATCGAGCTTTCATCGTTTGTTGGCGGGCAACGGACGGTGCTCCGCCTTGAGGTGTGTTCGGGCGGTGATAAAAAGAAGAAACGTCATGACTGCCGATATCATGCAGTAAATGCAAAACGCATGGATGAAAGAAAACGAAACGTACATGAAGTAAACGGAGAAGGACACGCCGAGTGCCGCGTAGAGAAGCGCGCCCAAGCGTAAGCCGCGCGAAAAGGGATCGAGCGCAAGGAGCGCCGCCAAGGCGAACATATACAGATAGTAGACAAGGCCGAAATATCCCACCGGTACGCCGAAGATGCGGGCATAGGGGCTGCTGGCGACGATGTTGCATCCGTCGATGGGAGGGGGACACCATAAAAGCCTGCCGGTGTAGATGGCATAGGAATCATAAAACGCATCGGCTATCCCGATGAACGCGAACACGAGCATGAGGTACGGGGCGACCGCGGTCTCTTTTGTATTCATTTTGCTTCCTCCCTTCGGGAAATGAACCGTTATCGGTTCTCTTAATCCCGTAGACGAAAGCAGGGGAGAAAAGGATACAGCTTTTTTTCATGAACGTGAGGAAAGTTCGCGGCTGGTTACTGAGGCGACTTGGGATGGCACATGAGCTCGTTACGCTCGTCGTGGTAGAAACTGCACTGGCACTGCATGGCCTTCCGCAGGCGGGCACGGGCGCGGTGGAGCCTGATTTTGACGGTCTCGACTGAAACACCGAGAATTGCGGCGATCTCGGGGTTCGTGAATTCGTCGAATTCACTCAGGACGAGGGCCATCCGGTAGTCCTGGGGCAATTGGTCCACGATGCCGCGGATGCACTCGTTCATCTCTTTGAGGATAAGCTTCTGATCAGTCCCCGGCTGGTCGGGGCTGGGGAGATCGAATGTGGAATCCGCATCATCGAAGTGAATTTCCAGAAGCTTTTGCTTGAGCGGTCGTGAGCGCGTGTGATCGAAAGCAGTGTTCGTCGCGATCCGGTAGATCCAGGTGGCGAGGGATGACTCGCCGCGAAACCCGCTCAAGGCCTTGCCGACCTTGACGAAGACTTCCTGGGCCAGGTCCTCAGCGTCGTTTTCTCCCACCAACCGGCCAAGATATCTCACGATCTTCGGCCAGTATTCATCATGGATCGTCTGAAAGTCATCGACACCAGTGATCATGCCATCACCCTTGCGCTTTCTTGAAATGACAGTCAGCCATGTCCCTCACTTCTCGCAGCCAGGCCGCCCTCTTCATCTCCGTACTTGTGACCACGACGCCGAACGTTCTCCGGTGCACATTGGTTATGCCGCAGAGGCCGAAGATGCAGTTCTTCCAGATCGTCTCAAGCGGATCGCCGAAAACGGCCTGTTCACGCTCTTCGGTTGTATTCGACGTATTGAACACCAGCGCTGTTTTCGCCTTGAGCAGCCCGCACGGAACACCCTCGCCGCTGTCGCCTTCGAGAAACTCATAGGCCACGCCGGGCCTGATCACCCGGTCGATCCAGCCTTTCAGCATCGCCGGCGGCTGGCCCCACCAGTTGGGGTGGATGATGACGATGCCGTCCGCCTGCGCGAGCTCGTCGCAGTGTTTTTTTACGCGCGGGTCAGTCTTGGCGTTTTTCGGGATTTCGGATGCCGGGAGGGCGGGATCGAAGTGTTCGGCATAAAGGTCGTGAAACCGGACGTGATGGCCGTTGTTCTTCAAAGTCGCGACAACGGTATCCGCTATGGCGTGATTAAAGCTTTCCTTGCTGGGATGACCGAGAATAACGGAAATGATCATGACCGCCTCCAACAGGTTGCTGAAAAAACTGTTCTCATCCCGCAAAAGCGGGACGGCTACCTAAATGGCGTTTTGTAAATCAACAAGGTAGCCGCACCCTTTAGGGTGCGTTATTGTTCAGGCAGCGACTTATTTTGGCAGCCCGCCGCGAGACGCTGTGTTATCAGCAGCATCCTCCAGAGGAATCATCGCACCCGCAGGATGGTTCCTTGCCGGTGAGCAGGCCGGTGATGATCGCGGAGGCGCAGCCCACGCCGGCATTCACGGAAAGGGCGCCGAAATCGCAGTTCTTCGCGCAGGCCCCGCATTCCATGCAAAGGTCCTTGTCCGTGACCTGCGCCCGCTTGTCCCTCATAATAAAGACCCCGCGCGGGCAGACCTCGACGCACCTTCGGCAGCCCGTACATTTCTCCGGAATAAAATGAAGCGTGGTCACATCGGCAAGATAGATCATAGGAGCTCCCATTCCTTCAGTTTGTACGCGATCGTCAGTACGAGCGACAGGCCCGCTGCCGCCAGATAGACGGGGATGCCGATCTTAAGCTCTTTCTTGACACCGGTCATACCGGTAAAGGTGGTCGCGCCCGTGAACTGAAGCGCGAGGTACGAACTCATGGCAGGGAAGAACAGCCAGGCCGCGAGAGACAGCAGAACATCGTTGCGTACGGATAATCCCATAAGAGGCATGACTGCGGCCATCGACAGCATTCCCATGATCCAGCCCTTTATTGCGAAGGACCGGAAGGGGACAAAGGGGAGCAGCATGGGCGTCATGAATGCTCCGGCGAAGACCGAGAGCAGCCCGAGCAGGAGGAACGGCAGGCCGCCGCGCCATGCGCTTGCGAAGAGAATGCCGGACGGCTGAAGGCCGAAGATGAGGAGCACGGCAGCGGCAAACCACGGGAACTTCTTCATGGCAGGGTTGATCTCCATGGGCGTAAGGACCAGACGGTCAAGGATCGGAAATTTAGCGGTGCTCATCTCCGTTGTTTTTTTGTATCCCGCGCGTACGTAGGCGGGGATGTCCTTTGCCCGCACGGGACCGAAGACGGCCCTGAAGCCGGTCTTTGTTTGAACCTCGCTCGCGTGAACGCCGACAGCGCCAAGCTGCGGCAGAATGATTCGGCGGTGGGAGACGACTTTTTCGAGGTTCGTCTCGGAAATTCTGCGGACGAGTTCGTCCGTGCCAAAGGTCCCTTTGCCTGCCGCGCACCACACATTGATGCTCTTCGTGTCGAGCACGAGCATCCAGGCATTCATGTCCTTGAGCTCCCGCCTCACGATATCGAAGCTCAGTTTGTAGTTTGCGGTAACAAATACGTCGGATTCCGCAGTCGGCTCGCCCACGGCATAGAGCCCCGGCGGCACGGTGTAATTCATGCGAAAGGCGCCGGTCCTGCTTTTAATCATGCCCCACGTGTCCTCGCGGGACCAGTCGGACGAGACGCGGTAAACTTCTCCCGCAGGCGTCGTGATTGTGCCTATCGCGAATTTCGGGACTTCCTTTTTGACGAATTTTAATGTCTGCATCTGCATGGGGCTACCTCGAGGCTAGTGTAATTCGTCCAACGCTTCTTTGCTTAGGATCACATGATTTATTTATACTGTCATTCCCGCGTAAGCGGGAATCCATTTGATTAAATTGGATTCCGGGTCAAGCCCGGAATGACAACAAAAGGAAATGGATTTATAACTTACTGCACTAAAGAATGTCCTTCATCACGGGCCCCAGCATGCCCTTTACCATGGATTCAAGGTTCCCCGCCTTGATAAGAGCGATGCAGCAGATCTCCCCGTCCTTTTCCCAGCTCGTGACCGCAAGCTTGTCTCCCGGCTTGATGCCCGCCTTCTCCCGCAGCTCCTTGGGCAGGACCATCTGCCCCCGTTCATCAACGGTCACGAGCGCCTCCACCGCGCAGCAGCTTGCTTTGCCGAACGGTCCTCTTACGGGGATCTTCCCGTTCTTTTTTGTCGTCGTCATGTCGCCTCCGGAATTACCGTCAAATCAGAATAATCAGATAAGTAAGTAATAGCTGAAAAAGACGTTTCTGTCAAGAGAAAAACGATATGCCGGTCAGGGCGCGGGGAATATTTTGAGGATCGTGAGCTGTTGCTGATCGGGGAAACGAAGGATGGTCCCGGGCGGCCTCCTCCTGATTATCGATTCTTCATGCACCGGCCGCCCGGCCGATGTGCTTGTCAATCCCGCCCCTTAAAGGATATTGAAAAGTTTCGAGCGTGACGGTATAATGTTCGTCCGACAAGGCAGAAAAAAATTATTAGAGAAGGAAAATTGCGATGGTTAAAAAAGACCCCAAGCAGACCATGCTGAAGTTCGAAGCGCGCCAGAGCCGTCAGCTCCTTGCTATTGCCGTTACATTGTTTCTCGTGCTTTTATGCGCAGTCCTCTATAAACGACCCGGACTCTTCGGAGACGTTTCAAACAGTACGCTCATTGGATCGCAGATCGCCGGTATCGCTGCGTTTCTGGCCTTTACCGCCTTCAACTGGCGATGCCCTTCATGCAATAAGGGCCTGGGCAGCAACATCAACAAACGGATTTGTAAAAAATGCGGCGCCAGATTGCGGTAAGAGGGGAAGGCACGGCACGCATTGCTTTTCAGCCCCGCCCTTGTTCTTCCTCCTGACCCTTCTTCAGTGACTCCAGATATTCTTCCCATTCCGACGGCAGGAGATATTTTTTCCTGGTGTTGCAGTTTTTGCACGCGGGAACCAAATTACCCTGCGCGGATTTTCCACCGCGCACGATCGGGATCAAATGGTCCATCGTCAAATCGACGGGCTTGAACGTCTTGCCGCAGTAGTAGCAGCGGCCCGCCGAGCGTTTCCGCTTCCACCACTGCGATCCCCGCATTTCACGGGCCTTGGCCTTTTCCCGTTTGACATGGGCGTCATCAACGGTGATGAAGAAATCTCTTTCCATGGGCCCCTATATTACCGTTTCCCCGCCACGGTGTCACGCTAAAAAAGACGCTTGCCACGGACATCCTACCCACCACGTAACATCATAAAAATCAATATTTTTCTTGACAATACCGTGTATGAAATATATACTTTGCCAAGCAGGTGGTATAAAGTGGGAAACGGTGGGCTAACGAGGGAGAGACATGTTCCGGGGCAGCTTCGAACATACCGTTGATTCCAAGGGCAGGGTGAGCGTACCTTCGAAGTTCCGCGACATCATCGCGGACCGTTACGACGGGACGGCTTGTACTGGCCATGGACTACGACCGCTGCCTCACGGTCTATCCGCTCGAGGAATGGGAACGGCTTGAGGAGAAGATCAAGACCCTCTCGCATGATGAAGCAGGAGGTCAAGGACTTCAGGCGGTTCCTGCTTTCATCAGCAACGGAGTGCGAGCTCGACAAGCAGGGCCGGATCCTGATACCGCCGGCCCATCGCGAGCACGCGGCCATCTCGAAGAACGTAATGGTCGTGGGAATCATCGAGAAAATCGAAATCTGGGACGTCAAGACGTGGGAGGCGCGAAATCTTCAGAACGGCGATAAGATCGGCGAGGCGCTCGCCGCACTGGGTCTTTAACGACATGAGCGAAAAACTCAAAGTATATCAGATGAACCTTGATGGCGAGATCGACGCGGCAAAGATGGCGGAGATCAACCGCGTGATCGGCCAGCTCATCAAGGGGGAGATGTACGGACTGATCCTGAACTTTGAGTCTGCGGAACACATCAACTTCACGATCCTGCCCTCCCTGGTGGAAGAGAAGAGGCGCCTTCAATCTTTCGGGGGCGATATCCGGCTCGCGGCGATGTCGGACTATATCAAGAACATCTTCCGGACGACGGGCGTGCTCGAGGAGTTCCAGGTCTTCGATACGGTGCAGCAGGCCGCCAGGAGTTTCGGCGTTACCAAGCCGGCGACGAACCTGCCGCTGGGACTTTGAAGAAATGCGGAATGCGGAACGCATCCCCACCCTGCCCTCAGGGGGAAGTGGGTCGGCGGAATGCGGAGCGAGAAGCTAGGGATTCAGGATGAATAACATTCCGAATTCCGAATTCCGAATTCCGCATTTGGAACACGTTCCCGTCCTCCTCCGCGAAGCCGTCGACCTTCTTGCGCCCCGGCCCGGCGGGGTGTATGTGGACGGGACGCTCGGCGCAGGCGGGCACGCTGCGGAGATCCTGAAGCGTTCTGCACCCGACGGCATCCTGATCGGGCTGGACCAGGACCCCGAGGCGGTCGAGCGATGCAGGGTGAACCTCGCCGCGTTCGGCGACCGCGTTATCATGCAGGCATGGAAATTACCGGGACCTGCCGGGGGTCCTGAACGACGCTGGGATTCGAGGCAGTGGACGGGGTCCTGCTCGACCTCGGCGTTTCCTGGTTCCACGTGAAGACGCCGGAGCGCGGCTTCAGTTTCCAGATGGACGGCCCGCTCGATATGCGCATGGACACGAGCAGGCCGCAGACCGCCGCGGACCTCGTGAACGGTCTTTCCCGCGACGAGCTCGCGAGGATCATCCGCGAATACGGAGAAGAACGAAAGGCAGGCGCCATAGCGCGGGCAATCGAAAAGGCGAGGGCCCGGGGGCCCATCACGGGAACGGTCCAGCTTGCCGGGATCGTTTCGAGCGTCTTTCCTCCCTTCCCTCCCCGGCGCCTCCATCCCGCCACGCTCACGTTCCAGGCCCTGCGGATCGCGGTCAACGACGAGCTCGGTGCGCTCAGGGAGGGGCTCGATGGGATCATCCCCCGGCTGAAACCCGGCGGCAGAATCGCCGTGATCACGTTCCACTCGCTGGAAGACCGGATCGTCAAGCAGCTCTTTGTGGCGTCCGCAAAAGGGTGCGTGTGCCCGCCGAAACTTCCGGTCTGCGCATGCGGCGTGAAGCCCGTCCTCAAGGTCCTGACGCACCGGCCGGTGAGGCCGGGGAGCGAAGAAATCGCGCAAAACCCCGCTGCTCGGAGCGCAAAGCTCAGGGCGGCGGAGAAGCTTCCGCAATGGTAGATTGATGATTTCGAAAAAGCTAAAATCCACCCGGAGACACGCCCTGCACTCGCGCTGCCGCACTCGTAAACGCTGGGTGCAGGCTGAGACACGGAGAATAGATTTAAGAAAATTGGACGGCTTCCTCCGTGCCCTCCGTGACTCTGTGGTTAAATCAGAGTTTTTACGAATTCATCAAGATTGGAAATTGTAAAATGAAATCGGGCTGTACTATAACAAATCCGCTGTCATCACGAGGCAATCGTCACGTTCTCATTGGGATGGGGGCCCGGAATGTCGATAGGCGCCGGTGAAGTAGGGGCGCTGGTGTTCTCGCCGAGGAGGCGGGGCAGCCTGCGCCGGGTCCTTATACCGCTTCTGATCATTGCCGGCCTTCTTCTCTATGTGGGCGGGAAGGTGACGATCATGCGGCTCGGGTACCAGATCGAGGCGCTGGAGCGCGAGAAGCAGGAGCTCGAACGCGCGAACAGGTCTCTCAGGATAGAGGCGTCTTCTCTGGCCTCTCCGGCGCGCATCGAGGAGATCGCGATCAAGAGACTGGGCATGGTCAGGCCGCCGAAAGAAAATGTCGTCGTGGTAAAACGAAGAGAAGACTCATCACCGCGAAGGCGCTAAGGTGCCGCCGTGGTGAAGTGTGTTCCGCCGCATCCGGGGTAGAAGGGCATGGAAAAACGGGGGAGGATAGTCGCGGTATTGTTCATCATGGGCCTGGCTTTTGCCCTCGTGGTCGCTGCGGCTTGTGTACCTCCAGGTAATCGAGCGGACCAAACTTGCCGCCCGCGCAGAACGCCAGCAGGAGCAGGTCGTGGTGCTCGAGCCCAAACGGGGCACGATCTTTGACCGCATGGGCAGGGAGCTTGCCGTAAGCCTGGATGTCGATTCGGTCTACGGCATCCCGTCCAAGATCGACGACCCGCGCGGACTTGCGCAGCGGCTCTGGCCGGATCCTGCGCGAAGATCCGCGGCGGATCGAACGGAAGCTTGCCGGCGACAGGCATTTCGTCTGGCTCAGCCGCAAGGTGGACCCGGCCAAGGCGGAACGGGTCAGGGAACTCGGTGCCGAGGAGGTGCGGCTCCGGTCCGAGTCGAGGCGGTTTTATCCCCAGAAGACCCTGGCCGGGCCGGTGCTCGGCTTCACGGGCATGGACAATCACGGCCTTGAGGGCCTTGAGCGCGCTTACGACCCATGCTCCGCGGCGTCGAGCGGCTGGGTGCTTGCGCGAGAAGGACGCCAAGGGAAGGATGGTGTTTCCCGGCGGCCCCGGGTTTCCAGTTCAAGATGCCGAAGCCGGGCAACGATATCATCCTCACCATCGACGAAGTGATCCAGCACATCGTCGAGAAGGAGCTCGACGCGGCGCTTGCGAGCTCTCACGCGAAGGGCGGGGTCTGCATTGTCATGAACCCGCACAGCGGCGAGATCCTGGCGCTGTCGGTGCGGTCGAACGGACACGGCCGCCCGGCGTTCAACCCGAACGAGCCGCAGCGCTACAAACCCGCGGAGTGGCGGAACCGCGCCGTGACCGATGCCTTCGAACCGGGCTCGATCTTCAAGCCCATCCTCGCCGCGGCGGCGCTCGAGGAGAAGGTGGTCCATCCCCTCGAGCGGTTCGACTGCTCTGCGGGCAAGATCCAGGTCGCCGACCGGGTGATCAATGACGCCCATGAGAACGGCGTTCTGACCTTCACCGACGTGATCGCCCAGTCGAGCAACGTGGGTACGATCAAGGTCGGCCCTGCGGCTCGGAAAGGACCGGTTCTACAAATACATTACCGCCTTCGGGTTCGGCCGCAGGACCGGCGTGGACCTTCCCGGCGAGATCCCGGGCCTGCTCAGGGACTGCCGTCTGTGGTCCGGCGTGTCGATCGGCGAGATCGCCATCGGCCAGGAAATCGGCGTCACGCCGATGCAGATGGCCGCCGCGTACTGCGCGCTCGCGAACGGCGGAACGCTCATGAAGCCTTACATCGTGTGCGGAGATCGTCGATCGGGAAGGAAAGGGACGGAAATTCGCACCCCAGCCCGGGGTCCGGGTGATCAGCGAAGAGACCTGCTCCAAGGTGAACAAGATACTCCGGCGGGTCGTCGAGGCCGGCACGGGCCAGAAGGCCCGCCCTGCGGGGTATACGGCGGCGGGCAAGACCGGCACGGCGCAGAAGATAGACCGGCGGACCGGCGGGTATTCGAAGAAAGAATACGTAAGTTCCTTCGTGGGGTTCGCGCCGGCCGTCTCGCCGAAGCTGGTGATCGTGGTGATGATCGATACGCCCGAAGGGGTCATCTATGGCGGCAGCGTTGCCGCGCCGGTGTTCAAGGCGGTCGCGGAGCAAGGCCTTGCGTATCTGCAGGTGCCGCCCGACGATGTAGGAGGCAGGATGCTCCTGGTGACACGATGAAACTCGAGAGACCTCCTGAACGCCCTTGGGAGGACATCGAGCTCTGCCCGGTGATGCGCCGGACAGAGAGGTGCTGGACATTGCGCATGATTCCCGGAAGGTCAGTCCCGGGTTCGCTGTTCGTGGCCGTGCGAGGGTTTCACTCGGACGGCCATCAGTTTATTCCGCAGGCGGTCCGGCAGGGCGCGATCGCCGTCGTTGCCGAGGAAGACGGCAACGGGGAAGGCGCGGGGGCCGTCCCGATCATCCGCGTGCCGAACTCGCGCGCCGCGCTCGCGCGCATCGCCGCGGTCTTTTACGGTCATCCGTCCCGAAGGCTCAAGCTCATCGGCATCACCGGCACGAAGGGCAAGACGACCACAAGCTATCTGGTAAGGTCCATCATCGAGGCCGCCGGCCACACCGCGGGGCTCATCGGCACCATCGATTACCGCGTGGGGAACAAGGTCTATCCCGCGCCGAACACCACACCGGAGTCACTGGACCTTCAGCGGCTGCTGGCCGAGATGGCGGAAGCCGGCGCCGGGTATTGTGTGATGGAGGTTTCCTCCCATGCCCTGGCCCTGGGCCGGACCGACGGCTGCGTGTTCGAGACGGCCGTATTTACGAACCTCGCGCAGGACCATCTGGACTTTCATAATGACATGGAGTCCTATTTCCAGGCGAAGCTGCTGCTGTTCACCGTCGCTTGCTTCGGGCAGGCCTGCGGTGGTCAATGCCGATGATGCCGCGTCCGCGGAGATCATCAGAAGAACAGCGGCGACCGTATATACCTTCGGCATGTCGGAGAGGGCGGACATTCGTCCGGCGAGGGCGGTCGGCCACGGCATCGGCGGCCTTGCCTTTTCCGTGCAGACGCCGAAAGGCATTGTCCGTGTGGAATCCCCGCTCGTGGGAAGACACAATGTCTACAACATCCTTGCCGCGATCGGCGTCGGGTCTGTCCCAGGGATTTCGACGTCGAGGTCATTGCCGCGGGCATCAAGAACATGAAGGCGGTGCCGGGCAGGATGGAGAAGGTGGACGAGGGGCAGCCGTTCGGCGTGATCGTGGACTACGCCCACACCGAGGACTCCCTGGTTCAACTTCTCGATGCCGTCCGGGAGGTTGCGAAGGGCAGGGTC
Source organism: Nitrospirota bacterium (assembly GCA_963741205.1). Classification (GTDB taxonomy): domain Bacteria; phylum Nitrospirota; class UBA9217; order UBA9217; family UBA9217; genus JAJYKN01. The sequence goes on from CAVUHW010000022.1 coordinate 168,499, forward strand.
ATCACGGTCTTCGGATGCGGCGGGGACCGGGACCGGACCAAGAGGCCCAAGATGGGCGCCGCGGCGGTGAAGGGGAGCGACGCGGCGATCGTAACGACGGACAATCCGAGGACCGAAGACCCGCTTGCCATCATCGCCGAGATAGAAGGCGGCATGACTGCCGGGGGGGCCAAGGTTTCCGATCTCACCGGCACGGCGAAGAACGTTATGCGGCAAAACGCCCTACCTGGTCATTCCCGACCGGCGCGAGGCGATCGCTGAGGCCGTCAGAATGGCAAAGCCGGGAGACGTTGTCGTCCTTGCCGGCAAGGGGCACGAGGACTATCAGATCATCGGCGAGAAGAAGATTCACTTCGACGACCGGGAAGTGGCCCGGGAAGAGATCAGGAAGAGCAGTGCGGAATCGGATCGCGGATGCAGGATAGAGTCGAGCGGAATCGAGCGAAATTCGGGCAGTCTGAGTTCTGACTCTGTACGTATTCTGATGTACATATGAACAACTGATACAAAAACTGCTCAAGGAAATTCTCGGAAGGGTGGAGCGCATGGAGATAAAGGGGGTTTCCATAGACTCCAGGAACATCAAGGAAGGGGAACTGTTCGTCGCCCTCAAGGGAGACCGCTTCGACGGCCACGATTTCGTTCCCGATGCGATCAAGAAGGGGGCCTGGGGCGCTCTCGTCGAACGCGCCGCGCTCGAGAAAAAGTTTGCGAGCCTCGGCGGCCTGAAAAACATCCTGCCCGTGGAAGATACCCTCTATGCCCTCCAGGAGATGGCCCGCACTGCACCGCAGAAAATTCTCGATCCCCGTCGTCGGCATCACGGGTTCGAACGGCAAGACCACGACCAAGGAAATGCTCGCCGGCATCCTGAAGCAGAAGGGGCCGGTGCTCAAGAACGAGGGGAACCTGAACAACCATATCGGCGTGCCGCTCACGCTCCTGAAACTCAATGCCGGCCACCGCGCGGCCGCCGTCGAAATGGGCATGAGCGCGCCCGGAGAGATCGATATGCTCGCCCGGCTGGTCGGTCCCACGGTTGGCGTGATCACGAACATCGGGCCGGCGCACCTTGAGTTTTTCGGGAGCATGGACAAGGTGGCGGAGGCAAAGGGCGAGCTGCTCGACAACCTGGCATCCGACGCGACCGCCGTGCTGAACGCCGACGACCCTTTTTTCGAGACGCTCAAGAGCAAATTCAGCGGCCGCGTCGCTCACGTTCGGGATCCGGAACAAGGCCGACGTGTCCGCCTCGCGGATCAGGCAGGATGCGGACTGCGTGGATTTCACGCTCACCGCGGACGGCGCAGCGGCGGATGTGCGGCTCCGTGCCGCGGGGACGCACAATATCTACAATGCCCTTGCCGCGGCCGCGGCCGCGCTGGCCGTGGGCATGCCCCTCGACGCCGTGAAGTTCGGGCTCGATGACTTCTCTCCCGTGGCCATGCGGTCGGAAATCAAGGAGGTCGAGGGCAGGACGGTCCTCGCCGATTACTACAACGCCAACCCCGCCTCCATGGAGGCGGCGCTCGGCCACGCTGGTTTCGCTTTCCCCGGGCAGGAAATCGATCGCCGTGCTCGGCGACATGCTCGAGCTTGGGCCAGGCCGCCGCGGACGCCCACCGGGAAATCGGCCGGACGCGCCGCGCGCTCAGGCGTGGACATCGTGATCACGCTCGGCGCGCTCGCGAAACACATCGGCGAGGGCGCGGTCGAAGGGGGCATGCCGCAGGAACGGGTCTTTGAGGCGCCGGCGCACGCCGAGGCCGCGGAGCTTCTGAAGAAACTGTCCGGTCCCGGCGATGTCAGTCCTGATCAAGGGCTCGCGGGGCATGAAGATGGAAAAGATCCTGGAGGCGTTCTGATGCTCTATCACCTGCTGTATCCGCTGCGGGACAAGTTCGGCGGTTTCAACGTATTCCGGTACATCACCTTCCGGAGCGCCGGCGCGGTCCTGACTGCCCTCCTCGTGAGCTTCATCCTCGCTCCGTCGATGATCGCCTGGCTCCGCAGGCTCAAGGTGGGGCAGCACGTCAGAGACGACGGCCCGCAGACCCATCTCACCAAGCAGGGAACGCCGACCATGGGCGGGCTCCTGATCATCGCGGCGCTTGTTTCATCCGTGCTGCTGTGGTCCGACCTCACGAACAAGTACGTCTGGGTCGTGCTCTTCGCCACCCTCGCTTTCGGCGGCATCGGGTTCTGGGACGACTATCTCAAGGTCGTGAAGAAGCGGTCCACGGGCCTCCGGGCCGTCCAGAAGTTCGGGCTCCAGATCGCGGCGTCGCTCGCGATCGGCATTTTTCCTCTACTTCAACCGGAGCGACCCGAACAGCACCATCCTGTCCGTGCCGTTCATGAAAGCAGCTGTTCCTCAATCTGGGCTGGTTTTACATTCCCTTTGTGGTCAGTCGTCATCGTCGGCTCCTCCAACGCCGTCAACCTGACCGACGGGCTCGACGGCCTGGCGATCGGGCTCGTCGGGATCGCGTCCACCGCCAACGCGGTGATCGTGTACCTGGGCGGGAACAAGATCATCGCGGACTACCTGAAGATCCTCTATATCCCCGGGAGCGGCGAGCTCGCCATCTTTTGCGGGGCCATGCTGGGGGCGAGCCTCGGGTTCCTGTGGTACAACGCGCATCCCGCCGAGGTGTTCATGGGCGACGTCGGATCGCTCTCGCTGGGCGGCGCGCTCGGCACGCTGGCCGTCGTCACCAAGCACGAGCTGATTCTGGTCATCGTCGGCGGAATTTTCGTGGCCGAAACGGTCTCGGTGATGCTCCAGGTGGCGTCGTACAAGCTGACGGGCAAGCGGATCTTCAAGATGGCGCCGGTCCATCACCACTTTGAACAGATCGGCTGGCCCGAGTCCAAGGTCATCGTCCGGTTCTGGATCGTCGGGATCATCCTGGCGCTGATCTCGATCGGGTCGCTGAAGTTGAGGTGAAGCAAATCGCAGAGGCATAGCGCAGAGAGCAGAGCGTTGAACTCGTTTTCGCCATGCCCTATGCGCTTCTGCGATTTTCATTCTGCGTATTTGGAGGTAGGGTGCAACCGGATTTTCAAGGCAAGAGGGTGACGGTGGTCGGTCTGGCGCGGAGCGGGGTAGCCGCGGCGCGGGCGCTCGATGCCCTCGGCGCCGATCGTCACGGTGACGGACAAAAAGCCGCTGGATCAGCTCGGCGCGCAGGTCGAGGCCCTCGGCAGCGGCCGCATCGCCGTCGAGGCGGGCGGCCATCCGGACCGGGTCTTCCTCGAGGCCGACCTCATCGTGCTTTCTCCCGGCGTCCCGAAAATCCCGCAGATCCTTGAGGCCCGGCGGCGCGGCGTCAAGGTGATCAGCGAGCTGGAGCTTGCCTGGCTGCTCTCCGATTCCCCCTATGTGGGCATTACGGGCACGAACGGCAAGTCCACGGTCACGACGCTCGTGGGGCTCATGCTCGAGCGGGCGAAGAAAAAGGTGCTCGTGGCCGGGAACATCGGGAACGCGCTCACCGAGGACATCTGCGCTGCTTCAGGGGCAGGGACTGGATCGTCGCCGAGCTGTCGAGCTTCCAGCTCGAGGACATCGAGACCTTCCGGCCCCGCGTCGCGGCGATCCTGAACGTGACGCAGGACCACCTCGACCGGTACCACGACATCGCCGAATACGGCGAGGCAAAGGCCCGGATCTTCATGAACCAGCGCAAGGAGGATTTTCTCGTCCTGAATTTCGACGATCCGATCGTGAAGTCCTATGCCCGGCGCGACCCCGGCGACGGTGATCCCTTTTTCCCGTCTGCTGCGGTTCAATCCGGGCGCCTGCGTTCGCGACGGCTATCTGGATGTTCAACGGACAGCGCATCATCGCATGTCGGACGAGATCCGGATCAAGGGCGTGCACAATCTCGAGAACGCCCTTGCCGCCGCGGCGCTGTCGCTCTGTGCGCAGGAGCGGACAGCGAGTCCGTTGCCGCCGTGCTCCGCGAGTTCCCCGGCCTCGAGCACCGGCTCGAGTTCGTGCGCGAAAAGGACGGCGTCACCTACATCAACGACTCCAAGGGCACGAACGTGGGCGCCGTGGTGAAGTCCGTCGAAGGGTTCACGCAGCCGGTGATCCTGATCGCCGGCGGCCTGGACAAGGGGAGCGACTTCAGCCCCCTCTACGAGCTCTTCAAACAGAAGGTGAAGCTCCTGATCCTGATCGGCAAGGCCGCGGACAAGATGGCGCAAGGCGCTCGGCACGGCGACGGAGACCGTGCTCGCCGAAACGCTCGCAGGAGGCCGTAGAGCTCGCGGCGAAGCGGGCCGCGCGCGGGGACGTGGTGCTTCTTTCCCCGGCCTGCGCGAGCTTCGACATGTTCAAGGATTTCGAGGACCGGGGCAGGCAGTTCAAGGAAGCGGTGAATGAAGCTGTGAAGCGCATAGGATGGCGGAGATAGCGGAGCATGCGAGACTCATGAGAACTGGAATGCAGATGAATACGATCATCAGGGACATTACGATCGCCTGCTGCTTTTCGCGATTCTGACGCTGCTCGTGGTCAGCGTCGTGATGGTCTACAGCTCCAGCAGCGTCGTCGCGCTCACGACCTATGACGACCCGGCGTTCTTCATGAAGCGGCAGATCCTGTGGGCCGCGGCGGGCTCGCTGCTCATGGCGGTCGCCATGCGGATCGACCACCGGCGGCTGTCGGACCAGCGGGTCGTTATCGCGCTGCTGGTCGTCTCCCTGGCGCTGCTCGCGGCGACGCTGGTGCCGGGCGTCGGCAGGATGATCAACGGATCGCGGCGGTGGCTGCGGCTCGGCATGCTTTCGTTCCAGCCGTCGGAGCTGGCCAAGTTCGCCCTCGTCGTCTACCTGAGCTACTACATCGCCAAGAAAGGCGAGCGCATCCGCGACTTCATGAACGGCCTGGTCCCCGCGTACGTCGTGACCGCGGTCTTTCTGGGCGTCGCCGTTCTCCAGCCCGATTTCGGAGCGCCATGACGCTGGCGGGCGTGGCGGGCATCATGCTCTTTGCCGGCGGCGCGGACGTTCTCCATCTCGGGGGCACGGCGCTCGCGGCGCTGCCGCTCGTGTACGTCGCCGTCGCGCACAAGGCCTATCGCTGGCGGAGGATCACCGCGTTCCTGATCCCTGGGACGACCCGCAGGGCGCGGGCTACCAGATCATCCAGTCCTTCCTGGCCTTCGGCAGCGGCGGCGTGTTCGGCCGCGGACTGGGCGAAGGAAGGCAGAAACTCCTGTTCCTTCCCGAGCGGCATTCGGATTTCATCTATGCCGTGATCGGCGAAGAACTGGGCCTAATCGGCGCCCTGGCGGTCGTGGTGCTCTTCCTGGTCATTCTGTGGCGGGGCGTCAGGATCGCGCTCGCCGCGGGAGATGCGTTCAGCGGCATGCTGGCGCTCGGCATCACGCTCCTCGTCTGCCTCCAGGGCGTGATCAACATGGCGGTGGTGACCGGGCCTCTTGCCCACGAAGGGCATCGCGCTCCCGCTCGTGAGCTACGGCGGGTCGTCGCTCGTGGTCACGATGGCGGCGCTCGGGGTGCTGCTGAATATTTCGAAAGAAACAGGTTGACGAAATGCGGATGAGCATTTTGACCGCAGAGGCGCGAGGACGCGAAGGTTGTAATCTTTCTAAAATCACGAATTAAGCTTCTTTGCGATCTTAGCGCCTTCGCGGTGAACGATCTTCAGGTTTTACGATATGAAGGTCGTCATCGCGGGCGGAGGGACGGGCGGGCACCTGTATCCGGGCATTGCCATAGCGCGCGAGCTCCTCCGGGAGCAGGGCAACGAGGTGCTGTTCGTGGGCACGGAGCAGGGGATCGAGGCAAAGGTCCTTCCGCGGGAAGGGCTGCCGGTCCGCTTTATCACGGTCGGAAAACTGAAAGGCATGAAGCTCGGCTCGATCGTGAAGACGCTCGTTACGCTGCCGCGAAGCCTCATGCAGTCCCTGGGCCTGCTTCGCGAGGTGAGGCCCGACGTGGTCGTCGGCGTCGGCGGCTATTCGTCGGGGCCGGTTGCCGTCGCGGCGTGGTGCCTCAGGATACCGCTTCTGATCGTGGAGCCGAACTCCTATGCCGGGCTTGCGAACCGGAAGCTGGGGAAGCTCGCGGACAAGGTCATCCTCTGTTTTCCCGGGACCGGCGCGCAGCGGTTTTTTCCGCCGGAGAAAACGGCGAAGGTCGGGCCGCTGGTCAGGAAGGGGCATCGAGGAGGGCAGACCGGGAAAAGGCGCTCGCCGAATTCGGGCTCGACGCGGAAGGTTCACGGTCTTTGTCATGGGCGGGAGCGGCGGGGCCCATGCGATCAATATGGCCATGAAAGAGGCGGCGCCGGCTTCTTGCGGACGTGAAGCGGCTCCAGGTCCTGCACCAGACCGGGGAGAAGGACGTCGACGGACGTGACCGCCGGATACCGTGAGGCCGGGCGTCAGGGCCGCGGTCCTTCCCTATATCCACGACATGGCCGGGGCCTACGCGGCCGCCGACCTGGTGGTCTCGCGCTCCGGCGCGACCACGGTGGCGGAACTCGCGGTCTGCGGCAAGCGGGCGGTGCTGATCCCCTTTCCCCATGCCGCGGACAACCACCAGGAGTTCAATGCCCGGACCCTGGCGGAACGGGGGCAGGCCGACGTCATCATCCAGAAGGACCTGACCGCGGAGAGGCTTGCCGGGCTCATCAAAAAATACGCGCGTCAAGGGGCCGGCTCGATGCCCGCTCCGCGGATGGAAAACACGGCGGCGGAGGAAATCGCGAGGATTTGTCGAACCTATGTTCAAAAAAATTAAACATATCCATTTCGTCGGCATCGGCGGCATCGGCATGAGCGGCATCGCCGAGGTGCTCCTGAACCTCGGATACAAGGTCTCGGGATCGGACATGAGGGAGTCGGACACCACGGAGCGGCTCCGGAAGCTGGGCGGCGAGATCGCCATCGGCCACCGCGCTGAGAACATCACGACGCCGCACGTGGTCGTGATATCGTCGGCGGTGAAGAACGACAACGTGGAGGTGATCGCCGCGCGGGAAAAGCAGGTGCCCGTGATTCCCCGGGCCGAGATGCTGGCCGAGCTCATGCGGCTCAAGTACGGCGTTGCCATCGCGGGGGCCCACGGCAAGACCACGACGACCTCGATGGTCGCCACGGTGCTCGCGGCGGGCGGCATCGACCCCACGGTCGTGATCGGCGGAAAGCTGAACAGCCTCGGCACGAACGCCAAGCTCGGGCAGGGCGAGTTCCTCGTCGCCGAGGCGGACGAGAGCGACGGGAGCTTCCTCAAGCTCTCGCCCACCATAGCCGTGGTCACGACGATCGACGCGGAACACCTGGACTACTACCGGGACATCGACGAGATCAAGGCGGCCTTCCTCACGTTCATCAACAAGGTGCCGTTCTACGGGGTGTCGGTCCTGTGCCTGGACCAGCCGCACATCCAGGCGCTCATCCCGAAGGTCGAGAAACGCTACCAGACCTACGGCATGAGCACCCAGGCGGATTACCAGGCTCGGGACATCTCGCTCCTGCCCTTCGGAGCCACGTTCAAAGTGCTGCACCACGACCACGGACCTGGGCCCCTTCGAGCTCGCGGTGCCCGGCGTGCACAACATCAACAACAGCCTGGCGGCGATAGCGGTGGCGCGGGAGCTGGACATCGACCTCGAGGTCATCCGGAAGGCGCTCAGGGAGTTTTCCGGCGTGCAGCGGAGGTTCCAGATCAAGGGAGAGGCGGGCGGCATCATCGTCGTCGACGATTACGGCCATCACCCCACGGAAGTAAAGGCCACGCTCGCGGCCGCCGCGAGAGGGCTCGAGCGGAGGGTCGTCGTGGTGTTCCAGCCGCACCGGTACACGAGGACCCAGCATCTGCTCGAAGATTTTTTTACCGCCTTCAACCAGGCGGACAAGCTTATCGTCATGGACATCTATGCTGCAGGAGAAAAGCCCATTCCCGGCATATCCGGCCAGGCCCTGTATGAAGGGATCAAGAAGTACGGGCACAAGGACGTGACCTATATCCCCGCACGGGAGAAGGTTGTAGACCACCTCTTGGGAGCGCTCAGGAAGGGCGACCTCATGATCACCCTGGGCGCCGGCGACGTCTGGAAGATCGGTGAAGAGGTCGTGGAACGCTTAAAGCATGGACATCCAAAACGTTAAAGGCGAGATCAGGCAAAACGAGCCGCTTTCCCGGCATACGTCCTTCGGCATCGGCGGGCCCGCTGATATTCTGGCGTATCCCGCGGACCGCGACGATCTCGTCCTGCTGCTCCGGGAGATCAGGAAGCGGGGCCTCAAGTATTTCATCATCGGCGGCGGTACGAACCTGCTCGTCAAGGACAAGGGTTTCCGCGGCGTGGTGATCTGCCTCAAGCGCATGACGGCGATCAGGATCGTGCGGGAATACCGGTCGATCGGCGGGGCCTTTGCCGTGGTCTCCGCCGAGGCCGGCGCCCTCCTGGCGAAGCTGCTCTCCTTCTCCGTCGAGGAAGGGCTTACCGGGCTTGAGTTCGCCGCGGGCATTCCGGGCACCGTGGGAGGCGCGGTCTGCATGAACGCCGGAACGGCCGGGGGAGAGATGGGCGATGTCGTGGAGTCGGTGACCCTGCTCTCGCCGGACGGAGTACTGGTCACGCGGGGCAGGGATGAGATGGGTTTCGGATACCGCGCTTCCTCGGTGCCGGAAGGCCATCTCGTGCTCGAAGCCTCGGTCGTTCTCCGCCGCGAGGACAAGGGCAGGATCGCGGCGCGTTTGAAGGACCTCATGGACAGGAGAAAACAGCGCCAGCCCGCGGGGCTGCCGAATGCCGGATCGGTTTTTAAGAACCCGCAGGAGGAATCCGCCGGCAAGCTGATCGAGCAGGCGGGACTCAAGGGAAAGACCGTCGGCGGCGCGCAGGTTTCCGAGAAGCACGCCAACTTCATCGTGAACCGGGGCAAGGCCACGGCGGCGGATGTGCTTGCGCTCATGGAGATCGTCATGCAGAAGGTGCTCGAAGTGCACGGCGTGCGGCTCGAGCCGGAGATAAAAATCATAGGAGAAGATTAGAGGGAATGCAATTCACAGTCGAAGAGCATTCGCGCGAAGTACGAAATCAGAGTGAAGGCTGAGTTAGGAATTGAAATTCGAGTCTGAGATCTGCGGTATAAAAGGATTTTCTATGGCACTGGTGACGAACAAAAAGATCGGCGTATTGATGGGCGGGCTTTCGTCGGAGCGGGAGGTCTCGCTTGCCTCCGGGAACGCGGTGCTTACGGCGCTCCGGGAAAAAGGATACCATCCCGTCGCCATCGACGTGGGCAGGGACGTGGCCGAGAAGCTCCAGTGAGCACGGCGTCGAAATAGCCTTTATCGCGCTCCACGGCAAGTTCGGCGAGGACGGCGCGATCCAGGGAATGCTCGAGGTGATGGGCATCCCCTATACCGGCTCGGGCATTCTCGCAAGCGCCATCGGCATGAACAAGACCGTTTCGAAGCAGGTGTTCCGGTCCCAGGGGCTTCTGGTCGGGCCGTACGAAGTCGTCTATGACGGCGACGGCGCAAAAGCGGGCGCTCGTCATCGAACAGCTTCAGTTCCCCGTGGTGGTGAAGCCCCACGCCGAAGGATCCAGCGTGGGTGTAAGCCTCGTCTTCAGGAAAGAGGAAGTGGCGCAGGCCGTGAAGCTCGCGTTCGAGTACGGCAGCGAGATCCTGATTGAAAAATTCATCAAGGGCAAGGAAGTCCAGGTGGGCATCCTGGGGGACCGGGCCCTCGGCGCCATCGAGATCGTGCCGAAGCGCGCCTTCTACGATTACAAGGCAAAGTATGAAAAGGGAATGTCGGACCACTTCTTCCCTGCCCGGATCCCCGAGGCAGTCTACAAACGGACGCTTGAAGCGGGCCTGGCCGCGCATCGCGCCATCGGCTGCCGCGGCTACAGCAGGGTAGACTTCATCATCGATGAGGGCGGCGCGCCCTACATCCTGGAAGTGAACACGCTCCCGGGCATGACCGCGACCAGCCTGCTGCCCGAGATCGCGAAAGGCGTGGGGATTTCCTTCCCCGATCTCGTGGAGGAGATACTGAGGCTGGCGATCTATGAAGCGTAAATGCGGAATGCGGATGCGGATGCGGTCTGAGAATCGACGGTCTTTTCAATCACGATTCGAAATCCGCATTCCGAAATGATTATGCGAGACTATAAAAACGTAAAAGTCCCGAGATCCTACCGCAGCGGGGCCGGACGCATATCAGTCAAACGGGTCCAGGCGGGCGGGGCGATCGCGCGAAGCCGAAGAAGAGCAGTGACGGCATCACGAGTCTGCTGCTGAAAATCATGGCGGTCGATTGTGGTCGCGGCGGGGCTTTTCTGGCATGGCACGGCTACCGGGCATCGATCCAGGCCGACATGTTCGTCGTGTCGGGCGTCGACGTCAAGGGCGTCAAACACCTGAGCGAGAAAGACCTCAAGGAAATCGCCGGCATGTTTAAGGGGCAGAACATCTTTCGCGCGGACATCGATGCCGCGGTCCGGCGCGCCCGCGCGAACCCCTGGGTGAAAGAGGCCCGGATCTACCGGAGGCTGCCGAACCGCATCACCATGGTCTTTACGGAGCGCGCTCCCGCCGTTATCCTGGATACCGGCGCGGAGCGGTTCCTGATGGATGACGAGGGCATGGTCATCGAGCGGCTCGCCAAGGACGGAGCATCGGCCTGGCCGCTTCCCGTTGTGGCGATCAGGGGATACCGTGCCCGTCCGGGCGAGCAGGTTGTCGCCGAGGGCCTGGACTGAGGCGATGCAGCTCATTGCCGAGATCTCCGCGCGGGGTGGATGGCGGCTCGCCGAGGTGACGGTCAAGGCGGATTCTCCCGAGTCCTTGAGCGTGGTCTACGCGGAGCATGAATTCAAGATCGGCAGCGGCCGCTACGGCGAAAAGCTCCGCAGGCTCGCCGAGGTCATGGCGGACGTGAAGGAGCGCGGTCTGGAGATCGCCTACGTGGACCTCCGACCCGAGCGGCAGACGGCGGTGATGGTGAAGAATGACAGGGTGCAAGGGTGCGGGGTCCAAGCGGCAAGGAAGAAAAACGTAGGACTGAGTAACGAGTGCAGTGTCACTGACGACGAACACTGAGTCCTCAGCACTCGGACCCTTTGAACTTGAAGTTGACGGAGGTTGCCTGTGGCGAAAAAGAAGCCTGACAATGTGCTCGTCGGTCTGGACCTCGGGACGACCAAGGTCTGCGCCATCGTCGGAGAGGTGAAGGAGGGCGGACAGGTCGACATCATCGGGATCGGCATCAGCCCTTCCCACGGCCTCAAGAAAGGCGTCGTCGTCAACATCGACAGCACGGTGGAGTCCATAAAAAAGGCGGTCCAGGAGGCCGAGCTCATGGCCGGCGTGGAGATCAACTCGGCCTTTGTCGGGATCTCCGGCGGTCACATCAAGGGCATCAACTCCCGCGGCGTGGCCGCGATCAAGAACCGGGAAGTGGGGCCCGGCCGACGTGGCGCGGGCCATCGACGGGGCGCGGGCCGTGAACTTTCCCGATGGACCAGCAGATCCTCCATGTCCTGCCCCAGGAATTCATCATCGACGACCAGGACGGGATCAAGGACCCCCTCGGGCATGTCGGGGACGCGGCTCGACGTGAAGGTCCACATCATCACCGGCGCCGTCACCGCCATCCAGAACATCGTCAAGAGCTGCTCCCGCGCCGGGCTCCACGTGAACGACCTGGTGCTCCAGCCCCTTGCCTCGAGCCGCGCGGTCCTGACCACCGAGGAGCAGGAGCTGGGCGTCGTGGTGGCCGACATCGGCGGCGGGACCACGGACCTGGCGTTCTTTCTGGAGGGAAGCCTGTGGCACACCGAGGTCCTCCCCATCGGCGGGAACCATCTGACGAACGACATCGCCATCGGACTCAGGACCCCCGCCTCGGAGGCGGAAAAGATCAAGATCAAATACGGCTGCGCCCTCGCGTCGCTGGTGAAGCACGAGGAGACGCTGGATGTCCCGAGCGTGGGCGGGAGGCCGCCGCGGCTCCTTTCGCGCCAGATCCTGTGCGAAATCATCGAGCCCCGCATGGAAGAGCTGTTCGGGATGGTGCAGCAGCGGCTCAAGAAGACCGGGTTCGAGGACATGTTCGCGTCAGGGGTGGTGCTTACCGGCGGAACGGCCCTCATGGAGGGCGTGCAGGACGCCGCCGAACGCTACCTCGGCCAGCCGATCCGGCGGGGCACGCCGCGGAATATCGGCGGGCTGATGGACGTGGTGAACAGCCCGATCTACGCCACGGGCGTCGGGCTCGTGATCTACGGCGCGGAGAACCTGCGGAAGCGCCCCGCAAGTTCAGGAGCGGCAGGCAGCGGCAAGCCGGTTCTGGAAGTGGCTGGGAGAATACATTTAGCAATTGCGGATTGCGGAATTCGGCAGATAAATGGCCGAGATTGCGGAATTTCCCATTCCAATCGCGATCAATCCGCAATTCCTCGGGAGGTGACATGGACGACAAACTTGATTTCGGGTTTCAGGACATCATGGAGTTCGTCGCAGGGACGGAACAGCCTGAAGAACAAACCGATACCGGGAGAAGAGAGGAGGGCAACGGGGATGTTTCAGTTCGAAGATGAAAGACTGCCCGCCGTCATCAAGGTGATCGGCGTGGGAGGCGGCGGGAGCAACGCCGTAAGCACCATGTACCAGTCTGACATCAAGGGCGTGCAGTTCATCGTCGCGAACACCGACATGCAGGCGCTGGAGCTGTACGCGGGCGCCGATCAAGCTCCAGATCGGCTCCAAGCTCACCTGCGGCCGGGGGGCCGGGGCGAATCCCGAGATCGGCCGCAACGCGGCGCTCGAGGACGCCGAGAAGATCAAGGCCGCGATCAGCGGCGCCGACATGGTCTTCATCACGGCGGGCATGGGCGGCGGCACGGGCACGGGCGCGGCGCCGGTCATCGCGAGCCTCGCGCGGGAAACGGGCGCGCTCGCCGTGGGCGTGGTCACCAAGCCCTTCAGCTTCGAGGGAGAAGCGAGAAAGCACAAGGCGGAAGAAGGCATTGCCGAACTCAAGAAGAACGTCGATGCCCTCATCGTGATCCCGAACGAGCGGCTCCTGAACCTGGCGGAAAAGAGGACCACGCTCCTGCAGTCCTTCAAGCTCGCGGACGGGGTGCTGGCGCAGGCGGTCAGGGGCATCTCGGACGTGGTGATGAAGCACGGGATACATGAACGTCGACTTCGCCGACGTGAAGACCGTGATGGCGAACCGCGGAAGGGCGGTCATGGGAACCGGCATCGGCAAAGGCGAGGGCAGGGCCATCGACGCGGCGCAGAAGGCGATATCGAGCCCGCTCCTGGAGGACGGGTCCATCAAGGGCGCGCGGGCGGTCCTGATCAACGTCACCGGCGGCGAGGACATGGGCATCTACGAGTTCAACGAGGCCTCCGCGATCATCAAGGAGGAGGCGGACCCGTCGGCGAACATCATCTTCGGGGTGGTGATCAATCCCGTCATGAGCGAAGAGATCATGGTTACGGTGATCGCCACGGGCTTCGACGAGCAGGGCATCAGGGAGCGCGTCAAGCAGCCGGTGAGCCTCAAGGAGTTCATGAAGGTCGTGGAAAAACCGACGAAGCGCAAGCAGGAGGCCTTCGATTTCAAGAACGAGGCCCTGGGCATCGACTGCGAGGACCTGGACAAGCCGACGTTCTTCAGAAGGCAGGCGGATTGAGACAATAACGACCGCAGGCTGTCGAGGCATGCTTGAGAACGTTCTCGGTGAGCGCAGTCATTTTGAGGAGCCGATGCTACTTATGGCCTCCCGGCTATCTTCCGCATTTCGTGCGCTCCCACAAGTTACCTCCTTGTGCGCTCCTCGTCCACGGCGCTCAGGATCCCGCGAAGGATGGCGACGTCCCTGCTTTCCAGGCGGGCCCTGCCGAAGATCTGCCGAAGTGTAGCCATCATCCGCTCCGGTTGGTCCCGGTCGAGGAACCCGATTGTCGTGAGGGTTTCCTGAAGATGGAGGTAGAAGCGTTCCAGGTCTTCCACCGGCGCCAGCTCGCGGTCGGATGATGAAACGCTCATCCGGGATGTCACGAATAACTCGTAAGCTATGACCATAACCGCATGAGAAAGGTTCAGGGAAGGGAACGCCTCGGACGCGGGTATGGCGACGATCTCCTGGCAGAGGGCGAGGTCCCGGTTATCCAGGCCGTTCACCTCATTGCCGAACACGACGGCAACCTTGTTCCGGGAAAGAAGAGGTACTACCTGTTCGGCCATTTCACGGGGAGTTCTGATGTTTTTCCGCAACCTGCCCGGGTGGCGCGACGTGCCGATCACAAGGTTGTGGCCGATGATTGCCTCCGCAAGTCCGGTTACGACCGATGCCTGCCGTATGATCCCCTCAGCTCCCGCCGCAAGTTTCCGCATCTCATGGTGCTCGTCTTTCGGTGGGTCCACCAGCACAAGCCTGGAAAGGCCCATGTTCATCATGCATCGCGCAGCCGCCCCGATGTTGGCCGGCGTCTTTGTGTCAACGAGGACTATGGTGATGCTATCGAGGGCTGATTGGTTTTGCATGAAAAATTTCTGCTGACCTGTAGTGCGTAATTGACAAATCCAGCCTCTCCTGATACAGTGGTGCCTATCATGAGTATGAAGGCCATTTCCCTTCAGTCCGGCAGCAGCGGCAACTGCATCTATGTCGAGACCGGCGGCGTCAGGCTCCTATTCGACGCCGGCATCACCGGAGTGCAGGCGGAAGAACGCCTGGCCGCCCACGGCCGGGACATCCGTTCCGTAAATGCCGTGATCATCTCGCACGACCATTCCGACCATATCCGTCACGCCGGCGTCTTGCATCGCAAATACGGCCTGCCTGTCTACGTGACGCCGGCGACGCTCGCCGCCGCATCCACGCGGTGCGCGCTCGGCAAGATGCAGGACGTCCGGCATTTCAGGTCCCATGACAAGCTGCGGTTCGGCGACGTGACCGTCCATGCGATCCCCACGCCCCACGATGGTGCGGACGGTTCGGCCTTTGTGGTCGAGGCCGGTCGGGAAAAGGCTCGGCATCCTGACAGACCTCGGCCATGTGTTCAAGGACCTCATCCACCTCGTGGCATCGCTCGACGCGGTATTCCTCGAAAGCAACTACGATCCGGACATGCTGGCGAAGGGCCCCTATCCGGCTTACCTCAAGCAGC
Source organism: Nitrospirota bacterium (assembly GCA_963741205.1). GTDB lineage: Bacteria > Nitrospirota > UBA9217 > UBA9217 > UBA9217 > JAJYKN01. The sequence continues at coordinate 183,685 of CAVUHW010000022.1, forward strand.
GCATCAAGGGGCCGCGCGGCCACATCTCCAACGACGAAGCCGCCGATGTGCTGCTCCGCGCATCAGCAGAAAATCGCCTCCAGTGGGCCTGTCTTGCCCATCTTTCGGAACAGAACAACCACCCCGACGTGGCCCTCCGGACCCACCGCGAAGTCATGGCTGAAAAGCTTACGCTCTTCGTTGCCGACCGCTACAAGGCATCGGATGTTTTCACGGTAGTCTAAACCTACCATTATGTCCAAAAGGAACATTTGGACGCAGATAAAATCCGATCAACGCAGATTAAACTGTTGAAGCAGGTAATAAGTCTTTTCTGTTGCTGTCATCCGGACTTGACCCGGAATCATTCATCCAATGGATTCCGCTTTCGCGGGAATGCAGGCGTCGATACAAATGCATTTTCTTTCTGCTTAATCCGCGTTCATCTGCGTCCAACTGCTGTTTTCGGTACAATCACTTCCTCCTCAGCGCCAGCAAAAGCCACAAGAACAGCACTCCGCAGGCGCCCGCGGACCAGGCGCTCTCCCGGTCGAAATGGCTGATCCTGAACGCGACCGCGGCGGCGCCGGCGCCCACGGTGAGGATGGCGAGAATGAACCCCCTGCCGATGTGTGAAATTCTGCTGAGTTCCTCCACGATGTCCTTGGAGGTGATCTCCACGCGGGTCTCGCCGCGGCTCGTGGTCACCAGGAAATCCGTCAGCATCTTCGGAAGCTGCACGAGCGCGCGGGAGGTCGATGCAGGCCTGCTGGAGGATGCCCGAAGCGGACAGCTCCTCGGACTGGATGAAGCGGCGCGCGAAGGGCGCGGCGATCTCGATGATGTTGGTGTCGGGATCGAGGCGCGAGCCGAGGCCGTTCAGCATGCCGATGACCCTGCCGAAGAGGATGAAGTCGTTCGGTATCTGGATCGACGGGGAGAGCTGAAGCGCCTCGGTAATATCCCGGCCGATCTCGTCGATGTCCATGGCCTTGAACTCGCTGGGCGAGATATCGCGGTACTTCGCGAAGATCCGTTCCACGAAATGCACGAGCGGCTGAATGTCCTTGGTGAGCGGAATGAAATCCATGTCCACGAGCGAGCGCACCAGTCCCCGGGCGTCCCTGTCCACGATCGCGGCAAAGCCGCGCCGGAGACCTTCTCTCTTCGGCGTCGACAGCCGGTCCACCATGCCGAAATCCACGAGGATGATCTCGGGCCCCGGCCGTACGAAGATATTTCCGGGGTGCGGGTCGCCGTGGAACAGTCCGTCCGAGAAGAACATCTGGGCATAGGCCTCGGCAAGGACGCGGCCCGCCTGCTTGCGGTCCACGCCCTGCCGGTCCATCTCGTCGAAGTCCGTGATCTTGATGCCCTCGAGGTATTCCAGGGACAGCACCTTGGCCGTGGTGAAGGGCCAGAAGACCATGGGGATCTTGATCTTCGGATTCTTTTCAAAGTTCCGGGCAAAGGTCTCCGCGTTCTTTCCCTCCTGGATGTAATCGAGCTCCTCATGCACGATGCGCGAAAACTCCGAATAGATGACGTCGAGGTTGATGTGGCGGTAGAGCACCCGAAGGATGCGGATGACGAAACGGAGCGTCCGGATGTCGGCGTCGATCACCTCTTCGATGCCGGGATACTGGACCTTGACCACGATGCAGTCTCCGTCCCGCAGGCAGGCCTTGTGCACCTGGCCGAGAGACGCCGACGCGATGGGCTCCTCGTCAAAGGAGGAAAAGACCTCTTCGATGGGGCCGAGCTCCTCGGTCACGCGTCTGGCGATCTCGGAATACGGCGCGGGCGGCACCTGGTCCTGGAGCTTCGAGAGCTCGTCGGTGTACTCTTCGGGAAGGATGTCTACGCGGGACGACAGGAACTGGCCGATCTTGATCAAAACGCCTTTCATCTCGATCATGCGCTCGCGCAGCATGCGCGCGTTCGCGGCGTGGAGCGCCTTCAGACGTTCCTTGCGGACTTCGGGAGAGACAAAGGCATTTCTGAGGGAATGGAGACGGTAGCTCAGGAGGACCCGCAGGAACAGGCGCACACCCATGACGAACCGGCCGCGGTAACGGTAAAATTGCATAGTTGATTATACCAGAACAGGGAGGGAAAGAAAATCAGCATCAAACCGGGCGCGCAGGACGCGGATTTTTCGGGACCGATTATCGCGGCATACCCGCTTAGTAACTGAGAAACCAAATTCTTCTCAAAATGGAAAGAAAATATACCGCGAAGGCGCGAAGGACGCAAAGGAAATCTTTAACTCTTCATATTTAACCATAGAATTTTTAGCACTTCTTCGCGACCTTCGCGCCTTGGCGGTTCCAAGGTTTTGGTCTCGGCTTGTCCGGGTTACGTAAAAATCCCGATCACCGCGCCGGTCATGCAGGTCGCGAGGGTCCCGGCCACGAGCGCCTTCAGGCCGAGACCGGCGACTTCGTCCCTGCGTTCCGGGGCAAGGCTTCCGAGGCCCCCGATCAGGATGCCGAGGCTGCCGAAGTTGGCAAAGCTCGCGAGGGCATAGGTCATGATCAGACGGCTCCGCGGGTCGAGCGCTCCTGACGGGAGCTTGGACATTTCGAGGAACGCGAGCAGTTCGTTCAGGATGGTTTTCGTCCCCATGAGGTAGCCCGCGGTTTGCGCCTGAGGCCAGGGAATGCCGAAGAGCCAGACGACGGGCGCCATGACGAAGCCGAGGATTCTCTGGAGGGTGAGCGGCTGACCGCCGAAGCCGGGCAGAAGGCCGATGACGAGGTTCACGAGATGGACGAGGGCCACCATCACCACGAGCATGGCGATGATGTTCAGGAGAAGATGGAGGCCGTCCGTGGTCCCCTTCACCACGGCGTCCATGGCGCTGGTCGCGGTCTGCCGCGGCATCAGGCTTCCCGCTGTCTCTTCGCCCGTCTCCGGCACCATGATCCGGGCGATCGTGATCGCGGCGGCAACATGGATGAAGGAGGCTATCAGGAGATGGCCGAGTGGATCGGTAATCACGCCGGTTCAGAAAAGTCGCATACAGGACCATCACCGTGCCGGCGATGCAGGCCATGCCGACGGTCATGAGCGAAAAGAGCTCGCTCCGCGTCATGTTATTGAGATACGGCTTGATCAAAAGCGGCGCCTCGACCATGCCGAGGAAGATCGTCGTCGAAGCGCCGAGCCCGAGCGCGCCGCCGATGTTCAGGGTCTTCTGGAGAAGAAAAGAAAAGGACCGAACCACCACGGGCAGGACCTTCCAGTAAAAGAGGAGCCCGGAAAGCGCGCCGATCACGAGTACAAGCGGCAGCGCCTGAAAGGCGAGGATGAAGTTCGAGCCCGGGTCCTGGAGCAGAAAAGGAGGCGTCCCGCCGCCGATGTAGCCGAACACGAAGGACGTGCCCGCGCGCGTTGCCGACTCCAGCGCCAGCACGACCTTATTGAGAAGCAGGAAAAATTTCTTGAAGAACGGGATGTAAAGGAGGACGCCGGCAATCGAGAGCTGGACCGCGACACCCGTCAGCGCGACGGTGTACCTGACGCCCTTTCTGTTCTCGCTGAGAAGCCAGGCAATACCCGTGAATACGGGCAGACCGAGCAATGCTTGAAAAAGCATGAAGAGCTCCTTGAAGATTATGAACCGTACGAATAATAATCCTTGACTTCCCGCTGCCGAACTGGTACATTACCTTACAGAAGTTCCGGATGTTCTTGTAGGGAAACCGCAAAGACAGATCGACTTTGCGGCATTTTTTTTGTCCTTTTCCGTCGCTTCAATTCACAAGAAGGAGGTAGCTCATCATGGAGACAGGTACCGTAAAGTGGTTCAATGATGCCAAGGGTTTCGGCTTCATTACCCGTGAAAAAGGCGGCGATGTGTTCGTTCATTTTGGCGACATTCAGGACAGCGGCTTTAAGTCGTTGGCTGAAGGCCAGCAAGTGCAGTTCGACGTCGTCGACTCACCCAAGGGCCCCAAGGCAGCCAATGTTGTAAAGCTCTAAGCCAACGTTAAATAAATTTTGGCAGCAGGCCCTGATCATTCAGGGCCTGCTTTTCCCATCCCATTCTTCCTCTCCCTGCATACCTCACGACAGACAGATCTTCGGAAAGCGTTACAATATTTATTGCATGGTCATCAGGAAAGATACGAGGGACCGTCCAAGAGGGTTCAAGTCACTTCCGAAGCGCTGTTTCCCTTGTTGTTATCGTGCATACACCTACCCAGGGTTGTTCAATTGTTTTGCTTAAGGTTTTTTAGCTGGGTCGTTGCAGTATCTATGGATTTTTTGACGCTTTGATTGCCGGGGTCAAAGGCGAGAAGGCTTTTCCAGAGGGAAATGGCGTGCTCGATGTTTCCCGAGCGATACTGGCTCAGTGCCTCTTGAGACAATGCGGATCGGCAGACGTCGAGCTTTTCCGTCAGGCTTTTTTTCGTAAACGACAGCTCGGATGAAAACCCATTCGCCGCCGGGACGCTCTTCAAGAGCAGGTAATAGGTCTTTCCCGACAGAGTAAAATCACCCTTATCGAATGCCTTGTCAGCGGTTTTTTTGATGTCCTCGATGGTTGCGACATATCCCTTCTGCAGCATCTCATCCTCGGGATATTTACCCAGCGGCGTTTTTGTACGATTCGAGGGCGCTTACAAAGTCTCCTTTTGCTACGAGTTCGTTCGATTTCGAGATAATCCCCTCGACATCTGCCTTATCAACCTTAGCCGTTTGAACGCCGGTTTTTTCCTGCTGCAGGTGAGCGCAGGAAGGAACCGACAGAAGCGCCGCTGCCAGGAGCGCGCATATTTTTATCTTACGCGTCATATTGCAAAAGCACGTCTCCGGTAGATTTTACTCCATCGTTTCTTTCGATAACTCTCAAAAAGGCTGCGACGAGATCGGGGTCCAACTGCTTGCCGGCGCAGCTTATGAGCTCCTGCAGGGTTTCTTCATCGGTGCGCGCGGTGCGGTAGGGCCTGTCCGAGGTCATCGCGTCATACGTGTCGGTTATGGATATGATGGCGGCGAACAGCGGAATGTCCTTCCCCTCGAGGCCGTCGGGGTAGCCGCTGCCGTCGAACCGCTCATGATGGTGCCTGACCGGCAGGATGTATTTATGAAGTGACGGGGCTTTGCCGAGAATGGCGGCGCCGTCCACCGGATGACGCATCATCTCCTTGTATTCCTCGGGCCCCAGCTTGTTTCGCTTGCGCAGTATCGCGTCGGGGGTCTTGATCTTGCCGATATCGTGGAACAGACAGGCGACCTCGAGGTCATCCAGTGCCTCCGCGTCGAGGCCGATTTCTTTTCCCAACTGGACCGCCAACAGGGAGACCCGGGTTGAATGGCCATGGGTGTAGGGGTCCCTCGCGTCGATGGCCGCGGCGAGCACCCGGACCGTGGAGACGTATGATTTTTCGAGTTCGTCGGCAAAGGTGGTCAGCTTGCCGCGCTGGTCGGTTATGATCGTCATCATTTCGTTGAAGCCTTCCGTCAATATCCCGAGTTCGTCGCGGGAATAGATCCTGAGGCGTCTCTCACCCTTACCCTCCGTCAGTTCGGAGACGCCCGCGGAAAGCTCCTTGATGGGTTTTGTCAGGAACGAGGACAGCGCATAGCTGCCGGCGGTGCCGAGGAGGAGAATCACGGTGAATACGATCAGGATCCTACGGCCGATGACCCGTTGAGCGTCGAGCAGGGCCGAACGGTTTATTCTGATAATCACCGATCCAAGCTGCTTCTTCATGGATATGATGGGGCTTACGAGCTCTATGGACTCGGAGGAGGGAATGCTGGTTACCGTCACATCGGCCCCGACTGTCCGATTTCCTGCCGTCGGCCCCCGGGACCTTGCTCATCTTTCTCCCTATTTCACCGATCATGCTGTGCGCTATGATCCTCATGTCGGTTCCGACGATGGCGATGAATTCCACGTCCGGATTGGACTCCTGCATCTTGAAGACCATGTTATCGAGGCCCAGCAAATCCTTTGAGAGCATGCTGTACCCAGCCGAGGCCGCAATGCTTTTGGTCATCACCTCGGCCCTTTTGATGACCTCATTCGAAATATGGACCTCCATGATCTTCAGCGTCGTCAGGTAAAACACCAGGGTCGTGCAAAACAGAAGCACGATGACGAAAATAGAGATTTTAAACCTGATTTTACTGAATATCATGGCCATGAACGACCGGGTTCGATCTCGCAATCAGTGACTGTGCCGCAGCGGACTTTCCCGATGAGGTCCGTCCCGGGAGTCCGATGCCGGTCAAACGAATTTGCTAACGATCTTTCCCGTCACCTTTCCCGCCTCGCCGGGCGCAAGCATGCCCACAGTGTAACCCAGATGCACAATAAATTCAAGGCCGCTTCTTCCGGATGCTTCTTCCGGAATGACCCGTTATGGCAAAAAAAAGCAGACCCGCGGAGCCTCAGCTTTTCGCCACGCGAACGAGCGTGTTGTTTTCGTTCAGACCGTCGATGATGGCGCCGAGGCCGGCCATGTTCCTGAGATAGTTGAGTGGCGTCCTGGGAGATCTCTTCACCCGGGACCAGGAGCGGGATGCCGGGAGGATAGACGGTCACGATCTCGGTCGAGACCCTGCCCGCGGAATCGTGAACGTCAACCAGCTCGCTGTCCGAATAGAAGGCGTCGCGCGGCGTCATGGCGAAGCGGTTGTTCAGCGCCGGCGGATGGACCTTATCAAGAGGCAGGAGCGCGCCCTGGAGCCCGTTCTCCCGGGAGATTATCTTGAGCGCTTCCACGAGGCGGTTCAGGTCGTCCTGGCGGTCGCCGATGGAAACGATCACGAGCACATGGAAGGGATCTGCCATCTCGACCTGGATGTCGAAGCGGATGTTCAGCATGTGGGATACCTGGTAGCCGGAAAGTCCCAGGTCCGAGACCGTAATGGTGAGTTTGGTCACGTCCATGTCGGCCATGCCGACCTGTTTTGCCCGGTCCTTGCCGAAGCAGGAGGCGCCCGGGATCTTGTTGATCTCGGCGCGCGCGTCTTCGGCAAGCTTGATGGTGCGGTTCAGGAGTTTCTTGCCTTCCGTCGCCATCTGCATGCGCGCCAGATCCAGGGACGCCATGAGGATATAGGAAGGGCTCGTGGTCTGGAGCAGCTTCAGGGTGTTCGTGACGTCGTCGATGTTGATCCTGCCTGCCTTTGCGTGGAGCATGGACGCCTGGGTCATGCCGCCCACGATCTTGTGGGTGGACTGGACGCACATGTCGGCCCCGGCCTCGAGCGCGCACAGGGGAAGCTTGGGGTTGAACTTGAGGTGGGGGCCGTGCGCCTCGTCCACGAACACCAGGAGGCCCTTCTCGCGAGCGTAGGGAATGATCTTTTCGATGTCCGCGCAGAGGCCGTAATAGTTCGGGCTGGTGATGAGGAGCGCACGCGCTCCGGGATTGTGCATCGATGGCCTGCTTCACGGTCTCGAAGGTGACGTTCAGGGTCAGCTTCAAGTCCCGGGAAAAGACCGGCTGGAAGAAGATCGGCTGGGCCCCGCTCATGATGAGCCCGGTCAGGACCGAACGATGGCAGTTCCTGGCGATCAGGACCTTGTCACCGGGGCCCGTCGTGGACGCCACCATGGCGTGGTTTCCCACGGTCGTCCCGTTTACGAGAAAAAAGGACCGGTCGGCGCCTGCTGCTTTAGCCGCGAGTTCCTGGGCTTCCTTGATAACGCCGGTCGGGTTCTGCAGGGAGTCCACTTCGTCGAGGGTGGTTAAGTCGATGGAAAAGATGCGCGGTCCCACGAATTTGCGGAACCGGGTGGATATGCCTTTGCCGCTCTTATGTCCGGGGGTATGAAAGGAAACCTTGCGGCTCTCCGCAAGATTGACCATTGCGTCAAACAGGGGGGTGCGGAACTGCTCATCCTCGAATCGGTGAAGGAGGAGGATTCATGGTTTTCAATGATACGTGAAGAGGGGCGCGTTATCCTCTATGATCTTGGTCTCTTCCGCCATGGCCTTGCGGATATGCTTCGGGAGCATGTACATGCCCTGGTTCGTGATGCCGTCGAAGTACCGGTTCTCGCCCTTGATCCTTTTCCTGATCAATTCATCCACGTGCTGGGGGGTGAATTTGCTGGGGTCAAGGTTCTTCGAAGCGAGGGTGAAGCCCCAGGGAAGACCAAAGGACGGGATCGAGACATTATAGGGTGCGACGACCGGAAATACCGATCTCAGGGTCTTATCCACAGCCGTAAAGTTCAAGAGCTGGTGCAGGGCCGTGGTGCCGGCCTGCAGTGAAATCGTCCCGTCGGGGGAGAGGCGCTCTTTCACGATCTCGTAAAACTCGCGCGTGAACAGGAGATACGCCGGACCTTCTTCCACGGGCTCTGAAATATCGATAATGATGACGTCGTAGCTGTCCGTGGTTTCCTCAAGGTACTTGCGCGCGTCCATGAAACGGAGGTCGGTCCTGGGGTCGTCAAACGCCCCCTGGTGCCACTCGGGCAGGAGTTCCTTTGATTTTTCCACGACTTCCTGGTCGATATCCACCATCATGCAGTACTCGACGCTCCTGTGGCGGAGCACCTCGCGGAGCGTGGCGCCCTCGCCGCCGCCGACGATGAAGACACGCTTGGGGTTCGGATGGGTCAGAAGCGCAGGATGGACCAGTGCCTCATGGTAAATGAACTCGTCGGTAGCGGACGACTGCATCTTGCCGTCCAAAACGAGGCACCGTCCATAGCTCCCGCTTTCCATGATCTCCATGCTCTGGTACTTGGTCTGGCTCGCATAGTGAATGGTGCGAATCCCGTGGATGTGGCCTTCCTGGGGACTCGTATATTCAATGAACCACTTGTAGCTCTTGGGCTCGATCATGCGGTAACCAGTTCTCCCTGTACGAGCCGGCTTGTGCGGAAGCTTCTCGTGGCCGAGGATTCCCCGCTTCATCTCGACGATGGAGGGGTTCTTGGACTCGAACTTTTCGATAAGGAATTTTGCGGCGACCCGGGGATCAATAAGGTCTCCGCAGGTGAAGACATCGACTGCGGCGTAGCCGTATTCCGGCCAGGTATGGATGGCAAGATGGGATTCGGCGATCACGACCATCCCGCTGATGCCAAAGGGGCTGAACTCGTGGAAAGCGACTTCAACAATGGTCGCCTTTGCCTCAAGGGCTGCATTTTTTAGTGTTTCCTGTACAAACTCTAAGTTGCCCAGGGTTTTGGAGTTGCAATCCTTCAACTCCAACAATAGGTGGGTCCCCAACGCGTGCAACCTGTTTACCTCCTTCTCCGCCCGCCGCAATTGCCTCCCGATCAGATCGGGACTCCGCGAGCACCGCCTTCCGCTCCCGCGGAAGGGTTAAATGTTAGAAACCAACCCGCCTCTACCTCAGGCGGAGCCCACAACATCAAAACTTAGTTTTCATTTATCAAAAATACTACTCTTTGTCAAGAATAATAATGAGCCGCGCTCATTTTTTTCTGAAGCATCTCTCGATGCCGCGCAGTCTTCGTCGTGAGCGACGTCTTCGGGCTCATTTTTTTGAAACGAAATATACTCTTTTTTTCATCGATTGCAAGAGAAAATTGCTTGCTGATAAAAAAAACTTTACAACGACGCCGGAGTGACTTAAAATGCCTTCCACCGCTCGAGGCAAGAGAGCTCCCAGAGCGGGAAAACCGGCCTCAAAACCCCGCGCACGCGAAGGTCTCTGCGGCAAATTTACGGTTCGTTTGGAGGTTTCCATGTCTTCCGGTCAAAAAGGCTTCGTCGAGATAGCTACCGTGCTCGTTAATCCCGAGATCTTCACCCGTCCCTACTCCTGCGACGTGGAAAAATACGGGTGCAAGTCCATGTGCTGCTACCGTTCCTGCATCGTTCCGGAAGAGGAAGCCCGGAAGGTCGAGGAGCACCTGGACGGCATCCTCGCCTATCTTTCCCCGGAGAACCGCAAGGCGGTCAAAAAGAACGGGTCGATCCTCGGCACGTGCGCGACCCAGTGCCCCACGGGCTGCGTGATCCACGAGGACGAGGCCCAGGCGATCCGCAGGAACTTCGGCGGCAAGGGGTTCCGGTGCGTGCTCCTGTTCAACAACGACTGCGCCCTGATCTATACCAATAAGGAAGGGATGCGGTACTGCAGCGTGCACAGCTACGCCATCGAGAAAGGCATGGTCTGGGAGGAGTTCAAGTTCGCGGACTGCGTGCAGTACCCCCTGGCGTTCTATGCCAGCGACGACGGCAAAAAGGTCCTGTCCATCCAGGACACGCCTTACCTGAGCCACATCAAATGCATGACCGAGCCGTCGGGAGAGCCCATGTACAAGAGCCTCAAGAAGACCATCGAGACGTTCATGGGCAAGGACTTTTACCGGGAACTGGCGGCGTACGCGGAAAAGAAGGGAAAGAAGGGGGAAAAGTAGATGCCTTACGGGAACCGCCTCGCTTCGAGGAAGGACTTCTTCCAGTAGGGATCATTCAGGCTGTCCTTCCGGACCTTCCCCCCTTTGCCAGGGGCGTGGACAAAGAGGTCGTTTTCAAGGTAGATGCCGACGTGGGAGTATCTCCTTCCGCGCTCGGTGAAGAACAGCAGGTCGCCCTTCCGCATGTCCCGCGGGTCGACGGGGCTGGTATACTTCCTTAATGCCTTCGTGCCGTGCGGCACATCCATTCCCGCCGAGAGATAACCGTACCTCACCAGGCCGCTGCAGTCGAACCCCGCAGGACTGACGCCCTTGTATTTATAGGGCCTGTCGATCATGGAGACGGCAGTTGTTGCGGCCTTCTCGCCGATGGCCGGGTCGCAGCCTGCCGCACGTTGCGCTGAAGTAGCGGCACAGACCGGGAAAACGGCGCCGATCGAGCCAAAGAGCATTGCGAGCAGTAATGTCCGGCGCATGGTCTTGTTCATGGTTTCCGCTATAGTAATGAAACCGGTCGGCAATGTCAATTCAGTTGTGTCGAGGAAGCGGGAAGTCGGGGACCGTGAGAAAAACATGCGATCCCGCTCACCCGAATCCTCTTTTGCGTCTTCGCCGCCAACCCAGAATCTCCTTGACCCTCCTGCATCACCCTGCTATATTCAGCCAACAGTCATCCTTGGATTGAAATTCGCTCGGCATATGCGACCGGACTTGCAGCACCGGCCATTACCCCCGCCTTTGAATTCCTCCCCCGTCGAGGGGGAGGAGAAGGGAGAGGAGCTTTTTCATTTGAAACGCAAAATCACCTTTTTACCCGACAACGTTACTCTGGACGTCGACGATAAGACCAACCTCTTCAAGGCCGTGAAGGCCGCGGGCTTGTACGTGCTTTCATCCTGCGGCGGGAAGGGCAACTGCGGAAAGTGCAAGGTGATCGTCAAGGAAGGGACAGTCGAGCCCGGGAAGTCGACATCGTACCTCACCGCCGAGGAGCGGGAGCGGGGCTACGTCCTCGCCTGCCACTCGAAGGTCGTGAGCGACCTCATGGTGGAAATCCCGCCCGAGTCGCGCATGCAGGCAAAGCACAAGATCGCCACGGGCGCGAAGGCCGACGAGCTCCTCAAGCTCATGAAGCAGGCCGGCGGGTGCCTCGAGTCCCGCGATCAGCGCGTGTACCTCGAGATGGCCCCCCCGACCATCGATGACAACATCTCGGATTACGAGCGGCTCCGGCGCGCCCTGGACCAGCAGGGGTTCGACGCCTCGCATCTCCACCTCAACATTCTCGCGCTCAAAAAGATGTCGCAGGTAGTCCGCGAGGCGAACTGGAAGGTGACGGTCTCGATCTTCAACGTGGGCAGCTTTACCGAGATCCTGGACATCTATCCCGGCGACGCGCGAAAGACCCGCTACGGCGCGGCCGTGGACATCGGCACCACCACCATCGTCGTGTACCTCGTGGACATGTCGAACGGCCACATCCTCGGCATGGCATCGTCGTACAACCCGCAGGTAAAGTGCGGCGACGACGTCATCACGCGCATCGTCTACGCCACGGAGAAGAACGGCCTCCAGGAACTCCAGGACCTGGCCGTCGGGAGCATCAGCGGCATGCTGGCCGAGCTGGCGAACAAGAACAACGTGTCTCACGGCATGATCGACTACGTGGTGGTGGCGGGCAACACGACGATGACCCATCTTTTCTACGGGCTCAACCCCCAGTATATCCGCGAGGAACCCTACATCCCCGTGGCCGCCTTATTCCCGCTCATCCGCGGCAAGAACGTGGGGTTCAAGATCGACCCGCAGGCGATCATCTACTCCATGCCGAACGTGGCGAGCTACGTGGGCGGAGACATCACCGCGGGCGTGCTCGTGTCCCAGATCCACAAGCAGGAGGCGGTCTCGCTCTTCATCGACGTGGGCACCAACGGAGAGATCGTGCTCGGGAACAAGGACTGGCTCGTGACCGCCGCGTGCTCGGCGGGGCCGGCCTTCGAAGGGAGCGGCATCAAGTTCGGCATGCGCGCCATGGAAGGGGCCATCGAGGAGGTCGAGATCGACCCCAGGACCTATGAAGTAAATTACCGGGTCATCGGCGATGTGAAACCCATCGGCATCTGCGGCTCGGGCATGATCGACATCCTTGCCGAGATGTACTATGACCGGCGTGATCGACCAGAAGGGCAAGATCCGGGAGGAGATCGGGTCGAAGCGCATCCGCCGCGGGGAGAGCGGCCTCGAGTACGTGCTCGCGTGGCGCGTGGAATCCGCCGTCAACAAGGAGATCGTCATCACCGAAGTGGACCTGGACAACCTGATCCGCGCCAAGGCCGCCATCTACGCCGGATTTTCAACGCTCGTGGCGCACATGGGCATGACCTTCGGCGACATCGAGCGGCTGTATATCGCGGGCGGGTTCGGAAGGTATATCGACGTCGAGCGCGCCATCACGATCGGCATGCTGCCGGACCTGCCCGTGGACAAGTTCGTCTTCCTCGGCAACACGTCCATCATGGGCGCCTACTACGGGCTTATGTGCGACCGGCTCCGGCACGAGGCGGAGGAGATCGCGAGGAAGATGACCTATATCGAACTGTCCGTCTCGCGCAACTTCATGGACGAGTACATGTCGGCGCTCTTCCTGCCGCACACGGATGTGAATGCGTTTCCGACGGTTGCCCGGGAGTTGGAGAAGAGGAAGAACAAGGAGGTCCGATGACAATGCTACGCCTGGCGATGGTCCTGCTGTTTTCCCTTGTTCTTGTCGCGGCGGCCGGTTCCGGCCATGACCACGAGGACACCCGGAATTTCGCCGTCTGCGCCCACTGCAACATGGACCGCGAGGCATTCAGCCACAGCAGGATGCTCATCGAGTATACCGACGATACGGCGTCGGGCACATGCAGTATACACTGCGCTGCCCTGGATCTGGTCCTGAACAGGACAAAGATGCCGTGCCGGATCAGGGTGGGAGACCACAATTCGAAGAGGCTCATCGACGCCGCAGGCGGCCTTTTGGGTAATCGGCGGCAGCGAGTCGGGCGTCATGACGGATCAGGCGAAGTGGGCCTTCGAGAAAAAAGCCGACGCCGACGAATTCATCAAGAAGCACGGGGGTAAGCCCGCCGCGTTCGAGGAGGCCCTGCATGCGGCCTATGACGGATTGTACGAGGACATGAGGATCACGCTCGAGCGGGTGAAGGAGCGGAAGGCAAAGGGCTGGGACATGTGCGGGGAGGCCGGCCGCTGAAAGGGGCTTCGCCGGAAGAACAGGCATATGAGTATCGGATTGAGCTGGCTGTTTATTTTCAAGGCCGCAAGTACTGCTGCAATCTCTTTCCGAACTTCCTCATAACTCCGACGCGCCAGCATAGGCCCGCGTGTACGGGAAGTAACAAAGGCCGGACAGGATTAAATGAAAACGAGGGGATGGCGATGCCGTCCCCCTTTTTTTTGCCAGCGGACGAGACCGATGCTTCAACCCCTTTTCCCCGCCCGGTCCGCGCAGGCAAGAAATGCCTTTGCGTTGCCGAGCGGCGTATCAGGGGGCAGGTCGCAGGACGGCATAAGAATGAATTTCCGGAAGGGGTCGGAGATACCGGCCACACACGCGAAAACAGCGTCGCATATCCCCGCAGGGTCTTTGCCCAGGATGGTGTTGATCGCGTCCACGTTTCCGGCAATGACCAGCCGTTGGTGGTAGAGCTCGTACACCTCGCCAAGCTCCACCCCGGTATCCAGGGATATGCAGTCCGCTCCCGTATCGGGATACAGGCCGAGCTGGGACTCGATCTTGCCGCACTGGTGGAGGAAGCAGGCGATCCCGTGCTCCTTGACCAGGTCAAAGATCTTTCGTTCACAGGGGAGGATAACCTCACGGTAAAGATCGAGTGGGACCAGCGTGGCTGCGCCGTCGGAAATGACGACGCCATCTATGAGGCCCTCTTCGATGAGCGGCTTGAAGAGCGCGAAAGAGAGGCGGACGCCCAGCTCGCACACCTCCCGGATGAACGCCCTGTCGGTCACGGTCTTATCCTGCAGGAGGCGCCAGTCGCAGAGGATCATGGCCCACGTGAATGGTCCCCAGGAAGTGACGCACAGAAAGCGGTCGGGAAGACGCTGCCGCAAACGGGCGATCATCTCCACCAGCGCGAGGGAGCGGGGAGAGCCTGCGATGTCCACCTGCTCGAAATAGCGCGCGTCTTCCGTCTTTTGGATGAGCGGAGCGGCAAGGAGCGGGGCCTGTTCTTCGTTGAAGGCGAGTTCGCCCCCGATGGTCTCGGCAGGAAAAGTGTTCAGGCCCGAGCCGGGGAATACGATGTCCGTGTCAAGCTCCTTGAAAAAGTCCGCCAGGGTCCCCGCAAAACGGCCCGGGTCTTGATCCAGGTCCTCGATCCGGAGGCCGGTCTGACGGTATGCCCAGCGCCCGGCGCCGAACAAGGCCCGGGGCAGACGCCCGCTGCGCTCACCCGAAAGCACCCGCCCGATAGATTCCCGCCGGTCCATAGAAGCCTCAATCAACGGTAAACGTTTTGGTATATGGTCCGAATCGCCTTCCTGTTCATGAAGAGTGCGCCTGCAGATGTGACCGACTGGCCGGTCATAGAGAAGTTAGACAACCCTGGCAGCGTAATTTCATCCTGTTTGTCGAATATGGCGCCTGTGATGGAAATGCTCTTGTAAGGTATGCAGGAAAAGCCGCGAATGCTGCCCCTATGCCGCTCCCAGGTCATGATGGCTGGGACAGAGAAGGAAGAACATTCGTTTCACGTTTCTTTCCCGGT
>CAVUHW010000023.1:0-12233 GCA_963741205.1 Nitrospirota bacterium
CCCCTCCTTTGCAAAATACACGAAAAGCAAAAGAGCGGAATCAAACATGATAAACCTGCCCCTGTGATGTGCCTGGAAAATAACATCTTGTTATATTGTTGCGCATATTGTAATATATGCCACACGCATATCATCGGCCCGGGGGCCAAACTAAGGAGGGTTACAATGAATTCAAAGAAGTTTCTATTCGTGCTGTCCCATGCAACGTCAAATCCCATGGAAGTGATCGTCATGCTGAAAATTATATCCAATATGAAGGCATTCGACGACGAGGCAGAGATAGCGGTTTTCCTGGTCGGTGAAGGCGTCCAACTCGCGAAAAAAGGAATGGGAAAAACCATAACAATGGAACTGGAAGGCAATATGGTCAATGTCGGCGAACTGCTGGACATGATGCCCGAGTTCAATGTGAAGTTTTACGTCTGCCACGCCTTCATGCCGCTCTTTAGCGTTGCCAAGGAAGAGCTTATCGAAGGTGCGGAGATGAAAGGAAGTTCCTACCTCGGCGAGCTGCTCCTGGCCGGCTACACTCCTTTTCCGATGGCAATGTAGAGGAATGCAAGTAAGAATTAAGAAGGTAGAAGTAAGAAAGTGGGGATAGTTCCTATTTCTTAATTCTTAACCCTACCTGCTTACTTGAAAGGCCGGAGAAACATTCCGGCCTTTTCTTTTTGTACTTATTCTTCGGTTGCGGTTTCTTCCTACTTCATCCTTCTTAATTCTCTTTCTTAGCTCGAGTGGCAATTTCAACGTCTGACCCGGGGCTGTCCCCTATTTTTGGATCTTCCGACTTTGACGTGGGTGGAATTAATGCCTATATGACTTAATATGCAGTATTATTGTCCTTTTTTGATCACGTTTGTTGTCACCTTTCTTGCTTGCCCGAAGAAAGGTGACCCAAAGAAGGCACCCCGGCTAAAATCTTAACGCCATGCTCGGTCGTCCTCAGTACATTTCGGAAACTCGGCCTGCGGCCTCAGACAGTCCGAAATGCTTAACCCTCGTCCTCGGTCGCCTGGCTAAATTTTCGCATGGGTAAGCATACAAGACTCTTAGATTCTAAGCTTTACCCCAAACACTTCATCCTTCTTACTTCATCCTTCTTAATTCGTTTTCTCCGGATACTGCGCGAGTTCCATAAGGATTCCATCGGGGCCATGGAAATAAACGAGGCGCTTTCCTGTTTTTTCCCAGGTCCGAATCGGGCTTAAGAACTCAACGCCGAACTCCTTGAGCCGTGCAACCGTATGTTCAATATCTTTAACGGAAAAAGCCAGGTGACGGAAACCGATACGACCCGGATAACCGCAATCCGGATCGGACAGGGGTTTCGGATTGCTGAAGTGCAGGAGTTCTATGACGAGTTGACTCGACTGATGCTTCATCCCCACAAACGAACCGGCTGCCTCCTTGATACCGGTGACGGACTCGAGGAATGCAGCGTCAAGTGTCGATCGGATCGCCTCCTCGAATCCGAGGATCTCAAAAAACTTCCTGCTTCTTTCAAGATCAGTAACGACAATCGCAAGGTGATCGATTTGCTTTATCATGGCTGACCTCATCGGATTTCCGGGCGAACCTGTTTCCCCTGAGGCACCCGGAAAGAGCGGACGATCAGGGGGACGACGATCATCGCGCCAAGAACTATCCACATCGTTGTGTCGGGATCGCGAAAATACCTGTTCAGGCGCAGGGTCGTGACTGCAATGACGGCGTAATACAGCATGTCGCCCGCGATCGCGATAGCCCAGCCCATCAGGAATCCATGGCCGGCAGCCAGCGCCGAGGCCCGCCCGGTCATCGGGTCCGCGCCAAAGGAGATCATAACGAGCGCAATGGGGCCTGCACCGGTGCCGCTGAAATGGGCCGCGCTGCGGGCCATTGCAGCCTTCATCCTTGCGCTGAAACGGGCGAGAAACGGGACTCTTCCCCCCAACCATGCGAGAAGTTGAAGGACCGGCTCGAATGCGAGGGCCAGCAGCACATCGGAAACCAAGTAGAGCCCGGCGGTCACGGGCCAGGCCAGACCCTTGGTCCGGGCGAGCAATACGCCTGCCGGGATTCCGCCCCCGACAGGGATAAGGAAGAGCATCAACACGGAAAACATGATGGATACTAACAAAAGTGCCGGCCAAAGGCAAGCGGCGGGACAGGTTTCGTATTGTGTTGTTGGCTAAGGTATCTGGATAATATGAGAGAAAAATGTCAATTGCAAAGTCTGCCCCCAAGTAGTCCTTCACTCATTAAAAAGTATTACCAAGTATGGTAAAGACTGCGTACCTGAACCGGATTTATAATTAAGTTAGACACACTTTGTTAAAAAGATTTTCATGAGAAGCGCAGCATCAGATGCTTCGCCTGGAGAACAGCATATGAAAACATATAGTATTGCTGGTGAAGACACCGGGACATTGACATTCGGGGACAAACTGCACGACCTCCTGAACAGCCAGATAATTTCACGGCTCATTTATGTCGTCGCAAAGCTTGGCGTCCCTGACGTGATGACGGAAGGTGTGATGACTTCAGATCAGATCGCCATTGCCGTAAACGCCGACCCCGGAGCGCTCTACCGCGTCATGCGTACGCTCGCGGCGTATGGACTGTTTGCCGAAAAACCGAAAGGCTATTTCGAGCTGACGGAACTCGGGAGTCTGCTTCGGTCCGACCATCCCGATTCGCAGAGGGCATTTGCGATCCTGGCATGGGAACCCTGGATGCGCGCAGGGTGGGACGGAATCCTTTCAACGGTCTCAACCGGGACAACCGCCTTCAATCGGGTACACGGCATGGGGTTCTTCGAATACCTGAATAAGCACCCCAACGCGGCCGACCTGTTCAACCGCGCGATGACGAGCCTCACCCGGAAGGAGATCGACTCCATCCTGTCGGTGTACGACTTTTCCCGCTTTGCCAAAGTTGCCGACGTGGGAGGAGGCTACGGCGGGTTCCTTGCCGCAATCCTCAAAAAACATCGAAGCGTGGCCGGTATTCTGTTCGATCTCCCTCACGTCGTGGAAGGGGCAAAGAACCTGCTGGAAAAGGAAGCAGTGCTCGATCGCTGCACGCTGTCTGCGGGCGACTTTTTTTCCTCGATTACGCCGGGAGCGGACGCGTATATCCTGAAGAGCGTCATTCATGACTGGAACGACGAGGAGGCAGTGCGCATTCTCAGGAACTGCCGGGCAGCCGTCCCGGACACAGGGCGGATTCTTGTGATCGAGCGCCTGATCGAAGAGGAAGCCGCGCCATCTCCCGCCAGGATCCTGGACATCGTCATGCTCGTCAATGTGAGCGGCAAAGAACGAACCGAGGAGGAGTACGGGAGCCTGTTTGCAGATTCGGGTTTCCGCCTGCAGAGGACGATCCCCACGTCGTCAGAGATGAATATCATCGAGGCAGTGCCGGTGTGATTCGATAGTGAAAAAGATCCCGGGGGCCGCAGTGATCGAAAGGACTTTTCCCCCAATCTCTTGCGTCCCCTTTCACTATTTAATAGCCTGGAAGTCAAGGTGGGTATTTTAAATTGGTGCCAGGGGCCGGACAGGCCCTTGGTCTTGGCGAGCTATACGCCTGCCGGGATTCCGCCCCCGACAGGGATAAGGAAGAGCATTAACACGGAAAACATGATGGATATTAGCAAAAGTGCCGGCCAAAGGCAAGCGGCGGGGCGGGTTTCGTATTGTGGTATTTGGCTAAGGCATCTGAATTGGAGTCTTAATTCTGATTTGTCAACAAATGAGATTTTACTCCAATTCGCTCCGATGTTAAGCAGTAATTCAGAGAAAAGTCCAACAGTATGGACCCTAAGAAGTTTGGTGCCCTACACATTAAACCTGAAATTGATCATATCCCCGTCCTTTACTTCATAGGTCTTTCCCTCGAGCCTGAAATGCCCTTTTTCCCGTGCCGCATGTATACTGCCCGTGGCAATAAAATCATCATAGGAAACGATCTCCGCCCGTATAAAACCTCTCTCGATATCCGAATGTATCCTGCCTGCCGCCTGCTGTGCATTCATGCCCTTTTCTATGGTCCAGGCCCTGACCTCGTCTTCACCGTAGGTCAAAAAAGATATCAGGCCGAGCAGGTCATACGAAACACGGATAAGCTTGTTCAGCGCCGGCTCCTTGATGCCGAGGTCGTCAAGAAAAGCCTTCGCCTCGTCGGGAGAAAGCTGGGCTATCTCCATCTCGATCTTCCCGCACATGCTCAAGACCGTCACCTGCCGCCCTTTGAACAATGACTGAAGATCAGAGACCGTCTTGTTGGTTGTTTCCGAATTCACTTCCTGTTCAGCGACGTTCAGCACAACGACCTCGGGCTTGATGCGACATGAACTGCAGATGGCGCATGGCCTTCAGGTCCTCCCCGGAAAAATCCGCATCCCGGAGCGGCTTCTCGGATTCCAATATCTCCCTGCATTTGAGCAAGAGCTTCTTTTCGCCCTCATCAGGCTTCTTTCCCCTCTTCTGGCCCTGCTCCATCCGCTCCAGCCGTTTCTCGACCAGTTCAAGATCGCCGAAGATCATCTCCATCTCCAATCGTCTGGGCATCTCTCTGCGGGTCGACCGTGCCCATGGGATGGGGCACTGACTCGTCCTGAA
Source organism: Nitrospirota bacterium (assembly GCA_963741205.1). Classification (GTDB taxonomy): domain Bacteria; phylum Nitrospirota; class UBA9217; order UBA9217; family UBA9217; genus JAJYKN01. The sequence goes on from CAVUHW010000023.1 coordinate 4,608, forward strand.
AGCCCCTCACAACATGCACGAGCGCGTCTGCATCCTTGACAAGGTCGAACACCTTCCGGTTCTGCTCCATGTCGCCCTTGGTCAGTCCGATATAATCAACATACTCAACCGTTGCATAGGTGGTCTTCTTCGGCTTGTATATCTCCGAAAGCTTGTCGATCCTGCTGTCCGGCACCTTTACGACGCCATGATGAGGTTCTGCTGTCACGGTAGCATAGACCGTCGTCTCCAAATTCAGACCCGTAAAGGCATTAAATATCGTTGTCTTTCCTGAATTCGCAAGTCCCGTAATGGCTATCTTCATTTTTTTCTCCTTTAGAACCGCTTAAGGGCCAGGTCTTTACTGTTAACATCAGCCCCGTTCATTCATTATCCGGCTGATACTGGCATAGTGCATACCGAGATGATTGGCAATTTCTCGCTGGCTGTACAGATGTTTCTCAACTGCCTCTGCTATTTTCCGATCCCGCTTTTGCTTATCTCGAATTATCGTCTCCGTGAATATTCTCTCGAGGAGCGGTCTGTTCGCATACCGCTGACTCTTGGGTATCTCTGGAACATCCTTGTGCTTCTTGAGATAATCAACCAGTCGTTCGGCAAACGCTTCCTCTCCCAGGATGGCCTGACCCCTGACTTCCGTCCAGATATTTTTATCCGATCCCCATTGAACAAACTGCCGGTATTCCTGCTCAGCCTTTCCCCTCTTTCCGCCGAACTGACCCAGAACCCAGTCAGTGGTAAGGCATGGATGTCGATCCTCCCGTCCGGCCGTCGCCCGGTAGCTGCCCCATTTCCATGCATTCGGCGCTTCAACCATCTTTGCCCTGACTGGATTAAGGACAACATACCGGCATACTTCGAGCAGGTGGCTATCTTTCTGGATAAGGATAGACTTATACCTTCCCTGGAGCAGATGACCAGTTCGTCCATGCAGTTTGTTAAAAAGTTGTGTGTATACACCGTTTAGCTGCCGCATGCCGATAGAGAGATTGCCGTCAGGGGTCTCGATCAGCAAATGGTAATGGTCATCCATGAGGCAATAGGCGTGGCAGATCCAATTATATCGTTTGTTGACATGCTGGAAGATGTTGAGAAAATTGATCCGGTCCTGGTCGCTTTTAAAAACGGCTTTCTTTTCATTGCCGCGGGAGGTGATATGGTAGACCGCACCGGGATATTCTATTCGGAGTGGACGGGCCATAATAGACAGACGGTAGCAATAAAAGAGGCCAATGTCAACAGTAAAGACCCTAAGAGGTTACGCGGGGCCTGCCCTGCGTATCGAGCGCCACGTAGGTGAGATAGGCCGTGGCCGCATTCCGCACTTCGCCGATGATGAGGTTCTCGGCTTCGACCCGCACGCCGATCTCCATGGAGGTTTTGCCCACGAGGTTCAGGCCTGCAGTGACGGTCAAAAGGTCTCCCTCAAACACGGGGGTGTGGAAATCCATGCGGTCGATGGAGGCGGTGACCACATTGGACCGGGCATGGCGTGACGCTACCACGCCCGCCGCCTCGTCGATGAGTTTCACGACCACGCCGCCGTGAACGTTCCGGCAGGGTTGGCGTCCCGGGGAATCATCATCTGCGCCATAACGACCGTGCTGTCCTGCACCCGCTTTCCTTCCATATGCACACCTCCCGTTTGTGACAGGTACTCATTGTATCAGAACCGGTTGAAAACGAGTCTTCGCGAACGTCCATCCACCTCGTTTTATTCCCGATGCCCTATTAAAAAACAGTGATCATCAAAGTTCTTCAATTTCGTTGTAATTATCAGGGCCGTGAAGTATAAAGAATATATCCTCATTGAGAAGGTCGATACATGATCATAAGCGCAAGCAGAAGAACCGATATACCTGCTTTTTACAGCGACTGGTTCCTGAAACGCATTGAAGAGGGTTTCGTAATGGTTCGGAACCCCATGAACCCCCGTCAGGTCAGCAAGGTTTCTTTGGAGCCGGGAGCGGTGGATTGCATCGTCTTTTGGACCAAGAACCCTGCGAACATGATCGGTAAGCTCACGTACCTTGAGGAAAGAAAGTACAGCTACTACTTCCAGTTCACCCTTACGCCGTACAACAAAACGATCGAACCGAATCTGGCGCCTAAAGATGACGTGATCTCAACCTTTATCGCGCTGTCTGAGCGGATCGGCAAGGAGCGGGTTATCTGGCGGTACGATCCGATTCTTTTCACGAATGAGCTGGACAGGGAATATCACTACCAGTCCTTCGAATCCCTGGCAGGGAAACTGGCGGGCCATACCGATAAGTGCGTCATCAGTTTCGTGGATTTCTACGCAAAATGCCGTAAGCGGCTTACGAGCCTGAACGCCAGAGAGATAACCCGGGAGGATATGTACGCCGTCGCGCGTGCCTTTGCCGGCATAGGAAAAGCACAGGGTATAAAGATCGAGACGTGCGCTGAAGAAGCCGATCTTTCGGAGTTTGGTATTGTCCATGGGAAGTGCATCGACGATGGGCTTATTGCAAGGATCACCGGACGGCAGCTTGAGGTGAGGAAGGACAAATCGCAGCGAGAACTATGCGGCTGCGTCGCCAGTTTCGATGTGGGCGCTTACAATACATGCTTTTTTAACTGTCTTTATTGCTACGCGAACAATGGCAAGGAGGTGGTAACGGAGAAGACCGCAAACCATAAACGAGAGTCCCCCCTGATGAAGGGCGACTTAGAAGATAGCGACAATGTTTGTCTTAAAACCAGTTAACTTATTTCCTGCCATTCTCCCCTTTCTGAACTCCATTATTTTATCCCTACGAGACGGTAATCGACAATTGTAACACCGCAAGACCTGATAATCATATAAAGGGCACCTCCAGAGCATACCAGAACGGTTAAGCTCTGATATGCTCTTGGGAAAGACGACCAATCTTACCAATCCCAGGAGGTGCTTTATGAGATTGTACACAGGAATTGATCTGCATTCAAGCAACAGTTATCTGGCGATCATCGATGAAACCGGTAAGCGGGCTATTCAAGAAGAAGCTGCCGAATGATCCGGGACAGATCATTTCGAGCCCTGCGCCATACAAGGATACGACATTACCGGTATCGTCGTCGAGTCTACGTACAACTGGTACTGGCTGGTGGATGCTGCTCATGGCGGAGGGATACAAGGTGCATCTCGCCAACCCCAGCGGCGATCACAGAAATATACCGGGCTCAAGTATTCAGATGATCAGCATGATGCCTTTTGGCTGGCCGAAATGCTGCGACTCGGCATCCTGCCCGAAGGCTACATTTATCCGAAAGAAGACCGACCGATCCGCGACTTGTTGCGCAAACGAAGTCATCTGGTAAGGCTCAGGACTTCGCTCATCATCAGCCTGCAGAACATCGTCTGCCGCAACAACGGGTTAGGCTCAAAGACGAACGACGTCAAGGCATTGAAGACGGACCGGGTTGCGCCGTTTCTCGCGGAGAACGAAGACCTGGCTTTGGCCGGCAAGGTCAGCAAGGAGTACCATAGATTTTCTGACCCGTCAAGATCAAAACCATTGAGACGTTATCGAAGGGAAAGGTGGAACTGCGCGAACCATACAAAAATCTCCTCACGTTCCAGGCAGTCGGTAAGATTCTGGGACTTACCATCATGCTGGAGACCGGCCCGATCAGCCGCTTTCGAGAAAGTCGGCAACTATTGCTTCCTACTGCCGGAAAGGTTTCGAGCAAATGGATCAGCAACGATAAGGCGAAAGGCAAAGGGAACAAGAAAAGCGGCAACAAGTATCTGGCGTGGGCCTTTTCCGAAGCTGCCGAGATCGCCCGGCGCTATTATCCGAAGGCCCGGGCATATTACAACCGCAAGATGCAGAAGACCAACTTCATGATAGCGCATCAAGCCCTGGCCCACAAACTGGCGCGGGCGGCATATTACATCATGAGGGATCAAGTGCCGTTCATGCCGGAGAAGATGTTTACACAGAGTCATAGGCTGGCTGGGACGGTGAACCTGACTTGGGGTTGGCAAAACCACGAGACCTGATTGGTAATCCGTCCCACCCTTTATATATAGCGTTATCAGCATCTTTACTGCCCATGCCGTGAGCCATCTTGGGGCTGGTTAACAACCATGAGACCTGTACAATCATTGGACACGGCATGGAACCGAAGATTTTCTGGTCCGCCATAAGGCGGAAAGGGTCATGGATAAAGAGCTTCACCAATGACCTTAATCCTGATGGGTGACTGGTGCAGTGAAGACTGACACCGAAACCGAATGAAACTGCGGCAATGGTAAGGATGAAGATAACGAAAAGGCTCGGCGAGAAACGTTCCGTTTCTCGCCACAAGATAGCTTTTTTCGCTTGACGGTGCCCTTTAAATGGGTGACCCTCATGATTCCCTTAACCCTAAAGGTTCCCTTTTCAGACACAATGTCCCGGAGTTGTACTTTCCACCCGGCGATTCAAGCGGCAAGAGATCTACTTCATTTTGAGCCCGCCGTTCGCCGGGGAATATTCTCCGAGCTTCTTCCCGGTCTTCTGGTCGATGACCAGAACAATATTCTTTTGCGGATCTTCTGTTTTATAATAGGCCCAGACCGCATTGAGGATCTGTTCCTTCTCTTCGATCGATAACTCGATGAATTGCCGGCCGACCAACACGCGGGTAACGGGACTATTGTCCTCGATCTTGGAAATGATGCCGAGTTTGATCGTGTCCTTTATAAAGGCGAGTCTTTTCTGCTGCAATTCCGGATCGCCACGATGCGCTGTTTTTTTGTTTGCTGAAGTCGCCTGGGGAAAGGCCTTCCCGTTCGCTGCGATTAAAACGACAACCAATCCGATCCCGAGAAACCGTGTCCATCTGAAAGACAAATGCATTTTGATCTCGCTCCGAAACCACCAAGGAAACGTTGTTGCACCCTTGCGTCGCCCACGTTCTCTCTGTCATTACCTGAGACCCTTGATGGTCAGGTCTTTAATGTTCTACGAGTCTGGTCCCAGGATATAGCGCAGAACAGCCTTCAGGTCCGGAAACAGCCCGAACCCATTGCCCGCATATGCCCTGTTCCACGGAAACAGCAGCCCGGCGCCCTTCGCGCCGCGCGCCACCGCCCGCTCGAGTGTTGCCGGCGCATCATCGACGACCACGGCGGCACGGTCGAAGAGCACGGTCTTGTCGAACGAGAGATGGAGTTCATCATAGGCGAGCGCATGCCGCGCAAGCCATCGTTCCGTGGGTTGTCTCGTTTCGGCCATTCGGTGACTTGCGATGATGATATGGAACCCCCGGTCCCTGAGCGACAGGAGGAAGTCGCGCGCCTCGGGGTAGGGCCGGAAGCGGTCGCTGTCCTGTTCTAAATGGATCGAATTGATCGCTGCCATGAACTCTTCTTTCGAACAGTATGGTTCCCAGAAGTCGAAGGTCGACCACTGATCGATCGGAGGGAATTGCGGGTTCAGCTTCTGGAGCTCCAAGTAAAAGGCGTCGCAAAACTGCCACAGCGTGTTGTCGATATCAATAACCGCTGTCTTCTTCATAACCGGCGTTTTTCCCATCACGCATTGTAACTTCTTTGTCGCTGGAATTCAACTCTGTCCTTATGGAGGTGTCGTTCGCTATCAAAAGGAAGAATTGTCGAGCCGCAAGAACTGCGCCTCAGATGTGTTTGAGAACGTGGGAAGCCTGACATTTCAGACCAGAACCCAGGCTGCTCTCTGTTTCGGGAAACAAGGATACCTTGAAATGGTGTTGGCGAAACAATGGGCAGAGTGTAAACCAAACACCTTTACAATACTTCTCCGATGAGAAAAGCGTGTTGGCCAAGAGATTGCTTGTAGATCTGCAGGGTTTCAAACGGTTATATACGAGTAGTGGGCAATCCATTAGTTTCTCCCCCGGCTAACGTGCAACAGCTTGGATGAAAGCCGTTAGTTTCGCACATCGTAAATTTAAAAATCAATCGTCAATATAACTGCAATTCGCGCACCGTTTTCTTGTCATTTTAATTCGCTAGGAAATTAAGTAGTTTCCAGAAAGAAAGCTGACAAAAATTGACAATTTTCGGTTAGCGGCTGACATGATCCGGCACCCGTAAAGAAGGAGGAAGCTGTTGACGGAACATTAAGGGTGAACTAGTGGTTGTCCATTAGGCAATGCGCACGGCAGATCCAGTTATAGGGTTAATTCACATGCTGGCGGTGTTCAGAAAATTGATCCGGTCCTGATTGCACTTGAAAACGGCTTTCTTTTCATTGCCGCGGGAAGTGATGAGCGCCAGCGTCCTTCGGGGGGCCACCCCGAAGGTTATGACAGCGCTGCGAGTGGCTCAATGCTGCGACTGCGTTGTTCTACTTGATGTGCAATTCGCTTTATGAGTTGTTCACTCAATGCGACATTACCTACATTTAGAAGTATTTCAGGCTTACTCCCATTAAACAAACGGAGAGAATCAGGAGATTCTTTAATCAAATACCAACCGGGACTAGCGAGCACGGGACGTACGTCGACGCGCTCGCCGACTGCAGAGCTGAGCCATTGCGTGAGCCATGTAAAGGAAACGTCTCGTCGTTATCGTTTTTTCTTAGCTGTCTTCTTGTCCCCTGCCTTTTTCTTGGCCTTCTTCGCTGTCACCTTTTTTGCCACTTTCTTTTGTGCGGCCTTTTTCCCCGTCTTTTTCTTGGCCCTCTTCTTCGCTGCCACCTTTTTCCGGGACGTTGCCGCCCGCGGGGAGGGAACTTCCGGAACATTCACTTCAGTCGTTTTTAGACTGCAGCAGTATATCGGCTCCTCGTATACGTCTCCTGTCGTCGTCACATCGATTTTTCTGCCGCATACCTTGCATTCGTACTGCATGATCTTCTTAATTGCCATGTGTCTTTCCTCCTTAGATAAGATCCTAAAATACTCATTGCGGTAGATCTTGTCCTTGCCGTCTGCCATTCGATCAGCTTGGATACCGAAGTGGCTTCTTTCAGTCGTTGACTTTTTCTTATCATTCATTTTGACAACCTTGCACCAAAATAAACGTAGAGATCATACTCACAACCTTACTACTGCACTACTGCCCCTGTCTCGCTGCACTCTCCAGGTCTTTATTGCCGTCGATGAACTTTAGATTGAACTTGAACCGGTCGATTTTCCAGCCGCCGTCCCCTTTGACGAGATGGTAATCATAACTTCCCACAAAGACCCGGGTGTTCTGGTTCGTGGGGTTCGGGAGGTAGTGATAGGCGATACCGTAGCAGAACAGGTCCGCTTCGTTTCCTTTGATTGTCGCCTGGTAATTACCCGCCTGGTGATGGATTGCCCTGATAGCCTTTAACCCCTGTTCCCACATGTCCGCGATCTGTTGGGGCGTCTTTTTCTCGGGCTGGCCGCCGGAAAGGGAGGTCATGTCAAAGAGCACTTCGGGAGCGAACACATCTTTGACGCAGGCCCAGTCACGATTGTCAGTGCAGATGAAGAGCTTGTTGGCAACGTCTATGACGTCGTTCCGGTCCTTGAGATCGGATAATTCATGGTGAAACTTTTCATGATGGTGAGATGCGCAGCCTGCAATGATCAGGAGCACTAATGTGCAGTTCAGGACGGCGGGCCATATTTCCCTGTGATAGGCATAAGTTCCTCTCAATCGGAGCAAATAGGAAGCGGACC
>CAVUHW010000024.1:0-25854 GCA_963741205.1 Nitrospirota bacterium
AAACGGAACGTCACCCGGTCGCCTACGGTCCTCATAGCCCCCGACAAGTATCGCCTCCGTTACACCGGCGCTCCGGTCGGCGAAGAGGGCCGCTCCTTCCTGGTAGCCATCCTGATGGCGTCCACCGGGAAGACCGTTCTGACCGAAGAAGCGCTGGCAAAGATCAACGACCAGATCCGGGAGAAACGGGACATCCAGGTCTTCGTGAGCCCCACGTGCCCCTATTGTCCGCAGCAGGTCATGTCCGCGTTTTCCGCCGCAATCGTCAACCCCGCCATGATTTCGGCCGAGACCGTCGAGATCTACGAGAACCAGGACCTTGCGGAGATCCTCGGCTCGCTCGCCGTGCCGCAGACGTTTATCAACAGCACGTTCACCGGCGCCGGCGACCAGCGGAGCCATGGTTCGCCGAGACCCTGCTCTCCCTCAAGGAGCCCCAGGTCGCCTCAACGAAGAACTCGGGCGAGCCGGTGGAAAAGGACCTCGTCATCATCGGCGGCGGACCCGCAGGGCTCACCGCGGCGATCTACGCTGTGCGCGCGGGGCTCAACAGCATCGTGATCGAGAAAAGCAACCTGGGCGGCCAGGTTGCATCACGCCCGTGGTCGAGAACTACCCGGGGTTCATGCGTATCGGCGGGAAGAGTCTCGTGGACCTCATTGCACAGCAGGCCGCCCAGTACTGCGAGATCCACGTCGGCGAATACGTGACGGAAACGCGAAGACCGGCAAGGACGGAGGTCTCGCTCAAGACGAACCATGCCATCTACAACACGAAAGGTCTGATCATCGCAACGGGAGTCGCCAACCGGGCGCTCGAAGCAAAGGGCGCGCAGAGGTTCTACGGCAGGGGCGTAAGCTACTGCGCCACCTGCGACGGGTACTTTTTCAAGGACGGGAAGCCGGTGATCGTGGTCGGCGGCGGCAACACGGCCGTCACGGACGCGCTCTATCTCCAAATTCGGCGCGAAGGTGACCCTGGTACACTGGCGGGATTCGCTCCGGGCCGAGCCGCGGCTCCAGGAGAGTTTAAAGCAGTCGGGGATTCCGGTGCTGTGGGACAGCGAGGTGCGCGAGATCTCCGGCGACAAGATCGTCAAGGCCGTCAAGATCGAGGACAAAAAATCCGGGAAGAGTCAGGAACTGCCGTGGACGGCGTGTTCGTCGCCATCGGGTATGTCCCGAACAACGAGCTCGCAAAGCAGCTCGGACTCGAACTCGACGATCAGGGATACATCAAGACGGACCTCATGACCATGCGGACATCCATGCCCGGCGTCTACGCGGCGGGCGATATCACCGGCGCGCCGAAGCAGATCGCCGTAGCCGTGTCGCACGGCTCCATCGCCGCGATGACCGCCTTCGAGGACCTAACGGCCCCCGAAGGTGTGAAGACGGAAGCCGTGCTGAAGAGTTCGTGAAACTGCGGTCATGATCCTCTAAATTGCAGTTCGGACACGGAAAAATCGGATGAAAATCTAATCGAGGCGGAAGAAACCAGATTCAAAACTCCTCATTTAACCCGGACAAGCTGGAACCAAAATCTTGAAACCGCAAGGCGCCAAGGACGCGAGGAGAGCTAAAGATTCTGACGGGTTTAAAGACCGGGAGTCCGTTTTTTTTGCGTCCTTCGCGCCTTCGCCGTAAATTTTCATCAGAACTTCACTTTCGGGGCTCTTTTTCCGCCTGGGGAATCTCGTAATACTGCGCTTCATTCACGCCTGCCAGGGAAGCGAAGAACTTTCCGAACACCGTCCTCCGGTAGGTATTGAGCGTTTCACATCGTCATTATATCGTTTTCGTTCGACGGCGATCCTGTTTTCAGTGCCTTCGAGCGTGTCTTGCAGCTTTAGAAAGTTCTCGTTTGCCTTGAGTTGCGGATAGGTCTCCTGGAGCACCAGAAGCCGGGAGAGAAATCCCTCGAGCTGCTGGGACGCCTGGATCTTCTCCTTCACCGTGTTCGCCGCGAAATATTTCGTCCTGGCATCGGCCAAGTGTTCGAAAATCTCCTGCTCATGTTTTGTGTATCCCTTGACCGTCTCCACGAGGTTCGGGATCAGGTCGTACCGCCGCTTCAACTGGTTTTCAACCTGGGCCCACTGCGATTTCACCTGCTCGTCCATGGCCACTACCTGGTTGTACTGCCCCATGCCGTACATAACGGCCATGATCGCGATCAACGCGATAACCGCGAGAGTGATCAACCCTGTCTTTGCTCCGTTGTTCATGATGACCTCCTGATTTACCCTATCTTTGGTTTTAAGCTAATGATATTTTTTCGCAAAACTTAGCACATTTGCGCGACTGTTCGGGTTTGTTACGAGTTGCGAGTTGCCGGTTGCGAGTTAAACCCGCAACACCCGCAATCCCGCAACGGTGTTTTCCCTCTACCACCCTCCTGACGCTCCGCCGCCACCGCCGCTTCCGCCTCCCCCTCCGCCGAAGCCGCCTCCTCCACCGAAGCCTCCTCCGCCCCCGCCGGACCAGCCGCCCCGCCCCCCTCCCATTTGGGAAGCCAAAAGAAGCAAAAGGCACTGCTGGGGGTGCGTAATGAACAGAACGAGGGCCACAAGAATGAGAATGCCGAACACAACAGCCTGAAACATCCCGATGGGTTTTCGGGTTTGCGCGCCCCGGGGCTGCTGCATCGCGGGCATCCCGGTGATGCTTACGCCTTCCTGCGAAGCAATCGTATTAGCCACGGCGAGCGTGGCGGCGTAGATCCCGGCGCCGTAGTCGCCTTTTCTGAAGTAGGGGACCAGATATTCCCGCCCGATCGTACCAACGAGGCTGTCGGGCAATATGCCTTCGAGTCCATAGCCGATCTCAAGACGGTACTTCCGGTCCTGCACGGCGACGACCATGAGTACTCCGTTGTCTTTGCCCTTTTGGCCGAGCTTCCATTTTTCCTTGGTATTGAACGTGAATTCCTCGATTGCCTGTCCGTCGAGGCTCTGGACCGTAAGGACGAGCACCTGGGCCGTGGTCTTCTGCTCAAGCTCCCTGAGGTAGGCATTCAGCCGGGCCTGCACCTCATCCGGGACCACGCCAGCAAGATCGACAACGTAGTCGCGCGGCATTGCCGGCGGCTGCGGCGTCGAGGCCGCGGCAAGGGAGGCGCAGACGGCCACGAGAAGGAGCGCCGCAATGAAGGCCCGTTTAATTATGGAGTGCATCGATGATCTTTCCCGTGGACTCAAGCGCAAGGTAGTAGCGTTCGAAGAGCGTGTGCAGTTCATGCTCTTTCGGCTTGATCAGGCCGGTCTTGAGCATGAGGAGCTTTTGGAATATGTCGGTGTCAAGGCCTGTTGCCGCGCCGAGCCTTGTTATCACTTCAGTCCTGGGGACCGGCGATTCCTTGCCCAGTAGAACAATGATCGCCCGGAAGAGGGCCATGGAACCGGTTATGGACCTGACGAGGGCCTCTTCGAGAGGCGTCTTCTTCCCGAGGGAAGAGATATATCCCTGCCTCACATTGATCAGTTTGATCTTTACCTCGCGCTCGCACTGCAGCCTGAGGTTCTTTCCGTCGATCTCAAGGCCCCGCAGGATGTCTTCGCCGAACACGGTTTTATGGATGAGCTTGAAGTCGAGGAATTCGATCGGAAAGGCGTCGAGAGAGCTCGCGATGTACTCGGGCGTCATGACGAGAGGCGCGGCGATCCGTTTCTTTCCGTACTTCTTTCCGAGCGGCGCCAGGAAGGAGAGGAACCGTAAATCCATGGAATGAAGGACGACAACGGAATTGATGTCCGACAGCTTTTCGCTATAATCGGGGAGCACGGCGCTGCCCACGACGTGGAAGGAGTGGATGTTCGAGGCGTGCCCGCCGAGGAGGTCCTCGACCATGGGTGAAAGCTTTTCCGAAACGGCCGGATTGAGTCCGGTAAAGTCGAGGTTGTTCATAGTGGCGCTATTATAGCATAGGTATAGTATCAGCACAATGCAACAAGAGGCTCGCTTGTTTTTTCATGGAAACTGAGATATTCTTGCTAACATCTGAGGGAGGTGCCTTATGGATGCTCTCGAAAAGAAGATCGGCAATAAAACCCTCCGGCTTGTATCGGCCGACCTCACGGAACGGGACGTCGACGCCATCGTGAACGCAGCGAACAGCCGGCTTCAGCACGGCGGAGGAGTCGCAGGCGCGATCGTCAGAAAAGGCGGCCGGGTGATCCAGGACGAGAGCGACAAGATCGGGTTTGTGCCCGTGGGCAGCGCTGTGATCACGACGGCCGGGAAACTAAAAGCCCGCTATATCATTCACGCCGTGGGCCCCCGGATGGGGGAGGGAGATGAGGACAGTAAACTGAAGAGCGCGATCAACTGCGTTCTCACGCTTGCTGCCGGGGAAAAGCTGAAAAGCATTTCGGTCCCGGCCATCAGCGCGGGGATTTTCGGCTTCCCCAAGGACCGGTGCGCGAAGATCCTGGTAGGCGAGACGGCTGCATTCCTGAAAGACAACGCTGCTTCCTCGCTCGAACTCGTCGAGTTCTGCATCTTCGATCAGGACGCATACGGGTATTTCAAGGGAGAGATCGAGAAGATGTGATCGGCCGCGCATTGTACGAATGACTTCGGTCCCTCGACAACAGGACAATCACGTCCAACCCGTTGGCAGCCGGCTTGCTGCCCTGACTTCATGAAGAAATAAGCGAGGAGTTACTGTGGAATGGCTGACTGACCCCCAGGCATGGATAGCGCTCCTGACACTGACGGCGCTCGAGATTATACTCGGCGTCGATAATATCATCTTCATCACGGTCCTCGTGGGCAGGCTCCCGGACCGGCAAAGGGACAAGGCCCGGGTCCTGGGGCTTGGACTCGCCATGTTCACCCGCATCGCCCTCCTGCTGTCCATCGTGTGGGTCATGAGGCTGACGGCTCCGCTCTTCGCCGTTTCTTCACGGGCGATCTCCGGCAGGGACCTCATCCTCATCATCGGGGGCCTGTTCCTGATCTGGAAAAGCACGATCGAGATCCATGACAGTCTCGAGGGGGCGTCCGAAGAAGAAGGGGGCAGCAAGGCTGTTGCGGGGTTCGTCTCCGTCCTGGTACAGATCGCGATCCTCGACATCATTTTTTCGCTCGATTCGGTGATCACCGCCGTCGGACTGGCGAACGAGGTGGCCGTGATGATCATCGCTATCGTCCTCGCCGTCATCGTGATGATGTTCTCGGCCCGGTCCATCGGCGCCTTCGTGGACAAACACCCCACCATCAAGATGCTCGCCCTCAGCTTTCTCGTCCTCATCGGCGTGACCCTGATCGCTGACGGCTTTGGCTTTCATGTGCCGAAGGGTTACATCTACTTTGCCATGGCCTTCTCCGTCGCCGTCGAACTGCTGAATATGAAGGTCCGCAGGAAAGCCCCTCCTGTGAAGCTTCACAAATCAATTGAATGATTGCTGCCTTGCCCCTCTTCTTTATCCTCTCCCCGGAGGGGAGAGGGTTGGGTGAGGGGGGACTTTCCGGGATGCAATATTGATTATCCTGGAAAGAGTAGTTGGACGCGGATTTACGCTGATGCACGCAGATATTCAAGAGCTTGAATCACTGTGTCAAGTCGCCTTTTCGGTGAATGCCAAATTGCAATTATCTTTTTGGTTTATCGGCGAAAATCTGCGTTCATCTGCGTCCAACTTTCGTCCTTAGGGTTATTTACATCTTGGGGCATCGTTTTAACCGCTTGCTTTACCTTTTGAATTGGTCTATATTTAGATCAGTAAATATGCCTGAATTAGGAGCTGCCCCGTGAAAACGATCTCCATCAAAAACGATATCGTCCCCATTGCCGAATTCAAGACCAGCATCTCCAAATGGTTCAAAAGCCTCCAGAGTACAGGGCATCCCGTGATCATTACCCAGAACGGCAAGCCTGCCGGGGTGCTCCTGTCGCCGGAAGACTATGACGAATTGGTATACAGAAAGGCATTTCTTGATTCCGTCGGCAGGGGATTGCGGATGCCGATAGCGGGAGAACCTACTCTGCGAAAGAGCTCAGGGCCGCCTTATCTTCCGGAAGAGCCAGGGAATAAGCCCTCATGAAGATACTCTGGACCCGTGAAGCCCTCCGGCAATTGACGGAAATCGAGGATTTCATAGCAAAAGACTCCGCGGAGCGGGCTGCAAAATTTGTCGATGAGCTCGTAGCGCATGCAGAGGCTGTGCTGCCCGGCGAACCTCGCATCGGAAGAACGGTGCCGGAAATTTCCAATCCCGACATAAGGGAGTTGATTTTCAATAAATATCGAATTGTCTACAGAATAAACAAGAACAATGTGGAAATATTGACCGTCTTCGAAGGACACCGGTTGTTGAGGGTTGATGAGGTTGATCGTTGAACGGACAATGATGAAGCAATACGGCGGGGTAGCAAGGAAACCGTTGGTAAGAAAAGGTATGAGGTGCTGAAGATGTTGACAAGAACCATTTTTGCCGCGTTCGTTTTGATGGTGTGCATTTCGTCCGCTGCTGCCGAAGAACGGCTGGGCGTCGCCGTGTACCCCGGAGCGAAATACGATCAAGCCAGGACGAAGCAGCTCAGGGAGTCCATGTCTGTCCGGGGAGCGGCATACCGGACCAGCGCCAATATCGCGGAAGTCGTCGAATTTTACAAGAAACAGGGGCTCCTGTTCCTGAAGATCGGAAGCACATCAAAAGAAACCGCGCGTTTCAAAAAAGTCGATACCGACGTAGACGTGGTTGTCCAGAGCCCTTGGCAGGATGCAAAGACCGGCGCGACGATGACGGACACGCTCATTATGATATTCAAGAAAGAGGAGAAGGGGCAGAAGCCGGATTTATCGATCTGAAGATAAGAACATAAGTAAGAAGGAAGAAGTAAGAAGGAAGAAATAAGAAATAAGAAGTAAGAAATAAAGATAGTAAGAAATAGAAATTAAACTTCATACTTCATCCTTCTTACTTGAAGTACTTAGTCCCGCACATTTACCACGAAGATAATGATCCAGAAGCAAAGGACAAAAGTTGCGGCCCCCCGGTAGATCTGCTCCAGGTTCCAGGGACCTGACGGCGTATTCAGCAATCTGAAAGGGTAGATCCAATAAGCCAGCGGCAGGCCAATAACGATGATCGCGATCCGGATGTAGCGGGCTTTCATATGAATTCGGACCCCTGGAATTATTATAGATCATTTAGTACTTATAAGTAAGAAGGAAGAAGTGAAGAAGGAAATTAATATTTCATCTTCCTACTTCTTACTTGTAGTATTCTGGAGGCCCTATGAAACAGACCGTGGACAAGAATCTCTTCTGCCTGCCCTGGACTCAGACGCTCCTGGGCACACACGTGGACAACAGGGTGAACTTCATGGCCCTGGACTGGCTCACGCGCGTGAACTTCCAGCCCGCCATGCTCGGCATCTGCGTGAACAAGGGCCACGCCTCGAACGCGGCGATCCGGAAGACCGGCGAGTTCAGCGTCAATATCCCGACCGTGGACATGGTGGCCAAGACGGACTACTGCGGCATCGTATCGGGAAGCAAGGCGGACAAGTCGAAGCTCTTCGAGGTTTTTTACGGCGAGCTGAAGCAGGCGCCGCTCATCACCGAGTGCCCGCTCGCCCTGGAGTGCCGGCTCGTGCAGACCGTCGAGCTTCCCACGAACACGTTCTTCATCGCTGAGATCGTGAACATCTACTCCGAGGAAAAGTACCTGGAGAACGGCAAGCCGGACGTGAAGAAGATCCGGCCCTTCCTCCTGACCATGCCGGACAACCGGTTCTGGGCCGTCGGCGAACAGGTGGGGAACGCGTGGAAGGACGGGGTGAAGTTTAAGGAAGGGATGAAGTAGTGGTGAGGGCAAGCCGACCAGCCTGACAAGGAAAGACCTGACACGGTGAGGTTGTGACACTGTAGGGGTCCGTTCGCTTAACTCGTTGACAGGGAGGATCTATGGCGTGGCTCATTCCCGCAGTAAAAGCGATCTTGCCTTACGTAAGTTCGATCGTTACAGCGGCGATTCCGGTTTTTACCACGCGAAAAAGCGATGAGGCCGCTGCAGCGCAAGCACAACTCCTGCAACAACAGATTGCCGAACTGCAATCTGCCGCCTCGAAAAATGCGGTGCACATTAAAGAACTGGCCGAGCAGTTGCAAAAGACCATAACTGCCCTTGAGCAAGGAGCGTCACTCGCTGAATCGAGGTTCAGACGGACAGCCGCGCTTTGTATTGGAGCGATCATTGTGTCATGTATTGCACTGGGCGTTTCGGTTATTGTATTGTTCGGTCGATAGCGCACCACTGCGGACAACACCGGTTGGGGGCGTTCTGCAAGGTTCTCATGGTTTAATTCGTTACTGAACCATCGGCAATTTGCTGAGAAGGAATACGGAAGACCAAAATAAAAGACCTGACACTGTAAGGGTCTGACACTGTAAGGGTCAAAACCTGACCCTGGCGGGGTTCCTGCATAGTCGTTATAAATCAATGGAGGTACCAAATGGCGGATAAAACGTCAACGATTTCCTGTCCGGAATGCGGCGGTAAAGGTTCCATAACGTGTCCTGTCTGCCGCGGACAAGGAAGACAGTCCAGTTCGAATGCAGTTCAACGTCCTTGTCCGGATTGTCACGGTACGGGGAAAAGTGTTTGTCCTCAGTGCCGGGGCGCTAAAAAAGTTACCAAAGAAAAATAAAAATTACCCGGCGCATTATTAAGTTCGTGATTAAAGAATCTCCTGATTCTCTCCGTTTGTTTAATGGGAGTAAGCCTGAAATACTTCTAAATGTAGGTAATGTCGCCTTGAGTGAACAACTCATAAAGCGAATTGCACATCAAGTAGAACAACGCAGTCGCAGCATTGAGCCGCTCGCAGCGCTGTCATAACCTTCGGGGTGGCCCCCCGAAGGACGCTGGCGCTCATCACTTCCCGCGGCAATGAAAAGAAAGCCGTTTTCAAGTGCAATCAGGACCGGATCAATTTTCTGAACACCGCCAGCATGTGAATTAACTCTATAACTGGATCTGCCGTGCGCATTGCCTAATGGACAACCACTAGTTCACCCTTAATGTTCCGTCAATAGCTTCCTCCTTCTTTCCGGGTGCCGGATCATGTCAGCCGCTAACCGAAAATTGTCAATTTTCGTCAGCTTTCTTTCCGGAAACTACTTAATTTCCCAGCGAATTAAAACGACAAGAAAACGGTGCGCGAATTGCAGTTATATTGACGATTGATTTTTAAATTTACGATGTGCGAAACTAACGGCTTTCATCCAAGCTGTTGCACGTTAGCCGGGGGAGAAACTAATGGATTGCCCACTACTCGTACATAACCGTTTGAAACCCTGCAGATCTACAAGCAATCTCTTGGCCCACACGCTTTTCTCATCGGAGAAGTATTGTAAAGGTGTTTGGTTTACACTCTGCCCATTGTTTCGCCAACACCATTTCAAGGTATCCTTGTTTCCCGAAACAGAGAGCAGCCTGGGTTCTGGTCTAAAATGTCAGGCTTCCCACGTTCTCAAACACATCTGAGGCGCAGTTCTTGCGGCTCGACAATTCTTCCTTTTGATAGCGAACGACACCTCCATAAGGACAGGGTTGAATTCCAGCGATAAAGAAGTTACAATGCGTGATGGGAAAAACGCCGGTTATGAAGAAGACAGCGGTTATTGACATCGACAACACGCTGTGGCAGTTTTGCGACGCCTTTTACTTGGAGCTCCAGAAGCTGAACCCGCAATTCCCTCCGATCGATCAGTGGTCGACCTTCGACTTCTGGGAACCATACTGTTCGAAAGAAGAGTTCATGGCAGCGATCAATTCGATCCATTTAGAACAGGACAACGACCGCTTCCGGCCCTACCCCGAGGCGCGCGACTTCCTCCTGTCGCTCAGGGAGCGGGGGTTCCATATCATCATCGCAAGTCATCGGAAGGCTGAAACGAGGCAACCCACGGAACGATGGCTTGCGCGGCATGCGCTTGCCTATGATGAACTCCATCTCTCCTTCGACAAGACCGTGCTCTTTGGCCATGCCGCAGTCGTAGTCGATGATGCGCCGGCAACGCTCGAGCGGGCGGTGGCGCGCGGCGCGAAGGGGGCCGGACTGCTGTTTCCGTGGAACAGGGCGTATGCGGGCAATCGGGTTTGGGCTGTTTCCGGACCTGAAGGCTGTTCTGCGCTATATCCTGGGACCGGACTTGTAGGCACCTCTGAGGAACCTCTTAGGGTCACCCATTTAAAGGACACTGTCAAGGGAAATAACTATCTTGTGACGAGAAACAAATCGTTTCTCGTCGAGCCTTTTCGTTCTTCAGGAACCTCTTAGGGTCAGGTCTTTACTGTTAACATTGGTTTCTTTTCTTGCTACTGTCTATTATAGTTCGTTATAAATGAGATTAGGCCTTATATTCTTTGACTATATTCTTTCCTGGTTTCTATTGCATCGCGGCCAGTGATAAGAGGAGGATGGTATGGCAAAAGGGAGCGAGGCTGTTGATCGGGATGACCCCTATGATCTCAACCGCTTCATCAGCGCTCAGAAAGGGGTCTACGATCGCGCCCTTGCTGAGCTGCGGGACGGCCTGAAACGCACGCACTGGATGTGGTTCATATTCCCGCAGATCGATGGGCTGGGACACAGCCCCACGACAAGACTCTATTCAATTAAGAGCCTGGACGAAGCGCGGCGATTCCTCGTCCATCCCGTTCTGGGAACAAGGCTCGTGGAGAGCGCGGAAGCGGTCCTTGCTGTTTCGGGGCTATCAGCTTCTGATATTTTCGGACACCCCGACGACTGGAAGCTTCAATCGTCCATGACCCTGTTCGCGCTCGTTGCTGAACCGGGTTCGGTGTTCGAGCGTGTCCTTGAAAAGTATTACCAGGGAAAGAGGGATGCCAGGACACTCCAGATCCTGGGCATTCGTGCTTGAAAAGACATCTTTGCAACCTTTAGGGTCAGGTCTCTTTTGCTGCATAAATCATTTTATTCTGCAATTCTTGCTGCATGTCCCGCCCCCTCCGCATAGAGTACGCCGGCGCTGTCTACCATGTGACCTCCCGAGGCAACGAGAAGAAACCAGTCTTCAAGGATGACCACGACCGGGAAGCATTTCTCAATACGCTTAAGCACGTCAACAAACGATACAGTTGGATTTGCATGCTTATTGCCTCATGACCAACCATTACCATTAGGATTGGTCAGGCCCAGAGATAGTACACGCAATGCCCTTATTCAACACTTGACAACGCACATTGCGTGGAATATGATACGCAAAATCATCCTTGGGGAGGCGGTGCTGACATGAAGGCTACGTTCCAGGGTACCCGAATTCTGTTCACTATTCTGCTTGTTTTAGCGATGGGCTGGTCGTTCCAGGGATTTTCTGCGGGACCCGGCGCCGCAGAGGCAAAAATCAGCGGGGGGATATCCCTGCCCGGCGAGCCGGGAGTGCTGGATGCGGACAACCCGCGCGTGAAACGGGTGAAGGACGTTCAGGAACGGCATACGCGGGACCTGATGAACGCTCCCGACGTAGTCGGAACCGCCGTCGGCCTGGATGCCGAAAACAATCCGGCTATCGTCGTGTTTACCAAGAAGCAGGCGGGAAAGGGGGCTCTCCCGGACCAGCTGGAGGGAGTGCCTGTCGTCACGGAAGTGACGGGGGCAATATATGCCCTCAGGAAAACCTCGGTGAAACCCGCATCAAAATTCGCGATGCCGGTGCCGATCGGCGTTTCCACGGGCAACGCGGGCGAATGCTCCTCCGGGACCATCGGCGCGCGCGTTAAGGACGTATCCGGGAATCTTTTTGCCCTGAGCAACAATCATGTCTATGCGCTCGAGAACAACGCCGACATTCCCAGCGACATACTGCAGCCGGGGCTCTACGATTCCCGTTGCTCATCAGCAACAAATAACGTGATCGGGTCCCTTTACTCCTTTATATCGATCGACTTCAGCGGCGGGGACAACGTCGTCGATGCCGCCGTGGCAGCGACATCGGCGGATCAGGTCGGCAACGCTACGCCTGCCGGCGGCTACGGATTGCCGAGTTCCCTCACCTATACGCAGGCGACGGGAAACGCGGCAGGTGTCGGCCTGTCGGTGAAGAAATACGGAAGGACCACGGGACAGACGACGGGCAGCATCAAGGGCATCAATGTGACCGTCAAGGTCTGCTATAATTCGTCCTGCTCGCTCATCGCCACATTTGTCAACCAGCTCGCGATCGGCTCCGGCAATTTTTCAAAGGCAGGCGATTCGGGTTCGCTCATCGTGACGAACGACGCGAATGCCTATCCGGTCGGGCTGCTCTTTGCGGGCGGCGGCAACTCCACCTTCGCGAACCCCATCGACGAGGTCCTCAGCAGATTCTCGGTCAGCGTGGACGGAAATGTAAGCCGTCCCCTCACATGAAAGGCATCGTGCTCATAACCGCGGTCTTCGTGGCCGCGGTTTTTATTTTTCCCGGATGCCGGACCTGCAGGACCGGCTTGGCGGAGAGTCGTCACGTGTCCAAAGCCATCGAAGACGTTTTGAAGGAACATACGGGAAGACTGTTGTCCATCCCCGGCGTGGTGGGGACCGCAGAAGGCACCCTGAACGGCAGGCCGTGCATCGTGGTGTATGTCGTCGAAACATCGCCGGCGCTCCGAAAGGACATCCCGGACTCGCTGGAGGGATATCCGGTCGTGATCGAAGAGACAGGCGTGGTCCGCCCGCGTTCGCATTGACGGAACCTTTATTAGAACCTTTGCGGTACATCTTAAGGTCAGGTCTTTACTGTTGACATTTCCCTTTTTCTTCTTCATTTCACAACATCCCGCTCTGGAACAGTTTCTTTCGGCTGATAATCTTGCCGGAGATCATGAACACACCGTCCCCTGTGTAGCGTAGCGTCTCGCGATGCTTCGGAAACGACGACATCCGCCGGATTGCTGCCCCGCAGCCTGCTGTGGGGGAGATTCATTGCCTATGTCTACACTGCATTACGGCGCACAGTGGAAAATCTGGGCTGGCAGAAGGTTGAAAGGCTCAAAGCTGCGGGTCACATGCGAATAGATCCGCCTCAGGTCGGGCAGCGCCTTAGGTGAGAATTGGTATACCAGCAACGCGCCCTCGGGCCTCAGCACCTCGCGCGTGTTGCGGAGTATTTCCTCGCGCTCGCGGTCCGGTAGTGTGCTCAAGGGGATGCCCGAGATTACGAAATCTGCATGAGTGAAGCCGTTATCCCCAAGCACCCTTTTGACTTCCGCGGCCGAGCCGTGGACCACGCGCAGCCGGGCATCAGAGAACGAGCAGCGCAGGAAGTCTACGAAATCAGGATTGGTTTCCATGACGATCAAAAGCGCGTCCGGGCGCATGCGGCGCAGGATCTCAACGGTAAAACTTCCCACGCCGGGACCGTATTCCACGATCACCCGCGCCTGATTCCAAACGATTTTCCGCAAGAGGCGCTCAACCAGGAAACGCGAACTCGGAACGAGGGATCCAAGCATTTTCGGATGCCGGAAGAAGTTCTTCGCAAACAGCGCCCACTGTTCGCGGCGGGACGGGGCTCGTGAAAAATCGCATTGCATGCTGCTGTCCCCCCCTTTCGCTGCTATCGGTCATGGGATCGCTTCTCGAAACTTGACAAATTCGTCTCGAATAACGTTGCAGAGGGTCAGATTAGTTTTCGGTAGCCGCCATGCTTCGCTATCAGTGGTTCATTGACGGTCATGTTAAGATTTTTCCCCATCCGAGAAACTGCAACGCGTGATCAGATAAGTCGATGCAGGGCCTCGATCCGGTCGGAAAACTGGTCCTCGGAAAAGCAGAACTTGAGGTTTTGGTAGTCCCTGCGCAGGGCGGTCACCTCATCCCGCACGTTCTTCTTGTCCAGAACGACATCTCGGATCAGGCCCGCGAGTTTCCTGAATTCATTGTTCCCGAATCCGAACCGCGTCATTTCGGAAACGCCGAGCCGGAGCCCTCCTGACGCGGTGAATCCCTCCTCATCGGGCGTGGCCTGGAAATTGACGATGATATTGTTTTCCTCGAGCCTTTGCGCCGTCTCGATCCCCTTTGCATAGCCCACCTGCACGATGACCTGGTGGGTTTCGGTGTAGGAGATGGCGGGGTCGCCCGCCACGCGCAGGCCGGCGTCGGCGAGAGATTTCGCGAAGCTCTTCGCGTTTCCGACCACGCTCTTCTGGTATTCGTCCTTGAAGTGGTTCATCTCATAGGCGGCCATCAGGAGTCCCAGCAGGGTCCCGAGATGGTGGTTGCTCACGCTGCCGGGGAAAGTCCTGTTTTCGATCGCCTCCCAGAGGGGGTATTGCCGGTCATCTTCGGCAAAGTTGTTCGCGATGATCCCGCGCTGCGTGCCGAAGAATGTTTTATGGGTGGACCCGGTCACGATGTCCGCGCCCTCGACAAAGGGCTGCTGGAAATGGGGCCCTGCCAGGCCGAGGACATGGGCCATGTCGTACATCAGGATCGCGCGCAGGCCGAGCTCGTCCAGGCATGCTCTGATCTCGGCAACCGGTTCCTTGTGAAGCACCATGCTCTTTCCGAGGATGATCAACTCGGGCCGGTGTTCATCGAGCAGCCTTCTCGTCTCTACGATATCGATCTTGTACGGGTTCTCCGGAAGCACCGGGAAGTTGACGATTGCCGGCCGCTCCGTTGCCGGGTCCCTCGCGATGAAATCGTGCAGCGCGCCCATTGGCTGGGCGCTCAAATGGCCGCCTTTGATGATGTGGTTGTTCATCACCGGCCGAAGCCGCCGCGGCTCCCGTTTCGGGTCCCCCCGGTTGACAAAATCCATCAGCGCGCTGAACACCGCGGCGTTCGCCATCTGACCGCTGATGACGCGGCTTTCGATATTTCGGCAGCCGAGGTACGTTCGCATCTCCTCGGCGATCAGCCGCTCCACTTCATTGATGAACCCCGTGCCCTGATAGTAAAACACATCGGCATCAAGAAGCGCCTTGACCTTCTTGTGCTCCGCGTACCGGAACGAGGGGTCCATGATCGACAGGAGCCGTACCATGGGGGAAGCCGTCATCTCCGAGGGGATTAGGTTTATACACTGTTCCTGCCTCCAGCGGGTGTTCTCGATCGCCTTGTCAAGAAGCGCGTTGACTCGCATCCGGACCTCCTCTGTGACGAATTGTTCCTGCCTCTCCTTTACGCCCGCGCCGCTCCCGTCCTCTTCGCGGATGATTGCCCGGGCCCGGGGAGGCGCTTCGGACCGCAGATGGTGCGCTACGACGACCGCCTTGATCCTCTTGCCGCGCACGTCAATGTCAAGCTCCTGGCCGATGAGAAGAGTGGAATCGATCAGTCCAAGACAGACCGGCCGCTTCCCGGTCTCGTCAACCATGCGGCTCTCAAGCCCCTCGCCCGTTGTTTTCCAGTAGGGGGCAACGGTGCCGCTGGTTATCCATCCAACCTGTTTGTCGTTGATGAAGATCTTGTCCCCGTGCCGCGCGATCCCTTTTCCAACGAGGGCGATGGGCTGGATGATTTGTTTCAGCCTGCCCATCCCCTCAAAATCGCGTTCCAGGACCTTCTGAAGATCGTTAAACTGTTCCTGAAGGGCCGCCCGGCCGATGAATTCCCCCTTGTCAGGATGGAAGCTGACGGCAAAACGGGCAAGGGAAAGGGCAAAAACAGGGATCTCCATTCCCCCCGGGTCAAGCCCGAGCTCATTTCCATACAGCGGCAGCCCCGCTTCGAGCCGCAGACTGTCACGGGCCCCCAGGCCCGCGGGTTGGGCCCCGAGTTCGGTCAGCCTGCTCCACAGGGATTCCACCTGCGCGCTGTCTACAAACAGCTCGAAACCGAGAGGCTCGCCGGTATACCCGGTCCGTGCGATGAAGAGGGGCTTGTTGTCCAGGGTCGCGACCGAGAGGTTGTTCCTTCCCGGTTCCGGCAGGCCGCCCCCGGGGAGAAGCTGCTCCATGATCCGCCGGCTCTCAGGCCCCTGAAGAGAGAGCATGGCCAGCTCTTTCGTCTTGTCGATCATTTCCGTTTCAGGGAAGCCGGCCCTGAGGCGCTCCAGGTGTTCCCAATCCTTTTTGCGGTTCGCGGCGTTCACGACGAGCAGGTATTCATCGTCGTGTAAACGGTAGAGATAACAGTCGTCGATCGCCCCGCCGGTCTCATTCGCGATCATGCTGTACTGGGCCCTCATGGGCGTCAATGCCGCCGCGTTCCCGGTAAGCGCGTGCTGGAGGAACGCAAGACTATGAGACCCGCGGATAGTGAACCGTCCCATGTGCGACACATCGAACAGCCCTGCGCCCTTCCGTGTGGCCAGGTGCTCCTGGAGAATGCCCGTAGGATACTGGAGCGGCATTTCCCACCCGCCGAACTCGACCATTTTCGCGCCCAGGCTTTTGTGCTTTTCATTCAGCATTGTTTCCAAGGGCTTTACCTTGAAGCGCAGGACCGGCTGCTTTGCCGCGAGGACCTCGTCGATCCTCCTGACCGGGGTCTTCGTGGGGGCCTCTTTGAGAAGCTCAGGCTGTTTTTCCGCCTCCTCGCGGATGCGCCCCATGACATCGAGGAAAGCGTCCAGAGTCTCCCTGGACTCCGTTTCGGTCGGCTCTATCATAAGCGCTTCCGGCACGTTCAGCGGAAAATAGATCGTGGGCGGATGGATGCCGTAGTCAAGGAGCCGCTTCGCGATATCCAGGGCAGTTACCCCGAAGCGCTCCTTCAGCTCGCTTGCGGAAAGCACGAACTCATGCTTGCACACCTGGTCAAAGGGCAGACGATAAATCCCCTTCAGCTTTTCTTTCAGATAATTGGCGTTCAGCACCGCGTACTCCGAGGCCTTCTTCAGCCCATCGGCGCCCATGGCGAGAATATACGCATAGGCCCGTATGACAATGCCGACGTTCCCGAAAAATCCTGCTACGCGTCCGATGCTGTCGGGACGGGCATGGTCCAATGCATAGGCCTCGCCGCTCTTTACGATATCGGGGATTGGCAGGAACGGGACAAGCCGTTCCGACACGAGAACGGGCCCGCTGCCCGGACCGCCGCCCCCGTGCGGAGTGGAGAAGGTTTTGTGGAGGTTCAGGTGCACCACGTCGAACCCCATATCGCCGGGGCGCACTTTGCCCATGATGGCGTTGGAGTTCGCGCCGTCGTAATACAGGAGTCCTCCGGCCTTGTGGACCTTTTTTGCGATGGACCTGATGTCCTTCTCGAAGAGGCCCAGGGTATTCGGATTGGTGAGCATGATGCCCGCCAGGTTTTCACTCAGATGTTTGTCCAACTCCTCAAGGGACACCATGCCTTCCCGGTTCGACGGCAGCTCGACCACTTCGAAGCCGGAGAGATGAGCTGAAGCGGGATTGGTCCCGTGGGAAGAATCAGGCACGAGAATGCGCGTTCTCCCGTTCTCCCCACGCTTGTTGAAATAGGCCCGGAACAGTTTCATGCCCGTGAACTCGCCGTGGGCGCCGGCAAGGGGCTGGAGGGTCCCCCACTTCATGCCGGTGATCTCGCACAGCAGGCTGGTCGTTTCATGGAGCAGGCGCAGCATGCCCTGGACCGTGCGAACTGGCTGGAGCGGGTGCAGGCGCAGGAACCCCGGGAGGGAGGCGAGGTCCTCGTTGATCTTGGGATTGTACTTCATGGTGCAGGACCCCAGGGGGTAGAAGCCCAGGTCCACGCCGTAGTTCATCCTTGAGAGATTGATGTAATGCCGGATGACCCCAACCTCCGAGAGTTCCGGGAGATCAGGATCGGTTATTCGCAGGTACTGGGGACCGAGGGAGTCAGTCGCCGCTTTTTGGGGAACATCGAGTTCGGGGTATGCATAGCCCCTTCTTCCCGGCCGTGATTCCTCGAATATCAGCTTGCTCATGCGATCACCTTCCGGAGCGCTTCCACATATTGGTCCAGTTCCTCCCGGGTCCGTTTTTCGGTGACGGCCACGATGAGGGCGTTCGGAAATGCGTCCGGATAAAAGGCCTTCAGGGCAATACCGCCGAGGATCCCTTCCTTCTCCATGGCCGCGAGCACGTTTTCCGGGTCCTTATCAAGGACCAGGGAAAATTCGTTGAAAAAGGGCTGGTTGTAAAGCGGACGCACCGGGAGTTCCGAGATGAGCCGTTCGTGCAGATAGTGGGCCTTGTGGTAGTTCTGTCTCGCAGCCTCCTTGAGCCCTTCTTTTCCGACTGCAGCAAGATGGACCGTCGTCGCCAAAGCGGCAAGGGCCTGGTTCGAACAGATATTGGAGGTCGCCCGCTCACGCCTGATATGCTGTTCCCTGGCCTGTAGCGTGAGCAGAAAGGCCCGTCTACCCTCCTTGTCCACGGACTGGCCCACGATCCTTCCGGGCATCTTGCGCATATAGTCCTGACGCGCCGCGATATAGCCGACCTAGGACCGCCGAAGGTCGGGTGCAGCCCGAACACCTGGGTGTCTCCGAAGCCGATGTCCGCTCCCCATTCGCCCTGCGACTTGAGCATGCCGAGGGAAAGGGGATTGGACGAGACCGCGAGGAGCGATCCGTTCTCGTGCACCATGTTGGTTATCTCGGTATAGTCTTCGAGACAGCCGAAAAAATTCGGCGTCTGGGCTATCAGAACAGCGACGGCAGGCATGAGCTTCTGCTTCAGATCATCAAGGGAAATTGCGCCGTTTTCCTGCCTCACTTCAATGAGGGAGATGCCGCTTCCGGCAAAGTGCGTATGCAGCACCTGTTTGGTATGGGGATGGAGCGTCGCGGAATAAAGGACCGTGTCCGATTTCTTGACGCTGTTCACGGCGATGTTCGCGGCCTCGACCGCGGCCGTATGGCCGTCATACAGGGACGCGTTCGAAACGTCGAGAGAAGTCAGTTCGCAGATGAGTGTCTGGAATTCAAAGATCGCCTGGAGCAGGCCCTGCGAAAACTCCGGCTGGTACGGAGTATATGCCGTAGAGAACTCCGACCGCGAGATGATGTGCCTGACCACGGAGGGAATGAGGTGATCATAGATGCCGCAGCCGAGAAACGAAACCATTCCGGACCCGTTTTTCCCGGCGAGCTCGGACAGGATGCGGGAGACTTCATATTCGGAACGATGGGACGGTATGTTCAGCGGCTTTGAGAGCAGGAGGTCCGGAGGAATATCGGAGAACAGCTCATCGATGCTCTTGATCCCGAGCTCCTTGAGCATGTCCGCGACATCCTGTTCCGTATGAGGCAGATAGGGAAACATGGACCGCTCCTTTCCCGCCGAATAGTATCTGACGCTTTAATTAAAGGTAATCTTCTTTCTCTTTCGTGTCAACCTCGTATCTGCAAAATTATTATGAAGTCGTAAGACGTCAAATTGCGCGGAAATTTTGTGGGAGCTTCCCGGCCGATCTCCTGTCTAAGGACAGGAAAGAAATTGAATATTCCCGGCCTCCGATATATAATGCATTTTACCCATGGGAAAACCAAGACAGTGTCCTTTAAATGGGTGACCCTGAAGCGGTTCTAAAGGAGAAAAAATTGAAGATAGCCATTACCGGCCTTGCGAATTCAGGAAAGACAACGATATTTAACGCCCTGACGGGTCTGAATCTGGAGACAACGACCTATGCGACGGTGACAGCAGAACCTCATCATGGTGTCGTCAAGGTGCCGGACATCAGGATCGACAGGCTTTCGGAGATATACAAGCCGAAGAAGACCACCTATGCAACGGTCGAGTATGTTGATTACATCGGTCTGACAAAGGGCGACATGGAGCAGAACCGGAAGGTGTTCGACCTTGTCAAGGATGCAGACGCTCTTGTCCATGTTGTGAGGGGCTTTCAGGACGAGTCGGTGCCCCATCCCATGGGTACGGTTGACCCGAAGAGAGATGCCGAGACGACGGAGATGGAGATGATCTTCGGCGATCTCGAACTGGTCGAGAAACGGCTGGAGAGGATGGAGCTGGGCCAGAAGAGGGGAAAGAAGCCTGATGAGAGCGAGAAAAAACTTCTGCTGAAATGCAAGGAGCTGTTGGAATCCGAGAAGCCGCTGAGGGCTGCGGAGTTTTCCGAGGAGGACCGGAAGGCCATGCGCCATCTGCAGTTTATGTCGCTCAAGCCCGAGGTCGTTGTGCTGAATGTTGCTGAACAGGAAGTGAATTCGGAAACAACCGGCAAGACGGTCTCTGATCTTCAGGCAATTTTCAAAGGGCGGCAGGTGACGGTGTTGAGCATGTGCGGGAAGATCGAGATGGAGATAGCCCAGCTCTCTCCCGAAGAGGCGAAGGTTTTTCTCGACGACCTCGGCATCAAGGAGCCGGCGCTGAACAAGCTTATCCGCGTTTCGTATGACCTGCTCGGGCTGATATCTTTTTTGACCTCCGGTGAAGACGAGGTCAGGGCCTGGACCATAGAAAAAGGCATGAATGCGCAGCAGGCGGCAGGCAGGATACATTCGGATATCGAGAGAGGTTTTATACGGGCTGAGGTCGTTTCCTATGATGATTTTATTGCCACGGGCAGTATGCATGCAGCACGGGAGAAAGGGCATTTCAAGCTCGAGGGAAAAACCTATGAGGTAAAGGACGGGGATATCATCAATTTCAGGTTTAATGTGTAGGGCACCAGACTACTTAGGGTCAGGTCTCTCTTGTTGCATAAAGCCCTTTTCTTGCTATGATTGCCCTATGTCGCGCGCCCTCCGCAAAAAAAACGCTTGTGCTGTCTACCCCGTTAGAGAAATCCGTACTTCCTATCTACCCTGCCCGCATCCCACGAGCGTATTCATCGATCGTGTAATTCATAAAGAGTATCTCTAACGGGGTGAACGGTAAGTTTTTCAACGGTCTGGCAAGACCAACCCCTGAGATGTTCATTCTACCAAGTTCCCATTGACCTTCCCAGTTTTCGGGCTTTTGACATCCAGCGGTGTCCCGATATGCGCGGGGTCCGGGGACAGCGGGACGTTGATCTGTTTCCTGATGTCAAAACCGGCCGCGTTCAGCACAGTCTTCACGGCGCGAAGTGCCCCGCGGGCTTGCGAGGAAAGTTGATTGAAGGGAAACGGCGCCAGGGAGGCGGTAACAATCGCCGCCTTCTTACCCTTGTGCTTCGGACTTGGAAAGCGCATCGTGTTGAGCACATAGTGCTCAAGGGCGGGAACATTCCGGTCAAAGAGAAGCTTCAACGGGCCGGTCATGTTGCCCCAATAGGTCGGGGTGGCCACCACCAAACCAGAGCAGCGTTCTATCAGCTCTCCTATACGATGCCCGTCGTCTTTCGGAAGAATGCACTTTTTGTCGGGCCGGCATTTCAGACACCCGATACAGGGCCTGATGGAAAGATCATTGACATCGACCCATTCCACTTCGGCGCCGGCGGAGCGTGCTTCATCCGCAATTATCTTGAGGATCGTCGCTGTCACGCCCTTTTTCCTGGGGCTGGCATTGAGCATGAGGATCATTCGCTTTCCCTCCGATTTTGAGACAGGTTCTTCAGATTTTGCACTGAACTCGCCCGGCGACACCGCCGGATCGATGTCCCGGAAAACCTGCACGTCGCCGCCTGCGGCCGGAAACTGTTTGCCAACCCTCTTCAGTTCAATGATCGACTCAGGCGATCCCGCTGATGTATTCATTTGACAAACCCTCCTTTTATGAATACAATGTCTATAAACGAACATGGTGTTCGATAACTATATATCTGTTCTGTTCCAGGAGGTCAACAACCAATGTGGCCCGGATTGTTCACTTCCGAACAAACAGGCGCCCTTTGTTCGTGAAATGGAGGTCGTATGAAGGGAAAAAAGGTGGACCGCCGGATCACCCGGACGAAAAAGCTGATGCACGAGGCGCTCATGTCCCTGATCGTGGAAAAGGGATACGAGGCGGTGACGGTGCAGGATATCCTCGACCGCGCCGACATGGGCAGGTCGACCTTCTACGCGCATTACCGGAGCAAGGACGAGCTCCTCCTCTCAGGGGTGGAGCACCTTCGCGCATTGTTCGAACAGCAGCAGAAGTCGTTGCTTGCGGCAAAGCCCACCGGCAGCGGGCCTGAGTTCAACATGGTCCTGGAGCTGTTCCGCCACACTGCCGAGCACCACAAGCTGTACAAGGCATTCGCCGGCAAACAGAGCGGCGAAATGATCCTGAAATACGTATACCGCTACCTCTACGACATGTTCATCGTTCCGCACAAAGCGCTCGTGAAGAACAAGAAGGCCCTGCCCGTTCCGATCGACGTCGCGACCCACTGGATCGTCACGTCGCTGCTGTCCCTCGTTGTCTGGTGGCTGGAGAACAACATGCCCTATTCAGCAGAGGAAATGGAGGAGATGTTCAGGAGATTGACCATGCCGGGCATCGAGGTCGCTTTAGGCCGGAAAGCGGAGAAGAAGGAGCATGACAGGGTCCGTGATCACGGTGAGAGAAGCGCAAAGGCTTTCTACAACCTTTTTGCCGATGATGACAGCGGCCACGGTAAATAGTCGAAGAGGGAACCTCTTGGTGTCAGGTCTCCTGACAGAGAGAACGTGGGCGACGCAATGTGTGAAACAAATGTTTCCCTGGTGGTTTCAGAGCGAGGTCAAAATGCATTTGTCTTCCAGATGGACACTGTTTCTCGGGGTTGGATTGGTTGTCGTTTTACTCGCAGCGAACGCGAAGGCCCTTCCCCAGGCGACTTCAGCAAACAAAAAAACAGCGCATCGCGGCGATCCGGAATTGCAGCAGAAAAGATTCGCCTTCATACAGGACACGATCAAACTCGGCATCATTTCCAAGATCGAGGACACTAGTCCCGTTACCCGCGTGTTGGTCGGCCGGCAATTCATCGAGTTATCGATCGAAGAGAAGGAACAGATCCTCAATGCGGTCTGGGCCTATTATAAAACAGAAGATCCGCAAAAGAATATTGTTCTGGTCATCGACCAGAAGAGCGGGAAGAAGCTCGGAGAATATTCCCCGGCGAGCGGCGGGCTTAAAATGAAGTAGACCGTGTAACCTTTGTGTTTTTCATACGTCCTATTGTTAAAGAGAAGAAAGTTTTTTTGGGGCATGAAGGTCGAGGTGGAGGCAAGCGACGAGGAGGTGAGCCTTAATGAGCGCCCATATTCACTATATATGCCCATTTTGTGGTCAGGATGAATTTGACGGTCAGGAAACCTGGGAGGAGCACATCCGTTTAGAACATTTCAAAGTGAACTTTTCGTCGCTTGTAAATGCCCTGATTCACTCTCAGTTGATCAGTGTTCACTGATTGATAAGGTTGAGGGTGCCCAATGAAAACAATTCTTCTGCTTGTCATTTCGAACACGTTCATGACACTCGCCTGGTACGGAATTGCGCCTGTTGGCATATTTCTGAGAGAATGATTCCTCACACTTGCATCCTGAAAGTCGCGCCTGACACTTTCCTTTCAAACGTTACGTTCATGCCGAATTGAACGTCATCTTTAAATATTGTGCTGATGTATTCATGAAGTCTGCCCATCGGTATTTCTACCTATAGACAGGCCTTCTTTCTGCTGATAATATACGGCAGTTCCCTGAAAGGGAATTAATCGCCCAAGGATAGGTCTTCAACGACCGATGTACAGCATATCATAAATGGTCCTCAGAAATTAGGCGCAGTTTTAAGGAGACATCGTCAAGAGCTATGTAGGAGCTGTGGAATGGAACGAAAAGTACTCATTATCGATGATAATGACGATGACATCCTGATGACGAAGTCTATTCTTTCCAAGATCGGGCTGGGAATCACGATTGAGGTGGCGTCAAGCGGCGAAGAGGGGCTCGCACATGTCCGGAAGGGAACGGTTCTTCCGACGCTGATATTGCTTGACGTAAAAATGCCGGGGATGAGCGGCATTGACGTGTTGCGAAAAATACGCAGTGATAAACGACTTGCCTCTATTCCTGTGGTTATCGTCACCCATTCAATTCTTGAATCTGACTTCGTTGCGTCTTATAAGTCCGGCGCCAGCAGCATCCTTCTCAAGACAGCAGACATAGATAAATTCAAGAGATACATGCTGAATCTTTTTGAGAACTTCATGGCAAAGTAGCCTGGCATTCGTCAAGATGATACGACTCCGTGACGAGAAATAAACAATATCAAATCTCCCACGGATATCCGATGAAGATGGCCGGACTGGACCTTCCCTGCCGAACCGCTACATTGCCGATGCCATATCAGCTGGCCGTCGAGATATCTTAAACTCGGGCCGGTAGAACTTTCACCGTATTTGGGCAAGGTGCCCTATGGACATACCGGAAGACATAACGAAAGAACAGCTCATTAATGATCTGATCAAATTACGCCAGAGAATCAATGAACTGGAAACAATCGAAGAGGACAAAAAGAGGTATGTGGAGGAACTCCACAAAGCCAAATCGATGTTTGAGGGCCTTTTCGAGTTTGCTCCCGACGCCATCATCGTTGTCAATCATGAAGGCCGTATCGTCCAGGCCAATAAGCAAGTTGAACGGCTGTTTGGTTATGCCCGGGAAGAGTTGCTCGAAGCAGAACATGATATTCTCCTGCCGGAACGCTTTCGGGAAAAACATCGGGAGCACCGCAGGGGATTCATGGCTGATCCGCACGTTCGTCCCATGGGTACCGGGCTGGAATTATTCGGCAGAAAAAAGGACGGTACCGAATTTCCGGTGGATATCTCCCTTGGGCCTTTGCAAATGACGAATGATATCGTCGTGCTGGCCGTGATCCGGGACGTCACCGAGCGCAAGAACGCTGAAAATATATTGCTTGAGACGAAAGCAGAACTAGAGCGTTCAAACAAAGCGCTAGAGCAGTTCGCTTACGCCGTGGCTCATGATCTCAGGGCGCCTCTAAGGTCCATTGACGGGTTCATCCGCATATTGTCTGAAGATTACTCCGAAAAGTTGGATGAATTGGGCAGGAATTACATGGGCCGGGTACAACATGGCGCAGCGCGAATGATCGAGCTTATCAACGCATTACTCAGCGTGTCGCGATTCACCCTCGGCCCGCTGAGCCGCTCGAAAGTGTCTCTGAGCACGCTGGCAAAAATAGCGGCGGCCGAGTTCGCAAAAAGCCAGCTCGAACGACGCGTGGAGTTTATGATCGCCGAAGATGTGTACGCAGAAGGAGATCCGGTGCTGCTTAAGATTGTAATAGAAAACCTCGTCAGTAACGCGTGGAAGTTCAGCTCAAAACGGCCTGTTGCGAGAATTGAGTTCGGCGTCACGCAGAGCAATGGAAAAGCTGTCTATTACGTCAAGGACAATGGAGCCGGCTTCAACATGGAATACGCGGATCGGCTGTTCGCGCCGTTTCAACGACTCCATTCAGAAAATGAATTTCCGGGCTTGGGCATTGGTCTTTCGACAGTTCAGCGAATCATCGATCATCACGGCGGACGCATCTGGGCAGAGGCAGAAGAGGATAAAGGAGCGACGTTTTATTTTACACTATAATGATCCCAGTCAAAATGTCGTTTCTGTGATCCAGGGTTGACGAGCTTCAGCCGAGTCAACTCCTTGGCAAAACTGAAAATATCCGCACGAATCCTACGTTGCAGATTTCCACTTCGCACATACAGCCATGATCTTGCTGTTAAGAAGCAATAATTTACATTGATCGCTTTCATGTCATAAGACAATTCCATCTCAGCGTTACAGCATAGAACCTATCTCAAAATCGGTCTTTTCATACAATTTGATTAACGCTTATCGGGCGCTTGGACCGAAACGAGGGGTAGGATGCCGCCGGAATCGCGAGTCGGATTGAACCGGTGTACACATCATAGGTGCCATCATTTTCGGTATTTTTATTTCTTTCTTAAACCCGCTGTGGATTGCACTTGGAGGTCATCTTCTGATTTTATCGTCGGCATGTTACAACCAGAAATTCGTAGTTTTTCAAACGAGCGCAGACGCGAAGTAGTAGG
>CAVUHW010000025.1:0-22822 GCA_963741205.1 Nitrospirota bacterium
CAACGATCAACTTCATCAACCCGTAACAAGCGGTGTCCTTCGAAAACGGTCAATATTTCCAGGCTATTTTTATTTATTCTGTAGACAATTCGATATTTTTTAAAAATCAATTCCCGTATATCAGGATTGGAGATTTCCGGTACCGTTCTTCCGATACGAGGTTCGCCGGGCAGTACAGACTCTGCATGGGCCACGATCTCATCGACGAATTTTGCAGCCCGTTCCGCATTGTCTTTTGCAATGAAATCCTCGATTCCCGTCAATTGCCGGAGGGCTTCACGTGTCCAGAGTATTTTCATGCGGGTTTATTCCCTGGCTCTTCTGGAAGATAATGCCGCCCTGAGCTCTTTCGCAGAGTATGTTTTCCCGCTATCGGCATCCGCTATCCCCCTGCCGACGGAATCAAGAAATGTTTTCTGTATACCAATTCGTCGTAGTCTTCCGGCGACAGGAGAACCCCGGCTGGTTTGCCGTTCTGGGTAATGATCACGGGATGCCCCGTACTCTGGAGGCTTTTGAACCACTTGGACAGGCTTGTCTTGAATTCGGCAATGGGGACGATATCGTTTTTGATGGAAATTGTTTTCAGTGGCATGGCTCCTAATTCAGGCATATTTGCTGATCTAAATATAGACCAATTCAAAAGGTAAAGCAAGCAGTTAAAACGATGCCCGAGGTGTTTGTCAATTCGGAGGGTAAACCGCTATAAATGCAGAGATGGACAAAGCACGCGCCCTCCCCGAGAAGGTCAGCTCGGGAGCCTGAAGAAGAGTCTCTCAGGGCCTCTCTTTCCGGATAATTGTCTTATTGCATCGCGGTAAGTCCCCCCTCACCCAACCCTCTCCCCTCCGGGGAGAGGATAAAGAAGATGGGAAGGCAGCAATCATTCAATTGATTTGTGTAGCTTCACAGGGCGGGCTTTCCTCCGGACCTTCATATTCAGCAGTTCGACAGCGACGGAAAAGGCCATGGCAAAGTAAATGTAACCCTTCGGCACATGAAAGCCAAAGCCGTCAGCGATCAGGGTCACGCCGATGAGGACGAGAAAGCTGAGGGCGAGCATCTTGATGGTGGGATGTTTGTCCACGAAGGCGCCGATGGACCGGGCTGAGAACATCATCACGATGACGGCGAGGACGATAGCGATGATCATCACGGCCACCTCGTTCGCCAGTCCGACGGCGGTGATCACCGAATCGAGCGAAAAAATGATGTCGAGGATCGCGAAGTGTACCAGGACGGAGACGAACCCCGCAACAGCCTTGCTGCCCCCTTCTTCCTCGGACGCCCCCTCGAGACTGTCATGGATCTCGATCGTGCTTTTCCAGATCAGGAACAGGCCCCCGATGATGAGGATGAGGTCCCTGCCGGAGACCGCCCGTGAAGAAACG
Source organism: Nitrospirota bacterium (assembly GCA_963741205.1). Taxonomy (GTDB): domain Bacteria; phylum Nitrospirota; class UBA9217; order UBA9217; family UBA9217; genus JAJYKN01. The sequence goes on from CAVUHW010000025.1 coordinate 1,392, forward strand.
GCGAAGAGCGGGGCCGTCAGCCTCATGACCCACACGATGGACAGCAGGAGGGCGATGCGGGTGAACATGGCGAGTCCAAGCCCCAGGACCCGGGCCTTGTCCCTTTGCCGGTCCGGGAGCCTGCCCACGAGGACCGTGATGAAGATGATATTATCGACGCCGAGTATAATCTCGAGCGCCGTCAGTGTCAGGAGCGCTATCCACGCCTGGGGGTCAGTCAGCCATTCCACAGTAACTCCTCGCTTATTTCTTCATGAAGCAGGGCAGCAAGCCGGCTGCCAACGGGTTGGGCGTGAATGCCCTGTCGTCGAGGGCCCGAAGTCATTCGCACAATGCGCAAACCAGATCACATCTTCTCGATCTCGTCCTTAAAATACCCGTACGCCTCCTGATCGAAGATGCAGAACTCGACGAGTTCGAGCGAGGAAGCAGCGTTGTTTTTCAGGAATGCAGCCGTCTCGCCTACCAGGATCTTCGCGCACCGGTCCTTGGGAAAGCCGAAAATCCCCGCGCTGATGGCCGGGACTGAGATGCTTTTCAGCTTTTCCCCGGCAGCAAGCGTGAGAACGCAGTTAATCGCGCTCTTCAGTTTATTGTCCTCATCTCCCTCCCCCATCCGGGGGCCCACGGCGTGAATGATATAGCGGGCTTTTAGTTTCCCGGCCGTCGTGATCACAGCGCTGCCCACGGGCACAAACCCGATCTTGTCGCTCTCGTCCTGGATCACCCGGCCGCCTTTTCTGACGATCGCGCCTGCGACTCCTCCGCCATGCTGAAGCCGGCTGTTCGCTGCGTTCACGATGGCATCGACATCCCGTTCCGTGAGGTCGGCCGATACAAGCCGGAGGGTTTTATTGCCGATCTTCTTTTCGAGAGCATCCATAAGGCACCTCCCTCAGATGTTAGCAAGAATATCTCAGTTTCCATGAAAAAACAAGCGCGCCTCTTGTTGCATTGTACTGATACCATACCTATGCTATAATAGCGCCACTATGAACAATCTCGACTTCACCGGACTCAATCCGGCCGTTTCGGAAAAGCTTTCACCCATGGTCGAGGACCTCCTCGGCGGGCACGCCTCGAACATCCACTCCTTCCACGTCGTGGGCAGCGCCGTGATCCCGGATTATAGCGAAAAGCTGTCGGACATCAATTCCGTTGTCGTCCTTCATTCCATGGATTTACGGTTCCTCTCCTTCCTGGCGCCGCTCGGAAAGAAGTACGGAAAGAAACGGATCGCCGCGCCTCTCGTCATGACGCCCGAGTACATCGCGAGTTCTCTCGACGCCTTTCCGATCGAATTCCTCGACTTCAAGCTCATCCATAAAACCGTGTTCGGCGAAGACATCCTGCGGGGCCTTGAGATCGACGGAAAGAACCTCAGGCTGCAGTGCGAGCGCGAGGTAAAGATCAAACTGATCAATGTGAGGCAGGGATATATCTCTTCCCTCGGGAAGAAGACGCCTCTCGAAGAGGCCCTCGTCAGGTCCATAACCGGTTCCATGGCCCTCTTCCGGGCGATCATTGTTCTTCTGGGCAAGGAGCCGCCTGTTCCCAGGACTGAAGTTATAACAAGGCTCGGTGCGGCAACAGGCCTTGACACCGACATATTCCAAAAGCTCCTCATGCTCAAGACCGGCCTGATCAAGCCGAAAGAGCATGAACTGCACACGCTCTTCGAACGCTACTACCTGGCCCTCGAATCCACAGGAAAGATCATCGATGCACTCCATAATTAAACGGGCCTTCATTGCGGCGCTCCTTCTCGTGGCCGTCTGCGCCTCCCTTGCCGCGGCCTCGACGCCGCAGCCGCCGGCAATGCCGCGCGACTACGTTGTCGATCTTGCTGGCGTGGTCCCGGATGAGGTGCAGGCCCGGCTGAATGCGTACCTCAGGGAGCTTGAGCAGAAGACCACGGCCCAGGTGCTCGTCCTTACGGTCCAGAGCCTCGACGGACAGGCAATCGAGGAATTCACGTTCAATACCAAGGAAAAATGGAAGCTCGGCCAAAAGGGCAAAGACAACGGAGTACTCATCGTCGTCGCCGTGCAGGACCGGAAGTACCGTCTTGAGATCGGCTATGGACTCGAAGGCATACTGCCCGACAGCCTCGTTGGTACGATCGGGCGGGAATATCTGGTCCCCTACTTCAGAAAAGGCGACTACGGCGCCGGGATCTACGCCGCCACGCTCGCCGTGGCTAATACGATTGCTTCGCAGGAAGGCGTAAGCATCACCGGGATGCCCGCGATGCAGCAGCCCCGGGGCGCGCAAACCCGAAAACCCATCGGGATGTTTCAGGCTGTTGTGTTCGGCATTCTCATTCTCGTGGCCCTCGTTCTGTTCATTACGCACCCCCAGCAGTGCCTTTTGCTTCTTTTGGCTTCCCAAATGGGAGGGGGGCGGGGCGGCTGGTCCGGCGGGGGCGGAGGAGGCTTCGGTGGAGGAGGCGGCTTCGGCGGAGGGGGAGGCGGAAGCGGCGGTGGCGGCGGAGCATCGGGAGGGTGGTAGAGGGAGAACACCGTTCGGGATGCGGGTGTGCGGGTTTACAGGTTTAACTCGCAACCGGCAACTCGCAACTCGTAACAAACCCGAACAGTCGCGCAAATGTGCTAAGTTTTGCGAAAAAATATCATTAGCTTAAAACCAAAGATAGGGTAAATCAGGAGGTCATCATGAACAACGGAGCAAAGACAGGGTTGATCACTCTCGCGGTTATCGCGTTGATCGCGATCATGGCCGTTATGTACGGCATGGGCCAGTACAACCAGGTAGTGGCCATGGACGAGCAGGTGAAATCGCAGTGGGCCCAGGTTGAAAACCAGTTGAAGCGGCGGTACGACCTGATCCCGAACCTCGTGGAGACGGTCAAGGGATACACAAAACATGAGCAGGAGATTTTCGAACACTTGGCCGATGCCAGGACGAAATATTTCCAGGCGAACACGGTGAAGGAGAAGATCCAGGCGTCCCAGCAGCTCGAGGGATTTCTCTCCCGGCTTCTGGTGCTCCAGGAGACCTATCCGCAACTCAAGGCAAACGAAAACTTTCTGAAGCTGCAAGACACGCTCGAAGGCACTGAAAACAGGATCGCCGTCGAACGCAAACGATATAATGACGATGTGAAAGCGCTCAATACCTACCGGAGGACGGTGTTCGGAAAGTTCTTTGCTTCCCTGGCAGGCGTGAATGAAGCGCAGTATTACGAGATTCCTCAGGCGGAAAAAGAGGCGCCGAAAGTGAAGTTCTGATGAAAATTTACCGCGAAGGCGCGAAGGACGCAGAAAATGAATCAGGTTTAAACTCGCGAATTAGTCTCCTCGCGTCCTTGGCGCCTTCGCGTTTTCAAGATTTTGGTTCCAGCTTGTCCGGGTTAGATGAGAAGTTTTGAATCAGTTTTCTTCCGTCTCGATCAGATTTTCATCCGATTTTTCCGCGTCCGAACTGCAATTTAGAGGATCATGACCGCAGTTTCACGAACTCTTCAGCACGGCTTCCGTCTTCACTCCTTCGGGGGCCGTAAGGTCCTCGAAGGCCGTCATCGCGGCGATGGAGCCGTGCGACACGGCGACGGCGATCTGCTTCGGCGCGCCGGTGATATCGCCCGCGGCATAGACGCCGGGCATGGATGTCCGCATGGTCATCAGGTCCGTCTTGATGTAGCCCTGATCGTCGAGTTCGAGTCCGAGCTGTTTTGCGAGGTCATTGTTCGGGACATAGCCAATGGCGACGAATACGCCGTCAATCGGCAGTTCCTGACATCTTGCCGGATTTCTTGTCCTCGATCTTCACGGCCTTCACGATCTTGTCGCCGGAGATCTCCCGCACCTCGCTGTCCCACAGCGCGGGAATACCCGACTGCTTTAAACTCTCCTGGAGCCGCCGCTCGGCCCGGAGCGCATCCCGCCAGTGTACCAGGGTTACCTTCGCGCCGATATTATGGAGATAGAGCGCGTCCGTGACCGCTGTATTGCCGCCGCCCACCACGATCACCGGTTTCCCGTCCTTGAAGTAGTACCCGTCGCAGGTCGCGCAGTAGCTTACGCCCCTCCCGTAGAACCTCTGGGCGCCCTTTGCTTCCAGCGCCCGGTTGGCGACTCCCGTTGCGATGATCAGACCTTTCGTGTTGTAGATGGCGTGGTTCGTCTTGAGCGAGAGCCTTCCGTTTTCGCGGTCCTTCGCCACCTCCGTCACGTATTCTCCGATATGGACCTCGCAGTACTGCGCGGCCTGCTGTGCGATCAAGTCCACGAGACTTTTCCCGCCGATACGCATGAAACCCGGATAGTTCTCCACGACCGGCGTGATGGCAACCTGGCCGCCCAGGTTGCTTTTCTCGATCACGATGCTGTTGAGTCCCGCGCGCACGGCATAGATCGCCGCGGTGAGCCCGGCGGGGCCGCCTCCGATGATGACGAGGTCTTTTTCCACCGGCTCGCCCGAAATCTGCGTTGACGCGACCTGCGGTTCCTTGAGCGAGAGCAGGGACTCCACGAACCAGGGCTCCGGCTGGAGGCCGGCGCCGGTGAACGTGTTGTTGATGAACGTCTGCGGCACGGCGAGCGAGCCGAGGCTCTCCGCAAGGTCCTGGTTCTCGTAAATCTCGACGATCTCGGCCGAGATCAAGTCGGGCTTCACGATTGCGGCGGAAAACGCGGACATGACCTGCTGCGGGCAATAAGGGCACGTGGGGCTCACGAAGACCTGGATGTCCCGTTTCTCCCGGAGCTGGTCGTTGATCTTTGCCAGCGCTTCTTCGGTCAGAACGGTCTTCCCGGTGGACGCCATCAGGATGGCCACCAGGAAGGAGCGGCCCTCTTCGCCGACCGGAGCGCCGGTGTAACGGAGGCGATACTTGTCGGGGGCTATGAGGACCGTAGGCGACCGGGTGACGTTCCGTTTCACGGACTGTTCGTCACCGATGGTATGGAACGACGCCTTCAGCTTGTCGGATAGTTCCGCAATCGCCTTGACCAGGGAAACGGCCGCATCATTAAACTGGTCGTTCTGCCCCGCTTTGGTATAGACCTCAAGGTGTACCTCTTCCTTGAGCCCGTCCAGAAGAGTTTCCTTGATGGCCTGCTTTACGTCGTCGGGAATGATTTCCTGTTGTGCCATTGTTTACCTCAATTTAGAAGTAGAAAAGTAAGAAGTAGGAAGTAAGAATTAGAAGTAAGATTTCTAATTCATACTTCTTAATTCATACTTCTTACATTTATCTTTATCCTCTGCGATATCTTCTTGAACTCCTCCGTGCCCGCGACCTTGAGGAGTTGGAACAATACCGTCTCGGTGCAGGTAATAACCGCCCCGGCGCTGCGCATGAACTCGATGCCCGTTCTCCAATTTTCCTCGGTGCGGGAACACACGGCGTCCTCCACCACGTGAACGTTCACTCCCGCCTTGAGCAGCCCCAAGCAGGTCTGGAGCACGCAGATATGGGTCTCCATTCCGGTCACGATGACGGTTTTTTTGTTGTGCTCCTTCAGTTCCTGCAGGAAGGCCGGTTGCCCGCAGCAATCAAAGGATAATTTTCTCGACCGGCTTGTACTCCGGCAGGACCGACTGAAGCTCAGGCACGGTCCTACCCAGGCCCTTGGGATACTGTTCGGTCACCACGACCGGGATCTTGATCATCTTCGCGAGCTCGATCAAGTGCTGGCAGTTCCTGACGACCTTGTCTTTCTCCTTCATCACGACCGCCAAGCCGCTCCTGAATGTCGACGACGAGGAGTACCGCGTCTTCTTTGTTCAGAATAAAATTATCAAGCGCCATTCTTTTCATTACTCCCTCGATGTCAATATTCTTAGACCCCGCCCATACTTTATTCCCACTCCGCTTTTACCTGCATCCAGTGCGGTGAAAAAGACTTAACCGGCCCCCTGCCGGTCGTCACACTCCTCAGGACCCGCCGTAACCTACGGCAATCTTCCCGTCCTCGACGATAACCGGGACCTTCCGCTCGCCCTTCGTGAATTTCAGCATTTCATCCAGCTTCGCGCTGTCCGCCTTCACATCGTAATAGACCGCTTTAGCTCCATAGGCCGACCTGGCCTTGTCCGTATGCGGTCAGCCCGCCTTCCCGAAAATCATCACCTTGTCCGTCATAATTCGCCTCCTCGTAAGGGATATTCAAGTCTCTATAATAATATCATTTTGCGGGTGCAAAAGTAAACTCGTTAGGATAGAATCTGTATCGTGAAGACAAACGGAACAAATCCTTTGGCAGGCTTGTCTTATGGAGTAGAAGGAGACAGCGTGCCTGCACAGGACGACGATGCGGTCCTCGTCTCGGCCTCGCAACAGGGAGACCTGAACGCCTTCGAAAAGCTCGTCGCCAGGCACCAGAAGAGGATGCTCAATGTCGCCTTCAGGCTGATCGGAGATTATGACGACGCCTGCGAGGTGGTGCAGGATGCCTTTGTTTCCGCTTACAAAAGCATCAAGTCCTTCCGCGGTGAGGCGAAGTTCACGACCTGGCTCACAACCATTACCGTGAACCTGTCGAAGAACCGGTTGAAACAGATGAGAGCGCGGAGGGGACATGAGGCCTTCTCGCTGGATGAACAAGTTCAGACAGAGGACGGGCACATGACCATCGACCCGCCGTCAAAGGAACCATCGGTGCTGGACCGCATGGAATCTCGGGATGTCCAGGCGAGGGTCCAGGATTGCGTCAAGGCGCTTGAGCCGGATTTCCGGGAGGTGCTGGTGCTTCGTGACCTGCAGGAATTTTCCTATGAAGAAATCGGCAGCATGCTCAAGGTCCGGGAGGGCACGGTGAAGTCCCGGCTTTTCAGGGCGCGCGAAATGGTCAAGGACTGCCTCAAACGTTTCATGGGGGAGTTGTAATAACGCCTACTCTCCCTCCGGGGAGAGGTCAGGTCGAGGGGAGTTCCGAATGGACCACAACGACATTCGCCATAAACTGTCTGAATATCTTGATGGCTCGGTTACCGCCGAAGAGAAGTCGTCCATAGAAGAACATCTAAAGACCTGCTCTGCCTGCAGCGACGCGCTCCATGAACTGCAAAAGACCGTCGAACATATCAAGTCCGTCGAAGAGGTTGAGCCTCCGGCCTGGATGACGCAGAAGATCATGGCGAACGTGCGCGCCGCTGAAGAAGAGAGGAAGGGCCTGTTCCGGAGACTCTTTCACCCTCTCTCCGTCAAACTGCCGATACAAGCTGTAGCCGTTTTGTTTCTTGCCGTTACCGCCTTCTATATCTATCAAAACATGTCACCCGACGGCGAAATATACGGAAGCGCCGCCTGAAAAGTTCGAGGCAGCAAAACCGGCCTCACCATCGACTCTTGCTCCGGCACCCGAGCCAAAGATACGCCGTGAGCCTGCTGCCCGAGCCGAAAAGCCGCCCCAGACGCCGGAATATAAGGCCCTCGACATGAAGCAGGAATATGAAAAGCCTGCGCCCCCTGTGGCGCTGCGTAACGCTGCGGAATCTGCGCCGGCTGCAGCAAAACCTTTCGAGCCGGTTGAGAAAAAAAAGAGGGCCAAGGCGGTGGAATGCAGCAGGAATCTCGTCCCTCCGCTGATAAACGAGAGACGCCGGCTCCGGCGATGGGGTTAACATCGGGAGGAGAACCGCGGTCGGAAGGTACGGCGCCTGTTGCCAAAAGGAAGGCAGCCCTGGCAGAGGGAGGCGCGGAGAACGCGGTTGATTTGATAATGACGGTCAAGGAATTCGACACTGCTCAACGTGAAATTGAGAAGGCGGTCACAATGTTTGGCGGCAAAATCATCGGGAGTGTGCCGTCTGTTGACAAGGGTGCGATTATTGTATCGATCAACAGGGACAAGTTCGCTGAACTCCTGTCAAAGTTGAAAACGATCGGCGAGGTGAAAGAAAAAATGCCGGTTCCGCTCGGTCGCGAAGGATATCTGACCATCCGGATCACCATGACAAAAAATTAGGGTCTATCACTTGACCCTGGTCATGGTCACCTCATATCCCCCCTCTTGGCCACTCCCACTTACTTATAAGGGTATTTCGATCTCCGCTGAATTTGCCCTGTAATGGATCAGAGAACCCACGGCACCAAACCAGTTCCTGAATGTGTCTTCATTGCCTCCCCCGTGTATTCGAGGGGGTTAAGACCCAGATTGCCGAAGACGTGAGTTTTCAGATACCCGCTCTTTTCGTCGTAGCCGATGCACTCAACGCTAGTGATCTTCCGTCCGTCGTAGTCGGAGTTAAATCGGTGAAAACGTGAAAAGCCGCCCTCCAGCCACTCGAAGGCGGACCGCCCGCGGAGTTCTTCATTCATTGTGATATCACTCCCCTCCAACTCCCATACGCCCGCCATCACTTCCAGAACTTTAAGCGCGGGATTCGGTTTTGATGGTTGTTTTGAATTCTCTATTGTTTTCTCCGGTTGTGTTTCCGTTGTCGTCTTGTCCGCCAGTCTCCGTGCGGTAGTATAATGCGGCCGAACTCCTGGTTCTTCCAGCGCGTGGGAACGATTCATTTCCCGTGTTTGCAGCGGAATAGAGTTACGGATTAACTGCCGCATTCTCCCGGCGATTGCGAAACAACGGGAAAACGCCGGTCTTCAGGCGCCGCCAATAGCCGGAGCGAGGCACGAGCGGAGGTTATTGGCGGTCGCCTGCAGGCCACAATGCCCGTCCCGGCACCGAGGGCTTGGGAAACGATTCCTGACACCTTGGTTTCTAGGCACAGACGCAGCCAGCCTGACCCAGTGAAGGCATGCATGCGCGTCTGACCCCAGCCATACGCTTCCGCGAGCCGCACTACCCCACGGCCGCCAAGATCTTGCCATCGACCTCGACGGGTTTGGCGTCGATAAGCACGACAGCGATCACACACGGTTCGGTGCCGCGATTGACCCAATTGTGGATCGTGCCGCGTTGCACGAGCACGTCGCCAGTCTTGAGATGGACGACCGCGTCCTCGATCTCCATGTCGATCTCGCCCGACACGACAATGAGGTAATCGATGGAATCCGTCCGGTGACTTCGAGGCACGACACCAGGCGCGAACTCGAGGACACGAAAAATCGTGCCGTTCGGCAAAGTCGTGCCGACCGGCCGTCGTCCCGCGTCGGCGTCGCCAGTGTTGTCCACGGGGAATGCCTTTGTGGTCCAGACGTTACACACTGTCGCTCCCGGTCGGATCGCAACGAGGTCGGTGGAGGCGTCGTCGATCTGCACAATCGCCCGTCCGTGTGCATCATGTCCGGTGATGACCCTTCGCACTTGCAGTGTCATGGTCTGTCTCCCTCCTTGATATGAGTTTCCATAAGTTCTGTAGGAACTATGTTTGCAATCCCGATGTCATGATACGTCCGTATCATCGACTTCCCTGCCTAGCGAGTCTGCAGAAAAGCCATTATTCGTATTAAAATAAGCCTCAAATCCGATAGTTACAGGCGGCAAATTTGCCCGAAATGGCCACTCCCTTCCCTATAGGCTCAACCAGTGATTGTAGGGACGCATTACAGTAGCATAAAATTATAAGCATGGTCAAGAAAATGCAATAAATAGACTTAAGTAAACCGCGGAAATCATTACAGTTGGCATCAATGCCTGTTCCGCATAATCGAAGTAGTAATTTATCCTGACCACCATTCGTTTGGACTCTCATCTAAGATTCCTTTTCAATTGGAAGGGAACTTTTCCCCTCTCTCCTTTGTCTAATGGTCTAAAAGAAGTCCAATCCATTGGCAGAGGAGGCCCTTCATGAAGTTCAAATATCTTATTACTGTCCTGGCAGTGCTGTTCCTAACAATTATCGGCTTTTGTCCTGTTTCAGAAGCAGAAAAGAAGGGAACAAATCTCACTACAGCAACAAGCACGCTGGACGACCAGACCGGCGTTGCCCTCACGATCTACAACGTCAACCTTGGCCTGGTCAAGGACCAGCGGCAGATCAAACTCGGGAAAGGCATCAGCGATCTTCGGTTCATGGACGTGGCAGCATCAATCATGCCGACGAGCGTTCATATCAAGTCCCTCGTCGATCCTGAAACCCTGCGCGTTCTCGAACAGAACTACGAGTACGACCTCCTGAATCCCCAGAAACTCCTCGACAAATACGTCGGCAAGGAGGTAAAACTCTTGACCAAAAATCCTTATACAGAGCGCGAAGAGCTCGTGACCGCGACACTGCTTTCGAACAACGGCCAGCCCATCTTTAAGATCGGGGACGAGATCACCTTCGGGCATCCGGGACGGATCATCTTCCCCGGCGTGCCGGAGGACCTGAATGCGAAGCCGACACTGGTCTGGATGGTCGAGAACGGACTGCCCTCAACACAAAAAATAGAAGCGTCCTACCTGACGAACGGCATTAACTGGCGTTCGGATTACGTGGTGACGCTGAACGACAGGGACGATAAGGCGGACCTCTCCGGCTGGGTCACCATCGACAATCACAGCGGCGCGACGTATAAAAACGCGAAGCTCAAGCTCGTGGCCGGCGACGTGAACCGGGTTAAGGATAAAATGGAGTATGAAGGCAAGATGCTGCGCGCGGCAAAAGCTGCGGCGGAAGCGCCGGCCCCCCAGTTCAGGGAAGATTCGTTCTTCGAATACCATATCTACACCCTCGAACGGCCTGCTACGGTTAAAGACAACCAGACCAAGCAGATAAGCCTGGTGGCCGCCGACAACATTCCGGTCAAAAAAGAGCTGCTCTATTACGGCGCAAATTACTACTACTACAACCGCTATGGAGACGCCATGTCGAACCAGAAAGTCGGCGTGTTCGTCGAGATCCAGAATAAAAAGGAAAATAATCTCGGCATCCCTTTACCCAAGGGTACGATAAGGGTTTATAAGGCTGACAAAGAAGGAAGCCTGCAGTTCGTGGGAGAGGATTCCATCGACCACACGCCCAAAGATGAGAAGGTCAGGATCAAGCTCGGCGACGCCTTTGACGTGGTCGGAAGCAGGAAACAGACGGACTGGAAGAAGACAGCTTACGATACCTACGAAGCGGCTTTCGAGATCTCGCTCAGGAACCACAAGAAGGAGGACGTGGTCGTCAAGGTCGTTGAACCCATTCCGGGAGACTGGACCATGCTGACCTCGTCGCACGCGTATAAGAAGTCAGAGGCCTTCACCGCCGAGTTCAATATTCCGGTGCCGAAGGACCAGGAAGTGAAGCTCTCGTATCGGGTGAGAATGAGGTATTAGAAGAAGACAGGGTGAAGGGTGAAGGATGATAGTACTTCATCCTTCATACACTTATCTTTTGCTCACAGCCACTTCTTGCGCTTGAAATAGACAACCATCAGGCCACCGATCGCAAGCATTACGAGAAGCGATGCCGGATAACCATAGCGCCACTCGAGCTCGGGCATGTTCTTGAAGTTCATTCCGTAAACACCGGCGATGAAGGTGATCGGCATGAAGATCAGGGAAATCACCGTCAGGACCTTCATCACCTCGTTCAGCCGGTTGCTCACGCTCGACAGATACATGTCGAGCATGCTGGAGATCATCTCCCGGTAGATGTCGACGCTGTCGATGACGTGGATCACGTGGTCGTACACGTCCCGCAGATAGGGCGACGTCGACTCCCGGATGAGGGGCGACTCGTGCTTGGTCATGCCGTTCACCACCTCGCGCAGGGGCCAGACGGCGTTATGGAGGAAGATCAGTTCCCGCTTGAGCTGGTAGATCCTCTGCACCGTCTTCTGCGAGGGATTCTCGATCAGCTCCGTTTCAAGCAGCTCGATCTTCTCGCCGAACTTTTCAAGGATCACGAAGTAATTGTCCACCACGGCGTCTACGAGCGCATAGGCGAGATAGTCGGCGCCCATCTTGCGGATGCGTCCTTTGCCGCTTCTCATGCGATCCCGGATCATATTGAAGACGTCCCCTTCGATCCCCTCCTGGAACGAGAGGAGGAAGTTCGCTCCTACGATGATGCTGAGCTGCTCGGTCACGATGTCTCCGCTCTTCCCGATCGACAGCATCTTGAGTACGAGGAAGAGGTAGTCCCCAAAATCCTCCATCTTCGGACGCTGGTCGGTGTTCACGATGTCTTCCATGACGAGCCGGTGCAGGCCGAAGCAGTTTCCGAACTTTTCGAGCACCGGCACGTTATGAACTCCGTCGAAATTGACCCAGGTGACTGTGGGCTTGTCCTTGTAAGGAATGCACGCTTCGACGCCGGTCAGCTCCTGCTCGCTGAAATTTGCCTCGTCGTAATCGATTACGTGGATCTCGATCTTCTCGTCTTTTTTCTCGCCCGTATAAAGCAGAGTCTCTGAGGGAAGACCGGATTTTTTTGATCGTTTTTTGGAGAGTCTCGGCATAATGAGAGATTTATGATGAACTCGGAAAAACAGTTTTCCGCCGCGGAGGAGGCGGACTGAAACAGCAACGATAATCTTGAATCCAGGCCGATGCTACGTGATATCCTCAATCGTGACCACGGTGGCGGCGAGAAGGCCGGAGATGAGTTCGAACCCGCCGCACGGACGCGCTTTCCGGTCCTGGGCGAAGTCGCAGTCTTGCTCACGGAACTCGCAGTCGCCGCAGACCCGCTTTATGATCAATTCCCGGACTTCGCGAGCGAGGCCCTGACTGCGCTTCTCTTCGAGTGACAGGTTCCGGCCCGAGTCGATCAGCCGTTGGATGACAACAGCGCCGCGGCACAGGAGTTCTTCATTCCTGTCCGGTTTATAATAATGGCAGTACGGCAGGCAAAGCGTTTGGACAAGAGCGGCATTTTTTTTCATCGCTCTCTGATTATAACAAAATCGAATTCGTGGTGCTATAATAAACGCTATGAGTTATTATTTATCCCGTCGGGCCGTCCTCAAATGGCTCGAAATCCCCTCCATTTATCAAATTGCAAAGGACGAGCTCTATGAGCTCGACGGCGACTCTTTCCGCTTTTTGCAGAATTGTGCGGCAAAGGACGGCTGCTCGTCAAAGGACGGGGCGTTCATCGATTATTGCATGGATGAGGGGTTGCTTACCACGGAGAAGGTGGTCGTCCAGCGGCCCCCTCTTAAGGAGGCCCCTGAACCGTCTCTCAGGTACCTTGAACTGCAAATAACAGACACCTGCAACCTTAGATGTAAACATTGCTATCTCGTCGAGGAATCACATAAGGAACTCTCGCCAGGGGAGGTGAACAAGGCCCTGAAGGAATTCGAGGCAATGCAGGGTCTGAGGGTGCTCATCACCGGCGGGGAGCCGCTCATGCACGGCAAGTTTAATGAAATCAATGAAATGCTCCCTGATTTTTTTATCAGGAAGGTCCTGTTCTCGAACGGCTTGCTTTTGAAGAAGGACATCCTCAGTACGCTGAAAGTGGATGAGATCCAGATCAGCATCGACGGGATGGAGCAGGCCCATGACCTGGTCCGCGGGGCCGGAACGTTCAAACGCGCCATGGAAGCGGCGCATGATGCGCTCGATGCGGGATTCGATGTTTCTATCTCGACCATGGTGCACCGCGGTAACCTCGCCGACTTCGACGCCATGGAGCGGCTCTTCAAGGGAATGGGCGTAAAGGATTGGACCGTGGATGTGCCCTGCGTGACCGGCCGCCTGAAGGAGAACGACGAGTTGTGCGTCAGTCCCGAGGAGGGAGGCAAATACCTGGGGTACGGCTACGGGGGGGGCCTCCTTTCGTCCGGCCAGGGATATGGCTGCGGGCTCCACCTCATGTCGGTGATGGCCGATGGGAAGATTGCAAAATGCTCCTTTTTCCGTGACAACGCCGTAGGTTATATTGCGGACGGCCTTAGGGAGGCATGGAAAAAAATCCGGCCCGTGCGGCTCAGCGATCTATCCTGCGATTGCGAATATCTCGAGGTTTGTCGAGGGGGTTGCAGGTACCGGGCCGAACTTCTATCGGGGAAAAACGGCAAGGACCTTTACCGCTGCACGCTCTATGGTATAATATAAAGGTATTTATTAAACTTCATCCGGGCTTGGGCTTGTGTTCTTTTTGAGAGCCATCCTTCATGCTTGACCATTTCGGAAAGGAGGCAGTGCAATGACGATCAAAAAAGTGACGAAAAAAATGGCCGTTACCTGCAAGTGCAAGAGCTCCTGCTGATTTTCAGCTTCCGATTCAGTACTGGACCGCAAAAGAGCCCGGCAAATTCATGCCGGGCTCTTTTATTTTCTACTCTCTCACGGATGCCGCGATCCTGGGTCAGATCTGCGGATCCCCTCTGCGGCAAAGCAACGTCCGCTATGCGGCTTTCCTGCTGAATACTTCCCGTTCCTCGAAGTTTTTGATGAACTGAGCAACCTGGAAACCCAGATACACGCACTTGATCCCGTTCATACATTCGTCGGCGTCCTGTTTATCAAGGTGGGTGGTCAGTACTTCCGTTCCGCGCTTGAACGTCAGGATGTAGGCGTTTTTCCTCTCATCGAAATCGAGGCCGACCGAAAAATTATGTTCCCTGATTTCAGGATACATTTCAAAGACCTTATCTTTCAATGCAACGTTGGTGTATGTCATGGCAACCTCCTATTCTGATTGCGGAATGCGGATTGAATGCACACTCAGGATTCACATTTATACTTCTTTTGCATATTATTCCGCAATCAGCATTCCTTAATTTATATCAACCGCCTTCCACGATGCCCCGTTCCTCCCACATGAACCAGTTTCCTGTGTCGGAAAGGAACTCATAGGTGTTTGCAAAAATATCGTAATGCTGCTCTTCCTCCTTGATCAACCGTTCCAGCAGCGCTTTTTCTTTGTCCGTCTTCGCGTGGGCCAGCGTCTTTTCGTAGAACTCTTTTCCTTCCTTTTCCATCTGCATGGCGATCTTGAACGCCTCAAGTTCGTCGGCCGTAGCCTCAACTTTTTTCATCATCTCGTTTTTCATGGTCTCAAAGACCGTCTTGACGTTATGCAAGGGGCTTACGTCCTTGTGCGTTATGTTGAGACCTTTGATCAGCCGGGAGATCAGCTCAAGATGCCTTTTTTCGTCTTCCGTGATCGTCTGAAACATCTTTTTCCCGGCAGGGTACTTCGTTTTCTGCGCAGCCTCGGTATAGAAAGATATTGCGTCGGTTTCCATCTTCATTGCGATTTCCAGGGCATCCATGAAATCCTCCTCGTAAGTTTTCTCTCATGCAGAAGTATTATAAACAATTTCACAATAGAAACGATGGCTGCCTTCTCATAATCTGCCATCCCCGAATGTTTTATCGAGGGTATGGTTTCCCAAGCAATGAAAAGCTATTAAGTAGCTGGATATTTCAAAAGAAATATCTTAGAACTATTATATCACAATGAACATGATGGCGGAAGAGCCGGTCAGACGAGGGGCTTTTGCATCCCGGCCGAGGGGAAGCATCAGAAGCGGGTTCAATTACTTTTTCGTTTTGTCTCCGAACAGTTCCTTTACCTTATCGAAAAAGCCCTTCGTCAGGGGCGTCGACTCTTCCGAGTTCAGACGTTCGAATTCCTGGAGCAGTTCCTTCTGTTTCGCTGTCAGTTTGGTCGGGACTTCGACGTTGATCCTGCAGATCTGGTCTCCGGACCCGCCCCCGCGAAGGTTGGGAAAACCCTTTCCCCGGAACCTGAACGTTTGGCCCGGCTGGGTGCCGGCGGGTATTTTCAGTTTCGCATTGCCGCTGAGCGTCGGCGCATCGATCTCCGTGCCGAGCGCCGCCTGGATAAAGCTGACCGGCACCTCGCAGATGATGTCCTGACCCTCGCGCTTGAAGAGTGGATGGTCCTCGACCGTAAGGAACACGTACAGATCGCCGGGGGGGCCGCCATAGGAGCCGATCTCACCCTCTCCGGAGAGGCGGATCGTGTTGCCGGTTTCTACTCCGGCCGGGATCTTCACCGACAGCGTCCGTTCACGCTCTATGCGTTTCCGTCCGCCACAGGTGCTACAGGGATCGGTGATGACCCTGCCTTCTCCCCCGCAGCGCGAGCAGGTCCGGCTGATGCTGAAAAATCCCTGCTGCGTCCGGATCTGCCCCGCTCCCTGGCAACCCGGGCAAACCTTAATGCCGTCCTTGGTTTTTGCACCGCTGCCGTCGCAGTCAGGGCAGCGCTCCCAGCGGGGAACACGGATCTTCGTCGCCGTGCCGAACGCCGCTTCTTCGAAGGTTATCTTGAGATTGTAACGCAGGTCGTCACCGGCCGTGGCGCGGGCCCGCCCCTGCCCGCCTCCGAAGAACTCGCCGAAGATGTCGCCGAAGATGTCGCCCATGCCGCCCATCCCGGCCCCGAATCCGCCGAACCCGGGCCCCGCGCCCTGCGCGCCCGGCGCTACGCCGAACTGGTCGTAATAGCCCTTTTCTGAGCGTCGGACAGGACTTCGTAGGCCTCGTTGATTTCCTTGAACTTCTCTTCGGCGGCCTTGTTGCCGGGATTTTTATCGGGATGATATTCGTGCGCAAGTTTCCGGTAAGCGCGCTTGAGTTCGGCCTCGGTCGCATTCCTGTGCACGCCGAGCAGTGCGTAATAATCTTTCGCCATAACGTCCTTCTTCAATCAATTTAAAGGAACTGCTCAGGTATCAATAGTTCGTCGTCCCCGAATGCCTTCATCGGGGACCCAGCCTGCGCCCAGCGTTTACAAGTGGGG
The DNA here is from genome assembly GCA_963741205.1 of Nitrospirota bacterium. Classification (GTDB taxonomy): domain Bacteria; phylum Nitrospirota; class UBA9217; order UBA9217; family UBA9217; genus JAJYKN01. The sequence continues at coordinate 17,964 of CAVUHW010000025.1, forward strand.
TAGCGCGAGTGCAGGGGTGTCTTTTAGAATCTCTGGATTCCCGATTAAAGCTTTCGGGAATGACGGCCTGAAAGAAGACCATGAGAAGTTGTCATAAAAAAGAGGATAGCAGGCGCTCCTCATGCGGATCCGTCCCTGCTATCCTCTTCAATCGTACACGGTTACTTCTTGTCCTTGTCCACTTCCTCGAACTCGGCATCCACGACCTTCTCGCCTGGCTTGGCGCCGTCGCCTTCGGCCGCACCGGATGAAGCATCCGGGCCCGGCTGTCCCTGCCCCTTGTTCATCTTGGAGTAGACCTCTTCGGCGAGCTTATGGGACGCCTTCGAGAGCTCGGCGACCGCCTTCTTGATGGCGTCGACATCCTGGCCGTCCTTGACCGCCTTTGCCTGTTCGAGCGCCTTTTGGATGTCCGCGCGCTCGGACTCGGTCAGCTTGGAGCCGTAATCGGCCACGGACTTCTCGACGGAGTAAATGAGCGTGTCCACTTCGTTCCGCGCCTCGGCAATTTCCTTCTTCTTCTTGTCTTCGGCCGCATGCGCCTCAGCCTCTTTTATGGCCTTGTCGATCTCGTCCTTGCTCATGCCGGATTGACGCCGTGATCTTGATGGACTGTTCCCTGCCCGTTCCGAGGTCCTTGGCCATGACGTGCACGATGCCGTTCGCGTCGATGTCAAAGGTCACCTCGACCTGCGGGATGCCGCGCGGCGCCGGCGGGATGCCCACGAGTTCGAACCGCCCCAGTGTTTTGTTGTCCGCGGCCATTTCGCGCTCGCCCTGGAGCACATGGATGGAGACCGCGGTCTGGTTGTCCGAGGCCGTGGAGAAGACCTGGCTCTTTTTGGTCGGGATCGTGGTGTTCCGCTCGATGAGGCGCGTGGTCACGCCTCCCAGGGTCTCGATGCCGAGCGACAGCGGGGTCACGTCCAAAAGCAGGACGTCCTTCACCTGGCCGGTCAGGACCGCGCCCTGGATGGCCGCGCCGATCGCCACCACTTCGTCGGGGTTCACACCGCGGTGAGGCTCTTTCTTGAAGAAATCCTTCACCGTGGAGATCACCTTCGGCATGCGCGTCATGCCGCCCACGAGGACCGCCTCGTTGATCTGATCAACGGTCTTGCCCGCGTCGTTGAGCGCCTTCCTCACCGGGTCGATGCTCTTTGCGACCAGGTCATCAACGAGCTGCTCGTATTTGGCCCGCGAAAGCTTGTACAGAAGGTGCTTCGGTCCGCTTGCGTCCGCGGTGATGAAGGGGAGGTTGATCTCCGTCTCCATGACCGTGGAAAGTTCTATCTTGGCCTTTTCCGCCGCTTCCTTGAGCCGCTGGAGCGCCATCTTGTCCTTCTTCAGGTCGATGCCCGAATCCTTGAGGAACGATTCGGCGAGCCACTTGATGATGCGGTCGTCGAAATCGTCGCCGCCCAGGAAGGTGTCGCCGTTGGTGGACTTCACCTCGAACACCCCCTCGCCCAGTTCCAGGATGGAGATATCGAAGGTGCCGCCGCCCAGGTCGTAAACCGCGATGGTCTCGTCCTTCTTCTTGTCGAGACCGTAGGCCAGCGACGCGGCCGTGGGCTCGTTGATGATGCGCAGCACGTTCAGGCCCGATATCCTTCCGGCATCCTTGGTCGCCTGGCGCTGGCTGTCGTTAAAGTAGGCAGGCACGGTGATGACGGCGTCCGTCACCTTTTCTCCGAGATAATCTTCGGCCGTCTGCCTCATCTTCTGCAGGATCATGGCCGAGATCTCCGCCGGGCTGAAGACCTTGCCCCGTATCTCGACGTGGGCGTCGCCGTTGTCCGCCTTCACGATTTTGTACGGCAGGTGCTTTCTCGCCTCCTGCACCTCGGCCGTGTCATACTTACGCCCGATGAGGCGCTTGATCGAGAAGATGGTATTGTCCGGGTTGGTGATGGACTGCCGCTTGGCGATCTGTCCCACGAGCCGCTCGCCGCTGTCGGTGATGGCCACGACCGACGGCGTGGTCCTGCTCCCCTCGGAGTTCGCGATCACGACCGGTTCTCCGCCTTCCATCACGGCGACACATGAGTTTGTCGTACCTAGATCGATTCCTATAACTTTTGCCATAAAAGCCTCCTTCAAGATGTTGATCGACCGCGGACAACAGCCACGTAAGCCGTTATCCGCAAGCCGGTGACTTCCTATAAATCCGTCTGATCACACGCCGCGCTTTCTTCTTCCGATGCAGCCTGCGCTCCCGCCGGCCTCTTTGCGACGCCGACCTTCGCGTGGCGCAGGACCTTGTCGTGATACCAGTACCCGTCCTGGAGCACCTGCACCACCGTGTTCTCCGGCGCCTCCGTCGTGGCCACCTGCATTACGGCGTCGTGCTTCGACGGGTCAAAGCATTCGCCTTCCGCCGTGAACGGCTTGACGCCGAACTTTTCAAGGATGTCCCGAAACTGCTTGTAGACCATGTTCCACGCCCTGCTGGAGTCCGCCATTGGCTTCACCCGTCTCTCGGGCATGCTTGAGCGCAAGCCCCAGATGGTCGACGACGGGGAGCAGTTCAAGGGCAAGTTGTTCGTTCGCGTACTTGCGGAAGTCGGCGAGGTCGCGCTGCATGCGCTTGCGGTAATTTTCAAAATCGGCATAGGTCCGCAGATACTTCTCGTTCGCCTCCGCCGCCTCCTTCTTCTGCTGCTCCAGCTCATGAGAGAACTTCTCGATCAGCGCCGCCGTCTCATTCCCCGCCGTCTCATTCCCGCGTCTCCGTCGGCTTCAGCGGCGGCCGCAACGACATTTTCTTCGCTTGAATCGCTGTGATGTTTCTTCATCTCTCTAAACCCCTTTGAAACCGTTCACCCAAAAGCTTCGTCAACAGCTTTGACGTATAATCCACGACTTGAATAACCTGTCTGTACTGCATCCTTGTTGGCCCGATCACCCCAAGGGTACCCACGACATTCGCGCCAGCCTGGTAGCTGCCCACCACCATGCTGCACCCCTGCATCTCGAAATAGGGGTTTTCCGACCCGATGAAGACCTTGATGCCCTGCGCCGCCACGCTCCGGTCGAGGAGCTTCAGCAGCTTGTATTTGTCCTCAAAGGCCTTGAACAGCGACCGCATCTGTTCGACCGTCGCGAACTCCGGTGTTTCGAGCATCTGCGAGGCGCCGCCGATGTACACTTTCTCGTTTTCCCGTTCCTGGACCTCCAGGCTGGCGCGGTAGGTCTCGTCCATGAGCTGGGTGAAAACGCGCTTCTCTTCCCGCATTTTTTCGACCAACCGCTGCCGGACCTCGTTCAGGGTCCAATGCGCCAGCTCGTCGTCCAGATAGGCGCTGAACCGGTTCAGGTCCTGCTGCCGGATGCTCTCGTCAAGCTCGATGAGCTTGTTCTGCACAATGCCGCTCTCGGTCACAAAGATGATCAACACCTGCTGGCCTCGCAGGCGGACAAACTCAACATGCCGGTACTTGGTCTCTGATTCGGTCGGCGCGACCACCACCCCGCGCAATGCGACAGCGTTGCCAGGAACCTGCTCGCTTCCTCCATCAATGTCGTCGAGGTCTTCCCCATGCAAAGCGGGCGCCTGCCGAAACTGGTCTCCGAGATCCTCGGGTTCGTTCTCGATGCTGATCAGGCTGTCGATATAGTAGCGGTAACCCAGATCCGTCGGTATTCTGCCGGCTGAGGTATGAGGATGGGTCAGGAACCCCATTTCCTCGAGTTCTGCCATGATGTTCCGGAGGGTAGCGGAACTCACGCCGAAATCATATCGCTTGACCAGCACATTCGAACCGATCGGCATGCCGCTGGCAATATAGCTGTCTATGACAGCTTGCAGTACTTTCCTATTTCTTTCATCCAGCTCCATACAAATCACTATCCTACGTAGAGGAAAAATCGCGATCTCGCCGGAAACCACTTTCCGCACGCCTTAGCACTCACTATGATAGAGTGCTAATAATTTAACATAGAGGCTATAGAGTGTCAAGCAGTTATTTTATTAACGTATTTTCCCTCTACATTTCGTAGGTTCAGGGTTATTCGAAAGGCAATTTTTCGACTTGCCTATTATAGGGAATCCCTCTATCAACAAAAAAGCCATCCCGAAAGTTGTCGCGGGATGGCGATTACCGTTACTCCTTAACCTGACAACGAAGTCTGAGCAGGTTGCTCGGGAAATCTAACCCTAGGCAGCTTTCTTGGCCTCCCCTTCAATCATCTTTTTATCCTCTTTCGAGGTCTCGATCACGATCTTTCCGCGCCTTGGAGATCGCGGGTGCCGGGACCGTTACCTCGAGAACCCCATTCGCAAATTTCGCCTTCAACTCGTCGGTCTTTACGCCTTCAGGCAGCGCAAAGTGCCGCTCAAAAGTGCCATAGCTGATTTCCCTGTAAACATAATTTTCTTCCTTTGTATCTTTCTCATGCTTCCGTTCACCTTTAATGATCAGTTCCCTATCGGTGATGCTCACATCAAGGTCCTTCTCGTCAACTCCGGGAAGTTCAGCCCGGAATACAAGTTTTCCGTCTTTCGTGTAGGATTCAACCGAAGGCGCCCACACACCTTTATATTCGGTCGGAAGTTCTCCTCCCAGGAACCGGTCAAACAATCTGTCCATTTCGCGCTGCATCGATCGCATTTCCTCAAAAGGATCCCATCTTTTCGTGATTCCGAAGGGATCCCACCTCATCAGGCTTTTCATAGACATCCCTCCTTTTCTGAGTAAGATTGCGATCTCCACTTCGGGCATCCTGTCGGCCGGTCTCACCTCGCTTCGTGGCCATTGGCTGGTTAAGCCCCTGATGCCCGATGTTTAGGCGTGGAGATCATTTTACCCTTCTCCGTGTCCCTAAAATGTTTTAAGGAACCGGCTTTCACCTCCTGA
>CAVUHW010000026.1:0-381394 GCA_963741205.1 Nitrospirota bacterium
CTGATTCCGCCTTCAATCACATTGAAATACCGATATTTTTCAAGAGTCATATCTTGTGGTCATCCTTCATGATTGTCCCCAATTAATACTTTAGATGTAAAATATCACACTTATTCTTAAAATATTGCATTATGTTATAATCAGAGCTATAGCTTTTTCTGTTTTTTAATCGTAGTCAGATCATCTTTTCTCATCTTAGTATCAGCGGTAAAGCATTCCACGGAGAGAAAACCAGGATACACCTAAAGCTCGAAGCGAGCCAAAGCCCGTGGGAAGACGCTTCATCTTCAGGCGGAATTCTGAAGTTTTTTGCAGCTAAAAAAATTTTAGAGCCGTTTCTTCAATAATCATTCATCCGACACGCGATAAGTTGATATGAAGTATACTGAGTTTCTTGTATGAGGAAAAAATCTCTCTCCATTGCCAAGATAACCCGGCCGACGCTTCCGAAGGTGTTTCTACGGGAGCGGCTGTTCAAGTTGCTCGACGAGGGCGGGGAACGTTGCGTCACCTGGATTTCCGGCCCGGCCGGTTCCGGCAAGACCACTCTCGTTGCCAGCTACCTTGACGCGAGAAATCTTCCCTGCATGTGGTACCAGGTAGACGCCGGCGATACAGATCCCGCGACATTTTTCTACTATCTGGGCATTGGGGCAAGAAAGGCCGCGCCGCGGCTCAGGGGTCCCCTGCCTCTGCTCACTCCTGAATACGGCCCCGCAATCCAGACCTTCACGACACGATATTTCGAGGGCCTCTTTGATCGGCTGAAACAGCCCTCTGTCTTCGTGCTGGACAATTATCAGGAGGCGCCTGCCGGGTCGGCTCTAGACGGGATCATCGCAAACGGCCTCGCTGTCATCCCGCCGGGTCAGAAGGTCATTGTAATCAGCCGCAACGAACCTCCCTCATCTTTTGCACGGTCACAGGCCAACAGCTGTATGGCGATCATCGGATGGGATCAGTTGCGTCTTACACACGATGAGCTGACTGAAGTCATGAACTTGCAGTGCGCCGGGCCGCTCCCGAAAGAAACGGTCCGTTCCGCATACGAGAAGACCCGCGGCTGGGCAGCGGGAGCGGTACTGCTCTGCCAGGCCGTCAGAATTGAGGCCGCGGATTCTGAAACGATAAAGAACCTTCGGCCGAAAAAGGTGTTCGATTATTTTTCGAACGAGCTGTTCGCGCGTACCGACGCATCGATCCAGGAGTTCCTGCTCATGACCGCCTTTCTGCGCAACCTCACGCCGAAGATTGCCGGAGAGCTTTCCGGTCATGGAGACGCAGGAGAGATCCTGTCCGAGCTGGACCGAAGGAACTTTTTCATCGAGAAACGGAGCCAGCCGGAGCTCACATATCAATACCATCCCCTATTCCGCGAGTTCCTTCTGAGCAGGGCCGGGAAGACTTTTTCGCAGGAAGAGATCGCCTCCCTGCAGAAAAAGGCGGCACAGATGCTCGAGGCCTCGGGCCTGGTCGATGACGCGGCCGACCTGTATCGCGAGTGCCAGGACTGGCAGGGAATGACCCGGATGGTCCTTCAAAACGCTCAAGCTCTGATCGCACAAGGACGGAACGAGACGCTCGAACGATGGCTCCTGGCCTTACCCGCCGGGATGTGCAAGGCCTCTCCCTTGCTGTTGTACTGGCGAGGAATCTGCCGGCTCTCCCGCGACCCGGCAGAGGCGAGGCCGTATTTCTGTGAAGCCTATGCGCTGTTCAAGCGGCTGAGCGACCGCACGGGTCTCTTTCTGAGCTGGTCGGGCGTCGTTGAGACCTATTTGTATGAATGGGACACGATGGCGCCGCTCAGGGGATGGATCCGAGAGCTCAAAGGCCTGCTCAAGCACGAGAAAAAATTTCCCGCGCCGGACATCGAGATCGCCGTCACGATCCGCATGTTCACCGCACTGTTCTTCATCCAGCCCCAGGACCGTGATCTTCCCGCTTGGGAACAAAAGATGACGACGTACCTGGAGCAGGCAGAGGATCCGGACCAGCGCATGATGCTCTCCGCCTATCTGCTTTTCTACTACTCCTGGACCGGAGAGCTGGGAAAAATGAACAAGCTCCTGAGAGACTTCGATACCGGGAGCCGGATGCAGAGCGCATCTCCCATAACGCGGATTTTGTGGCTGTCACAGGCGGCAGTATATTCCTGGATCCGGGCGAAGAGCGCGGAAAGCCTCAGGCTTGGTGGAGGAAGCATTGGAGCTGTCACGAAAGTTTGACACTCATGTGGCGGACACACGGGTCATGACGCAAGCCGTTTTTGCATTGCTGGGAGCCGGCGACGTCGAGTCCGCAGGGAACTATCTGGGTAAGATAAAGGCGGTATTAAACCCGAAGCAGCGCATGGATGTGTGGCAATATCATTATGTCAGCGCCTATTATTTTGCCGTGGCCGGCGATCTCGCCAGTGCTCATGAACATGCCACCAGGGCAACTTCTCTGTGGGATGAAACAGGCGTTCCATTCGTTGTGGCCCACGGCAACGCTTGTCTTGCTCAGATTCATATCCTGCGCAATGAGTTTCACGAGGCACGGGTTTGCATTGAAAGGGCGCGGGCAGCAGGCAGGCAGCTGCGCAGCAGAAATATAGAGATGCAGGTGCGTCTCCTGGAAGCGCAAATGGCCCACGCCCAGGGCGATGAACAACGAATGGTCCGGGCCTTGCGAAAAGGGCTCATCATAGGCCGGGAAACAGGATTGTTGGGCGTCATCTGGTGGCCGCCCTGGGCGATGGCCACGCTCTGCGCGAAGGCCCTCGAGCTCGGCATCGAGACGGAGTACGTACAAGAGCTGATCAGGAAGCGCAGCTTTACGCCGGATACGCCGCCTTATCACCTGGAGAACTGGCCCTGGCCGGTGAAGATCTACACGCTCGGGAGGTTCAGTCTCCTCGAAAACGGAAAGCCTGTCCGCTCTCAAGGAAAGACACAGAAGAAGCCCCTGGAAATGCTGAAGGCAGTCATCGCGCTGGGTGGAAGGGAGGTCAATGAGGAGCGGATTATTGACGCCCTCTGGCCTGACGCAGAGGACGACGCAGCACGCATGCTGTTTAAGACCACGCTCTATCGACTGCGTCAATTGATGGGGAACAGCAATGCGATAGTTGTTCATGAAGGGCGCGTGACTCTGGACAATAGGCTCTGCTGGGTAGACGCCTGGGCTTTTGAACGGTTTCTCGGGGAGGCCGAAAAAGAGTGGGTGCGGAGCAGGGAACAGCAAAGCACGAGCCGGGGCGCGGACAAGGCTGCGGAAGCGGCGAGGCTGATGGAAAAGGCCCTTGCGCTGTACCAGTGCCCGTTTCTGGAGGCCGACTGCAACGAGCCCTGGACGGTCTCTCAGCGTGAGCACCTGAGGATGCGGTATATCCGCGCCGTCGGCAGACTGGGATGCCACTGGGAGCATGACCGGGGATTTCGAAAAGGCCGCGGATTGCTATCAATCGGCGCTCCGGGTCGATGAGCTTACGGAGGAATTCTACCAGCGTCTCATGAACTGCTACCATAAGTTGGGCCGCAAGGCCGAGGCGATCAAAACGTACCATCGGTGCTGCTCGGCACTCAAGGCGAACATGAGCGTCGAGCCCTCGCCTGAGACTACGGCTATTTACCACAACATAACGCATAGCGTCAAAGAAGATCCTGCCATCATTGCTCAATCTGAATTTTACCCGCAAGTTAGAATCTGAAAAAAAGTAATCCTTTCTATCTTATCCGCAGGCACAGCACACCTTATTGCACAATTCCACAGTGTATCCTATCTGTATCCTCACCTGTGATATGCATTCACTATCAAGGAAAGCTTAGAATCTGATTCAAACGCCACCGACATTGAAAGAGAAAACAACGGTTGGAAGAAGGAGCAAGCAGTGAACAGTTATGTTGTCCGTATTTACCGGCAGGAAGAAGACAATCCCCGTAAGCTCGTGGGGGTTGTGGAGGAGGTCGGCGTTAAAGGCAAGAGGGCGTTCACCGATATCGACGATCTGTGGGAGATATTGTGCGCGCCGAAAAAATACGCTAAAGAAAAGCGAGCATCAAGAGCAAAAGAAAACAAAGCGGCGAATTGCGCATCTGTCCATTAAGCCTCGGAGAGGAGGGAATACCAGAGCGGGTTCTTTGAGTTTTGCTTCTCATTTTTACCCACTCAACCTGAACTTAATTTTAAAAAACGTGACCTTTTCACGATCGCGTACGTCTCTTCTTAATTATAACCAGGCTCTATATTGAGTCAACCATCAAGGAAAGAGAGGCGATTATGCTTACGAACAGGGATAGGTCCGGTCTGTGGGTGTACAGCATTATTGCTTTCGTATTCATGCTCGGTTTTTCGGGCACTGCCTTCGGCAAGCTCGAAGTCAGGATAAATGACTACGTAATCGATATGAAAGAGCAGGAGCCCATAGTTCCGCCGGAGCTCGAACCGAGCGACGTGCAGCAGCAGAAGAAAACGTTGAACGGCACGTTCATCCTGAAAGGGAAAGGTCAAAAAAAGAAGTCAGTTGAGCCCGACGACCAGCAGACCAGGGAAGAGCTCAAGTTCAAAAAGTGGATCGTCCAGTTCAACGGCCCGATCCATGAGGTGGACAAGCAGAGTCTCATAGACTTGGGTTGCCGGATCGGAGATTACCTGCCTGACTTTGCATACCTCGTGACCATGGACACCAAGACGAAGGAACTGGTGGAGAAACTCCCCTTCATCAACGGCGTGGTCCGCTACAAGCCTGCTTATAAGATCCACAAGAATCTGAAAGACGCGTCCGGCGCCGTGAAGGTCACGAAGGGGCAGAAGATGAAACTCAATATCCGTGTTGACGCGCAGAACCGGTCCCTGGTCCTGTCCGAGATTCACAAAAAGAAAGGAAAAGTTCTGGATGTGAGCGGCGACATGGTCCGGGTGGAAGTTGCTTCGGAACATATCGCCCAATTGTCCCAGATCGAGGAGTTGCTCTGGGTCGAAGAAGCGGTCCCGCTGAAACTGCTGAACGACACCACCAAATGGACAATCCAGACATACATTCCGAACGACACGAAGATCTGGGACAAGGGGCTGCACGGCGAGGACCAGATCGTCGGCATCGGCGATACGGGCCTCGATTACGACATGTGCTTTTTCCGGGACCCCGCCGGCAATCCCATCGGACCTACGCACCGGAAAGTAGCGGGATACACGCCCTTTGCGGACGATTATGACGGGAACTTCGGCCACGGCTCCCACGTCGCGGGCATCGTTGCCGGAGACCGGACGCCCGTGGACGGCCTCTCGACCGCCAGCGGCATGGCGCCCAAGGCCAAGGTGTTCATGCAGGATATTACGCCCGGGGAGATCGAACGCTGTGTATCCTCCTTCGGACCTGGGTGATATGTTCATCATTGTCTATCAGGCAGGGGCTCGCCTCCATACCAACAGTTGGGGAGGGGGCGGAAACGCAATATGAGACCTTAGGCTGGAGCGCGGACCGATTCATGTGGGAGCATAAGGATTTTCTGGCCTTCTTTGCCAACGGCAATGCCGGACCCGGCGATGGATCGGTCGCTTTTCCGGCAACTGCGAAGAATGTCGTGAGCGTGGGCGCCACGGAGAACGGCACGAGCGCCGAGAACATGGCTGTGTTCAGCAGCCATGGCCCCACGGCTGACGGAAGGCTCAAACCTACGGTGACCGCGCCGGGCGTGAACATCTCTTCGGCGGACTCCGATGGCATCAAGGACAGCAACAACTGCGGTACCATCGCCTACAGCGGCACCTCCATGGCCACGCCTGCCGTTGCCGGCGCTGCGGCCCTCGTGAGGCAGTATTATGAGAACGGGTACTGGCCTTCGGGAACGGCGAACGCTGCGGATGGCTTCGCACCTTCTGCCGCCCTCGTCAAGGCGACGCTGATCAACAGCGCCCAGAATATGACTGGCGCATGGGCCGTCGCCCCCATCCCTTCCACAGGCCAGGGCTGGGGCAGGATCAACCTCTCAAACACACTTCGCTTCGTCGGGGACACGAAGGCTCTCGACATTGCCGATGTCAGCACCGGCCTGGAAACCGGCGCGAGCTGGAGCCAGACCTATTTTTCTTCAGGCGACCAGGCGGTCAAGGTCACCCTCGTTTGGACGGACTACCCCGGCAGCATGGGAGCGGATAAGGACCTGGTGAATGACCTTGACCTCGCCGTGACCAAGCCGGACGGCGTCACTACTTATCTCGGCAACGTCTTCGCGAACGGGGCGTCGGTAACCGGTAGCAGCGCCGACCGTCTGAACGTTGAGGAGCAGGTCCTCATCCCCGCGGCCCAACAGGGCCTCTACACCGTGACGGTCACGGCATACAACGTCCCTTACGGTCCGCAGCCCTTTGCCGTGGTCATTTCAGGCGCAGGTGGCATCACCCCCAAGGGGTTCATCAGCCTCGACCGGACCCGGTACAACGGTTCGAGCACGATCCAGATCAAGGTCGGGGACCTGAACCTGAACAAGAACAGCACAACGGTTGAGGAAGTGAGCGTAACCATCAGGAGCGCCACGGAACCCGGCGGCGAAATTGTGCGGCTCGTGGAGTCCGGACCGAACACTGCGGTCTTCGTCGGCTCCCTGGCCACCAGACTCGGGCCGGCAACGCCGAACAACGGTTTTCTGGAGATCGCGGAAGGGGACACCATCACCGCAATATACCTGGACGCGAACGACGGCACCGGTGCGCCTGCGACCGTGACGGCGACGGCGCTTGCGGACCTCACGCCTCCGGCCATTTCGACGATTACAGCGGAGCCCATCGGACAGGACGGCGCCACGGTCTCGTGGACGACGAACGAACCGGCTACAACCACCGTCAATTACGGCGAAACGACCGCCCTGGGCGCTTCGAAGTCCGTCCCTTGGTTCATGACCCGCCACACCGTCGACCTCGGACTTCTGAAGGAAGCCACGACATACTACTATGAGGTTACGTCAATTGACGAGGCGGGAAATATCGGCCGGAGCAATAACGGTGGAAGTCTGTTGACTTTCACGACCCTCAGTTTGCCGCCGGACCTCTCGGTCTATTCATCAAACAATACGGAGACGTCCCAGCCCGAGACGGTGATCTACGGCAAGGCCAGCGACCCGTCGGGGGTGGCCTCGGTCTTGGTCAACGGCCAGGCAGCCTCGTACAGGACGAGCGACGGGTATTATGAAATAACGGTCTCCCTCTCCCTAGGGGAGAACCTTTTCACCGTCGTCGCGACGGACACCCTGGGCAATGCCCGGACGCTCAGCATCTCGATCACCCGCCTGGAGCCGCCAGATCTGGTGATCACCTCCGTGGCCAATCCAGCGCAGGGAGGAATCGCTGAACCGGTCCACGTCGATATCACCCTGTGCAACATCGGCGCCGGACCCGCCCCGTGGTCGGGATGGGTGGCGTTCTTCCTTTCCAACGATGCCGTCATTTCTCCAACGGACGATATGGATCTGTTATCCTATTTTGGCTACGGGGATACGATCGCACCCGGAGAATGCCTGCCCTACGGGCTCGAGATCCGGCTGCCGGGCTTCACGAACCTTATCGGCAATACCTACTACTTCGGAGCCTATGCGGACATTGGGGTGGAAATCGGGGAGTCCGATGAAACTAACAACAGCCGTGCAGGCAGCCAGATAACGCTGGGCGGGCCTGATCTGACCATGACCTCGGTATCGGCGCCGCAGAACGCGGGGACGGACAACCGCGTTCACGGTCGCCAACACGGTCAAGAACATCGGCGTCGGAGCAAGCTGGGGTTTTGACGTGGGAATATACCTTTCCACGGACGCCATCATTACGCCGTCGGACTTCAGGATCAGCAGCAGACACGTTGGTTTCCTCTATTCGGGTGTATCGAGTTCCGACACCACGCTCGTAACCATCCCGAGCACCATTCCCGGCGGGACGTATTACATCGGTGTGATTGCCAACCCGAACAACGGTCTCCGGGAATCAAACAAGACGAACAACTCCCTGGTCGGCAACCAGGTGACGGTATCCATTCCGGACCTCGCCATGACCGCGGTGAGCGGGCCAGCGAGCGCTCCCAGCGGTACTGCCATCTCGGTTAACAACACAGTGACCGCGCAACCGGCAGTCGGGGGTGCGTCCGGGTTCTATGTGGGCATCTATCTCTCGCCTGACCCAGTTATAACGAAATCCGACATCCTGCTGACCGAGCGTTACGTGGACGTTCTTGCCTCCGGGGCATCCAAAGCCGCCAATACGACGGCGACCATTCCTGCCAGCGTTGCACCGGGTTCGTACTACATAGGCGCGATCGCGGACAGCCACGACAACGTCCAGGAGTCGGACGAGACGAACAACGCTCTCACAGGCAATACGATCACAATCATTGGCCCGGACCTCGTCATGACCGCGGTGAGCGGGCCCGTGAGCGGGTTCACCGCGGGCGCGATCACGGTCAATAACACGGTCAGGGCGAGCGCCGCCGGCGCCCCGTCGCCGGACTTCTATGTGGGGATCTTCCTGTCCGCCGATCCCGTCATTACCGAATCGGACACCCTCATCGGGTACCGCTACGTGCCCGGACTCGCGCCGGGGGCATCCAGCTCCGACGCTACGGCCGTAAAGCTTCCGGACAGCCTGCGGCCGGGCACTTATTACATCGGCGCGATCGCTGACAACTTCCATCTCTACCTCGATGATCCAGAATACGAATACAGCTGGGTCGTCTATAATAACGCAAAGGAGTCCGATGAGACGAACAATGCCATGGCAGGGAACCAGATAATCCTCATCGGATCCGACCTCGTCATGTCCTCCGTGAGCGGACCCGCGAGCGGTTATGCGGGCAAACCCGTGGTGCTCAACAGCACCGTGACCTCCTCTGGCGGCGGGACTGGGCCGTTTGTTGTAGGGTTCTACCTGTCCAAGGACAGCGTCATCACAACATCGGACACCTATCTCGGAAACCGCTTTATATCCGGCCTTGCGCCAGGGGCCTCCAGCGTAGCGAACACGACCTTCACGATTCCTGTGAGCCTTGCGCCTGGAACATATTACATCGGCGCGATTGCCGACACGTCAAACAATGTGTCTGAATCGAACGAGGCCAACAACGCTCTGGCCGGCAACCAGATCACCATTCTTGGTCCCGACCTCACGATGACCGCGGTGAGCGGGCCCGCGAGCGGCAGCACGGGAGGCAGCATCACCGTGAGCAACACGGTGAGCGCGAGTGCAAGCGGCGGCACACCGCCCGGTTTTTACGTCGGCATCTATCTCTCTGCGGATAGCGTGATCACCTCATCGGACATTTTCATCGGGTACCGGTACGTCACCGGCCTGGCGACGGGCGCGTCCAGCACTGCTACTACGACGATCACGATCCCCGCGACGGTCCCGGGCGGGACCTACTATATCGGCGCGATTGCCGATTACAACAATGCAGTCAAGGAATCGGACGAGACGAACAACGCTCTGGCCGGCAACCAGATCACCATTCTTGGTCCCGACCTCACGATGACAGCGGTGAGCGGTCCTGCGAGCGGCAGCACGGGAGGCAGCATCACCGTGAGCAATACGGTGAGCGCGAGCGGCGGCATCCCGGCCGGATTTTACGTCGGCATCTATCTCTCTGCGGATAGCGTAATCACCTCATCGGACATTTTCCTCGGGTACCGATACGTCACCGGCCTGACACCGGGTGCGCCCAGCACTGCTTCTATGACGATCACGATCCCCGCGACGGTACCGGGCGGGACCTACTATATCGGCGCGATCGCCGATTATAACAATATGGTCAAGGAATCGGATGAGACGAACAACAGCCTTGCCGGCAACCAGATCACCATCCTTGGTCCCGACCTCAAGATGACTGCGGTGAACGGCCCGGCAAGCGCTGCACGAGGAGAGACCAAAACGGTCAGCGATACAGCAACCAATATCGGCGGGAGCGGTATATCCGCTTTCTATGTCGGAATCTATCTCTCCGCTGATTCCGTCATCACCGAGTCGGACATGCTCCTGGGATATCGCTACGTGCCCGGCCTCGCTCCCGGGGCTTCCAACACGGGAACCACCAGTGTTACCATTCCTTCTTCGATAGCGCCCGGTACGTACTATATCGGGGCGATAGCGGACAATTTTACCGTCATGGAATGCGATGAGTGGGATTGTTGGGACACGGGAATGGGGAACAGAATCGTTGAATCGAATGAAGTGAACAACGCCCTGGCAGGCAACCAGATCGTCGTGGGCGGGCCCGACCTGGCAATGACCGCCGTATCAGGACCGGGAACGGGTATGAGGGGAGGGACGATCACGGTGAGCAACACGGCGACAAATGCCGGTTCCGGCGCTTCTCCGAGCTTCTCGGTCGCATTGTACCTCTCCACGGACAGAGTGATCACCAGCTCTGATATCTTCTTGGGGAGCCGGTCCGTAGCGGGACTCGCGGCAGGGGCGTCCAATGCAGCGGCCACGACCGTTACGATCCCGCGCATCATCGGGCATGATGAAGATGGAAATTCGATCGAGTCTGCCGGCGGGAACCTATTATATCGGCGCAATAGCGGATTACTTAAACCGGGTGCAGGAGTTAAGCGAGGTAAACAACGCCCTGGCATCCAATCAGATCGTGATAAACTAGTACTTTCGGCTTTTCTACATTTCACGGCGGCGCTACGGCTGACGACTGTAGCGCCGTCGATGGTTGCCTATCCCCGGTCGCCTGGCTCTCATGCCGACCATCCCGGCAGATATGCCGATATGCATAAGGGGGTGGAGGAAAGAAAATGGGTTATCGTACCCTGTTGCTCGGACTGACGGTCCTTTGTTTGACTGTGGTACCTGCCGCCGCTTCCTACACCGGCGATGAGGAGAAACGAGGCCTCATAACCGTGACCGGCACCATCACCTATATCGATCTTGAAGGCGGATTTTATGGTTTCGTTGCCGACAACGGCGACCGGTATTTCCCCGTCAACCTGGACCAGCAGTTCAAGGTCAATAATAAGAAGGTCCGCATCGAGGGGAAGATCCGGAAAAGCGTCATGACTACAGTTATGTGGGGCACGCCCCTGGAAATACTCAAGATCCAAGGGTTGTCCCAAGGTGAATCACTATAGTTCCCGTCAAAGAAAACCGGCTTGTTGATGACGATTACCTGCTCTTTTTCGCGGCCAACTTATTTTAACCCCTTCCCTCTTTCAGGATCGATCGTATCAACCTCAAATGGTCCTATGGGTTTGTGCTGGTGCGAAGAAACTCTCCCCGCACTCTCCCCAAAGCAGACAAAAAACGCGAAAAAACAATAGTGCGGATTATTTCGATTCTCATGCTCTCCCGCCAATTTGTACTTTAATATCAAAGAAGTAATCCAAAAAGGTTCGTACCGTGGTCATACCGTAAGAAGTTAAATAAGAAGGGTATGCGGATTATTGGGTTGATTCTGTAACATTATGAAACTGCCATAAAGCATTAAAAAAACCGGATATTGTGGTTTATTTACCTATATCTCGCCCTCCTCGATCATTTTACCCAAGGTTGAGAACTCAACTCTGTATCTAATATATTCTATGGGCTCTGCGAAAGCCTCTATCCCTGCCGTCACGGGGAAATCTCGTTTTGGGTATCTCATATCCTTTTTGTCTTTGCCGGCTATTATGCCAAGGAAAACCATTTTAGCTCTCAACACATCAAATGAGTAGCCACGGCCTTTCCTGTTTTTTAACCTTTCAGGTCGATTTTATAAATTGACCTTAATCAACCACAAATCCCGGATACGCGTTATAATTAAATGGCATTATCCATGGCCGAGAGGGCCTGAAAGGCTGCTTTGTCGTATTCATCGCGCAGAGTCACACAGAGCCTGCGGAAAAACCTCGCAAGCATGTTCAGGGACTATCAGAGCAGCGGTTTATCGTCGAAAAAGGAAGTTGGACGCCACTATATTTAGGAGGCCGCAATGATGAACATAGAAATTTTAGAGGAGTCGAGGTTTCTTCATGTAGTTGGATCTGGGGAGTTTTCGTTAGCAGAGGCGAAAAGAACCTTTATAGAGATACTCAAAGCTCTTAACTGCAACCCGGCGAAAAAGGTACTTTTCGATTGCAGAAAAGTTAATGGAAACCCGGAGGTCATGGAACGATTCTATTACGGTGAATTTGCCGGTGCATCGTTAAGAAAATACGAAGGGTATTGTAATATAAATGCCCTTGATGCTACACAATTCGCTTATGTCCTTAATTACCCATTGCGTGACCCTAACAGGTTAGGTGAACTGGCAGCTTCAGGGCAAGGCATGTTTGTTAGAACATTTGATACCATCGAAGATGCTATCTTGTGGTTGAATGTCAAATAGAAAGGAGAATTTTGACCGCCACAGTATTCTTAGCCGTTTCTTTCATTGTGCCATTATTCTAAGGCCCACGTCCCATGCCCTACGCTCACAAACAGAGGACTATTTGCAAGCGTCTGCTGACTTGATCATATTAGATATCGATTGTAAAGTTGCCGGGTTTTAGCCCGCTCCCGCCACTTCCCGCCCATGTTTTCAACTGCAACGACTTTTGTGCTATCCCGATAGGTTGCTTTTACAAGGCCAAAGAAAGAAGAAGACCCGCAAATATATTCCTAACCATAATGTCCTCCAGTCGTTTGTGATTATATGTTCAACCGCGGTGTTCATAGGAGCACAGTCCGTGATGCGATGTTTTCTCTCCCCGCAGCTCAATTCCTTGATCATAACCGTGACGGCGAGATAGTCTGATTCGTCCCCAATAGAACATTCGCGCAGCCGATCGTCCGGAAGCGGATTCATAGTCTGCGTCACTATCGGTCAAGTATCGCGAGGGTCGAGACACTCGCACCGATAAGAAGCAATGCAACATAGGGTGGAGCAGCCAGTGTGACGAGGCTAACAAGCAGCAGCGCAACCCCGCCGATCACATGCAGCTGCGACCGAACCTTCGGCACTGCCCACAAATACCAGCCCTGTGCAGCCAGGAAGAGAATCGGCCCTCCGCCCAGCAGCAGGCTCAGCCCAAACGAAGTGTGTCCCTGCGGGTTCGCGATCACCTCTTTATTCGCGACCGCCACGGCGATGAGTCCCGCGACCATTACCGTCAGCGCGTTTACCGCGTGGCGACTGGCGCGAATGGGGTCACTCGTTTTCTCCAAATGTCGAATGATGAGCCGATGGGAACGCCCGAAGCTCAGCGCCCACAGTGCGACTGTTCCTGTCAGTGCGAACGTGCCCGTTGCCAGGGTCATCACAGTCATGGAGGCATCGGCAATGGCCATGCCCGTGGTGAGCACCGTTTCCCCGAGCGCAATGAGCAGGAACAGGCGGCAGCGTTCCAGCATATGATCTGCGTCGAACGCGATGTTCTCGGATCGCAGTCGCCGCCCGGGAACGGGATGCGCCAGCCACCTGCCGATCTGATCGATCCCGGCTGCCGACGCCCACCACAGCACGCGGGTTTCCGGGCTCATGGCCGCGCCCCCGATCCACAAGGGTGTCGTGGCGATCACCCAAATAAGCGTACGCAAATAGTGCTCCCGGAGCACCGCATCAGTTGAATTTACGAGAGTCCAGACGGTGCGCCCCAGTTGGATCAGCAGAAGCGGAATGACAAACGACCAGCCTGACGTTGTGAAGGCCCTCGTCACCGAAGCGTTCATGAACAGGCCCAGCAGCATCACCGCCAGGACCAACCAGCGGGTCCGGGATTGATCGACCCGGATCAGGGTGGCCGACCAGCTTGTAGTAAACCATACCGTGAAAATGGCCAGCAGCATCACCAGCGTCTCGGCCGCGCCTCGCCATGAAGGGTGAGTGAACAGATGTTGCGAGAGCTGCGACAGCGCGAACGCGAATACGAGGTCGAAGAAGAGCTCCAGCGGCGTGACCTCATGTTTTTGTTCAGGGTTGTCGTAAGTCGGTTGGTCTGTCATATATGCGCAACGAGGCTCTTGATGCCGTCTTCTGGGAGAACTAGGTGCCGGTGCATGAACTGGAAAATTGCTTCCATCACATTGCATGTTTAACCGCGTGGTCCGGGTTTCAAGGTCATACAACCTCAGTGAGCCCTATTTCGCTCTGCTGCCTAAAACCTTACCTAATATTTCAAAGGCATTATTGGCTTCTTTCTCGCCGACTTTGGCCTTGAGTACTGATATCAGGCTCCGCATCTGAGCCTCATTCAGGCCGGTATTAAACCCGATGTTGAAATGAGCCTGGAGTTGGGAGTTGACGCCTTCCATGCTGGCCAGCGCCGAAATTGTGGCAATTTCCCTGCTCTGGAAGTCCAGGTTGTCTCGCCCGAAGATGTCTCCGAACAGGTGGCCTTTTAAAAACTGATCGATAGCGGGAGCAAATGTATAAAGCGCCCCAGTGACCGGCTTTCCTGCCAGGCGCGTCTGTATTTCAGTTCCAAGCTCGATACTGCTTTTATTCGCGGGAAAGGGGCTTGCTTCCCTGCCAACTTCGTCCTTAATGCCTTTCTTCTGCCGCTCTTCCATAACGCCCATGAAGGCGCTGAGGCCGTTTAAACTGCGCGGGAATCCCGTATAAGCATACAGTTGAACCAAGATTTCCTTGATTTCATTCACGGCCAAGCCAGCATCCAGGCCTTCATTCAATGCAGTTTTCAGCTTTTCCATATTGCCGTTGGCGGTAAAGGCCGCGATGGGAATGATGCTTTTCTGTTTTGCGCTCAGAGCCTGATTCTTGTCCATGTTTTGTGCCTCCGAGATGGATGCAAAGCTAAACATGAAGGCAAATATAACAGCCAGAAATGCTGTGATTTGTCTATTCATGATTACTTCCTTATTGACCGTTGTATTGCTCGTCGGTGACCTTTTCCATCCATTCAACGTTTTTACCGTTGAGTGTGCCCGTGATGGCGATATGCGTCATTGCGGTTGTGGGTGCAGCTCCGTGCCAATGTTTTATTGTTGGCGAGCACCAGATCACGTCTCCCGCTTTGATTTCCTCCATCGATCCTCCCCATTCCTGTGTCCGGCCAACGCCGGCGGTAACGATCAGGTGCTGACCAGTCGGGTGAGTGTGCCAAGCGGATCTGGCCCCTGGCTCGAAGGTGACATAGGCACCGGAAAAGTGCGCAGTATCATTTGCAGGAAACAGAGGGTCAATACGGACACTGCCGGTAAACCAATCGGCCGGTCCTTTGATTGAAGGCTGTGAGCCGCTTCTTTTTATGTCCATGGTTTTCTCCTTTCTGTACCGGTATCTACGGGCGCAGCAGCGTCTTGATCGCGCGGCGCTCGTCCATCGCGCGGTAGCCCTCGGCCACCTGGTCGAGGGGCAGAGTCAGGTCGAATACCTTTCCGGGGTTGATCTTCCCCTTCAACACAAGACCGATCAGATCGGGCAGGTAGCGGCGTACCGGAGCGGGGCCGCCGTGGAGATGAACGTGAGCAAAGAACAGCTGCTGGCCGTTAAGCTCGACCCCGTGCGGGACGCCGACGTAGCCGATGTATCCGCCCGGGCGGGTGGAACGGATCGCCTGCATCATCGACTCCTGGGTCCCAACGCACTCCAACACCGAGTCCGCACCAATCCCCTTGGTCAGTTCCTTGATCCGGGTCACGCCCCCTTCACCGCGCTCGGTCACGATGTCGGTCGCGCCGAACTCGCGGGCGAGCTTCTGCCTCGACTCGTGACGGCTCATTGCGATGATCCGCCCCGCACCCATCTGCTTAGCGGAGAGTACACCGAGGAGCCCGACTGCGCCGTCACCGACGACCACGACCGTCTTGCCCGGCTGAACATGCGCCGCGTCTGCCGCGAACCAGCCGGTGCCCATGACGTCTGAGAGCGTCAGGAGGCTCGGGATCAGGTCGTCCGGGGGAACATCCGGAGTCGCCACCAGGGTGCCATCTGCGAACGGGACGCGGAGCATGGGCGCCTGCGCACCGCCCATAAGCTCGCGATGCTGACAGGAAGACTGATAGCCGATCTGGCAGGTGGGGCAGGTGTTGTCGGAGGCGAAGAACGAACCGATGACGAACTGGCCGCGCTTGATAGAGGTAACCGCGCTGCCGACCTCCTCGACGATGCCGCAGTACTCGTGTCCCATCGGTGTCGGCTGGGTGACCGGGTTGATGCCGCGGTAGGGCCACAGGTCGGACCCGCACACGCAGGTGGCCGAGATCCTGATGATGGCATCAGTCGGCTTGATGATTTTCGGGGCGTCGCGCTCTTCGAAACGCACGTCGCGCGGCCCGTAGAGAACAGCTACCTCGCATTGGTGTATCTCCTTTCGATAGAAATATCCTTGTCCGCCTACACCTCTCCCTCAGGGAGAGGCTGGGTCAGGGTGGATCTCAGGGATTCACAATCACCATATTTCCAGCTTATCGATCCAAGTCGAGACTGTTGAATCCGCGGAACTTGCGTTGGTTCCCCGGATTGCGATACCCTCCAGTAGGGCAGCTTTGGGACATGTTTTGACGATATCCTTTTCGCTATGGCCCATTCCGCTGCCCTCATGGGTACAGAACGGAACAATTGTTTTTCCGGAGAAATCATAGCTTTCCAGGAAAGTGAACACCGGCATGGGCATCGTTCCCCACCAATTCGGATACCCGAGGAAAATAATATCGTATGCCTCCATGTTTTTAACTTGTCCCGTCAACTTCGGCCTGGCTTTGGCACGCAGTTCATCTTTGGCAACTTCCGTTGCTTCCGTATAATCTTTCGGATAGGCGGTGACAGATTCAATATGAAACATATCGCCTCCCGTTATTTTCTGAATCATGTTTGCGACGACTTCGGTATTGCCGACTTTTAAATCGACAATCCCGCCGCTGGCATAATTTTGTCCCTTGCGTGAAAAATAGGCTATCAGGCATTTTTTGCCGGTCATATTCATATGAAATTCTCCTCTACTCACATTCTCTTTTTAATGTCATTTTGCTCCCTTAGACAAATGCTTTTCCCAAAACCGAACAGCGTGGTCTAACCATCCTTCGGCATCGGTGCCTGTGCCAAGCCCGAAGCCGTGACCGGCAGTTCTGTATCTACGATATTCGACCTCTACTCCGGCGTTCCGCAGATTTTCGACGCGCTTGTCAACGACCGCAGCATTCGCAATACCATCATTTGCGCTTACCGTAATAAAAGTTGGGGGAAAATCTTCGGAAAAGCTTGACTGACCGGTATAAGCAATGACCGCTATAGATGGTTTCGGCAGATTACCGCCCCCATAACTTGCAACTCCGCTTAAAGCAATATTGCCGACCATCCTGGCGCCGGCAGAACCTCCCCATAAAGAGTAATCTTCAGTGTTTACCCTGAGTACTTCCGCATTCCTGAAAATATAGGCTATTGCAGCCGCCAGGTCTTCCGTTGCACTTTGCTCGCTGCCTATGCGATACCTTACGACAAAAACGTTATACTTCTTTTTGCTTATCTCAAAAGCGAGCGGAAAACCTTCATGCAGGGAGCCGACGTAGGAAAATCCTCCGCCAGGGCACACAATGGCAAACGGTGCTCCCGGTTCTCCCCGGAAGAAGAAGAGTCCCGTGTGCTTCTTTGGAGGGGTCCTCCCGCTTTTGCTGTTCGGTGTAGAAATCGTAGAATATGGTTTTGCCGTCTTTGACTTCGTCGATCATGTGGTTAAGCGCAGCCCACGACAATGTCAGGGTCCACATGGCTGTGGTAAGGCATGAGCGAACGAACATTATTCAGCGGCGTGTCATAGTAATAGGTGTCATCATCCCCCGGGAGTATAAGCTGGCTAAAGCCTTTAAATGCCGGATGGTTCACGATGTCGCGCACGGTATCATTGGTCGTTATATGGTCATAGCTTCCATGCTCTTTCAATGCCATTGTCTTGCTGTAAGGTGTCATAGGGAGTTCCTTGGTCTCTTGAGCAGTGAAATCTCGACCAATGATAAATGAGATGGTAATCCCGACCCAGAGCAATGTTATTATTCGACTCGGCAAGCTGACTCCATGCAGCTCTTTGTCCCTGATCTTAGTATATCGCGCATAGGTCCTGTCGATCAGCGTTTTCAATCACTCATGTATTGTGCGGCTTTTGAACCTCTTTACCGCTGCAGCGCTCGTGAAGGTGTCGCCATAAAGACTTTGGTTCGTGTCCATGGCAGCAACCGCATTCATATCTTCTTCACTCAGTTTGAAGTCCCAGATGCTGTAATTTTCAACGATACGCTCCCTGTGTACAGATTTCGGAATCGCGACAACTCCGCGTTGAACATGCCACCGCAATATCACCTGGGCGATCGTTTTCCCGTATTTGCGTCCGATCGAGGACAGGACTTCATTCTTGAATATATCTCTCTGGCCCTCTGCAAGCGGTCCCCAAGCCTCCATCTGAACCTTATATTCGTCCATGGTCTTTTTGAGCGTATTCTGCTGGCAGAACGGGTGAACTTCCACCTGGTTGATTGCCGGGACTACCTCGTTGAACTCGGCCAGATCGGCAAGCCGGACGTCTGAGAAGTTGCACACGCCTATGGCCCGGATACGCCCCTCTTTGTAGAGTTCTTCCATGGCGCGCCAGGATCCATACACATCACCGTAGGGCTGATGGATGAGGTACAGGTCCAGATAGTCCAGGCTAAGCAGCTTCATCTGCTGCTCAAAAGCGGCCTTGGTTTTCTCATATCCGGCGTCCTGTACCCACAACTTGGTCGTAATGAACAGTTCTTTCCTGGGCACGTCGCTGCGCCTGACAGCGCGGCCAACCGCCTCCTCGTTCATGTAGGACGCGGCTGTGTCAATCAGGCGATAGCCGACCGTAATCGCATCAAATACACTCTGCTCGCATTGGGCCGCGTCGGGAACCTGAAATACGCCGAATCCCAGCATCGGCATCTGCACTCCATTGTTCAGAATAGTCGTATCCATGAATCATTGCCTCCTTCAATATGCTCCGCGTTGTCGATTAAAGTCCTGTCCTTTTTTCCAGGGCTTCGGGGTACCGCGCCCCTTGGATCTCGATCTTTGAGGCAGCGCTCTCGATCTCACGGAGATCGTCGGACGTAAGCTCGACGTGTAGCTGCTCCGATGATTCTCTTCCAGGCGAGAAAGCTTTTTGGTGCCCGGGATGGGAACGATCCACGGCTTCTGGGCCAGGAGCCAGGCGAGCGCTATCTGGGCAGGCGTCGCCTTTCTTCCGTTCTGCGATCGTGCGTAAGCAGATCGACCAGGGCCTGATTCGCTTTCCGGGCCTCCGGCGTAAAGCGAGGTACGATGTTGCGGAAGTCGGTCTTACGAACGTCCGTCTTCTCATCGATCTTTCCCGTGAGGAAGCCTTTCCCCAGAGGACTGAAGGGAACGAGCCCGATCCCGAGTTCCTCCAGCGTCGGCAGCAGTTCCTCTTCAGGCCGTCTCCACCACAGCGAGTATTCGCTCTGGATCGCGGTAACCGCTGGACTGCGTGCGCGCGGCGGATCGTTTTCACTCCCGGTTCGGAAAGGCCGAAGTGCTTGACCTTCCCTTCCCGGATCAGGTCCTTCACCGTTCCTGCCACTTCTTCGATCGGCACATTCATGTCAACACGGTGTTGATAGTAGAGATCGATGGCATCGACCTTGAGCCTCTTGAGCGAGCCCTCGAGACTCTGCCTGATGCCCTCGGGCCGGCTGTCCTGGAACTGCTGCCCGTCTGGCATCATGCTTGATCCCAAACTTGGTGGCTATCGCCACTTTCCCACGGAACGGAGCGAGTGCTTCTCCCACAAGCTCTTCATTCGTGGGGCCATAGGCCTCGGCAGTATCAAAGAACGTGACGCCCCATTCCACGGCTTTCCGTATAAGAGCGATCATCTCCTGCTTGTCTCCACCCGGACCATAACCGTAGGTCATTCCCATGCAGCCGAGCCCGAGAGCCGAAACCTCCAGGCCGCTTTTTCCTAATTTACGCTTTTGCATTGTTTCTCCTTTCATCTCAAGAATCCCCTCACCCCGACCCTCTCCCACCAATTGGAGAGGGAGTCTAGATGAAGTCCCTCCCTCGATGGGAGGGGTTAGGGAGGGTGATTCGCCGCCCTTGTTGACAATCATATCCTACCCCTGAAAGACCAAAGGCTGGTAGACCAATCCTGCTCATTTCTTGCCTAATCGTACGAAATCTTCGATAATTGGGTTGTACAGTGCAGTGTGGTCTGGTAGTATATGATCAGGAGGCCATGAATGCGAAAGCAAGCTAAAAGGCGGTTATTGAGAATAATGAGATGGAAGTCGCGCTCGAAGCATTGGGGAAGAGCATTGCCCGATGGACCGATAAAAGCGACCGGGTCGTGACTGCGATCCCGGGATTGATACTTGCTCGGCGGGACGAACCGAGCCAGCCGGTGAGCATCATGTATCGAACCGCGCATCTGCGTGATCGCACAAGGCGCCAAACGCGTGCTGCTCGGAGACGAGACGTATGTGTATGACCCGCAGCATTTCCTGATCACGTCCGTGGACCTTCCTACGATGGTGCAGGTCATCAAAGCGAGCCCGGAGAAGCCTTACCTGGGACTCGTATTGAATCTCGATCAGCGCGAGATGTCTCAGCTGATGGTGGACAGCAATCTTCCGCCGCCCCGTCCGCAGCAATCGAGCCGTGGCATGGCAACCGGCGAGGTCACGCTGCCGCTGCTTACCGCCTTTCAACGGTTGATCGACCTGCTTGATGATCCGAAGGATATCCCGATCCTTGCGCCGATCATCCAGCGGGAAATTTTTTACCGTTTGCTTGTGGGCGATCAGGGTGCGCGTCTGCGCCAGATAGCGTCAGCGGGAAGTCAGAGTCAGCAGATAGCGCGGGCAATCGATTGGTTGAAGAGTAACTTCACACAGCCGCTGCGGATCGATGATCTCGCAACGCAGGTCAATATGAGTACATCGACCTTCCACCATCATTTCCGGGCAGTGACGGCCATGAGCCCGCTGCAGTACCAGAAATGGCTGCGTTTGAACGAAGCGCGGCGGTTGCTGCTGAGCGAGAATCAGGATGCGACAACCGCGGCATTTCAGGTCGGCTATGAGAGCCCGTCCCAATTCAGCCGGGAGTACAGCCGCTTGTTCGGCGCCCCGCCGTTGCGTGACATCACTAATTTGCGACAGATGGCCACTGTAGAAACGTAATGTTAAGCGGAACCTAGGAGCCCCGGAATTGTTCGCGGCTGCTCGACTTTTGTCAGTATTTCAGTGATCACCGGGATCTGCACTATATCAGAAAACATTGAACACCTTTTCCGTAGGTGACGTTTTCGCACGACAGTGATGCCTTCGCATATTCCGCATTGCTTATATCCTCTCCACCAATTTTTTGAAGTGCCGGCAGTTTTCCACAAGGTCCGGGCCGTGTTTGAAAAGCCCGCCGCCGATTAAAAAGATCAGATCCTGGCCGTAGGTCTCTATCATCTCCGGAACGCGGGCAAGACTCATGCCCCCTCCCGGCGCAGGGAAGATAGACGTCAAATGCCCCATGGATTCCGCGGTCCCCTGCACGATCTCTTTGCACTCCTCCCTGCTGAATGAGAAACGGCCCCCAAAGTTGGGGAAGATGGTCGCATCCGCGCCTGCGAGGCGCGCGAGCTGGCCGAAGATGACCCCGTGGGACATACCTCCCGTGCCCGTGACGAAACTCCCCTGGAGAGCCGGGTGCGCGAGGACCGGGAGCGCGATCGTATCGTCGTCCGCCAGTTCCCTCATGAGATCATAACCGACAAGCCCCGGCGCGACCATAAGCCCGCCTGCGCCTGCGTCCTTCGCGATCCTGGCTCGTTTCATGACCTCTTTATGCGGCGCCGTGATGTTCGCGATATAGAGAGAAGGCAGTCCTGTTTCCCTGCTCGCCCGGTGAACTGCGTCTGCGCAGCGCTTGACCCGTTCCTCGAAAGGCGAGCAGCACTGGTCCGTGAGGCCGTGGTCGTCCTTGATCATGTCCATGCCGCCAAGGGCAAATTGATAAGCAAGGTCGGAAAGCTCCCGGCACGAAAGCCCCATGGGCTTCACCGCCGTGGACAGGAGCGGCCGCTTCGATATCCCGAGTAGCTGTCGAATCCCTTCCCTCCCGAACCGCGGGCCCTTGAAGTGACCGAGCAGGGACCCAGGAAGATCGAGATGCTCCACCCTGATGCCGGGCTTAATGCTGATGTTGCCGAATATGACGTTCAGGAGCTGGGTCAGCTCGCCGGCGGCTATCTCGACGGCAAAGCTGATTACAGCCTTGAAGCTCTCGGCATCCCATCGCTCGAACGCTTCGATCCTGCCGAACACCTGGTCCCTGATCACTCCTTCCGGCACTTCGTCGGCCGGGAACTCGATAGTCTGCTCGATGCAGATATCCTCAGCCTTGGCGCGTGATTCCTTCTCGCTGCCGAGCAGACGATAGGTGACGGAAAAACGATCTCCGGAAAAGAGTGAGGTTGGTGTGCAGGTTTTATGGATGATCATTGAAGGGACCTTGCATGGGGTTCGCTATTCCTATTCTTCTTCCCCGCCGTCTTTTTTAACTTTCCCTTCCAGCTGCTTGTACTTGCGGAAAGCGACGGAGAGCGTCGACGATTCGGAGATCGCACCGGCTACGAGAAGCGTATCCATGATCTCTTCGAGCGACGCGCCCTCATTCATGGCCCGCCGCAGGTGGGCCTCGAGACAGTGGTCGCACCGAAGAGCCGCGGAAGCGCCGATGGCGACGAGTTCGGCTGTTTTCCTGTCCAGAGAGGACGGCTCTTTATATATGGCCATCCCTTTGAGGATAAAGGGATTGAAGTTCCGGGGGCGCTCTTTCAGCACTTTCAGGAGAAAACCGAGGTCTCCTTTCCGGTCCCTATGCAGGTCCGCAAGGGCTTCGGCCAGTTCTGTCTTTCCGAGCAAAGCCTTGGCTTCGCGAATGATCGCTGATATTGGTTTCTTTTTGCTTGTGGAGCCTTTGTTTTCTTGTTTTTTCTTATTCCGCATTGACTCTACAGCGCCTCCGCCTTCGCCGTGCTGTGCACGGCTGCTATGCGCGCCTCGGCAAGCTCGTCTTCTGATATCGAAAATTGCGTCCCGACCATGGCCTCCACCGCTCTGATCAAGGCCATGGCGTCCATGCCGTACTTTTTAAGCAGATACTGCTTGCTCGCCCCGTGGGCATAGGTATCGCGAAGGCCGATGCGGAAGAGCTTCTTCGCGATACCGGACTCCGCCATCTGTTCGGCGATGATGCTTCCCAGGCCGCCGACGATCGTATGGTTTTCCATCGTAATTACGCCGTGTCGTGAGTGTGCAATGGCGTCCATCACGGATTTGTCGTCAAAGGGCTTCAGGGTCGAGATATGCATGTGCTGGATTGATACGCCGCGCTTCCGAAGCGCCTGCACCGCCCTCATCGCCTCCTCGGTCATGATGCCGCTGGTCAGGACCGTGATATCATTGCCTTCCGAGATCACCCGGGCCTTCCCTAACTCCATCGGGCCATCAAAAAGCCGCGGGATCTCGCCCCGCAGCATCCTGACATACACCGGCCCGTTGATCTTCTCCACAACATCGAGCACAGTCTCCACCTCGGTCGCATCCCCGCATTCGAGCACGGTCATATTCGGCAAGGCCCGCATGATAGCTACGTCCTCGATGGCCTGATGGGTCGCGCCTCCGGGAGTTGTGACGCCCGGAAGAAAGCCGATCATGCGGACGGGTAAATTCGGATAGGATACGGACATGGCAATCTGGTCATAGGCCCGCCGATAGATGAAGACCGCGAAGGTATGCACGAAGGGGATGAACCCCTCCCGTGCGAGTCCCGCGGCAAAGGAGAGCATGTTCTGCTCGGCAATGCCCATGGACAGGAACCTGTCGGGATAGGCGTTGCGGAAGAGATCAATCTCGGTCGAGCTCGTAAGGTCCGCCGAAAGCACGAGCACCTTCGGCTTGTCCGCGGCCCATTTGACGAGGTTCTTCGCATGCACGCGGGTCACGATCTCGATGCCGGTACTTGGCTTTGGCCTGGGCCTTGCCGGATTCCTGAACGGCCTGGACCGTTCCGCCCAGTTCCTCAAGGGCAGTCCGGTAGCGGTTTTTTTCCTCTTCCGAGGTAAACCGGACATAGTGCATCTTCGGCGCCCTCGCCTTCAGGACATCGATCCCGCGCGCGGCGTCGGTGTCGCACAAGACAACCACGGGCCGGCCGTCGGGAGTCGGTCCTCCGGCCTCTGCCAGCCGCTTGATGTCGTGTCCGTTTACCCGGAAGACGCGGCAACCAAAGGCCTCGAGCCTCTTGTCCAGCGGTTCGATATCCATGACCGTGCACATTTTCCCGTCGCACTGGAACCCGTTCACGTCAACGTAGATGATCACGTTGTCGAGCATGTGATGCGACATGGCCTGGAGCGCTTCCCACGTCTGGCCGATCTGAAACTCGCCGTCGGACATGAAGACGAATACCCTGCCCTTCTCTCCCTTTCTCTTTCTGGCCATGGCTACACCTGCCGCCTGGCTGATCCCCTGGCCCAGAGATCCGGTCATGGTCTCCATGCCCGGCGAATGCTCCGCGCCGATCATCTCGACCGAGCTTCCGTCTTTGTTGAACTGGAGAAGTCCTTCCTCCGCCATGCGACCCGTCTCGATCAGTGTCGCATAGAGAACCAGGGCATACTGAGCCGGAGAAAGAAAGAACCGATCATGGTCAGGCCCCGGTCCGTTGAAGGCTGCACCGGTGAAATAATCCGGGTTATGAGGTCCCGGTACGCCCGGGAAGGGTCTGGGAACGAGAGGCGCATCGATGCTGCCGAGGTCCATGACCTTGACATAGAGGGTCGCAAGGATTTCCGCAGACGAACAAGCCTGGGAGAGATACCCGCCGTTGTTCCTGATCGTATGCTCCAAAACTCGTTTCCGGATGCCGGCAGCGACGCGTTTCACGTCGTCCTGCCACAGAAGGGCGCCCTTTTTCGTTCCACTTGTCTTCATCATTCCTTAAGTTCTCCTTAAATATCGCGTCGATTATCACGCAAGACCAGACGGGTGTCAAGGTGAAAATGCCGCGGGAAAAACGGTGGGTTCAATGTTGTTTCTTTGCATTCTTAAAAAAAGGGAGGCCCTTTTTCTCAGGTATGCAAATTATTGTCATACTCGATTTTCCAAATAATCAGGCATTTAAGTTTTGGCATGACTGATGCAATTCATTGGGCAAGACTGAACGAAAGGGAGGACAAAAAAATGAAGAACTCAATCTCAAGACAAACGGCATATATCGGCGCGGGATCCGGCCTGGTTCTTTTCGCAATCTTCGGGCTGCTCCCCGGAAGCCTCCTCGGCGGGGCTGCGGGAATCAAATTCGCCGGCATGATCTTCGGGCTTCCGCTCGATCCGGGCATCGTCTCGAGGGCCATCGTGCTGGCGTCCATGCTTGCAGGCGTGCTGGTCGCAGGAATTGCAATAGTAACCGCAGCGTCAGCCGCGGGCTGGCTTCTCGGCCGGGTAATCGAGGTTACCGCCCACCACAAAGTTTCGGAGACAGTGGCTGCGGTGAACCATAAATAGGGACAGGATACGTTTATCCTGAAATTTTACAGCTTCGGCTGAAGGGAGATCAATCATGAAGAATGAAACGGTGAAAACGGGAATGAAAATCGGTGCAACGGTCGGCGGTCTGGTATTCTTGGTATTCGGCATTATGCCGGGGTTCTACTTCGGGAGCTACGGGACGCTGATCCTGCTCCAGAAGCTGATGGGCGGGACGGTCGAACCGACCCTCGTGGTCCGCGCGGTTGTGGTTATGGGGATCGTCGTCGGCATCGCATGCGCGGCCGCGGTTAGCATCGTAGTCGGCGGCCTCCTCGGGACGCTTCTGGGATTTGTGGTGTCCGCTCCGTCGGCGCGGGAGAAGCAGGCGGCCGCAGAGAAAGCATAATCCCATTGCGGATTGCGGAATAAAAAACGCAAGGGTAGCCTGCGCAAAAGGTGAGC
Organism: Nitrospirota bacterium; assembly: GCA_963741205.1. GTDB lineage: Bacteria > Nitrospirota > UBA9217 > UBA9217 > UBA9217 > JAJYKN01. The sequence goes on from CAVUHW010000026.1 coordinate 25,906, forward strand.
AATAAAAAAATGCGGTGAATGATCACCGCATTTTTTATTTTTGAAGCACTCTTTATCTGCCGGTACTGTGGGGCCGATGCGGTTTGAACGTTCTCGTGCCTGCGGGGCGGGCCGCGCCGGCAGGATGCGGAGCAGCCGTCCGGGTTGTCGAGGTTGCGTGAGAAGCATGTTGAGGAGCTGTATGAGCGCGGCTCCCCGCGGACTTCGTCCCAACCTGCACCCTGCGCCGCTGCGGTTCCCGCGGCGGACGGGCGAATTCAGTGTCCCGTGCCGGCGCCGCCTTATGGTAATCGAAGCCCTTCAGCGTTCGGCGCTCGATCTTTTCCCCGAGAACACGCTCGATGCCGCGAACCAGCGGCTCGTCCTCGCGGGTGATGAAGGTGAACGCGTCCCCTGTTTTGGCCGCGCGACCGGTGCGGCCGATGCGGTGCGTGTAGGCATCCGTCGTGTCCGGCATATCGTAGTTGATGACGTGGGAAATGCTCGAGACATCGATGCCGCGGGCGGCGATATCGGTCGCAACGAGGATTTGATAGGAGCCGTCGCGGAACCCGTCGAGCGCCGCCTGGCGCTTGTTCTGCGACAGGTTGCCCTGGAGCGAGGCGGCCTTGTAGCCCGCCTTTTCGAGCTGCTGCCCGATGCGCTTGGCCCGGTGTTTCGTGCGCGTAAATATCAGGATGGATTCAGTGTCCGTATGTTTCAAGAGCTCCAGAAGGAGCGCCGTCTTCAGGTGCTGCTCGACCGGATAGAGGGCGTGCGACACGGTATTCGCCGGTGCGGTATGGCCGACCTGCACCGTGACCGGGTTATGCTGCACCTCGTGCACCAGCTTCCGGATATCGTCGGGCATAGTGGCCGAGAACAGCAGCGTCTGGCGCTTGGCCGGCACGTGCTTGATGATCCTCCGGATATCGGGAAGAAATCCCATATCGAACATCCGGTCCGCCTCATCCAGGACAAGGACTTCCAGATGGGACAGGTCGATCGTCTTCTGGTTGATGTGATCGAGCAGGCGTCCGGGGCAGGCCACGACGATCTCGACCCCGCCGCGGAGTTTCTGAATCTGGGGGTTCACGCCGACGCCGCCGTAGACGGTAACGCTGTGCAGTTTCGTGTCGCGCCCGAGCGCGACGATTGCCACGTGGATCTGTTCGGCCAGTTCGCGCGTGGGGGCGATGATCAGCGCGCGGACCCGCCCGCGCGGTCCCGAAAGCAGGCGCTCCAGGATCGGCAGCACGAAGGCCGCCGTTTTACCGGTCCCGGTCTGCGCCAGACCCATGACATCCCTCCCCTCCAGGACCGGCGGGATGGCCTGGAGTTGGATAGGGGTCGGCGTGAGATAGCCGAGCGCCTTGATGCCGGCTGCAATACTGTGGTGGAACTTGAATGATTCGAATTTCACTGGTACTCCTTATTTGTTTAATACGTTATCGTAACCCCGTTGGACCTTTTCAACAACAAAAATCCCGCATGAGCCTTCCTTATTGTTCCTTCATTTCCCTCCGGAAAAGGGACATAAAAAAAGCCCCGGATCGCTCCGGGGCTTTTGGAGTTTTTTAGATTAAAGTATTTTTCTCCGAAAAATGGCTAGACTTTGCTGACGTTCGCTGCCTGAAGGCCCTTGGGGCCCTTTACAACTTCGAAGGTCACCTTGTCGCCTTCGTTCAGGGACTTGAAACCGTCACCCGTGATCGCCGAAAAATGCACGAACACATCCTCGCCGTTCTCCTGCGTGATGAAGCCAAACCCCTTGCTGTTGTTGAACCACTTCACTACACCGTTTGCCATTTCTGATTCTCCTCTGCTTCCTTTTTAAATTTTATCCGGGAATGAATCCACGGACGAGTAAAGCATACATGAGTATTTCCGGCATGTCAAGCTGATTATTTGAAAAAACTTTCATAATACACAATAAAAAAAGAGGGTTACGATTGTTTCGTCGACTTATAAGCCTTTGCCTGGTGCATGAACGCCTCGAGCCTCGTTATGGTCTGGGTGTCGCCCTGGCCTTCATAGGCGATGTTCAGGAGGGGGATATTGTTGTAGTCTTCCCGCACGCGTTTGAGGACGGCCGTCGCGATCGTGCCGGGCATGCAGGTGAAGGGCATCACGTTCACGATGCCGGAAACGCCCCGGTTGATGTAATCGATGGCCTTGCCCACGGACAGCACGGCCTCTCCTTCGAAGGAATGGTGTATATAGGGCCGGGCCGCGCGGAGGGTCTTTTCGATGCTCGGTTCGCGGAGGCTCCGAAGCCTCCCATTGAAGCTGGCGAGAAATCTCTGCTCGTCTTTGTGCTGCACGCGGCCGGTCAGGTATGCCTTGAGCAGGTCCTTGAAGGAACGGTTCATCACGGCTGACGCCTTGGCCGTGGCATTTACGTACAGGAGCCATTCCGATATGGGGGCAACCCAGGCCTCGCCCCCGAGTTGCTCGATCCGGCGCACGACGTCCTCGTTGCTGAACCGGTTCGAGCGGATATAGATCTCTCCCACGATGCCGATCACGGGCCGGGAGCGCTCGTTTATGCCGACGGCCATGAAATCATCATATGCATTGCGCAGCACCGGCGCGAGGTCCTGCCGCTTCTCGATGGTGGCGATCACGGCGTCGAGCGATTTCTGGTATACGCGGTCAGTCTGGCCTTTCTGCTTTCTCGTAGGGCCGCGTCTCCCACAGCGCCTTCTGGAGCATGTCCACGGCGAACACGCCCCGCCAGCTCATGAGCACGAAATTCCTGTCCAGGGCGCGCACGTCGTCATGGAGCGATTCGTCCTGCATCGGCGACATGATCTCGACCCGCTCGAGCCCGAGTTTGTCGAGCACCTGGCGGTGGTAACGGTGGTACTGGCCGAACCTGCACGGCCCCCTGCCCGTGGGCATGAAAAAAGCGCTCTTGTCCGGATCGAACCCGGGGCGGCGCGTCGCCTTGATCATGTCGCCGGTAGTAAGCGCCAGGGGATAACACTCTCGTCCCGAGCTGTGCTCCCTGCCGATCCGCACGGTCTCGTCGTCCGATTCCGGCAGCACCTCGGCCTCCACGCCGCAGGCCCGAAACGCGGCAGCGAGGGCGTGGGCGTGGTCGGTCATGGGCGGCAGGTAGACCTTCTTCGCATGGAGCGAGCCATTGCCATTGCCGCGAGCTCTGCTTTTGACGGCAAGGACGTGCCTTCGGCCTGTCGCCGTTCACGTTCTGCAGGCTGTCCAGGAACGCCTCGATCCTCGTGATCGCACCTGCATCGGCGCTGTGCTCATCGATCTCGAGCTGGAGAAAGGGCTTGCTCAGCCATTTCCTTGCGGAAGAAATGGGTGATGAACGAATCAGGGCCGCATCCGAAGTTGGTAATGTAGAGCGGGGACAGTCCGGGATGATCTTTCACGAGGACGTGCCGCGGCCATGATCTTCTGCCCCGACCTCCAGTACATGTCCTCCTGCCCCGAAAGATCGACATCATGGACCGGAAGAAAATCCATGGGGATCGCCTGGACGCCGAGGTCGCGGATCTTGGATGGCAGGTTCATGTTCAAGCCCGTGTCGCAGGTATTGTAGTTCCTGCCGATGAGGACCAGCGCTTTTTCTCCGGGCTTGATCGCTGACAGCACCTCCTGCCCGCGCTTTTCAACGGCACGAGTGAAATTGTTCCTGCGCCTTCCACGCGATCCGCTGCGCCCGCGCCACTTCCGCCCGGCCTTTTCCGAGGGCCTTGCCGATTGCTTGCATGCTCTTATTGAACTGGCGTTGATCGTGCAGAAAGAGAACGGGCTCGATTGTCTTCGTATCGCCGAAACGGATCGCAGCCTTCGCGATATAGGGAAAGGCCTGGGCATAGGGACAGGCCTGGGCATTCTTCGCCTGGTCGTGCACAACGGGGAAGCGGATAAAGCTCGGCAGGAAGAGAACGTCAACTTTTTTATCCAGAAGGTCCAGGAGATGCCCCAGGCCGACTTTGGCGGGGAAGCACGTCTCGGCAACCGTGGCCTCCAGAGACCGGTTGATCAGCGGCCGGTTCGTTCTTTCCGACAAGACAACGCGGTACCCAAGCTCGCTGAAAAAGTTCTGCCAAAAGGGGAGGAAGTCGTTGACATACAACATTCGCGGAATGCCGATCGTGGGGGCCTTGTCGTCGACCGGTCGCACGATGACCGCCTTCTCAAGCAACTGCTCCCGCTCGGCAAAGAGGTCGGGAAGGGCCCCTGCCAGCGTGTTCTTTTTCTTGACGTCGTACTTCTCGCACCGGCTGCCGTAGAAGAGCGGCTTCTCGCCGTCGAAACTCACCCTCTTGATATCGCAGCGGTTCGCGCATTCGGCGCACTCGAAGGTCGTTACGGAGTAGGCCCGCTTGGAAAGGTCGAAGCCCTTGAAGGTGCTTTTGCCGCTTCCCGCCCGCATGGCGAGGATGGCCGCGCCTATCGCGCCGGTTACCTCATGGTGCGGCGGAACGGTGATGGGCTTGCCCGTAATGGTCTCGAAGGCGGACACTACCGCTCTGTTCGCGGCGACGCCGCCCTGAAAAAAGATGCGGTCGCCGACGCGCTTCCCCGCCACGACCTTGTTCAGGTAATTATAGGCAATGGAGTACGCGAGGCCGGCAGTCAGCTCCTCCACCCCCGACCCGGTGTTCATGGAATGGACGAGGTCCGACTCCATGAATACGGTGCAGCGCTCTCCGAACCTGCAGGGCGATTCGGAGCAAAAGGCCCGGCTCTCGAACTCCTGCTTGATACGGATGCCGAGCCGCTCGGCCTGCTCTTCGAGGAACGATCCGGTCCCGGCTGCGCAGGCCTTGTTCATCTCGAAGTCCACCACCGCACCGCCGGAAAGGCTGATAAACTTCGAGTCCTGCCCGCCGATCTCGAAGATGGTGTCCACCAGGGGGTCGATCACGGCCGCCGCCGTGGCCTGCGCCGTGATCTCGTTCCTGACCACGTCGGCGCCGATCATGTCCCCGGTCAGATACCGGCCCGAGCCCGTGGTCCCGGCGCCGATGATTGTCACGCGCGATCCGATCTCATCGCCGACCTCGGCAAGACCTTGTTTCACCGCCTCGATGGGCCTCCCTGCCGTGGGAAGGTAGCGCTTGGAAAGCACACGCATTTTTTTGTCGATGACGACCACGTTCGTAGACACCGAGCCGACGTCCACGCCGAGGTAGGCTTCGATGAGCCCACCCTTGCCGGTGGCTCCGTCCTGATCCGGATTCGACATGATGCCCCGCGGCTGGGTGAGCTGGCTCATGCCGCTGGGGACCCTCTCTTCAGTCGCCGCCAGCACGGCGGCAAGCGCCGCGGCGCCGAGATAGACGCCGGCCTGTCCGCGCTGCTCGTGGACCATGAGCGCGGCGCCGATGGCGCCGGAGGTGTTGAAGTGCTCCGGAACCGTGATACCCCTCGTCAGGCAGTTTCAGCACATCGCGGAAGGCCCTGCGCATGCCGATGTTTGCCGCCACGCCGCCTAGAAAAAGGAGCGGTGTGGGAAACTTCTTGCCTTTGCCCACGGTTGCCTTGAAATTCCTCGCCATGGCGTAGCAGAGTCCCGCGACAATGTCGTGGACGGGGGTCGCGATCTGCTGGAGGTGGATCATGTCGCTCTTCGCGAATACGCTGCACCGGCCGGCGACGCGCGGCGGCGTCTTGGACTTCAGGGCGATGGCGCTGAACTCCTCGATCGTGAGATGAAGGCGGTTCGCCTGCTGGTCCAGGAACGACCCCGTGCCCGCGGCACAGGCCGTGTTCATGGAAAAATCTTCGATCTTGACGCCGCCGGACGCTTTGTCCCGGGCAAGAGTAATGAGCTTCGCATCCTCGCCGCCCATCTCGATAATGGTCCTGGCATCGGGATGAAAAACGCGCGCAAAGGCCGACTGGGCGAGGATCTCGTTGATGAAAAGCGCGCCGATGGTCGCGGATACCTGTTTGCCTCCGCTGCCCGTAATGCCTGCAGCCTTGACATTGCTTTCCGGAAATCGAGAGGACAACGCCTTAAGTTGGGTGAGGAGGGTATTGAGCGGATCGCCCATGATCCGCGTGCATTTTTCCAAGAGCAACCGCCGCTCCCCGTCGAGGACCGCGGTCTTGATTGTCACCGAGCCGACATCGATACCGAGAAAGAGTTCTGTGTGCATGATCCTAACCTTGCATGTGGATTTTTGTCCTCTGATGAATAGTACGAGGATCAAGGGACTCAAAAAGGTGCATATGGGTTAGCATTATAGTCAGAACATGCCTGATAGTCAATACTCATCGCGTCTGTGTGCGTCTGTGGCCTATTGAACAAGGGAAAACGCAGCGGAAAAAAATATGCGGTTCTTGTAAAAGGTGCTATAATGCAATCTAAAAAATCTGCCCCCCTTCGGGAAAAACTAAGAAGGCCATAGAAAGCGAGACGGGCAGACCGGCGATCGATCGCCCGGGGGAACAGATTCATCAGGGAACGGGGAGGCATGACATCATGCAGAATAAGAGATTGCATAAAAGATTCGATCTCATCGAAATTCAGGGCAAGATGACCATGGCAAATAAAGTGGAAATCATGGACATCGGCCTCGGCGGAATTGCCGTCAAAGCGGATCGAAAGCTTGATGTCGGAAGGGAATTTACGATCAGACTCGGCGACAGGGGAAATGCGATCGATGTCAGGTGCATGGTAGTTCGTTCCACCCTGTCCGGGATGGAAAAAGGAGTCGACGGAGAAAACGTCTTGATCTACGCGGCAGGCATGAAATTCATGCAAGGATCGGAAGATAAGATCAAGGCGTTTTTGGAATCGGTTGAGCCTCGCGCGAAGGCGGACGTATCGCCGACGGCGGAGCGGAGGCGCACGGTCAGGTTCCAAATAACCGCTCCCCAGGAAAAATTGTTGCTCTATCCCGAGAATTTCAAGGTGCAAGACATCGACCTCGGCGGCATGCTCATCCTCGCGGATCAGTTCCTGGAAAAAGACAGCATGGTCCCTATGGCATTGCAACTCGATGATGAAAATAATCTCGATTTCATCGGCCGGATTTTCTCATGCAGGAAAGCGGAAGAGAAAGGGCAGGCATTCTATGCGATACAGGTGACGTTCTCAGGCCTGATGGATAAGGACAGGGACATGCTAAAAACCTTCATAAGCTACCTGGTTACCAATCACAAAGAGGAAATATCGTAGTTTGTCATGTTCCGAGTTGGACGAGGCACCAGAGAGGACCGGTCCTGACTCCGCCACCTGAATCGTTTTTTACCGCGGCACTACCGGATATTGGAATGCAGCATCCTCGACGCCCGAGAGCGCCTCGACAAGAAAGGTCCTGAGAAGCCTCTTTTCCTGACCGGTGAGTCCGAGAGGACTGACGACCGTGTTGCCCTTTCCCCCGCCCCCGTCGAAAAAATCGATTACCTCATCAAGCGTCTGGAAAATGCCATTATGCATGTACGGCCCTGTCTTCGCTATTTCCCGCAGCGTCGGCGTCCTGAATGCCTTCCAATCTTTCCTGTCTTTCGTTATGAGGAACCTTCCAGGGTCCTCGGTCAAGTCCCGGTAGTCCTCGTAGCGATAGACCTTGGCCACGAATCGGCGCGTTGCTGCGATTCTCGGGTCGGACCGGTGCTCGGGGTTCTCGGGAACGTTCAAGGCATGGAACTTATCATCCGACAGGTTTACGCCGTAGTGGCATTCCCCACACCGCCCCTTTCCCGTGAATATCGCGAGCCCGGCCCTGGCGTCATCGGAGAGGGCCGCTCTTTCGCCTTTCAGGAAGCGGTCCAGCGGCGCGTCCACGGACAGGATCGTCCTCTCAAAGGCAGCGATGGCCATGGCGATCCTTTGGCGCGTGGGTTCGTCTCCGAACACCTTCCGGAAGGCGCCGACATACTCCGGTACGGACCGGATCACTTCCTCGAGAAAATCGAGGTTCCGGTTCATCTCGAAGGCCGACATCATGGGGAAGAGCGCCTGGTCCTCCAGGGTCAGGGCGCGTCCGTCATGAAAAAGATATTTCTGGAAGGCCACATTGACGAGCGTCGGCGCGTTTCGCCAGTTTCTCGTCGTAGGATAGCTGAGCGACAGTTCAAGGCCGTCGGTATAGGCCTTCTCCGGGTCGTGACAGGTGGCGCAGCTCATCGTGCCGTCGCCCGAAAGCCTCCGGTCGAAAAAAAGCTTCTTGCCCAACTCGATCTTTTCCGGCGTCTGAGGGTTCTGCGCGGGAATCGTAACAGAGCGGAGCGGTTCAAGGTCTCCAGCGAGCGTTGTACCCGCCAGAAGAGTCATAATTCCAAGCATTGCAATCACGCGCAACAGCATGTTCCCGCCCTCCCTGCCCTTGCGGATTGACGCCCCCCATTCCGCAATTGGATATCAGCGCTTCGCCGCCAGTTCCTCGTCGATGATTTTTTTGAAATATTCAAAGGGCAGTGCGCCGATGACTTTCCGCCCGTTTATGAAGAACGTGGGGGTGCTGTAAAGGTTCATGTCGACCGCAAGTTTTTCGTCCTGATCAATTTCCTTCGCATGCTTTTGGGTGTCCAGCGATTCGGTAAACTTTTTTACATTAAGCCCGAGCTTCCGCGCATAGGCGATGAGGTTCTTCCGGTCGAGCTTCGGAGACTGCTTAAGCATAAGATCGTGCATCTCCCAGTACTTGTCCTGGTCCCTCGCGGCGAGAGAGGCTTCAGCAGCCAGATGAGAGTAGTCGCGGTAAATGTAGGGATAGTTCTTGATTACGAGCCGCACCTTGCCTTTATAGACCTCGGTGATCTTTTTGACGGTCGGACCGGCCGCCGCACAGTGCGGTCATTGGAAATCAAGAAATTCGATGATCGTCACAGGGGCATCGGCGGGTCCCATTGCCGGAGAGTCCCCAATAGGGACGGAATAGCGCTTCTCGTCCGCATGGGAATAACCGGCAAGGCACAAAAGCAGGATCACGAACGCTAGTCTTTTCATGAAGGGACTCCTTTGATTGAAAGAAAAAAAGCCCATTTGCAGTATTTTGAACCACAAATGGGCTTTCTCAAAGTATAAACAGCACGTCGTAGTATGTCAAGGAACCCTGTTACGCCATGCGCCCCTTCACGAGGCTTTCCACAACAGACGGATCGGCGAGCGTCGACGTATCGCCCAGTTCCTCAACCTGGTTGTGGGCGATCTTGCGGAGGATGCGGCGCATGATCTTGCCGCTCCGCGTCTTCGGGAGTCCGGGCGCGAACTGGATCTTGTCCGGCGTGGCGATCGGGCCGATGACGGATCGCACATGGCCTGCAAGGATTTTCTTGAGCTCGTCCGAGGGCTTATGACCGTCCTTCAGGGTCACGTAAACGTAGATGCCTTCGCCCTTGATGTCGTGCGGGTAGCCGACCACGGCCGCCTCGGCGACCGCCTCGTGGCTGACCAGCGCGGACTCCACCTCGGCCGTGCCGAGCCGGTGGCCCGAGACGTTGATGACGTCGTCGACGCGTCCCATGAGCCAGTAGTCGCCGTCCTCATCAAAGCGCGCTCCGTCTCCGGTAAAGTACTTGCCGGGGAACCGGCTGAAATAGACCTCTTTGATGCGCTTGTTCTCCGGATCGCCGTAAGTACCCCGCAGCATGCCGGGCCAGGGTTTATTGATGCAGAGGTAGCCGCCTTCGTTCGCGCCTGGCCGGCGAACCATCCTCTTTTACCACCTGCGGCACGACCCCCGGGAACGGTTGCGTTGCCGAACCGGGCTTGGCGGTAATAGCGCCGGGAAGCCCCGTGATCAGGATCCCGCCGGTCTCGGTCTGCCACCAGGTATCCACGATCGGGATTTTTTCCTTGCCGATATTTTTGTGATACCACATCCAGGCCTCGGGGTTGATCGGCTCTCCCACGGTCCCCAGGACCTTGATGGAGGACAGGTCGTGTTTCTCCACCCATTTCTCGCCTTCCTTCATGAGCGCGCGGATGGCCGTAGGCGCGGTGTAGAAGATGTTGACCCGGTGCTTGTCCACGATGTCCCAGAACCTTCCGGCATTCGGGTATGTGGGGATGCCCTCGAACATGAGCGAAGTGGCGCCTGCGGAAAGCGGCCCGTACACGATATAACTGTGTCCGGTCACCCACCCGATGTCGGCGGTGCAGAAATGGATGTCTTCTTCATGGTAGTCGAAGATCCACTTGAAGGTGAGGTTCGTATAGAGCAAGTAGCCTGCCGTCGTGTGGAGCACGCCTTTGGGCTTGCCCGTGGAGCCCGACGTATAGAGGATAAAGAGCGGGTCTTCCGCATCCATCTTCTCGGGCTCGCAGTAGAGGGCGATGTCGGGGGCGTTCATTTCCTCGTGCCACCAGGAGTCCCTGCCCGGCTCCAGGCTGACCTTGCCCGTGCACGCGTGCTGCACCACGATGACGTTCTTGACCGTGGGGCATTCGTTGAGGGCCTCGTCCGCGTTGGTCTTCAAGGGCACGAAGCGGCCGCCGCGCACGCCTTCATCCGCGGTAATGAGCAGCTGGACTGGCAGTCCTGGATGCGGTCCATGAGCGACTTGGAGGAGAACCCGCCGAACACGATCGAGTGGATCGCGCCGATCCGGGCGCAGGCGAGCATGGCGATCGGAAGCTCGGGTATCATCGGAAGGTAGATCGTGACCCGGTCGCCCTTCTTGATGCCTTTTTTCTTCAGAACGTTCGCAAACTTATTGACCTCGTAGTACATCTGCTGGTACGTGTAGGTCCGGTACTCCCCGCCGTCGGCTTCCCAGATGATGGCCGCCTTGTTGCGCGTGGGCGTATTGATGTAGCGGTCCAGGCAGTTCACCGAGACGTTGAGTTTGCCGCCGGCGAACCACTTGATGTAAGGCTTCTGGAAGTCATAGTCCAGGACTTTGTCCCATTTCTTGTACCACGTCAGGTTCTTCTCCGCCATTTCCCCCCAGAATTTGTCCGGGTCGTCGACGGACTGCTTGTAGATCTTTTCATATTCCTTCATGCTCTTGATGTGGGCCTTTTCACTGAACGCCTTTGACGGGGGGAAGGTTCTCTTCTCCGTCGAAAGTACCTGGATGTTGTCACTAGCCATTCTTGTTATTCCTCCTTATGTAAGATGACGACAGAGCCCGGATCAAGCTTACACAAAAAACGCCTGCCTGTCAAAGGCGTAAGTCCGCTCCGGTGTCCGTTTTGCTCTCTGCTTCCCAGCGGACGATCCCGAACCCGTAACGTTTCAACCGCGAAGGCGAAGGGTTCCCCGGCGCAAGTCCCGGTCTCAGCGGGATGTAAATCAACGCGACGCGGCTGCCCGGTTCAAACCACATAAAAGAAGCGAACCGACGAACGGCGCCGGGGATCCTCTCCCCGTCCGCCGCTCACCGGTTCACTGAGATTCACTGCCTGCTGCATGAGGTTCGACGGCTATTCCGCTCCGATACCCACGTACTCCCTGACCTTCTCGGCGTCAAACTTCTCCTGCGCCTCTTTGTCCGGCGCCAAAAGCGAAATGAGAATACCCATCAGGAACGCGGCGGCCATGGAATAGATACCGGGGTTCTTCAACGGGAAGATGGCCTTCGGCATGGCCGCGGCTGCGTCCTTCTTCTTCGCCGCAAGCTGCTCCTTCTCCGCTGTCTTTGCGGCGATGGATGCCTGCAGGTCCGCGTTCTTCTTCTCGGCGGCGGGTTTTTCTTTCTTCTTAAGCTTTGCGATCGCATCGGCGCTGATGATCTGCTTCTGCAGCTCGGCGATCTGCGGGTCGATGGCGGCCGCGGCTGTATCGATCTCCTTGATCTGGGCCTGGACCTTCGCCACATCGTCCTTGTGCACGATATCGAGCCACACGGTGGGGCTCAGGATGAGGAGCACGACCGCGACAATGAGGCCGGTATAGATGCTCATCACCGCCCCATAGGTCGTGAACTTCTTCCACATGATCGACATGAGGAGCGCAGGGAAGTTCGCGCTGGCGGCGATCGCGAAGGTGAGGCCGACCAGGAAGGCGACGTTCTGTCCCTTGAACAGGATGCCCAGAAGGATCGCGGTCGCGCCGAGAGCGACGGTTGCGATCTTCGCCACCTTCACCTCTTCCTTCTCATTGGCGACCCCGCGCCGGATCACGCCCACGTAAAGGTCATGGGAAAGGGCCGACGCGCCGGCCAGGGTGAGACCGGAGACCACGGCGAGGATCGTGGCAAAGGCCACCGCGGACAGGAAGCCGAGGAAGACGTTCCCGCCGAGCGCCTCGGCCAGAAGCGGGCCGGCCATGTTGCCGCCCTTGTCGATGCCCATGATGACCTTCTGGCCCACGAGCACTGCGGCGCCGAAGCCGATCGTCACGGTAAGGATGTAGAAGTAGCCGATGAACCCGGTTGCGTAGAACACGGACTTGCGGGCCGCTTTCGCGTCAGGCACGGTGTAGAACCGCATCAGGATGTGCGGCAGGCCGGCGGTTCCGAACATGAGGGCAAGCCCCAGCGAGAATGCGTCAATGGGGCTGGTAACCAGACCGCCCGGTTCGAGGAATTTCTGGCCCAAGGGCGTGGCGACAGCCGCCTGTTTGAAGAGCTCGCCGTAGCTGAATCCGAACTTGTTCAGGGTCAGGATGACGAGGAGCGTTGCGCCGCCCAAAAGCAGCCCGGCCTTGATGATCTGGACCCACGTCGTGGCGATCATGCCGCCGAAGATCACGTAGGAGATCATGAGAGCGCCGGTGATCACGATGGCCAGTTCGAAAGGCAGGCCGAACATGAGCTTGATCAGCGTGCCGGCGCCCACCATCTGTGCGATGAGGTAGGTGAGCACGACGACCAGCGACCCGGCGGCCGCGGCCGCGCGAATGGGCCTCTGCTGCAGCCGGAAGGCGACGACATCGGCAAAGGTGTACTTGCCGAGGTTCCGGAGGGGCTCCGAGATCAGGAACATGATGATCGGCCATCCCACGAGCCAGCCCACGGAGTAGATGAGGCCGTCATACCCCTTGGTGGACACGAGGCCCGCGATGCCCAAAAACGATGCCGCGCTCATGTAGTCGCCCGCGAGGGCGAGTCCGTTCTGGAAGCCGGTGATGCTTCTGCCGGCGGCGTAGAAATCTTTTGTGGTCCTTGTCCTTTTGGCCGCCCACCAGGTGATGAGCAGGGTGGAAATAACGAAGGCGACAAAGAACCCGATTGCAACGGGATTGGCCTGTCCAATGATTGTTGTCTGCGGCATGTTATCCTCCTACCTTTGCTATGACTTTTTTGACGAGCTCGTCATACTTCACATTGGCCCACCAGATGTAAATGCCCGTAAATACCCACGATCCCAGGATGGTCCCGACGGCAATGGGGATCCCGATCGTGGCCGCCCCGTCCGCGCTCATTTTCTGCGCGAGAAACGGCTTGTTGTACGCGATCAGGGCAATGAACCCGAAATACAGCACCAGTTCCAGTATCGTCAAGATGATCGAAATGGTGTTCTTCTGGCTGGATAACTGCAGGAAATCCGGGTCGCTTAAGATGTCTTCCTTTTTTAATTTTGCCATGCTTCATCCTCCTTGTGGTTATTTAGTGACGTGCGCTAAAAGTTGCTGAATACGCTGGTCAGTTTGAAATTATCACCCCCTTTAAATGGAATTCCTATGCGTAAAAGGTTCCCAAGGTCATGAACACCCGCCTCGGCGAGGAGCGGAATTAACCGCTGAAACAACTGCGCCGTGGTGAACGCATCCATGACCGCATTGTGCGCCCCGTTTACCGCGATATCAAAGCACTTGACGATTTCGTGCAGCCGGAATCCGGGGTGCGACGTGGCGGCGTAATCGGGGCACTTGTCCCGTTTCCTCAGCCATTCGTAGATGCTGAAGGTGTCCAGTGCCGGGTTCGGGATTTCAGTCCCCCGGATCCGCATCATGTCCCGATTGAGGAAACTGAGGTCAATCGAGATGAAGTGGCCCACGAGCACGGCTTCGCCGCAGAACTCCAGAAATTCTCCGAGCACGGCGTCGATGACCGGTTTCGACTCCACCTCCGACGGCGTGATTTCGTGGATCACCACGCTGGCCGCCGATAATTCGGTGCGCGGGCTGACGACCCGGTAAAACGTGTCCCCGAGGCCAATGCTCCCGCCGATCATGCGGACCGCGCCGATGGAGACGATGGAGTCCCTCTTCTCGTCAAGACCGGTCAGTTCCGTATCCACGACCACGTATCGCGCGTCCGAGATCGGCGTCTTCTCGTCGATCGCCGCTGTTTTCTTTCTTTTTCTCTTGAACAGTCCCAACATAGATTCCATCGTCAGTCGTAGTCATCAGTCGTCGGTCGAATGATTCACTTGAATAGAGACTATTGACCGACTGACTATCGACTTTCCTACCAGATAAGCGATTTGTACCGTTCGATGATCATGTCCTGTATCTTCGTGATGAGATGGAACGCATCTTTGATCGATCGTTTCTCCAGATTGCTCAGCCGTTTCGGATTGATGAAATTATCGGGAGCCTCTCCCGCGCTGAGCTGCCTGAACTGGTGGTGGATCCTGAGGAGCATGATGAACTCGAAGGCTTGCTCGAGGTCGTCGGCGTACTCCTCGACGATCGTGTGGAGCGGCCTTAGCGTCTCGATCCGCTCGAGCGTCGATGTCTCGTGGATCCCTTTCTCGAGCGCAAAGAGCCGGACGATGTCCACCAGCGGCGCCAGCCCCTTGACCTTGAGGTTGAGCAAGTCCTTGTGCTCCCCGCCCTTTTCCACCACAAAGGACTTGAAGAACCCGATGGGCGGCCTGTTCTTGATCGCCATGTTGGCGAGATAGCCCAGAAACACCCTCTTGTCCCGGAGAAGGGCGTTCAGATCGTCCCGGAGCGTCTCGGCAAGAGTAATGTCGCCGAACATGGGTCGAAAGTCAAAAAAAGTCACCGAGTGCAGCACCGCGTCCGGCGTGGGCGTATCGATCCACGATGAAAAATATTTTCTCCACACCTTGAGCGGCTGGCGCCAGAGGGGATTGGCCGCCATGTAATTCGCAGGACAAAGCGGGACGCAGCAGTGGAGGAGCCCGTCCCTAACATCCTCGGCAAACGACGCGAAATAGCTGTCAGCCGCCTCCGCTTCCTCATTTGACGCCGGGTCCGCATAGATGATGGCGTTGTCCTGGTCGGTCTTGAAGGTCTGTTCCTTGCGGCCCTCGCTTCCAAAAACGATCCAGCAATAGGGAACGGGCGGTTTGCCGTGTTTTCGTTCTGTGATTTCGAGGACTTTCCGCACGAGCCGATCGTTGACTTCGGTTATGATCTTTGTGATATTGCTCGCCTTTGCCCCTTCCTTGAGCAGAAGGCCCACGATGCCGTTGATCTTTTTCGAGACCGGGACGAGCCCTTCGACGGTCTGCTGGCTCTCTATGTCCTTCGTAAGGGACAGAGGCGACGTCCCTTGCAGCATCATGAGGTCGTGGTTCGTGATCACGCCGGTGAGCTTGCCGTCCTTGATCACGAGGATGTGGTGGATATTGTACTTGATCATCCGGAGCACGGCTTCGAAGCAATAATCCTGCGCATCCACCCTGATCAGAGACGTGCTCATGATGTTCTTGACCGGTTCGTCCACGTTTCGTCCGCGAGACACGACCTTCTCGCGGAGGTCCCGGTCGGTCACCACGCCGACGGGAATATTGTTCCCGCTCATGATGACAACGGAACTTATCCTTTTCTCGGTCATGATGGCAGCCGCCTCACGGATCGTCGCGTCCTCCTGCGTGGAGATGATGTCCTTGACGCCCATGTCCCCTACCCTCGTCGTAAACAGGAGGCGGTCGCTCCCGCCGTAGAACATGCTCTTGTCCTGCATTTCGCGACTGGTCCGGTCGATGTACATCGAGACGTGCGATTTCAGGAAATACTCGGTGAAGGAAAGCTGGGCGTCCATGAGTTTTATGAGCATCTCCTTCCTGAGGAGGTAGCAGATCGTGTCGTCCACAGCCGAAACATTCGCCCGCACGCGGTGCTTGCCGATCATCGAGAGGAAGCCGAAGGTGTCGCCCTCGCCGCGGTAGTCAATCACCAATTCGCCGCCCTCGTCCGAGACCATAGAGAGCTTGACCCCGCCCTTCTTAATGATGCGGATTGATTCGCTCGGCGGGTCGTCCTGTTTCATGATCAACATGCCCTTGGGATAGAACTCCATGGACACGTTGCCGGCAACTGCCTGAAGGTTCTCGTCGTCGAGGAACTGGAAGGGCGGCACTTTCTTGAGGAAAGCTACAACCTCGTCGATAATTATGTCATGACCGGCTTGATTTGAACCAGGTAGGGACCTCATGCCTAACAAAGTAGCAAATTAGATACCAGTTTTCGGACAAAAGAGCCGGCTGTCCACTTTGAAGGTGATAGAGTAGGGCACATCGCGGGAGAGGGACAATGAGAAAAAACTAAAGAAGATCGTCGCAATGGCGCCATAACGCGTTAGTGGATTTAAAAAACCATTGATTCAACAGGTTCTCGGCGCCATGACAGTTTCAACAAACAGCAACAAGGACCGCATATAAGGCTCGAATAAAATTTAGATTAATAATAGATTACACATTATAACTGCACTCTTCACGATATTTTTTTTTAGCCATGCTTTGGGTCAACTGAGGGCGGTCCATTTTCCTTCTGCTTCGTAACAAAAAGTAATGGTGAAGAAGAAAAAAAAGATACGAAAAGTAACCAGACAAAAGGGCCGTGCCGACCTTCGAAACCTTATGAAAGCAAAACAATAGCACTCTCAATAAGTCGCCGGCCACGAACCGATGTGAATTGTTACTGGTCTTAAAAAATGTAGCGCTTAGCAAAAAGGATGTCATTCCCGATCTCAATCATCTCATCTGAGCGGGAATCCATTTTTAAATAATGGAACAATGGATCCCCGATAGAGATATTCGGGGATGACATACCAGTTGATATGTGATTAAAGATATACAATAACGCGACAGACAATTAAACTGCTAACCGGTACAACCTCCTGATTATTCTGCTATAATCTGTCTATCTTTTCAAGACAACGCGTGTCCATTCAAACTTCAATCTTTCATCTCGGATATCCGGGAGTATCCATGATAAATTACAGGTTCGACGTCGTCATCATCGGCGCAGGTCCTGCCGGTGTGACCGCAGCAGGCGCCCTCGCGGGCAGCGGAATATCCGTTGCCTTGCTCGAGGCCGGGGTGTATGCAGGCGCGGAAAACTGGTCAGGCTGCGTTTACTTCACGGAGAGCCTCGCGGATCCGGACTGCTTCGGGTCTGCCGCGGTCGAGGCAGCTCCCTTTGAGCGTCGTGTGACGAGACGTGGCACGCTCCTCCATAACGGCCTGGACGTGGTTGGCGTCGAACTCACTGAGCCTTCGGCCTTCAAGAACTGCTACACCGTGCTCCGGCCGGTCTATGATCCCTACTTTGCGCACCTGGCCTCCGCAAAAGGCGCCGTTCACATCACGGAAACGACCGTCACCTCGCTCATCCGAAAGGACGGCAGGGTCATCGGCGTCCAGACGAACCGCGGACCTCTCTACGCCGCTATCGTCTTCATCGCCGAGGGCGACGCGTCCCATCTCGTTCGGTCGGAACAGCTCGAACGCGTTCCGGAGCCTCACTACCTCCAGGGCGTCAAGGCGGTGCTCTCGCTCGCTCCGGAGGAGATCGAAAAGCGGTTCGACCTCAAGCTCGGGCGAAGGCTGCGCGTACGAGATTCTCATCAGGAACGCGCAGATCGCGGGAAGGACCGCGAGACTGAACGTCGGGCGGCTTCCTGTACACGAACAAGGACAGCCTGTCTCTGGGTTATGTCCTCCCCCTGGACAATCTGAAAAACCATTACCAGGGCGACCACGACCGGCTCTTCGAATGGATGAGGGGCCTCCCTTTCATCAAGGAACTCACCGGTGACGCGAAGCTCTCGGCATACGGCACCAAAATCGTCAGGAGCGGCGGATGGAGCGAACGGCCGGTCCTCGTCGAGGACGGACTCGCTGTGGGAGGCGCGTCTGCGGGGCTCGGTATTGACATTCCCTTTCCGAATTTCACCGGCCCGGCCTCGGCCACGGGACTCCTGTTCGCCCGCGCAGCGAAGGTTATTCTGGGCAAAGGCCGCACTCCCGATATAAAAAACCTTACGAAGGAATATCTCGTGCCGCTCCAGCGAGAGCGTATACGGAAAGAACGCGCGGTATCTTTCCCAATGGCCCCGCTATTTCGGAAAGTCGTCCGTGCTCTTCGGAAGGACCGTGGACATGGCCTGCGGCAGCGCGCATTTCCTTTCGACCGGGAGTTATGTGGAGACGGGGAGGTTCCTCAGAAAGCACATCCTCTCCTTCCGCGGGCTCAGGGAATCGACAGGCGACACCCTGCGCGCGATTGGCAGCCTCCGGCTCTGGAAGCCGATCGTCAAGACGATCGTGAACCCCGTCACGTGGGGCACATGGATTTCAAACATCCTTTCGCAAAAAGCCTGCCGACAAGCGCCTAGAAATCATCATGAGCATCGGAGGCAGACGGGTAGAGGCATCTTCCCTTCCCTGGCCCGCGGGCCCGCTCCTCAAGCGCCTTTCCCCGGCTCTCTCCCGCGCCATCAGGGCGGTCTATGCCAATGACGATGTCCCGGCTGAGAAGAAGTTTCCCGAGGCCATCGAGATCATGATCCAGTCTCTGAGCCTTTCGGACTTTATCGTACTTCCTCTCTTCGGCCTTACCCTCTTCTGCCTATCTGTCCTCACCGCGTCGTGGGACGCCTTCCGGTTTTACGTGCTCAAGACGCCGGTCGCAAAGCTCCTCGCGGAGCCGGTGATGGCATACAACGAGGAGCAGAGAAAGGCGCGGGACCTCGACGCGATAAAACCCGCGATCGGATTCGAGGCCAAGCTCGCGACAAACACTTACCGCGTGGGGAGCGAGTCGCATATCAGGACGCTCTGGCCCGCGTCGCTCGTATCACAGCCCGAGATGTCGCGGGCCTCGCTGTGGTGGGTCTGTCCTGCCCGGGTATACGGCTACGATGCGCCGCTTTCCGGCCGCGGTAAAGTAACGGTGAATTTCGAGAACTGCATCAAGTGCGAATCCTGCTGGAGGGCCGAGCCGCGTGCCGCCCTCTGGGGCAGGCATACGGACCACAAACTCATCTACCGCCCCGAGAGCGGCGCGATCCCGGCGCTCCTGGATTCCTCTGAAGCGATGGACCATCCCGCCTCCACCCCCCCCGTCAAGGGAGGGGGAACTCAACCCCTTGTTCCCTGGTGGGAGAGTGCAGGGGAGAGGGAGAGTTGAGCTTCCGTCGATGAAAGCTCTGGAACCTGAACGAGGATATTCTTCTCGCTTCCCGTGAAGCGAAAAGCGCATCGGCCGCTTTCGTCGATGCTGTCTCGAAGCTGCCCGCGTCAGCGGATGAGGGCAGAAAGGCCTGGCCCCTTGCTCTCGGAAAACGGCTCGGCGCGAAGCTCCAGAGGCTCGAATCAGCCCTCTTGAACGACGGCAGGCACGAGCCCGCACAGGTCATTCAGTCCGATCGAAAAGACATAGAGCAGCGCCTTGCTGATGACAGGCTCTTCCATGCGCTCTACTGCTGTCACCGGCTTGAACAACGGCTCGATGCATGGTTGTCAAATACCCCCTTCGCGAAAAGGGGGATCGAGTTACGTCCCCCGACGCCGGCCCTGAGCGTAGCCGAAGGGCAAGGGGCGGACAATGGAGGACTCGCGGTTTCCTATGAAGAAGTTTTAGCGATCTTCCCGGACCGGATCGTGAAAGAGTGGGAAGAGGCGCCCATGCCCGAAACGTGGGTTGGAACGCTTCGAAAATTCATCGCCGAACATCGCGAGGCCCCTCTCGAAACGATACGCGCCCTCTCCTCGGTCAGCCCGGCACTGGGCCTCATTGCAGCGCATCAGTTCTCGGCGCTGACCATTTTAAAAGAAGGCGGCATCAGACTCGACCCTGGCATCTGCGCGGTGCGCGCCGACCATCTTGACATCCGGGAGAGCATCGACACGCGTCCATCTCACGGGAACGCTCAAGCTCATCCCCCTTGCCGCATGCAGCGCCATCCTCATCATCGCGCGGGAGAGAGGGCACCTCGTCCCGCTCTCCTCCGCGGGCATCACGGTCACCCCCACTCCCGCGATCGGATTCCGGGCCGCGGGACTTGCCGATGTTGCGCTCAACTGCACCGTAAAGAAATACGCTATCATCGTTCCGGAAAAATCAGCGGATCCCGACGCAGCATCATACCTCGCCATCGCCCTGGGGGCAGGCGATTATCTTTGCAAGAGGATCAAGGAGCATGCACTGGGCCGGGTCCAGTTCCCGGGTCAGATGCTCGACACGGAAGGACGTGACGGCATCGCGAAGCTCGGCGCGGTCAAGGCCATGATCGCCAGGACCGAGGCCTGGCGCCTCCTCCTGGAAACGCTGTACGACACTATCATCATATCCTCTCCCCTCGGGGGAGAGGACAGAGGTGAGGGGGGTTCGCCGCATTCCGCACTCCGAAAGGAGCCCGCCCTCGAAGGCTTTTATCGGGGGCAATCCGAAATCCACCTTGATCTTCTCTGCTCCACCCTCGCCGCCCTTGCTTACAGCCCCGAGCCCGGCAGCATGGGTTACGACGCGGGACAGGTCTTCGGAGGTTTTGCCTATTCCGAGGATGACCTCTTGTCTCGTTTCTACCGCGACAGCGCGCTCTTTCGGTTTCTCGCCCCCGGATACGGGGCCGCTGAAAAACTGAACGCCTCGCTCGTTACCGGCATTCCGCAATCCGCATTTCGAGACGAGCCCCTGAATAAACTTGCCCGAAAGCTTGCGGAACTCGACAAAAAAAACGCCTCCCTGCCGGAGAATGCGGACCCCGGGCTTGCCGGACAGGCGAAGGCTCTGGTCGTCGGCATACAGCTCGTGCTTGCGAAGACGGAGGACGGGCTCGCTTCCGGTGAAAGCATGGAGGCCGAGGCAGCGGCTGCGGAAGTGCTGATCGGGCTTGCAACGGATGCATTAAACAAAGCGGCGTTGTCCTCCGGATGGGGGATGGTGCAGCCGGCCGCATTCCTTCCCGTGGAACCGGTTGGCAAGGCGGTCGCGCTTGACCCGGATTACGAGTCCTTCTGTACGGCAGCCGGGACACCGCACAAATCGGGCGGTTTTTTCTTCACGACCTTCGACCGCTCACCCCGCTTCGTTCCCGAGATACAATTGCACGATCCGCGCCTGCGCGCCCGCTGGACGGAACTCGCCGGCTGGTTCAAGAAGAACTGCCGGGACCGGAAATACGACGGGCTCTTCATCGAACGGTATATCGAAAAAATCCACGGACTTCCCCCGGAGGTAATCGAAGCAATCAAAGAGCGCGGCTGGCTCGCCACCTATATCCCGAAATCGGAGGACGGCCTCGGCTGGCGCAAGGCCGAGTACTACATCCTGAATGCCGTGGCCGGGAGCTTCGGCGACGCGGGCATCAACCTGCTCATCATGGCGAACACGAGCATCGGCACCACTCCCATCCTCCTCGGGCTCGAGGAAGAACTTCCGCGCGTACGCGAGGAGCTCGCTCCCCTGGCGCAGGACTCGAACAAGCTTGGAGAGATAGGCGCAAGGCTGACGAAGCTCATCGCGTCCTTTCAAAACCCCAACCCCTCGTGGATCAAGAAAGAGTACGAGGCGGTGATGAAGCTCGTTGACGAGCGCATCCGCCATACACGCGTGGTCAAGTACCTTGCCGCCAATTTCCTGCGCGCTTTCTACGGCGCAGGCATTGCCGGACGTCGCGGGGACTTCGGCGGATTCATGACGAACCTCAGGCGGGCCGCGGAATTGTTCGGACACGTCATGCCCGATGTGCGCGCAGCGCTTGAGGAACTCCCCCGGCGGGAGCGCTGCCACCGCCTTTTCCTCCGGTACCTCGGTCACGGCGCGGTGAGCGCCTTCGCCCTGACCGAACCGACGGCAGGCTCTGATTCCGGAGGCGTCAAGACCACGGCCAAACTCAGGATCGTCAAGCTTACCCCCCTCGAGGACGGCAGATACGCCTTCCGGCTCGATGAAAGGGACGAAACAAGCGTCCGCTACCTGATCGACGCGGACAGGATCATGTTCCTCGAACACGGCATCGCGTATCGGACTCCGGATGGCGAGTCTGCCCCGATCCGGTATGACCGCTATGACTACGCCACGGACCTGGGCATCCGCGCTTACCGCTATCAAGACAAGGACTGCGAGTTCCACGACATCGGCCAGGTGCGTTCGTCCGACGCTGGTCCGGTGTATGAATTCTTCAGCCTCACGGGCGCAAAGATGTGGATCACGAACGGCAGCATCTCGACCCAGCTCTGCCTCTACGCGCAGACGACGGAGGGGGTCACGGGCTTTATGGTGGACCGGCATGCGGAAGGCCTCAAGGTCGGCGCGGACGAGAAGAAGATGGGGCAGCGGGGTTCGCCCACGAACGAGATATCCATCGACAGCGTGCGAGTGCCGCGCGAGGCCGTGATCGGGTACGAAGGTCATGGCCAGGTGAACGCACTCGAGACGCTGAACGTGGGAC
This sequence comes from Nitrospirota bacterium, assembly GCA_963741205.1. Taxonomy (GTDB): domain Bacteria; phylum Nitrospirota; class UBA9217; order UBA9217; family UBA9217; genus JAJYKN01. Next base: position 48,361 of record CAVUHW010000026.1, read on the forward strand.
GCTGCGGCCTTGCGGTCGTTTCAACCTCGCTCATGCACAAGCTTCTGGAAGAGGCGACGCTCCTGGCGCCCCCGTCTCGCGAGCGGGACCGCCTCCTTGGCGAAGCCGCAGCGGTGCTCTTCGGGAGCGAGTCCCTCGCCTTCTACCTGATCGGCCTGTTCGACCGGCCCCATGAGTCGGTCCGCATGGAATCGGCCGTCGCGAAGTACGCCTGCTCCGAGGACATCCACGAACTGATCTCGCTCGTGGAGCGCGCCTTCGGCCCTGCCGGACAGACCGAAAAATTCCTCCTTGAGAAGGCGCGGCGCGACGCACGCATCCTCACGATCTACGAAGGCACGAATGAAGTACAGCGATTTTTGATCCTGAAGGACCTTATCGCCCAGGCAGCGGTCTGGCCCGAGCTTGCGGCAAACCCGGATGACGCGAGGGCCGCAACGCTTGCTTCATGGAAGAACCGCCTGAGAACGTTTGTCAGGAATGCGGCGGACCTGCTCGGCGACACAGCCTGGTCCGATGCCATGCTCCAGCCGGCGTTCTTTCCGCTCGCGGAGATGGCCGCGGAGACGCTGCGGCTCGAGTGCATTTACTATCGAATTGAATGGCTCGATGCGCGAAAGGAGCTTCTGGCGCAGTCCGGATTGGAATATGAGCCCCTTATCAAGGACGCCGGCAAAAGGGCCGCGGAGAGGACCGTGTCGCGCCTCGAAGGGCTCCTCGCAAAATATGAGCCTCTGTGGGAAGAAGTGCGCATAAACCATGATCCGGCAGAGGTGCGCGCAGCCGATGCGGCGCTCGACCGGGCTGCTGTACCGGCGAGCGCGCTTCCCGGGCGGATGACGCCGCTTCTGGCCCCGTTCCGGGTGCTCGCCATCCTCCGTCCCGTTGCCGATCTTGCGCCCTCTCCCCGACCTGACCGACGGTTCGATTGCCGAGCTCGTGTGGACCGGCGATCCCCTCGATTGCTCCGGCCTTTTCCAAGCCCTGACGCTCAAGGAGCAAAGCCTTGCGAAGGTCGACGTAGACGTGCTTTTTGTCGGCGGACCCGAGCACGAAAGTGTCCTTCGCTCGTCCGCCGCCGGGGCGGACAGATTCATGCGATTGGACCACGGCCACGGCTCACCCGCGGCGCTTGCAGACGCAGTGCGAACGCTGGAGTTTTCTGGCGCCTATGACCTCATTACGATCGGGTCCCTGTGCCGCGACGGAGAACAGGGCATCGGCGCATACCTTGCCGGCGCTCTCGGAAGGACGCACTTTCGGAAGGCCCGGCTCCTGATTCGGCAGGACGGACTGGGGCTGGAGCATATAACGCCGCCGGCTGTCGTCGAAACTACGGGAGCGACTTCTGCCCGCGAGGCGCATATCGCGAAGATCGTTGAAGCGGCGTCAGCCCGCGTCACAACGCTCCATTCCTCCGACCATGCGGCCGCTACCCTGCTGCCGAGGTTCGAACGTCCTGCCGGAGCCGCGACCTCGACAAAGACGATGACAACGGTGTCCGACATTGCGGATTATCTCAAGACTTATGCCGCCAGGGCCCGTTCAGCCCAGGCGGAGGAATACCGGGGAAGCGTCATCCCGGCAGGTCCAGCCCATGGGAATGCAGTCTGGGCGGCCCTCGACCCGCGGGAAATGAAAGCAAACGCCGCGATCCTTTCCGCAGGCAGACAGCTTGCAGACCTGTTCGAAATGCCCGTAAACGCGGTCATACCCGCGCCGCGTGCCCTTTGGCCGCAGCTGGCGGGCCTGGCGCGATCGAACGGCGCGAACTGCGCCTACTGTCTCGACACCGGCGCCGGGATGCTCTCCATCGAAGGGAAGCGGGAACTTTTGCGCATTCTCTCGAAAACTGCGGAACGGCCCCTGGTCCTCGGCGGCTCATACTGGATTGATGCCTTCGGGCTTGTTGCCGGCGAACTTGCTGCCCGCCGGAGAAACGCGCGCGTAATCGGAAATGTCGGAGCGATTTCGTCACAAGACCGCGGGGCTGCGCTGCTTTCGATTCCCGCCTACGACGGCAGGCTCATTCGGAAGGAACGACTGGAGCAGGGCGCGGCGTTCCTGACAATCTCGCAGGACGCAGGAGTCAGGGCGGAGAAAATCCAAAGCGACTTTTCCGCTTTCGCACTCGAGTATTCGCTCAGCGAGACGTGGCTCATGCCCCTTCCGGCCGAAGCCGGACCGACCCTCACCCAGGCCGACGTGATCATCACCCTGGGCTACGGGATCAGGGACCGCGCTGGTCTGGAACTGGCGCAGGAACTCAAGAAGAAGCTGGAGGCCCTGGGACTCACCCCCCTGTTCGGCGCCACGCGCAAGGTGACTCAGGATTTAAAACTCCTGCCGCTCGAGGCGCAGATAGGCCAGACCGGCGTCCGCGTAAACCCCGGTCTCATCATCGCCCTCGGCATCTCCGGCGCACCGCAGCACATAGACTATGTTGGCACACGGGCCGAGATCCTCTGCTTCAACAAGGACCCCGACGCGCCCTTGATGAAGCTGAACCAGACTCGTCCCTCGCCGCGGGTCCATCCCATCTCCGGGGACCTCTTCGTTACGGTGAGGAGAATTGATCGATAAACTAGGGCAACCACGTTAGACAAGACAACTCATCTTGCGCAATAAGAATTGGAGACGGGACATGATCCGTGCTAAAGTTATTTCCTTCATCGCCTGGGCCATGATTTCTCTTTGGGGCAGGACGGCGCGCATCCTTTTCGAGAATCGGGAAATAGCGGGCCGGCTGAAGGCGGAGGGGAAAAGCTTTATCTTTGCCTTCTGGCACGGCGACCTGTTCCTGCTCACGTACTCCCACCGGGGGTCAGACGTCGTCATTCCGGCAAGCGAAAGCAGAGACGGCGAGATCATGGCAAGGCTCTTGAAACGCTTCGGCTACCATGTGGTGCGCGGATCGAGCAAGCGCAAAGGGGCCAGGGCCGCTATCGGCCTTATCGAAGGACTGCGCAGCGGGAGACATCCCGCCATAGCCGTAGACGGTCCGCGAGGTCCCCGGCATGAAGTGAAGGAGGGTGTCGTATATCTTGCCGGCAAGCTGAAGGCGCCTATCATTCCCGTTGCAGCGAGGGCAAAACGTTATTGGGTTTTGGAAAAAACCTGGGATAAACTCATGATCCCCGCCCCTATGACGGACGCCCTGATATTATACGGCGAGCCGGTTATCGTCAACGGCACTTCCGAAGAGGAGATCGAGTCAAAGCGCAAGGAGTTGGAAAGGGTCATGCTCGGGCTCACGCAAGAAGCGCAAACGCGTGCAGAGGCAAAGGCCTCGCCTTCATGGTGGTCTCGCTGGAGCAGAGTGGGTTGATTAAAAGGAAACCGATAGCACGGGACTTTTTGCTTTGTGCGACATTATTTTTTCGTCAGGAGAAATTCGAATACGTAGAGGATCAGGAGCACGAACCATCCGCCGAGGATGATGAATTCGAGCGTCGCGCGGTAGGAAACGCTGAAGTTTTCCGTCGCCATGGTGTAGATGTCTTCAAGTGTGTCGAGTTTTTCCTTGATTTCGGCCTTCCAGTTGTCCAGGTGAAATTTCTTCGAAATGAGGGAGTAGAGCTTTGCGGAATACCAGTCGCCTATCAGCTTGATGTTCCGCTCCACAGCCTCCGACTCCAGGATCGACAGCGTCCGGATCTCGATGATTTCCTTCACGACCTTCCTGACTTCTCCGGAGCTGATGATGGGAAGCCGTTTCGAAACGCCCATGAGACGCAGGGTCTTTTCGAGCCGTTCGTCGAGATCGTAGTCGAGTATGCGGGATTTCAGAAGCTGGAGGTTGGCGATCTCGAAAAGCTCGATATTGCTCTCGAAGTCTCCCGAGGAATCGAAAATGAACGCGCCGTCCCAGTCCACGATCGTGATGTCGTCCTTGCCGTATTTCAGATAGGTGGAAAGCGTGGCCTGCACCTCTTCCTCGTCGAGAGCGATTTTTTCGTTCTTGAGAAACGCGGCAATCTTGTCCCCGTGCAGGGTAAGGTAGACTTCCGGGTCTCCGCTGTAGCCCGATATGCAATAGACGCTGTACTCCTCGTCGAACTGAGGGTCGCAGCCGAACTCACCCAGGATTTTCCTGCATTCCCCGATAAGCGAGCGTTTGAACTCCAGCGTGGTGTCCGCCAGGATGTCGTCCATGTCGAGCGAGGCCTCGACGACCACCACGTCCGGTAAATACGCCTTGACCACGAAACCTACCTCGACGTCCTCGACCTCGTGATTTTCGACCTTGATGATTTTCTGTTTGGGGATGACGTCCGGGTAACTCGGGGCGCTTTTGACGGCCTTGAACTCCACGACATTGGAGGTCTCGAGGTTCATTCCGGTCTCACCGAAGAGAAACACGACGAGTCTGCCGGGCATCGGTTTTATTTCCGGGTCCAAATCAGTTCACCTTCCAGAGACTTTGATACATTGGTAAACGAGATATTCATTCTTCCGGCACTTCCGGCTCATAGGGAAACTCATCGGCGGTCAGGGCCTGAAATCCGAAAACGGCCAGGGAGACAAGCCCCCATGCCAGACCCACGACCACCCCGCCGTCGATGATACCGCGCCAGGGTTGCGCAAGGAGCCGCACCAGGATGACCAGCACGATGATTCCCGCGGTCACGGAAAGGGACGTGATCTGCCGACGCCGCGGCGCATGAAAATATGCCATGCAGAACAAGGGGGCAAGAAGCATGTGGAGCATATTGCGATGAGTCAGGAGGTACCGCGCCCGGGCGGCAACGCGCGGAGAAAACGCCTTCTGAAACGCCCGGTATCCTTCTGCATAGGCCATGAAAAAGACCACAACAACGAAGCCAGTCCAGTGGAGCCAGTGCCATTGATAGGAAAAGGCATCGAGCGCCAGCGGCGTCAGCCGGAAAACAGCGCTGCCCAGCAGGAGGATGACCCCTGCCAGTCCCCAGTATGCCCCGCATTTTCCTGTCACCTGCATTTCCTCCGTGGAGTGGAATCGCGATGGGAAAATCATATGGTGGTCAGCGTGGGAGAGACAGTAACCGGGTTTGCTGTCGATGTGGTGCGCTCCGGACAGCGGTCTGAGAGGCCTTACGATATCTATCGATGAGCCAGCATCATGGCCTTGCTATTTATGACATTTGGCGCAGTTCGCTTTTTCCTTAACGTCAAAAGACTTCCCACCGTTGTGGCATTTCCCGCAGAAAGCGCCTTTCGTAATCTGACTCATGTCCATGGCGTAAGATCCTTTGCTCATCTGGAACACATGGTAGTGGCACCCCGAACACTTGATGCCTTTGGAGCTCACGTGCTTTTGATGGCTGAAGACCACCGGCGCGGCGTCTTTGGACGAAAAGGTCAGATCGCCGCCTCCCACTTGATCCGCCCCTGCGCTGAAGGGGATCATAAGACAGAATAAGAACCAGACTACCGCAGCCTTTTCCATGTTCCCTCCCCCTTTAATCGTCGGTCGACACTAACGTAGTATAGCAGAAATTAACGGGAAACCGTGACACGTCCCTGCGTCCATGATATATTCTTAGCAAATTTCTAGCCCTGATGGTGTGATCACGATCACAAATACGGGAAGCTACCTGCCGATAGCTTTCAGGATTCCCTGAAGCAGGGCCGTGGGTGTCGGGGGGCAACCCGGTATTCGGGCATCAACGGGGATGACCTTGTCAATGCCCCCGAGCGAGGCATAAGCTTTCGCCGAATATGCCGCCCGTACATCCGCAGTCTCCGACGGCAACCACGAGTTTCGGCGTCGGAGTGGCGTCGTAGGTCCTCCTGAGCGCGATCTCCATATTATGGGACACCGGCCCGGTGACCAGCAGCATGTCGGCGAACCTCGGTGATGCGGTAAAATGGATGCCGAAGCGCTCGCAGTTGTAAATGGGGTTGTTGATGGCGTGGATCTCGAGCTCGCAGGCGTTGCACGAGCCGGCGTCTACCTGGCGGATCGTGAGGCTTCTCCGGAAGCGGCGCCTGATGACCTCCTCCAGATGCACGCCGATCTTTTCGAGCTCCGGATCGGTGATCGGCGGAAGCGGCTCGGTGACGATGCCGGTGTGGAAGATCTGTTTAAGGATTCGGATCATAAAGCTCCGTGAGAAAAAATAAATTCCAACACCGAACCGTCATTCCCGAATGATCTATCCACGATTGATTCATTCGAGGACGAATCCATTTTGAATTTAGCATTGGAAAAGGCCAATGGATTCCCGCTTTCGCGGGAATGACAACCTGAGTCAGATACCTTCCTTATTTATAAATCATTCCCCGAATACGACTGATTAAAGCTCTTATTGCATACCGGGAAATCGGGGACGATGTTCCCGTGGATGCACTGCTCCAGCCCGAGCCAGTTCACGCTCGAGGGGTCCCTCACCATGCAGCGGTTGATCTCCCCGGCGGCCCCGACTGGACCCAGTAGAGGATCTCACCGCGCCAGCCCTCGACAGCCGCAAATCCGCACCTGTCAGGCAGCGGCGGGCTGACCGGGGCGGTAATTGCTCCGTCCGGCAGGGTTTTCAGGATCTCCCGGATGATCCGTATGGAGTCCCTGATCTCTTCCACCCTGACCCATGCCCTGGCATGGACGTCACCGGAGACGAGCACCGGTATGGTCACGCCGATGTGGTCATAGGGAGGGAATGGATCGTGGATGCGGCAGTCGAGGTTCAGGCCGCTTGCGCGGGCCACGAAGCCCACCACGCACAGGTCCCTCGCCTTCTCGGAGGTGAGGATGCCGGTGTCCCTCACCCGGTCCTCGACGGAGGCGTTTTCGTCATAGATGACGACGAGCCTCTCGAATTCCTTCGCCAGCCAGTCCATTTCCGAAAGGATCGCCTGAACGCCGCCTGCGTCGATATCAACGGCCGTACCGCCCGGAACGACCTTGTCCATCATGAACCGGTGACCGAAGAGCCTGAGGTTCGTGCGCAGAAGTGCTTCCTTCAGCCTACTGAACTGATACAGCAGGATGGCGAAGGCCACGTCATTACAGATGGCGCCGAGGTCGCCCAGGTGGTTCGCGATGCGCTCCCGCTCGAGAAATAATGCGCGAAGCCACAGGGCGCGGTCGGGCGGCGCGCACCCGGTCATGGCCTCGACTGCGCGCGAATAGGCCAGGCTATGCGCGACCGTCGTGTCGCCGGACACGCGGCCTGCCAGTCTCGATGCCTCGTCCCAGGAAAAGGACTCGAACCGTTTTTCGATCCCCTTGTGCACGTAGCCCAGTTTTTCTTCCAGATTGATGACGTCCTCTCCCACGGCCTGGAAGCGGAAATGTCCGGGCTCGATGATGCCCGCGTGCACGGGGCCGACGGGGATCTCATAGACCCCCTCGCCCTCGGCCCGGATCCAGCGATATTCGCCGTAGACCCTCGGCATGCGGCTTGAGGCGTCAAAGGACTTTCTCAGCGGCCAGGCATTCTCCGGCCAGTCTTCATGCTTTATCCAGGGACGCGCGTCGGGATGGCCGGTGGCGGTAACGCCCATGAGACTTTTCATCTGGCGCTCGAACCGGAAGGCAGGAACAAATTTTTTCGTGAGGCTGGGAAACGTCGGATCGTCAGCGGGAGCGAGTGTCTTTACGATCAGGTATTCCGTCTCCCTCCGGTAACAGGCATAGATCCCGAATCCCCGTTCGAAGGCGGTCTCATCCGCCGCCCATTCGGCGGCAAGCAGGGCATATTCCTTCTTGAGTGCTTTTGCCGCTTCGGCAAAACGCTCCCGCGGCACGAGAAACATGGCAACGGAAGAAGGATACTGGCCTTCCACTGCTTTCGCGTCCGGGCCGAATTTTGATAATATGAGCTCTTTTAACTTGGCCATGTCAAACACCCGAGGGACGATGGACGAGGGTCGAGAGACGAATAGTCTTTGCGTCCATCGTCCCAGTGAGCGAAACAAGCGGTCGTCCGTCACTCATCAGAAGTAACCTTCCGTTCATTTCAACAGCTCCACCGCCGTCTGGAACCACCCGGCGAGGAACTTCGGCATATAGAGGCCGAGAACGAGTACCACCGACATGTGCAGTATCACCGGGACATGTGCGACTTTAAGCGGTGCTGGTAGGGAGGCCGTTCTCCCGAGACCATGGGCTGCACCCTTCTGAAGAGCGCCGCAAAGGACACGCCGAGCCCCAGGAGGAGAAACGGCGCCAGGAGCGGCGCGTCCTTGATCGTGGCCGTCAGGATCAGGAACTCGCTGGTGAACACGCCGAAGGGCGGCATCCCGACGATCGCCATGACCCCGAGCGCCAGCCCCCACCCGACGAGAGGATTGCCGCGGATCAGCCCTTTGATCCTTTCCATCTCCTGGGTCCTGTGCATCTGCGAGGCGTGGCCCACGGTGAAGAAGATGGAAGACTTGGTCAGGCTGTGGACCAGCATGTGGAGAAGCGCCCCGAAGGTCGCCACCGGGCCGCCGAGGCCGAAGGCGAAGGTGGCGATACCCATGTGTTCGATGGAGGAATAGGCAAAAAGCCGCTTGATGTCCTTCTGCCGCAGAAGGGAGAAGGAGGCGACGATGATCGAGAGGATGCCGAAGCCCATCATGATATCGCCCGAATGGTGCGTCCCGGTGGAGCCGTCCACGAGCACTTTGCACCGCACCAGCGCGTAGAGCGCGATGTTGAGCAGAAGCCCCGAGAGCACAGCGGAGATGGGCGTGGGGCCTTCACTGTGCGCGTCGGGCAGCCAGTTGTGGATGGGCACGAGCCCCACCTTGGTGCCGTATCCCACCATGAGAAACACAAAGGCCAGAGACAGGATCGTCGGTTCGAGCTGGTTGCTTACCTGGTATAGATTCGTCCAATGGAGAGCCGCGCCGCCTTCGCCGAGCACCTTTTCCGCCGCAAAGTACAGGAGCACGGTGCCGAAGAGCGCGAGGGCGATGCCCACGCCGCAGAGGATGAAATATTTCCACGCGGCCTCGATCGCGGCCGGCGTGCGGTACAGGGACACCAGAAGGACCGTGGACAGCGTGGCCAGCTCCATGGCGATCCAGAGAATGCCCACGTTGTTCGTCAGGAGGCAGAGCAGCATGGCGAAGATGAAGAGCTGGAACATGGCGTGGTAGAAACGAAGCCGTCGGTGGCCGATGGTGCCGTGCTCGCGCTCACGCCGCATATAGCGCCTGCTGAAGATGGCTGTGGTCATGGAGACAAAGGCGGTGAGAACCGTCAGGTAGACACTGAAGGCGTCGACGAAGAAAAAATTATTCCCCGCCAGGATCGAGCCGTGCTCATAGACCTGGAGCGCAAGCTGGATGCTCGCGACAAAGGTCGCGGCGGAGCCGAGGATGTTCACCTCGGGCGCAAGCTTCCGGTCGCCGACGAATGCCAGCGCCAGGGCCGACGACGAAATAGAGCGGAACGCCTAAGAAGATATGAGAAGCTCCATCGAGAACCTCAGTCTTCTTCCTTCAGCCTCGCCATCTGGTCCACATCGAGGCTGTCGAAGGTGGTGCTGATGTGGAAGAAAAACATCCCGAATATGAACGCCGCGATCAACAGGTCCAGGGCCACGCCCAGCTCGACCACCAGGGGCATGCCGTAGGTGGCGCTCGTGGCTGCGAAGAGGAGCCCGTTTTCCATGGCGAGGAACCCGATGATCTGGGTGACCGCGTGCTTTCTGGTGATCATCATCAGGAAGCCGAGCATGACCGTGGCGAGGGCGACCGCCAGGGTGGACCGGGTCACGAGTGTGGAGAGCTCCCTGATGGGAGCGGTAAGATGATAGGAGAATATCACCAGAACGATCCCCATCAGCATGGTGGTGGGGATGTTCACCACCGTCTCCACTTCCTTGTGGATCTTCAGCTTAACGATCAGCTTATGCAATATGTACGGCAGGAGGACGACCTTCATCGATAGCGTCAGGATGGAAGAGATGTACAGATCGTGTTTGCCCCCGACATACCCGACGATAGCGGTGCTGACGGCGAGCAGGAACCCCTGCCACGCGAACAGGTGCAGAAGGGCGTTCATCCTCCGCTGCACCACCAGGGCAAAGGCGGTAAGGAGGATCATGGCCGCGAGCAAGCTGTTGATCTGCGCTGCAAGGTGCATGTTCATGTCATTCCTCTGATCATTCAATTTGTCATACCTGCGGAAGCAGGTATCCATTGGCTTGTAAGATTTACGTCAAAATGGATTCCCGATAGAAGCATTCGGGAATGACACGAAAGTTTCGCTGTAGTACTATTCGGCGCTTGCATGACTACTCCAGCATGAAATACGAAAGCATCCCGAGGGTCGCGAAGAGAAAGGCGCTCCCCAGGAACTCGGTTATGCGGAAAATCCGCATTTTTGCAAGTCCCGTCTCTATCATCACCAGTCCCACGCCGACAATTGCAAGCTTGATCAGAAGGACCGGAAAGGCGACGATGACGGACAGCAGGTCGTTGTCAAGCGCGATCCCCCCGGGGAAGAAGGAAGCGATCCCGAGGGCCGTAAAGAGAAACAGCTTCATCATCCCCGCCCATTCGATGAGAGCGAGATGTCTGCCGGAGTATTCGAGGATCATGGCCTCGTGGATCATGGTGAGCTCCAGATGGGTGGCCGGGTTGTCCACGGGCACCCTCCCCGTCTCGGCAAGGGCGATGAGGACGAACGCCAGAAGCGCGAAGACCAGGGAAGGCCGGAGCATGGAATGCCCCTGGGAGATGACATGGGCCATTTGCGACAGGGACGTTGAATGGCTCACCAGGGAAACGGCGAACACCGCCATCAGCATGGCCGGTTCTGCGAGGGAGGCGATGGTCATTTCACGGCTCGAACCCATGCCGCCGAAGGCCGTGCCGATGTCCATACCCGCCAGGGCCGTAAAAAATCGCGCGATGGCAAAAAGTGCCACCAGGGCGATGACGTCGGCCGTTGCCGACAGCGGCAGATCGATGGACAGGGTGGGGATGATCCCGCCGGCCATGACCGAGACGCCGAAGACGAGGTAGGGCGTAAACCGGAATATCCAGGAGGCGTTCTCCGCCAGCGTCACGTCCTTGCTCAGAAGTTTCCTGATGTCGCGGGAGGGCTGGAGCAGGCTCGGAGAGGTGCGGCCCTGGAACCAGCACTTCACCATCTTCACCCACCCCACGAACAGGGGGGCGACAAAGAGGAGGACGGCGACTTGAAGAACTTCTATGATGAGAGGATGGATATGTCATTAGTTCATTCCTCGGTTTAATATTCGTCATTCCCGCGAAAGCGGGAATCCAGGTTGACTTTTACTATACAAATAAAAACTCTCTGCGATTCCCGATAGAAGCATTCGGGAATGACAATATAAGTTGCTCTGCGATGTTACTCATCTCGAAAATATCAGCAGCACCAGGATAGTCACAAACGAATAGATAAGGTATATCTGAATCCGTCCCTGCTGCATCCTTCCGATCCGGCGCGACAGCCAGAAGCTTGCGTCGACCACGGGCTGGTAGATCCAGAGCCAGAAGCGGTCCCTCACCCGCAGATGGTACTGCAGGCGCTGCGGGAATGCAGGGTGTGCGACAGGGGGAACCTGCCGGACATGCTCTTTGATGCTGAAGAGATAACCGAAAATCCTGCGCAGGGGCATGGAAAAGGACGTAGCCGTATACTGCATCCGGCTGGTGACCTTTTCGAACCCGCAGTCCCAGAGAGGTACGCGGCGGATGGCGCCGGGACGGGTATGAAGCAGAAGATAGGTCACGATCACGACGGACAGGATGCCCATGAAGGCGATGGGCGCCGAATAGGAGGCCCGTTCGGCCGCGATGGGGGTGAGCCACATCCAGCCGATGCCCGACGCGGAAGCGGCTATCGTGCCGCCGACCAGCTCCTCCGCAAGCGGGTCCATCCAGCGGATCATGACCGTCGGCAGAACGCCGAGAGCCAGACAGGTGAGCGCAGCGAGCAGCATGCCGATGCGCATGAACCAATCCGCCTCATGGACGCGGCCGGGATGATGTCCGCGCTGGTGCCCCAGAAAGGTCACTCCGAAGGCCTTCACGAAACAGGCGGCGGCGAGCGCGCTCGTCAGCGCCAGAAGAGCGGCCCCCAGCGGAATGAGCAGGTTCAGGAGCGGACTGGGGAGCGCGGGCGAAAGCAGGAAGGCCTGATAGGTAAGCCATTCCGACACAAACCCGTTAAACGGCGGCAACGCCGAGATCGAGATGCAGCCGATAAGGAAGAGCACGGCGGTCCAGGGCATGAAACGGATGAGCCCGCCCATCTCTTCCATGTTCCGTTCATGGGTCGCGTGAAGCACGGCGCCGGCGCCCATGAAGAGCAGTCCCTTGAACATCGCGTGGTTCAGGGTGTGATAGAGCCCGGCGATCAAGGCCAGGGCGGCCAGAAGCGACATGTCGAACGAAGTGAAGATCATGGCCAGGCCGATGCCGATCAGGATGATGCCGATGTTCTCCACGGAATGATAGGCAAGGAGCCGCTTCAGGTCGTGCTGCATGAGAGCGTAGAGCACGCCCATGACCGCGGAGACCAGTCCGAAGACCAATACGAGCGCGCCCCACCACCAGGGGAAATCTCCGATGAGGTCGAAGACAACCCGGACGATCCCGTAGATGGCAGTCTTGAGCATCACGCCGCTCATGAGGGCGGACACGTTCGACGGTGCGACGGGGTGCGCCTCGGGAAGCCAGATGTGGAGCGGAATCACGCCGGCCTTTGCGGAGAACCCGAAGAAGGCGAGGAGAAAAGCCAGTGTCGCCAAGCCTGCCGGAAGCTCCGTTTCGCGCATGGCGTCGAAGGTATACGCCTGGAACCCCGAGAATCCGGTCGCGAGACCCGCCATGACCCCGAAGGACAGGAGGATTGCGATGGCGCCTACATGGGCGACAACCAGATACAGAAACGCGGCCCTCCTGTTCTCGACACGCTCGTCTTCAAAGAGGACGAGGAAGTAGGACGACGCCGCCATCATCTCCCAGGAGATGAGGAAAAACAAAGCATCGTCCGCAAGGACCACCAGAAACATCCCGGCAAGGAAGAAGGCGTAAAAAACCACGAGGCTCGTCACCGGTCGTTGGCCGAGAAACCCCTTGACGTACCCGATGGAGTAGATGGACACAAAGAAAGCGAGCAGGCCGACGACGACAAGAAAAAATCCCGACAGGAGGTCGAGCCGGAGATGAAAGGGCAGATCGGGAAGGCCGGCCGGCAGAATGACCTGCTGGGTGATGCCGCTCGCCACAGCCCATATTCCGGAGGAGGCGGCGAGAAAAGAGGCGATAGCGGTAAGAGTAAAACCGGTGTAGATAAGAAGGCGCTGATTCGAACGCAGAAGCGGAGCGAGCGCCAGCAGAAGAACCAGCGCAGCGAAAGACAAGGCTATGAGACTGAAAGGTGAAAAAAGCACGTTCCTACCTCCGGAAAATCAGAGCCTTCAATCGATCATGAAACCGGTCAGTGCACGTGTTATTTCACAACAAGTTCATTGTGGTTCAGCTGTTATCAAAAATTTCCTTCCCCTCAAAGGGAGAACCAAGAAATGAAAGCCCTAACCCGATTGTACGGACTTTGTCCGCGAATCGATAAGTTGAGAAATCCCTATCAATATCGCCACGGGCGTCGGAGGACAACCGGGTATGTAGCCGTCAACGGGGATGACGTTCGCGGCGCCGTCCGTGACCGCGTAGCTTCCTTTATAGATGCCGCCGTCCAAGGCGCAGTCGCCGCAGGCCAGAACCAGGCGGGGCTCCGGCATTGCGAGCCAGGTCCTTTTGAGGGCAAGCTCCATCTGGCGGGACACGGGACCGGTTACGAGCAAGACGTCGGCGTGGCGCGGCGAAGCGACGAAATCGATGCCGAAGCGCTGGATATCGTAGATAGGATTCGTCAGCGCCGTGCATTCCCATTCGCAAGCGTTGCATGATCCTGCATCAACCTGACGGATCCGGAGCGACCTACCGAAGATTGTATCAATCTTTCGCTGAAAGTCAACAATCTTCGCTGCCTGCTCCGCGGTGACGTTGAAGCCCTCGGGGAACGGGATAACCTGTTTTTTGCCGATAAGGTTTTTGAGAATCTCTTTTATCATATCTGCTTCCTGAAATATCCTGCTGCTTCTCACTTCTTACTTCTACTTCTTACTTCCTCACATATCCGTACCCGAATACGACAGATTAAAGCTCTTGTTGCACAGCGGGAAATCGGGCACGATGTTCCCGTGGACCGCGAAGGGCACCGCGGGCCAGTTGCAGTAGGACGGCGACCGGAGTTTCACCCTGAGCGGCTTGCCTTCACGATCCGCCATGACCCAGTAGAACAGGGAGCCGCGCGGCGATTCCGCATATCCCAGCGCGGAGGACCAAGCCGGGGCCGGCTTGACCGGGACGGACAGATCTCCCTCGTAAGCGCTTTCGAAAAGCGCCTGGATCATGGAGATTGAGCATTCTATTTCCTCCGCCCTGATCATCATGCGGGCCATCACGTCCCCTTTTTCCAGGGTATGGGCCTCGAAAATCAGGCGGTCGTAGAGCAGATGGGGATGGGACTTTCTCATGTCGTCGAAAAGGCCAGAGGCCCGGGCGGCCACGCCGGTCACCCCGAGTTTCCGGGCAATATCTTTGGAGAGCCTGCCGGTATTTTCGAGCCGCTCGATATGCGAGACCGAACCGAGCAGGAGTTCCATGAGCCCTTTGTATTCCCCGGTAGCCTCATCCATGGTCTTCAAAATATCGTCGGCCCGGTCAAACACGTCTTTCGTAACGCCGCCCACGACGTTGACGCCCCGCAGATATCTGCTGCCGGTCAGCCGCTCGTTGAGCTGCATGAGCCGCTCCTTGATGATCGCGCCTTTCATATAGCCAAGCGCAAACGCCGTTCCCGCGCACATGTTCCCGATGTCGCCGATGTGATTGTAGAGCCTTTCGAGCTCGAGGACAAGGGTCCTGACGGCGGCCGCCTTCTCGGTGATCTCGGTGCCCGTCATCCGTTCCACGGCCATGCAATAGGCCGCGCCGTGCGAAAAGGACGAGGTACCGGAAACGCGCTCGGCAAGCTTTACGCCCCCGGTGAAGTCAAGGCTCTCAAACTGCTTTTCCGTGCCCTTGTGCGTATAGAAGAGCCTCGGCTCCAGGAAGAAGATCGTCTCGCCGATCGCGCTGAACCGGAAATGACCGGGTTCGATGATGCCGGCGTGCACAGGCCCGACGGGGATCTCGACTATCCCCTCGCCCGCTACTTCCATGAAGGGATGGGGTACATGAACCGCAACCCCCTCTCCCCACTCCTTGAGCTCCGCGCCGCTGATTTTCCAGTCTTTACGGAGCGGATGAGAGTCCTTCGGAAAGGCCTCGTGAAAAACGAGTCTGCGTTTGTCGGGATGGCCCTCCGGAGTAAGGCCGAACAGGTCGCTGATTTCGCGCTCGTACCAGTGTGCGGCGGGGATGCGGGGAGTTATTGACGGAAACCGCGGATCGGACGGCAATACCGGCAGGACGATGAGGATGAACCGGTCAGCGCCGGGGATCGTGAATACCGTATAGATCCTGAAGACGCCGTCTTTCCCGCGTTCATCGGTCGCAAACATCACGACGCAGCATGGCGTGGAGGTCTTCGGAAAGGCGCCCGCAGATGTCCTTATAGTCCTCGGCCTTAACCTCGATGGTGGACTCGTTCAGCCGGTCCGTGATTTTTACCGCTTTATTGAGGATCTTTTCCATCACAGTGCTCCGAGGACCTGCACGCAGGACCTGAGGGTATCGTCGATAAAGGAAGGGACCCTGAATCCCAGCAGGATTACCGACACGGCCATCACGATCATCACGGCATTGCCCAGCATGTTCCCGGCCGCATGCCCCGGTTCGTGATGGTGTGCGGCAGGCGCGCTTGCCGATTCACCGGGTTTTCCGAACAGCATCTTGCCGAACCCTGACAGGACACCGTAGAATACGATCACGACGAAAATAAGGAAGAGCACGACCACGGGCCAGAGACCGCGGTCCACGGCAGCCTTCAGGACCGTAAATTCGCTCACGAAAATGT
Organism: Nitrospirota bacterium; assembly: GCA_963741205.1. Classification (GTDB taxonomy): domain Bacteria; phylum Nitrospirota; class UBA9217; order UBA9217; family UBA9217; genus JAJYKN01. The sequence continues at coordinate 64,334 of CAVUHW010000026.1, forward strand.
TGAACGGCGGCGTGCCGGAAAGCGACAGGGCGCCGATGAACGTCAGCGTGCCCAGAAGAGGCATCGACGTGAGGACGCCGTTCACGTTCGCGATATTGGTGGTGCCGAAGCGGGACTGGATCTTTCCCGAGGCGAAGAACATGAGGGGCTTCGACAGCGCGTGGTTCAGAATGTGCAGAAGCGCTCCGTAGATGCCGACCGGGCCGCCGATGCCGACGCCGAGCGAGATGATGCCCATGTGTTCGATGCTGCTGTACGCGAGAAGCCTCTTGAAGTTGTCCTGCACCAGGATGAAGATGGACGATATGCCGACGGAAATGAGGCCGAAGAGGATCAGGAGATTGCCCGTGAAGGCGTTCCCGGTAGATGGTTCGACGATCGAGACGAAACGCATGATGCCGTAAAACGCAGTGTTCAGAAGAATGCCTGAGAGCAGCGCGCTGATCGGGCTCGGCGCCTGGCTGTGGGCGTCGGGCAGCCAATTATGCACCGGCGCCAAACCCGCCTTGGTCCCGTAGCCCACGAGCACAAAGACAAAGGCGAGTTTCATGGTCTCAGGGTTCAGCCTGGGTGCGATGCCGCGGAGGACGGTCCAGTCGAGCGCTCCCTCGGTCCCCATGACCGCTGTCGACGCATAGTAGGCGATGAAGGTGCCCAGGAGGGCGAAGGTGATCCCCACGGTGCACAGGATGATGTATTTCCATGCGGCCTCGACGGCCAGGGGCCGTTTATGGAAACCGAGGCCGATCAGGAGGGCGGAAACGATCGTCGTGGCCTCGATCCCGATCCACATGATGGCGAGGTTATTCGCCATGGTCACGAGAAGCATGGTGAAAATAAAGAGGTGGAGCAGACCGTAATACATCCGCATGCCGCGAAGGTTCGTCAATCCCGCCGCAAACTCGTGATCGAGGTAGCTGATGGAGTAGGCTGCCGATGCGAGGGAGAGGACAATCACGAGCGCCATGATGTAGCCCGACAGCGCGTCCATCGAGAACGCGCCGTAAAACCCGGCTATCGGCGCCGAGATGGACGCCGTTATCAGCGGGAACGCGGCAAACGCCAGGACGGCCGCGCCTGCTAAGCTCACGTAGCCGATGAGTCGCGGCATTCCTCACGTTGTAGCAGATGATCGCCGTAACAATCGGTATGATCAATATCGAAAGCACTTGACTCTCGTATCTCCTCTCTTCCTTCACTTCTTACTTCTTACTTCTTACTTCTTACCTCATCCTATCCTTTTAATACCGTCAGTTTATCAAGGTCGGCCGACGCAAAGGCCCGCTTGATCTGGATCGCGAAGATCCCGATGATGATAACGCCCATCAGCAGGTCGAACAGGACCCCGAGTTCGATCATCGTCGGCATGCCGAAAGTGAGCGAGAACCCCGCGAGAAAGAGGCCGTTCTCCATGAACAAGAGGCCGATGGCCTGTGTCAGCGCCTTCTTTCTCGTGATCATGATGAACAGGCTGATGAGGATTACGGCAATGGATATCTGAAGCACATTCCTTGAGAACCCCGTCACGAAAATGCCGTCCTTGAGCGAAGCGTACACCACAGCGACGAGAATGCCGGATATAACCAGGGACAACGAGTTGCTGATGTAGGGCTGCACCTCGTGGGTCACCCGCATCTGCCGGACGATCCTGCGCAGGAAAAGCGGGATGATGAGACCCTTGGTCGCAACGGTAAGCAGGGCGGCAATATAGAGGTGCGTTTCGCCGACCAGGACCGCGACCACGGCGATCAGGCTTGCCAGCAGCCAGGAATTGATCGTGTATGCCTTCACGTAGGACTCGATGCTCTTAAAGGCGTTCAGGGTTACGGCCGTCAACAAAATACCGACGGAGATAAAGTCGATTATCGAGAAAGCTTCAATCCAGTTTTTCAAGTCGTTTCGCTCCAATTCGGCGCTCAACGCGCGCGGCTCACTTCCCCATCATAATGTGCGTCAAAAGCGACAGGAATGCCAAAACAAACGCTCCGCCCAGAATGGACGGGAGTTGAAAGAACCGCATCTTTGCGCGCGTGGACTCGACGAGCGCCATCACAAAAGCCATGCAGAGCATCTTCGCGGCGTAGATGCCCGCGGACAGGGCAAGCCCCGCCGAAGCGCCTGCATGCTCGATGCCGAAGGGAAAGAAGATGTCCACGGCGAGCGTGAACAGGACCATCTGTTTCACATAATGCGCCCATTCCATGAGCGCAAGATAGCGGCCCGAGTATTCCAGGACCATCCCCTCATGGATCATGGTCAGCTCGAGATGGGTGTCGGGATTGTCCACGGGCACCCTGCCCGTCTCCGCGACGATCGCCACCATGAACGCCGACAGCGCCAGCAGGTGGGCCGGGGAATACGCTGCGCCCGGGGCCGCGGCGATGCGCGCGATGTTCGTGGTGCCGGCGGAAATGGCCGCGGTAAAAAGCGCGAGCATCATCATGGGCTCGACGAGGATCGCGACCGTCATTTCCCTGCTGCTCCCCTCGCCGCCGAAGGCGGTGCCCGCATCGAGCCCGGCGAGCGCCATGAAAAAACGGGCCAGGGCAAAGAGGTAAATGACCGCGATCACGTCGCCCATCATGCCGTATGCCGATGCCGTGGAGAGCACCGGGACGATCGCGGCGGCGGCAGCCGTCGCGGTAAAGACGACGTAGGGCGTGGCCCTGAATATCCAGGACGTGACGGTGGAGACCACCATGTCCTTCTTGAACAGGCGCAGCAGGTCGTAGTAAGGCTGGAGCACGCCCGGCCCCACGCGGCCCTGCATGTTGGCCTTGAGTTTTTTGATCACCCCGTTCACGAGCGGAGAGAACAGGATGACTATGAGGAATTGGAAGTACTCCATTTTTTCTGTAAACTGGACCCTGACCCCTGTTTCCTTACGTCCCGAAAATCAAGAGCAGGATCAGGGTTATCAAAATATATCCCAGATAAAGCTGCAGACTCCCGGATTGCAAAAGTTTGACCTTGCCGGCGACTGCGTCAATGAACCTGGTCACCGGCTCGTACACATACCGCTCGAAGAAAGGCGTGATGTCGCCGCCGTAGCGCAGGGAAGTTACAAAAAACGGCTTCAGCGCGTACTGCACCTTGATATCGCGACTGGGCAAATAGATTCTCTTGTAGATTATTCGCAGCGGTTTGGTAAAGGCCGTGGCCGTGTACTGCATGCGGGGCGTCAATCCGGGGATGCCGCAGTCCCATGAATCGGCATAGGCGGTTTTTCTTTTCCCTCCGACAATCCTGATGAAAACGAGCGCGGCAAACAGCATCACAACCATAGTGATTAAGAGGGCGGCTGGTGACAGGGAAGCAGACGTCTGGCCGATGTTGAGAACGCCCTGGTTCTCCACCGCGGCAGCGGCGCCCGTGAGGACAGAGACAGCCGGAGAAAGGACCGACAGCGCCGGCCCCGGGAAGAGACCGAGGAGCAGGCAGGGCGCCGCGAGCAATCCCGCGCCGAGCAGCATGGAAGGCGATGCCTCTTGAGCGGTCCGGGCCTGCCCTGTTCTCGGCATGCCCAGGAATGAAATGCCGAAGGCCTTCACGAACCCGGCGGCGGCGATGGCGCCGGTCAAGGCCAGGGCGGCGCCGCCGAGAGGAGACACGATCTTCGCGGTCACCGACGGCGACTGATAACCGAGGAGCAGCGACTGATAGGTAAGCCATTCGCTCACAAAACCGTTAAACGGCGGCAGCGCGCAGATCGAGAGCGAGCCCGCGAGGAAGAACAACCCGGTCAGGGGCATGCGTTTCAGAAGGCCCCCCATTTCCTCCATATTTCCCGAGCCCGTGCTGCGGATGATAGCTCCCGCGCCGAGGAAGAGGGCGCCCTTAAACAACGCGTGATTCAGCGCATGGAACAAGGCCGCCGTGAGCGCAACCGAGGAGAGGACAGAGAGGCCGTTGCTCTTGAACATCATGGCTGCGCCGACGCCCAGGAGGATGATCCCGACGTTCTCAATGCTCGAATAAGCGAGAAAAAGTTTGAGATTGTTCTCGATGAGGCCGTAGAGAATGCCGAGCAGGGCCGAGACCGCGCCGACCGTGATCACGGCGATCCCCCACCATTCCGGGCCCTGCCCCATGACGTCCATGCAGATCCTGATAATGCCGTAAATCCCCATCTTGACCATCAGGCCCGACATCAGCGCTGCCACGTGAGGCGGGGCTACGGGATAGGCCCGGGGGATCCAGGTATGGAGCGGGATGATTCCTGCCTTGGTGCCGAAGCCGATGACGGAGCAGATGAAAACGACGGATTTCACGTTCATCGCTACGCCGGACATGCCCGCCTTCATTCCTTCAAAATCCATCCTGCCCGTCGCCCGGTAGAGGATGAAGAACAGCGCGATGATGAAGGCCGTGCCGATGTGGGTCATCGCGGCGTAAAAGAGCCCGGCGCGTGAGGCCTTTTCGCTCCGATCGACGGTCACCAGGAAATAGGATGAGATCGCCATGGTTTCCCAGGCAAGAAGGAACGTGAAGAGGTTCGCGGACAGCACCACGGCGTAGAGACTCAGGATGAGGATATTATAGAAGAAACCCGGCGTGCCGGAGCAGTCCGGATCGCGTGCGGACCCGAGGCAGTAGACCGATACGGCCAGGGTGACGATCGAGATGATGATGACGAAGAAACCGGCAAGGGCGTCGCCGCGCAGCGCGAGCTCGAAGAACGATGATACGGGCTGGGCTTGATAGGATACAGGACCGCCAAAGGTGAGGGAAAAACCCAGGACCAGAAAGACGAGTGACCCGAGGAGGGAGAACAGGTACGCTGTGGTTGTGATTTTTTTTGCTGGTACGAGCGCGCTGAGCGCGCCAACTGCAAACAATATGATTCCCGAAAGAAGAAAATGTTCCGTTTCCATCTAAAATAAATTCTCGCTCTGTCAAAAATCGGGCTCGGTAAAAACCGAGTTACGAGGCCGTAGTATATTCCATTGAGACATTTTGTCAAGAAAAAATTCGGGGAAGAGGTCGCTGCGCGGTCCGTCGTTTACTGTGTCACCGTTGGCCCTCGACGATACGAGCGTCGTTACTGTTGCCAAGGTCTTCGACAGTGTTCAAATAAAAGGGGCGGCCTTTTGGCCGCCCTTGATGAGGGTAACATCTTGAGACCCATGGTATTTAGTGACCGCCGACTTTTAGGAGGCCGCTCGCCGCGAGCGCCAGCACCAGGACTTCCACGATCGCGATGACCATATAGGGAGTGTCCTTCTTCCGCGCCAGGATCGGCAGGATGACGAGGTAGCACAGGATCGTAAGTCCCGCCAGGATCGCGATAGGCACGAAGTTCAGATAATCGCCCCTACCCACAAATGCAGTCCAGCCCCAGCCCGTGGGGGCATGGAGTACATGATTGAAATCATGGACCCTCATGGTCCAGTACTTCGGCAGGTCGTTGATCGGTACGAAGGTCGGGAGTACACCCGAAATGTACACAAAAAAGGTGATTACCAAAAGAGCGAGCCCGAACCACATGCCGATGCCCAGGATCCCTGCGTACGCCATCTGTTCTTCCGATGCCTTGGTTTTTTCGTTAGCCATTTTTTTTCTCCTATTTCCAGATTTCGAGTCCCTTGAGGAGGGACCTGAGCCCCGCGAAGAGCAAGAGGCCGATAACCATCCACTTGATGGCCTTGGGCTTCGCCTTGGCGAGGATCTTCACGCCCACGATGGACCCGAGCATGATGCCCACGAGGGACGGGACCACGATCATCGGGAGCACCGCGCCCTGGTTCAGGTAGACCCACGCCGCCGACGTATCGGTGATGGAGAGCAGGAACTTGCTGGTGGCAACCGAGATTTTGAGCGGTGCGCCCATCAGCAGGTTCAACACCGGCACGTTCGCCCATCCGGCCCCGAGGCCGAACATGCCGGCCATGATGCCGATGATGATGAAGAGCGACAAACCCAGAGGTGTCTTATGGACGGTCCACTCCACGTCCTTGCCGAGCGACTCTTCCCGGTAGATGCCCATGATGCCGAGGCTCTGAGCGAGGTTGTCCGGCTTCGGTACAATGGGAAAATCCGACTTCTTTGCCGTCGCCATGATGATCACAATGAACAGGATGGTCGCGCCCAGCAGCGTGTTGACCACGTTCGGTTTGAGGGCGAGGCCGATCATGGCGCCGACGATTGCAGCCGCCGACGCGATGAGCGCGACGGGCAGCGCCAACCGAAGACTCGCGAGGTTCCTTTTGAGCAGTCCCGGCCCCGCGGCAAGCGCTCCCGCGAGAGCGACGAGAAGACCGGCGCCTCTCACGAAGTCGATGTTAAACGGGAAAAATCCTCCCACGATCGGAACAAACAAAACGCCGCCGCCCACCCCTCCGAGCACGGCGAGGATGCCGAGGATGAACGTGACGATGAACAATGCAAGAGGCCAGATCCACCAGGGTGTGCCGGAAACGGGGGTTGCGGGCGCCGTTCCATGCACCTCACCGTGCTCTTGCATCGGCGCCGGAGCTGCGGCGGGCGCAGCTTCCTGCGAGGCAACGGCAAAACCGGCCGGGAGTATGGCTGCCATGAGAAATACTACGATGATGACGCTGAAATATCGGTGTACCATTTCTTATCCTTCCCCCCTTTAGACTCTTCCAAGTGCTGTTGAGTGACGGTCCGATACACACTCGCTATTTCTGGATTTTCCATTGCATTATGCACACGACGGGTTTCATTTTGCACAGCTGGTTATGTTATTATAATGACGGAGAAGTTGTCAAGAAAAAATGCTCGCCGAAACCATAAATTCATAATGGAAAGCTATAAGAATCACTTATGAAGAAAAAATAGGGCGGGATTTTGTCCTCCATGAAGGAGGAGTACAACAGGAGGAGAGTATTCTTATTGGATGACGCCGCCGATGACTGCGGGAGCGGCAGTTACCGATGGTTCCACCCCTCTTCCGCAACCGGGTCTGACCAGAGGGAAGAATCAGGCTGCGTGTAAGCGCTAAAGTCGGTCCCTGCCAGCGTGGAGCAGGCACCCGCAGTCGTGACGTTTGACTAGCAAAAAAATGCTCTGTCACTGCTCATTTCTTGTCAAAGACGTCGATAAAAACGGACCTGACCTGTTTTCTGAGGCCTTCGTAATCGTTAAGAAGCTTTTGCCCCGCCGGCCCCCCGTCATCCGAGTACCCCAAGCGACGCGCAAGCAGATGAAGCTTTCGCGGGTCCCTGCTCAGTTCGCTCGCCGCCTGGTTCGAGACGATCCTCATTCTGCTTTCGAGCTGCCGCAGGAACAGATAGGCCCGCGCCAGGACATGATATGACGCGTCATCGAGGAGATGCCGTCTCCTGAGCGCCTGGAGGGCGTTATAGGTTCCCGGTACCCCCACCCCCTTGTGCGCATTTCCGTGAAGCAGTTGCAGGTACTGGACAAGGAACTCGATGTCCACGATCCCGCCCGCGCCCTGCTTGATGTTGTAGCGGGCTCCGTCTTCTTTTCCCAGTTCGTCTTCCATCCTTTTACGCATAGCGAGGATGTCTCGGGCAAGAACAGACGGGTCCTGATCTTGAAAAACGAGGTCCTGCAGGGATGCGGTAAACTCGCGGCCTACATCCCGGTCCCCGGCAACGAACCGTGCGCGCAGCAGGGACTGAAACTCCCATGTTTCGGCCTGTGCGGCAAAATAGTCTTTAAACGCCTCGAGGCTCTGTACCAACGGCCCCTTGGAACCCGTGGGCCGGAGCCTCGGGTCCACGCGGAACACGAACCCCTCCCGCGTCAGGGTGGACAGATAGGTGATCGTCTTTTCAGCCACCTTGCTGAAATATTCGAACGTGGACAGGCCGGCTCGCGGCGCCGCTCGTGTCCCGGAATAGAGGAAGAGAATGTCGAGGTCCGAACCGTACGTCAGTTCCCTCCCGCCGAGTTTGCCCATGCCGATGATTGCAAGACCCGAGGCGGTCCCGCGGCCGTCGAGGCGCTTGCCGGTTTCTTCCGCCGCCAGGTCGAGGGCTGCGCCGAGACAGACTTCCGCCAGCTTCGACAGGTCGCGCGAAACGGCCCTCAGCGGCGCATGGATGAGAAGGTCCGCCATCCCGAGACGGATCTCCTCCTGGTGTTTGAACCGCCTGAGGACATCGAGCTTTTCCGTGATGTCCCCGGCCCGCTCCAGGGCCCCTGCGAGCTCTTTCGCATACCTCCCGCTAGACCCCGGTACCGGAAGCCCTGCGGGACTCCAGGAGGTTTTGAAGCAGGACCGGCCTGCCCACGAGCATCCTCGAGAGGTATTCGCTGTTCGCGAAGATAGCAACCAGGACCTTGAAGGCCGAGGCATCGAGCTTCACAAGTGACTGAAAGGATTCCCATGAGCCCTGCGCCGCAAGAAACGACTCGAGGTGGTTAAGCGCCATGTCGGGGTCAGGCGAGACGACGATCTCCTGGAACAGCGAAGGGAATATCTCGTTAAAGAGCTTGCGGCTGCGCGGCGTCTGATGGACAAAGGCCGGACCTTCCCGGAGCAGGAGCAGGTTCCGGTACGCCTTACCGGGGTCCCGGAACCCGAGCTTCCCAAAGAGCGAGACCGCCTCCTGCTCCGTCGTTTCCGGATCGAGCAGCCGTCCATAATCGCCCGCGGGTCCGCCTTTTGAAGCCTCTTCCCCCGTGAACGCGAAGAGCTCGTCATAGATGCGCCGGACCTTCTTCGTATGCTCGGCATGATCGCGGAGCAGCAGTTCCGCCTCTCTTCCCCGCTCGCGATATCCCGTTCGCCGCGCCAAGCGCGCGCAACCCCTCTTCGTCCGTGGGCATCGTCTGGGTCTGCAGGTCGTCGAGGATCTGGATGCGGTGCTCGACGGTCCGGAGGAATATATAGGCCTTGGCAAGGGCTTCGTGTTCCTCGTAGGTGATCAGGCCCTTCTGGGAAAGCGCATGGAGGGCCTTCAGGGCGTTCCTTTCACGCAAGGACCGGTCCCTCCCTCCGTACAGGAGCTGGAGCGCCTGGATCACGAACTCGATCTCCCTGATGCCGCCGTACCCGAGCTTGACGTCGCGGTGCGTCCTTCCCTTCTGCTCCACGTCCTTGTTGATCTTCTGCTTCATGTCGCGAATCTCGACAATGGCGCCGTAATCGAGGTACTTTCGGTACACGAAGGGGGTTATCCGGTCCAGGAACTCCCTGCCCACACTTTCGTCGCCGGCCACGGGCCGCGCCTTGACGAGCGCCGCGCGTTCCCAGGTCTGGCCCCAGGACTCATAATAAATCTCGTAGCCGCCGAGGCTCTGCGCCAGCGGCCCCCCCTGCCCTTCCGGACGCAGGCGCAGGTCCACGCGGAACACGAAGCCGTCCTCGGTCTTCTCTCCGATCGCGGCGGAAATTTTTTCCGCGAGCTTGATGAAATATTGGTGGTTCGTGATCCGGTTCGTAGCTGTCCCTTTGGCATGACCGGTCCCCTCGGTTTCCCCATCGGCGGCATAGACATACATGAGGTCCACGTCGGAGCTGAAGTTCAGTTCATGGCCGCCGAGCTTGCCCATGGCGATGACCGCAAAGCCCGCATACGATCGTGCCCCGCCTGGGCTTTCGATCACCGGCCTGCCGTACCGTCTCGTCAACTCCGCGTCGGCCCGCTCATATGCCATCTGCAGGCAGACCTCGGCAAGGTCCGACAGCTCGGCCACGGTCTCCTGAAGCTCGGCCTTTCCGAGCAGGTCCCGCAGACCGATCCTGAGCAACTCGCGCTTTCGGAATATCCTCAGGATCCGGAAAAAAGCCCGCTCCTCCGGTTCGCCGTCCATCATGAGCGCGAGCCGTTCGCGCAGGGCGTCCTTCCCTGATGGGCGAGTAAGGTAGTCGGGGTCAACGAAGCAGGTCAGGCCCTCATCGGCGGAGGCGATCAGAAAAGTGGACAGGAACCGGCTTGCGCCGAAGATGGTGATAAGATACCGCAGGATTTCATGGCCCCGGCAGAGCGATATGAACAGAGGGACATCGGAGAGGCTGCCGACGAACCGCTCGAGATGATTGAGGGCCATGTCGGGATCGGCGGACTGCGGCAGGTCGGTAAGGATTCCGGGAAGAAGAACGGCAAAACCATCGGCGCCAAGCGCGGCTGAGAGAAGCTCAAGATTTTTCCTGCCCTGTGCGGCATCCCGCACGCCGAGGTTCACAAGGTCTTCCGGTGTCGGCATTATCTGTTTGTCATCCGGCATGTTTTATATTATACTGGCAAGCATCCGGATAAACAAGCTATAGACGTCCTCCCCTTCAAGGGGAGGGATAGGGTGAGGATGGGTCAAAAAAGCGAATGATGACCGGCTGTATAACCCATCCCCGCACCTCGATTAAATCATTCGAGGTTGCTCTAACCTACCCCTTGAAAGGGGAGGAAATATTTATCGCAGGATCATACGACCTGAGAAGTTACAAAATACATTCATGACCCGACTGCGCGATAACCAGCATTGCTACGTTTGCGGAAAAAAAAACCCCCCAGGTCTCGCCGTTGATTTCGCGATCGATTCGGCGGCACGAAAAATCAGTGCGACTTTCATGCCTTCCGAAGATCACCAGGGATACGAGAGCATCGTTCACGGCGGCATCCTCTCGTCCCTGCTCGACGAAGCCATGGCAAAGCTTGCCTATAGCCTTGGAATCCCCGCAGTGACCGCGGAGATTACGGTCAAGTTCAAGGCGCCCGCGGCGCCCGGAGACGAGCTGCGAGTCTCCGGCAGGCTCATTGAGGAGACAAAAAGACTGATCCTGGCCGAAGCCACGATAACAAGGGGGCCGGTCGTGATCGCGGAAGCGAAGGGGAAACTTTTAAGAATAGAGGAGACATGAGACAGAAGACAGGAGCAGAAATAGAAAAGGACATCATCCGATGTTTTCTTCTGTCTTCTGGCTTCTGGCATCTGATCCCTGCATGACGATGAAATATACGAATAAACAAATCCTCGAACTGATCAAGACTAAAACCGGCAAGCCGATGCTCGTGCGCGAACTCATGCGCCAGCTCCGGCTCAAGGCCGAGGACCGACGCGAACTCAAGAAGGTCTTAAATGACCTGGTCCTCTCCGGCGAGATCATCAAGACGCGCGGAAACCGCTACGGTCTTCCGGAAAAGATGGACCTTGAGACCGGCCTCTTCCAGGCCCATCCCCAGGGCTACGGATTCGTGATCCCGGAGAAAAAAGGCAAGACCGATATCTACATTTCCGCGCGGAGCAAGCTCGACGCCATGGACGGCGACAAGGTTGTGGCTCGCGTTTCTCCTCCGGCCGGAAAAAGGAAGATCACCGGCAAGCGCGAGGGCATGATCATCCGCATCCTGGAGCGGGCCCGTACGAAGGTCGTCGGAACCTACGAGCTGCCTGATCCGAAAGCCGGCAGTTATGGGTTCGTCACTCCCTTTGATGCAAAGCTGACCCAGGACCTGGTCGTGAGCCGCGAGCACGCCGGCGGCGCGAAATCCGGGGATGTGGTTTCAGCCGAGATCATCGCCTATCCGATGCACGGCAGGCCCCCGGAAGGCAGGATCGTCAGGGTCATCGGAAAGACCGGAGAGCCGGGCATCGATTCGGAGCTTATCATCGAACAGTATGAGCTTCCCGTGGCATTTTCTCCCGCCACGCTCCGCGAGGCTGAAAGCATTTCGCAACAGGTGACCCCCGCCATGCGGAAAGGCAGGCGGGACCTCAGGGAACTCCCCACGGTGACGATCGACGGCGAGAAGGCGCGGGACTTCGACGACGCCATTTCGATAGAAAAGACCAAGTCGGGATACCGGCTGTGGGTCCATATCGCCGATGTGGCCCATTATGTGAAGGAAGGAACCTTCCTTGACGAAGACGCCTACCAGCGAGGGACCAGCGTGTATTTCCCCGACCGCGTCATCCCCATGCTCCCGGAGGCGCTTTCGAACGGCATCTGCAGCCTGAATCCGAACGTGGACCGCCTGACGCTCACCTGCGATATGGATTTTTCACCCCACGGCGACCTGCTGCGCTACGACATCTACGAAAGCGTCATCAACAGCAATGAGCGCATGACCTACACCGCCGTGCGGGAGATCCTCGTGGACCGCGATCCCGTCCAGCGAAAGCGGTACAGCGGTCTGCTGGGACATTTCGAGCTCATGGAAGAGCTCATGGGAATACTTCGCGCGAAGCGGTCCAAGCGGGGAAGCATCGACTTCGATCTGCCGGAGCCCGAGATCGTGCTCGACCTTCAGGGACGCATGACCGAGATCATCAGGGCCGAGCGGAATATGGCGCACCAGATCATCGAAGAGTTCATGCTCGCGGCGAACGAGACCGTGGCCGGCCACATCGAGGACAAGGAAGCGCCCTTCGTTTACCGCATCCACGAAGAGCCTGACGAGGAAAAGCTGGCGGACCTGGTCGAATTCCTCGCCACCCTCGGCATCAGCCTGCCCGTTGGGAAATCAATCAAACCCCGGCACCTGCAGAAGGCCCTGGCTAAGGCCAAGGGCACACCCGAGGAGACCCTGATCAATACGGTCCTCCTGCGAACCATGAAGCAGGCCCGGTACTCGCACGAAAACGTCGGACACTTCGGTCTTGCCGCGGAGACCTACACGCACTTCACCTCCCCGATCCGCCGCTATCCCGACCTCATCGTCCACCGTATCCTGAAAGCTGACATCAAGGGCAGGTTAAAAGACGAGGCTTACATCGCGAAGCTCGACGAAACCCTGCCCGAGGCCGCGACTCATTGTTCACAGCGGGAGAGAAAGGCGATGGAGGCGGAGCGCGACGTCATCACGATGCTCAAGCTCCGGTTCATGGAGGACAAACTCGGCGAGGTGTACGAGGGAATCATTACGGGGGTCGCGCAGTTCGGGTTCTTCGTACAGCTTCGGAACCTCTTCGTGGAAGGGCTGGTCCACGTCTCGACGCTGACGGGCGACTATTACCACTTCGTCGAGAAACTGCACTGTTTGCGGGGGGAGCGGAGAAAGAGCGTCTACCGCATCGGCGACATCGTCCGGGTCAGCGTGGACCGGGTTGATACGGTAAGGAAGAGGATCGACTTCTCGCTTGCGGAGAACGAGCGATAAAACTCGTTGAAGTCTCACATCACTTTTGACGTGGCCGAAACTGTTCCCTGTGCCTCGACCGAGAGGCCAGCTCTTGTCTTGTTCGTCTTACCTCATGCAGCCTTCGTAAATTTCTTTGCGAGCCCCCTCTAAAAGACTCATCTGTATATTCAAAAACTTGCTTTCAGAATTTGCATGACAGTTTACCGCCTTCGAGCTGCTGCACTGCTTCTGCAATTATCGTTTCCCCGGCTTGAAATGGCTTCTCAATCAGTCCGTGCCGCTCTCTCAAGTGTTCCAGGCTGATTCGCGCTCACGGTCCTTGCTGTGGTCGCGGGCGACGAGCATGTAGATGGAGGGGACGACGAAGAGGGTGAAGAGGGTGCCGACGAACAAGCCCCCCACCAGGACCAGGCCTATGGAGTTACGGGCGGCGGCGCCGGCGCCGGTGACGAGGGTCAGCGGAAAGTGGCCGGCGATGGTGGCGGCGGTGGTCATCAGGATCGGCCGCAGGCGGGTCATGGCCGCTTCGCGCACGGCCTCGAGCTTTGGCATGGCCCTGCAGCTGGAGCTTGTTGGCGAACTCGACGATCAGGATGCCGTTCTTCGACACAAGCCCTACCAGGGTCACCAGGCCGACCTGGGAGTAGATGTTGAGGGTGGTGGTCCAGCCGCGGGTCCAGAACGGCGTGTTCGGGTCGGGAATCTTCAGGAAGATGAAGATGAGCGCGCCGAAGATCGCCAGCGGCACCGAGCCGGCGAGTATGACGAAGGGGTCGCGGAAGCTGTTGAACTGGGCAGCCAGCACCAGGAAGATCAGGACGATGGCAAGGGCGAAGGCGGGAAGGAACTTGTTCCCCTCGGTGCGCAGCTGGCGCGACTCGCCGGTGTAGTCGAGGACATACCCCTTGGGGAGGATCTTCGTCGCCTCGTCCTCCAGGAAGCGCAGCGCTTCGTCCAGCGGCCGCATTGCCACGCCGCTGATCTTGACCGCGTTGAGCTGCTGGAAGCGGTTGAGCGAACGGGGGACCACGGTCTCGCGGAGGGTGGCGACGGTGGAAAGCGGCACCAGCTTTCCGTTGGGACCGGTGACATAGACGTTCTTCAGCTGGTCCGGGTTGAGGCGGCCGATGCGCTGGATCTGGGGAATGACCTTGTAGCTCCGCCCCGCGATGTCGAAGCGGTTGACGAAATCGCCGCCCACCATGCCCCCCAGGTCTGCGCCGATCTGCCCCAGGCTGAGACCGAGGTGCGGCCACCTTGTCGCGGTCGATGACGAACTCGGTCTGGGGCTGGTCGATCTTGACGTCGATCAGCGGCGGGAAGGCGAACATGCCGCTCTGCATCGCCTTCTGCTGCAGCTTCTGGGCAAACTCGAGGATCTGCCCGGTCTCGGCCGTGGAGGCCAGGATGAACTCCACCGGGAACTGGCCGCCGCCGGGAAGGGCGGGCGGGGCAACCGGGAACATCTGGATGCCGGGGATCGCCTGCAGCTTCTGCTGCACCTCGGGCAGGATCTGGAAGACGGTGCGCTTGCGCTCGTTCCACGGCTTGACGACCATGCCGGCGAAGCCGGAGTTGGGGAAGGTGATCTGGAAGGTGAACTCGGTCTCGGGCACGCTCATGAAAGCCTGGTTGGCCGCTGCGGCGTAGCGGCTGGTCTGGTCGAGGGTGGAGTTGGCCGAGGCGTCAAGGATGCCGAAGATGACCCCCTGGTCCTCCAGGGGCGCCAGCTCCTTGGCGGACATGATGAACATCGGTATGGTGAGCAGGCTCACCACGATCCAGACCGTATAGACCGCCGGCCGGGCCTGGAGGGTGGCGTCGAGCAGGCGGCCGTAGGCGTCCCTTGAGGCGCTCGAAGTCGCGGGAGATCCGGCCTGCCAGGCCGTGCTCCTCGATGCCGGGCTTGAGCAGCGTGGCCGACATGACCGGCGACAGGGTGAGGGCGACGATCCCCGAGATGGTGACCGCCCCGGCCAGGGTGAAGGCGAATTCGCGGAAGAGCGAGCCGGTCAGACCCCCCTGCAGGCCGATGGGGAGGTAGACCGCCGCCAGGGTGATGGTCATGGCGATGATCGGCCCGACCAGCTCGCGGGCGCCGATCAGGGCCGCCTCGAGGGGGGACTTGCCCTTCGCCCAGGTGGCGCTCCACGTTCTCCACCACCACGATGGCGTCGTCCACCACGAGGCCGACCGAGAGGACGATCGCCAGCAGGGTGAGCAGGTTGACGGTGAAGCCGAAGGCCTGCATCAGGAAGACGCCGCCGATGAGCGACACCGGGATCGCCACCACCGGGATGAACACCGAACGGAAGGAGCCGAGGAAGAGGAAGATGACGACCACGACGATCAGCAGCGTGTCGCCGAGGGTTTTGAGCACCTCGCGGATGGCGTTGTTGATGTAGTTGGTGGCGTCGTAGGCCACGCGCGCCTGCATGCCGCTCGGCAGGTCTCTCTGGATCGCCGCCATCTCCGCAGTCACGCGCCTGATGACGTCGATGGAGTTGGCGTTGGGGAGCGGCCAGATCCCCATGAACACGGCGGTCTGCCCGGAGAAGTGCACCTCGGCGTCGTAGTCCTCGGCGCCCAGCACCACGTCGGCGATGTCCCCCAGGCGCACGATGGCGCCGTTCTGTTCCCGCACTGCCAGGTGCTTGAACTCGTCCACGGTGCGCAGGTCGGTGTTGGCGGTCAGGTTGACCTGGATGAGCGCGCCCTTGCTCCTGCCGAGGGCGGCCAGGAAGTTGTTCGCGGCCAGCGCCTGGCGCACCTGGGCCGGGCTGATGTTCAGGGCCGCCATCCGCTCGGGCTTGAGCCAGATCCGCATGGCAAAGGTGCGGGCGCCGAGGATGTCGGCCCGCTGCACTCCGGCGATGGCCGACAGGCGCGGCTGGACCACGCGCACCAGGTAGTCGGTGATCTCGTTCTGCTGCAGGATGTCGGAAGTGAAGCTCAGATAGGCCGAGGCGAACTGGCTGTCGGCCGACTCGATGTTGATCACCGGCACCTCGGCCTCGGGCGGCAGGTCGCGGCGCACCTGGTCGACCTTGGAGCTGATCTCGGCCAGGGCCTTGGTGGAGTCGTAGTTGAGCCTGAGGCGCACGTTGATGGTGGAAAGGCCGAGGCTGCTCTGCGACTCCATGTATTCGATGCCGTCGGCGGCGGCGATGGCGCGCTCCAGCGGCGTGGTGACGAAGCCGCGCACCAGATCGGCGTTGGCGCCGACGTAGACCGTGGTGACGGTGACCGCGGCGTTCTCGCTGCGCGGGATACTGGCGCACGTTGAGGGTGCGGACCGCCTGCAGGCCGGCGATGATGATGACCAGGTTGACCACCAGGGCCAGGACGGGGCGGCGTATGAAGAGGTCGGTGATTTTCATGGGAGACCTGTTCAGTTGTTCTCCGGTGTGGGCGTCTTTCTGGAAGTCGGGGGCCAGCTTGTTGTCGACCACCACCGACTGGCCGTTGCGCAGTTTGAAGACGCCGGTGCTGACGACCGTCTCCCCCTCCTTGACCCCGCTGGTGACGGCGACGAAGTCGCCGCGCTTGGCACCGAGGCGCACGAACTGCTGGCGCAGCACCTTTCCCTTCTTATCCGCGGCGTCCTCGATGATGAAGACCGAGTCCCCGTAAGGGGCGTACAGAACGGCCGTTGCAGGAATGGCGAGCACCTTCTGCCGCGCGGGAAGCTCCACCGCCACGTTGGCGAACATGCCGGGGCGCAGCTTGTTGCCGCGGTTGGCCACGGTCGCCTGCACCTTGATCTGGCGGGTGTCGGCTTCGACAAGAGGGTTTATGGCGGTGATCCTGCCCTGCAACGTCTCCCCCGGCAGGGCATCGGTGGTTACCTGCACGGTCAGGCCAAGGCGCACCATGCGGAGTTGCTGCTGGGGCAGGGTGAAAGTCGACATAGATCGGGTCGAGGGACTGCAGGGTGACGATGGGGTCCCCCTCGCGGAGTATCTGGCCGAGGTTGACCTGGCGGATGCCGAGATGGCCGCTGAAGGGGGCGCGGATCGTTTTCTTGGCGATGGTGGCCCGTATGTTCGTCGGCCTGGGCCTCCGCCTGCTCCGCACTCGCCACGGCGTTATCGCGGTCGGCCTGCGAGATCAGGTTCTTCGCGAGCAGCTGGTTCATTCTCTCGAGGTTGGTGCGCTGTCAGGTCCACCTGGGCCACGGCGCCGGGAAGCTGGGCCTCTTCCGAGGAGGTGTCCTGGCGCAGCAGGATGTCCCCCTTCTTCACCGGTGTGCCCGCCTCGAAAGCGATCTCGACCACCTTGCCGGCCAGCTCGGCGGCTACGGTGACCCCCTGTACGGCGTTCAGCGTGCCGACCGCGGTCAGGGCGGTCTCCCACGATTCGGCCTTAACTACCGTGGAGGTCACGGTTTCGGGCGGCGGCACGAACTTCTTTCCCTGGTCGATCATCGCGCCGATCTGCATGGCCTTGACGGCGACGAGAATGGCGATGAGAACAACCAGACCGATGATGGTGAGTATCAAGCGCTTCTTCATGTCTGAATGTCTCCGATACCGGGTCGGGGAAGATTGTCGGGCCCATGGCCCGGGACCGCGTGCTGCAAGGCTCCGGAAACCATGGAGCTGTCCGCCTGTTTTTTACGTTCATGGCACGCGAAATCAATGCGGACTTACAGCCTCACGGCATATTAAAAAATGTAACACGATATAAGGAATTTATCAAGACAAACTCGGCAATTTCACAAGAAGGATGACGTAACCCCGCAGGGGCATATCGATCTTGCCTCCTGGTTATGGAGGGCATGATCGCTGGAACCTCCGCCGCCCTATCATCGGGTTCCAGCAGCAAAGCCGATTAAAACAACAGCCCTATCGAAATTGTAGCGAAATTCTCGGCGTTATTGGGCCCCGACCATCCGAAAAGGACTTTGCCATCAGAATAATGGATCCAGCCGATTGAGAATAATGCTTTCCCTACACTTTTTTCATATGCAAGCCGAAAGTAGAACTCAAAGGGTTGTCCAAGGTTTCCAGTGGTTCTGCTGATGTGGCTCAAGCCCATGGTGAAGCTTACATACTCGTCTACGGTTCTTGCCCACCGTAGTCCTCGGGCAAGGGCGATTGCTTCTGCGTGATTGGGGCCATTCCAGGAAGCGTAGGATGCTTCGACATAACTGCTGAGGTCAAAAAGCGGATCGACCTCATGCCGGTAACGTAAAAGATTCGCAGTAGAGCTTTTCGAGAAATTAAAACCTATGCCAGCTTCGTATGACAGGCTGTCTGCCGATGCTGGCAAGGCCGGGAGCAGAACCGTGATGGCGGCGCAAAGAAGAAGTTTTCTCATTGATGTTTGACCGGCTAACGTTGATTAAGAGATTGTTGGGAATCCTCCCTGTAATATTGTGATCTGAAAGATGCGATACTGAATATGACATCGCACTAACGACGACAGCGGCTTTAGGTTGGATAGAACGAAGCGAAGCCCGATTTCTTGGAGATAAGAGGCCAAATAAAAGTATGATCAAGGAACGTCGCTTTCTTCCCATATTACTTCTTTCATATCGGGCATGGACGATAACCGTTTGACGATATCTGACCAGTGTTTCTGGCTTTCGTCGCCATGATGCAGCCGTATTCGGTACGTCACGGTGTTCGCAGTTATATCCCTGTGGTAATTGACGAATTGAAGAGAGATATCCTGGTATTCGGCGAGAATCCCCTTGACGTGTTCCAAAAGTCCCTGAGTTTTAACAGACTTGACCGAGAGGGTTGTATATATCCTACGATGGGAAAGGGCCTTGACTGGATAGGCGAGGTAAAGGCTCGCGATAATAATGGCCGCCGTTACAATGGCTGTAATAATATAACCTGCACCAATCGAAAGACCTATGCCCGTAACGGACCACAGCCCGGCTGCTGTGGTCAATCCACGCACCGAGCCCTTGCCCTTAATGATTGCACCGGCTCCAAGAAAGCCCATGCTCGCGATGGCATAGGAGGCAATTCTGCCTGGGTCCAGGCGCACCACTGATTTATTAACATCGAGATCTTGATAAAAGTCTTCCATGTGCAGCGAGAGCATCATCATCAGGCAGGACGCGATGCTGACGATGAGGTACGTCCTGAATCCGGCCGCTTGCCCCTGTGTTTCCCGTTCAAAACCAATTGCACCGCCAACGATGGCCGCAAGCACTAGTTTGCCAATATCAGGTAAAATTAGCTGTGTATCCATACGGTAACTCCCTTGCTTTTTGCGTTATTTCTGGGATTTCACTAATTTTGGATTCAGAAACTGAAATTTCAGACAACTTAAATACGGCTAAGTGATTAGAACCTATCTCAAAATCTTTATTGCCTATGTCCCCGTTTTAGTGTCATTCCCGTGCAAACGGGAATCCAGTGTTTTCGCCCTTTTCTGGATACCCGCTTTCGCAGGTATGACGGAATATTGAGAATCGACAATTTTGAGATAGGTTCTAGTATCTGCGAAGAATATATGCCTGAATTACGCAGTTGTCAACGTTCTCGAATGGCTTATGCTTTATTAAAAGAGATCGTAGACAGGAGGAACATCGGATGTAGTGAAACAAGTGGGAATTCAGATGTGCGGAATCATTCGGGCGCTCCGGCCTCGGAAGGCGTAACATCGATCTCTAGACGATCCTGCACGCGAAGCACCGACACTTTGACCGGCTTGGCGATGGGCCAGTCTGCAAGGAATTTCTGGAGTAGATCTACTGTCGTGATATCGGTTCCGTTCATGGCCACGATAAGGTCGCCTTTCCGTATTCCTCCCTGCGCAGCCGGGCCGCCGTGCGTCACTGAGAGGACTTCCACGGCAGACGCCTGCGTCAGGTTGAAAAAGCGTGCCGTCCTCCGGCTGAGCGGACGCTGCTGCGCGGCGATGCCCAAATATCCCCGGCGCACCCTCCCGAGCGTGAGAAGCTGGGACACCACCCATTTTGCAGTATCGGTGGGGATGGAGAAGCCGATGCCCTGTGCGCCCATGATGATCGCCGTATTCAGTCCCACAATCCTGCCCCGCGAATCCACAAGCGGGCCGCCTGAATTACCCGGATTGAGCGGGGCGGTGTGCTGGATAACGTTCTCGATGAGCCGTCCTTCCCTGCTCCGCAGCGCCCTGCCGAGCGCGCTCACTACCCCGGTTGACACAGTGGACTGGAACCCGAAGGGATTGCCGATGGCGATCACGAGCTGCCCCACGCGAAGTGATGCGGATTCGCCGAGTGTTGCAAACGGCAGGTTCGCGCCGTCGGCGCGGATTACGGCAAGATCGGTGGCGGGGTCCGTGCCCACCATGGTCGCCTCGTGCGTCGTTCCGTTCGTCAGCGATACGACCAACGATTTCGAGCCGTGCACGACATGATCGTTCGTCAGGACATACCCGTCCGGAGCGATGATGACGCCTGATCCGGCGCCGCCCCCTTCGGGCTCGGAATTTTTCGACCGCGTTCCGGTTGAGATGCTAACGATGGCAGGACCGACAGCGTCCACCACCGTTATGACCGCCCGGGAGTAGGCATCCAGGAGCTCAACGTCGGATTTCCCGGCAGTGCCCACCTCGCAGGGGCCGGGAGGATTTTGCCCGGTGGCTGCGTTATTGATCACATTGAGCGTTCTCTGGGTAACGTCGTCCATATCAGGGAATTCCTTCGATGGCTATACAGCGGACCATTCCTACCATTAACTTTACCACGACAACCTCACCTTCGTGGTGAAAAGGGAATCACAATCCACGAAGCTGACAACCCTGTGCCTGTTGAAATTCCAGCGCGCCTATGCTATCTTACGGGTCATGAAGGAACTCTTAAGACAACTCCCGGCCGTGGACGAAATTCTGAAGGAAGACCGCGCGAAGGCCTGGATCGAGACGCATCCCCGCGTCCTGGTGCTTGAGGCGATTCGGACGGCGATCGACAGGCAGCGAAAGGCGATCCTTCGGTCATCGGAGCAAGGCAACAGAGAACAGGTGGTTGCGATCTCCGGGATACTCGACCAGGCCGCGGAAATCCTCCGGGAGCTGTCGGAACCCAGCCTCAAGCCACTCATCAACGCCACCGGCGTTGTCGTCCACACCAACCTCGGCCGATCCATCCTTTCGGAAACTGCCATCCGGCGGGTCGTGGATGTGAGCCGAAGCTATTCCAACCTTGAATACGACATCGCGGCGGGCGAGCGCGGCAAACGCCACGTCCATGTTGAGAACATGCTCAAAAGGCTCACCGGCGTGGAGGCGGCCACTGCCGTCAACAACAACGCGGCGGCGGTGCTCCTCTGCCTCAACACCCTTGCCCGGGGCAAGGAGGTGATCGTTTCGCGGGGTGAACTCGTCGAGATCGGCGGCTCCTTCCGTGTGCCCGAGGTCATGGAGCGGAGCGGCGCAATCCTGCGCGAGGTAGGCGCCACGAACAAGACCCACCTCAAGGACTACGAAAAGGCGATCAACGAGAACACGGGCCTGCTCCTCAAGGTCCACACGAGCAACTACAAGATCGTCGGATTCACCAAAGAGGTCCAGGCCGAAGAGCTCGTGAAACTCGGCAGGAAGCATGGCCTTCCCGTGATGTGGGACCTGGGCAGCGGCAGCTTCCTCGATCTCGCTGCTTACGGCGCGGGCGATGAAACGACCGTCCAGCAGGCCGTTGATGCGGGCGTCGATGTGCTTACCTTCAGCGGGGACAAACTGCTGGGAGGTCCGCAGGCGGGCATGATCCTCGGCGGGAAAAAATATCTCGACCCCATCCGGTCCAACCCCCTCACCCGCGCGCTTCGTCTGGACAAGATGACCCTGGCGGCGCTCGACGCGACGCTCGGCCAGTACCTCGACATGGACAAGGCGGTAAAGGAGATCCCCACGCTCTGGATGCTGACCCAACCTCTTGCCGAGATAGAGCGGAAAGCGGTACTCCTCTCATCCGGGATCAGGGACGGTCGCGCGTGTCACCGTGACGGTCCAGGACGACCAGTCCCAAAGCGGCGGAGGAGCGCTGCCGACCGGGAATTTCCCGACAAAGACCGTCTGCATCCGCCACGACAAATTTTCCGCGAACCAGATCGAGTCGCGCCTGCGCACCGGCGCGCCGCACATCATCGCGCGCATCAAGGAAGGCATGGTCGTCTTCGACCCGCGGACCCTGAACGACGAAGAGATCGCGAAGATCGTGGAAGCGGTGAAGCGGATACTGCAGGAGTCAGTAGCCAGTGGACAATAGCCGGGAGAAATGCGAGCCCTCGTCTTTATGTAAGCTTTTTTCCCAGGTCTGTTCCTGACTTCTTACTTCTTACTTCTTACTTTTTACTTCTGACTTCTGACCCTATGAAATACATCATCCTCGGCACAGCCGGACATATCGACCACGGCAAATCCAGCCTCGTCAAGGCCTTGACCGGCACTGACCCTGACCGCCTGAAGGAGGAAAAAGAGCGCGGCATCACCCTCGATCTGGGCTTCGCGTCCCTTGACCTTCCCGGGGGCAACCGTCTCGGCATCGTCGATGTCCCCGGGCATGAAGGGCTGATCAAAAACATGCTTGCCGGCGTCGGCGGCACCGACATCGTCATGCTCGTGGTAGCCGCTGACGAGGGCATCATGCCCCAGACCCGGGAGCACCTCGCCA
This sequence comes from Nitrospirota bacterium, assembly GCA_963741205.1. GTDB lineage: Bacteria > Nitrospirota > UBA9217 > UBA9217 > UBA9217 > JAJYKN01. The sequence goes on from CAVUHW010000026.1 coordinate 86,966, forward strand.
TCTGCGACCTCCTGCACGTAAAGAAGGGCATTATCGCCCTGACCAAGATGGACATGGTCGAAAAGGAATGGCTCTCGCTCGTTACCGACGAGGTCCGCGATTTCGTCAAGGGCACCTTCCTCGAAAAAGCTCCGATTGTCCCCGTCTCTTCCAAAACGGGAGAGAACCTCCCCGTCCTGGTGCAGGAACTGGCCGGGATCGCGGCGGACGTCTCGCCCAAATCTTCAAACGGCATCCTGCGCCTTCCCATCGACCGCGTCTTCACCATGAAAGGTTTCGGCACGGTCATCACCGGCACCCTGCTTTCCGGCACGGTCAGCATCGAGCAGGAGATCGATATCCTGCCGAAGGGAATCAAGACAAAAGTCCGGGGACTCCAGTCGCACAACCAGGCTGTTCAGCGTTCCGTGGCGGGACAGCGCACGGCCGTAAACCTCCAGGGGGTCGAGAAGGACCAGCTTTCGAGGGGCGACACGATCGTGAGCGCCGGTTTTTTTACCTCGACGAAAACGCTCGACGCGAAGCTCGACCTCTTGAAGCAGGCCCCGCGGGGGCTTAAAACCGGTTCACGCATTCGCTTTTATAACACGACGCAGGAGGCCATCGGTAGAATCACCATCCTGGGGCGGCACGAACTCGCCCCGGGTGAAGAGGCCTTCGTCCAGATCAGGCTCGAACAGCCCGTGATCGTCCAGCACGGGGACCGGTACATCCTCCGGTTCTATTCGCCCATGGAAACCCTGGGCGGGGGGATGGTCCTGAACCCCCACACCAGGCGTCACAAGCAGATCACCATGCAGGAGTCGCTCAGGGACCTCGGGGTTCTCGCGAAAGGGCGGACCGAGGACAAGCTTGCGCTCTTCATTTCCGGGAAGGGCCTCGCCGGCATGGAGGAGGCCGGGATCATCGGCGACATTGCAGCCGACAAGCAGGAGATATTGTCGGCCCTCGCCGCTCTCGCCCAGAAAAAGACCATCCTGCGCGTCGATAACCTGTACGTTCACGCGTCTCATCTCGCGGAACTCGAAAAGAAGGCGCTTGAACTCGTGAAGCAGTATCACAAGGACAATCCGCTCAAACCGGGCCTGGACAAGGAGGAGATCAAGGGCATGCTCAGGCTGCGCCTTTCTCCGAAGGTCCTGAACATGACCCTGGACGGCCTCGTCAAGAAGAAGCAGCTGGAGGCCGACGGTTCGAAACTGAGACTCCCGGGCTTCAAGGCGGCGGGAGGCAAGGTCCAGGACGAGGTAAAGAACAAGATCGTGGATGCCATCAAAAAAGGCGGCACCCAGCCACCGGTCAGGGAAGAGCTCCCCGCACTCTTCGGCATTTCGGAAAAGGACGCCAAGGACCTCCTGAAGCTCCTCGCCGATGAAGGCCGGACCGTGAGGATCAACGACTCTCTCCATCTGGACAGGGACGTCGTTGAAAAGATCAGGGGTGATCTCATGAAACACCTCAAGGAAAAGAAGGAAATCACCATGGCCGAGTTCCGGGACCTCGCCAGGACCTCCCGCAAGTTCGCCGTACCGATCATGGAATTTTTCGATTCGCAGAAGATGACGCAGCGGGTCGGAGACAAGAGAGTGCTGAGGGGCTAAAAAGCATCATGCCCGGGATCAATTCCCGCACGAAAGGTGGACCAGATGGAAACCGATGACGAAAGGAGACAATCTATTTGCGGCGTCTGCGGCAAGCGATTAAGTTTTAAAACTGAGTCCGGGGATATTCAATGGCATCCCAGCCAGGTCACTGATAAAGGAATATACTGTGCCGCCTGTTATACGGCCACAGTGAAGGACAAGACAAAAAAGGGACTTCGTCCGAAGACTCAAGACTGACGGCGCTGAAAAACAAACGGCTGTTCCCGCAGGACACTCAGAAGCTCTCTTCCCGGTGTTTACCCAACTTGACAACCCCTTAATTCGTCTTATACTCAGTATAGAGACGTTCTTGCCTGAATAAATCTTTCAAAATCGAGCAGAGTAAACAGAAAAAAGCAGGCGGACGTTGCACGAGATCTGAACGAGCAGAAAAAGGAGAACGATATGGAGAGGAGAAAATTTATAATCGGTCTTGGTATAGCACTGATCGCCGGTCCTGCAGCCTTCAGCCTGAAAGGGTGCGGCGGCGGTGGTGGCGGCTATAATGCTGCGGCTCCAGCCCCGGCCGCCGATGGTTTCAGCGTTCAATCTTCGGTCACGAACAGGCCATACGCACAATGTCAAAGTTCTCTTTGCCGATCTCACGGCCCAGCCGTCCGTCGGCGTCACGTACACGAGCGACGAGCGCGGCGGCCATGTTCATCAAATTACGCTCACGCAACAGCAGCTTGCCACTATCAATAACGGAGGAACGGTGGGGCCTGTAACCTCGATTCCGGACGCCACCGGTCACAGCCACGACTGGACAATCAAGAAACCGTAAGCGTAAGTTCTTTTTTTGAACAGATCGCAGGTTGGGCTCAGAATCGGCGCCCGGCCTGCGAACGTTATATGTCCGGTCAACAGCGCGACCTGATTCGGGTGGGTCCTTTCACCTGACCATCCCCGCGGATATCAGCCCAGATACCTCACCTTCGACTCAAGCGGCTCTTTGCGCGGCCCGCTTCCGGTCCTGGAAGGCCGGCCAACGGCAACGACGGCCATGAACTCGCCTTCGGGCTCGCCCAGGAACCGGAGCACCTCGTCCTTCATGATATAGAGGATCCCGAGCCAGACCGTCCCGAGGCCCAGTGATGTTGCGGCAATGAGGATGTTCTCGACTGCCGCGGCAGAGCTCTGGATTTCCATGGTCCGGAAGAAGTCGTAGGCCATTTCCTTTTCAACCTTGAAGAGCTCCGTCCCGTGCCTGATGAGGTCTCCCGTGTTCGCCACAGCGATGACAACCGGCGCCGAGATGATGCTCTTCGCCCCCATCCGGAGGAGGGCCTGGGCCGGCCGGGGAAATGCCGCAGACCGCGTCGTCACCAGCTGCGCCAGTTCCTGCTTCTTGTCGCCCCGGAGGATGATGAACCGCCATGCCTGCTGGTTATGCGCGGAAGGAGCGGCATTGGCAGCATGCAGGAGAATCCGGATCTCCTCGTCGGTCACCTCGTCCCTGCTGAAGGTCCTGACGCTATGGCGCGCGTTGATCGTCCTCAGCGCATCATTGATCGTTAAAGCGGAATCATCAGGCGACATGGGGGGCCTCCTCTCGCGGCGCAACGCAATTTTGTCCGTGCTTGACGAACATAGCAAAGCAGCCTCGTAAAGTCAAGCATCGCTGCCCTGGCAGTTATGGTCTTTGTTGCATACGGCCTTTATGTTATAATAGCTTATTGGTTTTTACGGTTTTGTCAACGTGCAGAGACTTGCCATCCTCGATGGCAACAAGAATCGGTTTTTTTACAGGAGACTACGGCAATGGCTGAACGGCTGCTCATCATTGAAGATGAAGACACCCTCTGCCTGTCTCTCCAGAGGGTCCTCTCCCGCGAGGGCTATGAAGTGGACGTGGCCGACAGCGCCGAATCCGCCTTCAAGCTTCTTGAGAGCAAGTCCTACGACCTCATCATCACCGATATCATCCTTCCCGGCATCAGCGGCATCGAGCTTCTGACGAAGTACCGGAAGCAAAACCCCTCGCAGAAAGTCATCGTCATTACGGCCTATGCTTCGCTTACGACCGCGGTGGAGGCCATAAAGGCCGGCGCTTGCGATTTCGTCATCAAACCCCTTATGCACGACGAGATGAAGAAGGTCGTCCGGAACTCCCTGGACAGGTGACGGCCGTGCCATCGGCCGTCCTCGCATGACATGATCACGGAAGACGCATTCCTGCTCCTCAAGAAATCGCCTGCCTTCTCCCTCCTGGGAGACAAGATCCTCAAACAGCTCACCGGGGAGATGCTGATGGAGTACTATCCCGGGGGACAAACCATCCTCCATCAGAACGGACCCGCTCCGGAGTACCTCAATATTGTGCGAAGCGGCGCGGTCAAGGCATTCGTCAGGACGAATGAAGGTGAAGAGATCCTCGTGGACTACCGGTCCACCGGGGATTTCTTCGGACTGCTCTCGTTCGTCTGCGGCGATATCGCTCGGGACACGATCGTCGCCTCGGAAGACACAACCTGCTATCTCCTGAAAAAAGAGACCGTGCTCGGACTGCTGCGGACGAACGCCGAATTCTGCGAGTTCTGCCTCAGATCGCTCGTCACGAGGCTCGTCACGATGACGTATCGGGAGATCCACGACAGGACACTCCTGTACGGCGGCGGGGACAAGCTTCTCTTTACGAACATCCTGGACGACCTTGCCACCAAGAAGGTGATCACGGCGTCCGAGGACATCTCCATCAAAGAGGCCGCGGAAATCATGGAGGACCATAAGATCAGCTCTCTCGTCCTTTTGGACCCCGACGGCCTGCCCGCCGGGATGATCACGGACAAGGACTTCAGGAACAAGGTGGTCTCGAAGGGGAGGGACATTGCCGGCAGAGTGGGCGACATCATGAGCGTCGCTCTCATAAAGTCCGAGGCCCGTGACTACTGCTTCGAGGCGCTCCTCAAAATGATCCGCTACAACATTCACCATCTGCTTGTCGTCGGAAAGGGTGAACTGAAGGGCATCTTGACCAGCCACGACCTCATGATGTTTCAGGGGACGTCTCCCCTTTCCGTGGCCCGGGAGATCGAGAACCAGACCACGATAGACGGCCTGGTACCGGTGTCGAGGAAGATAGACAGGATCATCACCATCCTCGTCAAGGAGGAGGCGAAGGCGAGCAACATCACAAGGATCATCACCGAGATCAACGACCGGCTGTTGAAAAAGATCCTGGCGATCACGGAGTCCAAGCTCGGTCCCCCTCCCCGGAGCTACTGCTGGATCATCTACGGCAGCGAAGGGAGAAAAGAGCAGACCTTCAGAACGGACCAGGACAACGCCCTCATCTACGAGGACCCGGCGGGCGACGACGCCGCGGAGTATTTCACCCGGTTTGCCGATCACATGAAAGATGCCCTCGCGCGATGCGGCTTCCCCCCCTGCCGCGCGGACTACATGGCGAGCAATCCCAAATGGCGGAAGCCCCTTAGCGTCTGGAAGGACTATTTCTCACAGTGGATAAACAACCCGACGCCCGAGTCAATCCTACTGTCCCTCATTTTCTTCGATTTCAGGCCGGTGCACGGCAATGTCCTTCTTGCTGAAAAGCTCAGGGCGTTCCTTGGCCACGAGATCAAGGACAAGGACCTCTTCCTCGCGCACATGGCAGGCAATGTAATAAAAAACAGGCCTCCCCTTGGATTATTCGGAACTTTTACCTGCGACCGGAAGGGAGATCACCGGGGAAAATTCGACATCAAGATCAACGCGCTCTCCCCCATTATCGACGCCGCAAGACTTTCTGCGCTGGAAATGAAGGTGTACCACACCTCCACGCTTGAGAGGCTCGCGGAGGTGAAACATCGCAATAGTACGGTCAGCGGATATTGCAGCGATTTGGAGCGGGCGTTCGAATTTCTCATGTCGGTGCGGCTCAGGCACCAGTATCATTTGATGCAGGAGGGAATGGAACCGGATAATTTCATAGACCCCGACGGCCTCGGGACACTGGACAAGACGATGCTCAGGGCTGCTTTCAAACTGATCCTCTCTGTTCAGGAGGCGACCATTAAAAAGTATGGCGCGTTGATGGTTATGTAGAACGCTATCGAGACGCAAAAAAAAAGGGAAGGACTTCCGGAAGTAAGGCAGATGATGCCAGCCCTCTCTTCCCGTCACTTCCCGTTATGTGCATTTCCTACTATTTCTGTATCAGCGGTGCTTTCTGAAATCAGCATCTACCTCTGAACCAGAAACTACCGATAAAACCCCTGACCACCTCTTACACCCTGGCCACTTCCGGAGAATGACCTCCAGACCCCTCCGCCTCCCCTGGTCATAGGCGCGTTAAATGTCCGGAAAGGCATGCTCTGCGGCGCAAACTGCCGTTCGCCCATCGGGAGGAAAGACCTTGAGGACCCACCGTCCTGCCGCAACACAGGGGGAGTGAAAGACCTCCCGGAATCCTGCGGGGCTATGAATCGTTCACCGCCGCCAGCCGCGGGGCTTCTGTATGTCCTTCCCGAAGTTGCGGGTGAATTAAACTGCATCCCTTCGCCCCGGGCCGCTCCGTTCCATGATCTCCCGGACGCGGCAGGCGCGACGAATCGCCGCCCCTCTCCGAGCGTCCTGATGCTTTCACGCGTCCTTCTCGTGTTGTCTACGCTCCGAGTAAAAATTCTTTCCGCACTCCTCCTGGCTTCAGGGGAACCGAACCCATTCCGCGTCCTGATCGTACTATTCGTGGAAGTCTCCGGGATCATCGTGCGGGGCGAGCTGACACCGGCCCCTCTCCTCAGGTCCGACAGGGTGTTGAACGTTCTGCCGTTCCCTGTTCGAAGAGTAGTCACTGGTCTTACGCGGCCCGCGCCTGTTCGCGTTACCGGGTCGACTACGGCAACCCTTCGGGTGACGGGATCAATAATCCGGTTGCTCACGATGGTTTGCCTCGGCACAACAACAACCGCGCCGTTCACGACAACCGCACCGCTCACAACCACCGTCGTGAAGTTGTGGCACATAAAGAAACCCGGGAACCAAAAGCCGAACCACCAGCTCGGGTAGGGCACCCAGTCGTACATATAAGCATAATCCGGGGGCGGAGGATAATAGCTCATTACCGGCGGCCCCTGATTGTAATAGTAGTTGTTGACCACTGAAGGGTTGGATGTTCCCTGCAGGAGCCTGCTGGCCTTCGGGAGGTCCGCTTCCGGGTTCAGCAGGTATCGGCAGGCTCATCTGGGCCGCGAGATAATTGAGCCCTTTTGTCGCTTCTTCAGAATTCATGGGCAGCTTGCCTTCGGCCGCTGCCTTGGTTATGGATTCCTGGAGCTGCCCCACGATCTCGGGCGTCACCGGATAATCCGATAACCACCCGTTTACGGGGATCACCCCTGCCTTGGCAAGAACGTCCTCGGCAGTCGCTTCATCGGTTGGATTTCCCAGATTGAGTTGAGCCGCCAGCCTGATCGCGAAATCTCCTTCGCGTACCAGCGGTTGGGCTACAGGAGGGCCTTGTTGAGTTTGCGATGTTTGCGACCCGTAGTCTGCTGCAATGGCCGCGAAAGGATACAAGAGCAAGCCGGCTGCCGCAATTATGGACAGCCATCTCTTCATATCGTACTCCTTATCTACCTATATTTTACTACCAAGGACAGCATTAAGCAAGGGTGACAAACTTCATTCGAGGTCGGGTGCCCGAAGGACATCGGAACGTGAAGAGAATCCAAGGGATTCTACGACCCTCAGGGCGGGCTGCAGGTCCCCCATCACGCGCGCGATTGCGCTCTCTGTTCCTCCTTCGGCGGCGAAATAGCCGAGGCGGTCAGCAAGCCTGTCGAGCAGCATCTCTTCAGGATAAACCTTGAGCCGGATCGGAGCATTCTCGGAGAGTTTCGCTGCCTTGCGGACAAGCCGCAAAGCCTCGGGAAACCCTCCCAATTCGTCCACCAGACCCAGTCTCTTTGCATCCTCTCCGGTCCAGATCCTGCCTTTCGCGATCTTTTCTACCGCCTCCTGCGAAAGATTTCTACCCTGGCCGACCTTGGACGTGAAATCCGCATAGATACGGTCGAGCCATTCCTCGAACCGGGCGCGCTGCTGCGGCGTAAAGTCTTTGGTCATGGTCCAGGCGTCCGCGTTTTTGCTCGTATGCACCTCGTCCCAGGTTACGCCGAGCTTGTTCCAGAGACCGGTGGTAATGATCTTTCCGCCGAAAACGCCGATGGAGCCGGTCACCGTGGCCGGCTGGGCCACGATCTTGTCGGCGGCCATCGCGACAAAATAACCACCCGAGGCCGCGGTGCTTCCCATGGATACGATGACCGGCTTGCCCGCCTTTTTGGCGTTCACGGTCTCGCGCCAGATGGTGTCCGAAGCCACGACAGATCCACCGGGGCTGTCGATCCTGAACAGGATGGCCTTGACGTCCTTGTCCTCGACAGCCTGCCGGAACGCGGACGCCAGCGTATCGGAGCCCATGATGATCTCACCGATTGCGGGATTGTAACCGCTCTTGCCGCGCTCGATCCCACCCACCCCGTAGATGAGCGCGATGGTCGTGCCTTTCTCGTATGGGCCGCCCGCCCGTTTCCGGTATTTCATGAGCGTCATAAATTCTGCCTTTGCCCCCCCCTTATCCTTGATCCTGTCGAAGACCTGGTCGCGGTACTCAAGCCCGTCCACAAGCTTGGCGTCGACCGCTTCCTGGCCGATGAACGGCCCCCGGTCGATGAGTGATCGGACGTGTTCTTCGGAAAGTTTGCGCGAGCCGGCGATCCCCCTCACCATCTGGCCGAACTGGGATTCCATCACACGGGTGACCTCTTCACGGTGCGGGGGCAGGTATTTACGTTCGGTAAACTGATAACGGAAGCTCTTGTATTCCTTCCTGCCGTCCAGGCGGGGGATGATCCCGAGCTTGTCCAGTGTCCCCCGGAAAAACGGCTGCTCATAAATCAACCCAGTGAGTCCCACGTCTCCGGAAGGCTGCAGATAGACCGCGTCGAAGGCCGTCGCGAGATAATAGGAGGAGTTCCCGGGACCGGCCTCGCCGAAGGTCTCCGCGTAGCAGAGCGCGGGTTTGCCCGCGGCGCGAAAGGCGATGACGGCGTCACGGACTTCCTGAACCTGCGCCAGCCTCATCTTCGATTGTCCCACTCTGGCCACAAGGCCCTTGACCCGGTCATCTCCCGATGCCCTTTGAAGCGCTTCGACGACGTCGCGAACACGGAGCCTGTCAGACATCAGGATGCGCGCGTAGGAATCTTTTGGCGCGTACTCTATCATCCCCTGGTCGAAATCCGCTTCCAGAATGACGCGATTCGGCACGCGCCCTGCTCCGAACCAGTAATAAATGCCGGCTGCGATCGCCGTAAAAAGAAGAATGAAGAAGATCACGGAACAGCTGCTTCCACCATGACCGCGGACATCGCCAGACATTGATAGGCTCCTTTTCAAGATGTAATAGATATCGGAACGGTCTTTTTTCCCGGAAGATTTTACGCGGGGCAGGCGCGGTAAAGACGTCACCGGCTGGTGGAGCCCCTTCAGGGTGATGGAGGCCCCATTTGATAGAGCGACGTTCCGCAACAGCTCCCGCCTAAAAGTCGGAACTGCGTCCGCGGGTCAGGCCGTTTCGAGCCGGTTGCGGCCCCGGCCCTTTGCCAGGTACAAAGCGTCGTCTACGCGCTGAATGAAGCGGTCTCCGCTTTCATCGAGCAGAAACTGGCCCACGCCGAAGCTGCATGTCACGCTTATGCCTCCGGGGAATTGGTGCTGTTCGATAATAAGCCGCAGCTTCTCGGCAAATATCCGGGCGTTCTCCAGCGCGGAATTCTTCACCATGATCATGAACTCCTCGCCGCCCCACCTCGCGAACAAGTCATGGAACCTGATGTTTTTTGAGACCAACTCGGCAATTCCGACCAGAACGCCGTCGCCGGCAAGATGGCCGTAGGTGTCGTTGATGCCTTTGAAGTGGTCGATATCGAACATAATAAGTGAAAGGGGAAGCGCATACCGCCGCGACCGGCTGATCTCGGTGCTCAGCGTGTCTCCAAACTTGAGCCGGTTGGAGATGCCGGTGAGGTGGTCGGTAGTGGCCTGGTGCACCAGGAGCTCGTTCAGCCTCTTCAACTCATCGGAGACATCCCGCCGGGCGCTTTCCGCTCGTTTCAGTTCAGTGAGAAGTTTATTTCGTTCGATCGCATGGCGAATTGCTCGCTGCAGCAGACTTCCATCGACCCTGCCCTTTACAAGAAAATCCTGCGCCCCTTTTTGAACGGCCTCGACGGCAACATCATCGTCGTCATGGCCGGTCAGCACGATGACCGGGATGTGGGGCACAAGCTCATGCACCATGTCGAAGCAGCTGAGACCGCAGCCGTCCGGCAGACTGAGGTCAAGAAGCACGATATCGACGCCGCCCACACTCAGGAGGTCGAGGCCTGACCGGATCTGGTCAACATGGTTCACCTCGTACGGAATCTTCCCGGCGCTGGACAGATAACGTCGAATGAGAAGGGCGTCGTTGGCATCATCTTCGATGAGCAGAACTGCAATAGACTCGGTATTCATATATGTTTTTCCGACTCTGAGGCCGCAACTGTCAGACCCCGGCCTCGATCCTCGATGATTGATGTTCGTGCGGTCTGTGGCATGAGGCACAGAGGTTGCCTCTTGTTCCGGAGGGGCTCTGCAAGGATTAGAATAAATGTATCATAAGCGGGTAGGAATGGCAAGAAAACGGAACAGCGGCGGAGAAGGGCTCGATCACCGCCGGTGAGCTACGGGAAAACGAGGAAGACGAGGGGCGCAACATCTACGCGTTCTGTGAAGGCTTTTGGGTTACGGGATGATGACGGGGAAAAGAGGGACTGCCGCGCTGGGATAACGAGTCCGGAGAATCAACCGCGCCGCTTCGCCAGCCACTCCTTGAGTCGGGGACACTTCATTTTTTTCCTGTTTCCTTCACAGTCACCGCAGATGGTCATGTCCTGACTGCAAGGGGTGAAACCGGCGAATTCAATCGGCTGAGAATCTTTCCTAGCCTTCGCTTGTCGCGCTTTATGCATGCTGGCGATGTTTGACATGGTTCAAGTTCTTAGTATGAATTAACAATAGGACGATGTCATTCCCGCAATGTTTCTGGGCGGGAATCCATTTTATAATTGCACAATGGATCCCCTATAGAGGCATTCGGGGATGACAAACTAGTTTGTACTTGATTGTTTGTAAATACAGCTATGAGACGGTTAATAACGCCGTAAAGCGCCCGTTCCTTCAGGACAGATCCCTTTTTATTCCGCAAGCCGCAATCCGCATTCCAAAATTGCTACTCCAACCGGTAGTTCGGCGCTTCCTTGGTGATAACCACGTCGTGAACATGCGACTCACGCAGGCCGGCGCTGGTGATCTTGATGAACTGCGCCCTTTCCTTCAGCGCCTTAAGACTTTCGCACCCACAGTAGCCCATGCCCGCACGCACGCCGCCGATAAGCTGGAGCACGCTCGCGGAAAGCGTCCCCTTGTACGGCACGCGCCCCTCGATGCCCTCGGGCACGAGCTTGGACCGTTCCTCTTCATGGGCCTGGAAGTAGCGGTCCTTGCTGCCCCGTTCCATGGCGCCGATGGAGCCCATGCCGCGATAAACCTTATACGTGCGGCCCTGGTACAGGATAGTCTCGCCCGGGCTCTCTTCCGTGCCCGCGAAGAGGCTGCCGATCATGACGCAGGAAGCGCCGGCGGCCAGCGCCTTGGTAATGTCGCCGGAGAACTTGATGCCGCCGTCGGCGATAAGCGGGATGCCGGCCTTGTCCGCCTCTTTTGAGCACTCCATGACCGCCGTGATCTGCGGGACGCCGGCCCCGGACACGACCCGGGTGGTACAGATGGAGCCGGGACCGATGCCGACCTTGACGCAATCAGCGCCTGCCCTGATGAGGTCTTTTGCCGCCTCTGCAGTGGCAATGTTTCCGGCCACCACATCGAGGTCGGGATACTTTTTCTTGATACCCCTGACTGCGTCGATGACCCCCTGGGAATGGCCGTGGGCCGTGTCAACGACTATGATGTCAACGCCGGCCTTCAAGAGTTCGGGCACGCGTTCGGGGTAGTCGCCCGTACCGACTGCCGCGCCCACGCGCAACCTGCCGAGCTTGTCCTTGCAGGCATTCGGGTACTTGATCTTCTTCTCGATGTCCTTGATCGTAATGAGGCCGCGCAGGCTGTCATCCTTGTCCACGATCAGAAGTTTCTCGATCTTGTGCTTCTGAAGGATCTTCATCGCCTTTTCGAGCGTGGTACCGATCGGTGCCGTGATGAGCGGGTCCTTGGTCATGACCTCCGCCACCTTGAGATTGTACCTGGTCTCAAAGCGCAGATCGCGGTTCGTAAGGATGCCGACAAGCTTGTGGCCTTTCGTCACCGGAACGCCCGAGATGCGGTACTTCTTCATGAGGTCCAAGGCGTCGGAAATCTTGGCGTCGGGAGAAATAGTGATGGGATCGATGATCATGCCGCTTTCCGACTTCTTGACCTTGTCCACTTCCTCGGCCTGATGATCGATGGGAAGCGCCTTGTGGATGAACCCGAGCCCCCCCTCCTGGGCCAGGGCTATGGCAAGCTTTGCCTCGGTCACCGTGTCCATGGCCGCGCTCACGAGCGGGATATTGAGGGTTATCCGCCTGGTAAGCTGCGTTCGAACATCGGCGTCCCTGGGTAGAATATCGGATTTCGCGGGAAGAAGCAGGACGTCGTCGAATGTAAGACCTTCTCGGATCGGGCCAACAACCATTGAGATTCTCCTTTAGTAACGTTATTACGACAGATGATGAAAAGCAGGCGCTTCTCAGCGATACGGATGATCACGGTTTATTCAGGAGAGAAGCCTTGCTTTCCCGTTTTTCTTAACTGGGTCCATCCGCGTTTGTCTGCGGTCTCCTTATGAAGTCTTTAACTTTACCACACCCGGGCATAAACCTCAAGGGAAACCGGATCATTCAAATCCCGATGACTCGTTCAAAAACGGGTTCTCTCTTTTCTCGTCGCCAATCGTCGAGGCCGGTCCGTGACCTGAAAAAACCTTGGTGTCGTCCGGCAGCGTCATAAGGTTCTCCTTGATGGAGCGAAGAAGGGTCCTCAGGTCTCCACCCGGGAAGTCCGTCCTGCCGATCGAACCGGCGAACAGGGCATCGCCGGTGAAGACCATCCCTTCCTCGAGCAGGCTGATGCCGCCCGGCGTGTGGCCGGGCGTATGCAGGACGGTCAGTGAGACCTCGCCCGCAACGATGCTGTCGCCGTGTTTCAGCAGTCGATCGGGAGGCGGAGACAATACCGGACTCATGCCGAACGACCGGGCCTGCCTCGATACCGTGTCGAGCACGGGCGCGTCCGCCTCGTGGAGCAGCAGATCCGCCCCTGTGGCGTCCTTGACGGCCTTGTTCGCGCCAACGTGATCGAAATGCGCGTGGGTGTTTATGATGTACTTGACCCTGAGCCCCTTGTCTTGGATGACCTTCAGGATGTCCCGTGCGTCGTCACCGGGGTCGATGACGACCGCCTCCTTGGTCTTCTCGTCAGCCAGGATGAAACAGTTTACCTGGAGAGGACCGACTATGAGCCTGATCAAAAGCATACCTAATTCCCTGCTCCCTGCTTTTTTATGTCATTCCCGCGACGAATCGGGAATCCGGTGCTTTCGAATCATAATCGTTCGAAAAGCCAATCGGGATACCCGCTGATTCGCGGGTATGACAGTATGATTTTAAAGGTACTTGTTCAGCTAAAGTTTCTGCTTCCCGCCTCCAGGTCCAGCAGATTCTTTTTCATTCCGATCCCGCCCGAGAACCCGCCCAGCGCGCCTGCTGAGCCGATCACCCGGTGTCAGGGGATGATGAGGGGGACGGGATTGGCCCCGAGCGCGTTACCCACGGCGCGCATGGCCCGCGGGTTTTTGATCCTCTTCGCGATCCAGGCGTAGGACCGCGTTTCTCCGTAGGGGATCTCCGCCGCCGCACGCCAGACAGCCTGCTGAAAGGGCGTATGATAACGCAGATCGAGCGGGAGATCAAATGAAACGCGCTCGCCGAGGACGTATTTCCCAAGCAGCTTGACCGCTTTTCGAAGGATGGGCGGCGTTTGAGCAAACTTTTCCGGACTCCGAGCTCCGCACTCATCACCGTTGAGTTCCTTCTCAACTGCATTCTTATTCTTCTTCGGCAGCACGATCCTGCATATCCCGCGTTCCGACGCGGCTACACCCGCCCAACCAAGGGGAGTATGAAAAATCGCCTTTCCCATGCTAATCTCCCTCCCCTCCTCGCCCCGTCGCCTCGTCACCCCGTCGGTTCTTCCTCCTCCGCGCCATCCCCCACACGAACTTGAGCTCTTCACTCTTCAAAAGCCACATCACGACGATATAGAATAAAACGCTGACGGTCATCCCGCCGGCGAGCAGTTCAGCCTTCAGGACCGAGTGTCCGCCCAGCTCCCAGACCGGCTGCCGGCTGACCCACCATCCAATCATTCCCATGGCAAGTGACGCAGGCACGATCTTGAGGAGTGAAGCGAAAATCCTCTTCCCGTCCATCCTGCCGATCTTCTTCCTGAGCTGCCAGGTGAGCAGGCTGATATTGAGCGTCGCCGCAAGAGACGTAGCTAGGGCCAACCCGCCGTGGTTAAGCGGTGTCCATGAAATGAAAGCTGCGCTGAAGGTGATGTTCGAAAAAAGCGCCAGGACAGCGATCTTGACCGGCGTCCTGGTGTCCTGAAGCGCGTAGAACGCCTGAGCAACGATTCTTACGCCGGCCATGGCCCAGAGCCCTACGGCATAGTACAGGAGAGCTGTCGCCACGCCTTGCGTGGAGATGCGGTCGAACTGTCCGTGTTCCAGGAGAAGGTTCACGATCGGGATACGCAGTGTGATCAAGCCGGCCATGGCCGGGAACATGATGAAAAACACAAGCCTGAGGCCGAATGACAAGGTCTCGCGAAATTCCTCCTTTTCGTTTTTCGCCGCCTGAGCCGACATGGTCGGAAGTATGGCCGTTGCGATGGCAATGCCGAAAATGCCGAGCGGAAAGTGGATGAACCGCATGCCGTAGAACAGGTAGCTGATGCTCCCCGTGGCGAGGAACGACGCGAAAATGGTGCCGATGAAGATATTGAACTGGTTGACCGAAGAACTAAAAAAGACGGGCGCCGCAAGACGCGCTATCTTCCCCACGCCGGGATGGCTCGGGCTGAACTTCAGTTCCAGCATCATCCCCTGCTTCTTGAGCCCCGGCAGCTGAATCAGGAACTGGAACATACCGCCCAGCACCACGCCGACGGCGACGCCGAGTATCGGTTGCGACATGAACCGTATACTCAGGACCACGGCGGTGATGGTCATGATGTTGAGCATGACCGGCGAGAGCGCCGGAGCGAGGAATTGACGGAGGGAGTTCAACATGCCCATGGCCAGCGCGGCCAGGCCGATGAACAGGAGGTACGGGAACATATACCGCGTGAGCGTCACGCCCAGGATATATTTGTCGTGCTGGGCGTTGCGCACCCAGCCTGCGGCGATGATTTTGACTACCGTAGGGCGCGAAGATGACGCCGAGAACGGTCAGGACGACGAGGACCACAAGAAAGCGCGCGAAAACCGCATTGGCCAGGACGCGGGCGCTCTCCCTCGATTCCTTCGTCAGCGTCTCGGTGAACACGGGAATAAAGGCCGCCGACATGGAGCCTTCCGCCAAAAGCTCGCGCAGGAGGTTCGGGATCCGGTAAGCCACGTAGAACGCGTCGGCTGCCAGGCCCGTGCCAAAGGCCCAGGACATGACCATGTCGCGGACGTAGCCCATGACGCGGCTGGCGAGGGTGGCAAGGCCGACGACGCCCGCCGCCTTTGCGACCTTCACTTTTTCAGACATTCCGAAGCACCTCGGGAAACCGGGAAAGTAAGTGGCATTTTATCAGGAAACGGCCGGCTGTGAAAAGGTTTTTTTTCTTGACACCCAGCGGTTCTTTGTGTTAAAAGAATAAGCTGTTTTTAACCCCAAAGGAGGCAGGAAGTGGCAATTCATAAATCAGTGATTAAGAGGCAAAAGCAGGCCGACAAGAAGCATCTCGTCAATAAGTCCGTCATATCAGCGCTCAAGACCTTCGCGAAGAAGGTCGAACAGGCCGCAGAGGCCAAGAACAGCGATGCCGCCAAGGAAGCTTTGGTCAAGGCGATGAAGGCCTATGACAAGGCCGCTTCTCAGGGGGTCCTCCACAAGAGCACCGCGTCCCGTAAAATCTCCCGTCTTTCCGCCAAGGTCCGCAAGATCACCGCGGCGTAGAAACAGGAATGAAAAAACCGAAAACCGGGGAACTGGTGAGGGAAAAACCTCCCCTCTTCCCCGTTTCATGTTCCACTCCCCGATCATAAATCCGCGCTCAGTATTACGAGATTACGAGTCCCCGCACAACGTAAGGATCATCCGTTCCAGTACCAGCCTTCCCTTCAAGCCGCTCGATTTAAGCGCCCGGTCAGCCGACAACATGACGCGAAAGGCTTCGCGCAGTTCATCCATCGTGTAATGCTTCATCTGGTCCTTGAACAAGCCCGTCTGATGAAAGATCACCCGGAGTTTCTTCATGATTTCGTCCGGCCTCATGCCCGCCGCCTCCATGGCCTTTGCCTGGAGGAGCCTCCGGAAGTTCCAGGCGATTGAACCCAAAAGGCCGACAGGCGCCTCCCCTTCCTGCAGCAGCCTGGCCAGGATCAGGAACGCCTTTTCGGCCTTCTTCTGGCCCAGGGCCGCCGCAAGGTCAAAGGAGCTGTACTCCCTGAAGTCGCCGACCACGGCCTTCACATCGTCAAAGACGATCGATTTTCTCTCCTTGAGGTAAATCTCGACCTTCCGGAGTTCATTGACGATCTTCTGGAGATCGTTGCCGATGGTTTGCCAGAGATATTGCGCGGCGTCTCGCTGGATGGACAGGCCCCGGGTCCGGGTCCATCCTTCTATCCATCCGACGATCTCCCGGTCCAGGAGCGGATAGAACCGGACAACGGCCCCGTTGGCCTCTACGGCGGAAAGAACGGACTTCTTTTCAAACTTCCCCTGCCCGGAGACCATCACCAAACAGGTGCTCGGTGATGGGTCGTGGAGATAGGGAACGAGCGCCTCGATTTCCGCTGCCTTGAACGCATCGATCTCCCTGGCGATCACAAGCCGCTTCTCGGACATGAACGGAAGGGTCTCTGCGAGGTTCACGATCTCCGATGCCGGGGTATCGCGGCAGTAGACGACTGTTGAAATTGAAGTCCCTGGCGCCGGGATCGACGACCGTCTCGATAATAAGGTCGAGCGCTTCCTGGATCAGGAACTCTTCCTCTCCGTATAGCAGGTAGAGGGGGAGGATCTTGCGCTGCTTGAGGCTTGCTATGAGGTCCTGGTGTTTGAGCATGAGGTTTTATATCGATGGGCTTTACTGCATAGCGCAGAGCGCATGGCGCATAGCGTTACTTCTTTTTTACCCTATGCTCTATGCGCCATGCCCTATGCTTATTTTAAAATCCTTCCAATACCCTGCTCCGGAGCGTGGAAGCAAGGCTTTTGCACGCGCTCTTAATGGCCACGTCTTTCGCTATCTTCGTCTGCGTAATATCCCCCAGGGACACGGCATAGACGGAATTGAAGATCGATCCGACACCTTGATCCTGCAAGAGCACCTTCTGTGTTTTGGCATCGATGATGGTCAGTCTCACGCCGATGGTTATATTGTACGACTGGACATAGGAATTCACCGAATACGATGTCGGGGTAATTTCGAACCTGGTCACACTGCCTTTGAGAATAATATCAGCCGCCTCAGGGCTGACGACCTGCAGCCTGCCGTCGGTGAGAAACTCGTCGACAACGGCCTGGGTAACCTCACTGTCGATAAAAGGCTCGAAGGTTCCATTGATAAATACAGGGATGGCGATCGTTTTCGCAGTCGCGGGCACGATCCCGCCTACGGGGGTAAAATGATAGCCACAGGAGGTAAGCAGCAGGAGCAGGAGCAGCACAACACCATGGGACGATGGTTGATCGCTGGATTTGCTCGCTTTGTTAAATGTTCCCGCGTTCCATATTTTGCTTCCCGTGTCCTTCATCCCCCGTCCCTCTTCCCCCGCCGCACCTTACACAACTACATTCACCAGTTTTCCCTGGACCACGATCACCTTCTTCGGCGGTTTACCGTTTGTGAACTCCTTGACCTTGGAATCGGCAAGCGCCGCGGTCTCGATGTCCTTGTCCGGCGTCCCGGCTGGAAGGGTGATCTTGCTCCTGACCTTGCCGTTCACCTGCACCACGATCGTAATCTCTGTAGCTACGATCGCCACGGAATCATACTGCGGCCAGAGGGCATTCGCAATGCTGCCCTTATTGCCGAGCGATTCCCCGAGCTCTTCGGCAAAGTGCGGAGCAAAGGGTGAAATGAGCAGGATGAGCGCATCAATGGCCGACCGGAGCACGCGCCCCTGCTTGTCGGGGCTGTAATCGGCGGCGGTGTAATCGTACATCTCGTTCACCAGCTCCATCAGTGCCGCAATTGCGGTGTTGAAATGGAACTCCCGCTCGATATCCTCGGTGACCTTTTTGATGGTGAGATGAGTCTTACGGTAAAGTCTGTCTCCCCGAGCCTCCGTTCCGGCTGGCTTGAAATTCTTGACCGAATCAAGGTGTTTATACACGAGCGCCCAGACGCGGTGCAGGAACCGGTACGCGCCGTCCACGCCTTGGTCGCTCCATTCGAGATCGCGCTCGGGCGGGGCGGCAAAGAGCGAAAAGAGCCTCGCCGTATCCGCTCCGTACTTGGAGAGAATAAAGTCGGGGTCTACGACGTTTCCCTTGGACTTGCTCATCTTGGCGCCGTCCTTGATCACCATGCCCTGGGTGAGCAAATTTTTGAACGGCTCATCACCGTCAAAAAGCCCAAGATCGCGAATCGCCTTCGTGAAAAACCGCGCATACAGAAGATGGAGCACGGCGTGTTCGATGCCACCGATATACTGATCAACGCTCATCCAGTAACCGGCCGCCTTCTTATCGAAGGGAGCATCATTCTCCCTCGGCGAACAGTAGCGCAGAAAATACCATGAAGAGTCCACAAAGGTATCCATGGTGTCCGTCTCGCGGCGCGCTTTTCCGCCGCATCGGGGGCAGGTCGTTTCGCGGAACGACTTGGATTCGGCAAGAGGAGAGCGACCCTTGCCCGTGAGCTCAACGTCAACCGGAAGCCGCACCGGAAGGTCTTTTTCGGGTACGGGCACCGTCCCGCAGGCGTCGCAGTAGACGATCGGGATCGGCGTGCCCCAGTAGCGCTGGCGCGAAATGCCCCAGTCGCGGAGCCGCCAGTTCACGGTACGCTTACCCATTTTGCTCCGTTCGATATGATCCGCAATCTTCTCCTTTGCAGCGCCATTCGTGATCCCGTCGAACGCGCCGGAGTTCGCCATGATGCCGTCTTCAACATAGGCCTGCTTCATGGTCTCGGCCTTGAGGTTTTGCTCGGGATTCTGAATGACCACGCGCACCGGCAAACCGTATTTCTTCGCGAACTCGAAGTCACGCTGATCGTGGGCCGGAACGGACATGATCGCCCCTGTGCCGTATTCCATGAGCACGAAATTGCCGACCCAGACCGGCACCCTCTCGCCGTTAAGCGGGTTGATTGCGTAAGAGCCCGTGAAGATGCCTTCTTTCTCCTGTTTCTCGTCGGTGCGCGCGGCCTTGTCCTCACGCATCACGCGCTGTACGAAGGCGCGAACGTCCTCGGCCTGCTTCCCGCCCTTGATCAGGGCTTCGAGCATGGGGTGCTCGGGCGCAATGCTCATGAAGGTCACGCCGAAAAGCGTGTCCTGCCGGGTCGTGAAAATCGTGAGTTTCTCGCCCGAGTCCTCGACGGGGAAGTCCACCTCGACGCCCACGGACTTGCCGATCCAGTTCCGCTGCATCGTAAGCACCCGTTCAGGCCAGCCCGTCAGCCGGTCGCAATACGCAAGTAATTCCTCCGCATAAGCGGTGATTTTGAAGAACCACTGCTCGAGCTCCTTATGCGTTACCAGCGAGCCGCAGCGCCAGCACTGGCCGTCCTCCACCTGTTCGTTCGCGAGCACGGTATTGCACGACGGACACCAGTTCACGTAGGAGAGTTTTTTGTAGGCGAGACTGCGTTCGTACAGTCTTGAGGAAGAACCACTGGTTCCAGCGGTAATACTCCTCCAAGCAGGTCGTGACTTCGCGGTCCCAATCATACGAAAGCCCGAGCCGCTTGAGCTGCTTATCCCGCATGAAGGAGATGTTCTCGAGGGTCCACCGGGAAGGAGGGATGTTATGCTTGATCGCCGCGTTCTCCGCCGGCAGACCGAAGGAATCCCATCCCATCGGATGGAGCACGTTGAAGCCCCGCATTCTCTTGTAGCGGGAGACCACGTCACCGATTGCGTAGTTTCGCACATGGCCCATGTGAATCCTGCCGGATGGGTAGGGAAACATTTCGAGGCAATAGTACTTCGGTTTCGAGGCGTCCTCGGTTACTTTGAACGTCCTCTGTTCTTCCCAATAACGCTGCCAGCGTTCTTCAACTTTCTTAAAATCGTATCGCTCTTCCAAACGACCCCTCCGTAGCTGTAACAGCAGACCACACTTCACCGTACCCGCTGCTAGTGCCTGATCCTTCCTTTGACGAACTGCTCGATGAGAACGAGCGATTTCATATCGAGATTTGAAAATTTCACCCCGTAGTGAAACTTTCCCGGCGCTGCTGTTTCGACCCGGATAACCTCACCCTCGACAGCGATTTCCCGGTTGCCGATGTCGGCGGTGAAGGCCAGACGCTCTCCCTTCTGAAGCTCCGGCTCGGCCTCCAGCAGCATGCCGGATATGCTGAGGTTGCGGGATACGCCCAGGAAGGATGTCGTTGCCTCGCCCCGCGAAACGGAAACGCGCAGCAATGCCCGCAGGTCCTTGCGAAGCGGAATCACAAGCAGCTCCGATATTCGCGAAAAGAGTTCGAAGGGGGCCACGGGCCTCGCCATGACCGCGTTGGCGCCTGCTTGCCGGCTCTGCGCCTGTGACGTCTCTGTTGGATCGCAGACCACGATCAGAGACACGTCCTTAAGGTCCGCGTTGCCGCGTATGAGGGAACCGAGCCGGACGCCGCCCATCACCGGCAGAGCAATATCGGTGACGATGAGATCGGCCTTACTCGCCCGGTGCAGGGACAGGATGTCCTCAGAGGTGCGGGCGGGAACAACAGTTATACTTCCCCGCCCGAAGAGCGAACCGCTTTTCTCAACTGCGCGCAGCACGGGTTCTGCAATTATGATTTTTTTCATGCCCTCTTTCGCGGATCCGGATGAGTCAGATACTCCGACACCTGGGAACGGGTATTAAATTCGCTCCCGTGCACTCCAAACTTCAAACTCCGCACTCGCATCACTCTCTGACCCATCCGGGATAAGCATCAGCCCTGCGCGCTTGTTCAGGCAGGTCCACTTCGAGCCTGCGCCTGGTCCCTGCGATATCCTTTTCAAGCTTCTGCTTCTTCCTTTCGAGGCTCTGGTGGGATTTTTTCTTTTTGCCGGTCAACTTCTCGGGCCTCTGGTCCTGGTCATTCAGTTCCTTGAGAACAAGATTATATTCGTCCTGCTGGTCCCTGAGTTTAAGCCGCAGGTTTGCGGCCTGCTTGCGCCAATACTCTTCACCCCTGCCGTTCTTGTCCTTGTGTTCTCCGTGAAAGACCGCGGGGTTTGCCGGCTGCGACCGGCTTATCCCCGACACTCACCCTCGATTCATCGGGTTTTATCGTCTGCACGCTGCTCCGGTACTCCTGCGGGACCTTTTCCGGTTCGTTCGTAAAAAATTCCTTCCCGTCCTTGTCCACCCACCGGTAAAAATCGGCATGAGCAACCGCTGTCGCGAAAAAGAACATGCCTATTGCTAGAACGATGTATCTTCGCATGGAGTCCTCCCAGTAGCCTTTGACGAGGAAAAATAACACAAACAGAAGGTGTGTGCAAGGTTTTTTCTTGAATTGCCGTGCATAATAATGCTATAAGAGTATGATAAATTCTTGGTTCGCATCCAAACATATTGAGAATTATTACATTCCACTTTCGAGGTTGATTCAATCGCCATGCCGAAACCAATCGTTGCCATTGTGGGCCGTCCGAATGTCGGGAAATCCACGCTCTTTAACCGGATCATCGGCAGAAACTTCGCCATTGTCGAGGATATGCCCGGTGTCACCCGCGACCGCAACTACGCCGAAGCAGCGTGGGAGGAAAAACATTTCCTTCTCGTCGACACCGGCGGCTTCGAGCCGGAGACCGAGGACCCCATGTACCTGAAGATGCGGGATCAGACCACGCTCGCCGTGGAGGAAGCGGACTTCATCATCTTCCTCATGGACGGCAAGCAGGGCCTTCTGCCGTCCGACATCGAGGTGTCGCATCGTCTTCGGGCTTCGGGGAAACCCGTGATCTACGCGGTAAACAAGGTTGATGGGGCCCGGCACGAAGAGCTCATTCCCGACTTCTACCGCCTCGGCATTGACACCTTTTTCCCCCTTTCGGCCCGCCATGGCGCCGGCTTTTCCGACCTCATGGACGAACTCTGGCGCATGCTTCCCGCGACCGCTACCGGTGGAGAGCAGGAGGAGAAGGTCAGTATTCCCCGTGTCGCGGTCCTCGGACGGCCGAATGTGGGGAAATCATCCTTCGTGAATTCTCTCATCGGCGAGGACCGCATGATCGTGAGTCCCACTGCTGGTACGACCAGGGACGCGGTGGACAGCGAATACCGGTACTATGGAAGAAAGTATATCCTCGTCGATACAGCCGGCATCCGAAGCCGCGGCAGAATCGGCCAGGGAGTTGAAAAATACAGCGTCATGAGGGCCATGAAGGGCCTCTCGCGCGCAGACGTGGCTCTTGTACTCATCGACGCCGCCGAAGGAGTCACCGAACAGGACGAGCGGATCGCGGGCCTGGTGAATGAGGCGGGGAAGGGTCTCATTCTCATCCTGAACAAATGGGATTTGGTCCCGGACAAGGAAGAAGCTTACAAAAGGTATATAGCGGATATTCAGCAGCGCCTCAAATTCGCCGACTATGCGCCGGTACTGACCATCTCCGCCGTGACGCGCCAACGCATAACCAAGGTCTTTGATGAAATAGATTCTGTCATCAAAGAGACCGAGAAGCGCGTGCCTACGGCGGAATTGAATCGCGTTTTCGAGAAGCTGACCGCGGCCCACGAGCCCCCTCTCTACCGCGGGAGACGGGTAAAATATTACTACCTTACGCAAGTCGGGATAAAACCTCCCACCTTCATCGCCTTCGTCAACTACCCCGATGGCGTGCATTTCTCCTACCTCCGTTATATCGAGAATAAGCTTAGGGAAGCTTTTGGATTTAGCGGCACGCCAGTGCGCTTATACACTAAGAGACGACGAGAGGAACGTTCAAGGGGAGAAAACAAGGGACACAAAAAATAAGTTGACGTTTTTTTTCACAAATAGTATCATTGATATGTAAAAGAAATAAGAAGTGAGTTTTTGTTCATTCCCGGACTGCAAAAACTAGAAAGTAGTTTGCAGTCCTTTTTTTTAGCTGAAGTGGGACGGATCGTCCATTTTTGAAAACAAACAGTCACCTTAACGGAGGAGAACATGTCAAAGAAGCTCTATGTAGGTAATCTATCTTATCAGATGACGGAAGACAGCCTCAGAGATGTCTTTGCCGCTATCGGAGAAGTTTTGTCCGCTAAAATCGTCACGGATGCCGCCACAGGCAGGTCAAGGGGGTTCGGGTTTGTCGAGATGGCGAATGACGATGATGCCGACAAGGCAATCGCAACGCTGAACGGCACTAACGTTTCGGACCGTGAAATTAATGTCAGTGAAGCAAGACCTCAGAAGGACCGGGGTTTCTCGGGCGGCAACAGGGGCGGTGGGGGGCAGCGCAGCGGCTTTGATCGTTCCGGAGGCGGCGGTAAAGGAAGGAAGCAGAATAATTGGAGATAAGAGTTGATGATAGAAATATTGAAAAAGCCCTTCGCCTGCTCAAGCGTAAAATGCAGCATGACGGGCTGTTCCGCGAGCTGAAAAACAGGCGTTTTTACGAGAAACCCTCGCTGAAAAAGAAACGGAAGCGGAGAGAGGCACAAAAAAGGCGGCAGAAAAACCTGCGAATGAGCAGGCAAAACAGGTTCTAGCAGTAGAAATTACGGCGTCAAATCACCCTCAGGAAAGCCCGAAGGCTCTTATCCAAAATGTACGCCTCGGGCGTGTCAGTACCCTCTGAACAACTGCTATCATCTTTACGCGGTTCCTTTTAATTTACCGATAAATCGACCGTTCCAGTCGCCGTACCTGAATATACTACGATCGTGTCTTTAAATGAGTTCGGTACGCCGCCGACGGTGCCGAAAACCGTGACTGAAAAATTGTAGACGCCGCGGTCATCGGTTTGGGCCGTAAAACCCGAATCAACCTTGACATTATTAAGGTTATTTTCACCGCCTGGATTAAGATAAAATTGGTAGCGAACCGTCGTATTCGTTGCATTGCGCGGCTCCGCAAAACCACCCGTGATCCTAATCGGGGCTTTTGGTATTGGCGTGCCATCTGCATACCGTACGACGACGGAAAAATCCAGGCTCGTATTGTCGGCAATGGTCAAGGCCTGCGTCGGACCATTTATGGTGATTGTTGCTCCGTCAGGAGCGCCGTTGTTTTTACCGCAGTCCTCAAGAAGAATGACCGGCAATAGGAGGACCAAAAAAAATACTAGAGAGACGAGTTTTGAATTCTGTCTCATTTTATGAACCTCGCTTTTTGTGTAATTGAAACGTAAGCACCATAATAATATTTTACCGCAACCGACTGATTTATTGAACTTACCTAGTTGTCTAAATAAAGGGCGATAGCTATTGAAACTTCCCAACTATGTAACAAACTGCTCAACCATGTCCATGACCTGTGTTTAAATCTTTGCACTATGAAAATCGTCCTGATTCTATATTACTTCCTGTTTCACGACCCGCGGCGTTATGAAAATCAGCAGTTCGCCTTTATTTTCGCTGGTGGTCTTGGTTTTAAAGAGCCAGCCGATGAGGGGAATGTCGCCAAAGAACGGGACCTTGGTGTATGCAACAGTCCGATCGGTAGTAAGGATGCCGCCGATGACGGCGGTCTCTCCATCGGCCAGAAGGATCTCGGTCGTTGCTTCATTTTTCCTTATGGAAGGCTGGCCTGATGCTCCCAGGATCGAGGTATCCGGCGCGTTTTTCGTGGCCTGGATCTTCATAAAGATCTTTTTATCCGGCGTAGCATGAGGCGTGACCGTGAGCGCCAGTTTGGCATCGATAAATTGTATCTGCGTACCGCCTGCGGACGTGGTGGAGAACGGGATGGAGACCCCTTGCTCTATCTTGGCTTCTTTATTGTCGAGTGCGCTGACGCGCGGCGATGAGATGATCTTGCCTTCGCCCGTGGACTCCAGGGCTGAAAGGACGAGGTCCAGATTGAGTGCTTTGCTGATGGAGCCGAAGGTGAAGCCCACCGCTCCGCCGCCGGTTCCCGCGCCTGCAGCCGCGGGCATATTTACAAGAAAGTTGCCGTTTCCCGAGGGGGTCGCTCCCATGCTGGTCCCGCCGGTCACCCCTACCGAATTCGGGAAAGTCGACGCCCGTCGGGTTGCCGTGAGCAGCGTCGGCTTTAAAGTTTCCGCCCCACTGTACGCCGAGCTGACGGCTGAAAGTCAATGAAGCTTCGACAATCCTCGCTTCGATCATGATCTGGGGGATTGGCTTGTCAAGAAGCTTGATGAGGGCCACCACCTCATCGACGTTCCGAGAAATATCCTTGATAATGAGGGTATTGGTCCTTGTGTCCGTCACCGTTTCACCGCGGGCAGAGAGCGACTTTTTGATCGTACCCTCTATTGCCGAAGCCGTTGCATAGTTTATCGGAACGATGCGCGTGATCAGGTCTTCAGCCTTTTTCTTCGCCTCCTTTGATCTCAGAGTCTTCCTCGGCTTCCTTCGTCAGAGCAGCCACCGAGGCGATGCGCAGGATATTGTCTTCCAACGCGTAACCGAGACCGTTCATTTTAAGGATGATATCCATTGCCTGGTCCCAGGGGATATTGACCATTCGCACGGTCACTTTCCCACGCACATCAGGTGCGAGAATGACATTCAGATTTGCAACCTCGGCAAAAAGCCGCATGACGTTCACCAGGTCTGCGTCCTGGAGGTCGAGCGAAATTTTCCGCCCCGCGAAACTGCCGGCCCCTGTCATCAGAGCTGTCTCTGCGCCTGCCGCTTCTGATTTAGGGGCCTCGGCCTGTTGCTGACTCGTGGCCGGAACTGCTGCGGCTTCCTCTTGCCAGGCGTGAGGCGCGATCAATTCCTTTTCCGCGGGCGCGACCTTCTCCGCTTCCTGGCGCGGCGGCCCTCTCCTGAGGCTGCGGTTCCTGAGACTTGGCGGGAGAAGACACGTTCATCGCTATAAGCACGGTATTTTCTTCTGGCGTAACCGTGTACTGCATCGGCTTGGTCAGGTCCATCACAACGCGAACCTTCTGATCCGGTGCGGCGTGCTGCCCGACGCGGACTTTGTCGAGCCCGCCTTTCCTGACGGGGATAACGCTCGGTCTTACGCGACTTTTCACTCCCGGGATATCGACAACGAGCTTGTTGCCGGAAACCATGAAGGCTTTCGGTGACATGGCCCCGTCAGCGGTAGATGACCACCTTCACCCCCTCCTTGCCGGCAGAGGCACGGACCGATGTCACAACCGTTGCTGCCGCTTTCTCCGGCTGCTCGACTTCTTTTTTTCCCGCGACCGGTGGGGCGGCCTGTTCCTGGAGGGGGCGGCGGAGCCGTTTCCGTCGCAGCCGTCGCTATTTCCGGCGTTGCCTTCGCCTCTTCAATGGGTTTGCTGAATTCAACGACTAGCTTTCCGTCCAATTGATACACTTTCGATTCCACGGCCTGCGTAAGGCCAATCTCCAGCCGTGCGATATTGTCTTTCTGGCTGGGTACGATGTCGGCGACGACGCCTTGGTTGACGGCCAAGCGGTCCCGCAACGTGCCGATATCGGCGTCAGCGATATCAACGACCAGCCTCAGGGGCTCGGTCAACTGGAATGACGTATATTGCAGAATGGGGCGGACCCTTCGATGGTTATTTCCGTTTTCCCATCAATTTCACGGGGCTCGATTTTACTGAGGACAACTTGCATGCCCTGTTTTGCGGTCTCCGGCGCCTTCGTCGCGCATCCCTGGAGCACTAATTACGAGAGAGATGAGGATTATCAACCAAGTGACCTTCGGCGGTTGAGTAGGTTTCATTGCATCTCCTCCTGTTTTTTCCGGAGTTCGATAACGATTTCCTTGTGCTCCGTTTCCCCCGAAAAGTTTTTGAATTTTTCTTCTACGACCATCCTGTTCTGCATGATCTTTTTTACGACTCCCTTATTCAGCCCGATGACGGTGCCGACTCGAATGAAATAACCCTTGCCGTCGGGGCCTTCCACCATCGCGTTATAGCCGAAGCCTCCCCATACGACCGCAGTCAGCTTGAAGTCGCTGAGGTTGAATCGTTCGAGCGGCGGACGATCCCCCATTTTCGCCTGTTTTTCTTCCCTCACAATGATCGAGGAGAAGGGGTCCCGTCTTCCCTGCGGATTGTAGGAATAGGCCGCCTGCGCCTTTTCCTCGCCAGCTGTCGGAGTCACCTGGCTTATAGGTTTCTGCACCGGTTTCGCGGCAATTGGCTTAGGGACCGTTGTCGGCGCCTGGCTCGGGCCGGAGCATCCCCACGCCGCCATGCCGAGCAGCAGCGAAAACATTACGAGAAGAACGGACTTATTGCGTTTTTTTCCCGGATTTTGGAGCTTCACCTTTTTTCTCCACCGCCGCGAAGGTCATCGCCGTGCAATTGATGTCTATATCAACGTTCCCGCTTTTCGCAACTTTCGCTCCGCCCATTTTTATATTGAGGATGTTGACGATTCGGGGCAAGGTGCTTATGCGGTCAAAAAACAGGGCCGTATTATGGTATCCCCCGACCAGCGATATTGCGATGGGGATTTCCTCATACAGTCCGCTTGCGTGAGTTCTTCGTTTTTCGGGCCTCCAGAGTTTGAGAACGAGGCCGGACTGATTTACCAGATTCTGGATCTGCCTGAGAAGACTCGATACTTCCGATTCCGGCGGGAGCTGTTCCGTAAGCTCGACGAGTCTGCTTCTGCAGGGTTTTGACTTCGATCTTCAATTCATCGAGGTTCCTGATCTTGTTGTCGTTCTCCGAAATTTTCGCCTGCAGGCCGGAAAGCGACTGTTCCAACTGCTTGATCTGCGTATTCATGGGGATCTGGAATTGAAGAATATATGCGACCAAGAGCAGGACGATGAGGGATATGAATACGATCAGTCGCGTCTTCGGAGATATTTTCTGTATTTTATCTAAGAGCGGAGCCATCGTTAACCCTTATAAACGAACTGAAGCTTGTATTTGTACACGTCGATCCCTTCACGCTTAGCCTGGATCGTTTCCAGTAACATTACATCTGACAATAAACGGGACGACTTCAGATTATCGACAAAACGGACAACATCGTCGTTCGTAAAGGCTTCGCCTTCGATGTTGATATTGTTGTTGCTCTCGCTAAGTGACGCTACATTCACGCCGAGAGGCAGCGCCTTGCTGATCTCGTCAAGAAGCCGGACGGGTCCGGCTTGATTTTTCTTGAGTTGCTGGATGACCCCGATCTTTTCGGTGAACTTCTTTCGTTCCTCCTCGACGTCCTTCACTTCCTTCAGGACATTTTCCTGCTCCCGCACGTGCGCCTCTGCGGCGGTCTTTCCCTTTTCAAGGGCGGCGATCATATTTGCCTGCCGGCTCCAAAAATACCACATCCCCATCACCACGAGGATTATGACCAGAACGCCGAGGAGCAACTGCTGCTGCAGATCGATGACCTTCTTGGGAGGCTTTTTCTTGGTAGGCAGAAGATTTATTTTTATCATCGATCCCCCGGCCTCCTGATCGCAAGCCCCACGGCGACGGCGCACAGCGGGGCGGATTCTGCGATGAGCGCGGCGTCAAACCGCTTCGGATCCACCTTGATATTCTTGAACGGGTTGCTTACTTCCACGGGGATCTCAAGCCGTTCAGACAGGGTCGTGGTAAAGTTGCCGATCCTGGCGCAACCGCCGGATACCAGAACGCGCGATGCCCGCTCGCTCCCGGTAGTGGAACGGAAAAACTCAAACGACCGCTGTGTCTCGGACACGATATCGTCCGTTACGGACAGCATCACGCCGGCAATCTGTTCCTTATCTGCACCCTCGATGTCTTCGCCCCTCTTCACCTTTTCGGCGTCTTCATACGTCAGGCCGAAATCCCTTTGAAGCGCCTCCGTGTAACGGTTGCCGCCGACCGTAATGTCACGCGTGAAAATCGACATCCCGTCTTTCAGGATATTGATGTTCATGACCGATGCGCCGATGTTCAGAAGCGCCGTTGTCCCCGATTCGATGTTGTAGTTGAGCTCGTACATGTTTGCGAGGGCAAAGGCGTCGACGTCCATAACCACGGGTTCGAGCCCCGCTTCCTTCACCAGATTTACATAGTCGTTAATTTTATCTTTCTTGACCGCGACGAGCAGCACGTCGGCCTGTCCCTCTGTTACGCCAGGTCCAAGCTTCTGAAAATCGACGTTTACGTCGTCGATCGAAAAGGGTATATACTGCTCAGCCTCCCACTTAATGGATTCGGCGAGTTCCTCATCGCTCATATCGGCCACAGAGACGCGCTTGATGATGACAGAGCTGCCGGATACTGAAATGACGACATTCTTGGTCGTCACTTTCTGCGCCGCAAGCAGTTCCTTGATTGTCTCCACCACCCGGCCGGCATCCATGACCGCGCCCTCCACGATGACTTCGGGCGGCAGCGGGACCATACCGAATTTAACGAGCTGGTAGTTATTGTTTGAGCCCTTCAGCTGTACAAGCTTGATGAAGGTGGACCCGATGTCCAGCGCAATGGGCTCTATTTTTTTAGAAAAAAGCATTGTCGCTCCGTAAACAGATAGTGCGCCGGATCAGCCGGCGTTCTTGCTCTTGATGATCTTTTCAATGTTCTTAATGCTGCTCTCCGTGTAGACCCTCCAGCCGCGCCAGTCACGCTCTACCCCGCTCAGCAATCCCTCGCTCTCCCACCGAAACAGCGTTGCCCGGGAAATATCGAATCTGCGGCAAAGATCGATAGTCTTATATTTCTTTGCGGTTTTGCGTTTAACCATGGCATCCTCACTGGATAGTTTACTCATAATAGTTATAGTAACTATAGTTAGGATGATAGAGGAAAAAAACTAGTTGTCAAGTTTTTTTTAGAAAAAAAAAGAGGGACTACGAGATATTGTAGCGTTGAAGAAAGAATACACTACCAGTTGGACGGAGGATGTGATTCAGGTCACGTAGAACAAAACAGTGATGTAATGACATGCGCTGCCGGCGAGAACAAAGAGATGGAATATCCCGTGGCCGTAGGAAATTCTTTTGTCCAACGCGTAGAACAGCACGCCGACCGTGTAGAACAATCCGCCGGTAATCATCCAAGCCAGACCTGCGGCCGGGAAGACCCGCGCCAAAGGGCGAATGACGACAAGCGCGAGCCAGCCCATGAGAAGATAGACCACGAGCGGGATGACACGCCTTCTCCCGGTAATGATGACGTCCTGGACAATTCCGAAGAGCGCCAGCCCCCAGATGACGCTGAAGAGGGACCATCCCCAGACGCCGCGCAGCGTGACAAGCGTGAGGGGAGTATACGTGCCGGCGATAAGCAGGTAAATAGCGGCGTGGTCAAGTTTTTGGAAAATGGCCTTTGCTTTGCCGCGGATACTATGATAGAGCGCGGAAAAAAGATACAGCACAACCAGCGAGACACCATAGACGGTGAAACTGACAATCTTCCAAGGATCGCCTATCCGCGCGGCATGCACCACAAGCACGACAAGACCCGCGAGCGCGAGACTCGCCCCGATCAAATGAGTGATGCTGTTTAATCGTTCATCTTCTTCCATAATTATTTTAATAATTTAACATTCCTGAATGTTCGGGTCAACAAACATTCTTAATCTGCGTGCCCACTAACTAAAAAAGGAGAGGCTAAATAGCCTCTCCTCAAGAATGTGCGGATTTTCCCCCTAACTGTTTTCGCCGTGCGGCGTAGCAAAGGATGCCCCGCGCCGTGCCGCCATATCCATGAGTACGCGTTCGGTGCCGAAGCGTCCGGGTTCGTACTTGCGGATCTTCAGCTTCTCCCGAGCGGTATCGATGAGTTTTAGGGCCAGTTCGAGGATCTTCCCCGGGTCCTCTTCAAAGTAGTACCCTGCGGTCACCATGTCCCACCATTTGTTTTCCATGATGTCCTTGAGCGTTTTGCTGGCGCTGACCGGAGAGCCCGCACCGAAGATGATCGGCACCCCGGAGGCAACGAAATACGTACCGATCGCGATGGCCTTTTCGCTCATCCACTCGGGAGCGATGCCGACGGCGGGAAGGCCGCCGATGTCGTCACCAAGCCCACCCGCCTCGGCGATATGGGACGCGATCGTCAGGATACGCGAGTTATCCACGCAGGATCCGAGATGGAGCACCGGCGGTATACCGATGGCCTCGCATACCTCGCGAAGGCCCTTACCTGCATTCTCCAGCGCGTTTTCCGGGGTCATGTAGCCCGCTTTTGCCGAGGCATGCGCCGAGCACCCGGTCTGGACGACAAGCACGTCGTTTTTAATGAACTCGCGGGCAAGGAAATTGTGCAGGCTGTCCTGGCTGATACGGGGATTGTTGCAGCCCGCTAGACCCACGACGCCACGAATGCGCCCGGCAATAATGGCGTCGTTCAGCGGCCGGTAGGAACCGCGAAACGTGCCGCCCTGCATATACTCGATATACTCGTCGGAGAACCCGGCGATCATATCGGCCGGCTTCACGTTTATTTTCCCTATATCTTCTTTCCTGCGGTTCTGGAAATTATCGATGGCAAGCCGGACCGCCTTCTTGGCGATGTCCAGGCCATGGTGCTCATTGTATTCGATATGAACGGCATCCTTCATTCTCCCCTTCGGCGTCGTCGTGATGATCTTCGTATGGTATTTCTTCGACAGCTCGCCGATGGCAGGCATGATACACTGAACGTCAACCACCATGGCCTCGACCATGCCGGTCAGGATGCCGAGCTCCTGCTGCAGGAAGCCCCCTGCCGTGTTAATGCCGTGCCGGATGAGGATTTCATTCGCCGTGCAGCACATGCCGACAAGATTGACGCCTTTGGCGCCCTTGGACTGGGCATAGGCCGTAATCTCCGGATCGTCAACGGCGACAACCAGCATTTCCGCAAAAGACGGTTCATGCCCGTGCACTACGAGGTTAACGTAGTCCTCCTTGAAGATGTCGAGACCGGCCTTCGCCTTGATTGGTTTGGGGGTCCCGAACAGGATATCCGAGATATCCGTGCCCATCATGGAACCGCCCCAGCCGTCCGCCAGCGCGGTGCGCATGGCGCCGAGCATGATGTTGTTTGCTTCCTGGTCCACGCCCATAGTGGTGCGGTGCATCATCTCCACCACTTCGCGGTCGATCGCGCGGGGCGCGATGCCGAGCTTTTTCCAGATTTCCTGCCGCCTTTTTGGGGCTCGGGACAGATAAGCAAGTTCACCCCGCTGCTGGCCGAACTGGTCCAGAAACTTGAGCGCCACCTTCTCAGCAACCTCGTTTACGGCCTTGCCTTCGACATTGATGCCGAGGTAGCCGGCCACCCGGTTCAGCTTGCGCACGTCCTTGATCTGGAAATCCTTGGCCTCCCCGCGTGCTACGGCAAGCAGGGTGTTCGCAAGGTCTCTTGCATGGTCAGAATGCGCGGCCGTGCCCCCGGCCACCATGCGCGCGAAGTTCCTCGCCGTCACCACAGGCAGGGATGCGCCGCACACGCCCTCGGCTTCGTCCTCCTTGCCCACGAGTCGGCAGGGACCCATGTGACACATCTTGCAACAGGCGCCCTGGTGCCCGATGGGGCAGGGTTTAAGCCTCTCCGCGCGGTCGAACGACGTCTCTATCTTTTTTTGCGAAGCCACCTTGAGGATGGCCTGCGCAGCCGGGTCAACAGACTTAAGATTTTCTCTCATGACGTTTAAAAACTCCTTCCTACAGGAGATGCATCATCGCCTGTTTACAAACCATTGGATTATACAAAATTTTTAAAAAAACCACCTGAAGCTTACAGCCGCCAAGTTGATTTATATACCGTTTCTTGTTTCATTTCTTCAGGACAGGCTACTCCTGAAGCGCAGGCTGCTTGACCACCATGACTTTGGCAACGCCTGACCCCGACAACAGCCCCTCGTTCATGGCGAGCAAAAGGCCGGACGCGGACACCGGGACAGATGGGACCGTTTCCGCCGCAACAGGCTTAAAGGTTGCTGCGCCGAGTTTGCCTGCCTTCACTTTCTTGATCGCAGCTGCGACGTCTTTAAGCTTGAAGCCTTTCGCCGCGTTCAAAATTTGCGACAGCTCGGCTGCGATGTCGGCGCCATCCTTCGCCTCTCCCGAGGCGATTTGGGCCTGTGAAACGGCCTTGGTCATGCCGTAGGTATTCATGATTGTCCCGTGCTTTTCATACAATGCGGCAAGCGGGAGCACGACATCCGCCTTTTCCGTAAGGCCGGTCATGTGGCTGGCCAGAACGACCACCATATCCGATTTGAAGTCGGCATCCGGAGTTGCACCGGCGATCAGGAGCGCCTTCATGCCCGATTTCATGTCACGGTATCCCGCGCCGGCCTTCATGGCCTTCGTAAACCCGGGTCCCCTGTCGGACTGACAACCCATCTGCAGAACTCCCAGTGCATTTGCTTCGAGCATCAACGGCAGCACACCGGCATTTTTAAGGAGCGCAAGATTCAGCGCCTGCATCGACGCCTCCACACTGCCGGAGATCCCGGTCCCGATCACGACAACTGGCTGTTTCGCTGCGGCATACGCCTTTGCCGCGGCGATGATTTGTTCGGAAGAAACCCCCGACCCGGAGGCCGCTTCATCGACGCTCACCAGGGCTTTCTTGAGTGCGTCTGCGCCCTTTGCCGCCGGCGCCGCGCCTTCAGCCAGAACTGCCGACATCAGTCCGGCAAGGAGCACCGGGTCAGATCCTGCTTTCAACTGAAGAAGGATGGCGTTCTGATGTCCGGCCAGGTCCGTCTTCACCGTGCTGATGACGATCACCTTTGCGCCGGCCTGCGCCCTCCTTCGGATCATCACGTCCACTTCCTGGAGCGACTGTTTCTTCTGCGACGGATCGGCGCCGATCACGACAACGCAGTCGGCCGATTTCAGGTTCGCGGAGGACGCGATGCAAACTCCGTTGTCGCCGTGCATCGTACGGAGCGCGGAGATGACCCCGGAGGCATAGGCTGACGCGGGCGTATCGATATTGGAGCTTCCCACCACGTCGCGGGCAAGCGACTGGACTGCAAAGGCCTCTTCGTTCGTGAGCGAACCGGAAGCGATGAACCCGGCATTGCTACCCGCTTTCTTGAGACCGTCGGCGGCGATTGAAAGGGCGTCTTCCCAGGTCGTGGGGACGAGTTTACCTCCCTGCTTCTTCATCGGGGCGGTTACGCGGTTTGCGGACCGTAAAGAACCGAAGCTGAAGCGGCCGATGGCGCAGATATAGCCGTTGTCTTCCTTGGCATTCACTTTCACGATCTTGCCGTCTTTGCTGCTCGTTGTTACGCTGCAGCCCGAGCCGCAGGCGGTGCATACCGTGTCGTGTTTTTCGAGCTCCCATTCCCTGCCGTGCAGCCAGCGATCCCGTTCCATGATCGTGTTCACCGGGCAGGCGTCCACGCAGGACCCGCAGAAGGTGCAGCCCGACTCGTGAAGCGGCTTGTCCATGGCCGTCGAGACCTTGGTGGTTATGCCGCGGCCCATGAACTCCAGTACGTTTGTGTTCTGCTCCTTGCAGACCCTGACGCACCGGCCGCAGAGGATGCAGTAGTTGTTATCGATTGTGATGAAGGGACTCCGGTCGTTCAACTCGTAATTGAAGCTTTTCCTGCCGAAGGACGATTCGCGGATGCCGAGGTCCGCCGCGTAGCGCTGCAGGTCACAGGCGCCTGCCTTGGGGCAGGTCATGCAGTCCAGCGGGTGGAATGATAAGATAAGGTCGGTCACGAACTTCCTGATCTCCTCCACCTTGGGGGTCTTGGTCTGGACCTTCATGCCTTCCTTGGTCCGGGTCGTGCAGCCGGTGACCGGCGTCTTCATGCCCTCTATCTCTACCATGCACATGCGGCACGCGCCCACGCCGCGAAGTTCCTTGATATGGCACAGGTTCGGAATATGTATCCCCACGGTCGCGGCCGCGTCAACAAGCGTCATTCCTTCCGGCACCGATACGGTCTTGCCGTCAAACTCCATATTCACCATCTTGGTCATAGCAACCTCCAATTAAAAATTCCCTATTTCAAAATGATAAATCCCAAATACGGTCCAAATTTCAAAGTTCAATTACCAAAACGTTTGGAATTTGATAATTGGAATTTATGTGTGATTTGCCGCTTGATGCTTGCTTCTATTTTTCCGGAGCCACGGACTGATGCGTATAGTCCGTGCTGCACGCCAGGGCCGGCCGCTCCATGACCGCCTCTTCCGATATTAAGATCGCGCCCTCGGGGCAGACCTTTATGCACTCTCCACAGTGGGTGCAGCGCCTCTGCCGGATCCGATAGGGGGTGAAACCGCCTTTATACTGAACCGCCAGCACCCCTTCGATGGCGACGTCCTGGCAGACTCCCCGGCACTTGTCGCACATGGTGCAGCGGTCGGCGTCGATCTCGTAGCGGACGAGGTTTTTGCATTCACGGGTAGTGCATACGCCCTTCAAGTGCCTGTCGAGGTCCTCGGCATGGTCCTTCAGGAACGCGGCCAGGATATCCGCATGGTCCTTGCCCTTCTTGCACATGCCGCCGTCCTTTACGTCAACAGCGATGCGCTTGAGCTGCGCAGCATGCTTCTCCTCGCCCTTCCCCGCCTGGATCATCTCAAAGATTTTGATTGCGTCGTAGATGCCGAGTTTGCAGGGGTGGCACTTGGAGCACATGCCGTCCTTGGAGTCGTCATAGTAGAATTTCTGGAGCCTGATCTTGGTGGCCATCACCGGGCACTTATTTTCCAGCTGCGACATGGGCCCCTCCCTTTTCGATCACGATTGCTCGCGTCGGGCAGACGCTGTAGCAGGCCTTGCACTTGGTGCAGTAATCTTGATCGATGTAGAACTTGTCCCTGAGCTCCACCACGGAATCGAAGGCGCAAGCCTGCTTGCAGAGCCCGCAGAGGATGCAATGCTCGGGAAGGATGCGGAAGGACCCCAGTCCCTGGCATCGCTTGGCGCGGCAGTACTTGTCGCGCACATGCTCCTCGTATTCCTCGCGGAAGTATTTGATCGTCGAGAGCACGGGGTTCGGCGCGCTGTTCCCGAGGCCGCAGAGCGAACCGGCTACGATCGACTTGCCCATCTTCTCGAGCTTCTCGATGTCGCCTTCTACGCCTTTTCCCGTGGTGATCTTGTCCAACAGTTCGTACATCTGCCAGTTGCCTATGCGGCAGGGAGGACACTTGCCGCAGGATTCGGTCTTGGTAAAGGAAAGGAAAAACTTGGCAACGTCCACCATGCAGTCGTCCTCGTCCAAAACCACCATGCCGCCCGAACCCATGATCGAGCCCACACTGGCCAGCGTATCGAAATCCGCGGGCATGTCGAGGAACTGCTCAGGGATGCAGCCGCCGGAGGGACCGCCGGTCTGGACCGCCTTGAACTCTTTGTCCGGGTTCAGCATGCCGCCGCCGATGTCGAAAATGATTTCCCGGAGCGTGATGCCCATGGGCACTTCGATAAGGCCCGTGTTCTTGATCTTGCCCGTAAGGGCGAACACTTTCGTCCCCTTCGATTTTTCGGTGCCGATCTTCGTATAGTAGTCCAACCCCTTGTTGATGATCGTGGGGACGTTCGCAAAGGTCTCGACGTTGTTCAGGTTTGTGGGCATTCCCCAGAGACCGCCCGCCGCTTCGGACAACCTCGGGGGCCGGGGTCGCGGCATGCCGCGATCGCCCTCGATGGACGCGATGAGCGCCGTGGATTCACCGCACACAAAGGCGCCTGCGCCTTCCTTAATCTCGATGTCAAACTCCAGCCCGGAACCGAGGATGTCCTTGCCCAGGAGGCCCATGGCCCGGGCCTGGCTGATGGCCACGCCGAGGTTTTTCACGGCCAGCGGATATTCATGCCGCACGTAGATGTAGCCGTGCTGGGCGCCGATGGCAAAGGCGTTAATGATCATGCCCTCAAGCACGGAATGCGGATCGCCTTCCATGACCGAGCGGTCCATGAAGGCGCCCGGGTCGCCTTCGTCACCGTTGCACACCACGGCCTTGACCTTGGCGCCGGATTTCTTGGTGTGCTCCCACTTGAGGCCTGCGGGAAAACCCGCGCCTCCGCGGCCGCGGAGACCGGACTTCTTCACGATATCAATGACCTCATCGGGCTTCATTTCAGCAAGGACCTTCGCAAGTGCCGCATATCCGTCCTCGCGGATGGCGTCGTAGATATTGCACGGATCGACGACGCCGTTGCGGTGGAGTGCCACGCGCTTTTGCTTCTTGTAAAAGGGGATGTCCTGCACCTTTTCATTCGGTTCGG
The DNA here is from genome assembly GCA_963741205.1 of Nitrospirota bacterium. Lineage (GTDB taxonomy): Bacteria > Nitrospirota > UBA9217 > UBA9217 > UBA9217 > JAJYKN01. The sequence continues at coordinate 124,361 of CAVUHW010000026.1, forward strand.
ACATGGGAAATTCGCGGTAGAGCTGCTTGCGGTAGGGCACGTTGTGGAGCACGGAGTCGGAGAAGAGCGATGGCACGTCGGCCACCTTCACCTTCTGATAAAAAATGTCCTGCGGGTCCTGGATCACCACCGGACCTCGCTGGCAGAAACCCTGGCATCCGGTCCTCACGATCTCGAGCTTCACCTGCTTTTGGGCCGCTTCTTTTTCGAACTGGTCGATGAGTTTCAGGGACCCTGTCGCCTGGCATGCGGTGCCGCAGCAGACGCGCACGCGGTGCGCATCGCTTTCCTCGCGCTCCTTCTGGAGCTTCTGGCGCAGGGCAGCCAGGTCCTGTCCGTTCTCAATGCGCTTAAACGTGAGTTCCATGTTCGCTCCTCACTGTAGAGATGATGTCGTCAACCATCCTGGGCGTCAGTTCGCCGAAGAGGTCATGGTCGTTGATCGTGGTAACCGGCGCGAGGGCGCAACACCCTACGCATCCCACGGTCTCGAGCGTGACCGAAAGGTCGGCGGTGGTTTCGCCTTCCTTGATCCCGAGTTTCTGCTCCATTTCGGTCAGGATCGCCCTGGCACCGCGAACATGGCATGCCGTGCCCATGCAGACCTTGACCACGTTCTTGCCCCTGGGTTTGAAGTGAAAATGCTTGTAGAACGACGCAACGCCGTAGATATTGTTCAGGGACAGATTCAGTCGTTCTGCGATCATCTTCATAGCCTCTTCGGGCAGATAACCGATCTTTCCCTGAACTTTCTGGAGCACTGAGATGAGCATGCCTCGCTGACCCGCAGCGTCATCGAGGACAGCATCAACCTTATTGATATCTTCTTGCTCGAGCACAGTACGAACCTCCTTCTGAACTTATGCAAAAAAACAATGAACTCAATATGTTACGTAATTTTCCAGCCCGAATAGTACGAAATTGTCACCTAATGCTGATACTAACTACTTGGAGCTCGCGAACCGATGTCGTATATGATTGAATTTTACTAGAGGAATACTATATTAACAACCGATGTTTAAAAAATCAAGAAAAATAAAATAAAAAATTTCATATTGGAATTATCGTTATCTTTTAAAATTGCCGATCAATGTGCCGTGGATGTTCGGCCGTTGTAAAAGGAATCTGCATCATTAATATCCTGTCGTGCTCCGAATCAATAGTCCGTAAATGGGACTCGGGGATTCAACCCGGCTGGGAGGTCTATGCCCGCAGTCTCGGCGTAGCCCGCAGAAGATACTCATGCATGGCCTTCGCTGCCTTTCTGCCAGCGCCCATGGCGGAGATCACGGTTGCGGAGCCCGTTACGATGTCCCCTCCGGCGTATACGCCTTCTATACTTGTGTGTCCCGTTTCCTCGTCGACAACGATATAGTGTCGGTGGTTCACCCGAAGGTTTTTCGCGCTCCTGGGGATGATGGGATTGGCGCCAGTGCCGAGGGCGACTATGGCGACGTTCACCGGTATCTCGAACTCCGATCCCCTGACCGGCTTCGGAGAACGTCTGCCGGACTCGTCGAGTTCGCACAGGTCCATCCTGACGCACTCGACCGCCCGCACGCGGCCCTCGTCGTTGCCGATGATCCGGACGGGATTGGTGCAGAGCTCGAACCGGATGCCTTCCTCCTGGGCATGGTGAACCTCTTCCTTCCGTCGCAGGCAGTTCGGTGAGCGAACGGCGGTAGATGAGGATGACCTCCTCGGCGCCGATGCGGAGAGCGGTCCGGGCCGCATCCATGGCCACGTTGCCGCCGCCGAAGACCGCGACCCGGTCTCCACGCTTGATCGGCGTATCGAATTCGGGGAACTGGTAGGCCCGCATCAGGTTGATGCGGGTCAGGAACTCGTTGGCGGAATACACGCCGTTCAGGTTCTCCCCGTCGATGTTCATGAATTTCGGCAGGCCCGCCCCGCTCCCGATAAAGCAGGCGTCGCACTCCTGCATGAGCTCATCGATGGTGAAGAGCTTGCCGACCACGGCATTGGTCATGATCTCAACGCCCATCTTCTTGAGCGCCTCGATCTCGCTGTACACGATTTTCTTCGGCAAACGGAATTCAGGAATGCCGTAGACCAGGACCCCTCCCGGCTCGTGAAGCGCCTCGTAGATGACCACGCTATGCCCCTGACGCGCAAGTTCATACGCGCAGGCCAGGCCGGAGGGGCCGCTGCCGATGACCGCGACCTTCTTGCCGGTCTTGGGAGCTGCGAGGGGCGCCTGCGGGCCCTCCGTTCTTCAAGCGACTGGTCCGCGGCAAAACGCTCAAGACGTCCGATGCCCACGGGATCGAATTTTTTCCCCAGGGTAGCAATTCTTTTCGCACTGGCTCTCCTGGGGACAGACCCTGCCGCAGACCGCGGGCAGGAGATTCGCTTCCTTAATGATGTTGATGGCCTTCGTAAAATCTCCATCCCGGATCGCCTTGATGAACCGGGGGATCGGAACGCCTACGGGACAGCCGGTCACGCACGCGGGTTTCTTGCACCCCAGACAACGCGCCGCCTCCTGCATCGCCAGCTCCGGTGTATATCCGAGGGAGACCTCTTCAAAATTTGAGCGCCGCATCTCAGGGGGCTGCTCGGGGATGGGCGTCTTTTTCGGTACGATCTTTTTCGGCGTTTTAGCTTCTTCAGTCATGGCCTACCCTCGTAAAGGTTTCATCGCGAAAAGATCTATTTCTCGCAGAGAACTGCGTGCCGCTGCTTCCATGTTTCAAAGGATTCCCTCTGCTCCGGGGTATAGGTTTTCTGGCGGTCATAAGGATGTCCCAGTCCACGAGGTGCCCGTCGAATTCCGGACCGTCGGTACAGGCAAACAAGGTCTGGCCTCCCACCGAAACGCGGCATCCTCCGCACATTCCGGTGCCGTCCACCATGATGGGGTTCAGGCTCACGATGGTCTTCACGCCGAAGGGGCGCGTCGTATCGGAAACGAACTTCATCATGATAGCCGGTCCCACGGTGACCACGAGACCGGTGCCGCCCTTCTCGAGTTCCTTGCGGAGGGCCTCGGTCACCACCCCTTTCATGCCCTTGCTTCCGTCGTCGGTGGTAACGAGCACCCGGCTGCAGACCTCTTCCATTTCTTCTCATAGATCAGGAGGTCCCTCGACCTGGCGCCCATCACGCAGACGACTTCATTGCCCGCCGCCTTGAAGGACCGTGCAATGGGATACAGCGGCGCAACGCCGAAACCGCCGCCCACGACGATGACCTTGCCGACATGTTCGATATGGGTGGGATTGCCCAGCGGACCGCAGAGGTCGAGGATAGAATCGCCCGGTGTTCATGATCGACATTTCCGTGGTCGTCTTGCCCACGGCCATAACGATCAGGCTGATGGTGCCTTCAGCGGGATTGATGTCCGCCAGAGAGATCGGGATGCGCTCGCCTTTTGCGTGGAGCCGCAGGATGACGAACTGGCCGGGCTGCGCCTTCCTGGAAATGAGCGGCGCCGCGACCTTGAAATAAAATACATCCGGTTTCCGAAGTAATTTCTTTTCCAGAATTTTTGGCATAGCTCGCATCGTTCCTTCTGCGGCAGTACGAATTCCTGAATATCACTACACGCGTTTTGTCTAAAAGATTTTGGATTTGCTTTACCGAGGTAAAGCGGGAAGGGTGTCCGCGCTACAATTCGTAACAATTTACACCTTTTTTGGAAATAAGGAAATAAAAAAATGCGAGCACTAGTTGCCAAAACAGGAAACTCTAAGACTTTGAGGGAAAAATCATCATTGCAGTCACCCACGAACAAGCCGAACTTGTTTGACAGGCACATGACCCCGCGTTATGATTAATGCGTTATCCGCAAACCTAAGGAGAAAAGAATCATGAGCATACTCGCTATGATCCTTGCCGGAGGCAAGGGAGAACGTCTTCATCCGCTGACCATTCACCGGGCCAAACCCGCGGTACCCTTCGGCGGGATCTACCGCATCATCGATTTTACCCTTTCGAACTGCATCAATTCGGGCATCCGCAAGATCGCCGTCCTGCCGCAGTACAAGTCACTTGTCCCTGGACAAGCATTTGCGGCTTGCCTGGAATCTCTTTTCCGGAGAATTGAACGAATTCATCATTTCCGTCCCTCCGCAGCAGCGCGTGGGCGTCAAGTGGTATCAGGGCACGGCCGACGCCATCTACCAGAACATTTATATGATCGAAAAGGACGCGCCGGACCATCTGCTCGTGCTTGCGGGAGATCACATCTACAAGATGGACTATTCCGAGATGTTCCGGTTCCATCAGGCGCAGAAGGCCGACGCGACGGTCGCCGCCATCGAGATCCCGAAAAAGGGCGCGGCTGCCTTCGGCGTCATCGAGGTTGCCGAGGGAGACTGCCGCATCGTCGGCTTCGAGGAAAAACCGCAGGCGCCAAAGCATATACCCGGGCGGCCGGATACGGCGTTCGCATCCATGGGCATCTACCTCTTCAACACGGATACCATGATCGAACACCTGAAATGCGACGCGCTCCAGGACACGGCCCACGACTTCGGCAAGAACATCATCCCGCAGATGATGAAGAGTGCCCGGGTCTGCGCCTATAATTTCAAGGATGAGAATAAAAAAGAGGCAAAGTACTGGCGCGATGTTGGGACCATCGAAGCCTACTGGGAGGCGAACATGGACCTGGTCAGCGTCGACCCGCTCCTGAACCTCTACGACAAGGCCTGGCCCATCCGCACGTATCAGGGCCAGAACCCGCCGGCGAAGTTCGTGTTCGCCCAGGAAGAAAAGGGCGGCAGGTTGGGCATAGGGCTGGACTCGATCATATCGCACGGCTGCATCGTCTCCGGCGGCCGGGTGCAGAACTCCGTGCTCTCGCCGAACGTGCGCATCAACAGCTACAGCGAAGTGCACGATTCGATCCTCATGGAAAACGTGGATATCGGAAGGCGCTGCCGCATCCGCAAGGCCATCATCGACAAGGATATTAATATCCCCCCGGAAACGGAAATAGGCTATGACCTTGAGGAAGACAAGAAACGCTACCATGTGACTCGCTCGGGCATCGTGGTGATTGCGAAAGGAACGGAGTTGCCCCATGCAGTAATGGCGGCCTCTGCGGTAGAGGAGAAGGCTTAGAGGACCATGACGGGCAACAAAGAGGACGAACCGTGCGCTTAGTACCAGAAACCCTCGCCGCCGTGAAGGAACATGCCGTCGCTGCGTATCCCGCAGAGTGCTGCGGCATCGTGACAGGTGGCGGCGAGATCCAACGGGTTTACGCTTGCAGGAACCTGCAGGACGAACTCCACGCAAAGGATCCCGAAAACCATCCGCGGACCAGCCGGGAGGCCTATGCGATGGACCGCGACGAAGCTGACCGGATCATAAGAGGCGCCGCCGCCAACGGCGAGAGCATCATCGCCTTCTACCACTCCCACATTGACTGCGGGGCTTATTTCTCCCGGATGGACAAGGAAGTCCAGACGGTCTTCGGTGAACCCGAGTTTCCCGGCGCCGCGCACGTGGTCGTCTCGGTGCGGGATGGAGTTATCAGTGAACTCAAGGGCTATCTCTGGGATGAGAAGAGCCAGGACTTTGTATTGATCGATGTCATGTGACGCCGGCGACTGATTCGTCCGGAAGCCGTCACGTTCCCCCGACCCCTCCTCCTTTCGCGGGTTGACGCCCGCTGCGTCCGGTGCTACCTTAAAAATAAAAAGAGTGTGATCCGCCCTTACGACCTAAGTCATAGGGGCGAGGAGGTAACATCATGATAACCATTCTGGGAGCAACAGGCAACATCGGGAGTAAAATAGCCGGCATCCTTATCGAGAAGGGGGAACCGGTGCGGCTCGTCGCGCGCTCGGCTGACCGGTTGAGGTCCGTGGCGGGCAAAAAGGCGGAGGCCCTTGCCGGTGATGCGCTGGACACGGAGTTTCTGATCAAGGCGTTCACGGGCGCAGATGCTGTCTTCACCTTGATCCCGCCGAACATAAAGGCTGAAAAGTTCATGTCCTATGCCGACGCCATCGGCGGGAGCATCGCCCGCGCGCTGGAGGTCGCGAAGGTGAAGTATGTTGTGAACCTTTCGAGCGTCGGCGCCGAACTGCCAGAGGGAACGGGACCGATCGCGGGCCTCCATAACCACGAGGAGCGTCTGAACAGGATCAAGGGGCTGCATGTCCTGCACCTGCGGCCGGCGACCTTTATGGAAAACCTGCTTATGAATATGGACCTGATCAGGACCAAGGGCATCACCGGCAATGCCACCCGGGGCGACATCAAGTTCCCGATGATCGCGACCAGGGACATCGCCTCTTACGCTGCCGAACGACTCCGGAAGAGGGACTTTACCGGCTCGTCGGTCCGGTATCTGCTCGGCCAGCGCGACTTGAGCCTCATCGAGGCGACGGAGATCATCGGCAGAAAAATCAACAAGCCCGGCCTGAGCTACACGATGTTCCCCTACGACGATGCCGAGAAGGGGCTTGTCGCCATGGGACTGTCGGCCGACATGAGCAGGCTGTACGTCGAGATGAGCAGGGCCTTCAACGAGGGGCGCATCAAATACGAAAAGCGCACTCCGGAGAACACGACGCCGACCTCGTTCGAGGAATTCTGCGACCACGTGTTCGTGCCCGCGTATATGCAGAAAAAGGCCGCGTAACGATCGTGTGGGCATAAGCGCCTATCGAGCGCTTCCCTTCTGAGAAAAAGGGGGAATGTGCAGCGCGGCACATTCCCCGGGAAACTTGCATGGAGTTTTTAAAAAACCTTATGCTTCACCGCGATTCAGGATGAGAGTCATCACGGGTGGTGATTTGGGATTTGAAGTTTCCTCTTTCTAAGCCAGCTCAGCCAGCCTTCTGATCAGCCGTTCGCTGTCCTTCCAGCCCAGGCACGGATCGGTGATGGATTTGCCGTACACGTTTTCGGACACCTTCTGCGCGCCTTCCTCGATGAAGCTCTCGATCATGAAGCCTTTCACCATCTTCCGCACGAGCTCGGAATTTTCGCGCGTCCGCATGACTTCTTTTGCGATCCGCGGCTGCTCCTTGTACTGCTTGTTCGAGTTGGCGTGGTTCGTGTCCACGATGATGGCGGGGTAGGCGAAGGCCCGTTCCTTGTACGCCTTGGCGACCCTGATCAGGTCTTCGAAATGATAGTTGGGGATGCTCTGTCCGAACTGGTTCATCGCCCCCCGGAGCACGCAGTGGGTCAGCGGGTTTCCGGAAGTCTTGACCTCCCACCCGTTGTAACTGAACACGTGCGGTGCCTGGGACGCCTGAACCGCGTTGAACATCACATCAATGTCGCCGGAGATCGGATTTTTCATGCCCACGGGGACGTCGAGGCCGCTGCAGGTCAGGCGGTGCTGCTGGTTTTCCACCGAGCGCGCGCCGACCGCCACGTAGGACAGAACATCTTCCAGATACGCATAGTTGTTGGGATAGAGCATTTCATCGGCTGCCGGGAAGATGGGATTCCTTGAGCGCCCGGATGTGCATCTTCCGGATGGCCTTGATCCCCTCGACGATGTTCGGCTCTTCCTTCGGGTTCGGCTGGTGCGCCATGCCCTTGTAACCGATGCCGGTCGTGCGGGGCTTGTTGGTATAGATGCGGGGGATGATGACGATCTTGTCCTTCACCTCATCCTGAACCTTCGCGAGCCGTGAGATATAATCGCACACAGCGTCCTCGTCGTGGGCCGAGCAGGGCCCGATGATAAGAAGGAGTTTGTCCAGGTCGCCGGTGAATACGCCCTGGATTTCCCTGTCCTTCTCTTTTTTGATCCTTTTCATATCCGCCGAAAGCGGCATCTTTTCGATGATATCTTTGGCTTTCGGGATCTGCCGGATATTTGAGAAGCTCATAGGCTTTGTAATACCTCCCCTTCTTTCAATTACCGCTTGCGACACTCGCCGGATGCATTTTTTTGATTATAAGAACCCCCATAAGGTAAGTCAAGATAAAAACTGTCTCTACCGGGCCGTGAGTGAGTCCCGCGTCCGCAGATCAAAAAACGCTGGCCTTTTCTCTCGTAATATTGTATATAAAGCGTGCCATGGCAAAGAAACCACCAGCAAAAAGGAAGGGTAAAGGCGGCGGCTCCGACCGCTGGATAATCACGGGGATCGTCGTCGCTCTCGTGGTGATCTCGCTCGTTCTGTGGGGCCCCCTGCGCAAGTTCCGGCCTCACGGTGAAAAGAGGCACCCGCCGCAGATGACGCAGCAGGAAACAGCCCCCTCGCCAAGGCGCCTCCGCAAAAAACTAAAAAACCTGCTGAACAGGCAACGAACGGGAAGCTCGAGAAGCATGAGGCGGGACCGGCGCTGCTCGGCAACGCGACGCCCGAAAAAACAGTCATGGTCGCCATCGTCATCGACGATCTGGGCGTGGACCTGAAGCAGGCCCGGGATATCCTTTCTTTGCCGGCCAAAGTCACCTTTGCCGTCATGCCCGGCCTGGCCCAGTCCAGGAAAGTCGCGGAAATGGCGCGGCAGAACAACCGCGAAGTGCTGCTTCACCTGCCCATGGAGTACCGGAGCAAGAACGGGACTCCGGCGCCGGGCATGCTGCGCTCCGACATGACGCCCATGGAATTCCTGAGCACCGTGAGTGACGATGTCGAATCGGTCCCCGGCGCCGTGGGCATCAACAACCACGAAGGCTCCGCGCTCACCGAGAACAAGGAGGCCATGAAGTTCCTGATGGCCGAGCTCAAGGCGCGCAACCTCATGTTCCTCGACAGCCTCACCAGCGCGAATAGCGTGGCCTACGCAACGGCCCGGGAGTTCGGTCTCAAGGCCGCCAAGCGCGACGTATTCCTGGACAATGACAGCAACAATCCATCCTCCATACGGAAACAGCTCGATGAGTTGGTGGAGATCGCGCGGAAGAACGGCAGAGCGATCGGCATTGGCCATCCGCACCCCGCGACCGTTATCGAACTCAGGAAATGGCTCGCGGATACGAGCGGACACGGCGTCGAGATCGTGCCGGTGTCGAAACTGATGAACTAACAGGGTCAAGATAGCAAGGGGCAAGGGACAAGGTAAAAAACTTTCCATGGTTTACCCGCCTCTTCCGCCTTGACCCTTGCTGCTTGCTACTTGCTGCTCCTGCCCTTGAAATCCCATGCTCACCCTCGGAATAGAAACCTCCTGCGATGAAACCGCGGCCGCCGTGCTGGACAACGAAACGGTCCTGTCCAGCATCGTCTCCTCGCAGACCGACATCCACAAAAAATACGGCGGCGTGGTGCCCGAGCTCGCGTCGCGGGAACACTTGAAGAACCTCGTGCCCATCATTCGCGAAGCCCTCGACGCGGCGGCGGTCACTCTCAACGATATCGGCCTCGTGGCCGTCACGTATGCGCCAGGCCTGATCGGCGCCCTGCTCGTGGGGGTGTCGGCGGCAAAGGCCATCGCGTACGCGCGGGGCATCCCCTTCATCGGCGTCCACCACGGCGAAGGCCACATCCTCGCCGCTCACATCGAATACCCCGGCATCGGCTACCCGTATATCGCGCTGCTCGTGTCCGGCGGCCATACGGCTCTCTACCATGTCAAAGGGCTTGGAGACTACCGCATGCTCGGCCAGACCAGGGACGATGCCGCCGGCGAGGCCTACGACAAAGTCGCCAAGCTCATGGGCCTTGAATATCCGGGCGGCCCGGTGCTTGACCGGCTCGCGCAAAGGGGAAACCCGGAGGCAATAAAATTCCCGCGCGGCCATCTTGCCGGGTACGATTTCAGTTTCAGCGGCCTCAAAACCGCGGTCAGGAACCATATCGCGCTCTTCATGAGCAGGGACAAGGGCATTGAGCCGAAACTGGACCTCGGGGACGTTGCCGCGAGTTTTCAGGCGGCCGTTGTGGACACGCTCGTCGGAAAGACCATGCAGGCCGCGGCTGAAACGGGCGTGGACAAAATCGTCGTCGCAGGAGGCGTAGCGGCGAACAGTTCACTCAGGGCAAGAATGGATGACGAGGCGGGGAAACGGGGTATCACACTCTATCTTCCGGGCATGTTCTACTGCATCGACAACGCCGCCATGATCGCACTTGCGGGATACCTCCACTTCAAGCGCGGAGAGACCTCAGATCTTGACCTGAACCCCCGGGCCGGCATGCCGCTGTGATTTTTTCTCGTACGTGCTGTTTGCAAAGCACCTGTTGAGTCGAGCACTGCGCTTTTCCTTTACCATTCGAAGGTGTACGATTATTCGAATCCGACCCCTGTCGCACTATGGCCAATAACTAACAAAGCCGTCTCGGTTCGGCATTTTAACCTGAGGGAGCGTTTTTGCGTCCATCCGCACCTCCGGGTCTATAATGCCGTTGAGGAAAAGAAGGTACGCGCTCACCGCGTAAACTTCGTCGTTCGAAAGGGACTGAGGAGCATTGAAAGGCATGGCCCTGCGAATATAGTCGAACAGCGTGGTCGCGTAGGGCCAATAGCTCCCGACGGTTTTTACCGGTTTCTTCGAGGCCAGCGTGCCTATCCCTCCCACGAGGGGATCGGCGGGTCCTTCTATACCCTTCACCCCATGACAACCGGCGCACTTCGCGTTATAAACAGCTTCTCCTTCGGCAGCCGTACCACTACCGGGAGGAAGTCCGCTTCCATCGGGCGGAATACTGATATCCCAGGCGGCAATTTCTTCGGGCATGACTTCTTGGCCGAGATTGGGACTGGAGAAGGCAGTTCTGGTAACGAAAATAACGGCAGCCAGTCAGAACGAGGACTCTCAAGAGTTTATTGGTAGACATTTCGGATCACTCCTTCCGGGCTTATACTCCAGGTCTGAATCGCATTGTAGTGATATTCGTTAGCTACCGAATACTGAGCACGTCCATTTTTCACGGGTGGGCTGGATGTTCCCTTTCTCATCCGCGGCCCGGCTTTGGAGCAATACGGGGCCCCCATCCCAATTCCAGGGAACACGAAACCGGGTCAGCGCCAGCGGGAGAACTGGAGCTTGCAGCGCCGCTTTGGCCCAGCTCTTGCCGCCGTCTGCGGAGACCTCCACCTGGGTGATGCGGCCGGAGCCGGACCAGGCGAGACCCGATACTTCGTAAAAACCCTTCCCCTTCATGGTCATGCCCGCGGAAGGATGAGTAATGACCGACTTGACCCCCATGGGAAAGGTGAACTGACGGGCTCTTCCATCCGGCATCAAATCGGTATACTTCGAGGTTTCTTCCCGGCTATAAATAGGTTTTTCCGTGACCGTCAGCCGGCGGAGCCATTTGACGGACATATTCCCCTCCCAGCCCGGCAGCAGGAGCCGCAGGGGGTAGCCTTGTTCAGGACGGATACGCTCGCCGTTCTGGTAAAGGGCGATCATGGCATCATCCAGGGCTTTCTCGATGGGAATACTCCGGTTCATAGCGGCAGCGTCTCCGGCTTCGGCCACGATCCATTTGCCCTTGGGGTCCAATCCGGCTTCGTCCAGCAATAAAGCCAGAGGGATACCCGTCCATTCGCAGCACGAAATCAGCCCATGGATAGCCCCACAGGACATTTGAGGTGGTTCCGGTCTGGTATTGAAAAGGCTGTTGCCTGAACATTCCAAAAAGAAGATCCGGCTTACGGTGGGATACCGTAACAACGCCTCGACGGAGAATTTCAGCGGCCTTTTGACTAGGCCATGGATGAGCAGCTCATGCTTGGTGGGATCGATGTCCGGAACGCCGCTGTGATGTCGCTCGTAGTGCAACCCGTTCGGCGTGATCGTACCCTGGAGCTGATGCAGCGGAGTCATGGACATCGCGGCACCTGGAGCAATATCCTTGTATCGCTGGTAGAAGATCCGCTTGACCTCCGTCTTCATATTTGGCAGGGTTGACCATAACCCCGGAACGGCTGTCCGGGTATCTTCATCCACGGAGGGGTTTCCAGCGCCGGAGACTCCGCTGCTTGCGCCGTCGCCAAAAGATCACCCGAAAGATTGCCTGCCGCCACCAATCCGGCCACCTTGACCGCGCCTGTCAGAAAGGCCCGACGGTCGAGCAGACCCCGGTCTGCTGCGGGTGCAGGCAGTTCCGTTGTTACTTTTCTTTTTGATATTTTCCACCTGGATGTCATCGCCCGCCTCCTATCTCTTTAACCATTACGACCGAAATGGAAGGACAAAGGTTGCTAAACCTGCACATCGTTTCGATGAAAACTTTTGAAAAATCTGCTCACTGGGCAGTAACCGGTTCATATCCAAAATCCAGCGCATTCCCCAGATCATTCGCGGCGGCATCGCGAGTCCCGAGCGGCGCAATATTCCAACGTTTTTCGATAAACTTCAAAATAGAGGTTGTATCGTACAGGGTGTGGTCAACATACCCTTTCTTCGCAAACGGAGAGATAATGATTGTCGGAATCCTGGTTCCCGGCCCCCACCGGTCGCCTTTCGGCGGCGCGACGTGGTCCCATCGGCCGCCGTTTTCATCATAGGTGATGATAATCACGCTGTCCTTCCAGTACGGGCTCTCCCTGAGCGTCTTGACCAGTTCCGCGACGTGCTGTTGCCCGGCAAGAAGCGATGCATAGCCAGGATGTTCATTGAACGCACCGATGGGCTTTATAAATGATACCGAGGGCAGGGTACCATTTTTAAGGTCTTTTAAAAACTCCTGTTCGTCTTTTAGATGAGCGCCTCTTGCCGGAGTCCCGTCAGAATAGTTCGCGAAATAAGCAAAGGGCTGATGATGGTACTGAAAATACTTGTCAGCTTTCCCGGCAAGCGCATCACTCCAGCCTCCTGAATACCACGCCCAGGAAATGTTTTTTTCCGTCAGCCGGTCTCCAATGGTCGGCATGGTTTGATTCGGCAGGAGTTTACACCGGTCCCCCGCTTTATCCGGGTGCGGCTGGTTCACGGAATAAACCGTATTGACAGCGTACCCGTCAGGCGTGATCGCGCCGTCCTGCAGGAGTGTTCCGTTCGAATCGAGCTTTGCAACCAGGGACAGAGGCGCATCAGGCCAGGCCGGCGTACAGGCGCAGATGAGCCAGAAATGATTCAGGAAGGACCCGCCGAAGGCAGCCTGAAAAAAGTTGTCCGCGATCGTGTATTGGCGCGCAAGCTTCCCCTCGGGAAGATCGCTCGCGTCGAAATAGCTCATGACCAGTCCGGGGTTGTCGCTCCAGGCGGCGAATTTATCCATTTTGCCGCCGTCGATCTGCAGCTGGTTCTGATAAAATCGGTGAACAAGGTCCCCTGTTTTCTGATCAATGGAAAGATACTGCAAAAGATCATACGGTTTCGCCGGTATATTTTCAGGAAAACGCCCGTCATGAACCGCCGGCTTTGAGCTCGTGTCCAGCGGCCCCGGTAATGCCGCCAAAGGTTCCCCTTCCTTGTCCACCTGGTTTACTGCGTTTCCCGCATTTGCGAGCCCGTTTGCGCCGGGGAACTTTCCGTACAAGCCGTCAAAACTCCAGTTCTCCTGGTAAATAACGACAACGTGTCCGATTTTTTCGAATGCCTTCGATGGAACTTCCGCCGGAGCCGGAAAGGGATACAAAAACAGGAAGGCGAAGAACAGTGTTAGCACGCTTCGGATGCGGTGTGAATGGAACACTCTCTCCTCCCATTCTTAACCGAGAAGCAAGGCAATAGCAGCGCGGGATTCCCAGAATACTCATGTTCTGGGAACTGAACAGCACTAAGTGGAACGATTTTAGTATGGCCTGATCTTTTTGTAAAGAAAATAACAGGAATATTGCTTTTGAGATTTCATTCTCCGATAGGGGTGATTGCCGGGGTATTCACGCCGAGGTAACGGGCGATAGCCGCCGTGGTTAGCGAATTCTACTCCGCCCGCGCACAGCAATGCGCGCCCCTATGTCGCTCACTTTCCTGCGCTGCGAGGTGGGACAGTGGAGTTGCGGCAGGTCAAAGGATTGGTCAAAACTTATAGGTAATCAATGCTGTTCCGTCGAATCTGCGATACACATCGGCGATTTTGTAATACGACCCTTCGGCCGTAAGATAGAGCGATGGGCCGACCTTCACGCTATAGGCCAGATCGAGGTCCAGACCGGCATTCCATTCGTCTCCGTCGGAATGCCTCCGCGTGTATTGGAAACTGGGTCCGACAATCAAGCGCAGTTCACTGTCCGGTTGAAGCCGATAGGTGGCCTCCAGATGGAGCGCGTTGTTTACGAAAAGGTCCGGGCTGAAATAACCTCCCGCAAAGGGCGCGTTATTACTGTCAACAAACCCCGAGTTGTCCTGACTGTAATGGGCTATCTGAAATTTATAGAAGAGAGCAAAAGCAAATGCTCCCTCATTGAAGAAATGGAATCTGGCATCGGCGTCAGCGCCGACCAATGAGTTATTGTTTGTTGTATTCGAGCTGACATAGCCTGCATACGGCATCGCCGAGGCCTGGATCCGCTCACCTTGAAACGCAAGCCTGCAAAATGCGGTATTCGACCTGGCAGCGCCGATCTTCCGCCCCGTCACGCTGTCCGTATCTCCGGCAATGGCAAGCAGGGAGTCGTATTTGAACGCGCGCCTGATTCCCGGGGTGATCAGCACCCTGCCCTGTTCAGTCGAATATTGGACGAGAAATTCGCTGTCGCTCTCCGCGTCCTTAAAATCGTGGTACTTCAGCTCCGCGTCTATCCGGCGTGTGGGATCGAAACGGCCCTGCAGCCTCAGTTTATAAAAGGTGCCATCGACAGTGGTTTCGTCGTGGCGGTATTTTTCCAGGCCGATTTCTGCCTCGCCGGTCAAAAATGGCGTTATATCCGCCTGGCCGCCTGCGTTCAGCAAATAGCCGGAGTAAGCGTAATGGCTGTCATCGCTCGACTGCTTGAAATAGGTGAAGCCCGTCTTTATCCGGGGTTCGCGGCCCTGCATGAGATCATCCCGGATATGTTTTGCGGACTTGTCCTGTGAATCGTAGCGGAGCGCAAGCTTGGAGTGATAAATGGCGCGATCGTTATCTCCCCGCCAGGCATAGGCAGCGGCCAGTTCACGATGAGCGGCGCTGTTTCCCGGATTCCGGTCTACCAGGATTTGATACTGCTCGATTGCCTGGTCGATTGTTTCATGGTGCGCGGCAAGAAGCCGGGCATATTCCAAACGGACACTGGCATCACCGGGTTTGGCACGCACGAGCAGCTTATATTCAGCGACGGCCTCATCAAAGGTACCCCTCTCCCCGGCCAGCAGCCTTGCCAGCCGGTGCCGGTTTTCGTAATCTGACTTGTGTTTCAGTCCCATGCGGTAATATTGGATGGCATCTTTTCTCCGGTAGGAAAACCTCGCGTCTTCAAGGTATCTTGCCTGCTTGAAGGCAATGTCGGCATCGTTGGGGAAGCGCTGCAAATAGCGGTCATAATGCTCAATCGCTTTATCGGTGAGGCCCTGCAATTCATAAGCACGCCCGAGGAGCCGCATCGCCTCTTGATTGTCGGGATTAAGCGCAACCAGTTTTTCAAATGACTCAATGGCCGCCTTGTAGTTCTCGATTTCCATGTTGGCCTTGCCCCGTGACATATACCAGTTTTCTTTGATGTCGGCGTGCACTGCCGTCGCCAGGCAAAGCGACGCGATCATCGCGGCAATTGCCGCATAAAAAATAGATTTCATCATAGGGGTTCTCAGAAGGTAAAACCTGCCGCGTAAAAATTGGGTAAAATATTTTTCCGGTAAACCATGCGCATCGGTCTTTGTTCCGGCTCGCCTCCAAGGATTTGCCATTCACCGTCCGGATCGATGTGCTTCGCGAAAAAGAAGAGTTTTCTGCCCTTTGTGGACTGGTTGCGCAACAGGGCCCGAATGCTGGATGCCGTTATGAGAGAGCCTCGTCAGCCGGAACCGGGAGCGCCGGACCTCCGTGCGGTTGAGCGTGACGGAGGGGAGAAAAGAGTTGACAATCCCTTTCAGGAAATAGTATCCCATCATCAGGTTGCTGCCGGTCTGGCCCGCGTGCGCGTTTTTCCACGTATTCGCATCGGCAAAGGTGCGCAACAAGAGCTCCCTTTTAGGCCCGGGATCCAGATCGGTGAAACTCACGCCGCACCGGACCGGGCCTCCGTGCCTTCGGTCCTGATACACTCGCCGGGCCGTAATGGCAATTGGTTTCTCGTCGAATAATTCCAGGGTCGCCGATGATGGAATGCGGACATCCCGTTCAGGCACAAAGGATGCGCCCGTCAGGCTGATATCGTGCAGTCTGCCCTCCAATAGGAAGCCGTCCGCTGTCAATCGAAACGGCGCGGCGATGTTTATTCTTTCGCTTTGACGTCTTTGGGGCCTTTCCCAGGCCATAAGAAGCGCCACCAGTAAAAAGACGAAATTGTACACCGCCCACCCAAGGTTAATAAAATAGGCCTCCTTTTCGACTCCGAAATAGGTAAATTCTATTATTCCCTTTATGATCGCAAAAAGGGTAATCGCCGCGGCGATCAGCGTTACCCAGGAGGATGACAAATCAAATTTTCTGGTATCGGAGGTGATGCCTTTGGGAGTCACCTTGAAGGCCAGCTTCCGGGGTAAAACCAGCTCGAATAAGGACAGAAACAGCGGGAAAGCGACGGCGTTTTCATAGACCACCCCCCAGAACATGCGCGGCCATCTCTGAAGCAGCGCCGAGGAAAGCAGCGGCAGGCATATCATATACGGAATGAGACGGGCCAAAAGAATTGAAACATCGGAAAAGATCGGGTGCAGGTGAAAGAGCAGATAGTAGAGCGGCGTAATCCAGAAAACAATTCTGACGATGGGGAAGAAAAAGTAGAATAAGGATGCAAAATAGCCGATCCGGTGACGTAATCCCAACCCTTTTTGAAACATCGGGTTATTCTTGAAAAAAATCTGGAGGCAGCCTTGCATCCAGCGCTTTCGCTGCACAATGTAGGACGCGTAATCCTCCGCAGCGAGTCCCACGGCCAGGTCCTTGTCCACAAAAACAGAGGTATAGCCCTCTGCGTGCAGATGCTGGCTGCTGTGGATGTCTTCGGTGATGCTCATCAGTTTGAAACCGCCTATTTTTTCCAGCGCTTTTCTTCGAAACACGGCCCCGCTGCCGACAAAGAAGGCCCCTTCCCAGTTGTTCCTTCCCCCCTGGATGCCGTGGTTAAACATGTCTTGTTCATTGGGAACACGCCGTCCGACTCGAAAGGCCCTCTGAAAAATATCGTTGTTATAAAAATGGTGCGGTGTTTGTACGACGCCGACCTTCGGGTCATGGAAGAACATTACGGTTTCGTCCAGAAAAGAAGAGACCGGGATATGATCGGTATCGAAGACAACGATCAGGTCTCCGCCCGTAATTGCCAATGCATTGTTCAGGTTGCCTGCCTTGGCATGCCGGCGCGGCCCCTTGATATAGGTGGCGCCATGTTCAATCGCCAGGTCGCGCACAGCATCACGATGACTGTCGTCGAGGATGAAAACGGTTTTATGGGGGTACCTCATCGCGCAGGCCGCGGCCAGGGTCTTTTCCAAAATATCGAGAGATTCAGAGTAGATGGGGATATAAATATCCACGGACGGCGTATAATTATCGATCGGTGTTGTTTTTTTCTTCTTCTTTTTTAAATTAAGGCCGACCTGGACCAAAAGGAGAACAACTGTTGTCAAGCAATAGAACTCCGCAATCCACAGCGAGATACTGATGAAAGGTCCCAGCGTTTCCCGAAAGTTCAGCGTAAAATTGAGACGCCACCACAGGTACAGGAAGCAGATCGTAAACCCGCAGGCAAGCAATGCCACTTTAACGACTTTATGGAGGGCTTCCTGTTTCACCTTCAGGAGAAAATAGAGCAGAATGAAAATCAGTGTCAGCGCCCAGGGAAAGTGCCGCCAAAACCCCTTGGGATCCACCGGCTCGATAAAATCAAAAAAAGCCAGATAATTGCGCGCGACCCCGGCTTCGAAGGCACGGCCGAACCAGAGCCAGTTGTGCAGGTAATAGGGCGTTTCTTTGTCGGCCAGGGCATTTTTCCAGAGCCCGGTCAACTTCCTGGTATAGATCTCTTTGGCCAGTCCAGGGTCTTCAATGACGGCCAGCGCCTGAACCGTTGCATACAGCGGAAGGGCTTCAAGCTCGGATCGAGCCTGGCCCTGCGGGGTATATCGATCAACTATTTTCCCTTGCTGTTTCCATCGGGTTTGGAAAAAAGCCAGCATGGCCCTTCTGAGCTTGCCCTTGCTTCTTCCATGCCACTGCGCATCCATGGCGATGCGCCAATAGAGGGGAAAGGCATCATAGCTGAAAAGGGCCTGCCGGTCGTCGTTGGATTTATCGATAAAGAGCCGGCCTGAATCCTTGTTCACATAAATTACCTGGGGCGGCAAGGCCACGCCCTGATCGAAATACAGCCATTCTAATATTTCGTACGAGGAATCGATCAGCGCCCCCCAAGGATGGCGATGGTCCACCTGCGCAAAGAGCCCGTAGGCATAGGGCGCCAGATAGCCGACGTGGATGGCGGGAAATTTTTCCTGGGGCGCCCAGTCGCCCGCGGTCGGAAAATACTTTTCGTTGATTTTGATGATTTCCTTGCGCCAGATATCGTCCAGGATGCGCAGGGCGTCGTCTCGATAGCCGGCAATGGAAAATTTCTCACTCGCCAGTAAAAGCGCCAGTGCAATGTCCGTGTCCGCATCGGTCGCCGAATTGTTGTCCTGTTTCCATTTCCACGCAAACAGGTGGTCGCCCCTTGTCATCAGGTGCGTTTTCGTCCATTGATAAACCTGCTGAAACGTCTGACGGTCATTGGTCCATACCGCGCGAAGCATTGCATAGCTCTCACCTTCGGAGGTGGTGATGCCGTTTTCATCCCAACTGATCACGCGGCCGTCTTTCACGTACGTGTACTTATAGAAATTCCACAATTCATGCAGGCTGTTGAGCTGTTGCAGAGATTGGTCGTTTGCATATGCGGTCTTTGCGGAAAAGAGGCAAAGAAAGACTATTCCTAAAAGGAAGACCCTGCGACAGGATTGAAGAACAACGTTAACCATAATGCTGGAGATGCCTTTCCACGATTCTTCTGCGCAAGGCGCATGCCGGGAGAACCCTCGTATTCATATGACCGCCATCGCCCTTCGTGCGGATATTTCTCGGAATGGAGCAGCCGATTGTCGGTCTTAAGTCGTTTGGAGGGTGTAGCCGGTATCACAGAGGTGAGGAAAGCCATCATGGAATGGCTCTCCTTCTATCCAATAAAAAACGAGACGTCCGGCGCCGCGGATTTATACCGCTGCGCCGAAGGTCTCGCTCATTGGTTGACGCCAACTGCAGGGCCAGGCTTTGCAGCCAGTATGTTGACCCTGTAACGATGGAGCTACTCCCCTTCGGAACTGCTCTTTTTTACCTTAGCTCACGGAAAAAGTCAAGAACTATGATTCGCCGGTGGTCATCTCCTTGATTTGTCCTTGCCGGAATGTCATCAGCATATCGATGTGACGGCCGGAGTTTATGAGATATTTCATTTTCCCCAAAATACTTCTTGCTATTTACGATAAATCCTGTATTATTATGCTCGACTGTTTAACAATGCGGCTGGGATTTGACTGAAGTACCCACACACGTCACCATCTCCCCGCCCTTCATATCATCGATCATCAACCCCCCCTTGCTTTCAGCTCCCACTCTGAAATCATAACAGCATATATGGTTGGCGAACGATGTAGTTATGCCGGTCATATCTGTGCTGGCGTCGTCTTCGCTCTCGGGAATACACATGTGTTCCTGCGGCCCGCACGCAAACCTTTAACGGGATTTCCCTG
Organism: Nitrospirota bacterium; assembly: GCA_963741205.1. GTDB lineage: Bacteria > Nitrospirota > UBA9217 > UBA9217 > UBA9217 > JAJYKN01. The sequence goes on from CAVUHW010000026.1 coordinate 144,069, forward strand.
TCCGCATGAATATTGCTGCCGGGAGAACCAAAGGAGAATAATGCCTTTTTCAAAACTGCAGCTCATCGAACCGATCCTCAAGGCCATAAAACTGTGCGGCTATACCGCGCCTACGCCCATCCAGGAGCAGGCCATTCCCAAGGCCCTGGCAGGTCAGGACCTGATCGCAACGGCCCAGACCGGTACCGGGAAAACCGCGGCCTTCGTGATGCCCGCGCTCCAGCGTCTCAGCGTACCGTCAACCTCCACCAAAAGATCCAAAGGTCCCCGCGTGCTCGTGCTCACGCCCACGCGCGAACTGGCGAACCAGGTGACCGAGGCGGTCAAAACCTACGGCAAGTTCATGCGCATCCGAAGCGGTGTTATCCTCGGCGGCATGCCTTATTTCGAACAGCAGCGGCTTCTCTCGCAGCCGGTGGATCTCATCGTCGCGACTCCCGGGCGGTTGATCGACCACATGGAACGGGGCCGCATCGACTTTTCGCGTCTGGAGCTTCTCATCCTCGACGAAGCGGACCGCATGCTCGACATGGGCTTCAGCGACGCGGTTGACACCATCGCCGCTGCGACCCCTGCGGACCGCCAGACCCTCATGTTCACGGCGACCATGGACAACGCCATGGCGAAGCTCGCCCAGCGCCTCCTGAAGGACCCGGTGCGAGTCGAGATCGCGGGAAAAAAGACCACGCTCGAAGCGATCGAGCAGCGGCTCCACGCGGCCGACGACATGCAGCACAAGAACAGGCTCTTGAACCACCTGATCGCCGACAACGGCATGACCCGGGCGCTCATCTTCTCGGGCACCAAGCGGAACGCCGATCAACTTGCCCGCGAGCTTACTGCCCAAGGCCACTCCGCGGCCGCCCTGCACGGCGACATGAACCAGAACGCCCGGAACCGCACGATCATGAACATGCGCCGCGGAAAAATCCGTCTCCTCGTTGCAACGGACGTGGCAGCGCGCGGGCTCGACGTGACCGGCATCACCCATGTGATCAATTACGACCTGCCGAAGAATGCGGAAGACTATGTCCACCGCATCGGACGCACGGGAAGAGCGGGTGCGTCAGGCATCGCCATCTCCTTCGCGTCGTCAAAAGAAGTAGATTTTCTGCACCAGATCGAACGCTACATAGGACAGACGATCCCCCAGCAGGTGATCCCGGGGCTGGAGCCGTCGCGTCCGTTGCGCCGCTCAAGCGGCGGGAGCAGTCAGGGACCTTCATCAGGCAAACGCTGGCAGGGGGCTTCGGCAGGCAGGCGCTACGGGCAGAACACCGCGTCAAGAAATCCCTTTGGTTCCAGGACCGACAAAAAGTGGAATGGGGAATCCCGTTTCAATAATGATGACAAGAAATTCGTCAAGCGCGACGGAGGCAAGTTCGCGGACTTCAAACCGTCCAGACCGGCCCGTCAAAGCCGCTGGGCGTAAGGAAGACAGATAAAAAACAGTAAAGAACGGTTACGGTTGCGTTTTTCGGTCGTTCGTCATAAGGACGTAACCGTAAGACTCGGAACGGAAGGGCATCGTTGCCGTAACCGTCGTAACGCGCAGTTCCACCCGTCATTGCACCCCCTCATCGGGGGTGCTTTTTTTATGGTTCAATGAGCTGTTACGCACGAAACGATCAAAGCAGGACCTCAAAACCGGAATGAAGGCGCATCGCCGATGCGTACGATGCCAAGACCGCGGAGCGCCCGCACCAGCAACGGTTGACCACGTCCCCCGCTGCATCAGAGGCAACCCTTTTCTACTCCCCAGTAATCGTAAAAGCAAAATTCGCTGAGCGGCTTCCTCGCCGGTCCTTCCTTTTTCTCCTCCACCGGGTACCCCAGGGGAAAGAGCCCCACGATCCTGATCCCCTCGGGGATATTCAGGAGTTCCTTCACCTTCTCCTCGTCGTAGACCCCCACGAACACCGAGCCCAGGCCCTGACCCCGCGCCGCCAGCATCAAGTTTTGCGCGGCCAGTCCCGCGTCGACGAGGTAATAGCTCTGTCCCCGCATCGACCCCGACCGCTCCGGGTCCGCGCACAAGACGATGACGACGGGCGCCTCGGCAAGGGCCTTCATCGAAGGGTTCGACTTGTACGCCTTGGGCGCAAAGTAGGACTCCACATAGGACGAGGCGCTGATTGCTGCCTTCGCTACCTTGTCCTTTACAACAATAAGGCGCCAGCACTGATAGTTGGCCCACGACGGCGCCATGCGCACCGCTTCAAGAACGGCATTGAGCTTCTCGTCCTCGACCGGCTTGTCAATATACTTGCGGACGCTCCTCCTGGTCCTGATCGCTTCGAAAAGATCCATGATGTTCCCCCTTTCCCTTGCTTTCAGGCTGTGAAAAGATCCTTCATCGCACCTGGGTGCGGCACGGTGAAAGATATTTCATTCTTGGCATCCGTCCGCGGTTAAAGACCGTTCGGTCTTTACGGTCCTTCGATGTTTTTCAATTTCCTCAAGGACCCTCTCCATTCCCGTTCCCTCGGTTGCCGAAATGAGAATGACCGGCGGGGTCGGCCCGCGAAACAACAGGGGGATCGTGTTTTCCAACGTACGCGCGGTCGCGGCAGCATTTTTTAAATCGCCTTTGTTCACGAGGAAGATATCGCCGATCTCCATGATCCCGGCCTTCATCATCTGGATGTCATCGCCGAGACCGGGCGCGACGACCACCACGACGGTATGGACCGCATGCTTCACGGCGATTTCGCTCTGGCCCGCGCCCGTTGTTTCGATAAAGATCACGTCCATGCCGAGGGCGTCCAGGATCAGTGCGGCGTCCGCGGCCGTTCGCGAGAGCCCTCCCGTCCCTTTCCGCGTCGCCATGCTCCGGATGAAGACCCCGTTGTCCCCGAAGTGCTCGTACATCCTGATCCGGTCGCCCAACAGCGCGCCGCCGGTTATCGGGCTCGTCGGATCGATCGCGATCACCCCGACCTTCCAGTTTTTTTTCCGCAAAAGCCCGGTGAGTCCGTTGATGATCGTGCTCTTGCCGCTCCCCGACGCGCCGGTAACGCCGACGATGTGCGCCTTGCCGGTGAAGGGCCTGAGCTCTTGCAGGATGGTTCGCGCCTCATCTCCTTCGTTTTCGACGATCGAGATCAGCCGCGCGGCAACCTGTTTATCGCCCGTGAACAGTTCGCGGATAAGTTTTTTCATGGTTCAATTATACTATAACGAGGCGGTGCTTCATCGTATTTCAATTCCGTGAACAGTTAAAGTCCAAAGAACTTCGCATGCACTCTGAACGGTCACCTGCCACGACATGGTGGAAATTATCAGTTAATATTTATCCTTCCCCCCCTTGACACGCGTTCTTCTCTCAATATCATTAGAATATATCCCTGATCACAAGGAGGAAAAATTATGAGTAAGAAACTTGCCACATCATTCTTGGCTTTCGTATTCTCGTTTTCGCTTGTCTGCCCTGCCTTTGCCGAGGAAAAGTCCGCTGCCCAGGCGGCGAAACCGACAGAAGGTTGGACGCTCCACATTGATGCAAAAAGGCATTTCCCGAACCTGCCGGACATGATTGCCCATCATTACTGCAAGCCGGTATCAGGAGGACTCACGGAATGCCAGCTTTACGACAGCGACAAGCCCGACGCCAGACTGGTCGGAATAGAAGTGATCGTGAGTAAAGAGACCTGGGGAAAATTCTCCGAGAAAGAGAAAGCGCTCTGGCATTATCACAAGATCGAGATCCCGAAAGTAGAGGCCGTACTCCCCGATGTCTCCCCTGAAGAGTCGGCAAAGATACTAAAAAGCATCGAAGAGACATACGGCAAAGTTTATATCCTGTGGGACCCTGCAAAGAAGGAGCCGGTAGGAAAGCCGCAGGTGTCGATACTGCATTAAGTTTTCCCAGATTTAAAAATCATATTTTGTCATTCCTGCGAAAGCAGGAATCCATGTTGTATTTGAAGAGCCAATGGATTCCGGGTCAAGCCCGGAATGACAGCGTGAGGATATGAGGCTTTACTAACGAAGTTTTTAGTAACCCGTTCTCTTTTTCCCGACCGCTTCTTTTATGAACCGCACGATCTCAGCGGTCTCGGCGCCGGGTGTAAAGATCGCAGCGACCCCTTTTTTCCTGAGCGCCGCCTGGTCCTCGTCGGGGATGATGCCGCCGCCGATCAGGAGCGTGTCCCGTAAGCCCTTTTTCTTCATCAACGCCAGGATCGCGGGAAAAAGGACGGTATGAGCGCCGGAGAGCAGGCTTACGCCGATCACGTCTACGTCCTCTTCGAGCGCCGCGGAGACGATCTCCTCCGGAGTCCGCCGGAGCCCGAGATAGATGACCTCCATGCCCGCGTCGCGCAGGGCCATGGCAATGACCTTGAGCCCCCGGTCATGGCCGTCAAGCCCGGCTTTGGCAAGGAGGACCCGGATCTTTTTTTTAGAAAAGCGCCGGTTCTTTGTATTCACCGAAGACCCCTTTCATCACGCCGCAGATCTCCCCCACCGTCGCGTATGCCTTGACCGCATCGATGATGAGCGGCATGAGGTTATCTTTGCCTGCCGCGGCTGCTTCGAGCCTGTTTAGTGAAGACGCCCACCGGCCCTTGTCCCGCTTCCGCCGGAGCGCCTGAAGCCGTTGTACCTGCTTTTTTTCAATCTCGGCCCCGATCTTCAGGGTCTCGATCGGCCTCTCTTCTTCCGTAAATTCATTCACGCCGACCACGATCTTTTCCTTTTTCTCGATGGCCTGCTGATACCATTGCGCGCTCCGCGCGATCTCGCGCTGCGGGAACCCCTGTCCGATCGCCTCGACCATTCCCCCCAGGTCCGCGATCCGTTTGAAGTAGGCGTACACCTCATGCTCGATCTTGTCGGTCAGCGCCTCGATAAAGTAGGAGCCGCCCAAGGGATCGATGACATTGGCGACCCCGCTTTCATGGGCGATGATCTGCTGAGTCCGGAGCGCCATGGTCACGGCCCGTTCCGTGGGAAGCGCGAGGGTTTCGTCCATGGAGTTGGTATGGAGCGACTGGGTGCCCCCGAGCACGGCCGCAAGGGCCTGAATGGTCGTCCGAATGATGTTGTTGTAGGGCTGCTGCGCGGTGAGGGAACAGCCCGCGGTCTGCGTATGAAACCGCATCTGGACCGATTGAGGGTCCTTCGGATGGTATCTCGCGGTTATCTCCCTCGCCCAGATCCTGCGCGCCGCGCGGAACTTTGCGATCTCCTCGAAAAAATCGTTGTGGGAATTGAAAAAGAACGACAGCCTGCCGGCGAACTCATCGATCTTCATGCCGGCCTTGACGCAGGCCTCAACATAGGTAAGACCGTCGGTGAGGGTAAAGGCGAGTTCCTGCACGGCGCTCGAGCCGGCCTCCCGGATGTGATAACCGCTGATGCTGATCGGATGCCATTTCGGGACTTTCCTGACGCAATACGCGATCGTGTCCGTGATGAGCCTTATCGAGGGTTTTGGAGGGTAGATCCACTCCTTCTGGGCGATGTATTCCTTCAGGATGTCGTTCTGGATCGTGCCGCCGAGCCTGGCCTGCGGGATCCCCTTCTTCTCCGCAAGAGCAAGATACATGGCAAAAAGGACCGCGGCCGGGGCGTTGATGGTCATCGAGGTCGTGATCCTGTCTAAGGGAATATCCTTGAAGAGGACCTCCATGTCCGCGAGGGAGTCGACGGCAACCCCGCATCTGCCGACCTCTCCTTTCGATAAGGGATGATCGGAATCATAACCCATCAAGGTCGGCAGATCGAAGGCCACGGAAAGGCCTGTTACTCCCTCTTTCAGAAGGTACTTGAACCTCCTGTTCGTCTCCTCCGCTGCGCCATAACCGGAAAATTCGCGTATGGTCCACAGACGACTCCGGTACATGGAGGGATAAATGCCCCTGGTGTAGGGGTACTCGCCGGGAAACCCGAGGTCCTTTGCATAATCCAGCCCCGCGATGTCGGCCGGCGAATACAGGGGCTCGTCGATCAAAAGATTGGACACCGTGGTAAAGGCAGGGAGCCTCTCGGGTAGCTTTTTCAGACTCGGCCTCAACACCTTTTGCGCCCATCGCTTCTTTTCGGCTTTGATCTTTTCCGCCTTGTTGTTCATGTTCCCATCCTCGAAAGCATTACCACGGCACAGACCTGATTTCCGAAAGAGAAGCCATGAGCAGAAGGTTTACAACATTTCCGAGGGCTCCCGTGTTTATGCCGCAAGTTTTTCAAGCCTGGCGATCAGCTTGATTTCGACGCCGGCCAGGGCCATTGACACAGGGCAATTTTTCTTGGCCAGTTCGGCCTTTTCTCTAAAGGTTTTCTCATCAATGCCCGGCGCCTTGCCTTCCGTATCGAGTTCTATGGTCGTGATCTTGTAACCGTCTCCGTATTTGTCTACAGTCACCTTGGCCACGGTATGGATATGTTCGACCCGATATCCGGCCTGCCCGAGTATCACGGCGAGCGCCATGCTGAAGCAGCCCGCGTGCGCTGCTCCGATCAGTTCCTCCGGGTTGGTGCCGTTCGCATGTTCGAAGCGGGAGCCGAAGGAATAATTCCCCTCAAAATAACCGCTTCCGAGCTTTACTTTTCCCTTCCCTTTTTTAATATCCCCTTCCCACAGGGCTTCAGCTGTACGTACTATCATAGGCACCTCCTCGCGGACCGGGGAAAACCATTCGTCCGCGCGTTCACATCCTTTTTTCCCTACTAATCCAATTGTATCACCAATATATTGACCAGACATCGTAAAAAATATTCGTGCTTCCCCCTCGGTCAAGTTCGCAAGGGGTTTATCCTCACGGTCCCCGCCTCCCCCTCCTGCCCCGTCACCCGGATATCACATTTGATGAACTCCTGCACAACCCTGATGTTCGTGAGCAGGTGCCGGGTAATTCGGCTCGTCGTAAATTCCGACGCGCCCCCGGCCAGAGCGAGGTAGTGAACCACTTGGTCCGCCAGGTGAGGCTCGAGCGCGGCGCCGGTATCCAGGTAGTCGAAGAGCTTTTGACATGCCTCCTCAGCCACTTCCTCAGCTCTTTTACCGATGGCGCCGAGCGCGTCAAAGCCCGCCCGCACGTTCTCGAACTCGGCGAGCAGAAAGACGAGCGTGCCCTTGCCCGGAGAAGGCGCGCTTACCAGCTCGATCTCCGCGTCGATCCCTCTTTGCGAAAGGTTTTTAATTGCCCGGTCCCGCTGCCTGACAGCTATTTCATGCGGCAGGTTAGAAACAGCGGAGACCCCGCTCACGCGCAAAAGCCTCCCCCGATCGGTCAAGACAAGCGGCAGCGCCTCCTTCTGCGGCCTGATGCGCGCCGTCACTTTTCCGCCCCCCGCGGGATACCAGCCCCAGGTCGAGAGGAGAACGTCGGCGCTCGCGCCGATCGCTGCGAGCGCCGGAATAAACACGAGTTGCAGATAATGCACGGTCGGACTCCAGGGCACATGCGTACCGCCTCTTACCGTTATTGTTGATGGAGCATTTGCGAAACAGAGCGGAGGAAGGATTGTCTGCAGGACAAGGGAGGCGCTCCCGGCGCTCCCCTTCTTCTCGGAAACGTCGAAGAAGTACTCTTCGCCGACGACCGCGTTCGGGAAGAAACGGACGGCAGTTGACGAAAGGTTAGCGCCTTCTACCCTGGCCCGGCTCACGGCGGCCGCGGCATTGACTGCCGTCAGATGCTGCGGCTGAAGTCCGGGCTTCTTGCGCGCAGTGCGGATGTTGACAATCTCCACGGGGACGCTCAGCGCGCAGGAAAGCGCCAGAGAAGTCCTGAGGATCTGTCCTCCGCCCTCGCCCAGGGAGCCGTCGATAAAGATTATTTTGTCGTTCGATGACGGCATGTCAGTACCTGATCACGATGCGTCAATCAGAAAAAGTCACTTGGAAACGTGGAGACGCTGAGGCAAAGACATTGACCACCGTAGGGCTTACTCCGCGCATTCCGAAACTCTGCGGTGAGATCCGGCTTTTTACGAATTTATCAATGATGATTATACACGAATTTTAGAGAATGTTGCTTGCGAGAAAAATGCGGCGAGGAAGGACGTTCAGGCTTAACGCGGCGTCTGCCTTTTATTTATTTGACGAGTTGTGCTATACTGAAAACCTTGAGTGAACTTCACACCCAAAGGACAATCCATGCCGAATACTCCCGTCATCCTGCGGTGCAGGATCTGTAGAACATTGAACCGCGTTCCGGCGGACAAACTGTCGGGTCGTCCGCTCTGCGGCCAGTGCAAGGCGCCGCTGGACTTCCCCCGTGCCCCGCTCAACGTGACAACGGCGAGCTATGATCAGCAGGTCAACGACTGGCCGGAGGTCGTGCTTGCCGAATTCTGGGCGAAGTGGTGCGGCTACTGCCGCGCGATAGAGCCCTTTATCGACAATCTCGCAGCGAAGCGGGCGGGCAGGCTCAAGATCATCAGGGTGGACGTGGATTCCGAGCAGCCCCTCGCCCGGCGTTTCACGATCAAGGCCACCCCCACCTTCATCCTTTACCGGAACGGCCGTCAGCTTGCCCGCATGGACGGCGCGCCCCAGCAGCAGAGCGAACTTGAACGCTGGATCGACCAGACCCTGCGGCGAGGCAGCTCGTCATCAGACAGCTGATCTTTATAGCGACACAGGATGGCAGGTAATCTGCTTCATGTCCCATCGATTTTTCAGGTGACTACGCGGAAGCGGGAGAGAATAACATCGCATCATTGGGGGAAATGAGGAAGGTGCTTGAGCCCGGCGATCTCCGCCATCCTGCGCTCGGCCTCGTGCGTCCTGCCCTGCCGCAGCAGCTCAATTGCGTCGGAATCCACGATCTCCTGAAAGATCCTTCTCCGGTCGTTTTCCTCAGGGACCTCTTCCCGTACGCGCGCGCGGATCGCGGATAATTTCTTGAGGAAGACTTCATATTCCGGACCATAGCTGCTGTTCAAGTTCGAGCCGGATCTTTTTCGAAAGAGCGGGGCTCGCGCCGCCCGTGGACACGGCGATCAGCAGTTCGCCCCGTTCCACCATGGACGGGACGATAAAGGTGCTTTCTTCCGGAGGAGCGGCCACGTTCACGAGGATATGCATCTTTTTGCACGACCGGGCCGCGCGAGTGTTCACATCGAGTGAGTCCGTTGCCGCGATCACGAGAAACAAGCCGGAAAGGTCTTGTTCATCGAAGTTTTTTTGACGGTGGGTGATTTTCCCGGATAGGGACAGGTCCTGCAGCTTGGGAGTAAGCGCGGGGCTTACAACGGTCACGTTCGCCCCCGCTTCGAGCAGGGAGAGCGCCTTGCGCTCCGCCACGACCCCGCCGCCGATGACCAGGCAGGAGCGGTCGCGCAGATCAAGGTAGACGGGGTAGAATTTCATGGCGACTGGCAGTTTTTGGATGTGCGCGAGCGCTGTTTTTTTCATGGCCGGATATTTCTGCGCCAGTGTCTCAAACTTGGACCGGGCATCGTCCCTCTCTCCCAGCTCCGAATACGACAGGCCTGCATAGTAAAGCGCATCTTTCTCGGCAGTGGACCCCGGGTATTCTTTGAGAAGCTTTTCACACCGGTTCGCTGCGGCTTTGTACGAGTCCTTCTTGTAATAGAAGCGCGCTACATACAGTTCATAATCGGCGAGCCAGTCCTGGCAGATGGCAATGTACTTTTTGGCCTGATCCTCATACCCGCTCTTCGGGTACTTCTCGATCAGCTTGCGCATCTCTTTCACCACGGCATGGGCCGGCGTGGGATCGCGATCCACGGTCGTGAGGTCGTTGTAGTTGCACATGGCTATCTGGTACTGGGCATAGGCTGCGTCCTTGTGCACAGGGTGGAAGTTGAGGAAAGCCTGGTACTCCACCAGTGCCTCGCTGTACTTCTCCTCGCCGTAGTAGGTATCGGCGACACGGAGCATCAGCGCCGCATCGTAACTCTTGTCCGGCGACTTTTCCTGGATTTCCTGGTAGCCTTTGCGCGCCTTCTCGAAATTCGCCTGGTGCATGTTGTCTTCGGCCGTCTCTGAACACCGCTACGGCGTCAAAGGGCGGCTCTTTCGCGGCGCACCCGGCAAGCAGGAGCAGAAACAATATGGATAAAATTTTTTTCATGAACTGAAAAAATCCTGCGAACGAGCGCCAAGCAACGAATCCTGAACGTTCCGAAATTTTGAATTTGGATATTACGCGGGATTTGTTTTTAGGCTTTGGAATTTCAAAGTATGGTGCCGGAGGGGGGACTCGAACCCCCACGGGATTGCTCCCACTGCGCCCTGAACGCAGCGCGTCTACCAGTTCCACCACTTCGGCACGAGTGAGTAATATAAAGAGAAAGGCCGCGATTGTCAAGGAAGTTTTTGCTGCCGGAGGATCCGCTGCACGAGAATTTTCACTGCACTTCCCGCGAGTCGAGAAGGATCGTTACCGGGCCGTCGTTCACAAGCGACACAGCCATTGTTGCCGCGAACACGCCGGTCTGAACGGGGATGCCGGTGTCTTTAAGACGTGAGACGAAGGATTCGTACATTGTCTTCGCCTGATCCGGCGCTTCGGCAGTGTCGAAGGAGGGGCGATTGCCTTTGCGCGTGCTGGCGGCGAGCGTGAATTGAGAAACCACAAGGACTTCCCCGCGGACATCTCGTACGGAGAGGTTCATCCTGCCCGCGTCGTCCTCGAAGATCCGGAGCATCGACACCTTTTTTACGAGATAGTCGAGATCCTGCTCCGTATCTCCTTTCACCGCGCAGAGGAAGACGAGCAGACCCCTGCCGATACTGCCGACCACCTTGCCGTCCACCTCGACCTGCGCGGTCGATACCCTTTGGAGCAGAGCCTTCATAGGCACCATTCTTATCATATTTATCGCGAAGCTGTCAATGCATGCCGCATAATCCGCTTGCAATGTCCTGCGGCAGGGATTAAAATCAAGAACTCTTTTTGGACGCAGATGAACGCGGAAAGGGCGGAGTCCTCCATGCTGAATTCTTATCCGCGTTCATCAACGCATCATGCTCGGACGATTGCGGGAATGACGTAAATGTTATGCATAACGAATCATCCGATAATCTCATCGACCTCAAAGGCCTCACGCCCCGGGAGATCGACCGTTTCTGCGTCGAGCAACTGGGCCAGAAGTCCGGCCAGGGGATCCGCGTGGCCGTGTGGCTCTACCGGAAAAGAGCTGAAGATTTCGAGGCCATGCTTGATCTGAACCGGCCGTTCCGCGAGCAGTTGAAGCGGCACAGCAGGATCTCCCGGCTCGAGGTCGAGCAGCGCAGCATGTCGGAAGACGGGACCGAAAAGGTTTTATACCGGCTCGACGACGGTAATACGGTTGAAGGGGTGATCATCCCAGGCCCGGGAGGAAGGCTTACGCTCTGCGTATCGTCGCAGGTAGGCTGCGCCTCGGGCTGCGGCTTCTGTCTTACGGGTTCTGGCGGTCTCGTGAGAAACCTGTCCGTAGCGGAAATCGTGAACCAGGTCTTCGCGGCAGGCAGGGCGGCGCGGGGGCGGATCACCAACATCGTACTCATGGGCACCGGTGAGCCGCTCGGCAATTACGGCCCGGTCAAGACCTTCGTGGAAATTGCAACGGACAGGAACGGGATGGAATTCTCTCCGCGGAAGGTGACACTCTCGACCTGCGGACTTGCGCCGATGATCGAAAGACTTTCGGACGACGGAGTGGACGTGAGCCTCGCCGTGTCGTTGAACGCGACGACGGACGACGTGCGGGACAGGATCATGCCCGTGAACAAGGCCTATCCGATTGCCCGGCTCATGCAGGCATTGCGGTATTACTGCGGCAAAACAGGCAGGACCGTCACGATCGAATACGTGCTTTTCAGGGATGTCAATGATTCCCTCGACGATGCCCGGAGGCTGACGGAACTGCTTAAAGACCTTCCGTGCATGATCAATATCCTTCTCTTCAACCCCTTCCCCGGCTGCTCCTTCGAGCGCCCGGATGAGGATCGGGCATTCATCATACGGGACATGCTCGTGCAGAGCGGCTACGTAACCGTGGTCCGAAACAGCCGCGGCCGCGACATCCACGCCGCCTGCGGCCAGCTAAGGGCAAGTTCAAGCGGATAAGCGACACTTTTTTGTCATCCCGGCGTAAAGCGGGAATCCAATATTTGAAACTCATCGCACGAAAACCAGTGGATACCTGCTTCCGCAGGTATGACAAGCAAAGCTATCCAACTTCTGATTTTTTCCTCGTCTTTCGCAGCATCTCGATCATCTCCGTCATGTCTTCAGGCGGCGGGGCCGTGAAGGTCATGGGGTGCCCCGTTTCAGGATGAAGCAGCGAGAGTGATTCAGCGTGCAGCATCTGGCGTTCCGCGAACTTCGCCGCTTTGCTTCCGCCGTAGACGCGGTCGCCCAATACCGGATGGCCGATGTGGGCCATGTGCACGCGTATCTGGTGCGTCCTTCCCGTCTTGATCTCCACCTCTACGAGCGTGGCGTCCTTGTACCGTTCCTTGACGACGTACATCGTGATCGCCTCACGCGCGCTGTGCGTATGGACGCTTATCTTTTTCCGCTCCTTTACGTGCCTGCCGAGGCCGACCTCGACGCTGCCCGACCCTTTCTTGATCACGCCCGCGACGAGCGCCAGGTACCGTTTCTTGACGACGCGGTTCTTGAACTGTCCCGCCAAGGACCGGAGCGCCTCCAGGGTCCGCGCGACCACCATTACCCCGGAGGTGTCCTTGTCGAGCCGGTGTACGATGCCCGCGCGCTCCCGCTCGCTCCCCTCCGGTCCCGCGCCCGACGACGGCAGGCTGCCGTAGTGATACAAAAGAGCGTTCACGAGGGTTCCGGTGTAGTTGCCCGGGGCAGGATGCACCACGAGGCCGGGGGGTTTGTTCAGCACGATAAAATGGGGGTCCTCATAGATGACGGAGAGCGCGATGGGCTCGGGCAGGACATCGCGAACAGGTCTTTCCGGCAGGTCCAGCGTGACGTTTTCTCCGAGCTTCACCTTGTAGCCCGGCTTCTCGGTCTTTCCGTCGACAAGGGCATGGCCGTCCCTGATCATTGTTTGGATGCGGCTGCGGGATATGTGGGGTTCGTAGTGGGCAATGAAGATATCGAGGCGCTTGCCGATATGCTTTTGGGTGACGATGTGGGTTGTGTTAGGTCATGAAGATATCACTCGAATCAGAGATCAAAACGAATTAGGCCCTTGACGCTGGGCACTTGGACTTGCAACGTTGCTTCAACTTCTCAATTTTCATTTCACTCCGTCTTCCCGAGTCTCCAGAGCATGACTCCCGACAGCCCAAACATCCCGATCGCGATGATCTGCGAGGTCGAGATCGCTCCGCCGAAGTATAGGCCCCGGATCGCGTCGCCGCGGAAGAACTCGATGATGAACCGGAGGACGGCATAGAAGAGGATGTAGGCCCAGAAGAGCTGGCCGTTGAATTTCTTCGAGCGGCGGAGCAGAAGGAGCGTCAAGAAGATGAGAAGGTTGCCTCCCGACTCCATGAGCTGCGTGGGGAAGAGCGGCACCCCCGGGGGGGCCAGCGTATGGGGGTCGTTGAAGGTGATGCCGATGGGTAAGCTGCAGGTCGCGCCGTAACAGCACCCCGCGAAGAAACAGCCGAGCCTTCCGAAAGCCTGGCCGAGGGCTATGGACGGCGCCATGATGTCCGCCGTCTTCCAGACCGGGAGGCGGTGCCGCTTCACGTACCAGATGCCGACCGGCACGGCCGCGAGAAGACCGCCGTAGAACACGAGGCCGCCCTTCCAGAGCGCGAAGGCCTCCCAGGGCCTGTCGGCAAATTCATGCAGATTGGTAAGCACGAAAAGGATCCGCGACCCCACGATCGCCGTGAGGAGCATGTACACGCCGAGGTCCGTGACACGCTCGGGGCTCACGCCTTCCTTTTTCGCCTGCCGGGCGGCGAGGGTGACTCCGATGATGAACCCCAGGCCGATCATCAGGCCGTAGAGCCTGATCGGGATGGGACCGATGGTCTGGCCGAATATTATGATGCGGGGGATCTCGAATAAGATAGGATGCATACGAATAAATTCCAAAGACCACAGCGGCCCTTTTTTTGTCATTCCCGCCCCTGCTCACGTCATGCTGGGGCAGGCTCCAGCGGGAATCCATTTCAGAGATTCTGGGATTAGCTGAAAAAAGCCGATGGATACCCGCTTTCGCGGGTATGACGGCTAAGGGCGAAAGTGCTTTCAGTTTGCTAGTTTGGGATTTGGTGCTTATTCCAAAAAGCATATCTATCACCAGCAGCACAACACCGGCCGTGATCGCCGAATCGGCCACGTTGAAGGACGGCCAGTACCAGGACTTCACATACCACTGGATAAAATCCACGACCTCGCCGTAACGCACACGGTCCAAGAGATTTCCGACAGCGCCCCCCGCGATGAGCGAGAACGATACGACGAGCAGTCGGTCACTGGCCTTTCTGATCAGCATCGCGAGGACGGCCACGGCCGCGACCGACACGGAGATGAAGAACAGGCTGCGAAACCCGTCCGGCGCGGTGGACAGCAGACTGAACGCCGCCCCCTTGTTCCTCACGCGGGTCAAGTTAAAGAAACCATGAATGACGGGGACGACCTCGTACATGCGCAGATGTTTTTCAACGAGGTGTTTCGTGAACTGGTCGAGGGCCAAAATTGTTCCGATGATCGAGCCGACCCAGAGGTATTTATGTTTCAACAATGACTCCTTTGTTTCAGAATGAAGCTAATCGATACCGAGCTCGATCGTCCCGGAGAGCTGATATCGGGACTCATCGCAACGTTGTAAACATGCCGATTCTCTCGAGCGTTGCCGGAATGACGCGAGTTCTTATTCCGCATTCCGCACTTCGCTCACAGGTTCCCCGCGCACCTGTCGCAGATCTCCGGGTGGTCCGGCACCTTCCCCACGGTCTCGCTGTACATCCAGCAGCGTCCGCATTTGACGCCTTTAGCCGGTCCGGCAGCGATCCTGAGTCCCTTGACCGTGTCGCTCACGAAGGCATCAGCCGCAGCCTGGGACTCCGCCGCGATCTCAACCGCGGACACGATGAAGATGAAGGCCAGTTCGTTCCGGTACCGCTCCAGGAAAAGAGCGAGTTCGGGATCGGCATAGAGCGTAACAGCGGCATCGAGCGAATGGCCGATCTTCTTGTCCCTCCGGAGCGCTTCGAGCACCTTCGCCGTTTCACCTCGGACGGCGATGATCCTGTCCCACCGCTCTTCAAGGCCTTCGTCGATGTACCGCTCTTCAGCCTGCGGGAAAGAGGCAAGAAAGACGCTCGCAGTCTTCGTCCCGTCTTTCATGTAGCCCCAGACCTCGTCGGCGGTGAACGATAGCACCGGCGCCATGAGGCGGACCATGGCCGAGAGGATTGTGTACATGGCAGTCTGGCCCGAGCGGCGTTCAACAGAGGAAGCCTTCGCCGTATACAGCCGGTCCTTCAGGATATCCAGGTAGAAGGCGCTCATGTCCACGGCGCAGAAATTGTGCAGGGAGTGGAACACGATGTGGAACTCGAAATCGTCGTAGCCGGTGCGGACGCGCTGAATCAGCTTCTGCAGCCGGTGCAGGGCCCAGCGGTCGATCTCAAGCAGGTCCTTGTCCGCGACGCGGTCCCTTCCGGGGTCGAAGTCCGAGAGGTTGCCGAGCAGATACCTGCCCGTGTTCCTGATCCTGCGGTACGCCTCGGCCAGGTGGGTCAGGATCTCCTGGGAGATCCTGATGTCGTCCCGGTAGTCGGCCGCTGATACCCAGAGCCGAAGGACCTCGGCGCCGTACTTGTCGATCACTTCCTGCGGCGCCACGACGTTGCCCGCGGACTTGCTCATCTTCTTGCCCGAACCGTCGACGGTAAATCCGTGCGTCAACACGGTCCGGTACGGCGCCTGGCCCGTGGTGGCCACCGAGGTGAGGAGCGAAGACTGGAACCACCCGCGGTGCTGGTCGCTGCCTTCGAGGTACATGTCCGCGGGCCACGAAAGCTCCTTGCGCTGCCGGAGCACCGCGGCGTGGCTTACGCCGGAATCGAACCACACGTCGAGGATGTCCATCTCTTTTTCGAGGTTCTTGCCGCCGCACTTCCCGCAGGCCGCGCCGGAGGGGAGCAGTTCCTGCGGCGTCCTTACGAACCAGGCATCGGCCCCTTCCTGCTCGACGATCTGCGCGACATGGTTTACGACATTCTGGTCCAGCAGGAGCTCGCCGCAGTCCTTGCACGTAAAGGCGATGATCGGAACCCCCCAGGCCCTCTGGCGCGAGATGCACCAGTCCGGCCGGTTTTCCATCATGCCGAGAATGCGGTCCTTGCCCCAGGCGGGCACCCAGGAGACCTTGTGGATGTTCTCAAGGGTCTTCTTGTGGAGGTCGTTCGTCTTCATCGAGATGAACCACTGCTCGGTCGCCCTGAAAATCACGGGATTCTTGCAGCGCCAGCAGTGCGGATAGGAGTGTGCGATCTTCTCCTCGGCCAAAAGAGCGCTCCTGCTTTTGAGCAGCTCGATGATGCCCTTGTTCGCCTTGAACACCTGCTGGCCGGCGAACTCGCCCGCCTCTTTCGTAAAGCGCCCCTTGTGGTCCACCGGCGCATAGATATCGAGGCCGTAGCGGAGACCGGCCTCATAGTCCTCCTGGCCGTGGCCGGGCGCGGTGTGCACGGCGCCGGTGCCGGCCTCAAGGGTCACGTGGTCGCCCAGGATGACGAGGGAGTCGCGGTCGATGAAGGGGTGGCGCGCCTTGAGGCCTTCGAGCCTCCTGCCCTTGAATTTATCGAGGACCCTGTAGTTGGCGATGCCGAATTTTTCCATCGACTGTTTCAAAAGCCCTTCGGCAAGGATGAGCGCCGAACCTGCCTGATCTCGACCGCGACATAGTCGAACTCGGGGTGCAGCGCAACGGCCAGGTTCGCGACGAGCGTCCAGGGCGTCGTAGTCCAGATAGCGATCGACGTTGTTTTCCCGTTCAGGGACGGAATGGCCTTGCCGGCATCGGGCAGTTCGAACCGCACGTACACGGAAGGGGACTCGTGATCGGCGTACTCCACCTCGGCTTCGGCCAGGGCCGTTTCGTCGAACCCGCACCAGTACACGGGTTTCTTGCCCTTGTACACGCCGCCGGCGGCCACGAACTTTCCCGAGCTCGCGCACGATGGCGGCCTCATAGCCGTAGTCCATCGTACGGTAGGGGTTGTCCCAGTCCCCGAAAACGCCGAGCCGCTTGAATTCCTCGCGCTGGATATCGATGAATTTTTCCGCGTACTCGCGGCAGAGCCTGCGGATCTCGATCTGGCTCATGCCTTCTTTCTTCGGCCCCAGGCCCTTCAGGACCTGGTGCTCGATCGGAAGGCCGTGGCAGTCCCAGCCCGGTACGTAGGGGCTCCGGAACCCTTCCATTGTCTTGAACTTGACGATGATGTCCTTCAGGATCTTGTTCAGGGCATGGCCGATGTGGATATGGCCGTTCGCGTAGGGCGGCCCGTCATGCAGGATATAGGTCCCGCGTTCCGGGGCACCCTCCTGGAGCCGATCATGGATTTTTTCCTGCCGCCATTTCTCGATGACCCGCGGTTCGAGGTCCCGGAGATTGGCCTTCATGGGGAAATCGGTCTTCGGCAAATTCAGTGTTGTTTTATAGTCCATGCAGAGTACATCCCCCATTCCGCGTTCGAGCAGTACAATGAGAATCTAATAAAACAAAGAGGCTGGATTCCCGATAGAATCATTCGGCATGACCGCTCTTACGATTTATTCCGCATTCGGCATTCCGAAATCCGCAATTCTTGATTCACCTAGTCCGTTATTTCCTCGGGATTGAACTTCTTGGGCGGGGCTTCTACGGCGTCGCCCTGGTCGAGCAGATAGAATTGCCCCGTGTTCCGGCGCTCCTTGTCCGCGTACTGCACAGGCTCCGTTCCGCGACGAAATACATCGTTGATGGCGTCCGCCTGCCCTTCCCGCGCCAGGAGCCCCGTCTCGGGATCGATCTTCACGGTCACCACGTCGTCGGGCGGCGTGAAGTCCTCGGCGGGTTTGTCCGCCATGGCCCTCGCCATGACCGATATCCAGATCGGGAGCGCGGCCCGGGCCCCTGTTTCCTTGTTTCCGAGCGACGCCTTGGGATTGTCATAGCCGACCCATACGCCGGTCACGATGCCCGGCGTGAAGCCCACGAACCAGGCGTCCACGTAATTGTTCGTCGTGCCGGTCTTGCCCGCAACCGGCTTCCCGAGCACCTTGGCGCCCCTTCCCGTGCCTTCCTCCACCACGCTCTTGAGCAGGCTGTCGACGAGGTAGGCCGTGATCGGGTTGATGGACTCCGTGGGCTGGGGTTCGTAGGACTCAAGCACCTCGCCCTTGCTGTCGATGATGCTCGTGATCAGGATCGGTTCGGTGCGCACGCCCTGCGAAGCGAAGGTCGCGTAGGCGGAGGTAAGCTCCAGCGGCGTGACCGCCGAGGAACCGAGGGCCGTCGTGTAGTCGTAGCTGATATGGCTCGTGATGCCGGCCTTGCGGGCGAAATCGATCGCCTTGTCCAGGCCGATCTTCTCGAGGAGCCCCACGGTGACCGCGTTGCGCGAGAGCGCCAGCGCGGTCCTCAGGCGCATGGGGCCCAGGAACCGTTCGTCGTAGTTCTCCGGCTTCCAACCCTTCTTGTCGTACTCGCTCTTCTCGTGGATCACCGGCAGGTCCATCAGGATCGAAGCGGGCGTAAACCCGTTTTCGAGCGCCGCGCCGTACACAAAGGGCTTAAACGACGATCCGGGCTGGCGCTTGGCCTCCGTCGCATGGTTGAACCCGCCCTCCACGAAATCGTAGCCGCCCACGAGGGCGCGAATGTAGCCCGTATAAGGCTCAATGGACACCACGGCGCCCTCCACAAGAGGGGTCTGGTCCAGGGCAAAGGAAGCAAGCCGCTTCTTCCTGTCGAAATCCTTGAACCGGACTTTGATGATATCGCCGGGCTTCACGATATCCTGCGGTTTCCTGAACTCTTCGCCGTTGTCCTTCTTTTTATGATTGATCAGCGCCCAGGCCATGTCGTCGTGAGTGATGGTACCGACGAGGCCGCGTCCCCTGACCGTGATGGAAGTGTCGCCGACGTCAAGCACCTGTGCGTTAAATCCCTCGCCGGGCTTTACCATCACGTGGAGAGAACTGACCAGCGCCTGGTCCCCTTTCAATTGTTTGAAACCCACGCGGCCCCGGAAACCCTGCCGCTTGTCAAGGGCGCGAAGCCCTTCCCTGAGCGCCGCGACCGCGGTACGCTGGAGCTCGAGATCGATGGACGTAGAGACCTTGAGCCCTCCCTGATACAGTTTGTCGGGCCCGTATTTTTTCTCCACGTACTTGCGGACATAGTCGACGATATGCGGCGCGAAGTCCTCCTGAGAGCCGCAGGTTCTCGAGGTTCAGGGACTGGTTGTAGAACTGGGTTGCCTGGGCCTCGGTGATATATCCTTCCTCCGCCATTCTCCGGAGGACATGCAACTGCCTCAGTTTGGTGAGATCGATATCGCCGTAGGGCGAGTAAGCCTGAAGGCGACTGGGGCAGCCCGGCGAGAAGGGCCGACTCGGCCTGGTTGACCTCCCAGATGTTCTTGCCGAAATAGGTCTTGGCGGCCATCTGAACGCCGTAGGCGCCGTGTCCGAAGTAGACCCTGTTCAGGTAGAGCTCGAGGATTTCATCTTTCGTGAGCTCCTTCTCGATCCGGCGCGCGAGAATAATTTCCTTGATCTTCCGCGACAATTTCCTCTCCGGGGAAAGGAACACCACCTTGGTCAACTGCTGGGTGATGGTGCTGCCGCCCTGCTTCAGCCTCACGGAAATGATGTCCTTCATAGGCCGCGCGCATGATGCCCCGGTAATCGATGCCCTTGTGCTGGTAAAAACGGGGGTCCTCGGTGGCCAACAGCGCGTTGATCATATGTTTCGGGATCCGCTGGATCGGCACATAGATGCCCTTTTCGATCCTGATCTGCCCCAGCACGCGCCCGTCTTCCGCCAGAATCGTCGTGCCCGCGCTCGGCTTGTAATCCTTGAGCGATTCTATCGTCGGCAGGTCGAAGGACAGGACGTAGAACATCAGCGCGAGGATGAGTGCCCCGGCTACAAGGAGAATGACGAGGATCGCAAGCGCCTTCTTTGGCGTCAGGCCCTTAAGCCCGGGCACGGCGACATTAAACCAGAAGACCTTGAACTTCTCCCAGGCGAAGAGGAAAATCTTTTTGAACGCCTCGAGAAACTTTTGAAACAGGTTTTTCAGCATGCGGAATCAGCAACCTCGTGATAATTCATATAATTTGAGCAGCATCGAAAATAATAACATCAAGGGGGGATAAAATCAAACGAAAAGTTGGTTGAAGGGAAGAAATGGCGCTGAAATGAACCTCCCCGCTGCAAAGCTAAGGAGGTGAAATTCTAAACCTGCATCGTCTCATATTTTCCTGATCACCCCGACCGCCTTGCCGACGATCCGGAACTCGCCGCGTTCGACGAAGAGGGGCTTCATCGTGCTGTTCTCCGGTTGCAGGCGGACGCGGTTCTTCTCAAGAAAGAAGCGCTTGACCGTGGCCTCGCCGTCCGTCTGCGCGACGACGATATCGCCGTTCTGCGCCGTTGACTGCGCGCGGACCAGCAGCGTATCCCCGTCCATGATATGGGCGTTCACCATGCTCTCGCCTTTGACCTTCAGGGCAAAGAGGTTGTTGCCGCTCCGGAGCGAAAAGAGCGAAAGGTCGACCATGACCTCTCCTTCCCGGTTCTCCGGCGACAAGACCGGCATCCCCGCCGCGACCCTGCCCAGGAGGGGGATCGCGGACGCCGGTCGATTTCCCGTCGGGAGCGAGATACCGCGCGACTTTCCCCGCTCCCGGGCAATGAGCCCAAGCGCTTCGAGCGCAGCAAGGTGCCTTTCCACGCCGTTCGTCGAGCGGATCCCGGATTTTACTCCGATCTCGCGCATGGAGGGAGGTATCCCGCGCGTGGCGATTGTCGAACGAATGAAATCATATATCTGTTGCTGACGTTCAGTGATTTTGTTTTTCATGTAAAAGACCTCCGTAAGACTTGAATGAACTTGCGAGTCAGTTGTAACCACAGATGAACACGGATAAAACAGATAAGGACGAACTCACTGGATCCCCGATTGAAGCATTCGGGGATGACAGAATTATTTCATTCCGCATTCGGCATTCCGAATTTAAATCATTCCGCAATCCGCTGAATTCTAATACTGCCTGTCCCCCTCCGGCCTCCACGCCGGGGAGATGACCCGTTCATGCCGGTACCGCTCGGCGAGCGTGCCCCACGTCACCGTGAAATCGCCATACCGGTCGTTGATATCGTCCATGGCCTCGGCGATGAACTTCCTTTTCCGCTCATCGTCGAAGAGAGGCATCTGCGACGCATGCCTTTCGAGGCCCGAGACGCTTACGCCCACGAGCCGGACCGGCAAGGCCAGCCGGAGTCCCCTCAGGAGTTCCCGGATGGACGAAAAGATATCAAGGCCGTGGTTCACGGCGTGGTCCAGCCTCTTTTGCCTGCTGAAGGTATGAAAATCGGAGTAGCGGAGCGTGAGGCTCACCGTATGCCCGTGGTATGAGCCCCGCCGGAGCCTGCGACCCACCTTCTCCGAGAGTTGAAGGATATGGCGCTCGATCATCGGGATGTCCGAACAGTCCTCATCGAGCGTCATGCTGTGGCCCATGGATTTGCTCTCTTCCTCCTGCTGCTCGATCAGTGAAACAACGGGATCATCGTCGATCCCCAGCCCCATGTCCCGAAGCCGCTCTCCGGCGAGCCCGAACCGCGCCGTGAGCTTCGAGAGCGGCGCGCGGCCGAGTTCGCCGCACGTTCTGATGCCCATGGCCGCGAGGCTCTGCGTCAGGCTGGGCCCGATGCCGCAGAGTCTCCTTCACCGGAAGGTCTTCGAGCACTTCATGCACGTCCTCCGGAGAGATGAGCACGAGGCCGTCCGGTTTCTGCATATCGCTCCCAAGCTTGGCCAGCAGCTTGTTCGGCCCGATGCCGATGGAGCAGGTGAGCCCCTTCTCCTGCCAGATCCGTTCCTTGATCCGGATCGCGATCTGAACCGGGTCTCCGAGCAGGCGTTCGCAGCCCGTCACGTCCAGAAAGGCCTCGTCGATGGAGAAGAGCTCGACAAGGGGCGTAAAATCCTTCCAGATCTCGATAAGTTCCTTGCAGGCCTGAGAATATTTCGCCGGATCGGCCGCGGCAAAAACAAGTCCCGGACAGGCGGTCTTCGCCTCGCCGTAGGTCATGCCGGTCCTGACGCCGAAGGCCCGGGCCTCGTAGGACGGAGAGAGGACGACCCCCCGGTGCTCCGAGCCGATCACGGCCATGGCCTTGCCCCGGAGCGCCGGGTTGGCCCGCTGTTCGACGGAGGCGAAGAAGGCGTTCATGTCGATATGAAGAATCGTTCTCATGGACGATAGTATAGTGAACATTTGTTCACTTGTCAAGGGGCTTCGAACCGTAATTCCCCTACTTGTCCAAGCCCTTGCCCTTCAAATACTCGCCGAATTTCATGTCCAGCCTCATAATATGGGCGACGATCCAGTCTACGACCACCTGGTTCGTCGTGGCGGAAAGATTGTAGGAGCTGCCCCGGATGCGCGGCAGGGAAGCCTGTTTCTTGAGTTCGGCGAGCGCTGCCAGGTATTTCTTGTGGTCCTCGTGCTGCGCTTCAAGACCCGCGTAATGCGTCTCCGGCCATGTGTTTTTCCTCCTCGGAAAAATGGACCCGGGCGTAATCGTCGAGGAACTTGATCGTCCCGTCGATTTCCGTTTTGCAGCGCCGCTCTTTGATCGCGGTGACAAGGTTGTTGATCCGTCTGAAAAGCTCTTTGTGCTGGCTGTCGATCGTACTGATGCCGGTCGCCAGCTTTTCCGTCCACTCCACGATGGGCCTCCTTGACAGAAAAAGTGATACGGGATATTAGCTGGCGGCACAATGGATGTCAAGAGATGGTGCGTTGCGGTCCCGATCCGCCTCTCAAAACGGCGACGCGTCGGACGCCGGACCCGGTGGCTGCCATGCCGGACAACCATTTGACACCGGTACGCAAAAGGGTTAAGTTTGTTTTATGAAAACCGCAGTCGAAATCTACAAACTTTTGCCCAAGACCAACTGCGGCAAGTGCGGGCTGTCGAGCTGCATGGGCTTTGCCGCGAAGCTGGCCTCCCGCCAGGCGAAAGCGGACGACTGCCCGGCCATGACGGAGCCGGCCCGCGAAGGTCCTGCGTGAGGACGATGCGGGGCTTCGGCAATCGCCGGGGACCGTCTACGAGCAGGCGCTCAAGTCCCTGCGGCCCAAGATTCGAAACCCTCGACTTCCCGAAAACGGCGCGACTGTTCGGAGCGACCCTTGCCGGTCCGGACTGCCTTGAGCTCATGTTCCTGAACGAAACCTATACGGTCACGAAAGAAAGGATACTGGACTCGGCGTGTAAAGAACCGCGGCCCTGGGTCTCCATCCTGATCTACAACCACCTCTGCATGCCCGATCCGCCTCCCCCAGCCGAAGAATGGATAACCTTCGGTTCAGTGCCGGCGTCCCACGCGAAGGACAAGGCGTGGGTCGGCCACGTGGAAGAGGTGATCGCGAAGCACTTTGCCGGCAATACGGCCGGCCTCAAGGCCGCCTGCGAGAGGTTCGGCGGAGTAAAGGCAGAAGTACGGGGCAATCACGACGCGGCCTATGAATTCCGCTTCTTTCCCCATTACCCCGTGCTGCTGCTGTTTTACGACGCGGTAGCCGATGAGAACTTTCCGGCCCAGTGCAAACTGCTGCTGGACAAGACCGCTCCGCGCTATCTGGACATCGAATCGATCGTGGTATTGGGGGAGGAGTTCGCGGGAAGATTGACGGGTGCAGCGATTCAAATCACGGATATCATTGCACTGCGCAATGCACTCCATCGCTTGCTGCTTGCATCGGAATCGGCTCATTCACAAGCGGATCCAGTTTTCATTGACGCGTATACGCATCAGAAATTCCACGTTCCCGTCCTGGCCCGTAATCGGCGATGGGATGACGCCCTTCACCTCGAACCCCTGATCCCGGACGAACCCGACGATCCTTTCGACCGCCGCGGTTCTCGTCGCGTCGTCGCGCACGACCCCGCCCTTGCCCACCTGGCCCCTTCCCGCCTCGAACTGGGGCTTGATGAGCGCGACAAGCTCCGAACTTTTTTTCAGGAATTTCAGGACGGCGGGGATCACCTTCTCGAGGGAAATGAATGAGACATCGATGACCGCGACGTCAACGAGTTCGGGGACGAGCGACGGCCCCATCTCGCGGATGTTCGTCCGCTCAATGACAACGACGCGTGGGTCCTGCCTGAGCTTCCACGCCATCTGGCCATACCCTACATCAACGGCGTAGACTTTATGAGCTCCTTGTTGGAGCAGGCAGTCCGTAAAGCCGCCCGTGGACGCGCCTATGTCGAGCGCGGTCTTGCCTTCTACGGATACGTGAAATTCCTGCAAGGCCTTCTCAAGTTTCAGCCCTCCGCGCCCCACATAGCGGAGCGCCTCGCCGGTTATGCGGATCTCAGCGTCATCCGGCACGGACATCCCCGCCTTGTCCTTCCTCTGTCCGTTCACAAGCACCTGGCCGGCGGCGATGATCGCCTGCGCCTTTTCACGGCTCTCCGCCAGACCGCGTTCGACAAGGAGGAGGTCCAGGCGGAGCTTTTCTTTTTTGGTTCATGAATTTTATCCGTAAGGCTGTTGGACGCGGATAAACGCAGATTTTCGCTGATAAAGACCAGACAGTCAGGTGGAAACTCAAAGGCAATTTTTTATCAACAACAGCAATTCATTTTGTTTTTTTCAGCCTTCATCCGCCTTTATCCGATTTAATCTGCGTCCAATTGCTTTTTCCGATATTTTTTTTGGGTTTATCGGTCTTTCCCGGTTGAGGGGCAGGGTAAAGGAGAACGTGCTCCCCTTGCCGTAACAGCTCTCCGCCCGGATGGTGCCGCCGTGGAACTCGACGATCTCCCGGGCGATGGCGAGACCGAGGCCGGTCCCCTCCTCGGCGCTGGTCAGGTGATCGCCGGACCGTTGAAACTTGTCGAATATGATCTTGAGGTCCTCTTCCGGAATGCCTTTCCCCGTATCGGTTACGGATACCGTGATCCTCGGCTGATCGGCCTCGCGGCGGGCGGAGACCTGAACGCTGCCGCCCGGCGGTGTGAACTTGACGGCATTCGAAAGGATGTTCATAACGACCTGGACCAGGCGGTCACGGTCGCCCCGGACCGGCGGGAGATCCGGGGTGATCTCGGTCACCACGTGCAGGGTTTTGTTCTGGGCAAGCGGCATGATGCCCGCAAGCGAGTCCCGGATGATATCGTCAAGGGAAATGTCGGTGATACGCCAGGCGATGGTCCCGGACTCGATCATGGAGAGATCGAGGAGGTCTTTGATGAGCCGGGCGAGGCGGTCGCTCTCGGCGTTGATGATGTTCAGGATCTTGTCTTTTTTCTCGGGAGTAAGGTTCGGCTTCGCGAGCAGCAATTCCACGTACGCCTTGATCGACGTCACGGGCGTGCGGAGCTCATGCGAAGCGACGGCTATGAAGTCCGATTTCAGTTTGTCGAGCTCTTTCAGCTTCCTGTTCGCTTCCCGCAGCTCTTCGGTAGAATATTCAAGGTCTGCGATCGTCCTTTCCAGATCGCGCCGGCGCGCCTCGAGCGCCCGGTCCCGGTCCTGGATCGTCGAAACCATGTCGTTGAACCCCCTGGCCAGTGCGCCCAGTTCGTCCTCACTGGACTCCGCGGCCCTCACGGAAAAATCCTTGTTCAAGGAGATGCCCTGCATCATCGATACGAGGTCCGCTACGGGGCGCGTGATGGACCGCTGCAGACGGGACACAAGAATAGAGACAGCCGCGAGCGCAATGGCGACCACGAGCACGGCGGCGGTCAGGTAACGCAGCAGAAGCTTATAAAAATTTTCCAGATTCGAGCTGATCAGGACCGACCCGATCCGTTTATTGCGAAGGGTGATGCTCCGGGAGAGAACCAGGCGGTCGGCCTCGAACCGGTGTCCCTCTTCCCCCGGCTGAAGGGACTGTTGGTCAACATTCCCCGTACGGTCGAACCGGGCAAAGAGGGCGCCGCCGCGGGTGTACACTGCGGCATATTCGATGTCGGGGTCCGCTCGCAGCGAGGAAAGCGTTTCCGCCGCGTCCTTCCGGTCATTGAACAGCAGCGCTGCGGAGCACTGGTTCCCGATAATTTCGGCCTTGATCGTCAGGTCTGTGACCATGGACTTGCGGTAGAAGGCGAATTCGGCGGCAAACATGAGGCTGCCGGCCACCAGCATGGCGACCGCCGGGGTCAGGAGACCGATAAGGATTAGCTTCTGCTTCAGCGGACGGTTCAGGAAGCGCTCCATATCATTCCCCTCCTGGCGCCGCGCCGTAGACCGACCCGGCAAGCTTCAGGAGTTTGGAGCTGATCGTGAGGCCCGCCTGCCGCGCCGCCGCGGCGTTGATATCGAAGCGGACCTTGTTGTCCTGCAGATAGAAATTTATGATGACTCCCTGGCGGGCAAAACCGGCGGTGTCGCCGACGGTCAGGACGCTGGCACCCTCGAGGGCCTTCATGATTCTGGGAAGGTCGTGTTCCGCCTGGGAGCCGATAAAGAGGACGTGGCACGTCCCAAGGCTGTCGCCCTGCGTCACAGGGAAGGTCGCGATCTTCCGGCCCGCGGCAATCTGACCGCTCAGCTCGTTGAAGGCGTTCAGGACCGACGGATCGGCCATCACACACACCCGCAGGGTTTCGTCGCGCATCATCGGGGCGGGCCACTCCACGAAGGCGAGAAAATTGAGCAGAAATGCCGCTTTCATCTTATACTCGCCCGGCTGCGGCTGGCCGGAGACCGGATTCGCGCCGGCCCTAAGAGCCGCGGTAAAAATAAGACAAAGCAGTAACAGTATGCGAAGGAATGGCTTCATGAACATGCTGAATGAACCTCGCTACAACGATCTGAGGGATTCTTAGTTGCAATATTTTTGTTTGTCATTCCCGCGAAGGCAGGAACAAATGCCTGGCTTTACCATGGCCCCTTCCTGCGCTGCGCCCCGGTACTTCGGGAATAATAAGGATAAGATCCCGTCAATTATACCAGAAAGCAAATCCGCCGTACACACGGAATTGGCTGCATGCCGGTAGCCACTCGGGACACTGGTAAGAGTGACGATGTCCGTATCGCAAAACGTTTTTCGATTACGTCTTTATGACGAACGGCGAAACACATGGCCGAAACGAGCTTTGACACTGTTTCCCTTTTTTTCAGGTCCCCGTCTCTGGACCGGAGTAGGTTACGAATGCCGGACATTACGAACGCCGGGGCATTGACGTTTCGGGGACATTGGCATACACTAGAATGAGTGTTTCTTGAGGGCAACGGATAACGGCGAGGGGGGTAACGGCATGAAAAGAACATTAGGTCGATGGTGCTTTCTTACTCTGCTGCTGTTGCTGCCGCATGCGGACCTCTCCGCCGCTTCGCTCGACTGCAGCGGCGGTATCATTTCCGTGGGCGACAGCCGGGCTGACCTCCTCGCCAAATGCGGCCCGCCCGACTCGAAAGAATCGCATTACGAGGAACTCAGCTCACGGCTTGATCAGGGCGTGAGGCAGAAGCTTTTTGTCACGGTTGAAGAATGGACATACGATTTCGGCCCCAGCCGGTTCACCCGCATCGTCACGCTCACGAACGGAAAGGTCGCCGACATCCGGTCCGGGAACTACGGGTACCGTAAAGGCGCGGGACCCGAACAGCGCGAGTGCACCGAGCAGGCCGTTTCCGTCGGGGACTCGAAGAGCGACGTCATCGCCAAGTGCGGGGAGCCCACGCTGAGAGACACTCATGAGGAAGAATTTGCGCAGCGACTGGAAAACGGCGAGGTGCGCAAGACCGTCACGGTCGTCGAAGAATGGACCTACAATCTCGGTCCCAACCGCTTCATGCGCATATTAACGTTCAGAAACAGCAAGCTTGTCGACATCAGGACAGGCAACTACGGATATGAGCTGAAGCAGGAGGAAAAGAAGAAGTAGCACTGCGCATGGAAATCGCATGGGAGCATAGCGCCAAGACGCATAGCGCTATGAATCTTTTCGCCATGCCCTATGCGCCATTCGCGTCTTCTATCCGTCTTTCACCTTGAAACTCGCGACCGGCGCAACTGCCTTGAGCCGGGATTTTTCGACGAAACCCTTGACGGACGCATAAATGCCGTCCGCGTCCAGACCGTACTTCTGCCTGAGGACTTTTTGCGAGCCGTGTTCGATGTACCTGTCCGGGAGCCCGATGCGGAGCGTCTTGACGCCCGTGACCCCCTTCGCATCGAGGCATTCCAGCACCGCGCTTCCGAAACCGCCGTGGAGACAGTGCTCCTCGGCCGTCACGATCCTGCCCGTTCTCTTCGCCAGGGAAACGATCATCTCTTCATCGATGGGCTTCACGAACCGCGCGTTCACCACGGCAACGGAGAGCCCTTCCTCCGCAAGCCTCTTTGCCGCCTCGATGGAAGCACAGACCATGTTGCCGATGGCGACGATGGCCGCATCGCCGCCGTCCTTGACGAGCTCCGCCTTGCCGATCCTGAGGGTGCTGAGTTCCTGGTCCATGGGAACGCCGCAGCCGGTGCCGCGGGGATAGCGCACTGCTGCGGGGCCGGGATGCTCCACGGCGGTCTTGATCATGTGCTGCAGTTCGTTCTCGTCCTTGGGCGCCATCACGACCATGTTCGGCACATGGCGAAGATAGGCGATGTCGAAAACGCCGTGGTGCGTGGGGCCGTCCTCGCCGACGAGGCCGGCGCGGTCGAGGGCGAGCGTCACCGGCAGGTTCTGGAGGCAGAGGTCGTGCACTACCTGGTCATAGGCGCGCTGGGTAAAGGTGGAGTAGATGGCGGCGACCGGGTGGAGGCCCTCGGCCGCGAGGCCGCAGGCGAAGGTGACTCCGTGGGATTCGGCGATGCCGACGTCGAAGAACCTTTTGGGATACAGGTCGGCGAATTTGTCGAGTCCCGTGCCCTCAGACATGGCCGCGGAGATGGCCACGAGCCTGTCGTTCTCCTCGGCAAGCTTGATCATGGTCTGACCGAAGACTTCGGTATAGCTCAGGATGGACTGCTTTTTGGCCACGGTCTTGCCGGTGCCCGGATCGAAGGGCGGCGTGCCGTGGTACTGGGACGGATTACACTCAGCGAAAGAGCACCCCTTCCCTTTTTTCGTGATCACGT
The DNA here is from genome assembly GCA_963741205.1 of Nitrospirota bacterium. Taxonomy (GTDB): domain Bacteria; phylum Nitrospirota; class UBA9217; order UBA9217; family UBA9217; genus JAJYKN01. Next base: position 173,300 of record CAVUHW010000026.1, read on the forward strand.
GGACCAGGACCGGCCAGGCGTAATCCTTGATGTTCTCGAAGGTCCTGAGCAGGTGGTCGATGTTGTGTCCGTCGAGGGGGCCGATATACTGGAACCCGAGGTCCTCGAACAGCATGCCCGGCACCATCAGGCCCTTGATGGAATCTTCCGCTTTCTTGGCCAGGTTGAACATGGAGCCGCCGACCTTGGGTATGCCCTGGAGGAAATGCTTGGTCGTCCTGCCGAAGCTTTGTGTAGAAGTTGCCCGTCATGAGCCTGTTTAAATACGCTGAGAGCGCGCCCACGTTGGGCGAGATGGACATCTCGTTGTCGTTCAGGATCACCATCAGCTTCTTCTTGAGGTGCCCGGCCTGGTTCATTCCCTCGAAGGCGAGCCCCGCGGAGATGGAGCCGTCGCCGATCACCGCGATGACCCGGTAGTCCTCGCCCTTGATGTCCCTTGCCGCCGCAATGCCGAGGGCCGCGGATATGGACGTGCTCGCATGGCCCACGTCGAAATGATCGCAGGGGCTTTCCTCGCGCTTGGGAAAACCGCTGATGCCGCCGTGCTGGCGGAGGGTGGGAAACTGCGCGCGCCTGCCCGTGAGAATCTTGTGGGCATAGGCCTGATGTCCCACGTCCCACACGATGCGGTCATTTGGCGTATCGAAGGCGTAGTGCAGCGCGATGGTCAGGTCCACAACGCCCAGACTCGATGCAAGGTGCCCACCCGTCTTCGACACCACCTCGATGATCTCCCCGCGGACCTCCTCCGCGAGCGGGGGCAGTTCTTCCCGGGAGAGGGCGCGCAGGTCATTACTGTCATGGATCTTGTCGAGAATCATGGGTACCTCTCTGAGAAAATACCAAAGTTACAAATCCAAATACAAGGACCAAACTTCAAGTTCCATGTTTTGAATTTTGACACTGGCATTTGACTATTTGGATTTGGTGCTTGGATCTTGTCTTAATTCACTCTGTTGACAATATACTTCGCCAGTTCCCGGAGCGGATCGGCCTTGCGCGTCCGAAATCCTTGCAGCGAAGCGACGGCCTTGTCAGCGACCTCCATCGCCCTGCGGCGAGACTCTTCGAGTCCATAGAAGGCCGGAAAGGTCTTCTTGCCTTTTTTGATGTCGCTCCCCACGTCCTTTCCGGTCTCTTCCCGCTTGCCGGTGATGTCCAGGATGTCGTCGGCGATCTGGAACGCAAGGCCGACCATCTCGCCGTAGTGCGTGAGCGCCGTGAACTGGCGTTTGCCCGCCTTGGCGTAAAGCGCGCCGGTCCGGACGGACGCGCGGATGAGGGCGCCGGTCTTGTGCGTGTGGATGTATTCGAGCGTGGGAAAGTCGACATCCCTGCCTTCCGATTCCATGTCAACGACCTGACCGCCGACCATGCCGTGGACGCCGGAAGCGGTGGAAATTTCCTTGATGATGGCGATGAGCCGGCCCGCGGGAACTGCCTTGAGCCGCCGTTGATCGGACAACACCTCGAAGGCCATGGTCAAAAGCCCGTCGCCCGCGAGGATTGCGATGGCCTCGCCGTATACCTTGTGGCACGTTGCCATGCCGCGGCGATAGTCGTCGTTATCCATTGCCGGGAGGTCGTCATGGATGAGCGAGTAGGTGTGGATGAGTTCCAGCGATCCCGCGATGGGCAAGCAGGTCAACGGTCTTTGCGCCAAGGGCCTCGGCCGCGGCCAGCGCCAGGATGGGCCGCACCCGCTTGCCACCGGCAAAGAGGCTGTAGCGCATGGCCTCGTGCACCGACGGCGGAAAAGCATCGGCGGGCGGCACGAGCTTCTCGAGCGCCTTGTCTACGATTTCTTTCTTTCTGGAGAGATAGGTCGTGATGTCCATGTATAAGTCCGAATAGCATCAAGTAACAAATGAGCTCTAGATGTCATTCACTTCTGACATTCCATTTCACTTCTAACTTCTTACTTCGTGACTGACTATTTTCCTTACTCTTCTTCTTCGAACGGCTCGGCGGTGATGTTGCCGGCCTTGTCTTTGAGCAGGATCTCGACCTTGCGTTCCGCTTCCTCGAGCCGCTTGTTGCAGATGCGCGAGAGCTTGATGCCTTCCTCGAAGAGCTTGAGCGATTGTTCGAGCGGGACATCGCCCTTTTCGAGCTCCTGCACGATTTCCTCGAGCCGGGCCATTGCCGCCTCGAATTTTTTTTCCGCCATGGTGGAACGCTCCCCCGTCAGACAGACGGGCCGCCGAACATTGAAAACTGTTTTGAATTATATCCGGAAGATAGAGGCAAATCAAGAGAAATGCGGGGAATAACCGGTCCGACACCTGCTAATTTCTCCTCATGCTTTCCTCATGGGGGCCGAAGGTGAGTTGGTAAGCGAAGTATGAAGACAATTTGTTGTCACCGTGGAGGTCGCTTCCGACGGAGAAGAGGAGATGATGCTCGACGGCAAGATTTATGATCACCCTCACATTGATCGTCATCATTTTGAGACGATGGAATTTGTCATCTATTGCCTATCAAAACTCCTTCCACAGCTCCAGCGCGCTCCGCGCGGAACGGAACCCGAACTGCTCTGCAGCGCCGCGGCAAAGGGGCTGCGAAAGAGCGGGCGCATCCGTTGATCGTCTCCACGACGATCCTCTGAAGCGGTTGAAACTCGCGGGCGAGCAGGTCCTTGAAGAGGACAAAGTAATCGGCGAGACGGGCATCATCCGGCTCTACGAAAATATCCAGCCCCTTTCCCATCCGTCTTGAAATCATGACGAGGCGGCTTCCATGATACACCAGATAGGTCGAGGCCACGCGCGGGGGGAATCCGCGAAGCGATTCAAGGCCGAGTCCGCACAGGGACGCGGGGTCGGTCGCGTTGATCCAGAACACGGCGTCCTGCGGCAGGGGCTCCTGGAGCATGCGGAAGGCCTCATGGGAGATGAACTGCGGACCGGAAATCCCTTCAAAGAAATATCCTGACAGGATCTCGCCGGACAGTTCCATCAGGCGCAGCGACCTGAAGATGGACCGCCACTGGAGGGGCGGAAGTTCGTTTGCCAGGAGGTCGCGGAAGAGGACGCCATACCGTTTGAAGAGCTGCCGGATGCGGTCCTTGACGAGTTCCTCCTCTTCCAGAATGTCTCGCTCTTTGCGCGGCGCATCGATCCGCTGCCAGTTGCCCGTCCAGGGGACGGGAGACCTTCCAGCGGTTAAAGCCGGACCTTCGCGATGAGAGACGGGCTTCCTCGGCAAAGGACTGCGCCGTGAAGCCGGTCATGGCGCCTTTCCGGACCGTCCGGAACGTATCGCTCGTGACGTGTCCCTTCCACGCCTCCTTCCAGAGCAGCTCCGTGGCATGAACGCTGTCCATATGCGAAAGCTCGGTTATCTCGAAGAAGCTGTACCTGCCGCGTCTGTCCGGGATCAGATGATCGAGCTCTGCCGTGTATTCGGGGCGCTCTTCACGATCGTCCGGCCGGAAGAGCTCGACGTCCTCTCTGAAGGCGAGGCTGATGCGCTTCGGTCCGCAGCCGAACCAGATGAGGTCGCTCCGGTTCATGAGGGTGTCAAGCCATTCGCTCCGGTATGGCCGCATCCGCGCAGGAAGAATATGTTCCTCCCAGGCCGCGGCCGGCGCGGACCATCCGAAGAGCTGCTCCAGCCGAGCCTGGAGGTCCTCCAGTGATTCTCCCCGCGGAGCAACGCCCTGGAAGCTTGCCAGGAAAAGCGCGAGCTGTTCCAGGGGTAGCGCCTGGAAGGAGGGCTGCCGATAGCGCCGCGCCATGCGAAGAAGCATCCCGAGATTTTCGCTGTCGCAGATTTCGAGCAACCTACTCCCTTCTCCGAACCGGTCCATGACCACATCCTGAGACTCGATCAAGGGTTCTATTGCTTCATCGAGCCGCTCGGCGGTTATGCCCAGAAGATTCAGGACAGTCCTTCTTTTTCCACAGGGCCGTAGTAGGACAGCCATGCTGCCGAAAATCGAAGACGTCTCGCTCACCCGGCCGTACTCCGCCGAGGGGAGCGCGTGTTGCCGATCCTCTCGGTGCGCCCCTCCCGCGTGGAAGGTAGGGAGGAGCATGCATCGCAAGACCGATCCTACGACGAAGACTTCCGCTGCTCTCTTCCGGAGAAACGGCTTCAAGCGTCACGACATCAGGATGCAGGCGAAAGGCGACGAGCACCTTCGGCAGCGCTTCAAGGCTTGACAGGAGCGGATGTCTTACCCCGGGCCATGATATCCAGAACAGTTTCCTTGCTTCTACCCGGAGCCATTCCCCGGCGTCCTGGTCAAGGTCCCTGCGGATCGCGGCGGCAAGCTCCTTCCATTCAGGCTCCGGGATGAGAAGCCGTTCCTTCACCCAGTCCAGAAGTTCGAGGGCAGAGCCCGGCGTATACCCCGGCGCGGTCCGCTTCAGTTTCCCGTCCAGGACGCGGATCACCTCCGGCGGGATCTTCGGACGAAGGTGTGCGGAGAACAGGATCTCTTTGATGAGGTCGGGACGCAGGGCCGACTCCCTGGCAAGAAGCGGGGTGTCGTCCTCGTACATATACTTGTTCGTCTGTTTCCATACGAGGCCTCCGGCAAAGGGCGAGGCCGTCCTGGTCACGGTCTCGCTTACGCGGATCGCGCCTTCCCTGATATCGTCGAGCATGGCCTTCGCATGGGGAAGATCGAATTCGTCCTCAAGGCAGGTGCGCCAGGTTTCGAGCAGGACCGGAAAATCGTCATAGGCGCGCACGGCCGCGAGCAGCTCCTTTGACCTGAGCCGGATAAGCCAGAGCGGCATCCTCCGCTTGAAGCTGGATTTGGGAAGCAAGAGCGCCCGCTCCGCGTTCTCCCGGAAACGGGCGCCGAAAAACCCGGTCTGCTCCAGTTTCCTGCGCAGGAAGACCTCGATGTTCTCCGGCGTAACGAGGGAAAAGAGGTCTTCCGTTCTGAACTCGTGCGGAAGCATGAGAAGGACGGCATCGTCATTCAAAATAAATTGAAGCGGCTTATGCTCCTTCTCTTCCCAGGCCTGGGAGAGCGCCAGCGCAAAGGGCCGGTTCACCCTGCCGCCCCAGAAGGTATGCAGGATCACCTGCTTTAAATCGCCCCGGGCCGCGGGGTCTTCGACATGTTCGATGAGGAGATGATGGCGGTGCGGGAGGCCGCTTCCGGTTGCTTCCTTCTGCAGTTTCAAAAACCCGATGAGTTCATCCGGCGGCCGCCTCTTCCATAGCGTACCGCTCCAGAAGCTCCTGCTTGAAATCGGGAGAATCCAGCCGCCTGTCCGCGTGCTCCAGAAAGAGACCGACCCTCTCGGCGAGATGAAAATCCCGGTCCTGTTCCTCGGCCTTCCAGAACGGGAAAATGCCGGCGGTCGAGCGCACGGGGACCACCTCCACGTCGTTATGCGTGATCTTTTCGATGCGCCAGAGCTGGGTGCCTAACGTGAAGGTCTCGCCGAGGGAGCGCTCCCACACGAATTCCTCGTCCAGTTCCCCGATCTTGGCGTGCGTATCTTTAAGCCGCAGGTCGAAGTAGCCCCGCTCGGGGATTGTGCCGCCCGACGTATAGATGAGATACGGGACCTCGCTGTGAGCCTGGACCGTGTTGTCCACGCGGTCAACCGAGACGCGGGCCTTCAGCTCCCGCAAGCGGCTGTCCGCATAGCGGCCCGCAAGCATTTCGAGAACGAGATCAAAGTGCCGTCTCGGCAGGTTGCGATAGGGGTACGAGGTCTTTAAAAACGCGTACAGCTCGTCGATGTCCCACCTCTCCATCGCGGTCATCGAGAGGATGATCTGCGCAAGAATATCGAGCGGCGCTTCCACCGGCCTGACCTCTTCGATGTCCTGGTCCAGGATGGCCCGCGCCATGACCGCCGCGTCGATGAAGTCCCGGCCGTGGGTGGGATAGAGCAGGCCGCGGCTCGTCTCCCCCACGGCATGCCCGGACCGGCCGATGCGCTGAAGGGCCGCGGAGACCGAACGCGGGGTCTGGATCAGCACCACCTGGTCGAGGCTTCCGATATCGATGCCGAGCTCAAGCGAATTCGTTGCCACGATGGCCTTGAGCTCGCCGTTTTTGAGCTTCTGTTCCACCGCGAGCCTGATCTCGCGCGAGAGCGACCCGTGGTGCGCGTAGGCGAGTTCAGCGGATTCAGCCTCGTTAATCAAGCGGGTGACTTTTTCCGTCGTCCTCCTGCTGTTCGCGAACAGGAGCGTCGAGCGGTGCCTGGAGATGTTCTCCTTAAAGGCATCGATCAGGGCGGGCCACCAGGAATCATCGACCATTTTTTCGCGCGCATCAGGCGGGAAAGAAACTTTATTTCGTAGGTCTTGGCCTGGCGGGACCGGATGATCGAGACGCGGCGCTTTTCATAATGGCTGTCCCTGCCCTTCCCGGTCCGGAGAAGCCCTCCGACGAACTCCGCCACCCGTTCAGGGGGATTGACCGTGGCGGAGAGCGCGATGCGCTGGAATTCTCCGGCGAGCGGGACCAGCCGGTCCACGCGCGGTGATCAGGTGCGTCCCCCGCTTGGTCCCGACGACGGCGTGGATTTCATCAAGGATCACCGTGGCGATACCCGTGAGCATGGAGCGGCCGCTCCGGGAACTTAAAAGAAGATTGAGCGACTCGGGCGTCGTGATGAGGATCTCCGGCGGCTTGCGGACCATCTTCCGCCGTTCCTCTCCCGGCGTGTCCCCGCTCCGGGTAAGCACCGTGATCTCCGGGAAAAGAAACCCCTGCGAGGCGAGAAATATTCCCGAAGTTCCCGAAGAGGCTTCAGGAGGTTTCTCTGGACGTCGTTGTTCAATGCCTTCAAGGGCGAAATGTAGAGGACGCGGACTTTGCCCCGCGGCCACACGCCCGAGATGAGCTGATTGATCCCCCATAAGAATGCAGCCAGCGTCTTCCCGCATCCCGTGGGCGCGGTCACGAGCACGTGCCTTGCCTGCGCGATCTCGGGCCAGGCCTTCTCCTGGATTTCCGTAGGGGTCCCGACCTTTTCGGAGAACCATTGCTGGATGAGCGGATGGAAGAATGAAAGTCTCGATGCGGACATGATCTTGCGACCTCATGTAAAACATAATCCAGGACGGGTAAAAAAGCAAGGAACCGGGGCTATTTCCCGCTTTTCCGCTTTCTTTTTTGCAAAAGCAGATCGCCGGAAGAACGAGCTTGCCTTTGAATATGAGAAAGCCAAGAGAGGAACGAGCGTTTCGATCATGATAAAGAGTTTAACATAATAGAAATTGCGTTCTCCTGAACGTCACTACCCGGCAGCCTGTGGCCAGCGCCTATGAGTACGTTGCGCGAATGCAGGTGAATGCCTCTATCCCAGATAAAATCGTTCGAGGACGAATCCCGTCTGTGCGGTTCATAGCCCTGGTTCAAAAGCTGCGGGATTCCCCTGAAGCCCTGCCCCGGCATGTTTGAAGCAGGGACGGGGATGACGACTCTTGACGAATGCATCATGATATAATGGATAAAGGCAGTCATGGTTTCCCGTCGATACTTGACGAGAGCGAGGACACCGCATGTCCCTGATGATAGGAGTGCTGAAGGAAACGGCGCAGGGCGAACGGCGCGTCGCCATCATTCCCGACGTGGTCAAAAAGTACAAGGCCCTGGGCGCTGATATCTGCATCGAGCGCGGCGCGGGAGCAGGCAGTTTTTTCAGCGATGAGGACTTCAACGCAACGGTCATCGCAACGAACAGCGCCGACGTGTTCGCCCATTCCCAGATCGTCCTGAAGGTGCAGCCGCCCCTTGATGACGAAATCCGCGCGATGCAGCCGGGGACGGTGCTTGTCGGCTTCCTGCACCCTTACGCCGACCCGGAACGCGCGCGGCTTTTGTGCGAGCGGAACGTTACGAGCTTCGCCGTGGAACTCATCCCGCGCATCTCCCGCGCCCAGAGCATGGACGCCCTCTCCTCCCAGGCCACGGTGGCCGGCTACCAGTGCGCCCTCATAGCCGGCGTGATCGCCCCGAAGTTCTTTCCCATGCTGACCTACGCCGCCGGCACGCTGCGGCCCTCGCGGGTACTGGTGATCGGCGCCGGGGTCGCGGGCCTCCAGGCCATCGCGACCGCGCACAGGCTGGGCGCCGTCGTCGAGGCCTACGACGTGCGGCCTGAAACGAGGGAGCAGGTCGAGTCATTGGGCGCGCGGTTCGTCGAGACGGGCGTTGCCGCCGTGGGCGCGGGCGGTTACGCGAGGGAACTGACCGAGGACGAAAAAATGTCCCAGCAGGAAAGGCTCACGAAGGCCGTGTCGCAGGCGGACGTGCTCATAACCACCGCGGCCATCCCGGGCAAGAAGAGCCCGCTGATCATCACCGCAGACATGGTCGCGCGCATGAAAAAAGGCTCGATCATCGTGGACATGGCCGCCGACAGCGGAGGAAACGTCGCCGGCTCACGCCCCGGAGAGACCGTGGTCAAGGACGGCGTCACGATCTCGGGCACCGTCAACCTGGCCTCCCGCATGCCGGTCCATGCCTCGGAGATGTACGCGAGGAACCTGTACAACTTCATCTCGCCCTTCATCAAGGACGGCGCGCTCGCCCTCGACTGGAACGACGAAATCCTCGCGGGAAGCGTGTTCACGCGCGAAGGAAACATATGCAACGCAGGGGTGAGGAAGTTTCTAGAGGGAGAAAAGAAATCCTAAGCACGAATCACTGCATTCTAAACAATTTCATATTTTGAATCTCATTTAAATTTCACTTTGGTCATTCGCTATTGTTTAGAATTTTGAGTTTGGTGCTTAGTATTTCTTCCGGAGGAACATCATGGAAGGTTTCACTGCGCTCTACATATTCATGCTCGCGGCATTCACCGGTTACGAGGTGATCTCGCGCGTGCCCGTGATCCTGCACACACCGCTCATGTCGGGCTCCAATTTCGTGCACGGCGTGGTGCTGGTCGGCGCAATGGTCGCGCTCGGCGAGGCCCGGACGCCGCTCGAACAGGCCATCGGCTTCATCGCCGTGCTCTTGGGCGCGGCCAACGCAGCCGGCGGCTACGTGGTCACGGAGCGGATGCTGGCGATGTTTAAGAAAGACGACACTGTAAAATCCAAATTGCAAATGAACCGCAAAGGCGCAAAGAACGCGAAGGTATGAAGATCTACCAATACCAGATAAGAGCTCTCCTTCGCGCTCTTAGAACCTTTGCGATAAACGCCTTTGACTTTTAGAAACCTGACTCAAATCTTTAAGATCAGCTCAACGATAAAGTTTTTACAAAAGACATCATGACGCCAAAATTCTCATCAACGCAAGCTACTTCATCGTGGCGTTCTTGTTCATCCTCGGCCTCAAGGGCATGTCGTCACCCGTGACGGCGAGGCGGGGCATCATGTGGGCAGGCGCGGGCATGGTGCTCGCTACCCTGGTCACCTTCGGATGGCCCGGGCATGACGAATTACGCGCTGATGGTGATCGCGCTCGTCGTCGGGGGCGGCGCTTCCTGGTGGTCGGGCGCGGCGGTCAAGATGACCGACATGCCGCAGATGGTAGCCCTCTACAACGGCATGGGCGGGGGCGCGGCTGCGGCCATCGCCGCGATCGAGCTCTTCCGCGGAAGAACGCACAATCCCGCAGTCACCGGCCTCGCGGTCCTTGGCGGCTTGATCGGCACTGTGTCCTTCTCCGGATCCCTGATCGCGTTCGCGAAGCTGCAGGGCATCATGAAAAAAGTCTTTCACCTGCCGGCCCAGAATGCGGTGAACGTCATCCTCGCAACGGTTACGATTCTCGCCGGCATCGCAATCGTCGCGGCGGGGCAGGCTGCGGCGCTCGGGATCATCGGCTTTTTCGCGCTCGCGCTTGCGCTCGGCGCGGTCATCACGATGCCGATCGGCGGAGCAGACATGCCCGTCGTGATATCGCTCTTCAACGCGCTTACGGGCCTCGCGGTGGGTTTCGAAGGCTACGTGCTGAACAACCCCGCCCTCATCATCGCCGGCATCGTGGTCGGCTCGGCAGGCACGCTCCTCACCCAACTGATGGCGAAGGCCATGAACCGGCCGCTCACGAATATCCTGTTCAAGCCGATCACCGGCGAGGCCCAGGCCGGCGGGGCGGGCATTACCGGTACGATGAAGGAGGTTTCGGCCCTGGACGCCGCGGCGATGCTGCGCTATGCGCAGAAAGTGATCATCGTTCCGGGCTACGGCATGGCGGTCGGCCAGGCCCAGCACAAGGTCAAGGAGATGAGCGTACTCCTGGAGGAGGCGGGCATCGACGTGAAGTTCGCCATCCACCCGGTGGCCGGCCGCATGCCCGGCCACATGAACGTGCTCCTGGCCGAGGCGGGCGTGCCCTACGACAAGATCTTCGACATGGAGGAGATCAATAACGAGTTTGCCCAGGCCGACGTGGCGCTCGTGATCGGGGCGAACGACGTGGTCAACCCGGCCGCGCGCACTGACAAGGCCAGCCCGATCTACGGCATGCCTATCATGAACGCCGACCAGGCGCATAACGTGATCGTGATCAAGCGCGGCAAAGGCGCCGGATATTCAGGCATCGAGAACGCGCTCTTCTACGCCGACAACACGCGCATGCTTTACGGCAGCGCGCAGCAGGTCGTGAACGACGTGATCAAGAACATCAAGGAAATGGGGTCGTAGTACTGTCATACCTGCGAAAGCAGGTATCCAATGGCTTTTATCATAGAAACTTCAACGATTCCGCGAAATCGGGAATCCCGCTGGCTTTATCCCGACTCCGTCGGGCGGGAATGACAAAAAAGATTTACAGTAGTCCTTGGAGGATGTTGCAATGATGAAGATGTCGCTTCTCGCAGGTCTCGTTCTTCTGATGTCCGCGGGGCACGCTTTTGCCGCGGCCTATCCCGAACCCTCGTCCGGCGATTTCATCATGAAGGACTTCCGCTTCAAAAGCGGCGAGGCCCTGCCGGAACTCAAGATCCATTACCGGACCGTCGGAACGCCGCAGAGGGACGCGACGGGCAGGGTGCGCAATGCCGTCTTGCTTCTGCACGGGACCGGCGGAAGCGGCGAATCGCTTCTCACCGACCATTTCGCGGGAGTGCTTTTTGGGCAGGGACAGGTCCTGGACGCGAGCGCGATATTTCATCATCCTGCCGGACGGGATCGGGCACGGACAATCGAGCAAGCCGAGCGACGGCCTGCACGCGCGCTTTCCCCATTACACCTACGACGACATGGTGGAGGCCCAGTACCGGCTCCTTACCGAAAAGCTCGGGGTGGACCATCTGCGCCTGGTACTCGGAACTTCGATGGGGGGAATGCAGACCTGGGTCTGGGGCGAGAGGCGACCCGATTTCATGGACGCTCTCATGCCTCTCGCGTGCCTGCCGGTCGAGATCGCCGGTCGCAACCGCATGCAGAGGCGCATGATCATGGATTCCATTCGCGACGATCCCGCATGGAACAACGGCGAGTATAAGACCCAGCCCCGCGGCCTCCGGGCCGCAATATATATCGAGCTCATCATGGTGAGCAGCCCGCGTCAGTGGCAAAAGGAGGCCCCGACCCGCGCGGCTGCCGACAGACTCCTTGACCAGATGGTGAGCGACCGTCTTGCCCGGACCGATGCCAACGACCTTCTCTACGCGTTCGAAGCCTCGCGCGAATACAATCCCGCGCCGGACCTGGAAAAGATCAAGGCCCCGCTCCTCGCGATCAATTCAGCGGACGATGAGATCAATCCGCCCGAGCTCGGGATCATGGAAAAGGAGATCAAGCGGGTCAAGCGCGGTCGTTTCGTGCTGATACCCGTAAGCGATGAAACACGCGGACACGGCACTCATTCCTACCCCGCGATCTGGCAAGAGCCATCTTGCAGAGTTGCTGAAGGAATCGGAACCGAAGTGATCACCCGCATGGGATTCTCTCTTCAAGACATGAATATACACGCAAAGACGCTGAAGGACGCAAAGGAAAGCATAAACGAAGAGTTTAAAAGCTTCAAAATTCCTTCGCGTCCTTCGCGTCTTCGCGGTGACAAGATTCAATCCTTCCTGTCCTGCCCTACGCCGCCTTCTTCGCCAGCCAGTCTATGCGTGCGCCCACTCGGAAAGCGTCGCAGGACTGATACCGTACTTTTTCGTGAGCGCGGCGATGTCGACGTTGTAGCCGACGCGGTCGAACCATTCCAGCATGATCGCGTAATCGTCACTCATCTTGCGCACTTCCTCTTTTGGCACCTCTACGAACCGTATGGTCCTGCCCATGGCGCGGCCGAGGATCTCCGCCATTTCAGGCATCGTATGCTCGTCCCCGGCGATATCGAGCTCGACCCCGTTCATTTTTTCATGCTGCTCGAAGGCCAGCAGGCCGAACCTGCCTATGTCGTCCGCTGCGATCATCTGGAGTTTTGTCGCCGGTTTTAATCCGATCTGCAGTTTGCCTTCCAGCAATCCGGGCAGGAACGAGGGTGTCGTAAAGTTGTCCATGAAAAAGGCCGGCCGGAGGATCGTATAGCTCGGGAACTTGAGGCCGCGAACAGTCTGCTCAATCCGCCACTTGTTGTCAAAATGCGGAATGCCGGTATTGCGGTGCGCGCTCCCGACCGATGCATAGACATAATGGGAGACGCCCTTTTTCCGGGCGAGCTCGGCAAATCGTTTTCCCTGTTCCTCCTCCCGTTCTACACCCGCCTCCCAGGTGTTCTGAACGGCATAAACACCCCATACGCCTTCCAGCGCCCGCTCGAGGGATTTCGGATCATCGTAGTCGCCCTGGATAATTTCAGCGCCGAGGGATTTGAACATCCCCGCTTTTTCATCCTGCGGTTTGCGCGTCATCACCAGCACTCTGTAGCCGTTCTTCAAAAGGTGCCGGGCCACCGCGCCGCCCTGCCTTCCCGTCGCACCTGTCACGAGAATTTTGTCTTTAATCTTATCCATGATTAGTACCTCCTTGTAAGCTTTTCATGATGTCTTTAATCAATTATATCATTCAATCCCGCAGGCAGGCCCGCAACACGGTTTGCTCGCGCCTCGAAGAACTCATTAAATGAACGGTGACGACGGAAGTACTACGATTCCGGACAGGCTTTCATAATTATTAACGAGACATTGTTTCAGTTTATCAATGCACACTTGCGTTGCCGCGAGCGCCATGCATAAAGAATACCAGTTTACTCCTCTTTTGTTTCCACCCGACCGTCTGAACAGCGATATACTTAAAATAGAAAATTAATAGATTTTAAAAAGGAGGCATCTATGGCAACCGTAAAAGACATAAAAAAAGTCAATGACTACTGCGATGCCGTGAACAACGAGCTCGCGAGCATGAAACAGAGACTCCATGAGCTGGGGGAAGATGTGAAGAGGACCTATGGTGCGGACAACGAACTGGCCCTCACGCATGGGAAGCACCTGTGCGAGCTCGCTGATATGATCGAGTGGAAACTCCAGATCCTGATGAAGGCCTGTCCCTTTGAGTGGAAAGGCGCGGACAGGGACATCGAGAGCGTATCGGTGGGACCGGCTGAAGCGACGACGGGACCCGACTTTTCCGGTGGATATATCGGCGGGTAGGAAGTTTCTGATCCTCAGAACATTTAAGGCCGACGGATGAAAATTTACCGCCGGCCTTTTTGCGTTGTTTCAGCGCCCGGGAGTCTCGCCGTCTTCGGGCTCAACCTCGGGAGGGAGGGGCTCTACCGTAGTTCCCGTCTCGTAAAGGCTTTATCTTCGTCAGCGGATTTGGCCGGCGTAAGCGGCGGAGGCGCAGGCCTGGGTCTCCGGCGCCGGATTCAGGGCCAGATAATTGGCGGTAAAAAGGTAATCATCCCGAAAATCACGGACGCCGTCGCCGTTCAGATCATAGGCAGGAGAACGGGGAGTGCCCCTCTCTTTCAGAAACAAGCGGAAATCTTCTTCCGTCACATCGCCTGACTTGTTCAGGTCGATATTCACCTGCGGGGCGACGGCTACGGGAAACACCATCAGCACGCCGCGCTGCAAGAGCGCCATGGTCACTTCATCCGTCCCTTTTTCAGGAAGCACATCGATGATCCATGTATTGGTCGCTTCGGGGTCCTTCATCGCCGCAACGCAGGCGGCCCCCTGTCAAGGCCACGTCGGAAATGTTTTCCCATTCCGGCGTCGAGACAAACAGGAGCCGCACGATGGCCTTGCCGTCAGAAAGCACAACAGGCGGATCCTGCCGGAACCCGATCGATTGTTTTTGATCGAAGAGCGCTATGAAGGCAGCGGGAGTACGGTCGCCGCGGTAGTCCCGGAAACGTTCGAGGACTGACGGCTGCCGGTAAATGGATTTTTTCTTCTTTTCCCCGGCGTGTTTTTTCCCGGGCCCGGAGACGGGAGAGGAGGGTTTTACCGTGGTCGGCGCTCCGTTTACGGATTTGGCCTTGGGTCCGACTGCTCCGGGGACGCTCCCTTCTCCGCCCGAAGAGAGCTGGGCTTTTATTTCCGGAGAACCCGGGACGGTTGAGTCCCCTGACATCGGCGTGTTCTGCTGCGATAGGATGGAGGCATCGCGGTCCTGGCCCTCGGCCGGGTCGGCATACGAAGGTGATTGGAATAACAGGACCATCGAAAAGATGATTAAAATTCTGATAGGAGCGCTAAATTTCATACTGGTATTAAACGAGCGAGTTCATCAGTAAAGGATCCTGCAATAGCCTGGGATATCAAGATTCTTCGCTGTCGCTCGAAGGGCTTTCGTTTTTAAAGCGATTTCATAATCACGCCACAAGACTCATGATGCACAGGGCTCTTGAATTTGTCAAGTCGAAAGACAGGGCAATACCGGAAATCCATTCAGGGCCGGTTCCGCTCCTCTCTTATTCCCTTCCCTCACCCCGGAGAGGCGTAAACCCCTTCCTGATCGTGTTCTCGCTGACGCTGACAGGATTCATAAACTGAAGGAGATAATCGGGGCCACCAGCCTTCGACCCGACACCCGACATGCCGAAACCGCCGAAAGGCTGTCTCCCGACGAGGGCGCCCGTGATTTTCCTGTTGATGTAGAGGTTGCCTGCCCGGAAATCCTCTTTCACCTTCTCGATGTTCGCGGGGCTGCGCGAAAAGAGGCCCCCCGTCAGCGCGTATTGACTTTCATTCGCCAGGGCGATCGCCTGATCGATGTCCGCCGCCCTCATGAGCGCAAGCACGGGGCCGAATATTTCCTCCTGTGCAATGCGTGATTCGGGATCGATATCCGTAAAGAGAGCCGGGCCGATGAAGTATCCATCACCCCCGGCCTGGACTTCAAGGACGGCCTTCCCCTCTTTTTTCCCGAGCTCGATGTATGCCTTAATCTTCTTCAAGGCCGCCTCGTCAATGACCGGCCCCATGACGCTGCCCGGCTCTTCCGGGCGGACCGATCCGGATGCTTTTGATCGCCTCGATGAGCCGTTCCGTCAACTCGTCAATGATGTCAGCCACGGCGATCACCCGCGAGCAGGCCGAGCATTTCTGCCCCTGAAAGCCGAGGGCAGATTCGATGATTCCCTTCACTGCCTCGTCGAGGTCCGCTGTGCTCGTCCACGATGATCGCGTTCTTCCCTCCCATCTCAGCGACCACCTTCTTCACGTTCCTCTGGCCGGCAGGGGTCTCGGCAGCGAGCCTTATGATCCTGAGGCCTACCTCCTGAGATCCGGTAAAGGCGACGAAATCGATGTCCTTATGGGAAACAAGGTACTCCCCCACTTCGCTCCCCGGTCCCGGGAGAAACTGAAGGACGCCGGGGGGGAGGCCGGCGGACTTGAATATCTCGCAAAGCCTGTATCCAATGACGGGAGAGAGCCCCGAGGGTTTAAAGATCACGCAGTTGCCGGCCACGAGTGCCGCTGAGGTCATCCCCGTTGCAATGGCGAGCGGGAAGTTCCAGGGGGAGATCACGACGCCGACACCCTTCGGCTCATAATGATACTCGTTTTCCTCGCCCGGGTAATCTCCCAGGATATGAGGGGCTCCGAGTCGAAGCATCTCACGGCCGTAGTATTCCAGATAATCGACGGCCTCGCAAACATCGCCGTCCGCGTCCTTCCAGGTCTTTCCGACCTCGAGCACCTCCAGGGCCGCGAGCTCGACCCTGCTCTTTCTCATTTCTTTTGCAGCCCTGAAGAGATAGTCGGCCCTTTTTCCGGGACCGGTCTTTCGCCACGCTTCGCGGACCTTGAGCGCCTCCGCAATCGCCGCATCGGCTTCCACCCGCGAGGCGGACGACACCCGTCCGATCACGCTTTCCGGGCGGGCGGGGTTTCGCGACAGGATCTCTTGGTCCGTCCGCACCTCCCGGCTGCCGATCATGAGCGGATATTTCCGGTCCTTCATTTTCCGCGCCGCGTCGAGCGCATCGGCCATGCTCTTCCTGTTTTTTTCGATGGAGAAATCAAGAAGCGGTTCGTTCGTGAAATGCTCTCTCCCCGGCCCCCCTCTCCAACCCCTCCCACTAGGGGAGGGGCTACGGCTCGCTCCCTCTTCCTTCCGGGGAGAGGGGGCAAGACGTTGTCCTCTCCTCGCCGGGATGAAGGTGTAGCCCCTCCCTTTATGGGAGGGGTTGGGGAGGGTGCTTTGATCAGTTCCTCGAAAGACATCTTCTGCGCCGAATGATTTTCTGAGGAAGGACTCATTCGAGGTGTTTTCAAGCAGCCTTCTTACGAGATAGGCCATGCCCGGGATCAGTTCGCCGACGGGCGTGTATATCCTTATATCGAACCCCCGCCCCCGCACCGCCTTCCTGAGCGGCTCGGCCATTCCGTAGAGCATCTGGAACTCGAAGGCATCTGCGCGGACCTTCATGACATCGGCAGCGGCAATAGCGTGACTGATGCTGCGGAGATTGTGGGTTGCGACAGCGGGACGGACGACATCGATGTTCTCGAAGAGCAGGCGTGTCAGCCGTTCGAAGTTATGGTCCGTTTCTTCCTTGGTCAGGAAAACCGGAGCCGGCCATCCCTTCTGGCGGCTTATGGCGAACTCGTAGTCCCAGTACGCGCCCTTCACGAGCCGGATGTTGATTTTTTTCTTCCGCTTCCTCGCCCATTGGATGAGTTCACGGAGGTCTTGTTCGGTGTCCTTGAGATATGCCTGGAGCGCCAGTCCCAATGACGGGAGGTCCGCGAATTCCCCGTCTTCGAAAATGCTTTTGAACACCGCGATGGTGAGGCCCTTGTAGTGGTAATGCTCCATATCAAAGGTGATTGAAATTCCGAGTTCCCTCGCCTTCTTGAGCACGGGCCGCAGTCCTTCCCTGGTCCGCTCGATCGAGCCTTCCCAGTCCACGGGATCGAGCTGCGAATAAAAGGACGAGACCTTGACGGAGACGTCCGGCCGCGCCTCCGTCGGGGACCGTTCCCGGAGAACGTCAAGAAGGGAAAGATACTTTTCCGTGTACTCCCCCGCCTCCTTTTCGCTCACGACCACCTCTCCCAGGATATCGATGGAAAACCCCGTCCCGTCCGTGGTCAAGGCCTTGAGAGATCGGACCGCATCATCCGCGTCCTTGCCCGCGATGAATTGCCTGGCCATGGACTCAACACTGTTCCTGATCGTCCGTCCGGCCATGCGGGATGCGAAACCTGTGTCCGGGAGCATCCCGATGCCTCCGCTCACGATTGCCGGCACTTCCGTTTCTCCGCTGAAATATTCGTGCAGAAGCCTGACGACAAGGTCGTCGGTCTTGAGAGAGGGCAGGACGTCGATGAAACGGAAGAGCCTGATCTTGAAGTCCTCATTCTGCATGGCCCAGTTCATGATTCGCCCCATCCACTGCCGGGTGTCGAATGCCGGAGGCGTGCCGCTCACGGCGGCATGAAGCTCGCGGCCTATCGATCGTATCTTCTCTTCAGATTGCGCCATTGTTTGTCATAGTCATAATTCTATCATGTTCCAGCTCCTTCAGCTCGGTAGCCGCAGGCTTTAGTCTCTGCGCAGGCGCCTCTATTGAAGATAAAGAACCACGCAAACTGAAGTTTGCGGCTACTCATACCGACAAATGCAAGAGGCGCGTGGTATCATTAGAGAGTATTTCCCCTGGACCTCCGGCCCCGGGGGAAAAACCAACAAGGAGGCCCTTATGTCGGAAGACTTCAAGCTCACGCGCAGACAGCTTTTAGCACTGTCCCTTGCCGCAAGCGGCAGCGTACTGGCCGCACGGCTTGACCCGCTCTTCGCCGAAACGGCAAAAAAGCCGACCCCTGAACAGGTGATGGGGCCGTTCTATCCCGTGACAAAACCGCCCGACCAGGACGCAGATCTGACCGTGATCGCCGGAAAGCCGGGAAAGGCAAAAGGCCAGGTCATCAACCTCATGGGCAGGGTCTTCGACGTGAACGGTAAACCGATGCCGGGCGTGCGCCTGGAGATCTGGCAGGCAAACACCTATGGACGCTATATCCATCCTTCCGATACGCATGACGCGCCCCTCGATCCGAACTTCCAGGGCTCCGGCGTCCTGGTCACTGATGCCGAAGGACGATACTGGTTCAAGACCGTAAAACCCGGTTCGTACCCTGTGTCCAAGGACTGGACACGGCCTCCGCACATTCATTTCGAAATCACCGGCAGGACGAACCAGCTCGTGACCCAGATGTACTTCGAGGGGGAGCCTCTGAACGAAAAAGACCTGTTATACAAGAACACCATAGACAAGGAAATCCTTCTGACGAAACTCATGCCCCCGACCAGGGACCTCGAGCCCGATTCCCTCATCGCGCCCTGGGACATCGTACTAGGAGTGCCGTACGGTTTGTAAGTTGAGACACGGAAAAGCATTGACTCGTCACTCCCAAAGGCCCCCGTGAAGCGAGGAGGCGTTTAGACAATGTTCTCTCAACCTTCGAAGGCGGGAGGATCAAAGGCCCTGGATTCCGGCCTGTGGCCAGCGCTTACGAGTGCGACACTGTTCGCTGATTCGTCGACAATTCGCAATCCGCAACTCAGTTTTCCCCACTTTTGCATTGCTTCTTTGCGGGCCGTTATGCTATATTTCCCGGTGCATGGAGGTCTAAACCTATGCCCTATCGAGCCTGGTTTCAATGCATCAACGCGCAGTGCAAGGAGCGTTATCCGCTCAACACCATCATCTACCACTGCAAGGCCTGCGAGTCGCTTCTGGAAGTGCAGCACGACATGAAGATCCTCGCGCACCGGAGCGCGCAGGCGTGGATGAAGCTCTTCGAGGACCGCTACAAATCCACCGAGTGGCCCTACGGCTCGGGCGTCTGGGGCAAGAAGGAATGGATCCTGCCGCAGATCCACAACGAGAACGTCGTCTCGCTCTACGAAGGAGGCACGAACCTGTTCTGGGCCGAGCGCTTCGGGAAGTTGATCGGGGTGGACGATCTCTGGATCAAGCTCTGCGGCAACACCCACAGCGGCTCCTTCAAGGACCTCGGCATGACGGTGCTGGTCTCGCAGGTCAAACAGATGATCTCCGAGGGCGCGCCGATCAAGGCCGTGGCCTGCGCTTCGACGGGCGACACTTCGGCGGCGCTGGCGGTCTACTGCGCCGCGGCCGGCATCCAGTCCATCGTGCTCCTGCCCAAGGGCAAGATCTCGATCGCCCAGCTCGTCCAGCCCATCGCCAACGGCGCGCTGGTCCTGTCCCTGGACACGGACTTCGACGGCTGCATGCGCGTGGTGCAGGAGATCACCAAGGACGAGACGATCTACCTGGCCAACTCCATGAACTCGCTCCGGGTCGAGGGCCAGAAGACCGTGGGCATCGAGATCGTCCAGCAGTTCGACTGGGAAGTGCCCGACGTGATCATCATCCCGGGCGGCAACCTGGGCAACGTCTCGGCCCTGGGCAACGGGCTCCTGATGATGCGGGACCTGGGCCTGATCACCAGGCTGCCGCGCATCGTGGTGGCCCAGGCGGAGCGCGCCAATCCGCTCTACCGCTCCTACCTGCAAAACTTCGAGACCTTCGAGCCCATCGAGGCCCAGAAGACCCTGGCCAGCGCCATCCAGATCGGCAACCCCGTCAGCGTCCAGAAGGCGGTCCGCACGCTCAAGCAGTTCGACGGCATCGTCATGCACGCCACGGAGGAGGAACTGGCCGACGCGGCGGCGCTCGGCGACACGCACGGGCATGTTCAACTGCCCGCACACCGGCGTGGCCCTGGCCGCGCTGATCAAACTCCTCAAGGCCGGCAAGATCGACAAGTCCGAGCACGTCGTGGTCATCTCCACGGCCCACGGCCTGAAGTTCACCGACTTCAAGGTCAACTATCACGAGGAGAAGCTGGGCTTCCCCTGCCGGTTCGCGAACAAGCCGATCGAGCTGCCGCCGACCGTGGACGCGGTGAAAAAGGCGCTCGATCAGGCGCTGAAGAAGAGGAAAACGGTCAACGACTAGATAGCTGATTCACTCGCGAAGCCGCAAAGGACGCAAAGGCTTTAAGATTCTAAAATCAGGAATGTAAGCTTTCTTTGCGCTCTTCGCGCCTTCGCGGTAAACGCCTTTGACTTTAAGAATGATCAGTTTTAAGATCAGGCTGAGATAACGGTTTACTAAAGGAGAACAACGAATGGCTAAAAACCCGAAAAATTTTCATCCCGCCACCCTGGGCATCCACGGCCTGGAACGCACGCACCATGCCCACTACGCGGTCTCCACGCCCATCGTGCACACCTCGAACTACTACTTCAACAACACGCAGGAAGTCTACGACTTCATGAAGGCCAAGAGCGAGGGACGGGTCATCCGCGAGCACGAATACGGCCGCTACGGCAACCCCACCCAGGCCGAGTGCGAACGGAAACTCGCCGCCATCGAGGGCGCGGAGCGGGCTGTCCTGTTCTCCTCCGGGATGAGCGCCGTGATCCTGACCTTGATGACCTTCATGCGCCGGGACGGCCACATCATCTTTACCTCCGACTGCTACCGCCAGACGCGCGATTTCGCCGCTAATTTGCTCGCGGAGTTCGGCATCCAGGTCTCCATGGTGGACCCCACGGCCGAGGCGATCGAGAAGGCGATCCGGCCTAACACGAACATCATCTTCACCGAATCGCCCACGAACCCCTATCTGCGCTGCCTGGACCTGCCCGCGGTCGTGAAGGTCGCGAAAGCGCACAAGGTCCTGACCGTCATCGACGCCACACTGGCCACCCCGTACAATATCAAGCCCATCGAAATGGGGGTGGACGTCGTCGTCCACTCCGCCACGAAATACTTGGGCGGCCACAACGACCTTCTGGCCGGCGTCGCCCTGGGCTCGAACAAGCTCATGAACGACGTCTACCGCATGCAGCGCATGATCGGCGCCACGCCCGGACCGGTAACCTGCTTCCTACTGGAGCGCGGCCTCAAGACCTTCGGCCTCCGGATGAAACACCACAACGAGGCGGGGCTCGCCGTTGCGCGCATGCTCGAGGCGCATCCCAAAATCGAGAAGGTCTGGTACCCCGGCCTGGATTCCCATCCCGACCGGGCGATAGCGAAGGCCCAGATGAAGGGGGGCGGCAGCGTGGTCTCCTTCCTCCTGCGGGGCGACGACGCGAAGACAAGGAAGTTCATCGACTCCCTCGAACTCTTCCTGATCACGCCCTCCCTGGGCGGAAGCGAGAGCCTCGTGACCCAGATGTGGATGATGTCGTTCTTCGACTATCCCGAGGACTACCGGAAGAAGATCGGCATGTCCGACAACCTCGTGCGTCTCGCCCTGGGCCTCGAGGACGTGGACGATCTGCTCGCGGACCTCACGCAGGCGCTGGAGAAGGTGTAACAGAGCCAACGTACTCGAAGTCGGGAACTAGATTCTTCGAACCGTCGCAAGAATCGCAATTTGGTCTTGGTTTTAAACCCGAAGAATTTTAGCCGTCCTTCGCGACCTTGCGCATTCGCAGTACTATTTTCTTCTGCTTAATGGGTCAACAATTATGGCGGCAAAAGATATCGGCGGAACAGAGTGCTTCCGAAGCAGGCCTTCCCCATCGTCGGCATCGGCGCATCGGCCGGCGGCCTTGACGCCCTCCAGCGGTTTCTCGCCGTCCTCCCGCAGGAATTCGGTTTCGCCCTGGTCTTCATCCAGCACCTTTCCTCGAAACACAAGAGCCTCCTTCCCGAGCTCCTGGCCGCCAGGCGTCCCTCTCTCGTGATCCAGGAGATATCCGACGGCCTCAAGGTCGCAGCCGGGCAGACTTTACCTCTCCCCTCCGGGCAGGGAGGTCCGCCTGCGAAACGGCCTCTTCCAGACAACCGTCCACCCCGAGGGGCTCATCCATCTTCCCATCGACGAATTTCTTGCCTCCCTCGCGGAGGACGCGGCTGAGCGGTCCATCGCCGTGATCTTCTCCGGCGCGGGGACCGACGGGGCCCGCGGCTGCCAGGCCGTCCGGTCCGCGGGCGGGACCGTGTTCGTTCAGGACCCCGAGACCGCGGAATTCGGCAGCATGCCGCTCGCGGCAATCGCAACCGGCCAGGCTGACGCGGTCCTTTCTCCCGGAGGACATTGCCGCGGAGCTCCTGAAGGTCCAGGGGATCGGAGCAGCCGCCGTCGAGCCGCGAGTACCCCATCACGCCCGAAGAGTTCGACGCGCTTTTTCCGGCTCCTCCAGGAGAAGACCGGCTCGCGCTTCAACCATTACAAAAAAAGCGTGGTCAGCCGGAGGATCAGAAGGCGCATGTACCTCCACGGGCTCTCCGCGGTCAAGGACTACCTGGACCTCATCTCGACCAGTGATGCCGAGGCCGCGCTTCTCGCCTCCGACCTCATGATCGGCGTCACCTCCTTCTTCCGCGACCGGGTGGCATGGAAGGCCCTGAACCTGGAGGCGGTCCGGAAGATCGTCGCCGAGAACACCGACCTTCCGGTCCGCGTCTGGACCCCCGCGAGCGCGACGGGCGAAGAGGCGTACTCCATCGCCATGATGCTTCTGCGTGAACTCGACGCTCGCCGGGAAAAAACGGGACGTCCAGGTCTTCGCCACGGACGTGAACGACCGGGCGCTGGAGCGGGCGCGCGAGGGCAAGTATCCCGCGAGCATCATCGGCGGACGTGCCGCAGGAGTACATCCAGAAATATTTCACGTCAGCCGAGGACGGCAACTGTCTCGTCATCAACAAGGACGTCCGGGAGAGCGTGGTCTTCGCCAGGCAGGACCTTTTGACCGACCCTCCCTTCTCCAAGCTCGACCTCATCATCT
Source organism: Nitrospirota bacterium (assembly GCA_963741205.1). Lineage (GTDB taxonomy): Bacteria > Nitrospirota > UBA9217 > UBA9217 > UBA9217 > JAJYKN01. The sequence goes on from CAVUHW010000026.1 coordinate 196,382, forward strand.
GCCGCAACTTCATGATCTACCTGGAGCCCGAGGCCCAGGAAAAATGCATCACGCTCTTTCATTACGCGCTCAAAGAACGGCGGCTACCTCTTCCTCGGGAACGCGGAGACCGTGGGCAGGAACAGCAGGCTCTTTCAATCGATCGGCCGCAAGCAGTGCCGCGTCTACCGGAAGCTGGAGACAAAACCCGCTTCGAGACTGCCCATCTCGGTCCCCTATGCAGCGGAACGTCAGGCGCCGCCGGCCAGACAAGCGCAAGTGACGGAGCAGGGCCGGTCTGTCATGGAAATCATCCAGGAAAAACTGCTTGAAGAATACGGGCCCGCTTCCGTGGCCATAGACCAGAATTACGAGATCGTCTACCACAACGGCCCCACGAACCGCTATCTCCGCCAGCCCCGGGGCGTGCCGACGCAGAACCTCCTGGAGCTCTTGCCCGAAAGCCTCCGGAGCAGGATACGCGGGGCGCTCTACCGGTCCGGCCGCGAAGAAAGGCCGGTGGTCATCAGAACGAGCGTGGCCGGAGACGACAATCGGAAAAGACAGGTCTCGCTCCGGATCACGAAGGCCGCGGAAAACCTCTACATCGTCGTTTTTCAGGAAAAGGGCGCCCCCTCAAAGGAGGAGGCCGCCGAAGCGGTCGATGCAGCCGTCATCGAGGAGACCGCGATCCACCAGCTCGAAAGCGAGCTTTCAGCGACACGCGCCCACCTCCAGAGCTACATCGAACAGTTAAAGAGCCTGAACGAAGAGCTCCAGTCCTCGAACGAGGAATTGCAGGCCGCGAACGAGGAGCTCGAGACCTCCCGCGAAGAGCTCCAGTCGTTGAACGAAGAGCTGATCACCGTGAACTCGCAGCTCCAGGGCAAGATCGAGGAGCAGGACGCGACGAACAACGACCTGAACAACTTCCAGGCGAGCACGAACATCCCCACGATCTTCCTGGACACGCACTTCCGCGTGAAGCGCTTCACGCCCGCGATGCTCAGGCTCATCAAGCTCCTTCCCTCGGACGTGGGCCGGCCGATCATGGACATGTCGCAGGAGAACCTCGGCCCCGACCTCATCTCCGACGCCCAGGCGGTCCTGGAACAGCTCGTGCCCGCTGCGGCAGGAGCTCGAGCATCAACAGCGCCTGGTACGTCCGCACGACCTTCCCTACCGCACCGCGGACAACCGCATCGAGGGTGTCGTCATCACCTATAACGACGTCACGGAGCTGAAACGCGCGGAGGAGCGCACACGGCACCTCGCCTCGTTCCCGCAGCTCAATCCGAATCCGATCATCGAGGTGGATGTCTCCGGCGAGGTCATCTTCGCCAATCCGGGAACGGAAACGTATGCTGGAAAGCCTGGGCATGGACAAGGGAGAAGCGCAGGCCTTCCTCCCGCATGACCTGGATGTCATCTTAAAAAACCTGGATACGAGCAGTGATGCCTCCGTCTCCCGTGAGGTCACGATAAAGAACAGGGTTTTCAGCGAGACGGTGCAGCTTATTCCCCAATTCAAGGTCGCGCGCATATATGCCTATGAAATCACGGAGCGCAAGCGGGCGGAGGAGGCGCTGCGGGAGAGCGAGCGGAAATATTCTCTTCTCTTCAGCAAGGCCGCCATCGTCGCTTCGCTGACAAAACTGCCCGAGCAGGTCTTTGTCGATGTCAATGAGGCTTTTGAAAAACTGTTCGGCTACACCCGGGAAGAAGCGATCGGCAAGACCTCGCTGGAACTCGGCATCGCAAAACCTGAGGAGCGCACGGCCACCTACACCGAGCTCGAGCGTCGAGGTTCGCATCGCGATGCCGAAAAGCACGTGTTCACCAAATCCGGCGAGGAGCGTATTCTCGTAATCAACGTCATCGCGCTGGAGCTGGGCGGACAGAGCTATGCGCTCACGACGATGCAGGACATCACCGAGCGCAAGCGGGCAGAGGAGGCGCTGCGACGGAGCGAGAAACAATATCGCGAATTATTCGAGAATATGATCGAAGGTTATGCTTACTGCAAGATGGTTTTCGAAAATGGAAAGCCGCAGGACTTCATCTACCTCTCAGTCAATCACGCATTCGAGACGCTGACGGGATTGACAAATGTCGTTGGAAAGAGCGTCACAGAAGTCATTCCGGGCATCCGTGAAGCCGATCGGGAACTTTTGGAGATTTATGGAAGAGTGGCCCTGACCGGCAAACCCGAGCGATTCGAGATGTTCGTCGAGGCGCTGAAGATGTGGTTCTCAATCTCCGTGTACAGTCCGGAGAAAGAATTCTTCGTGGCCGTTTTCGATGTCATCACCGAACGCAAGAAGGCGGAAGAGGCACAGGGACGTCTGGCGGCCATCGTGGAGAGCGCGGAAGATGCGATCATCGGCAAGGACCTGAACGGTATTATTCAGACGTGGAATGTAGGAGCGGAGAATATCTTCGGATATAAGGCAGAGGAAGTAATCGGCAAGACGATTTCACTCCTCGTGCCGCCAGGACATACTGACGAGGTCCCCGAAATTCTCGCACGGATCAAACAGGGAGAGCATATCGAGAATTTCGAGACCGTGCGCATGCGGAAAGACGGTACGGTCATTCCCGTGTCCCTGATGTTCTCAGCAATCAAAGACGCGAGCGGAAAGGTGATAGGCGCGTCCAAGATCGCGCACGACATCACCGAGCGCAAGCAGGCCGAGGAGGCGCTGCGGCTGTCCGAGGAAAAGTTCTCCCTGGCCTTTGCCAACAATCCGGCCGCCATTGCAATGACCCGTCTCGAAGACGGCCTGTTCCTGGACGTGAATGATACCTGGCTGGCGATGAACGGGTACAGCCGGGATGAGGTGATCGGCCTTTCCGCCAGACGACTGCCTATTTGGCCGACCGTCGAGGCCGGGGCTCGTTTTGTTCAGGCGTTGCGGGAAAAAGGCTCTTTGCGTGGGTGGGAGCAGGAATTCCGCCGGAAGTCAGGCGAGGTCTTCGTGGCGCAGCTGTCCGCGCAGGTTCTGACCGTTCGAGGCGACAAAGTGGTTCTTTCCACATTAGTGGACATCACCGAGCGCAAGCGGGCCGAGGAGGCGCTGCTCAGGTTGAACAAGGCGCTGAAGGCGCTGAGTGACAGCAGTCAGGCCATCATCAGGGCCACAGACGAGCCGGAATACCTGAACGACGTTTGCAGGATTATCGTAGAAGACTGCGGCTACAGCATGGCCTGGATAGGCTTTGCGGAAAATGACGAGAAGAAATCGGTCCGGCCCGCAGCGTATGCGGGATTCGAGGATGGATATCTTGAAACGTTGAAACTTACCTGGGCCGACACGGAACGGGGCCGCGGTCCCACGGGCACCGCCATCCGCACCGGCGAAGTCGTCGTCTGCCGGAATATGCTGACGGATCCGGCCTTCGCGCCGTGGCGCGAGCAGGCCATAAAGCGCGGCTACGCATCGTCCATTGTCTTCCCGATCATGACCGCGGGCAAGACGTTCGGAGCAATCACCATTTACTCCAGGGAAGCCGACCCCTTCTCCGAAGGCGAGATAAAATTATTGACCGAACTGGCCGACAACCTGGCGCATGGGATCGAAGTCCTGCGGCTAAGAGCTGCGCAGAAAAAGGCCGAGGAGGCGCTCCGAGAGAGCGAGGAACAATTTCGCACGTCTGGCCGATTCCATCCCCAACCTTGCGTGGTGGGCAAACGGCGACGGCTACATCACATGGTACAACCGGCGCTGGTACGAGTACACCGGTACGACACCGAAGCATATGGAAGGCTGGGGCTGGCAGAGCGTACATGACCCGAAGGTGCTGCCAAAAGTTCTGGAACGGTGGAAGGCGTCGATCGCCACTGGCGAGCCGTTTGACATGGAATTCCCGCTGCGCGGGGCCGACGGAGTATTTCGCTCCTTCCTGACGCGCGTTCTGCCGTTGAAGGATTCGGCCGGTTCGGTCATCCGGTGGTTCGGCACCAATACCGACATCTCTGCGCTGAAGCGGGTCGAGGAGGCGCTGCGGGAGAGCGAGGCGCGCTTCCGGTTGGCGCTCAAGAATTCCCCGGTATCGGTCGCAATACAGGACAACAACCTTGTCTATCAGTGGGCGTACAATCAGCGGACCCGGCGCCCGGATGAGGTTGTCGGAAAAACCGACGCTGACTTGTTCGCGCCGGAAGATCTACCGCCGATCCTCGAAGCCAAACGCCGTGTGCTTGAGTCCGGGATCGAAGAGCACACGGGTATGTGGCTGACCCGCAACGGCAGGCGGCTGTTCTTTGACCTTTACTATGAACCAATGAGGGACGCTTCCGGAAATATCACAGGGGTCGGCATTGCCACCGTCAACCTGACCGATCAGAAGCTTGCCGAAGGGGCGCTGACGGCAAGCGAGGCCAAGTACCGATCCCTCTTCGAGAACATGATCGACGGCCTTGCCTATCACAGGATCGTCACCGATGAAAGCGGAAAGCCCGTGGATTACGTTTTTCTTGAGGTAAACGAGGCCTTCGAGAAACAGACGGGCTTGAAGAGGGCCGACGTCATCGGCAAGAGCGCCCGTGAGGCCCTTCCCGGCATCGAGAACGACCCCGCAGACTGGATCGGGATCTATGGGAAGGTGGCGCTCACGGGACAGGAGGCCAGGTTCCATCATTATGCGGTGCCGCTCCGCAGATGGTATTCCGTATCGGCCTACAGCCCGCTGAAGGGATACTTTGTTACGATCTTTGAAGACGTAACCGAGAGCAAAAATGCAGAAGAGGCGCTGCGCGAGAGCGAGGCGCGGTTCCGCAGCCTATTCGAGACGATGACCGAAGGCTTCTCGCTCGACGAGATCATCTTGGATGAGGCGGGGAAACCCGTTGATCTGCGCTATTTGTCGGTGAATCCCGCGTTCGAGCGTCACACGGGATTGAAGGCCCAAGACATTGTCGGCCATACGGTCCGCGAATTGTTCCCCGATGCCGAACCCATTTGGTTCGAACGGTACGGAAAGGTTGCCTTGACCGGCGAGCCGGTACATTTTGAGGAACGCTTCGGGCCCCTCGATAAGTGGTTCGAAATCAGCGCCTACCGGACCGAGCCCGGCCGCTTCGCCGTGGTGTTTTTCGACATCACCGACCGCAAGAAGGCGGATGCGGAGCTCCTGAAACTGAGCGAGAACATGGCGGCAAGGAACGTGGAGCTGGAATCCGCGAACCAGGAGATGGAGTCCTTCGTCTACTCCATCTCGCACGACCTCAGGGCGCCGATCCGTACCGTGTCTGGGTTCGCGAAGATCATCGTTGAAGATTATCTTGACAAGCTCGATGCACAGGGCCGGGACTATCTGAACCGCATCCTCAAGGGGTCGGAGAAATCGACCCAGCTTATCGACAACCTCCTGCACCTTTCAAAAATCGTCCGGCAGGACATGGACCGCATTGAGGTCGATCTGAGCGGCAAGGCGTCGAAGATCATGGAGGAACTGCGCGAGATGCATTCCGGCAGGAACGTCGAGGTTGTCGTGCAGGATGGCCTCACCGCGTCCGCGGACCCAAGGCTCATCGAGCTTGCCCTGTCGAACCTGCTCGGCAACGCATGGAAGTTCACCTCCAAGACCGAACAGGCAAGGATTGAATTCGGAAGCCTTGAAAAAGACGGGGACACCGTTTACTACGTCAAAGACAACGGCGCGGGGTTCGACCCCGGGTATGCGGACAAGATGTTCTGGCCTTTCCACCGGCTCCATTCGGAGAATGAGTTCGAGGGCACCGGCATCGGACTCGCCATCGTCGAACGCGTCGTCCGCCGCCACGGCGGGAGGATATGGGCAGAGGGAGAAGTCGGCAAAGGGGCGACGATTTACTTCACGCTGGGGTGATTTGATTGCGGATTTCACCCTGCACTCGCGCATAGCACTCGTAGGCGCTGGGCGCAGGCGGATTGCGGATTACGAATTTTCCCCTTTATTGATAAGCTAAAGCTCGCGGCTACAAACCTATGATAAAAAAATTGTCAAAAACACATAAAAAAACAGTAAAAGCGAAAAAGCCCACCTCTCTCGGAAAGCGGGCCGAGGAGGCGCTCCGGGAAAGCGAAAAGCGGTATCGCTCGTTATTCGAGAACATGCTCAACGGTTTTGCCTATTGCAAAATGCTTTTCGAGGACAACGCGCCGCGGGACTTCATCTATCTTGAAGTGAACGCCGCATTCGAAAAATTGACGGGATTGAAAAACGTTGTCGGGAAAAAGGTGAGTGAGGTAATTCCCGGCATAGGAAAGTCTCATCCCGAGCTTTTCGAGATTTATGGCAGGGTTGCGGTTACCGGCAGACCGGAGAGCTTCGAGATCTATGTTGAGCCCCTGGTAGCATGGCTGTTCGTATCCGTCTACAGTCCGGAAAAAGGATATTTTGTCGCCGTGTTCGAAAACATCACCGAACGCAAGCGGGCCGAGAGCATTGCTCAAGCAAGGCTCAGGCTGTTATCAATGGCCGCTTCCCCCTCCTCGTCCCGGGATGAAACGCTTCAGATGATGCTCGACGAGATCGAAACACAGACGGGCAGTACGATCGGTTTCTATCATTTTCTGGGTGTTGACCAGGAAACGCTCTCTCTTCAAGCCTGGTCCACGAATACGCTGCGGAACATGTGCACCGCGGAGGGCAAAGGGAGCCATTACAATGTTTCCCGGGCGGGCGTCTGGGTGGATTGCGTGCGCGAGCGGCGTCCGGTCATCCACAACGACTATGGCGCGCTGGCCAACCGCAAGGGCTTGCCGCCGGGGCATGCTGCGGTCAAACGGGAAATGGTCGTGCCCATCCTGCGGAGCGGCCGGATTGTCGCGATCATCGGCGTCGGGAACAAGCCGACCGACTATAATGCGATCGACCTAGAAATCACCCAGTCCCTGGGCCAACTTTCCTGGGAAATCTTCGAGCGCATAAGGGCAGTGGATGAGCTTCAAACGGCGCTTGCTGAGGTTGAGCGCCGGACCCAGGAGCTCGCTGCGACCAACAAGGAACTGGAAGCCTTCACCTACTCCGTGTCGCACGATTTGCGCGCCCCCCTGCGGGCCGTTTCGGGCTTTGCAAAGGCGGTCGTCGAGGATTACTCGGACAAGGTTGACGCGCAGTGCAGGGACTACCTCGTCCGCATCTACAACGGTTCGGAAAAGATGACCAGGCTCATCGATGACCTTCTGCGGCTTTCGAGGATTTCGCTCCAGGAGATAGCTCGCGGCCGGGTCGACCTTGACCTTGTCGTCTTGTCCATTCTCGCGGAACTGCGCAAGGCCGCTCCGGAAAGGGATGTCCAATTCGAGATCAGGGAAGGAGTCACCGCCCTCGCCGATCACGGCCTGATGAAAATCGCTCTTGATAATTTGATCGGGAACGCCTGGAAATTTACGTCTAAAACGGAGAAGGCCCGCATCGAATTCGGCAGCATGGAAGATGAGGGGAAAACCGTCTACTATGTCAGGGACAACGGCGCGGGGTTCGACCCTACGTGTGCTGACAGGATGTTCCAGCCATTCCACCGGCTCCATTCAGAGAATGAGTTCGAGGGCACGGGCATCGGCCTCGCCATTGTCGAGAGGGTCATCCGCAGGCACGGCGGAAGAATCTGGGCGGAGGGGGAAGTGGGAAAAGGCGCGACGTTTTACTTCACGGTGTAAAAAACAGGATCAGATTCAGGGTTTATGGTTTTGTCGTTAATTACAAACTCGAAACCGTATTGAGAGGTTTACCATGTCCTACACGGTTTTGGTCGTCGACGACGACCCGGATGATCTGGAAATCACGAGGAGGGCCCTCGCGAAGATCGGGTGCGGCGTAACGTGCATGTCGGCCTGTCGCGGAGAGGACGCCCTGGCGCTTCTCCGGGGCTGCGCGGAATTGCCGTCGCTGACACTCCTCGATCTCAAGATGCCCGGTATGAACGGCATCGATACGCTTCGCGAGATACGTTCCGACGACCGCTTGAAGCACATCCCCGTGATCATTGTTACGAATTCGACGCTCGAGTCAGACAGGAAGGCGGCCCTTGCCGCAGGCGCGAACGCCTTTCTTCACAAGGCCTTCAACCTGGACGAGTACGGGAGGGACATACAAGGACAACTGGAACGATGGGTGAAGGACTGAAGGATCAAGGTTCCACCTTCAGGAGTTGCTCATTCAGTCTTAAACCGTGAACCCTGAACCTCTACATCTCCCCTGCTTTTCTAGTTCTCCTTTTGTCCCTTCTTCAGCATCTTGCCGAGGTATTTATTGATCGGGTTTGCCCGGTCGAGAAAAGGCACCGCGGGCTTCTTTCTTTCTCCCAGTCCCCGCAGTTCCTTCCAGAGTTCCCTATTGCTGTTATCATACTTCAGCCCCTGGTGAAAAACATCGATGGCTTCCTTCTTCTTACCGCCCGCGACATAAGCCCGTCCGAGATTGAGATAGAATACCGGCAAGAGGAGTTCTTCGTCAACGTTCTTGCTCTTCTTGAGCAAAGTAATTGCCTTCTTGCAGGTTTCAACGCCGCTCCGGTATTTTTTGTCCACGATAGCCTGGACGCAGCCGAAATAGGAGAGGATGAAGGGATCGTCCGGAAAACAGATCGAGGCCTGCTGCAGCAAAACGAACGCATCCTTTTGTTTGCCGTTCCGGAGAGAGGCTTTAGCTGCCCGCAGATATTTTGCCGGTGTTATGGCCTCGTCGCCTTCCTGCGGCGCGGCACCTCCGGCGCTCCCCGTCTTCTTCACTTCGTCGTTTTTTTTCATAGGACTATTGTAACATAACATCGCGGCATGACAAGAAGATAATTGGGGAACCGGAGGAACAGACAAAATTTTTTTGACAAAGCAGATGTTATTTTGAATCAGACGCCACCTTGACCACGATCTTCATGACTCGCGACGGAGCGCGTGCGGCCAATTTGGGGGCATGGCCGTCATCCGGATAGAGCACCGCCATCTGCCCCGCCTGAAGGTGCACAGCAGTCCATTCCCCTGAAGAGGCGCCGAAACAGATGTCCCTGTCAGCGTCATAGGCCTCCGTGATCGTCATGCGTTCCGTCGGCGTCCAGCCGATGACTTCTTCGCCGGAAACGATGTACTGGACATCGATGTACTTTCGATGGCATTCGAACTTCGGGGCGCCTGCGTTCAAGGTTTCATACCGCTGCACGAGGGCAAACACCCGGTCCCCGTCGATCTCCACCTTTCCGTCCGGGAGTTCGTGAATGCCGCGCAGACGCAAAAAATCAACGGCCTTCATCATGCCGTTCGTCATGGGGCATTGCGCGTTGATGTGCTTGAGGTCCGTAACGATCATGAATATAGACTCCTAACCCCGGATCAACCGGAAACAAAAGCGTCTCGCGCAAAGCCCGCAATGGTCCATAAAAAATGAATCGGCCACTTAGGGAATCACGCACAGGGAACCTTTAAGTCTAGGTTTAAAACCGAAATGTCCGGCCTTATCTTCTGCGAACTTTGCGTCTTTGCGAGAAAATTTCTTTTAACTCATGCTATTGTATCCTCGGCGGCCCGCACCGGACTTCGGGCCCTTGTCCGGCAGGGCCTTCTTCGCCGCGCACCTTCCGCGCGGCAAGGACCTCCTCGCTGTTCAGCCTCCAGCCGAACGTCTTCGAACGCATGAGGTTGTCGTCCGAGTCCTGGCGATGGAGCAGACCCAGGCCGTGGCCTAGTTCATGGGCCGCCGTGCGCGCCGCGGGATGCCGCGCGGGATGTTCGGCAGGACCGAGGACGGGCGTGTCCCGCACCTGAATCTCATGATCGTTCCGGTAGAATCCGTTCGTTGCCGGAGAGATGGAAAGAACGGGAAGGAACCAGAGATCCATGCCGTTCTCATTGGGTTGATCATCGCTCGTCGTATCGATCTCGAAGCAGATGCCGGCCTGCGTAAGCCATATCTCGTTGATCTCCTCGAATATTTCCCTGAAGTCGGAAGGTTTCCGTCCGCTCTTTCCCAGGTGAACCCGAAGAGGGATCCTGTATACCGGGGTGAGAGAGGGCATACGCCCGGTCTCACGCGCGGCCTTGGGGGGCCGCGTCCGGCGGACGGGTTCTTCGGACATCGCCGCAACAGGGAGGCTGAAAATAAACAGGAGGAGCACAGGAAAGAAACAATCTGCCTGAACATAGTACAAAATCACTCTCGAGCCTGCGATAAAAGCACTCGGGGTTATTTGCACACCGGGCACGGTCCGACGTTGTCCCTGTCCAAGACATCCAGGACGGCCCGGAGGAGCGAAGCGCTGTGTCCCAATTGGGTATAGGCCTCTTCTTTCGTCATCACCTGGTCTTTTCTCTGCCTGACTTTAAAGGCCAGGGTCCTGCTTATATTGGCGATCCTGGCTATCTCACCGGCGAGACTGTTTTCGAAATTCTGCCGACGGCAACTTGATTTCATACATGTGGTCCTTGATCTTCCGGATATTGCCGAGGACCTCGGCCTCGACTACCCCGTCATTCGCGAGGTGCACCGGCTTGTCCGAGACCGTGTTGTGGAACGGCTGCGATAAATCGCCGATATAGTGCACGGCGAAGGCCATGAACTCCTCTTTATAGCCTTCTGCCTTTTGATACTCTTCGAGCGATGCGATGATGGCCCCGTATAAGTGGCCTTCTCCGTCGCCCGGCGTATTGTATTTCCCGGCCTGCTCCAGGACCATGGCCGCGGTCACTTCCCTGTTGTCGAGGTTGTCGAAGAAATGATTATTTTTCTCGATGTCTTTCACTGCCGCGTCTTTCATGGCCGCGCTTCGCAGCTTGGCCTTCGCTATGTCCGGCGCGGCCGCGTCGTAGCATTTTTTATATCCCGCAGCCTGGGCCACCGCAATATGGGTTTCATCGAACCAGGCCCAGGAAGTATTGCCGGAGGCTAAGAATGCCGCGAGACAGAGCAGCATCGGGAAAACGCGCCTTTTCATCTTCATCCGCCCCTTTGTCGCATTGAAGGATTATAGCAATTTTTTTCTTTACCGTCGAATGGTTTCACTATATCATCAGTGGCATGCCGTTCTCAAGGGGAAAGGCAATATTTCCGGACGTGGATTAACCAAGGAGAGATTTTAATGAGAGGGAAACCTGCTTATGCGCTTTTTCTTCTGCCTGTCTTCTTTATACTGTTCTTCTCCTGCCTTTCCTCGTTCTCTTTTCTCGGCCGAGAATGTAAATTGTCTCAAGTGTCACCGGAAGCTGACAAAGGGAAAGTTTGTGCATCAAGCCCTTGTCCATGGGGTGTCCTGCCTGTCACTCGGGGATCAATGGCAGGACCGTGCCGCACAAGAAAACGAATGCCCTGGCAAAAGGGCTCTCTTCGGAGCAGCCTGATTTATGCTACGGCTGCCACGATCAGGGGATGTTTACCAGGAGCAATGTCCATCCGGCAGTCGGCATGGGCTGCACCGGTTGCCATTTCCCGCATTCGTCGAAAAACGCGAAATTGCTGACATCAAAGCCCCCTGCTTTGTGCTTTACCTGCCACGACAAGGCAGGCTTTACAAAAAAGGACGTTCATGCGCCCGTTGCTTCCGGCGACTGCACGACCTGCCACGACCCCCACTCAGCGAAGGAGATGGCGCTGCTCGTGAACAAACCCGTCGAGGTCTGCCTTATGTGCCATGGCAACATCACGCACTGGCCGCACTTCTCCACGGGGAATGCCCCGCCGCCGGAGCGGCAAGACCCCCTGCGACCGGGCAAACCTTTTTACTGCGGAAGCTGCCACAACCCCCATAGCAGCGACAGTCCCCTGCTGTTTAATTTTAACGCCCGGACTACGAAGGAACTCTGCCTTAACTGCCACATGCGGAATTAGCAGCAACCCGCTTGCCGATAGGTTCAAGGATGCGAGTCAATCCCGGCAAAACCGCGGAGTGCAGCTTCCGCCGTCAAGCTCCTGGCTGTCCCGGCGCCCTAATCATGCGGTAAATGATGGTTATTCCAACATTAAATGCCCCCCTTGACAAAATACAGGATTAGTTCTATCCTTTTTTTAGAGGGTAAGTAATGCTTTTTACCCATGCAAGTTAAGAAGCAACCGGAAAGGAAGTGGCGACAATGAAACGATATAAGAAACTTCTCATGATCTGGACCATGGTGCTGCTCGGCGCGGCTGTGTTCATGAGCAGTGATGCAAGTGCGGTTATCATTGGAACGGCGCCCGCGGCCGTAGTCGGCAACCCATTCATCGGTCCTGTGCTGCCGAGCGGCATAGTGCGACCGCCAATTGGACTGACCTGCCGGGTTGGTGAGACCACCCATCGGATTCCCTCCGGGGTTAGTGAGACCACCTTTCTTCAACCCCTTCCTGATTCGCCCGTTTTTTAACCCCTTCTTCAACCCCTTCATCGACATAGATGCCGTGGGCCTTCCGCTGGGGTTGGGTGTGAATCCGGGCTTAGCTGATTAGAATGCGGAAAATACACATGATCAAGATCGAGGCCACGAGAAGACAGGCGCGGCCATGATAAAGATAGCAAGAGTCAGGGCGAAATGCCCTGACTCTTTTTTTAGTTCATTCGGTGTTTGCTCCCTTGAGTGGATAAATAATCGGGTATTCAGACAACAAAGGAGGTTGTATGAAATTATCGCCAATCCTGCTCTTAATTTATGCAATCACGGCGCTCGTGGTGCACGGCGCGGTCCAGGCAGGGACACGGCAGGAAGAAAACAAGAAGACCGTGGCCGAATTCTACGAAAAGGCCATCAACCAGAAGGACTTTGAGGCCGCCTCGAAGTACCTCGGTCCGCGCTACGTTCAGCACAACCAGCGTGCAGCCGACGGGGCGCAGGGATTGAAGGACTTCCTCCGGATCCTGCGCGAGAAGCACCCGAAAGCCCACAGCGAAATCAAACGGGTATTCGCGGACGGGGACTTCGTGGTCCTGCACGTGCACGCGGTCCGGGAACCCGGTACGCGGGGCATGGCAATCGTCGATATCTTCCGCTTGGAGAATGGCAGGATCGCGGAGCACTGGGACGTGCACGAGGACATCATCGAGAACCCGGCGAATGCGAACGGGATGTTTTAGGTAGGAGACGTTTCCGGGAACAAGTTTTAGAAATGAACCTTTCGGGGATGCGACGACGGATTCAGAGGAAATGAATCCTGAGTGGTTCTAAAGATTCGTCCTGTTCGTTTTCCTGCATTCACCGGAGAAGGTAAGATTCAGGCAACGGCCAAGCTTCTGTACGTCATCGAAGATACATTGGTCCGCCGATTCGAGCAGCTCCAGATGTTCAAGTTCTACTCCTGCTCTTCGCGCCACGTCCTCATTCGTAAGACCCCGCTCCCTTATCGTACTGATGATCATCACCGTCTTCGGGCATATGGTGCACTGTTCGCGATACTGATCAAGGAACCCCGGATCAGAGCATTTTTCCTTCAGGTAAGCTCTAAAACTCCACATCAGCGAGCCTCCTGAGAGCGTTGTGGTCCATGCGGCTCAGGAACATTTCCCGATAGCGCCTCGTCTCGCTGATGTATTCATCGGGAACTTTACTGGTGTTCTTTCGCAGCGCCCGGTAAACAATGATGTAGGTCTCGAAACAAAAGAAATAAAGCAGCCGCATGTGGTCCCCGGACAGCCTGACGCGCAGCTCGTGTATGCCGTCCTCCAGCAGGTCGGCATAGGGACGCGGCAGCGTCGGGCCCATTTCCTCGAGCAGTTCGAGGAAGTGCAGTACCTTCACCTGGTGCTCGGGTCTGCAGGCGTCGAGGAACTCGGAAACCGGACAAGGTTTCATAAAGGGATCGCAAAAAAGGATGTTCCACTTCTTGTTCATAGGGCTATTCTCACCCTGTTGCGGGCGGCAATGCAGGATTGAACTGGATAATGCTGAAATGTGTTGTGCGTGACATGAGTAGGTGCGTTATCATTCGAAAAAATAGCTGTCAATGAAATGAGTGCCCTCTGATCTTCCCTCATAATTGACGGCACGCAGCGCCGGCCAGAATCGAGAGCAGCACATCTTTTTGCGGAACATCGATAATTTTGTAATCTGACTTGCATTCCCTTCAATGTATTCCCTCACGGTGGCGCTCCCTTTTTTATTTCTTCACGGGTTATAAAATCAACGGGTACCCGTGTCTCTACCCACTTGGTGCACTCTACCTCCCAAAGTTGCGTGCATCTGCGAAAACAATCATTTTCCCAGCCGGCTTCACACCTTTATCAAACGGCCGTCATTTCGGCAACCACACTTGGAACCGCATAGTTCCGTCGTTGTTTCGATAAGGTACTTATTATCAGGGCTTTCGTCGCCTGATCCCTGGTGCGTCCAGCTTTCACATTGCGACATAAGAACGGTCGTAGCGCATCCGGAAACAGTCGCTAATAGCAAGGCGATTATCATTATCACTCTTCCCACTTCACATTTTCCGCCGGGCGATTTGTCTATTTCACCCTTTTCACTTCGAGTTTTTAACTTGCACTAAATCCCCATGAATGTGATCGCTTCCTTAACACTCCGCCGCGTGGTTCGATACTGGTTCTGCGGATGTTGGGCATCCGCGTACCCGAGCGCTATCCCGATGATGATCGAAAGGTCATCCGGTATCTTCAGTTCCTTCCGAATGAGGTCGGGATGAGCGGCAAGGGTCACTGCCACGGCCGAATCGAGGCCGAAGTTACGCGCTGCCAGCATGAGGCTCTGGGAAAAAAGGCCGAGGTCGTAGATCGACCAGGGGGTAAGCGTCTTGTCCATGCAGATATACGCGACCACCGGCGCGTGAAAGAAATGATAATTCATTTCCGCAAGGTCCTTGAGCTCGGATTTGTCCAGGCAGACCCGCTCGAGGGTCGCCGTTCGTTCGGACCGCAGACACTCCATCCGTTTCCGGCACTCGGGCGGCCAATCCTTCGGCACGGCAAGGTCGGGGTTTCGCGCCACGCAGTTTTTCAGGTTCGTAACATAGGCCTCGCGCAGCCTGTTCAGGACCTCGCCTCCGGCCACATAGATCTCCCACGGCTGGGTATTGGCCCACGAAGGCGCCCTGAGCGCCGCCTCCATGATCTTTTCGATTGTGCTGCGGTCGACGGGATCAGACTTAAAAGCGCGGACCGTAAACCGTGTGTTCAACGCATCAATGACATCCATGAAGTCCTCCGGTATTGAAGTTTGAAGAGGGAAGTTAGAAAACCTCATATCCATTGTAAGAGACTTCCAGAAAAAAGTCCATCATGTTTCGCCACGAAAATCGCCGTCTTCGCCGTATTGCCAGGGCGGACTATTGTCTCGTTCATCTGATCAGTCGTGGTTCCATGACCTGTCGGCGCATAAGAGTATGCGTTTCGCGGCATACGCTCAACAACTCTGAGTTTATCCTTCCTTATCGAATACATTTCCCAATTCGATTTCACTTGCCAGTTCCGCAGCCAGTAGCCGGATATCGGAAGCGGTGCGATATCTTCGTTGAGCAGGTCCTTCCATTGGCCGTCGGCGGGAAAAGGCACATCGACCATCTGATCTTCCTGAGAAAAGTTAATAACGCAGATCGAAACGCTGGAGAATGCCGTGGTCATCCCCCCACCGATGGAAAATGACGACCTGCCTCCGGAGATCGACGCCGTAGCCCTGGGGGTAGAACTGCGTTTGCCACTGTTCTCAGTTGCCTGGATAGAAATTGTCGCTTCGCAGGCCTGCATAGAGTTCCGAAGCGCGATCAGTTTGCTGTAGACCGCGAAGAGCGCAGAGCCAATGCTGTCTTCAAGAAAACCCCAGCGAAGGGGTCGGGATTTGACGCGCCGCCCCGTTCCCTTGTCGTCCTGGGGCAGCCAATGGTCTTCGGCGAATTCCTGCCCGTTTTGTATCATGGGCGTCCCGGGAGTTGTAAGCAGCGCTATTGCATCGGGCTGTGTCCGATACCACTTCATGGAACCCTGATTGTCGTTTGCACCGACTTGCCAGGTCACGTGAGAATGGTCGTGGTTGCTGAGATACGTGGTCGCCACCTTGTCCGGATTCAGCCATGCATGGGCGTTCAAATCCGGCACAATCGTCGAATAAAGGCATTCCTTCCAGAGGCAGTCGAAACATCGCTGGTACAGGGAATCTCGCCAGTAACTCGTGGCGCAGATATCATTTACAACCCTCGCGGCGTTCAGGTCGATATGTTCTATGGTGACCGGCACGCTGGAAAGAGTCGGTATCCTCCCCGTGTGATGGTGGTCATGGACAATTCATTTCATGAATATGAACCGCATAACCTTATAGAGGATAATTGAAAAAAACCAAAGTTCAATAGGGAATTCCCTGAATTTAGCTTCGATTTTCCTGATAACATAAAGTTGCAATATAATCTGCACGAGTTTTTGAACGTATAAGTCAAAATAGCCGGTCTATAATGAACTTTTATTATCCAATTATCCATACTATGTCAGACTTAAGTCCTTTATTTTCATTACTCTATAATTGTGGCAATACCTTTGCATTATAAATAGTGGCATAGATGTTATAGCCTTTATGTACGATACTTTAATACTTTAGGCATAGCTAATGTCGAAGAAAAGAGGTACTAAAAAAGAAGAAAAGAGGGCCTAAAAAATGAAGATCATAATTCAAACAATTATGGGGCTTGCCTTGCTGGCCTTGGGTTTCGCAATCGGTTCCCATCGGGAAAAGCGTGGGCTTCAATACTGGCAGCGAGTGGGCAATAATACAGGCGGAAATCGTGGCGAGAGAAGCGGGACAGTTCATGCCCGTTCATTTGGAAGACGGAGCGTTTCGCGTGAAATTAAAACAGCCGGGAGACCTGCACCAACGGGCATGGAAAATCGCGGACAAACATTTCGAAGAGCTGGCAATCGGGGCAAACTGCGACAGGAGATCTGATCGAAGGCGCAAGTGGCGCGAAACACATTTTACCCAGTAGGGGAACCAAACTTAGCCTTCTGGGTGAAGTTTTAAACAAACATAGTACTTGATTTAATCTGCGAAAGTCGGAGTCCATCCGCTTCCAACTGATTTTTTGGTAATTCGGGTCATTTTCCGCGCGGCTTCGCGCGTCGCGTGGGTACGGCGTTCCAGGGATCGTCGGGCCAGGGATGTTTCGGGTAGCGGCCTTTCAGGTCTTTCTTCACCTGCTGATAGGCGCCGTTCCAGAACCCCTTCAGGTCCTGCGTGATCTGGACCGGCCTGCGGGCGGGCGAGAGCAGGTGGAGCAGGACCTTGACCCTTCCGGCGGCTATCTCCGGCGTATCGGCAAGCCCGAACATCTCCTGGAGCTTCACGGCAAGCACGGGCTGGCCGCCGGAACCATAATCAAGCGTCACGCGGCTTCCGCTCGGAACGGGAATGGACACGGGGGCCCGCTCATCCAGCATCCGCGCCTGTTCCCAGGTAAGCTTCGCCTTGAGCGCAGGCAGAACATTCAATCCGCTCAAGGCCTGAGCGCTTCGAATCCCGCCGAGCCACGGCAGCAGCCACTCCTCCGGTCTTGCAAAAAGCCGTTCATCGGAAAGGTCGGGCCACGATTCTTCAGGGAAAACCCTGCGCATGAGCTCTACCCGCGCCTGGAACTGCCGGGCTTCCCTGCTGAAGGTGAGGATCGAGGGGGTCGACCGGATCACGTCCACCAGAATGGGCGCGGCCTCCTCGTCAGTGGGAATGAAACGGCCTTTTCGAGAGCAGCAGGGCCCCAAGCCTCTCTTCAACGGCGGAAGCTGATCCTGTTTTCCTTCCGGTCCCATTCCACCCTCCGCACCGTCTCGATGCGCTGCCCGCATTCGTCGCGTACAAGTTCCTCCGTCACCGGCGCCGCGATATGGACAAAACCTTCCGACTTCTCGCCTGCGTCGACGGTAACGGCGATGATATACGGGCTGTTGCCCAGGTGGCTGTCCGGGGAAAGACGGACACCCCTTCCCTGCATATGGACAAAACGTCCGCCGCCTTCTTCACGCCGCTTGCAAATTCTGTCCGGAAAAGCTGAGAGCAGGAGCCGCGGAGACGCATCGTGGTCTACGGCTTCGTCCTCGCCTCCGCGCAGCCCTTCGGGCATCAGGCGCAGAAGCTGCCTTGCAGTCCGTTCCACTGCCCGGAGCGCCGACGGATCCGTCGCCCTGCCCCATTCTTTTCCCTCGCGCTTTCTGCGGAGCGCTTCAACCCGTTCCGTAACATCGGGTTCTTCAATCATACGCTCGGCAGTGCCGCGCCGGAAGATGTCCCGCTCCGTCAAGAGCGCGGCAAGGTCCGCGCCGAGTCGCACACAGCCCAGTTCCTGCGCTCGTATCATGAGGCGGCCGAGACGGGGATGGACCGGAAGACGGGCCATCGCCCTGCCGACAGGGGTGATGGAACCCGTCCGATCGACGGCGCCAAGATCGGCGAGGAGCCGCAGGCCGGCGTCCCATGCCGCCTGCGGCGGCTCGTCAAGCCACGAAAGGGTTCGCGGGTCCTTCACCCCCCAGAGGGCGAGTTCGAGCGCGAGTTGGGAAAGATCGGAAACCAGGATCTCAGGCTGGGTGAAGGGCGGCATACCGGAAAGCTCATGGCTGCTGTAGAGACGATAGCAGACGCCGGGTCCGAGCCTTCCCGCCCTGCCTTTGCGCTGCTCCGCCGATGCCCGGGAAACGGGGACGGTCACCAGCCGGTTCATGCCCGTTGCGGGATCGTAGCGGAGCATGCGCGTGAGACCGCTGTCGATGACGACCTGCACGCCTTCGATGGTCAGGCTCGTCTCGGCGATGTTCGTGGCGAGCACGATCTTACGCCTGTCCCGCGACGGGAGGATGGCGCGCTCCTGCTCCTCGAACGGCAGGTCGCCGTAAAGCGCGTGAAGGGAGAGGCGTTCATCGGCAAGGTCCAGCGTCTCGTTCAGTTCCTTCACGCAGGCCCGGATCTCCCCGGACCCCGGAAGGAACACGAGGAGGTCACCCGAAGTCTCCCTGAGCGCCGTTCTGACAGCGCGCGCGATTCGCGCGGGCAGAGGGCCCGGCGAGTCCGGGAGGTAGCGTTCTTCCACGGGAAAGGCCTTTCCCGCGGAGGCGATAATCGGCGCGCCGCCCAGGAGCGCCTGGATCGGGCCGGCAGTCCAGCGTGGCGGACATGACGAGGATCTTCAGGTCAGGCCGGAGTCCCTTGCGGACATCGAGGCAGAGCGCCAGCGCCAGGTCCGCATGGATGCTCCGCTCATGGAATTCGTCGAAGATGACCATGGCCGTGTCCTCGAGGGCGGGGTCGGCCTGGAGCCTGCGGGTGAGGATGCCCTCGGTGACGACCTCGATGCGCGTCCTTTGCGGATTTCTTCGTGTCAAAGCGAATGGCGTAGCCCACGGTTTCACCCGCCTCTTCGCCGAGCGATTTTGCCATCCAGCGCGCGGCGGAAACCGCGGCGATCCTTCTCGGCTCGAGCATGACGATGCGGCCTTGTTCAGGCGGAATGATATCGAGCAGGGCGACGGGACACGGGTCGTCTTCCCCGCCCCGGGCGGGGCGCTTAAAATGACGGAAGGGTTCTGCTCGTATCGCTGTTATGAGTTTCGGAAGAACGTTGTCGATGGGATAGGAGGTCACGGGAATTTACAATTGAGAGAAACTGTACACACAACATCGGCAAGGGCAGCGATGCTTATGTCGAATAAGAACCCGGCAGCGGCAACGGAGATGAAGCCCGTATCGTTCAGGCGTCAAGCGGTTACGTTCTATTACGAACGACATAACCTTCACGTACGAAACGGGATCGTTACCGTAACCGCCTGCCGAAATTATAAAGAACGGCTCCGTACTTCTCGCCTAGTCTTCAGCTACGCCCCCATGCCCGGAGCTTCTCATGGCGCTTGAAAACCTTGCGGAAATGGAACCCGTAGATCGAGAAGCGTGATGGCCATCGGCAGGAGACGCGGCCTGAACAGGAGCGACCAGAAGAAGAGCTTCCAGTACTGGTACCGCTCCCTGCCGATGATGCCGAGGCGCACCACGGATTTGACCGCGGCCTTCGTATGAGACTCCAACTGCAGGCGGGCTTTTCTCGCCTTCAGCGGGCCGGTACTCCCTGCAGGAACTCCCGCACCCGCGCGTAATAGTGTTTCGGGGAATAGATGGTGTTGAGGATCTTGCGGTAGCCGTTCATCAGCGTCTCGGGGTTCATCTTCGGTACGAAGTTGATCGAGAAGTCGGTGTTGTCGCCGGTGACGGACTTCACGAGCCTGCCTTCGCTCTTCAGCCGGTGATACAGCTTCGTACCCTGCGGCGCGTTCAGGAGCCCTACCATGGCGGTCGCGATCCCGCTCTCCTGGATGAAAGCGATGAGCCGTTCGAAGATCGATGCCGGGTCCTTGTCGAAGCCCACGATGAAGCCCGCCTGGACCTCGAGGCCGGCGCGCTGGATCTTCTTCACGCTCGCGATCAGGTCCCGGTTCCTGTTCTGGACCTTGCTGCACTCGGCGAGGCTCTCCTCGTTCGGCGTTTCGATGCCCACAAAGACCGTGTCGAACCCGGCGCGCGCCATGAGCCGCATCAATTCCTCGTCGTCCGCCAGGTTGATGGACACCTCGGTCGAGAGGGTGAAGGGATGGTTCCGCTCTTCCATCCAGGCGATGATGGCCGGAAGCACGTCGTTCTTGAGCTTTCCCTTGTTCCCGATGAAGTTGTCATCGACGATGAACACGCCGCTCCTCCACCCCCGGCGGTAGAGGCTGTCGAATTCGGCAAGGAGCTGTTCGCGCGCTTTTCGTCCGGGGGACCCTGCCGAACAGCACGGTGATGTTGCAGAACTCGCAGTCAAAGGGGCAGCCCCGTGAATACTGGATGTTCATGGAGGCGTACTTCTTCATGTTCAGCAGATCGAACCGCGGGACCGGGGTGGCGGAGAGGTCCGCCCAGTCGGGGAGAGGTGTAGACCCGCTGCGGCGCTGCCCTTTTTCAGGTCTTCGAGAAAGAGCGGCAGCGTGACCTCCGCTTCGTTCAGAATGAGATGGTCCACGTCGTCGAACTCCTCCGGCGTCGCCGTGAACAGGGGGCCGCCGGCGATCACTTTTACGCCGAGCGCCTTGCACCGGGAGATCACGGCCTGTGCCGACTCCTTCTGGATGGACATGGCGCTCAGAGAAAACGTAATCGGCCCACCGGAGATCGGCGTCCGTCAGCTTCTTCACGCTCATGTCCGTGAGACGCAGTTCCCATTCCGGGGGAAGCATGGCCGCGACTGTCAGAAGCCCGAGCGGCGGAAGGCTTGATTTCTTCGAGATGAACTTCAGCGCGTACTTGAAGCTCCAAAAGGTATCGGGGTACTTGGGATAAACGAGCAGGATTTTCATAAAGGCTCCTCGGAAGAAAAAAGCGGGTTGTCCGGAATGCGCGATGAGAAATCACCTCTAGTATAGCAAAAAAGGTCCGGCCTTTTCCCGCACCATACGGGCACAGCCCGGGATGACGTCGCAGATCCGAAACGACGAACACCCTGCCGCGTTACTACGCTATTCCAGGTACAGCTTTACGTTGATACCTACAGCATGCGGATTGATGGTGCCGGCGACCGTGCGCTTATAGTTTCCGCCGACGGTCTCGAGCAGGCTGATCTCCTCTCCGGATTCTTTTTCCGAGCCGTCGAATTTGTCGAGCAGCAGGACCCGGGGACGCATCAGGTCGCGCGTCTGATGCATGACCAGCCCGACCTCGCCCGTGTCGAATTTAAGGAGGGTGCCGATGGGGAAGATGCCGATCATGTTGACGAAGGCCTTGACAAGCACGGGGTTGAAGGTCGCGCCGCGCTTCGCGAGGAGGATGCGGACGGCGTTGTCCGGCGGCATCTGCACGCTGTAATACACGCGGGCGGCCGTGAGCGCTTCATAGGCGTCCGCGAGGGCCACGATCTGCGAAAAGGGGTGCTGCCGGAGCTCGCCGTCGACCTTGCGGATAACCGCGGACGTCTCCGTGCTGATGGTGTTCGAAGGCCGCCACCATGGCCAGCTTGGAAACGCCCGGGATGTCGGAGAGCAGCAGCGCCCCCTCGATGGGATGCCGCTTGACCAGTTCCCACTCCTCGTCTGTGAGCTTGCCCGGCTTATTGATGACCTCATGGGGGACGCTCACCTTGCCGATGTCATGCATGAGCCCGGCGACGCCGAGCGCTGCGATCTGGCGCTTCTCGAAGGACAGGTAAGTGCCGAGGGAAACGGCCAGGATCGCCGTGTTCACCGAGTGGGCAAAGGTGTATTCGTCATACATCTTGATGCTGGTCAACCCCATGAGGGCGTCGCGGTTGTCCAGAATGTTGTCGACCATGGTCTGAACGATCGTGTTCATTTTGCGCATGCTGGCTGTCTTGTCGAGATGCACGGCCTCGACCATCTCCTTCACCGCCTCGATGGCGTCCTGGAAAACCTCGGAGGCCTTTTTCTTCCCCTCCTTGATGGCGCCCCCGACCTTTTTGTCGACGAGAAGCACCCGGTGAAGTTCGATATGCGAGATGCCCTCATGGGCGATCGCATCGATGAAGCCTCCTTGTCCGGCAGAAGAACGACGGGTCGTTGTTCATCAGGCGGGCAAAGCTGGATGAGTTCCGGCGACGTCAGGCCGGGCTTGAAGACGATCCCGCCGACGCCCTTGTCCGTAAACTGCTCCATGAGCAGCGCAAGGCTCTGGTCGATCGGCACGGACAGGGTCTCGAAAAACAGCTCGCCGCGCACCAGATAGAAAGCCACTTCTTTCCGGTCCAGCAGCAACTCTTCGATATTGTTCCGGAGCTTGTCCGCGGACGTCAGGAGGAAGGGGTGGGCTTCGGGATAGAGGGTCGCGTTCTTCATGATGGCCGACAGCTGCTGGAAGGCCGTCCTGGCCGAGTTGATCAGCTGCTGTTTCGCGAAAAAGGACTGTCTCGCCTCTCCCCGGCTATCGCTTTGCTTCGTCCGCCATCGCCCGTTCTCCTCTTGATTTCTTCCCGCGCCCGCTCCGCGGCGTCGTTGAGTTCAACTGAAGCTTCCGCGGCTTCCACCACCGGATGCGGGCATATCGTTTCAGAAATTCCGCCGCGTCCCGGCCGCCGATCTTCCCCAGCACCCTGATCGCCTCGAGCGTGAGGTCCTGTTCCTTCTTTTTGAGCGGCCGGCCTTCGAGGAACGCGAGCAGGGGCGTGGACTCCTCCGCGCCGATGCCGGGGAGTTCGGCAAAAGCGCGAATGGCCGTCGCCAGGATATCGGCGTCCTTGTCCCGCAGGAACTTCGCCAGGACCCCGGCGGCCTTTTTCCCGCCGATGGAGAGCAGCCCCTTGATGACTTCCTGGCGGATGCGGACATTCTCGTGGTCCGCCGCCTTTCGGAGAAACGCAATGGCCTGGTCCGTCTTGCTCTCGCCGAGGATGTTGACGATATTGCGCACGAAATACCAGCGTTCGTCCGAAAGATGCTCGCCGAGCAGGGCGATCTGGTTCTTGCCGAGGTCCTTCACGAGATCGAGGTAAGAACAACCGCGCCGCCCGGTCCTGTTCCTCGGCCAGGAGCTCCAGCAGGACTTCCGTCGCCTCCCGCTCGACAGCGGACACGATAGGCATAGCCGCTCGGTATTCGGGAGAGTCCTTGGCGGTACTTCCGCAGGTCGGCGATCGCGGAGACGATGCTGGCCCGGGAAGCCGTCTTTTTCAGGGCTTCCCTCATCCTCGGTTTGAATGTCGGGTCCACGGGCAGATGAAACGCCTTGATGATCTCCGTGGCGAGGTCATAATCTTTTTTCTGCAGGAGATAGCTCAGGATGTCTTCCAGCTGGCGAACGACGCCGGAAAAGAGGGCTATCTCCTTCTCCGCCTGCCCGGGACGGTGCGGATTCTTTACCCGGGGCAGGAGGTAGATGAGGGTGCGCACGGACGCCTCGATGATGTCCGACTCCATTCCCGCCTCGCCCAGGGCCTTGAGCTCCGCCATTTCTTCCGGCGTGTATTCCGCCAGCTCGTTTGCCATCGCGGTCAGGTCCGGCGGGACCGGCATCGCTTCGCAGCTCGGCGGCGGACGAGGGCGGGGCCGGCGGCGCGCTTTTCTTCGCTGACGATTTTTTCAGGAGCGTCGCCACCTGCTGCACGGTCCAGGTCTCGGAAAAACGCCCGGTCTGGATTTCATGGATCGCCGAGGGCAGGTGCTGATCGAACTCCGTTTCCTGCCCTTCCGCGATTTCCGCATCCAGGTCCCCGTACAGCTTGCCGCCGATGAGCCCTTCGCGATAGGGCGGTGAAAGGGACAGGACCGACTTGGCCAGCCCATCGAACAGCTCATCGCTCTGCTCCGGCTGCTCATTCTGGATCTTGTTCCCCGCCTCCCGATACAGGGTAAAGAGGCGGTCTTCCACGCTTTCGTGGGCCGCCTTCGTCTGTTTCGCAAGCTCGACCATGCTGGCGCCGAACCGGGCCGGATCGGTCATGATGTCGCCCAGGACGAGCGTGCGGCCTGGAAAACCCAGCGGTTCCCTGACTGTCGTCTGGTCCAGGTCTCCGGAAGGGCTGCCGGCCGGCGTCTTGTCCTCCCATCCCCCCTCTGTCTTGGTCGTTATGACCTCGTCGAGCCCCGATTCGGTCACTTTGATGTGGGACGCGCCTTTTTCCCAGAGGATCGACGCGATGCCGTTTTTCATCGCCATTTCTTCCGCAGACAGGGCGAGGGCGTGATAAAGCTCCAGCAGTTCCGCCTCGGTCACCCCGGCGCTGAATACGATCTCCCGTACCCCCTTCGCGAACAGGTCCTGGGCTATGGTCTTGTTCAATTGCCCGTCTTTTCCGACAGGGGTCCGCCGGTAGGTGAAATAGGTCTTCTGGACGCCAACGGCGTATTCCGGAGACTCCGTCAGAAAGTGGTCGAGCGACTTGATGGGATTTTTTTACCGACTGGGAGTAGACAGGGTTGTTGGGCGGATAGAGCTTCACGGCCCTGATCGCCGAGACCAGGGTCCGCATGATGTCCTGAATTTCAACGGAAAGTGATTCAGATTGTTTGTTTTCTTCCGGCATAGTCAGAAGGTATCATAAGCTTGCGGCCGGCTGTCAAAAGCTCCGGCCTTTTCCACTCTCGACAGGACCTCGCCCTCATGCAGCCTGGTGCTGATCAGATCGCCGGGCCGGACATCGGCCGCATCCTTCAGGATCGCGCCGGCGGGAAGCTTTCTCGTAATGCTGTATCCTCGCGACAGGATGCCCAGCGGATTCAAATGGTCCAGTCCCGCGGTCAAAGCGGTGAGGCTCGCCCGGTCCCTCCGCAGGCGGTGCCGGAGTTCAAGCGCCATGCGATGGAGCAGTTCATCCACGCGCTGGCTGTACTGCTCCAGCCTTCTGCGCGGATCGCCGAGGAGACGCACGCTTTCCCGGACCCTGGCGCGCACGAGTTCGAGCGTTTGCTTCATGCTCCTGACCAGGCGGGCCTCAAGGGACCTGATGCCCTCCCGGATACGTGTCCTCGCTTTCCACCACCATCTCGGCCGCCGCGGACGGCGTCGGCGCGCGCAGATCGGCGGCGAAATCGGCGATGGTATAGTCCGTCTCGTGCCCGACGGCGGAGATGACCGGTATCGCGGACGCATGAATCGCCCGCGCAACCGCCTCCTCATTAAAGGCCCAGAGGTCTTCGAGGGAGCCGCCGCCGCGGCCCGCGATCACGACATCGACGCTGCGCTCGCGGTTGAAATACCGGAGCGCCTCAACGATCGCCGGCGCCGCTTCGGCGCCCTGCACCGGGACGGGATAGATGAGAATATGCATCTTCGGATGGCGCCGCTTGATCACGCGCAGCATATCGCGGATGGCGGCGCCGGTCGGCGAGGTGATGATGCCGATGCGCCTGGGGAGGACCGGCAGCGGCTTCTTGTGCTCGAGAGTCGAACAGGCCTTCTTTCTCGAGCCGCGCCTTGAGCTGTTCGAACGCGAGTTGGAGCGCGCCGACCCCTTTGGGTTCGACATAATCGACGACGAGCTGGTATTCGCCGCGCGGTTCGTAAACGCCCACCCTGCCCGCGGCAGATGACCTGGATGCCGTGCTGGAGCGTGAATTTGAGGAACCGCTGGGATGAGCGGAACAGGACGGCCCGGACCTGGCTTTGCTCGTCCTTCAAGGTGAAATACGCGTGACCGGACTGCGGAATGCTGAGGTTCGAGATCTCGCCCTCCACCCAGACGTCGGGGAAGGTCCCTTCGAGGAGGTTCTTGATCTGGCTGGTAAGCTGCGTGACGGTCAGGATGTGAGATTTCATAATTGCCAAGCACGAAATCCGGAATTGCGAAATTCCTAAACAAGCATCGAAATTCAAGTTAGCGAACGCTGAAATGGCGATTCGATATGCTCGCAATTCTGAGCTTCGAATTTAGGATTTACATGAATTCTCTCGATCTTGTTCGCCTTTCCCGTCGATGCGTCGATATCAATGACCACGGCGCAGAGGTGCACCGGGCCCTTGGGTATCTCGAACCGGTGCGGCGTCTGGTAGAGGAACCGCCCGATTGCCTGCTCCTTCTTGACGCCGATGACCGAGTCCGTCGGCCCCGTCATGCCCACGTCCGTAATGAACGCGGTGCCTGCCGTGAGGATGCGCTCGTCGGCGGTCTGGACATGGGTATGGGTCCCGATCACGGCGCTCGCCTTGCCGTCCACGTGCCAGGCGAGGGCGATCTTCTCCGACGTGGCTTCCGCGTGGAAATCGATGATCACGACGCGCGTTTCCTTCTTCAGCTTTTCAATCTCGCGTATCGGCGACGCGGAAGGGGTCTTCCAGGTTCGACATGAAGACCCGGCCTTCGAGGTTCAGCACCGCGGCCTTGCCGCTCCCCGGTGGAGATGACCACGCTCCCGTACCCGGGATTGCCGTCAGGATAATTTGCCGGCCTGATGAGCCTGTCCTGCTTGGTGAGGTAGGGCTCTATCTCCTTCTTGTCCCAGACATGGTTTCCCGACGTCAGGACGTGGATGCCCAGTGACAAGAGTTCCTCGGCGATCTCGGAGGTGATGCCGAACCCCCCGGCGGCGTTCTCTCCGTTGGCGATCACGAGATCGGGACGGTGCGTCTCCATGAGGCCGCGCATGTTCGCCCGGACCATCTTCCGGCCCGGCTCGCCGATGATGTCGCCGATGAAGAGAACCTTCAAGACAACTCCTCCAACATCGCATGAGCTCATAGATGCAGATGCCGTGATTGCGGAAGCAAATCGGCTCGATATCGACTGCACTGTCATGCACGGCATCATGCATGCCTGCATCGCTATCATTACTTCGCGTACTCCACGTACCTGCTCTCGCGGACCACCGTCACCTTGATCTGGCCGGGATAGGACAGCTCCGCCTCGATCTTCTTGGCGATATCGCGTGAAAGCTGGGCCGAGTGGGCGTCCGACAGGTCCTCGGGCTTCACGATGATCCTGATCTCGCGGCCGGCCTGGATGGCGTAGGACTTCTCAACGCCCTTGAAGGAATTGGCGGCGCTCTCGAGCTGCTCAAGCCGCTTGAGGTAGCTCTCGAGCGTTTCGCGCCTCACGCCCGGCCTTCCGGCCGAAAGCGCGTCCGCGGCCGCGACGAGCACGGACTCGACGCAGTTCGGTTCGCCGTCGCCGTGGTGGGTCATGATGGCGTTGATCACCTTGGCCGACTCGCCGTACTTCTTGGCCAGGTCGCCGCCGATCTGGGGATGGGTCCCTTCCACCTCGTGGTCGATGGACTTGCCCAGGTCATGGAGCAGGCCCGCGCGCCGCGCGAGCTTCTGGTCCACGCCGCATTCGGCCGCCATGATCCCCGCGAAGTAGGCCACCTCGCGCGCATGCATGAGCACGTTCTGTCCGTAGCTCGTCCGGTACTTGAGCCTGCCGATGAGCTTGATGATCTCGGGATGCAGATTGTGGATGCCGAGGTCGAAGGCCGCCTTCTCGCCCTCTTCCTTCATGGAGACATCGAGGTCTTTCTTCACCTTTTCGGCGATCTCCTCGATCCGGGCGGGATGGATGCGTCCGTCGTGCATCAGCCGTTCGATCGTGAGCCTCGCGATCTCCCGCCGGAGCGGGTCATAGCACGACAGGATGACCGCCTCGGGCGTATCGTCGATGATCAGGTCGATGCCCGTGGCCGCTTCGATGGCCCGGATGTTCCTGCCCTCGCGCCCGATGATCCTGCCCTTCATCTCATCGTTGGGGAGATTGACGACCGATACCGTGGCCTCGGCCACATAGTCGCTCGCGTAACGCTGGATGGCC
Organism: Nitrospirota bacterium; assembly: GCA_963741205.1. Lineage (GTDB taxonomy): Bacteria > Nitrospirota > UBA9217 > UBA9217 > UBA9217 > JAJYKN01. The sequence goes on from CAVUHW010000026.1 coordinate 224,489, forward strand.
AGGCTGATGATGTTCTTGGACTTCTTGTCGGCCTCGTCCTTCGCCTCGTCCTCGATCCGCTTGATGGTCTTGGCCGCCTCGAACTTCGCCTCGTCCTCCATGGCGACCATGAGCTGGCGCTTGGCCTCTTCCGCCGTCATGTTCGCGATCTTCTCGAGCAGTCTCGCGCTGCTCGCGCAGGCCCCTGTCAAAGCGTTCTTCCTTTTCGACCGCGACCTTTTCGCGCGCGGAGAGCTCGCGTTCGCGGCGGATCGCATCGGACTCCCGCTTTTCAACCAGGTCGATCTTCTTTTCGAGGTTTTCTTCTTTCTGGGTGAGCCGCCGTTCCTGGTTCTGGATCTCCTGCCGTTTCTCGCGGTTTTCCTTCTCGAACTCCGCGCGGGCCTGGTAGAGCTTGTCCTTGGCCTCGAGGACGGCCTCTTTGCGTTTGGTCTCGGCCTCGCGCTCGGCGTTCGCAATGATCCTCGCCGCCTCGCCTTCGGCGTCCCGGATCTTGCCCGCTGCGGCCTTTCCTTTGACCAGCAGGCCCAGGCCGAATCCTCCGGCCAGTCCCGCCACCACTAGTACAATATACTCGATCATTTTTGTTCCTCCTGATGTCTCTTCTTGAGCCCGGCAAGACGCTCCTTGATTCTCTTTTCTTCGCCCTGCTCCGTGGGCCGGTAATAATCCCGCTGCTGCGGGAGGTAATCCTGGGCCGCATAATGGCCCGGATAATCGTGCGGATACTTGTAGCCTTTTCCCCTGCCGAGCCTCGCGGCCCCCTGGTAATGGGAGTCCTTGAGATGGTCCGGTACGGGAAGCAGCGTCCCTTCCTCGATGTCCTTCATCGCCGCCTTGATGCCGAGGTAGGATGCGTTGCTCTTGGGGGCCGCGGCGACATACACGGCGGCCTGCGCCAGGGGGATCGCCCCTTCGGGCATGCCGATGCGCTCCAAGGCCTGATAGGCCGCGGTCGCGACGAGGAGCGCCCGGGGGTCGGCGTTCCCCACGTCCTCGCTCGCGGCGATCACGATCCTGCGCGCGATGAACAGCGGGTCTTCCCCGGCAGTGATCATCTTCGCCATCCAGTAGAGCGCGGCATCGGGATCGCTCCCGCGCATGCTCTTGATGAAAGCCGATATGGTATCGTAGTGTTCGTCCTCATCGTAGACCAGGGCCTTTTTCTGGATGGATTCCTCCGCCGTGCGGAGGTCGTAGAGGATCGACGCCGTCTGCGCCGGGCGGCGTTGAAAGCACGCCGATCTCGAGCGCGTTCAGCGCCCGCCTCGCGTCTCCGTCGGACTTCGCGATGATGAAATCGAGCGCCTCCGGCGTCAGGTTCACGGCCAGGTTCCCCAGCCCCCGTTCCTTGTCCGCAAGCGCGCGGAGAACCAGGCTTCTCATATGTTCGGCCTCCGAGCGGTTTGAATTCAAAAATCTGCGAGCGGGACGACAGCGCGGGAATGATCGAGAAGAAGGGATTTGACGTCGAGGCGCCGATGAGGATGATGTTCCCCCGCTCCACGTCGGGCAGGAGCGCGTCCTGCTGCACCCGGGTAAAGCGGTGGATCTCGTCGATGAAGAGGATGGTCTTCTTCCCGCCCTCGTTGCGCTCCGCGGCCGCCTCCTGCGTCACCCGCCGGATGTCGGCGACGCCTGCGGTCACGGCATTGAGCGACACGAAATGGGCGCGGCTTTTCTCCGCGATAAGGTGAGCAAGCGCGGTCTTCCCCACCCCCGGCGGTCCGTAGAGGATGAGCGACATGAGGCGGTCGGTCTCAATGGCCCTGCGCAGGAGTTTTCCCGGCCCAAGGATATGCTCCTGGCCGACGAACTCGGAAAGGTCGCGGGGCCGCATGCGCCACGCAAGAGGCGGGTTTGCAGGCTCTGCAGGCAGGGACTCCGTCTGCATGTTTCTTTTAAGGTTTTTTAGACCCAACGTAATTACTTCAGGAGGGAGGGCACGGCAGTGTGATAGCGGGCGAAAAAAAGTTCTGAATTCAACCAGCTCAGGAGAGAACAGTACCCGGGGAAGCGACTGGCGTCGGGGAACCTGCTGATTTTCCAGGAAATTGAGTAGTACGGGTGGATAATCTGCTGCCTCTGCCCGTTGTCTGCAAAATGCCACATCCTGGTTGTTCCCCTTCGGTGCTTATATGTTGTATTCGTAAGTTTCCCCATGGTCTTATTATGTTGCCAAGCTGGTAAAACAATTTTCGCGCGGTCCGAAGGAGCGAAGCTTCGTGAGAAGCTCGGTTGTTTTAACTTCCCCTCGGTACCGCTGTTTCTTGAGACTATCACAAGCGCCGGAGCCTTCCCTACTTCCCGCTCCTTATGGACTTGCTAGCGCTGATTACTCATTTAAGGAGATATATCTGTCATCATGGATAACGAGGATACTTGAAGGATGATACTATGTATCGTACAGATGACCCTCTCTGTCTATTATATAAAAATCCCCCGCTTTTGCCGTGTAGATAGACTTGATTCCTGGACTTTGCCAGGTGGGCGCCATGATGGAAAGTTCAGGCTTCCCAGTCCTGTCTGGGCATGCACACCCTTTCCAGAAGATAGCTCCCTTTAATTTTTTTTCACGAGGAACAAGTTATATCCATCACGCGCAAAGCAGGGGACGATTATTTTTTTCTGTATGTATATATACCAGAATCAGGGAAAAATGGCAAGGATAAAAAAATGTGGACAGGAGAGCAGGTAAAACACATGACTTTCAGCAAGTTACAAGTGCGATATGCCTCGAACATACCCCGGTGATTTCCTGGAGTAGAACATCGTTCATTCCGTTCCCGCACTTTTTCCGTCATGTCGAGCATGCGTTTTACGGCATTTCTCAGCGGTCGTTTCCAGCTCGCCGTATCGCTCCCGCAGGCCATAGAGTTCATCGGCTATCGTAAGCGCCGTCAGGATGGCGACGCGATGGGGATCGACCGTGCCCGTCCCCTTCTCTACTTCCTTCATTTTTTTATCAACATAGGAGGCAAGTTCGCGTATATGGGCGGGATCGTCCGCTCCCTTGAGGCTGTAGACCTGACCGTATATTTCGACCTGGACGGGTTCCATAGCTATAACTACCAGAATACTGCAAATATCATTCGCGCAAGATCCTGAACGGGAATGCCATTATTATAAACGTCACAATGGATCTCCGCTAGCTCTCATTCGCGATGACTAAGCTATTTGGATCATGACGAATTTATGCCTTTCTACAACAGCGCATCGACGAATTCCTTCGGATCGAAACTCCGCAGGTCTTCGACCGCTTCTCCGATGCCGACAAACTTCACCGGGATGTCGAGCTCCTTGGTGATGGCGAACACGATTCCGCCCTTGGACGTCCCGTCGAGCTTCGTGAGCACGATGCCGGTGACGCCGACCGCCTCATTAAACATTTTCGCCTGGACGAGCGCGTTCTGGCCGGTGTTCCCGTCGAGGACCAGCAGCGTCTCGTGCGGCGCGCCCGGCAGTTCGCGCGCGATGAGTGCGCTTCACTTTCTTGAGCTCCTCCATGAGGTTCGACTTGGTATGCAGCCTGCCGGCCGTATCCACGATGAGCACGTCATAGGACCTTGCTTTTACGGCGCTTACGGCATCGAACACCACCGCGCCCGGGTCGGCCCCTTCCCGGTGTTTTATCACGGGAATCCCGACGCGTTCACCCCAGATGGAGAGCTGTTCGGCAGCTGCCGCGCGGAAGGTGTCTCCCGCGGCGAGCATGACCTTTTTCCCTTCGGCCTGCAGCCGGTGCGCCAGCTTGCCGATCGTCGTGGTTTTGCCCGTGCCGTTCACGCCGACGACGAGCACGACGGCGGGGGCGGCGCTGAGCGAGAACGCCGAGGAACGCGCGGACAGGATCTCGACGAGGAGCTGCCTTCAGCCGCTCCTTTACCTGCGCGGGCGTTCCCAGCTCGTTACGTTTGTACCGTTCTTTAAGGTCTTTGAGCACGAACGTCGCCGTGTCGACGCCCACGTCGGACGCTATGAGCGCCTCTTCAAGCTCATCGAGAAACATCTCGTCGATCTTCTCGCCGAGGACCAGGTTCCCGATCTTGTCCGCCAGGTTCTTTCTGGTCTTTGCAAGCCCGTCGCTGAGACTCTTGAGTACGCCGAACATACGATACCTCGCAACATCAAAATCCTAATTAAGCACAAAATTCTAAACAAATCATAATTTCAAATTGGCCAAACCAACCCCGCGCAGCCTTGGGAATTTGAAAGTCTTGAAAGTTTAGAAATTCGTACTTTGTACTTGCCGTTAAATATCCAGCGGCAGCTTGCCCGTCGAACCCGCGCTGTGATTGCCTTTCCCGGCCTTGACGCCCGGGGCCCGTATTTCTTCGGTCTCTTCCGTTTCCCCGGCCGTCCCTTCATAGGACATCTGACGGTACAGATAGCGGTCGTGCATCTTGCTGAACCCCGTCCACTCGCCCGCGGCCACGTTCTCCTTCTTCAGGGTCGCCTGGAAGTTGTTGATCTTTGCCGAGAGGTCATCGAGATAGTTGATGATGATGGCTTCTTGGATCTTGGGTCGCTTGGGCGAACCGAACTCGTACTCGCCGTGATGCGAAAGCATGATGTGCTTGAGCAGCATGGCGAGCTCCGCGGGGAACCGCGGAATGGCATTGACCTTCTCCGTGACCATTTCATATCCCAGCGAGATGTGCCCCAGCAAACGCCCCTCGGTCGTGTACCCGATGGACTTCTTGACCGTCAGCTCCCTGACCTTGCCGATATCATGGAGAAAGGCGCCGACCGTCAGCAGGTCGATGTCGGCCGAGGGAAAATGTTTTGCCAGATCCCGGGCGATGTTCATCAGTTCCAGCACGTGCTCAAGTAGGCCGCCGATATAATTGTGGTGGAGAGTCTTGGCGGCCGGCGCCTGCCTGAACGCGGCCATGAACGCCGTGTCGTTCAGGAAGCCGTTCATCAGCTGACGGAGATGCGCGTTTTGCACCGAGCCGGCAACGGCCCTGAGTTCCTTTACCATCTCGTCGATGTTCCGGGGGGACGATTCGAGGAAGTTGACCATGTCAACCCGTGAGTCGTCGACCTTTTCGAGTGTCTTCATCTTGATTTGCATCGAGCCCTGGTAGTTCGAAGCCATGCCCTTGATGCGCACGAAATCCTCTCGCTCGAACTTCCCGGCCACTTCATCGGCGTTGTCCCATAGCCTGCCGTCGATCTCGCCGGTCCTGTCCGCGAGCTTCAGCGACAGGTACGTCACGCCGTTCTTGGCCGTCGACACCTGCTTGGACGTGACGAGGTATATCTCCTCGACCCAGTCGCCTTCCTTCAGGGACGATATGGTCTGCATCGTGCGCCTCCCTTTTTTGGTGCTGTGATAATAAACTATCGACCCTGCCTTGTCAAACGGAAAGCGGGCGGAGCGCCTGCGGTTTGACGGGAGACTCAAACTATCAATGAAGGGAATTTCCAGCTGGGACAAGGGAAGGAGAGGGATTACTTTTTTCGTACGTAGACGTGGTACTCGCCGTTTTCCCGGGTGAGGCCCAGAAATTCATTACCTGTCAGCTTGCACCATGCCGGCATGTCCTTTTCAATTCCGTCGTCATCAGACTGCACTTCAAGCACCTCGCCCGTCTTCATTTCCTTGATCCTGTTCGAGGCCTTGAAGATCGGCAAGGGACATGCCATACCTACCGTGTCCAATACAGCGTCGGGTTTGATGTCTTTGATATCCATCGTGAAATCAATTTCGGATTGCGCCCTGCACTCGCGCAAAGCACTCGTAAGCGCTGGGTGCAGGCGGAATGCGGATTGCGGAGTTTTAATCCGAAATCCGCAATCGAATTAGCCCATCTCGTGCTCATGCCCCGATTCCGCGGGCATCTTCACGGGGGACGCAATCCCCTTCTTCTTGTAATAATCGTCGAGCGCGGACTTGAGCGCCTCTTCGGCCAGCACGGAACAGTGCATCTTAACTTTCGGCAGCCCGCCGAGCGCCTCCGCCACCGCCGCGTTCGATATGGAGAGCGCCTCATCGATGGTCTTGCCTTTTACCAGGTCGGTCACCATGCTGCTCGTGGCGATGGCTGCGCCGCACCCGAAGGTCTTGAACTTGGCATCGGTAATGACGTTGCCCTCGACTTTGATATAGAGCCGCATGACATCTCCACAGACAGGATTTCCCACGGTGCCCACCCCGTCGGCGTTCTCGATTTCTCCCACGTTGTGCGGATGGGCGAAATGATCCATCACCTTTGAACTGTACTGTTCCATAATCTCCTCCTCACCGGACTTTTTCCTTTTTGATCATATCCTCATAGAGAGGCGACATCTCCCTCAGCCGTTGAACGATAGGGGGCAGCTTCTCTATCACGTAATCTATGTCTTCCGCCGTATTGCCCATGCCGAGCGACATGAGCAGCGTTCCATTCGCGACCGCGGCATCGGTCCCGATGCACGTGAGAACGTGAGACGATTTGAGCGAGCGCGACGTGCACGCCGAACCGCTTGATACCGAGACCCCCTCCATGTTCAGGAACAGCAGCATCGATTCCCCTTCAACGTACCACAGGGAGACGTTCAAGTTGTGCGGCAACCGCCTGGTCGGGTGGCCGTTGATGACCAGATGGTCGATCTTGTCCATGAGCCCCTTCTGCAGCCGGTCCCGCAGCGGAGCAACGTAGCTCATCCTCTGCAGGACGTCCGCCGCGGCAAGCTCCGCGGCCTTGCCCAGTCCCACGAGGGCCGGCACGTCCTCGGTGCCCGCCCGCCTGCCGTCCTCCTGGATGCCGCCTTCGATTTGCGGCTTGATCCGGACGCCTTTCCGCACGTAGAGCGCCGCGGCCCCCTTCGGGCCGTAGAACTGGTGGCCCGAAAGCGAGAGCGCGTCCACGCCGAGGGTCTGGACATTCACCGGGATCCAGCCGGTGGTCGCCACCGCATCGGTATGAAAGAGCACGCCCCGCTCCTTCGCGATCTTCGAAATCTCTTCGATCGGTTCGATCGTGCCGATTTCGTTGTTCGCATGCATGATCGAGATGAGGACCGTCTCCTTGGTGATGGCCCGAGCGACATCCTCCGGGTTCACGAGCCCCTCTTTGTCCGTCGGGAGGTACGTGACCGAGAAACCCGCCTTCTCAAGCGTCTTTGCGGGATGGAGGATCGAGAAATGCTCGATCTGCGATACGATGATATGCCTGCCCTTCTGGCTGTTCGCCTGGACTAATCCCTTCAAGGCGAAGTTGTTGGACTCGGCGCCGCTCGCGGTAAAATAGATTTCCTCGGGCTTTGCCCCGATGAGCGCGGCGGTCTTCGCCCTCGCCTCCTCAACAGCGTTCTTGGCCTCCCTGCCGATGTCGTGCAGGTTCGACGGATTGCCGAACTTGCTCGAAAAGTAGGGAAGCATCGCCTCCAGAACCTTTGGATGGACCGGCGTCGTCGCCGCATGATCAAGATAGACTTTTCTCACGCTAACATACCCCCTTCCCTGTCATGGCGGCCTTCTTTCCGGGTTTCAGAAGGACGGGCGCCTTGTGTTCCATTTGCTGACGCAAGAGATCGTCGAAGCTGATGCTGTCGAGGGCCTCTTCTATCTTCGCTCCCACCTGGGCCCACACCATCCGGGCAACGCAGGCATCCGTCTGTGAGCACTCTTCGGACTCGCCTGGTTCGAGACAGTGCGACAGGGCGATAGGCCCCTCCAGGGTCCGAACGATGTCTCCGATGGTAAGTTCCGCCGGCTTGCGAGCGAGCAGGTATCCGCCCGCCGGCCCCCGCACGCTCTCGATCACGCCCGATTTACCCAGCTTGTGCAGGATCTGTTCGAGATACGAGAAAGAAATCCCCTGGCGGTCGGCGATCTCCTTGATGGTGATCGGCCCCTTGCCGTAATGCCGCGCGATCTCGAAGACCGCCCGGACGCCGTATTTTCCTTTCGTAGAAAGTTTCATGTATGTTCCGCCCTCGCTCCGCTCAGGCGACAAAAACAAACAGGACCTTTTCCGTCCTGCAATTCGTTACCTTAACCATAACAAACTTGACCAATTCTGTCAAGAATAAATTTCCGGCTTGTCTTTGTCGTAACATTATACTAAGGTATACTTGAAGCTAGGGAGAAACGGCATGCATACCGATGAATTCGAGATATCACTCCACCGGGAATTGAAAGTCTGCGAGAGTGCGATCCAGCGGATTAAAAAAACCCTCAGTTTGATGGAGCAGAAACATCACAAGACCACGGAAGCCTTCATCGAGGAGTACCGAAGCGGGAAGCCGGATGCCGACAAGGAACATGAAGACGATTACCGGGTATGGGAAAGCAGCTTTGAATCTCTCAGGAAATGGCAGGACCTCGAACAGCAGTACCGGGAGCAGTTCCGGAAGATGAAGATCTGACGCATTATTAACCACAGGCGGCTTCGCCGCACACGGTCAACCCAAATTCAATATTTGGTTTTTATCCAACCTGCGTATATCCGCCTGCACCCAGAGGTTATAAGTGCTACGTCGCGAATGCAGTGTGTGTGTTCTGCGAAGCAGAACCCGTGGTTTCAATATCAGTCATTGCGGCCGAAGGCCGCGCTATGATATACTCTCCCGCATGCAGCGAACGACCCCGCATACCCCCGTCTCCAGCAAAGACAACAGCATCATAAAATATCTTCGTTCCCTCGCCGACCCGAAACACCGGAAAAAAGAGCAGGCCTTCCTGATCGAAGGCATCAAGATGGTGGAAGAGGCGCTCCGGGAGGATGCCGGGGTAACGATGGTCGTTGCATCGCCTGCCCTCGTCCAGCACCACGGCAAAGGCGTGCTCAAACTCGCGGAGAGCAGGGGTGTGGACATCCTTTGGATATCCGAACGCCTCATGGACGCGGTATCGGAAAGCAAAACACCGCAGCCCGTGATGGCTGTTGTCCGGATGAAACGGCATAGCGAAGAAGAGCTCCTGGGTCACAGCGCGAAGCTCATTATCGTTGCCCACCGGCTCCAGGACCCCGGCAATCTCGGCACGATCATCCGCACCGCGGAGGCGGTCGGCGCGTCAGGCGTCGCGCTCACGGAGAACACGGTCGACCCGTATAATGCCAAGGCCGTTCGCGCCTCCATGGGCAGCATCCTGCGCCTTCCCGTTACACCGGTCGGTGACTTGACGTTGTTCCTGAAAACATGCAAAGCGAAAGGCTTTCAGACAGCGGCAACGGTGTTGACCGGGGAAAAGACGCACTTTGACGTTGACCTGACAAAACCGACTGTCGTGATTTTAGGACAGGAGGGGGCAGGGCTTTCCGAGGACATCATGGCCGGCATTGATCTGCGCGTTCGCATCCCGATGGCGGAAACGATCGATTCCCTGAATGTGGCGACGGCCGCGGCAGTGATCCTCTACGAGGCCTTGCGGCAGAGGCTCAAGAGGTGAACCATGCAGTCTTCTCACGTGACGATGTGCATTGATTTCCATATTATACACATTAAGGTGATCTCATGAGCACAATCGTAATAAAGAGAAGGTCGTCAGGGCGGCAAAAAAAGGAGTCAGGCATATGAAGCCTGCTGCAGCTGAGATTCCGAAACTTGTTATCGTAAAACGATTTTTAACCCACCACATCTGGAAGAATAGAAATTCCTGAGAACCACATCCCGAAGTTTCGTGCCCAATAATGACGATTCCGGATAATTTTGAAAAAACACCATATTTCGGTGAAAAGATACGAGGCGGAAAAAAAGGAGCAGGCTGAAGCCTGCTCCCGGTCAAACTTATCGGTAAAACGAATTTCAACATCTGAAGAATAGAAGTTCATTACCTTCCGGTTTCACGTCATATCATGCGGTACGAGCACTTTTGTCGTTCCCGTTGACTGGTTTCCCGCTTCATCAGTTGTGACGGCAGTAATGGTGTACAATCTGCCGTCCATATCCGTGCTTTCACGCCAGGCCTCGAGCGGAACCACGCTTCCGAAACCACCCGTAACAGTCTTATTGTATTTTCCGTATTCGTCGGTTACCGTAATTATTGTTGAAGCGATTCCCGATCCGCCATCGGCAACCGAGCCTCCAATCAAAACGTTCACAATTTTATGATTAGGCGGCCAGAGGATCGCCGAGCTAACGGAAGAGAAGGGTTCGACGGAGATGTTTTATCGATATTGACGATCATCTCATGAGTCGGCGTCTCCACGTTCCCTGCATTGTCGATTGCATAAAAGGTCACTGTATGGGTCCCATCGCTCACGATTGAAAGCGAGGCCCCACTTCCCTGCACGACGGTCTCTGTGCCGTCAACGGAGTAATGTATCTCCTTCACGCCCGCGCCGCCGTCATTGTCTGTTGCGGTCAATGTCATCTGCACATCAGACACATACCACCCGTTATTGCCCTGTGTCCCGGTCATCATGGATGTTGTAATTGGCGGAGTGACATCCAGAGTTGCCGCGCCTGCAGGATCGCATATAGGCATAATGTTCGTCCAGTCGGGTGGGAAGACAGCCGGCGACTGGCCATCGCCATTATTTCCGTCAGCCACGACGGTCCCATCGTCTTTAAGCCCAACCGTATGATTCCAGCCTGCTGCAATGGCCTTTATATTCGTCCAGGCGGGTGGGAAGACAGTCGGCGGCGACTGGCCATTGTAATAAGACCCGACAGCCACGACGGTCCCGTCCTCTTTAAGCCCGACCGTATGATACGGCCTGCAGCAATGGCCTTTATATTCGTCCATGAGGGAGACATCCGGCGACTGGCCTAGCCATTATCTCCGACAGCCACGACGGTCCCGTCCTCTTTAAGCCCGACCGTATGATACGCGCCTGCAGCAATAGCCTTTATATTCGTCCATGTGGGAAGACATCCAGCTGGCCATAGCCATTATCTCCGACAGCCACGACGGTCCCATCCTCTTTAAGCCCGACCGTATGATACGCGCCTGCTGCAATGGCCTTTATATTCGTCCATGAGGAGGAAGACATCCGGCGCTGGCCATGCGATTATCTCCGACAGCCACGACGGTCCCATCCTCTTTAAGCCCGACCGTATGATACGTGCCTGCTGCAATGGCCTTTATATTCGTCCATGGGGGGAAGACATCCGGCTGGCCATAGCTATTATATCCGACAGCCACGACGGTCCCGTCCTCTTTAAGCCCGACCGTATGATACGTGCCTGCTGCAATGGCCTTTATATTCGTCCATGTGGAGACATTCAGCTGGCCATAGCTATTATACCCGACAGCCACGACGGTCCCATCCTCTTTAAGCCCGACCGTATGATAGCGGCCTGCTGCAATGGTAGCTACATCAGAGCATTGAACGGCCTGGGACAGGGACAGGGAAAGGGAAACGGACTTAGAGAACGTTGCTTGGGCAGCTGGCTGGAGTACAGGCGTCTCCCCAACACCACAAGCAAAAAGCAGGGATGCCACCGACATAACCAGAACTAACCGCATAGCATGCTTGATCATATGAAGCTTCCTCCTTGCCAACGAGAGTTTCATGGCTTACCTCCTTTTACGGAAACAACAGGCAAAACCAGTAATGCAACAAACAGCTATTTTATGGCCTCCTTTTAAAACGTAAATGGCTGCTTTCGTTTTTGCGACTTATTGTATAGAATATTGTAAGCATAAAGTATTAGTTAACTTGATGTATTGCAAGCAATACTAGTACCATAGTACTTCTATTAATTTTTAGACAGTTATAAGTGCGATTCGGACATATATTAGGGAAGGAGATGCCTAACTGTGTAACGAACTACACAGAGTAAATTCTTGCCCCGAAACAAATTTTTTATGTTTTTAACATTTAAAATAGCCAATTTTTCAGGATTTTCCTGGGAAAGAGTACCGAGTTGGAGCGTTCCCTGAGGCGAAAGACCATGAACCATCTCCGTCTATTACCTTCCTTCTTAATGACTACGGGTTGTAAATTGCCGCCCTGAACCCCGTGGCGAACCACTTCACCGGCCTTCTCTGCTGAAACCTTAGTATCCAAAGACACAATACTGAACGCCATTCCTGGTCCGATGGTTGACGCCTGCACTACCCGGTGCTATCGTTCAAATAGAAAAGCAGGGAATTGCATGTGCAGGAGGTAATAAGTCATGAAAATGAATCCAGTAGTCCATTTTGAAATGCCGGCTGAAGACAGGAAGCGCATGGCAGGTTTTTACTCGGGTGTGTTTGGGTGGAAAACCGAGCTGTTGGGTGAAGAAATGGGAAACTACGTCCTTGCCACCACGACCGAGACTGACGAAGAAGGCCGCCCTAAAACACCGGGGGCCATCAACGGCGGATTCTATCCGAAATCGGATGACATGCCGGCGCAATATCCTTCAGTGGTTATTGCTGTAGAAAACATTAAGGAGTATATGAAGAAGGTAGAAAAGGCGGGAGGCAAAGTGCTCGGCGAGCCTATGGATATCCCCGGAGTCGGATTGTACGTGTCGTTCATAGATACGGAAGGCAACAGAGTAAGCATGCTGCAGCCGAAGCGGCCGTGAGAAGCAAACCGGGTGTATGTATAGCCAGGTCGGGCCAAGCGAAGCTGTGGAAAAAAGGAATATTCCCGATACGAGACTACCGCATACGAACTTTTTTCTTGAAACCACGCATCATGGAGATGATCCGTTCCGTATCCGGGAGGTCGGAAGCGGAGCTAACGGGAGCGTTTATGCCCTCAAAAAACGTAGCGCTAACCAAATTGTAGTAATCGAGAATGTCCAGGCAGTCCTTGCCCACTGCGGAGCCGTAACGGACGTGGCAGATGTTCCCGTTCTTGAAAAACATTCGGTAGAGGTCCTCGCTTGTTTCAAGGATCCGGACATAGAGGGCACCGGTCTTTTTTTCATCATAAAGCTCCTGCAGAATGTCCGCGAAATAAAGCTCCTTTTGCATGTGTTCCTCCTGTAACGAGTTAGTGAGCATGCGGTACTTAAAGATTGAGTTGTTAACCTAATTGCGCAGGGAAATAGCTGAGAGTTATTAAAATCGGTGTTCCTCTACCTCCCGAACTTCCTCCTTAATTTTTCGACGACCACCCTCGGGACAAGACTCGATACATCGCCGCCGTAGCTCGCGGCCTCCTTCACGATCGTCGAGGTGATGAACGAATACTCCTCATTCGGCATCAGGAACACTGTCTCAATCCTGCTGTCGAGCCTCCGGTTCATGAGGGCCATCTGCATCTCGTACTCGAAGTCGGATACCGCCCGGAGGCCGCGGATGATGCCCGACGCCTTTTTCTGCCGGACATAATCGACCAGGAGCCCGTCGAACCCTTCGATCCGCACCCGCCGGTAGCGGGCTATGACTTTCCTGAACATATCGATCCGCTCTTCCAGGGAAAAGAGCGGCTCCTTCTTCGGGTTCGCCGCAACAGCGACGATCAATTCATCGAAGATCCTGAGGCTCCGCTCGACGAGGTCTATATGACCTTTCGTGACGGGATCGAAGGTGCCGGGATAGACGCCGATGTGTTTCATGATGTATACGCTCCTCTACGGTGAACTGCTCTGGGATCAAGCGATCCAAGTCTATCACAAGATACGCCTGCACTCAAGACTGTTTGCGAAGACGGAGTTCTTTACCGCTGCGGGCTCCTCATTCTCCTTGCTATGCACTCGTCTCATTCCGCGTTCCGCATTCGTCATTCCGCAATTATTCCTACTCCACCTTCACCCCCACAGCCATCTCCTGCTGCCGGAGCGACCGGATCTTGTCGCGGAGTTCCGCCGCTGTCTCGAAATCCAGTTCCTTCGCCGCGGCGCGCATCTGTCTTTCGAGCGACGCGATGAGCTGCGGGAATATTCACGGTCGATACGTACTCGCCGGCGTCTTCTGCGGCGATCGGCACGGTAAAGTAATCCTGCTCGTACACGGTGCGGAGCGTTGCCTGGATGTTTCTCTTGATGGACTACCGGCGTGATGTTATGCTTCTCGTTGTACTCTTCCTGCACGGTGCGCCGCCTGTTCGTCTCGGCGATGGCGTTTCGCATGGAGTCGGTGATGTTCTCGGCGTAGAGGATGACCTCGCCGTTCACGTTCCGCGCCGCGCGGCCCATGGTCTGGATGAGCGACCGCGTGGAGCGGAGGAACCCTTCCTTGTCGGCGTCCAGAATCGCGACGAGCGAGACCTCGGGGATGTCGAGCCCCTCGCGCAGGAGGTTGATGCCGATCAGGACGTCGTACTTTCCCAGGCGCAGATCGCGGATGATATCCACCCGCTCGAGGGTCTCGACATCGGAGTGGAGATACGCCACTTTAACGTTCAGTTCTTTGTAATGCTCGGTCAGGTCTTCCGCCATGCGCTTCGTGAGCGTGGTCACGAGCACGCGCTCTTTGGCTTCGGCGTGTCTCCTGATTTCGTTCAACAGGTCATCCACCTGCCCCTTGACCGGCCTGATGGCGATCTTCGGGTCGGTAAGGCCGGTGGGCCTGATGACCTGTTCGATGATCCTGTTCCCGGATTTCCCGATCTCAAAATCGGCCGGCGTTGCCGAAACATACACGGTCTGGTTCACCCGCTCTTCGAACTCCTGAAAATTGAGCGGACGGTTGTCCAGCGCCGACGGCAGCCGGAAGCCGTACTCCACGAGCGTCGTCTTTCTCGCGCGGTCGCCGTTGTACATGCCGCCGATCTGCGGGATCGTGGCGTGGGACTCGTCGACGACGAGGAGAAAATCCTTGGGGAAATAGTCGAGCAGCGTCGGCGGGGGTTCTCCGGGAGCCCTGCCCGGAGAGGTGGCGCGAGTAGTTCTCGATGCCGTGGCAGTAGCCCATCTCCTGGATCATCTCGAGGTCGAACATGGTCCGCTGCTCGATGCGCTGCGCCTCGATGAGCTTGTTCATCCTGCGGAAGTCCTGGATCCGTTCCCTGAGCTCATCGTGAATGCCGTCGATGGCCGTCTTCATGCGCGTTTCCGGGATCACGTAATGGCTGTTCGGGTAGACGGCGATCTTTTCGAGCTTCGGAGCGGCGTTCCCAGGAGCGGGTCGAACTCGGAGATCGTATCGATCTCGTCGCCGAACAGCTCGACGCGGAGGGCCGTGCTCTCGTGGGAGGCGGGAAAGATCTCGACCACGTCGCCGCGCACCCGGAACGTCCCGCGCTGGAAATCGAAATCGTTCCGCGCATACTGGATGTCCACGAGCTTGCGGAGGATGTCGTTGCGCTCGATATGCTGCCCCTTTTCCAGGAACAGCAGCATGCCGTGATAGGCCTCGGGCGAACCCAGGCCGTAGATGCACGAGACCGACGAGACGACGATCACGTCGTTCCGCTCTAAGAGCGCGTTCGTCGCCGAGTGGCGCATGCGGTCGATCTGTTCGTTGATGGAGGAGTCCTTCTCGATATAGGTGTCCGTCGTCGGGAGATACGCCTCGGGCTGGTAGTAGTCATAGTAGGAGACGAAGTATTCGACGGCATTCTCGGGGAAAAGCTCCTTGAACTCGTTGTAGAGCTGGGCCGCCAGCGTCTTGTTGTGCGCGATGACGAGCGTGGGTTTCTGGACCTTCTCACGACGTTCGCCATGGTGAAGGTCTTGCCCGAGCCGGTCACGCCGAGCAGGACCTGGTGGCGAAGACCCTTGAGGATGCCTTCGGAGAGCTTGTCGATGGCCTGGGGCTGGTCGCCGGTGGGCTTGAAATCAGAGGCGATCTTGAATTTCAGCATAGAAACATACTACTCTACTCGTTGCCGGCGTGTCAATGCGGGCAATCCACAGCTCTACGCTGTCATTCCCGTCGCCGCTTCCGCGGGGATAAACTTGCCCCCGTGAAAACGGGGGGCGGGAATCCATTTGAGAAAATTGGATTCCGGTTCAAGCCCGGAATGACACCAAAAGAACAGGGACGTATGATCGCTACGACTCCCACTTCGTCGGCATGATCCTGTTTCTGATCCTGAGCCACGTCCGCTCGCGCGGAGTCATCAGCCCGGGTCCGTAGAGGGTCTTCATTTTGATGAGCGATAGCAGATCGGCGACCCCCACGAGGGAGGTCAGGCACTTGCCGATGAGAGGCGCGGACCCCGTATGAAGGGCGGACGCAAGGTCCACCACGAAGACCTTGCCGTCGATGAGGAGGATGTTCGAGCGCCGGTGAAGGTCGAGATGGACCCAGCCGCGCGCATGCAGGTCGCGCACGATCCGCTCGAACTGATGTATGATGTCGGGTCCTATCTCTCCGCGTTCAACGGCGCCGAAGTCCTTTCCCTGCAGATACTCGACGGCAAACGAAAAGGGCGACAACCGCTTGAACCTCGCCGGCAGGCCATCTATTCCTTCGAGCGCGGCATACGCCCGGGCCTCGCGACCGATGACGATGCGTCCGACAAGGTTCCGCTCCCAGAACCCTTTCCGGGCATAGTCCTTTACCACGAAGCGACGTCCCTCGGACCGGGTAATGAACACGTCGGCCTTGGTGAACCGTCCCTTGATCAGGACCTTTTCCGTATTCGCTAGTGCTTCAACGTACGTCAACTCAATGGGCATAATCGGGATGAAACAGCCGGCAAACTTTCAGCATACCTTATTATTGACGTCATTCCCGAATGTTTAAATCGGGAATCCAGTAGCTTTTTGCATGAAGAAGATAAAACGAAGGCACTGGATTCCCGATAGGACCGTTCGTCGCGAATGACGACCCAGAGATCTTTAAGGAAGGTGGAAAAACTATCGCTTTTTCTCGTAGTCCCTCAAAAACTGCGTCAGGAGCCTTACCCCGATGCCGGTCGCGCCCTTCGGGGTGTAGGGCCGGTCCTTGTCGCTCCAGGCCGTCGCGGCGATGTCGAGGTGCACCCAGGGATATTTCTGCACGAACTTGGACAGAAGCGCCGCGGCCGTAATCACGCCTCCCTGCCTGCCGCCGGTGTTCTTCATGTCCGCGATGTCGCTCTTGATCTGGTCGTAGTACTCCTCCCAGAGCGGAAGCTCCCACACGCGCTCTCCGGTCTTTTCGCCGGCCTCGCGTATCTTCCGTTTGAACGCATCATGGGTGCCGACCATGCCGGTCGCTTCCTGACCGAGCGCGATGCCGCATGCGCCGGTCAAGGTCGCGATGTCCACGATCACCGCCGGCTTGTATCGGCAGGCATAGGCGAGCCCGTCGGAGAGGATGAGCCGCCCCTCCGCGTCGGTGTTGAGGATCTCGATGGTCTGTCCGGACATCGTGCGCAGGACGTCGCCGGGCTTGTACGCGCTGCCGCCCGGCATGTTCTCCGTGGCGGGAAGCAGCCCTACAATGTTGAGCGGGAGCCCCAGCGCGGCGGCCGCACGGATTGCGCCCAGGACCGCGGCCCCGCCGGACATGTCGTCCTTCATCCTGTCCATGTTCTCCGCGGGTTTGATCGAGATGCCGCCGGAATCGAAGGTAATGGTCTTGCCCACAAGGGCGATGAAGGGCTTCTTGCCGCCCTTCCGGTATTCGACGATGATGAACTTCGGCGGCTGCATGCTGCCCGACGCAACGCCCAGGAGCCCGCCCATGCCGAGCCTTTCCATCTGTGCCCGCTCGAGGACCCGGACTTTGAGGCCGGACAGCCGGGAGAGTTCCCTCGCCTTCGCGGCAATGACCGCCGGCGTCATGTCAACGGGCGGAGAGCTTACCATGTCGCGGGCCATCATGACGGACTCGGCGATCACTGCGCCCGCCTTCGCGCCCTTCTCCAGGGCCTTGACCGCGGCCGCCGTTTCGCTCACCAGGGTCATCGTCCGGATGTCCTGCCTGCGTTCGTTCTCCTCGTCGGTCTTATACTTGAGAAAACGGTACAGGCCGAGCTTGGCCCCCTCGGCAACCGCCTGGCCGGTTTCCTCCGCATCCAGACTGAAGCCGTCGATGAGGAGCGTGATGTTCGCTGCTCCGGCGGCCCTGAGAGCAGGCGCCGCCTTGCCCACGGCGTGTCGCAGCCTGTTGAGCGTAAATTCACCGCGCTTGCCCAGCCCGGCAAGGAGCAGCCGCTCCGGGGCGATTGTTCCCCCCGGATGCACCGGGTAAACCGCCCCGGGCTTGGCCTTAAAATCGCCGCGCTTCATAATTCGCCCGATCATACCGCCGAGCGCCTTGTCCACCCGGGCCGCGGCCCCCCCCGGTTTTTCTCCGTCAAAGAGAAACAGCACCGCGCCGTCGGTCTTCAGCTTTTCTATCCAGCCCGTCGCAACGTTGATTTTCATGGTTCCTCACCCGGATGACCGGATTTCCGATCCGTATTTTTCCCTGAACCGGTCAATCTTTCCGTATGACAACCGGTTCCAGGCCTTCGAGCGTCAGCTTGGCAGCGACCTGCTCCGCCCGTTCCGCCGATGCGTAGGAGCCGATGCGCACATGGTATAAACGCGCGCGCGAGGTTTCTGTCTCAACAATAAAGACCAGTTCGAATTTCTTCGAGAGCCGGTCCTTGAGCATGCGCGCGTTCTCCTCTTCCGTATAGGTCGCGGCCTGGACCGTGTAGCGTGCAGCGCCGCGCACCGCTGCCAGGGTTTCCAGCTTGACCCGGGCCGTACCGCTTGAAAGGAACCCCAGCTCCCTCGCTGCTTCGTACGACACGTCGAGGATCCTGTTTTTGACGAAGGGGCCCCGGTCGGTGATTGTTACGTCGATGCTCTTGGAATTGCGGAGGTTCGTGACGCGAATGACCGTGCCGAACGGCAGCGTCCGGTGGGCAGCCGAGAGGCCCTCCCTATGGAAGACGCCGCCGGACGCCGTCTTTTTGCCGTGAAGCTCCTTCCCGTACCAGCTGGCGACACCCGTTTCCTTGTAGACCGGGCCCCGAACAGGGGCTGCCTTAGGAACGGCGGCCGCCGGTTGCGGTGGAGTGACCGCGGGCGCAGGTTCCTCCACCGTGCCTGAGGGAATACTGTGGAGAGACTGTTGCGGTAAGTCAGGCGCCAATACGGGCGCAGGTTCCTTCACTCTGCCCGCGCATGCCGACAGCGCCGCCAGCGCAAGAAATGCGCCGATTCTGAACAGCACCTTCATCCTATAGGAATAACAGCGTGACACCGCATTGCCTTCCGGTTATGCCGGCGCCTTTTCCCCGCCGGCTTTGGCCTCGGCCGCTTTCTTTGCAGCCAGTTTGTAATTCTTGACTGCGCGCAGTTTCCGCTGTGCGCGCTTCACCTGCTTGAGGGCCTTGCGGGCCTCGGGTTCGGACTTCTTGCCGCCGGCCTTCGATGCCTTCTCCGTCGCGGTCTTTTTCAGCTTTTCAATCTTTTGCTTGAGCTCTTCCTGGTTTATCTTGACCACTGTAACAATCCTCCTTGAACGTAAATGACGCGTGTATTTGAACGAGAAACAATAATAGACAAAACCACCTTCGAAATCAAGAAATTTCGTGTTTTCCTGTGAAGGAACCGCGAAGGCGCCGCCCTTTGGAGGCAATGAACCGCAGTGTGTACCGGGATCGGGGTGTCGTCGAGAGGACAAAAAAAGGGAGTCTCCTTTCGGGGACTCCCTTGAGAGCGTTCCTGAGATTAGCAACCCACGGATGCCTTGGGCTTTGCCTTCATCTCTTTGATCTCTTTCACGGTGTCTTTATCCACCATGATCTCCGCCTTCGTATCGGCCTTGACCTTGCTGAGATCTACGCCTTTGTCGGCCTTGAGCGTCATGTCGGTGGTGGTGCCTTCCGCACAAAAGGAAATCGTGCCTGCCTTGACGTCTACAGCCTTGATGGTGCCCTTCTTTGCTTCAGCGGCAAAAACCATGGAAACGAGAGAAACAACCATAATTACGACTGCGAGAACTGCTGCGACCTTCTTCATTTTTTGCTCCTCCTTGCTTGGATTTGGACTGATAATGACTGTGGGGACATACAATACCACAAGTTTAAGAAATACTCAATTAAAATTTTAAATGATGCGATTTGAAAATTTTACGGCTTGGAGGGCCAAGAATAACGTGGGTCTGCTTGCACTTATCGAGAGTAAGGGGAATCACGAATCACGCCTGTACTTCGCAGTAGTTTTCTATGTAGGAAATTGCGAGATTCACCTACTAGTGTGTAATGGCGTTGACTAAATATCAATGCAGTATACGGCTTGTAAAGTGTACATGAACGCCTGAGCTCAGGGGCGCCGCGATAGCGGCGTCCCTTGGGCGGAGCGCGTAGTTAGCGCGCACAGTTTGTAGACAGCATATTCACGTCGCATCCGTAGCCATCTTGGCGCGCCGGTTTTAACCGGTTAAATATCTTCCGGGTGTGACTGCCAAACCCGTATACGGTAGTACGATTATTCGCTCTTGTCAACCGATATTTCGACCAGTTCGTGCAGTGACGGCTGGCATCAAACCGCGGGTGAAGAAGGCGTGGTCCCGTTTCCGGACGGGCGTTTCGACCGGAGATACCGCACGCCGGTCCAAAGCAGCATCAAGGCAAATGCGACACGCAACGCGGCATCGGAGAGCGTGTGGGCGAGCGATCCGCCCAGGAAGGTTCCGAGGAGGATGCCGGGGACGAGTCCCTTCAGAAGATCCGTCCGCATATTTCCAAGCTTCCAGTGAGTATAGGCGCCGGCGCTGGCCGGGGGAACCATGGCCAGCATGGAAGTGCCCTGTGCCACGTGTTGATCGAAACCGGCAATGAGCACCATGGCGGGGATCATGATCGCGCCGCCGCCGACACCCATCATTCCCGCAAGAAATCCCATAAACGCCCCGGTGAACAGAAGTACGATGCCCTGCATCATGCCCGAGGCCAGCGCATGCAGGATGGTGAGGTAGGGTTTGAACAGCAGGAGGCCTGATACGACCAGCAGGTAGCCGCCGAAGGAGCGCTTCAGCTTCCACTCCGGAAGGGAATGTGCAAAGCGCGCACCTGCGCGCGCGGTCATGACACCCGGCGTTGCCATGAGGAGTGCCGCGGTTACATCCACGGTCCCCTTCATGGCATAGGTAATGGCGCCGGCAATCCCGGTGAAGACGAGGGCGAGCAGACTGATGCCGTGTGCCTTATGCTGGTCAACCCTGAGGACGCTGACCAGGAGGGGGATCATAACGACCCCGCCGCCACCGCCAATGAGGCCGCCGAAGACGCCGGCAAGAAAACCGATAAAAAAGCTCATAGAGGATTTTTCGTCAGCCTTTCGTCTTCGAGATGATCTCGCCGAACCGTTTTGCCGAGCTTACGCTGCCTGAATCATCGGCGGGTGAGTGCCCATCGCGAGGTCTAAGAACACGGAACAACCTCGTGGCAAATATTACAATCAATCCTCAGTATTGTATCGACTGCCCGGATTCCGTCACCTTCACCTACGAGCTTGCACGCGTGTTGACTAAAATTCAATGCGACATGCTACTTGAAAAGTGTATATGAACGCTGCGCTCAGCCGCGCGTTCCGGCGCGTCGGTTGCAGTGCATTGTTGGGCGGCCAGCTCGCATCAGTCCGGAAGGCGTTTCGCGAGCGGCTCCATCCCGCTGCTCCTGATCACGTCGGATGCGCGCTCGGAGGCGAAGAACGCGATCAGTCGCTTCGCCGCTTCAATCTCATTCGATCTCGCCACGACCGCCGCTGAGAACACCTGGTTCAGCTGGATCTCCTCCGCGATCACACCTGCAAAGTCGACGCCTGGTGCGTGCACGATTTCGCTGACTGGCATGATCGCAACGTCCGCTTGTCCCGCGGCGACCATGGCCGCCGCGCCTGTGCCGCGCGGCGCGGCCTTGACGTTTACCCGGTCCGCGATGCCAAGCCGCGGAAAAACGTCCTTCGTAAGGAAGATGCCGCTCGTGCTGCTCGGGACGGCGACAGCCTTGGAGTTCAATACGACGCTGTTTGAAGGCTTCGACGGTGCTGACGTCAGGTTTTGCAGCCCCAGCGGACACCGCCACGCCGAGGGGTGTTCGCGCCAGATCTACATCCGTTCCGGCGGCGATCCGTTGCGCGGCGATCAACTCAGTGAGACCTTCCCTGGAGAGGATCACCACGTCAACAGGAATGCCGCTGGCGAGTTGCGCCCCGATGGTCTGCGGCCCCGTTCCCTGCGACGAACCTGAGCCGGTGGTGACCTTGATGCCCGTCGTGCGCTCGAACTCCGGCAACAGCTTCTCGTACGGTCCGGAGAAGCCGCCCGATATCAGCACCTTCAACTGCGCCGATGCGGCGAGCGGCCACATCAACAGTGTCGTGACGACGATCGCATTAACCGCGCTCCACCTGCGTGATGATAAAGCATTCATGGCTCCTCGCCGCCCAACGCGCGCGTGTACCGCCTCGTAGCGCTCGGACACGACGCGCTCGTTGGAACTCTTATCGTGATATGAGGATTATTTGCACAATATCGACTCGATCTATAATAATAACGCGGTTTGTGAGCTCACCTAAGCGACAAGCATGTATGCTCCGCTAAGTCATTCATTGTTCTCTCCTGTGGTATGCCATTCTTGCCCATGGAGATTTTTGTTCCTACTGAATTAATCACGCAGTCAACTTTCCAGAATCCGTCTTCGAGGCGAACAACAAAACCAAGGAATTCTGTCATTTCGCGCAGATCCTTATCTATCCAGTCTCTTCTGTAGAAAAGCCTTCCAGCAGTACCACGACCCTCAGCCCGGACAAACGTGAAATTCTGAATACCAACATGATATTTAGAAACGCTTTTCAAGGCGGCCGATATTATTAGGGTAAGCGATACAAACATTGTGGTTGTGCTTTCAATTTCAAGAATATGTAACCGTTTGAGCTACAGGAAAGAACCTCTTACCAAAACATTCGAGATCAATATGCATATTTCATGTCGTAATGTTGACTTCTTCATCGAATCATCGGCAACACCTACAGGATGTAGTCGATGATTGTTCACGCTTTTTGAAATTGCAGAATTGCGAGTGAAGGTTGGCATTTCCAAGATCAGTTTGACATGGGGAATGAAGGAGGACCGTTGGATGTCCCCCAAAGACGCGTGAAAATCTATTCTTCCTTCAGGATGCGCCAGAGGCTCGTCCGCGAGATGCCGAGCACCTCCGCGGCCTTTGATTTATTGCCGCCGAGCATGTCGATCACCTTCTCGGCGTAATCCTTGTTCAGCTCCTCGATGGTCTTGACCTTGTCCGGCTCGATGGTCTCGATCTGAAACATCTTGATGGTCTGCGGAAGGCTTTCGGGAGTTATGACGCCGGTCTTTTCCAGGATGATCGCCCGTTCGACGATATTTTCAAGCTCCCGCACGTTGCCCGGATAGCTGTAGTTCGTCAGCACGTCCAGCGACTCCTTCGTGAAGCCGGTGATCTTCTTGCGGGAGCTCGGGAGGTGCTTTTCCAGGAAATAAGCGCAGAGCGGCGGGATGTCGTCCCGGCGGTCGCGGAGCGGCGGGATGACGATCTCCATGATGTTCAGGCGGTAGTACAGGTCCTCCCGGAACCTGCCCTCGGCGATGATCGTCCGCACGTTCTGGTTCGTCGCGGCGATGAACCGCACGTCCACCTTGATCGGCTTGGTCCCGCCCACCCGGTAGAATTCGCCCTCCTCGATGACTTTCAGGAGCTTGGCCTGGAGGTTCGGCGCCATCTCCGCGATCTCGTCCAGAAACAGCGTGCCCGTGTCCGCGATCTCCACGAGGCCCTGCTTGGTTTTGACCGCGCCGGTGAACGCGCCCTTTTCGTGCCCGAAAAGCTCGGAGGCCAGGAGTTCCTCGGTGAGCGTGGCGCAGTTGATCGAAAGAAAGGGCATGCTCTGGCGCCGGCTCGTGAAGTGGATGATCTTGGCGAGCAGGCTCTTGCCCACGCCGGTCTCCCCGGTCAGGAGCACGTTGCAGTCCGAGTCCTTCATCCCGTCGATGGTGTCGAGTATCCGGCTCATGCTCACGCTCTTGGCGATGATCGAGACCTTGCGGTCCATGCCCATGAAGGCCTTGAGCGCGATGTTCTCCTTTTTCAGCGTCCGCTGTTCCCGGATCTTCGCGACCTTGAGCAGGAGTTCGTCGAGGTTGAAGGGTTTGGTGACGTAATCGTACGCCCCCTTCTTCATCGCCTCCACCACGGAGCCGATGCTGCCGAAACCGGTGATGATGATCACCTCGGTCTCGATCTGCTTCTCCTTGATCTTGTCGAGAAGCTCGATGCCGGTCATGCCCGGCATCTTGATATCGGCGATCAAAAGGTCGAAGTGGTCGCTCTCGATCTTCCGGAGCGCGTCCTGTCCGTTTTGCGTCCCGACTGCCGCGTAGCCGGCCTTCTGCAGGGTATTGACCAGGTGCTTCAGGGTGATCTCTTCGTCTTCGGCTATGAGGATTTTGAAGGCCATGGCTTATCTTCTTTAATTCTGAACAAGTCGATTCCCGAATGCATTTCTCAATCGGGAATGCCATTTTGCAATCAAGACTTTAAAAGCCAATGGATTCCTGCTTTCGCGGGAATGACGACCTTAGCGGCCTTGCTCACTTGGTAATCCTTTCTTCCTTTACGGCTTACCGACCGGCAGCGTGATCGTGAACGTCGTTCCCTTGCCCTCGTCGCTCTCGACCGCGATGTCGCCGCCGTGCTTTTTGATGATATTATAGACGATCGCGAGCCCGAGCCCCGTCCCCTTGTCCTTCGTCGTAAAAAAAGGCTCGAAGATCTTGTCCTGAGATTCCCGGGGAATCCCTCTTCCGCTGTCGGAGACCCTGATGACCACGCTTGCGGCGTCCTGTTTCGCCATCACGGTAATCTGCCCCTCCGCCTGCATTGCGTCCGCGGCGTTCAGGAACAGGTTGGTGAACACCTGCTCCATCTGTCCCTGATCGACGGAGAGGGTGATCCGGAGAGGGTCTGACGAGCAGATATACCGGATTCCGCCCAGGTTCCTCGAACTGGCGGCGTGTCGGTACGCATCCGTAATGAGCCCGCACAGGTCCGTTTCCTGGTACTGCAGCTCCCTCCCGCGGGCGAACTCCAGGAGATCGCTGACGATGCGCTTCACGCGCTCGGTCTGGCCCACGATGTCGCCGACCGCCTCTTGCACATCCGGGGAACAGCTCTCACCAGCCTCCCGCATAAGCACCTGCGCGGAAAGGTAAATATTGTTGAGCGGATTGTTCAACTCATGGGCCACGCCGGACGCGAGCGTTCCGATAGCCGCCAGTTTCTTGGCCTGCATCAGCTCCCGGTTTTTTTGCTCCAGTTCCTGCTCGTGCAGGGCAAGCTGGTCCTCCATGTCATTGAACTTGTCGATCAGCACCCCCACCTCGTCGCGGGCATTTCCGTCCGACGGGGCGACGGCAAGGTGCGGATAGGAGCCCTTTCCCGTTTTTTCCACCATGGTGATGAGGAGCATGAGCCTCCTCACCACGTTCGCCGTGATGAAAAACAGCATGCCGATGCCCACGACGAAAAACAGCGGGAAGAAGATGAGGATCGCGAGCTGCGAAACGCGGATCACCGTCTCCACTTTTTCCCGGGCGACCTTGTCGAGGTCCTTGGAAATGACCAGGATGTCCTCACCCGTTTTCCTGAGCGCCATGATGTCCGCATCAAGCCTGCGAAGGCCCGTCACCAGATCGTGGTGCAGGGGACAGCCGGAACACCGTGGTCAGAAATTCCGCCGACTGCGCCGGGCCGCTCAAGAAAGGTCGCTTCCACGAGGGCGAGGTACACGCTGTTTCTCGGGTCCGCCGCCTTGACCTTTTCGAAGGCCGCGGTGAGGGACGTTGCCGCCGCATCGATTTTGTCGAAACGCTCTTCATAGTCCTGGATGCCGGCCCGAAGCGACAGCTGGTCCGCCTTGTCGATATGCGGGTTCTGCGCGAGACCTTCCTTGATCTGGCCGATGTAGTCGCGGACTGCGGCGGCCTCCTCGCCTGCCTTGCCGGGTCCGAAGAGAAAAAAGTTCTTTTCATGCCGCCTGAGCTGGAGCGATTTGCGGCCCAGCGTATCCGTGATTTCGAGATACCGGATCTCCTTCCTGATCTCGAGGAAGCTCGCATACTCAAACGCCGCGAGGATCGCGATAATGAAGGCACTGATGAAGAAGCTGAGCGCTATTTTTTTCTTTAATGACATAGTGTCTAATCAAGGTTCAGGCTCTCAGACAATGTTCCAAGTTCCAACTTTTCAATTTCCAGTGTTGCAATCCGCAATGCGCTACCGTTCCTTCGGGATTCCCCACTTCTTCCTTTTTTCCCAGAGCGATTTACGCGTGATCCCGAGCCTGTCCGCGAGATGCTGTTCATTGCATTCGGTCTGATACCGGACGATGAAGGCCTTCGTGTAGTCTTCGATGGAGAGCTTCTGGCCGAAGGACTCAAGCAGGAACGGCGCGGCGGTTTTCATGCCGCCGGGCAGGTGCTCTGGCCTGATGAGGTCCCCGTCGGAGATCAGGATGGCGCGCTCGATCACGTTCTGGAGTTCGCGGACGTTGCCGGCCCAGTCGTAGTTCAGCAGGATCTCCATGGCATCTGGAGCGATCTCCTTGACCTGCTTGCCCATCTCATGGCAGTACCATTCGAGGTAATACTGCAAGAGCGCCCCGATGTCCTCTTTCCGCTCTCTGAGCGGCGGTATCTGGAGGGTGATCACGTTGATGCGGTAGTACAGGTCCTCCCGGAAAGCTCCCGTCTTGACCGCGGCCTTCAGGTCCTTGTTCGTGGCGGTGATGAAGCGGATGTCGACCTTGGTCCCCTTGGTGCTGCCCACGGGACGGATTATCTGGTCTTCGATGACGCGCAGCAACTTCGCCTGGAGCGACATACTCATGTCGCCGATCTCGTCCAAAAACACGGTGCCGCCCTCGGCCTCTTCGAGGATGCCCTTTTTCGTCGCGACCGCGCCGGTGAAGGCCCCGCGCATGTGGCCGAACAGCTCGGTCTCGAGCAGGTTCTCGGGGATGGCGGAGCAGTTGATCGGCACGAACGGCATGTCCCGGCGGGGGCTGTTGTGGTGGATGACCCGCGCGAAGAGCTCCTTCCCCGTGCCGGTCTCGCCGAGAAGCAGGACGTTGCTCCGGGCGTTGGTGATCTTCTTCACCTCGCTGAGAATGGCCTTGATCGCCGGGCTCGCCCCGATGATGCTGCTGAAATCGTAGTCCTTGCCGATCTCGCGCTTGAGCAGCGCGTTCTCGGCCTGGAGGCTCTTCTGCCGCAGCGCGTTCCGCACGATCAGCTTGATCTCCTCGTGGATGATCGGCTTCATGATATAATCGTAGGCCCCGGCCCGCAGCGCCTTCACCGACGTGTCGAGCGACGCGTAGGCCGTGACGATGATGACGATCTGGTCCGGGTTCTGCTCCCGCACCTTGGACAGCATCTCGATGCCGTCCATGCCGGGCAGGATGATGTCCGATATGATCGCGTCATAGTGGTTCGCTTCAAACAGCGCGAGCCCCTTCTCCGCAGATTCCGCGCCCTCGACGGCATACCCCTCTTTGCTGAAGATCCGCTTGAGGGACTCCCGCAGCGTGTCTTCGTCTTCTACGATGAGAATGCTTTTTGGCATTGAAACCTCTCTCCTCTTTACCCTTCCGCCGGAATCCGGATTGTGAACCGCGTGCCCTTGTCCTTCTCCGAGTCGATCTCAATCGTGCCGCCGTGGTCTTTGATGATGCTGTAGCAGATGGAAAGACCGAGTCCCGTCCCCTTGGTCGGTCCCTTGGTGCTGAAGAAAGGGTCGAAAACCTTGTCCCTCACGTCGGGATCGATCCCGTGTCCCGTGTCCGAAAACTGCATCTCGACCTGGCCGTCATGCCGGTGTATCGCTATGTCGAGGCTCCCGCCGTCCGGCATGGCGTCACGCGCGTTCAGGATGAGGTTCAGAAAGACCTGCTGCATCTGGTCCGGGTCTATCTTGAGCGCGGGCGTTTCCTGGACGTCGGCGTGGATCTCGATCTTCCGGAAATTTTTGTCGTACCGCACCAGGTTCAGCGTGTTCTCCAGGATGTCCTTGAGGCTGGTCGGGACTTTCTGGCGGGGATAGAGCCGGGCGAAATCGCCGAGGTTCCGGACGATCCGCGCGATGCGGTGCACATGCTGGATGATCGTGGTGAGTGATTCCTTGGTAAAGGCCGTCAGGTCCTCGGTCTGCAGTTCCTGAACGAGCGAGGAGATGGAAGCCAGCGGGTTCCCGATCTCGTGGGCAACGCCCGCTGCAAGCCTCCCGACGCTCGCGTGCTTGGTGGCCCGGAAGAGCTCCTCCTCGATCTTTTTCTTTTCCGTGATGTCCTCCAGGACGAGCACGTATCCCTTTTGCGCGCCCGTGAGCCGGCTCACGTACCCCTTCAGGATGATCTGGGGGTCGAAGTTTCTCCTGCAGGTTATTTCTCCCTCGTGGATCTGCGGGGTGAAGAGCCGGGGCTCAAGGCAGGTGAGCAGGTCCGAGGCGTCGGTGTCGAGAGCGTCGGACTTCTCGACGCCCGTGATCATTTCCATGCCGCTGTTCCAGTATTTGACGGAGAGCGCCTCGTCCAGCGTTGCCACGCCGAGCGGAAGACTTTCAATGATGTTCTCGCTGAATTCCTTGAGCATCGCCAGTTGCCGGTTCGCCTCGGCGAGTTCCTGACGCGAGAGCCTGAGGCTCCGCGAGATCTGCTGGATCGAATTCGAAACGCGCAGGGCCTCGTCGTGGGTCAGGACCGTCCGGTCCTGGAACACCAGCGTACTGATGGAGGTGCCGAGGGCGCCCGAGAGGACCCGTTCGGCCTCCTGCCTCAGTTTCAGGAGCAAATCGCCGGTTATAGTTTCCCGGTCCGCGCCGTTCCTCTTCAGGAACCCGTCGACTGCCTCCCGGGCCTCTGCGGGTCCGATATACTGGTCGAGGATGCCCTCGATCTCGGCGACACTGGCGGGCCGCTGCGCAGGGGTCAGGGGAAGCGGAGAAAAGGAATCCACGAAGACGATGGCCTGATGCGTTTCAGCGTCGGACTGGCGCGTAAAGATCGAGACCCCCACGTAGAAACCGACATTCAGGAACATGCCCCAGAACAGGGAATGGCTCCACCGGTCCAATCCTTCCAGGCCGAAGAGCGCCGTGGGGTTTAGGAGCGTGGAATTGAAGACCGCGGCCATGAACCCGCCCGCCTCGATGATGCCGGCGCGCATGAGCGCGGGGATCAGGAGCGTATAGATCCAGACGCTGAAGCCGGCGATGATTCCGGCAATGGCGCCCTTTTTGTTTCCTCCCTTCCAGTAGAGGCCTATCAGGATGGAGGGCGCGAAAATGGTGACGGCCTCGAACGATTTGAGGCCGATGTCCACGAGACTGTAGAACTCCCCGACATACACGGCAAAGGCATAGCCCAGAAACACGCAGCCCAGGATCACCAGCCGCTTGATGTTCAGGACCACGGCGTGGAAGTTCCTGATGGCGGAGAGGTCCCAGAGCGTGGGCATGACGAAACTATTCATGACCATGGTTGAGAGGGCTACGGACTCGACGATGATCATGGCCGTGGCCGCCGAGAAGCCGCCTATGAACACGATGAGCGCGAGGACGGACTGCTCATAGTGCATCGGAATGCTGAGCACGAAATAGTCGGCGCTCGACTGGATCTCTCCCAGAAGCAGTCCGCCGTATGCAATGGGCAGCACGAAGATATTGATGAGGAACAGATAGAGCGGAAAGAGCCACATGGCTTTCTTGATATGGTCCACCGAAAAATTTTCGACCACGGCCACGTGGAACTGCCGCGGCAGGAACAGGATGGCCATCATGGACAGGAACGTGAGCGACGTCCACTCAAGAAAACTCACCGGCGACTCTCTGCCGACGGTCATGAGGGACGCATAGGGCCCCGACTTGATCTTCTCGAAGATCTCGCCGAAACCATTAAAGAGACCGTAGGTAACGAACAATCCGACGAGGAGGAAGGCGATGAGCTTAAAGGCGGACTCAAAA
Organism: Nitrospirota bacterium; assembly: GCA_963741205.1. Classification (GTDB taxonomy): domain Bacteria; phylum Nitrospirota; class UBA9217; order UBA9217; family UBA9217; genus JAJYKN01. Next base: position 254,239 of record CAVUHW010000026.1, read on the forward strand.
GCGATGGCGAAGACCAGGCCCCCGTGCCGTTCCGAGGCATCGAGCCTCCGGGCGCCGAAGATCACGGCGAAGATGCCGAGCAGGAGCGAGATGAACCAGCCTGCGAAGTGGCTCCCCTCGGGCCTGCCCGAGAGCAGGGAAAACGACGTCATGACGGCCTTGAGCTGGAGGCCGAGGTAAGGGGTGATGCCGACGACCGCCACGAGCGTGACGAGGACCGACAGGCCCAGGGACTTTCCGTAGCGCGATGATATGAAGTCCGCGATCGTGGTGATCCTGTTTTCCTTCGAGAGATAGACGATCTTGCGGAGGACGACCCACCAAAGGGCCGCCATAAGCGTGGGGCCGATGTAGGTCGTCAGAAAGCTGAGGCCCGAATTCGCCGCCCTGCCGACGCTGCCGTAGAAAGTCCAGGACGTACAGTACACGGCCAGGGAAAGCGAATAGATGTAAGGGTTGGAAACAAGGCTCCTGCCCGCAAGCTCCTTGCGTTCCGCGTAATAGGCTACGGAAAAAAGCAGGAGTAAATAGGAAAGAATGATAGTGAGTAAGAGCCAGGGAGAAAACAATTATCCGCTCCCATCCTCCCGGTCCGGGAATTTCGTGGAGACAAAAATGACGGCGATGAAAATCAGCCACATGACGAACAGGTAAATAGCCAGGCCGTGTTCAAAAATGCTGATGAGCGGCCAGCTGAAAAGAACCATGCCGATGAAAAACAGGAATATCCCGATGTCCTTTCTCATTGTTTATCTCCCCGCGCCCGCCCGTGTAACCTTTTTGCACATTGCCTCGTAACAGTGTTCAAAATAACACAATAATCCTGATAAATCAAGCTAATAGATGTAACTGTAGACGGGCCGCGCCGGTAGAGATTATTTTTCATGTTTCGGATGGGCATCGGGGAGAGGTACCGTTACAGTTTTACTCAAAGTGAAACCCACTGTGCGGCATACCAAAAAAAGGGAGGGCAGTGCGCTGCCCTCCCTTTCATCGTTTCGGCTCTTTTAGCGGGAATCATAAACTCCCGCCAAAAAGTCCCTTGCATAGCGGTCAACGGCGTTGTCATCATGAAGCGCAGCGTCGAGCTGCCGGGCATAGGCGATCAGCCTTCCCGTCTGGTCGAGGACCTGCTCCATGTCCTCTTGACGAAGTCCGGCAAGACGCGCGATGAGGAGGTCGCCTTTTATCTTGATGTTGAACCCGTACTCCTTCAAAATTTTCGCGATGAGTTCCAGCCGCCTCGAACGCTTCAGCAGGTCGGTCGCCCCGCCCGCGAAGCGGAAATAGATGTGGTTGTTTCTTGCGTTTTCGCTCATGAAGCAGTCGATCATGTTGAAATGATATCCGAACCTGATGCTCATGTTCACATACTCGCGGGAGATGACGGCAACGTTGTATCCCGCCGTGCTGCCCGTAGCGGACGCTATGTCCGGCATCCTCATCATGCTCGACAGAAAATCCTGCGCGGTGAGCGCCACGGCTTCCGAATGCCACGCCCCGGGATGGATCATGCCCTTGACGATCGCCCTGAACGGCAGGGAGTCAATCTGTTCGAAAGTCGCCTTCCCCTCCTGATCCCCTTCCCGCAGGCCTCCGCCCAGGTCCATGACCACGATGCCGGTGGGGATCGTGAGGTCCAGTTGAACGACCGCGCTCTGCCTCTTCATCCTGACGCTTCCCTCGCGGGCGCTGTCCACCAGCTCGGCAACGGCCTTCTCATGGATGAACCGCAGGATGTCGTGCAGGGTCCTGCACCGCTCGGGCGTGAACTCGTCCATGAGCGGATCGATGAGATGGAGCGGTGAGATGTACCGAAGGATGTACCGCTTGCGGCGGAACTCGTAAACGCTCTCCATCTGTTGTTGATCCTCGCCGGCCTTTGTAAGCAGCTCGCGGATGATCCCTGAGTAGATCATCGAGGTATTGCCCTCTCCCGCGACGAGCGTTATGTCCTGTCCCTGTTTCAGGATTTCCGTCGCCCCGGGCATATTCACGAGAGTCGGCACTTTCAATTCCCGGCAAAGCGCCGCCATGTGGCTGGTTTGAGAGCCCGTCTCGGTTACAATCGCGGCGACATAGGGCATGGCCCTGACAAAGAGCGAGGAATCATGAGGAGCGACCAGGATGGCCCCTTTCGGGATGGTAGCGATATCCTCGGGATTCCTGACAATAAAGACCATGCCGGCGCCGATGCCGCGCTGGACCACCATGCCGCGGTCTTGCGCAAGAATGGGGTGGTCTGTCGTAGAAGCGGCACTCACGCCCTTTGCCGGATCGGAGGCTTGATCCGCGGCCTGAACGTTCAAGGGACGGGCCTGGAGGATAAAGATCGCGCCTTTTTTATCGACGGCCCATTCAATGTCCCGGGGACTGCCGAAGTACCGTTCGATGGTCATGGCCTGTCTTGCCAGCGTTACTATTTGTTCAGGAGTGAGACAGGGCCGCGCTTGCAGCTCGTCGGGGGTCTGGACCTCGACCGTCCCGCCCTTTGCGCTGCTCACGATCATGGATTTTTTAATGCCGTAGGTTGCCCGCACGAGTTCAGGGTCCGTTCCCTTTTCGAACAACGTACAGGTCTGTCTCCGTCTTGCCTTCGACGATCGCTTCTCCCAGCCCCCAGGCAGCGCTGATGATCAGCCTGTCACGGTCGCCTTCCGGTGTCGTCGAATAGATGACTCCGCTCGTCTCGGCCCCGACCATGACCATGCAGCCGACCGCCATTTTGAGCGCACTGATGTCATAGCCCAGCTGTTGCTCGTAGGCGACAGCCTTGCCCGAGTAGAGGCTGGCAACCACCTTTCGGTACGCCCGCTCCACTTCCTGGAGATCCAGGGAAACATTCAGGACGGTCTTGAACTGGCCGGCAAAGGAATGGCCGCCGTCCTCCTCCCCGGCGCTGCTCCGGAGCGCGAGGAAGGAGCCGTTGTTGCGCCTGCGTATCTTGTCCAGGGCCTTCTGGATCCTGCGGCTGACCTCCGGAGGGATTTCTCCATGAAGGATGAGCTCCTGAAGTTCCTGGAGGGCCGAGTCCGACAACGAGGAGTCCTTCGTCAGCTGTTCGATATGGCCGTCAAGGCGATTATGTTTGACGAAGGCATCAAACCCCGCGGTCGTGATGACGAAGCCGTCGGGGACCGAAAGGTGCAACTGGTTTTTTACCTCGGCGAGGTTGGCGTTCTTGCCGCCCACGATCTGCGACACACCCCAGGGGATCTCTTCGAAAAACAGAACGGGCGCCCCTGCCGCCGGCAACGCCTCGTCCACCATGCTGCTGATCAGGGTGTCGATGTGTTCGAAGGCTTCGCGCAGCCGTTCGTACCTGCCCTGCGTGAGCGCATCGAAAGCACGGAGCGAATTCTCCATGTCGTTCCTGAGGGAGGCATAGGCCTTTTTAACGTAAACAATATCGAAGAGATAGTCGCCGCCCAGCTTTTCGCCCATGTCCGTTATGGTTTCCAGTGCGCGGTTGTTGCTTTCGAGTACACCCTTGAAGCGGTCGAATATTGCCCTGAACGCAGCGGGATCGGAAGGGAACTTCCTGCGGGAGAAGGTCCGGGACAGGGAGGATACTATGGATTTTATGTCCATGGGGTGTTTCCTGGTCTTTCTCTTGTGTCATACCTGCGAAAGCAGGTATCCAGCCTGCACCCGGCGTCTACTAGTGCGAGAGCACGAGTGCAGAATGGGCTTCACCATGCAAGGAATGGAGCCTGCCCCAGCATGATTCTAGCCGGGGCGGGAATGACAAAAAAGGGTGCGCTCGGGGATGACGACCAAAAGAGTACGGCATCGCGCCTGCATCACGCCGTGCCGAGCGCCCGTCTGATCGACTCCTTCAGTTCCTTGATCTTGACCGGCTTGGGGAAAAAGTCGTGCACGTCCCCCCGGAGCGCCTCGATCGCGGCGTCGAGATTGGCGAAGGCCGTGATCATGATCACCGTCGTGGCAGGGTAGCTCTTTTTACGGTCCGGAGCACCTCCATGCCGTCGATGCCCTTCATCTTGTAATCGGTCACGACAACGTGGAATTTTTTTTCCTTCAGCCGCGTCAGCGCCGGCTCGGCATTCAGAAAGGTCTCGACCTCGTAGCCTTCCTGTTCGAGCGACAATTTCGCCATGTCGCCCACGATCTTCTCATCGTCAATGACCATGATGCTGTATCATTATCCATTATTGCTTGTCTCCTCTTTTTACGCATGACTCATGAACATGGGCAGCTCGATGGTAAAGGTCGTGCCGACCCCCACTTTGCTCTCCACCCTGATCTCGCCTTTATGGTTTTTTATGATGCCGTAGCTGACCGAAAGCCCCAGGCCCGTCCCGCCCTCGCCCTTGGTGCTGAAAAAGGGATCGAAGATGTGCGGCAGGAACTCGGGGGGTATGCCCTTGCCCGTGTCCATCACCGTGATCTCGACGGAATCCCCGCCCTTCCCTGGCCGTCGACGCGATAAACAGCCTTCCTCCCGCGGTCATGGCCTGGACGGCGTTCGTGATGAGATTGACGAGCACCTGCTGGATCTGGTGCTCGTCGATGAACAGATGCGGCAAGCCCGCTGTCCAGATTCACCATGGTCTCGATATTCGACACATCGATCATGTTCTGGACCAGCGTGAGCGTCTTCTGGATCACGCTGTTGATGTCCGCTTCTTTCGGGTTGCGCGTCCTTGGGCTTCGAAAAGTCCAGAAGGTTCTTGACGATCTTGCGGATTCGCTCGGTTTCCGCGTCCACCTTGTTCATGAACTCCGATCCGGTCCTTTTCGCTCAGCTTCGGCGTACAGCTCCGCATAGGTCTGGGCGATCATGGAGATATTGTTCAGGGGATTGGTGATCTCATGCGCGACGCCGGCAGTGAGGATGCCGAGGGAGGCGAGCTTCTTGGACTGGATGATCTCTTCTTCCCGGTGCGCCAGCTCCTCGGACATGGAATTGATCGCCGTGATGACCGAGCCAAGCTCGTCCCTGGACTGGAAGCCTTCGATCCGGTTGAAGTTGCCCTCGGAGATGGACTTGGTCAGCTTTTCGATCTGCCCTGAGCGAGCGCACGATCTTCTGCGAGATGAAATGGCTGATCAAAAGCGCCGAAACCAGGATGGCCCAGAAGGAAAAGATCAGGATGTGCTTCGAGCTCAGGATGATGTCGTTCACGCGTTTTCGCTCGAGACGCGTGATGGAATCGGAATATTCCTTCAGTTTCCTCCCCGCCGCCCGGATACTCGCCTCCAGCTCGGGGTCCTGGAGGCTCTTGCGGTCCGCTTCCTCGATGACCTTCGATAGAACTTCAGATGGGATTCGAGCTGCCTGAGGTCGGTCTCTCCGATCGCCCGGATGATGTCGTCTTTCGCGGCCTTGATGGTCTCCTGCGTGGCAAGGATCTTTTCCTGGATCTCGGCGAGCGCTTTTTTGTCATGGTACAGGAAATAATTCTTCTCCGACAGCCTCATTTCGAGGAAGGACGCGTTCAGATCATCGGCGATCTCCACGAACCGGAGCTTCGTCAGTACCAGGCTCATGTTCTGAAAGGCGAAAAAGCCGATCAGGATGATGAAGGCGCCGTTGATGATGTTCGATATGATGAGTTTGTTTTCTATTTTCATTGTGCGGCCACTTGCTGTGATCAGATAATATTTTGATCGTCATTCCCGCGAAAGCGGGAATCCAGCGACTTCCCAGACTAAGACACATCCTGCACTCGCGCTGCCGCACACCCTGCATTCGCGGCGTAGCTCTCATGATCGCTGCTCGTCTGCATTTCCCGATAGAAGCATTCGGGAATGACGTTTAGCACTCACATCGGCACCGGGACTCCGGGATCTCCGCCTGTTCCTTCCTGACCGGCAAATACCACAGGAGGCCGTCCACGGCCATGAAGACGCCGGCCGCAATCAGAAGGACATCGAAGGCGGTAAGCAGGCTGAACCCGAAATAGTGCATAAGCCCGAGCCCGACGCTCGTAAAGGACACGCCGGTCCGGATAAACGCCAGACCCGTCCGCGCGCGGGCGTAGATCGTGCGGTAGCAGGCGGCCACGGTGCGCTGCGCCGCGAGCACGTTCCGTCGCCGCGCCAGGTGCGTGCGTTCCCTGCTGGCCGGCTGAGGGATAGAGAATGGTGCTGTAGCCGCCGATGCAGTCGCCAAGCCGGGCGAGCATGGTCCCCTTCGTCGGCCGCTCGATGCTGCAGTGGTCAAGGTCGTGGTAATTCTCAAGGAACTGCATGGTCGCCGACGTCACCTCAATGAGCGTCTGGTGGCCCGGCGTGCTCATCCTTGTTCTCCGCACGTTGAGATACCCGGTCAGCCCGAAGACGCCAAGGACCGCGCCCGCCGCGATCATCAACCAGTAGAAGACGGGGAGGATGGCGCCTGTCTGGCGGGTCCTCATGAGCACGATCGGACAGGGCGATGAGGCCCAGCCCCCAGCGGAGGATGGCGAGGTCCGTCCTGCCCTTGGCCAGATCGTTCCGGTAGCAGGCGAGCCTCGTCCTCCAGTGGGCCATGGTATTGCGCCAGAAGGCGAGGCCCGTCCGCTCCGTCCCGATCAGAAGGCCGGGTTTCGCATGCAGGTAATCCTGGATGAACCACTGGATATCTTCTTCGAGCGCCACCCAGAATTCATACCTCTCGGCCTTGATGGAGCGTCTTGACCTCCTCGAACATACCGCGGGTCCTGCGGGTTTGCCGCGGCTATAACAACCGTGTCGCCGTCATGGATGATCGGGAACCACTGGCTGAAGGAAAGCCGCTCGCTGTCGAGGCCCTCCAGGAAGTTCGGGAGGGATGGGCATCCGCTCGTCATATTCCACAAAGGGGCAGTTATAGTATTCCGACAGCGCAGCCAGGAGGTCCTTTTTCGCAACACCGTACTCCCGCATCAGGACCTGCTCGAGCTCGATGCCGCGGGCAACGGCAGTGCGTTCCGCGGCTCGCAGCCCGGCCTCCGTCAAAACGCCCCAGTCGAGCAGAATAAGGAACCGTTCGGCCTGCTGCCTCGGATTCTATATCATATGCGATCTTAGACGTCATCGTGACTGAACACCGCCTTTTTCCATGATCGGGCGGGCTTGCCGTAATCCGGGACCGCGATCTCCATTTCGCCGTAACAATAGGGAAACTGTTCCCGCGTGCGTTCGGCCGGAATATGCCAGAAGAGCCCGTCGGCGATAAAGAGCAGTGCCCGCAATGATCATCGCTGCGTCGAAGACGGTCCAGAGGACATTTCCGGTCCCGAAATACACCAGGAGCCCCAGACCCACGGCTGAGATGCTCATCCCCGTTCTGAGGAGCGCCATCCCCGTCCTGGAACGGGCCATGACCGTCCTCAGCCGGGCCATGACGTTTCGCCGTCTCCGCAAGGAGCGTGCGCTCCAGGGCAAGGCCCGTCGTGGCCCATATCCCGGGCGAGGCAAACCCCTTGACAGGGGGAGCTGTCCGCAAGGGGCTCGGAGCCGTCATGCCTGAACCGGGGAGGGAACACAACATCCCAGATGCCGGACTTATGCTCCGTTCTCTTGACGGCCTCACTGCTCTCCCGGCCCGCGCGGCGTCCGGGAAGATACCAGTAAAAACCCTCCGCCACCATCAGTGATCCCTGCAAGGATAAGCGCCGCGTCCGCAATGCTCCAGGGCCCGGCAGGGAACTGCCTGAGGAGGGCGACACCGAGCCCGATAAAGGCGAACCCCGTGCGCGTAAACGAAAGCCCCGTGCGCGACCGCGCCATGAGCGTCCGGTAGCACGCGAGCGCCGTGCGTTCTTCGGCAAAGTCCGTGCGGTCGCTTGCCAGGAACCTCCGCCGCATGACCGGAGAAAGGCTGTTCCACCCGCTCCGGAGCTCGTCCGCGCCCGGCGACCTCGGCGCTCCTCAGGAAAGACCGGATCGTCGCCGGGGTTTGACACTTCGAGCACCGTCGTCCCGCCCGTAGGCTCCGTTGATCCGCAGACGACCAGCTTCTTCCCGACCCTGCGGGCGGGCAGGTACCACTTGAAGCCGTCTACGGCCATGACGAGCCCGTGACGCGAACAGGAGCCCTTCGACGACAGTCAGATATCCAAGGCCGAAGACCCTGAACAGGACGAGCGAGATCGTGATGAAGGAGACGCCGGTGCGGAGGAAGGCAAGCCCCGTCCTGCCCTTCGCAAGCGAGGTCCGATAGGAGGCAAGCATCGAACGCCGGTCCGCGAGAAAGGTGCGGACCTTGGCAAGCGGCGTCCTGCCGCCGGCGGGGGGAAGCCGGGATTGAGGTCCTGATTGTGTTCTATGATCCTGACGAGGTCCGACGGAAGGGCGACTTTGAAGTCGATCTGACTTACACCGAGGGTCTTCCGTACATCATCCAGCACGGCCGGATCGTCGGGACGGCAGGCGATGACCTCGGCGCTGTCCCCTGTGATCGACAGGGGAAGCCAGAGCGCGCGTTTGAGCCGCTCCATGTCCATCCGCCGTGTGATCTGCTGAGAAACGATGACACTTTCGTCATACTCCACGAAGGGGACGCCGTAGTATTCCCCGAGACAGAAGAGGACCTCATGCCTCGGCACTCCCCTCCGGAGAAGCAATTCCTCGACAGGAAGGGACGATTCGCCTGCATCACGGACTACGCTCTCCAGGTCCTGCGCGGAGATCTCGCCGCGGCTGACGAGCCTATAATATTTACTTTGCTCCATACGGATATAATACCACGTGGCGGGAACACCGTATCAAAGGAACGCCGTGCAGGAACGTGCGGAGGATCAGGACTTCTTTTCTTCCTTATTATCCAGCGAAGGGGCATCCTGGCCGTCTTTCATGGCCTTTCTTGAACTCCCGGATGCTCTTGCCGAGCCCCTCTCCGAGCTCCGGGAGTTTTCCTGGTCCGAAGATGATCAGGACGATCAGAAGTATCAGGATCAGGTGCATCGGCTGCATTAAACCTTCGAACATGATCTTGCTCCTTTATTTCCTCACAACCCGACGACATACACCGGGCAGGTCGCTCGGTCGATCACCTTCTCCACGATGTGATCGCCGAAAAGCCTGGTGAAGATGCCCTTTTTCTTCTTCGATCCCATGATGATGAGGTCGCATTTTTCCTCTTCCGCGACCTCGACGATCCTGTCCGGCACGTCCCCTGACTCCAGCCGCGTCTTGACCATCGCGCCCTCGGCCTTCGCGATCTTGTTGATATCGGAGACGGCCTGGGCCCCGCCGTCGTCCAGCACGTCGTTCAGGTTCTTGATGCCGGTCAGGTTCAGGTCGCCCTCGAACGGCTGGACCACCTTCACGACGGTGATCCAGGTCCGCTCGTCCTGGGCCAGCTTGATCCCCTGCTTCAGGACTTCCTTGGAACCATTCAGCGCGATAAGAACTTTTCTATAGCCTTTCATGTCGGTTCACTCCTTCATACTGAACTATCGAAAGTACGTTACTGGATACTGATGCTATACTGCTCTAGACATCGGATGCGGAATTGCCAACTTATTTCATCACATCCTGATCGATCCTCCGCTGCATCTACTTCGCGATCAATATCGGGCACGTGGCATAGGCGATGACCCGCTCCGCCGTGCTCCCCATGATCGCCTTGTCCACGCCGCTCCATCCGTGGGTCCCCACGACGATCAGATCATGCTTCATCGTGTCGGCGATCTCCACGATCTTGTCGCCGGCGTGGCCTTCCTGCACGACCGCCTTGATCTCCACCCCAAGCGCCGAGGCGAGCTTTTTCGCCCCTTCTACGATCTTCTCCGCCTCCTGGAAAAGGCTTTTCTTGACGGACTCGGTCTTGAAGAAGTCCATCATTTCCTCGTAGCGGGGGATCACATAGAGGACTGACACCTCTGCGCCGTCCACCTTCGACAGTTCGCAGGCCCGCGTCAGCGCCTTCTTGCTCGATTCGGAGCCGTCAAAGGGGACCAGCAGGGAATGGTAGCTCCCGGTGCATTTGGAGCACGGCTTCTTCACCACCAGCACGTCGCAGGGCGAATTCAGGATGACCTGCGAGGTCACGCTGCCCATGAGCAGCCGTTTGAGGCCCTTCCTCCCGTAGGTCCCGAGGGCGATCAGGTCCGCGTTGTTGCCTGAGCGCCGTTTCCACGATCACCTGGGGCGGCTCGCCTTCGCACACGAGGGATTCGACATTTCCGTTCAGGCCGAACTCGGATTTGATGTCGTTCTTCGCCAGCCGGCATACCTGCGTGCCGATCTCGAACCGCCTTTCCATCTGCGACGGCAGGATGGCGAACTCCTCCTGGTCGAAGTACACCGCATGGACCAGATGGAGTTTCCCGCCGTGATTTTTCACCCAGAGCGAGGCTTCCTTCAAGGCCGCCTTGCTCGATACCGACTCATCATATCCGACGACAATGGAGTTGTACATTAATGAGAACCTCCGCCTTTCCTGAACACCAGGCTCACGCCGAAACCCGCTCCCAGCGCGATGCCGATGGAGAGGATACCGTAGAACGCCGGCGTTGTTCTTCGCCATGGTAGCGAGCGTCTTGACCATGCCGACCTGCTCGACGTTCACCTTGGACTCGGCCTGCTCCACGACCTTGCCGTTCTTTACCGCATAGACCGTGACCAGATAGTCGCCGGGCGCGGCCTGATAGGGCCAGTCGGTCAGAATGTAATATTCCTGCCGCCCGTCGGCGTTCGTCTTTGTCTCGATCTTTCCGAACGATGTGGCGTAGACGTGCGAATCTTCCTTGAACTTCACGAACTCATCGAACCATTTGGCCTTTTCTTCCTCGTTCGCGACCGGGGTTATCTCAACATGTTTCTCCAGGGCGGGGTATCCGATCGTATATTTTTCCAGTTCTTCCCTGCTCAGGATATCTTCCAGGCTTTTTCGTGCTGAAGACCGCGTAGAAGTTCGGGACATGCTCGAACTTCAGGGTCCCCACGTTCATCCAGAGCATGCCGCCCGACCTTGCCCTTCTGCTTCAGCGTCTGGTGCCCTTCGGGGGCGGTTATCTTGATGACCAGGTCCACGCCCGGATCCGACTCGCCGCGGACGCTCACGGTGCTGCCGTGATAGAAGAAGTCGATGGTGATGTGGTCATGGTTCGCCCTTGCCGTCAGCATGGCCGACGCCGTTCCCGCAAACCCGAAGGATAAGAACCAGTGCCAATACGGCGATTGCCGTAATTCCCCGATTTCGTGATTCCGCATTCCGAACTTCTTCATTTAATGTCCTCCCGCCTGCGATATGAGTAATGACGGTGTCAAGGTAAGTTCGAAAACGATCTTCACGGTCACGGCGAGCACGATCCCCGCGAGAAGGATCTTGAGCTGGTCGGCCTTGAGCTTCCGGCCGAACACCGCTCCGATCTGGGCGCCGACGGTGGAACCCGAGGAGCAGCAGCACCGCCAGCACGAAATCCACGCTGTGGTTCGTATAGGCCTGCAGGAACGTCACCTCGATGCAGGTGAAGAGGATCTGGAACAGGCTCGTTCCGACGACCACATGCATCGGCATCCGGAGCATATAGACCATGATCGGCACCATCAGGAACCCGCCGCCCACGCCCATGATCGCGGCAAGCACGCCCACGAACGCTCCCGAGAACGATCGGCACGAGGACGGAATGGGTGATGCCGGACTTCTCGAAACGGGTCTGGAGCGGGAGCGACTTCAGGAACCTGCCCACGGCCGATTCTTTCTCTTCCTTTACCTCAACGGCCTGCGCGCCCTTTTTCTTCTTCATGCTCTGGAGGCTTTCGATGAACATGTAGCCGCCGACGATGCCGAGCATGAGCATATAGGTCATCTTGATCACGAAATCGGCGTTGCCCATGGCATGGAGCAGCTTGATCGCCTGAACGCCGACGATGCCGCCCAGGAAACCGCCTACCAGAAGGTAAAGCCCCATCTTGAAATCGACGTTGCCGACCTTCCAGTGCGCATAGGTGCCGGACGTAGACGCGGCCACGATCTGGTTCGAGTCGGTCGCCGCCGCCACGGTCGAAGGAATGCCGAACATGATGAGAAGCGGCGTCATGAGAAAGCCTCCGCCCACGCCGAACAGGCCGGAAAGCAGCCCCACGGCAAGCCCGAGCCCCACAGGGACCAGGATATTGATACTTGTCAATGCCACCGGTAAATACAAATGCATTGTCTCAACTCCTTTTCTTCGAATTTAAAATACGGTGCTCTTTTCAGCCGCCGTTCTCCGCACAAACGGTTAGTTTTTTTTGTAATACCCTTAATGATAAAGTTCAGTAGGCTACGCCATCGCGGCCTGTCTCGTCATGGTCACGATCGGACGCGACGCCGTCCGGACAAGACGGTTCAGGTCCTTGGCTGAAACATTGCCATTGCCGGTCACGGCGGGGCTCAGCACGACCTTGTCGATTCCCGCATGGTTCTTGAGAAACGTCCGGATGCCCGATACCGCATCGAGGTCCGTTTCCTGAACGCCCACCTGGATGCCTTCCCGTCGGCATTTATCCATGAGCACGGAGAGCAGCTTTTCATACTGCCGGCCGGAATCGGCGGAATCGCCCGACATAATCTCGCGCGCCGTCACGTGCTCATCTGCCTCGGCAAAGCTCACGGCCGTCATCAGGTCCCCGAGCCTGTCCATGAGCTTGCTCTTCTTCTGAACCATAAGAAGCGTGATGTCCTCGTACATCGCCTTGGCCAGTTCGATTGCATACGATACGCCCTCTTCCAGATTCTCATCCCGGTAGGTGACGAACAGCAACTGCCTCTTTCCCATTGTAGTGGCCTCCTTTAAATTCGGAATACTGCCATGGTTAATAGCAACTGTGATGCCAATGCATAACATGTTGTAATTACGAGGGAATATGCGTGGAGGCTTTTTTATCGCCGTTTCATATTTGAACGCACGTGAAACACTGCAGGATAGACGAGTAGGGAGAACAGGTGGTGAAAAGAGGCGGAAGGCCTTTGTTTGCAGGCTTAAACTCTGTGATAAAAAAACCGGCCTGACACGGGAAGGGAATTTTCACCCGTCATTTCGTGTTTCAATATGGAACAGGAAACTGCTTTGCAATTGTAAAATTATCTGGTAGGATGGAAAAACGATCTTGACGCGGATACAAAGAGGACTAAAGAAGGCTTAATTTTGAGAGGAAACCATGGCGGAAGCGAACAACCCCGGTGAAGACAAAGCATGGGAGGTCCTTGCATCGATGAGTCCCGACGCAGTCTGCAGAGCGGCGGCTGTGGCTTATGATGCCGGGACGAAAACTTACCTGATAAAGTCCTTCGGCATGGATTTCAGCGTTTCTCCGCGAACAAAGACCATATCGAGCACTGCTGCGGGAAGCCCGGTCCTGCTCCAGAGGCTCGGCTATTTTTCCCGGCTCTCGGTACTCTGGTATCTCGTAAGCGTCAAGGACATTGCCTGCACAGGCAGGCCCGTCAAGCTTGAAAATATTCCCGGCGGAGATATCTTCACGAAGGGATCGCACGTCCTGCCGCTCGACCAGGTGGCCCGGAAATACGGCAAGGACAAGGCGGGATTTATCGAAAAAGCAAACCGCCTCGGCGGAGAGATCGTGCGGGGGGAGATGCTTCGATCCGGCTTTTACCGCTGCCGCGGATACCGGTCGTCCTGACGCTCTGGCTGGAGGATGAGGAGTTCCCTCCGCGAGCAGACCTTTTTTTTGATTCCACCTGCAGCATGCAGATGCCCACGGACATGCTCTGGTCCGTCGCGATGATGAGCATCCTGATCATGCTGTGAAATCATACTGTTAGCTTGGAGGTTGGGCAAAAGCATCTTTGCACCGCGACTTTTCGCGGCAGTTTGGTACTCAAGCAGCCATCTCAATAACGGTCTGACCTGCCGACTACCGCGATATTCTCAGCCTGCCGGACTGGAATACACAAAACTTTCCGGATAACTTGTCCTCGTGGTCACGCAGGATGGTTTTAACCGCTTCAACTTTTTCGCTACCGTTCGCGTCTTCAAGCCTGAGGATTAAAACACCGGAATGTGATTTCCCGGATTTAAACACCAAGCTCGCCGAAAATCCTTATCCGATGATCACAACCATGCGCGACTCGGAAACGGCCATTTTCAGAATTATTCCGTCCGCCGCCTTCGGATCGCTATCGCGCACAGCCTTCATGTCATAGCCGTTGTCCTTGAGCCATTGCTCAACTTTTTTGCCGACACCGACATCGATGAGAAATTTCAGTTTGTGTCGCGGCATGGCGTTATCACCTCATCGCCGCATTATTTCGTAATGCTCCAGATGCGTCCTTTGCGCGCTTTACGGAGTCGTCACAATTTGAGCAAAACTTTGAAAAACCGGTTCATGATAAGGCCGGCCGCGGCTCCCATCAACGCGCCGAACCCCGCAAGGAAAGCCATCACGACTACCAGGACGAGCGTGACGGCGAAATAATTCTGGCCGCAGCTCTGGCCGAACATTCTGGTCACATCCTTTGCCGCTGCATCGTGCCAGGTCCCCTGGAAGGTATCGGAGAAAAACAGGTCCATGGACAGGGCGATGCCCAGCGTAACAAGCGCGCCGAGAACCGCGCCGATGAGGACGGCCTTCTTAAGTCCCTTGTCGCTCATGGATCACCCCATGATCATTTCGGATTGCAGAATTTGACAGGATTCGGGCGAGTTGTTGCGGCTGCGCATCGCGAGTTGCAGTTCAAAACGCCATAACTCCGCATTCCCCCAACTCCGCATTCCGCAATTTATTTTAAAATCTCCCCCGTCTTGCGCGACCAGAGGAGCAGGTCCAGATGGTCCATGTCGATACCGATCTCTTCAGCAAACCGCTCGAGTTTTTTCTCTATGGCGAGATAGCTCGCCCGGCCCGTCGGACGCGCCTTTTTGCCGATCACGCCCAGTTCCCGGAGACTGTTCACGATGTGCTTGTCCAGGATTGCGTAACCCGGAAACCCTATATTCCGGAGAAAATGGCTCGCCTCCTTGTACCCCAGCCCCTTGATTGATTTGTTTTGCGCGAAATAGTCGCGACGGGCGTCCCGGCTTTCAAAGGACGCGAGAAGCTCGCGGAGCTTCATCCCGCAGGCCTTGTTGAGGTATTCACGCGTCTGGACGATGTACGACGGCCGCAGACGCCAGAACCGGACACGGTGCGCCTCGGCGCGACTCTGCAGCTCTAATTCGCCGCCCGTGTGAAGGAGATCCTTCAACGCCGCCACCGTGCGCATGCCCATCTTGGCGCTGCTGCCCGCGGTCAGGATGCAGTAACAGAGCTCCTCGAAGATTGCACGGTCGCCTTTTTCGTAGACCCCCCTGAATTCGGCGAGGCGTTTGACGATGACCGGCTTTTTTGCGCGATAATCTTTTTTCAGCTCACGCGGTGAATTCTTTTCCAGGCATGGTAACCGCCCTTAAGATTGTAAAGGTTCTTGTAGCCCATCCCCATCAACCGCTTGATGGCCCAGATGCTCCGGCTGCCGTTCTGACAGAAGACGACGAGTTCCTTGTCCTTCTTGAGCTTCTTGATCTTTTCGCCGATGTCCGAAAAGGGGATATGGATCGCGCCCGGGATATGGCCTTGCTCGTACTCCTTATCGGTGCGGACATCGAGGATCATGATCCCTTTCTTCTGGTCGAGTTCCTTCGGGGAAATCTGCTTAATCCCCAGCCGGCTCAGGTAGCCGAAAAACTTGATGATGAGGTAGAGCGCTGCGATGACGATCAGTACCGTTGATGCGGTATCCAAAATGCCTCCTTAAATGATTGACAGTCTCAAAATAATAACGACAGAACAATTAAGATGTCATTCCCCCTGCTTTAATCATGCTGGGGATCTGAGCGGGAATCCATTTTTGTCATTAAACAATGGATCCCCGAGAGGCATTCGGGGATGACAAACTCGTTTGGATTCGATGTACTCCAACCTATAAACTCCGAACTTCCGTCGACGCTGTCGGCAGCTCGATGATGAACCGGGCGCCCTGGGGCGCGTTTTGCTCGACGCGTATCGATCCACTGTGGTCCTTGATGATCCTCTGCACGATGGCCAGACCCAGGCCGCTTTTCTTCTTCTTTCTTGAAAAATCGGGCTCGAACAGTTTCGGCACGTCCTCGTCCGCGATGCCGCACCCCTCGTCGGCTATGTCGATCTGCGCCCTGCCGGGTCCGGACATTTCCGCCGTCAGCCATATCCTGCCCTTTCCGCTCATTGCCTCGACGGCGTTCTCGAAGAGGTTGATGAAGACCCGTTTCATCTGCTCGCGGTCGAGCAGCACGTCGGGCATGCCCGGCGCGATTTCCTTGATGACGGTGATATCCTTATGCGCCCCGCTGTAAAGCTGCGCCACGCCTTCCAGAACCGGCGCAGCGGCTGTGGTGTCGGATTCGAGCTGGGCATCCGGGCGAAATTCGCGAATTCATCGACCAGCTTCCGCAGGCCGTCCGCCTCCTGTACGATCGTCCGGCTGCACTCCTCGAACACCGCATCGAAATCGGGGGCGCCCTCGGCGTGTTTTTTCCGAAGGCGTTCGGCCGAAAGCTTGATCGGCGTCAGGGGATTCTTGAACTCGTGGGCTATCCGGCGGGCGACGTCCTGCCAGGTCTCGGCCTTTTTCGCGCGCAGCAGCTCCGTCATGTCGTCGAAGGTGATGACGGACCCGATGGGGGTGCCGCCGCCGTCCCTGAGCGCGGTGATGCGCATCCGGAGCGTCAGCATGCGTCCGCGGACATTGAGCGACAATTCCTCCTCGGCCCGGCCTTTGCCCTCTTCAAGCTTGCGGAAGAGGCTGCGGATCGGGTCCAGCTCGATGAACCCGAAGGCCGCGTCATACCTCTTGCCGAGCACGTCCTTTTCCTGGATGTCGAGGATCTCCGACGCCGACTGGTTGACGGTCGTGATCCTGCGCCGACCGGTCGATGGACACGACGCCCGTATCGATGTTCGACAGGATCGTCTTCTTGTAGTTGATTTCCTGTTCGAGCTGCTCACGGGAGTTCTTGAGCTCCCGCGTCATCACGTTGAAGGAATCGACGAGGACGCCGACCTCGTCGCCGGACTTCTCGTCGATCTGGTAATCGAATTTTCCCGCGGCCACGGCCGCGGTTCCCTCCGCCAGCTTCCTGATCGGCACGGTGATGCCGGCGGCGACCCGGAGCGCCACCCAAATGGCTGACAAGAGGAGCGCCAGAGTCACGGCAAGAAATCCGAGCCGGTAGGCAAGCTTGATCGGCTCCTTCTGCTTGAACGCTGAACGGTATTGCGAATAGCCTGCGCGGATTTCGTCGGCCTTCGCGGCCAGGTTCGGGGGGATATAATAACTCACGGCGATTGCCGCCGCCACCTTTTTCCCCTCCTGGGTTTCAGGGAGCGGGACAACCACCCGCATGACATCCGCCTTTTTCGCTGTACCCGACAGATCAGCCGAGTCCAGCGACGGCAAAAGCCCGCGCAACCAGAGTCCGTCGACGTCTGGGTAAAGGTCTCCGGTGGATACTGATTGGTGACGATGACCACCGTGCGCTTGCGCGGGGAGGTAAAGAGCTCGATCGAACCCAGGCCGTACTCCTCCGCTTTTTTGGCCAGATACTCCTTGATCACCTCATTCTCGAACCGGGACAAAAGCCGCCCCTCGACCATCTGTTTGCTGATCTGCCTGCCGAAGATCAGGGCGTCCTTCTGGAGCCGGTCGTAATATTCCTGGGTGAGCGAAACGGAGTCCTTTAATGAATTTTCGATACGCAGACTGAACAGCCGCTCGATACTGCTGGTAAACATGCCGCTCCCGATGATGAAAAGGAGGATGGGGGGGATGAACGAAAGGCTGACAAAGGCAAAAACAAGTTTCGTCCTGAACCGGGCGCCGAGCACGCCGTGTTTTCGCTCAACCGAGAGTTTCCACAGGCTCTTGGCGATCATGAAGACGACGGCCGCAAGGAGCAGGAAGTTCGCGTTGATGAGAAGGATAATAAGGAGGTTGTCCGAAAGCGGACCTCCGAAACCCCGGTACTTGAGCTGGAGTATGATCGCGACAGCCGTCAGGACCAAAAAACCGAAGAGGTATATTACGCCTCTCCATCCTGCTTGGCCTTCCTTAGCGTTGGTCACCATGATATTCGCAGAATACCAAAAACCCCCTGCAAAAGCAATACCTGGTTTAGGCTCATCCTGATTTATTCTCTTGACAAACAAGAGGTTTCTCGTATATCTTAGGAAAAAATGGCCCTCGCTGCTCCTCAAAGAGGAAGAATAAATCAGGAGGCAGGAATGACCACAAAGCCGAACGCCGTTATCCAGGCAGCATGCATTTCTCTGCTCCTCACGCTCCTTCCGGGGACCGCTGTTCCCCAGGAGCCGAAGGAGGCTGCAGGGGGATCGGCGCAGCTGAAGTCGGAAGCATCCATGACCCCTTCCGCAGGGGTTGGTGAGCCGCAGGCGACAGCAGCGAAGCAGGAAGGGGCGCCTACCCCCGCTGCGGAACCCCTTGCTCCCGAAGCCGAGAAAGCATCCGAGTACACCATCAAGCCGGGCGATACGCTCTGGGATATTGCGAACACCTTGTTCAAGGACCCGTTCCTGTGGCCCTTCATCTGGAAGGCAAACCCATCCATAACCAACCCCGACCTGATCTACGCCGGAAATAAACTGACCGTACCAAGCCTCGCGCCTATCGAGCGGGCCATGCAGGCCCCTGCCGGACCCTCCCCGGTCGCGGAGGCAGTCCCAGCTCCGGCACCCGAGCCGAAACCGCAGGAGGGAATCTCCGCAGCCCGGCCGCTCCAACCCAAGCCGCCCGTCCCTACTCAAGAAGAGGCGCTGACCGGGGGCGAAAAGATCATAGTGCCCGAAGAAGAGGCGCAGCCGGTCACCGACAAATACTCCTTCCTCAGTGCGGGCTTCGTGAATGACGCGGAGAGCACCGGCACGATCGTTGGCCCGAAAGAGCACGTGAAAGACGATCATGGGATATGATGACGTCGTCTATGCCAGGTTCAATTCCAACGACAACGTGAATATCGGCGATAAATTTCTCATCTATGCGCCTCTTCAGTCAGTGAAGCACCCCCAGACCGGCAAGCCTTACGGACGGCTTATCCGCGGCCTGGGCATTCTCCAGATCACGGCCAAGGACCCCGCGGCCGACGTGGTCACGGCGCGAATCACGCTTTCCTTCGATGCCATTGAAGGGGGAAGCCTGCTGACGCCTTACCAGGAGCCGGTGCTCGTTTATCAGTCCCCGGAAAAGAAGGCTAAGGACATCTCGGGGTATATCCTGGAGGTGACCGACCACCGCACCATCAACGGCCAAATGGACATCGTGTACCTGGACAAGGGGAGTGCTGACGGCGTTGATCCCGGGGATAAATTCGTCGTCTACGCGGAACCCGTACAAAAGGGTTACCCGAGGGAAATGGTCGGCGAGGTACAGGTGTTTCTGGTGAAGGAACGCACTTCAACGGCCGTGGTGAGAAAAAGTTTGTATGCCCTGTCGAAGGGACAGCCGGTGGATTTCAAGAAATAGAAGAAAGATGACTGTTGCGGGTCTGCAGCGCTGGTATCGAGGTGCTGGGTACAAATCCTGCACGCACATAACTCGCAACTCGCAGTCCACGTCAACTCGCAATCGCATTTCACCGCTACTTCATAAACAGAAAGAACCCGTTAAAGAAGTACACGAGGCCAGCGCAGCCGGCGGCCATGCCGAGGAACCAGAAGTACTTCTGCTTCATCAGGGCCGCGATGGATGAAAGCAGGATCGCGATCTGGAGGAACATGGCGGCCATGCCGAACGCTCCGGAATGTTTCTGAGCATCATCGCGCCTTGCTTCGAGCTCTTCGGCCTTTTTCTTGATGTCCTCCTTTTCCTTTTCGTATCGTTCGATCTTCTCCTTGTATGCCGCGATCCGCTTCTCGTAATCCGCGACCAGCGCCTGGGACGGCCTCATCGCCTTCAGGTCCATCTCGAACTTCTCTTTCTGAAGATCATAGACATACCCCTTGATGCTCTTCGACTGGAAAAAGGCCCACTGGTCCGAGGCCTGCGACTGGGACATCACCGCCTTGGATCCATATCCTCCGCCCTTCAGCGTTGAGAGTGTTGCGCACACGGCGAAGACCACCGTCGTCAGCGCCAGATAGTTGAGCCATGGTTCTTTTTTTTCGTCCGCCATTATAGTCCTCCGCAAATATCAATGATGTTATGCGGCCACATACTACCCAAATCGGCTTCGTTAGTCAAGACCGTCCTCAAGCCCGGGTGTGGCAGGCGAGCGAAGTATATGCTACTATATTTAGAAGATATATCTTCAGATCCGTCATTCCCGAGATGTAAATCAACTATCCTTCTCCGAACGAATCTATCGGAGATAGAATTATTCGGCCGGAATGCACAAACACGGTTTTTCGTATGATGGGGGAACGACGCATGATCATCGGAGTGCCCAGGGAAATCAAGACGGAAGAGTTTCGTGTAGGACTGACCCCTGTCGGAGCAAGGGAACTCGTTGAAAGCGGCCATGCGGTTGTGGTGGAGACGGGCGCGGGTGAGGGCAGCGGTTTTACCGACGACGAATACAGGAGGGCCGGCGCTGAAGTCGCGGCCCGGGAACCGGTCTTCAGCCGGGCGGATCTGATCGTCAAGGTGAAGGAGCCCATTCCACCGGAGTACCGTCTCCTGCGCGAAGGCGCGGCGATCTTCACCTATCTCCATCTGGCGCCCAACCCGGAGCTGACGAAGCTCTTGCTCACAAAGAAGGTCACCGGCCTTGCCTATGAGACCCTTGAACAGGGCGGGAAACTTCCGCTGCTTGCCCCCATGAGTGAGATAGCCGGCAGGATGGCTCCGCTGATGGCCGCCTTCTATCTCCAGAAGTTCAAGGGGGGCTCGGGCGTCCTTCCCACCGGCGTCTCCGGGGTCCGCCCGGGAAAGATCGTGATACTCGGCGCAGGGGTCGTCGGCGCTAACGCGGCCCGCGTCGGCATCGGCCTCGGAATGGAAACCGTCGTGATCAACAAAGACACGGCCGGACTCACGCGGATCGACGAGCTTTTCAAAGGCCGGGCCCGGACCCTGCCCATGTCGGTCCACGCCCTGGAGGAAGAGATCATCGACGCGGACATCGTAATAGGCGCCGTGCTGGTCCCCGGCGGCAGGACGCCGGTGCTGATAACGCGGCGGATGCTCGCGACCATGAAAAAGGGTTCCGTTATCGTGGATGTGTCCGTGGACCAGGGCGGATGCATCGCAACCTCACACCCTACCACGCATGACGACCCTGTATTCGTGGTGGACGGTATCGTTCACTACTGCGTGGCCAACATGCCGGGTGCATATCCAAGGACATCTACCCTCGCGCTCACAAACGCGACGCTGCCCTTCATCAGAATCATTGCGGAAATCGGCATTGAAAAGGCCGTGCAAGAGGACCCGGTTATCATGAGCGCGTTAAATACCTATCACGGAAAGATTGTAAACAAGGCGCTGGCGGAGTCGCTGGAGTCTTCGGCGCCTTGATGACCGCTCGGCTGAATCATTGGAGAGAAGGCAGGCAAGACGCAGGAGAGTATTAATAAATTGAGAGCACTTAACTGTATGAGAAATCAAACAGCAAGACCCTTCCGGAACCAGTGGGGGCAATCATGATTAATCGCTCTGCTTTAATTATTCGGGCAAAGCCGCCATTTCTAGCGTGGATCAAGTCACTGCCCGATCCCGCTGATGCTAACTCTGGAGGAGGTTAACCAGGATAACACGGTCTATCTTTTATCGGACTCCTCATATTACGATGATCAGGACGATATCTTAGGACAATTCTATAACCTGATTTTTGAAGATCAGCTAAGCGGATGGTGGACGGACGTGGCCGATTGGCCGCCAAATCGAGATCTTGCTGTATTTAAGGAATGGTTCGGTGTGGAATTTCACTCATCAGTGCTCGATCTCGTCGATGCCCCCCTGGAAGATGATGAGTAATCGTAACAAACATTTTAATCAAAATGTAGTCTTTGATACCTTCCTCAAGCTGGTTGAAGTTTCCGTCCTTTGAAACTCCTGGAGTTACGACCTCTGTTCGTTATCATATCTATCCATAAGACCCAATCACAAACTCAGTGATAGAAAAAGTATTTAGGCAATAATCAACCTTGCCAGCCGAAGCGTTTTGCATCTCCATGAAAATAAACCTTCGCTTCTCACTTCTGCAAAAATTTGTCATTATCTGTTTCCAGCAAATTCAGCACTGTTACCTTTTGGCACGCGTCCTGCAATAACCCAGGCAAGACTGAACGAAAAAGGGGGACACGAAAATGAAGACCACAATGACAAAACAGGGTGCTTACATCGGCGCGGGAGCGGGACTGGTAGTATTCGCGCTGTTCGGACTTTTACCCGGCAGCCTCCTTGGAGGCGCGGCAGGCATCAGCTTCGCGGGGATGTTCTTAGGGCTTCCGCTTCACCCGGGGCTGATATCCAGGGCGATCGTGCTTGCCGGCATGCTCGTGGGCGTCCTCGTTTCCGGCATCGCGATCGTAACGGCGTCATCCACCATCGGCTGGCTTGCAGGCGCCGTGGTTGGGTCAACTGTACAGGAAAAAAATATGGCTTCGGCCGAAAGGAGATAATCATGAAGAACGAAACAGTCAAGACGGGAATGAAGATAGGAGCAACAGTGGGAGGGCTGGTATTTCTGGTGTTCGGCATCATGCCGGGGTTCTACTTCGGGTCTTTCGGGACGTTGATCCTGCTTCAGAAACTGATGGGCGGCACCGTTGAGCCGACACTCATCGCACGGGCACTGATCGTCATGGGCATCATGGTCGGGATCACCTGCGCGGCTGCGGTATGCCTCGTGGTCGGCGGCCTCCTCGGTACGGCTATGGGCTTTATCGTGTCAGTGCCTTCGGCAATACGGGCGAAACAGGCGGCGGAAAAAGCTTAACACATCCGGAGGCGCGTGTGACGCGCCGGTCCAACGTAATCTTGGTAGAGATTTGGATTACGCTTCGGAATAATCGTTGGAGGGTCGGCAATGCCAATCGATATTAGAGTTCTGCATGACGGCGTGGGTATACGGTATGTCTGCCATGGAACAGTGAGAGGTAAAGACTTCATAGATGCCAACAGACGACTTCTCCATTTTAAAAAGCTTTTAATACGGGCGAGATATGGGATCGTAGATGAGACGGCAAGTGTCGACATTCAAATGTCCGAGTCAGAAATGCTGACGATAGTTGCGCAGAATAAAAAGATAGCCGGTCTCGTTTCACCTGGGGCCGTTGTCGCTGTAATAGCCAAGGGTGATTACGCTTTTGATCTTGCTCATATCTGGGAATCATTCATTGAGCATACAGGTTGGGAAACCATGACATTTAGAACCAAGTGGCAGGCAGAAAGTTGGATCAAAGAAAAGGTAAAAGCTGATTGTGGAATCGATTTAAACTTTCAATTATCAGAACAAAAGATGTAGATGGGCGGTCAAAGAACACCATCTTTCCGTTACCGTTAAGGCTTCCGTTCTTTGAAACACATAAACTTTCAACCCGCATACGATAACGCCCAGCCGCAAAATGACCAATCGGTTATTGACAATCCATGGCATCAAGCATATATTCGTCCAAGATACCGTGAGTATTTTCGAATGTTCACTGCTAAACTCGGGAACAGTTCAAGTCCGATGATATTGTATACATAGACCATTCCTAATAAATATAAGGTTCAATAATAACATAATGTTCGACGAGGTGTAATGGAGAACAAAACTATTAACAAGAGAACATTGTTCAATAGAGACGGATCTCAGACAGCGGAAATTCTTACTGTTGTTTTGAACAATATTGCGCAGGGCATGGTCGTTGTCGGGCCAGACTATGCCGTGCTGGCATTCAACAAACAGTTGGAGACACTTTTTGGATTGCAGCAGGGAGCACTCGAGGTAGGCCGTGATTTCAGAGATGTTCTCAAGGTATGGGCTGATGTAACGGGGCAAACACAGGATATCCTTAAACAGACTTTGCGAGAGCTTGATCAGCCCAATCCCTTTGAAATTGAATTTCCGCAAACGATACAAGGGGTTAATCAATGGTGCCTGCTGTCCCATAATCCTTTGCCCTCAAAGGGATTTGTAAGGACATATTCTGACATCACCGCGAGGAAAAAGGCGGATGAGCAGCATAGGTATGATGCCTTCCACGATCCCCTGACAGGCCTTCCGAACCGGGCACTTTTCATGGACCGGCTCCAACACGTCATCACCGCGTCTCAACGACGGCAGGGCACTTCTAACTATGCGGTCTTTTTCCTCGACATGGACCGGTTTAAGATCATCAACGACAGCCACGGTCATACCGTCGGCGATCAACTTCTCGTCGTCGTCGGTCGCAAGCTGGCCGATTGCATCCGGCCCGGAGATACCATCGCGCGGCTGGGTGGTGATGAATTTGCCCTTCTCCTGCAGAACATCAACGATCCCGCTTACACGGTCAACGTCGCCGAGCGGATCCGGGAAAAATTGGCAGCTCCCCTCGATATCAAAGGCCATAGGATATTCACGTCGATCAGCATCGGAATCGCCTTAGGCTCGGAAGGCTATGAACGGCCGGAACAAGTCCTGCGCGACGCGGACATCGCGATGTACGAGGCAAAAGGACGGGGAAATGCATCGTATGAGATCTTCGATATCAGGCTGCATGCCAATATCCTGGACCGAATGCAATTGGTAGCCGACCTGAGGGGAGCAGTCGACAATAAGGAGCTTACTCTCTACTATCAGCCCATCATCGACCTGAACACGCAGCAGTTGAAGGGATTTGAGGCACTCGTCCGATGGAATCATCCGAAGCGCGGGCTTATCTACCCCATGGAGTTCATCCCCTTGGCAGAGGAACAGGGACTCATCTACCAGATCGGAGCATGGATTCTTCACGAAGCCTGCCGCGAGCTGAAATTGCTCCAGACGCGGTACCCCTCGCCAGCAGCCGCTTAATATGAGCATCAACATTTCAAGCAGGCAATTCTCTCAGCAGGACCTTGTCGGCATACTCTCCGAATGTCTCACAGAGACGGGCGTTGATCCGCACACCGTGATATTGGAAATCACCGAGAGTATGATCATGGAGAACGTCAGTGCCGCCGTGGAGACAATGAACCGCCTGCGCAACATGGGCGTACAGATCCATATTGATGATTTCGGCACCGGGCATTCTTCACTGGGCTACCTCCAACTCTTTCCGGTCAGTGCGCTCAAGATCGACCGCAGTTTTATCAACAAACTTACCACGAGCGGTGGCAATCAGGAAATCATCACACACATTGTTTCCTTGGCCAAGAGCCTGAATTTCGAGGTGATTGCCGAAGGAGTCGAGATGGAGCATCAATTAGCCAACATCAAGAATTTGCACTGCGGCTACGGCCAGGGTTTCCTCTTTGCCCGTCCCATGGCTTTTAATGCAATAGACGCGTGGATGCAAGAGCAGCAGCATCATCATCTATAAGCCATATTTAAATATTTCAAGCACTTCTTCCCGATGTTCTCGGCAGTTGCGTCTTTTTGAAATTTTACATAATTAACTAAAATGCATAGTTTGGATTATTGAAATAAATTTTTTGTCTTTTTTATACGTAAAAGCGTATACAGTTAAATGCAATATGCGGCAATCCACAATAATAAAATTTTCCCCTTGCGGTTTGGAAATTCCTCGGCTATAGTAAGTACTAGATTGAGAATGATCGGGGGGAAAATACTCGTTCATAAAATTACCTTGGGTTTTGAGGGAGAGGGACCACTTGTAAGAGCGCCGTCTATAAGATGCGGTGTGCAAGCCCTCAACAGATTCAGAGAGGGTAGCCTGAAGCGTCTGCTGCGGCAAATAAGTTTGGGATTAGCCTCGAAATCATCAAAACCCAAGGTATCTTCATTCACTGCACTTCACTAAAGACCCATCCTTTGTGCTTTATCTTATCGCAAAATTCCTTTATACTTTTTTACGTTCAACAATATCTTGTTGAGACCTGTCCATTTTGCGTAGACAACGAGGATAAGACACCTTCACCTATCGCCATAATTCCCAATCGGAGGATGATTCATCGATGACCTATC
The DNA here is from genome assembly GCA_963741205.1 of Nitrospirota bacterium. GTDB lineage: Bacteria > Nitrospirota > UBA9217 > UBA9217 > UBA9217 > JAJYKN01. The sequence continues at coordinate 280,245 of CAVUHW010000026.1, forward strand.
TCCTCAAACCTTTAAAAGTGCGTGCAATGAACTTGGCCGGCAGGCTGGTCATGCCGCCGATGGCGACAGCAAAAGCCGAACCTGACGGAAAAGTCAGCCAGGCGCTTCTCGACTACTACGAGGAAAAATCCCGTGGCGGCTATATTCCATTGATCATCATCGAGCACAGCTATATAACCCCCGACGGAAAGGCAAGCGATAATCAGCTTTCCGTTTCCGATGACGCCGCGATCCCGGGTCTGCGCAAATTAGCGGATGTCATTCACCGGAATGGATCAAAAGCCGCAATGCAGATCAATCACGCCGGAAGCGCGGCGCTAAAGGAAGTCACGAGAACGACACCCCTGGCTCCTTCGGCAACAGCGAATCCGAGACGCGGCGACATGCCCCGCGAACTTACGCAGAAGGAGATCGGCGAAATCGTGAACGCCTTCAAAGACGCTAGCCGCAGGGTCCAGGAGGCAGGCTTTGACTCTGTGGAAATACATTCCGCTCATGGATACCTTCTCAATCAGTTCTTGTCTCCCCTGACAAACAAACGGACAGACGAGTACGGCGGAAACATTTCCAACCGCATTCGTATTCATTTGCAGGTCATCGAGGCGGTACGCTCGGCAGTCGGGCCGGATTTCCCCATTCAGGTACGGTTAGGTGCTTCGGATTACACAGAAGGCGGAACGACAATTGAAGATAGCAAAATTGCCGCCCGGGCATTTGAAAAGTCAGGTGTGGATATCATTCACATTTCCGGCGGGTTTGTCGGATATACTCCCCCCGGCCTCACCGGCCAAGGTTACTTCGCTCCCCTCAGCGAGGCGATCAAGAGCGCTGTTTCCATTCCCGTAATCCTTACCGGCGGGATTACCGAAGGAGAAGCTGCAGAGAAGTTCTTGATGCAGGGGAAAGCAGACCTGATCGGCGTAGGAAGAGCAATTCTGCAAGACAGCACATGGGCGAAGCGTGCAATCGAAAATCTTCGATCGACGTAGAGTTTCATTGAAACGCCGGTAATTTGGATGCTGTGAAGAGGTAGTCGCAGTATTGTAAACTTATTGAGCTTCGCTTGTTAACGAAAACAGGAGGATATCGGATGAGATCAATCGCTCGAATATCACTACTCGTTGTGCTGCTGACCCTGTCCGGAACAAATATTTTCGGTCTCGATAAGCAGGATGCAAAAAAAGCGCCTCCCCAGGGCAGCACCGCGGTCCTGATTGAGCCGGCATTTACCATTAATCCCTCCAGGACAGCGGTACTCATCATGGACTATGAGAACGATATCGTAGGTATGCTTCCCGAGGACGTCCGAGGTCCGTTGATCGAAAAAGCAAGTGCAATACTCAAGGAAGCGCGGCAGGCAAAGATTCAGATCATCTATGTCGTAGTCCGGTTTCGCGACGGCTACCCCGAGGTCAATCTGCAGAACAAGCTATTCAGCAGTTTGAAACAGTCAGGCCGACTTGTTGAAGGCACGCCGGGTGCGGAAATAGAAGCGAGGGTAGCGCCGCAACCGGGAGATATCGTGGTCACGAAGCGACGGGTCGGAGCTTTTTCCACAACCGACCTGGAAACGATACTCCGGTCAAAGAATATCAACAAACTGGTTTTATTCGGGATCTCGACAAGCGGCGTGGTCTTGTCAACTGTCCGCTGGGCCGCCGATATGGACTACTCGCTGGCCGTTGTGTCCGACGCCTGCGCCGACCGCGATCCCGAAGTGAACCGTGTACTCATGGACAAGGTTTTCCCGTGGCAGGCAACGGTCGTAACCAGCCACGAACTCCTGAAGGCCATCGGCGCCAGGGATATAAAATAATCCGTTCGTTTTCTTCCGGAACTACACGGGAGTTTCACTTTCTGAAAATTTTCCTTCAATTGCGGATTAGTTAGTGTACTAAACATCCAGCCATTAAACCACACCTGGTTCATGGGGTTTTGCATGTCAACTGTCTATTTCTCTTCTGCCCGCACGCTCCGCTGGGACTACAACCACAGTATCCCCGGAAAACTCGAAACCCTGATCGGGAAGATGGGCTTCTCTGCGCGCTTCGGGGAAGACGAATGGGTCGCGATCAAAACCCATTGGGGATCGCATGGAGCCTTCCGCATTGTCCCGCCGGTCATGATCAGGAAGGTCGTTGAGGCTGTTCAGGCAGCGGGAGCGAAACCGTTCGTCACGGACACGGTCAGGATCATGGGTCTCGATTACCTTGAGGTTGCAAACCAGAATGGGCTCAACCACCTCTCCTGCGGCGCGCCCGTGGTCCTGGCTGACGGGCTTTACGGTAAGGACAGCATCCTCGTCAAAGCAGGTCCGATCCTGGGAGAGATTGCCGTGGCCTCGGCTATCCATGACATTCCCGCCATGGTCGTCTGTTCCCACACAAAGGGCCATATCAACGCGGGCTATGCGGGCGCTCTGAAGAACCTTGCCATGGGCTGCGTGAGCTCTCGCCACCGGCAGCACGGATGGAAAAAGGGACGCGGCGGAATGCACTGCCACGGCGAGATGGGGCTTCAGTGGGACCCCGAGGTCTGCACTTTCTGCGAACAGTGCAAGAACATCTGCCCCCTCCATGCCATCGATTTCAAGGAAGGCGCATTCGTTGTCGACGAGAACAACTGCTGGCATTGCGGGCGTTGTTCTCGGGTGTGCCAGGAGGGAGCGCTCACGCTGCCGCAGGATGACGTGACCTTCCAGAAGAGCCTTGCCGAGGCGGCTGCCGCGGTACTTTCCACATTCCAGAAGGGCAAGGTCGTCTACATCAACTTCCTCTATGCGATCCAGCCCGAATGCGACTGCATGCCTGTAGCGGACGTGCCGGTGGTCCAGGACCAGGGCATCATGATATCAGACGATATCGTCGCCATCGAGCAGGCGTCTCTTGATATGCTTAGGACCGCCTTCCCGCTTCCCCAGTCCGCGGCCGAAGACCTCGGGCTCAAACCCGGAGACGATGTGATGGCGAGGCTCAACCCCCGGCCCATGCAGATCCAGATCGATGAAGCGGAACGGCTGGGACTGGGGACGAAGGATTACGAACTGGTGAAGGTGGAACCGTGAGAATCGGAAGGTAAAAGCCAGAATTAAGAAATTAGATGACAGAAGACAAACAAAATATGCTATATTTCAAATGTTGTCTTGTAGGCTTCAAGCTGGATTCCGACTTCTGACTTCTGACTTCTGACTTCTGACTTCTGTCTCCTGACTACTATCTTCTAACTCCCGACTCCCGAGGTTTTCCAATGTCCAAACGCACCAAGATCATCGCCACCATCGGCCCAGCGTCGAACTCGCCCGCAATCATCGCCAGGCTCATCCGCGCAGGCATGGACGCGGCAAGGGTGAACTTTTCCCACGGCGAATGGGAGGACCACACGAGGCGCATCAGGATCATCCGGCAGGAGGCTGAAAAGGCAGGAAAACAGATCGCCATCATCCAGGACCTGCAGGGTCCGAAGCTGCGTGTCGGCGTCATGGAGAATGACGCGGTTACGCTGAAGCGCGGGGACATGTTGACCGTGGCTTTAAAAAATATCACGGGAACAAGCCGCATCATTTCCATGACCTATCCTCGGCTGACGAAAGATCTGAAAACCGGCGACGCGATCCTTCTGGACGACGGCAGGCTTGAGCTTGCCGTCATGAAAAAAAATGTCGCCGGCCTTGTCTGCAAGGTAGTCCGGGGCGGCATTCTCAAAAGCCACAAAGGGGTCAATCTGCCCGGCGCAAAGCTTTCGCTTCCCTCTCTTTCACGCAAGGACAAAGCGGACCTCCGTTTCGGCATCGCCCAGGGAGTGGACTATATCGCGCTTTCGTTCGTGCGCAGGGCCGACGACATCGACTCGACGCGCCGTTTCCTGAAAGCTCACGGCGCGGACATCCCGATCATCGCGAAGATAGAAAAAGCCGAGGCCGTTCACAACCTCGAGGAGATCATCGAGGCGGCCGACGGGATCATGGTGGCTCGCGGCGACCTGGGCGTTGAGATGTCTCCCGAACAGGTGCCGCTGCTTCAAAAGAAGATCATCGCTGCCTGCAACCTGGCCGAGAAGCCGGTAATCACCGCCACCCAGATGCTCGAAAGCATGATCGAGAACCCCCAGCCCACGCGTGCGGAGGCCTCGGACGTCGCAAACGCCATCCTCGACGGCACGGACTGCGTCATGCTCTCGGGCGAGACCGCCATGGGCAAGCACCCGGTCCAGGCGGTGGAGGTCATGGCGAGGTTCGCCATGCAGGCCGAGACATCCCTCGCGCCCTGGCCGCCCGATGCCCACATCTCCGGACCTGACGTGAGCGTGGCCCACGCCGCCTGCCGCGCGGCTGAAGAGCAGCACGCGCAGGCAATCGTGACCTTTACCCAGTCCGGTTCCACGGCGCTCCGGGTCTCGAAACACCGCCCCCGGATGAGTATAATCGCGCCGACGCCTTTCGATCAGGTGGCGAGAAAGATATCGCTCTACTGGGGTGTGACGCCCATCCTCGTGAAAGCCAAGCGCACCACCGACGACATGATCGCGAGCGTCGAGCGCGCCATGCTCTATCACAAGCTGGTCAGATCGCACGACCTTATTGTCATCACTGCAGGCGTGCCCATCGGCGTTGCCGGCAGCACGAATATGATGAAGATCCACCGCGTGGGGGAGGTCAAGGGGCTGGAAACACGGTAGACCCGGGCAGTGGTTTTCTGTTATAATGGCGATTATTGCGGACCCCTCGATCAAACCGCAGAGGTGACGTATGAAAGTAAGAGCATTGCTCGAGTCCAAGGGAAAAGATGTCGTATCCATTGATGCCGAAAGTTCAGTGGAGGACGCCATCAGGTCCATGAACTCCAGAAAGATCAGTGCCATCATGGTGACCAAGAACGGTAAGACGACCGGCATCTTCACGGAGCGGGACGTCGTTCGGAGCTATATATCCTCGAACGGCAACAGCTTCAAGAACATGAAGGTCGGCAATTTCATGGTGACCGATCTCATCGTTGCGGTGCCGGACGACGATGTGGAGAACAGCGCGGTGATCATGATCGAAAAAAACATCCGCCATCTGCCCGTCATCGAAAACAACAAAGTCGTCGGAATGCTGTCTATCCGCGATATCATCCAGACCCAGGTTAAAAAGCTCACCGCCGAGATCCATCACCTGAAGGACTATATCACCGGTTTCTAGAGACGGCAGGCCTTTTCGACCCGGCAGGAGTCTTACTCTATCGCCTGTCCACGGGGATTTTCATGCCGCATGCGGTCCCCGTGCCTTTCATTGCTTGTCGCCGGGCTTCAAAACCACCACCGCCGCAAAACCGAAGAGGTTCCTACCTGATAATCCGATGTTACAACCGACGCTTCAAAAAAAAACCGGGGACCCTGTAGGGGGTACCCCGGTTTCTGCTTTCTCGTCCGGTCCTGTTTACTCTTCGTCGTAGTTCGGGTTCGCCGGTTTACGATGCTTCGCGAGGTAATCGTGACTGAATGCCGGGATCACGCCTTTTTCTCCGTTCTGGGGATGGATCATGCAGCGATAGGACACCATTTGCCCGACAGACTTCATCATGTGGTCCCAGCCCTTCTTAAACAGCGTGCATTCGTTATTGAAGCAGACCCAAAGATAGGGAGACTCCCAATCCAGGTGGCGGGCGTCCATTTGCTCCATGACCTGCTGGCAGTGCGGACAGGTCGGGGCCTCGGTGACTTTCCAATTTGTCGTGTCCATTACAACAACCTCCGTGAACCGTCAATCAAAGAATGGGTTATTATACGTCGCAGCATCTTCCTTTGCAACAGGAAAAGCCCGGCAGTCTTCTGAAAATATCTCTTGAGCCTTCGTTGCGGGCTCGTAGCGAAGCTATCTCATTTTCAATCTATTCTCATCGCCTCATTCTTTTTGCCATCTCCCTTCGCGCTATAAATATGTCAAAACGAGCGAGCAGGCAGTAGCTGAACCGTTCCTTCAATTTCTGGATCATGGGACGGTTATGCCACTCCTCGATGCCGATGCGGACGGACTTCGTGAGGTCTTCCTCAAAATCAGCGCGGGCCTGGGCTGCGAGCTTGGGATCCTCCACGATCGCCACCAGTTCGTAGTTGATCCTTCCGCTCCGAATATCCATGTTCGCGGACCCCGCGATCACGGTATCGTCGGCGATCGCGATCTTGGAATGCATCATGGAAGGCGTGTATTCCCATACCTCGACGCCGGCCCTGAGAAGCCTGCCGTAAAGGCCTCGCGCGGCCCAACGCGTGATGGGGATGTCCGTGTGCAACGGGACCATGAGCCTGACCTGGACCCCGCGCCGAACCGCGCGTTTGAGTGCCCGCAGCATCCTGCCGTGCGGGTAAAAGTAGCCCATGGCAAGGTCGATCGTTCGCTTCGCATTCTTTACCACCTGGCGGTAGGCCCTGCGCACAGGGCGCATCGGATTTTCCGGCCCGCTCTCGAGAAACCGGACGGCGCCGGCCGTTCTCCTCCTGGCCCTGTGTTCGCGCGGCAACGGGGAGAACAGCCTGCGAAGCGGTGAACCTGCAATGGCCCACATCCGGGAGAAGGATCGGCGCAGACCGGCGACCTCGGGTCCTTCGATTTTCAGTGCGTTGTCACGCCAGGGAAGCTCGTTGTTCGCCCCCCGAAAGTACTCGTTGGAGATGTTCAACCCCCCAAGGAAGGCGATGGTGTCGTCGATCAGCAGTAATTTTCGATGATTGCGGAATGGAAGGAACCCCTTTGAAAGAGGACGGAACCAGCGGACCGCCCCCCCGGCGGCGCGAAGTCCGTCCCAGAATGAGTCCGGCAGGTTCCAGGAGCCCCATGCGTCAACGAGGACCCTGACCTGGAGGCCTCTACGCGCTGCCCCCACGAGGCGGTCGCGGAATTCAGAACCGGTCTCGTCATCGGCCATAATATACATCTCGAGCGAGACGGACGATACGGCGCTTTCCAGAGCGGAAAACATGGCCGGAAAGGCCTCGGCGCCGTTTCTAAGGAGCCGGACGGTGGTCATAGGGAGTACTGAATCATGGGAAATTGAAGGTTGAACATTTGAAATTGGAAACTGTTCAAAAACGCAATGTCATACGTGACTCGTGGGGTTCCTTTTGAAATTTCGATTCTTCAATTTCCAATTTACAAATCGCGCCTCGCGCAGCGCTACATGTTCTCAAACGTGTAGTCCACCTTCATCTTCATGTCTTTTCTGAGCGTGTGGTAGACCGAGCAGTACTTTTCGTGCGAAAGGGAAATGGCGCGCTCGAGCTTCTTCTCCGTGAGTCCCGTACCCGTAACCGAAATGATCATCTCCATCGACGTATAATACTGGGGCGGCGTGGGATTTCTCTCGCCCACGATGTCCATCTTATATGTTTTGATTTCGCACTTCATCTTCTTGAGGAACGAGACCATGTCGATCCCCATGCAAGCAGCGACGGAGAGGAGGAGCGTCTCGGTCGGCGAGCAACCCCACTGCTGCTGCGCGTCGAACTCCACCTCGTAACCCCGGTTTGTGCGGCCGATGAAGATCAGTTCCTTGTCCCAGGTCAGGGTCGCCTTGTTCACCTGGGAAATCTTCGATTTGTAGACATCGAGTGATTCTTCGAGTTCCTTGACTTCCTTGTCATCCGCCATCCGTTGCTCCTTATTGAAAAGATTTCGTTTTTCTGTCTGTCATTCCCGCGAAAGCGGGAATCCATTTATTAATAAAATTGGATTCCGGGTCAAGCCCGGAATGACAATTAAAGTGATGGGACTTACAACACACAACCCTCGGTAATGTCGTTTCCTTCTCTTCGAACTATGAACCCTGCACCGATTAAGGCATTCGAGGGCGGGCTTCGAACTTTTCTTTGAGATACTCCAGGGCTTCCTCTTCTTTTCCCGCCTCCACCTTGAGGACGTAGGTCTTAATGGCCGCCGGTTCGAGCCCGAGGGAAAAGGCATCGTAGGTGGCTCGGATGCCGCGAGAGCCGAGGAAACTTACGAGGTCCAGCATGATCGAGTCGTCGTATCCCCTGCCCGTGTCTCCGCGAAGCACTTCCACAAAATCGACATCAACAACGGGCTCTTCGGAGCTCCCATCTTTCCAGACGTCTCCGTATTCCCAGCCTTCTTCGTCCTGATCATCGCGCTTCATATCATGCCCCGCCTCAAGGCGCCTGCCTGCGCTCGTAGATGACGGCGCCTATGACTTTTGCCAGATCCTTATTCGTGTACGGCTTGACGAGGACCCCGGAAAATCCGTAACCCTGGTAGTCGGATATGATAGGGTCATCCGAATAGCCGCTTGAAACGATGGCCTTCACATGCGGGTCGAAAGCGAGCAGTTCCCTGATGAGTTCCTTGCCGCCCATCTTTCCCGGGACCGTCAGGTCCGTGACGACCGCGTCAAAGGGGGCGCCGGACTCATGTGCTTTCTTGTACGCGTCAAGCGCCTCTTCACCGCTTGGGACGGAAACGACGCGGTGTCCGAGGTACTCCAGCATATCCGCTATGACGGCCCGTATGGTCGTCGTCCATGAGAAGAATGCTTCCCGTGACGCTCAGGGACGGTCTCTCAGCGGTCCGTTGCGTGTTTCGCTTTTCAAGGACCGCGAGGCAGATAAATCGTAAACGTCGTGCCCCCATGTCAGTTTCATCCAGGCCTTCCGCGGCCTCGCGGCATTCCTTCTCCGGGTCCCGAGGCGAATTGTTTTTGCCCTTATTGTCCGTAAAATCCATGACGGATTATAGCTTTTTTTCTGTCTCTTCGCAAGAGTTTCGGGGACGTGTTTCTTTTCCAGCAGCTTCGCCGACGGACAGGAGAAGTTTAATAACAGCCTCCGCTCGGTGGGATAGAGCATCGTTCATGAGAGGAACAACCTCCGGTGAGTCCAAGCGATCGTAGCCAAGCCATTGCCTCACGTGAGTCCGGTTTTTCTGCTCGATGTAAACATTATCCTCTTTAATTAAACACGCATTATGAGTCAACGATACTTTTAGTAACACTTATTGTGAGTAAATTCGTATCGTCATGCCTTGACTTGATCGAACAACGTTCCTATAATTCTTACGAGCTCCCGCGAAGCGGCGCAAGAAGTAACATTAAAAAACGAATCCGCCAGAGCCAAGAGCGAATCACTGAGAGCGCTTGGAAACTGTCGTCGCATGCGCGCATCAACGCGCGGTCACTTCCCGGGTTCAACCTGCAATATCCGGTGAAACATACCCGCGTCCGACAAGGCGCGAAAAGGATTGGCGTTAATGAGAAAGCTGAGAGCTGTGGTTATTGATGACGAAGAGATTATCGTGAACCTGTTCAAGGATTTTTTCTCCACCAGGGGATATGCGGTGCTTTCGTTTACCAGGCCTGTTGTTTGTCCGCTTCGCGATGTGAAGGGAAATCTCTGCAATTCGGATTACCCTTGTGCTGATGTCATCATCACAGATTTCAAAATGCCCGGCATGAACGGTCTTGAGCTGCTCCAGGAACAAACCAGGCAAGGATGCAAGTTAAGGCGCGAGAACAAAGCTGTTATGTCGGGGTACCTTGATGCGGAAAGTCACCGGAAGATTCTACAACTGGGATACGCATTCTTTCATAAACCGGTCGACTTTTCCAAATTGTCGGCCTGGCTGGATGAGTGCGAAAAAAGGACAGATTTGTCGCTGCCGTTAGGCTCCCGGAGAAAAGAAACGCGGCATTCAACTCATTATGCGGTGCAGTGTCTGGTGGATCAAACGGACGAAACCGTGGACGGGATAACCGTCGATATCAGCAACAGCGGGCTCTGCCTCAAGCTGACGAAACCTCTCATCGCAGATCAGACAGTAAACATCAGAACGGCGTCCGCTCTTTTCGCATGCCGTATCGTATCGGTGCGGTGGGTGAGTATGAATCCGGACGGCTCGTATCTGGCGGGATTATCCTGTCAGTAGAATCCCACATAAGCTCGGTTAGCATCGGTACACGTACTTCAGCAACACAGCGCCTGTTGTTTTTGCCGTTCACCTTTGATATACTGACACGCCATAGAGCTTGTAAGTTCTAATACATATATCTTAAAAGAGGAGGGACAAGATGGAAAATAATTTACGTGAGGAAATTGCAAAGGTGGCCTTTGACCTCCACCAGAAGCGCGGATTGGTTCATGGAAACGATATGCAGGATTGGCTTGAGGCTGAGAGAATCGTATTAGCTCGTTCTGAAAAGGGTACCGAAAAAGAGAAGGCAAAAAAGTCGACAAAGACCGCACTTAAGAAAAGAAAATAGACTCTTCTGATGAGCAGGAGCAAGAAGGATTTTTGAGATAGTCACGCTGAGTTCGCCTCTACCGTTTCGGCAAGGAGAAACTGAACGTGCTGCCTATTTCGGGGGTGCTTTCCACCCAAATCCGTCCCCCGTGCGACTCGATGTTCGACCTGGCAATGAATAATCCGAGCCCGGACCCTTTTGAGTCCCGGCTTACTCGATAGAATGCGTCGAATATAAAGGGTAGCTGTTCTTTTGAGATGCCTCTGCCCGTATCGGCCACGGAAACAAGTATCGCGTTGTCCCTCTCGGAGATCCTGACGCGGATGGTTCCGCCCATGCTCGTATATGCTACTGCATTATCCAGGAGGTTCGAAATGATCCGGTCTATCATCGACGGGTCTGCCAGGGTCGACGCAGGGACTTCTCCGGAGACTTCAAAGAAGACAGCTATGTTCTTCTTGTCCGCCGCTACTTTCGCGGCCTCGATATTTCTGCGTACGGTCTCTTCCACGTTGAACGGCCGGAATACCGGCATATAGGCCTTGGCCTCGATCCGGGAGAATTCGAGAAAGTCCGCCAGCAAGTCCGACACCTTGAAAAGTTCTTCCCGTATGGTTTCGAGATACTTTCTCTGCTTCTCCGTGAGCACGCCGGCTTTGTCCGAAAGAAGACGCGCTAGGAATCCTCCCGAGACGGCAACCGGATTTTTCATATCGTGAGCGAACATCGACAGGATGTTCTTCCGGGCCCGTTCCCTTCTCTTGATGTCCGTGACGTCCCTAAAAAGCTCCAGGGCCCCCGCAAGCTCTCCGGCATCGTCGTAGAACGGAGAGGCCGTCACGGTGACCGTGATATCCTCGCCGCTCTTCTTCTGCGCCGTGACTTCCACGGCAATGATCCGTTCCTGCTGCATGAGAGCCTGCTTAATGAAAAGACAAGAATCCCCGTCGTGAGCGACGTGGAACATATTCATGTGCGGCTTGCCGACTACCTCGTCTCTCGAATAACCCGTTATCTCTTCCGCGGCAGGATTGAAATCAGTAACGATGCCGTCCTTGTCGACCAGGGAAAAGCCGATGGGAAGGTTTTGTATGACGGTCTCGTAAATTTTATGTTTTTTCATTGCTGTCAATTCTCCGGAATTGCTTCAATATCTCCTTCGATACTATACTATACCACCTTCTGTTATCAGGATTCATCGCCGGTGCAGATCAGCGCGGACGGAAGACCGACGGATGAAATAAGCCCGATTTTATCCCTGTGGAGTTTACCCCGTTCGAGAAAGCCGGGCCTCCGGCGTGATTGATTTCTGCCGAATAAAGGTGATGCAGAGCCGCCATGCGCGGGTGCAAGAAAAGCCGTTCTCTAAGGGGTTTACGTCCCTGTCCCTCCGCGTTATAATAGTTTCATGAAAACGAAACCGGCAACCGCCCCACAGTTCATGATCGCCGCAGAACCGTATTATCTCCCCGTAGGCAAGGAAGTGGAGCTCTTCGATGCCGCGTACCGGCACCAGATTCCCGTGCTCCTGAAAGGTCCCACGGGCTGCGGCAAGACTCGGTTTATGCAGTATATGGCCTGGAAGCTCAGGCGGCCGCTCGTAACCGTCTCATGCCATGACGACCTCACAGCCTCGGACCTCGTGGGGCGCTACCTCGTGCGCGGCGGGGAAACAGTCTGGATGGACGGGCCGCTCACCACCGCGGTGAAGACCGGCGGGTTTTGCTACCTCGACGAGATCGTGGAGGCGCGGAAGGACACCACCGTGGTAATACATCCGCTGGCCGACGACCGGAGGATACTTCCCATCGAGAAGAAAGGAGAGGTCTTGCATGCCCCTCCGGAGTTTCTCATCGCTATCTCCTATAACCCCGGCTACCAGAGCGTACTCAAGGACCTCAAACAGAGTACCCGCCAGCGGTTCCTCGCCATGGAGTTCACCTATCCCCACCAGGAGCTCGAAGCCGAGATCGTGATGCATGAGTCCGGCGTGAACGAGGACACGGCGAAGCGGCTCGTGAGCTTCGCCCAAAAAACGCGGAACCTCAAAGACCGGGGATTGACCGAGGGAGCGAGCACCAGGCTCCTGGTCTACGCGGGCAAACTTATCACCGCCGGGATCGACCGGCAAAAAGCCTGCGAGACTGCTGTGGCCCAGCCGCTCACCGATGACCATGAGATGCTGGGATCGCTGGCTGAGATCATCAGCGCGCTGTTTTGAACCAATATCTATGATGCAGGATTCACGATGCATGATCCATGATAACAACATCCTGTATCATGCATCCGGTATCGGTGTCACATGAAGCATATCTCCGATAAGCAGACCAAAGACCTGCGCACGGCCTTCGTCAGGAATCTGGACCTCGACTTTTTCGAAGAAGACGAGATTGAGTATGTTCTGGGGGAGATCGACTCCTTCGAACAACCTGCGAGACAGAAGGTCCTCGCCCTCTGCCTCGCCCTTTCGAGCGCCAGTTCCTCCCTTGTGCCCCGCGTGCTCTCCCACATCAGGTCCGCCTCGGAGTTGCTGCCGATCGAGGACCTGGACCAATGGGTAAGCACGGCCTTCGACCTTCTCGATTCGCAGGGAATCGACCAGGCCCTGGCCTTCCTCGGGAAGATCAGCGAAGCTGAACTTGCCGCGTTTACAGTCCCCGAAGGGGTCAGTTTTCGCGATACGGCCGCAACGCTCGAAACATTCCTGCGGGGAATGTCCGGACTCGACCTCAAGGTGGCCCCTGACCATGACCAGTATACGGACACCGTAACCGTCTATTTCCCTTTCCTGGTGAACAAGTTTCCGGAGCGAGCGAAGAACGTTCTCCTGTACAAGCTCTCCGCCGCGTATGCGTGGGCCCAGATCTCCCAGGGGACCCTCACCTTGGACGTGGACGTTTCGGCGCTTACGCAGCGCTTTCCGGACTACCCGCTGGACCATCCGGACATCGACGCCTTTTTTTCTCAATTTCCCGATCGGGAACTGGCCGTGGACCTCTATACAATCCTCGAGGCGTTCCGGCTTGAGCCGTTCCTCCGGAGGGAGCTTCCCGGACTCATGAGAGAGGCCGAGGGCATCTTGCCGGCCTTGTTCGAGGACCGGCCCGGGCTTGACAAATTATCGGAAAAAACCGCGTTCGTCGAGGCGCTCTATCAGCACTTCCTGGGAAAGCGGACAAGGGGCGCACCCCCTGGAGCGTACAGGGACTCCCTGAAGAAACTTCGGGTCCTTGCCCAAGGCCCCGGCGTTAACGAGGGCATCGATGCTCTCATTCGTTTGTACCGCGCGGCCACGGCCCTCGCGGGCGCATACGAGCCGCGGCAGCCGCTGCCCTTCTTCGGAACGATACGGCCGGAAAAGGTATCGCGCGCGCAGAACGAGCTAAGACAGGCGCGCAGAGCGAAACTCGAAGCACTGGTCACGAGGCTGATCGATTTGCCGGAGGCCGGGCCGCGGGAACGGACCATTGCTGAACCCCTCCCCCGGGAACGCAGGGCCGGAGCCGGAGAAGGAGTATCTCCTGATCAGGGGGAGGCTCATCGAGATGGACGAGGAACTGAAAGAGGTGATCGAGAAGCGTGGCGGAGTCCCCGGCGGCATCCTGGTGAAGGGAAACGAGATGGGCGGCGGGAGCCCGGTGAACCTCACGGACCTCATCGAGGAGGAAGAAGTTGCCGGGACAGGAGGCGGGATCAAATACGATGAATGGGACTACAAAAGAGGAGGCTATAGGAAAGGCTGGTGCAGCCTGTACGAGCACGACATCCATCCGGGCCACGAACCAGTCGTGGAGCAGACGCTCAGAAAGTACGGAGGATACGTGAACGTGCTGCGGAAGAAATTCGAGCTTTTGAAGCGGGAGCCGCGGACGCAGCGCCGCCAGAAGGATGGTGAAGACATCGACCTCGACGCCGTGATCGAGGCCTTCTCGGACATGCGCGCGGGACTCTCGCCAACGGAGGACCTCTTCACGAGACTCGACCGCGCGGAGCGGAACATTGCGGTGTTGTTCCTCATCGACATGAGCGGGTCCACCAAGGGATGGGTAAACGAGGCGGAGAAGGAGTCCCTGGTACTCATGGCCGAAGCGCTGGAAACGCTCGGAGACCGCTACGCGATATACGGGTTCTCGGGCATGACCAGGAACCGGTGCGACCTGTACCGGGTGAAGGGTTTTGACGAGCCGTACGCCGAGAGCGTGAAACGGCGCATCGCGGGGATAGAACCCAAGGACTACACGCGTATGGGCCCCTTTATCCGTCATGCCGTAAAAGTTCTCAAAGCAGTGGAAGCGAGGACCAGGCTCCTCATCACCTTGAGCGACGGCAAGCCCGAGGATTGGGACGCCTACAAGGGAGATTACGGCATCGAGGACACCAGAAAGTCGCTCCTGGAGGCCCGCGAGCAGGGCATCCACCCCTTCTGCATCACCATCGACAAGGAGGCACAGTCCTATCTCCCCCACATGTACGGCGAGATCAACTACATCTTCATCGACGACGTGCGCAAGCTCCCGAACAGGATTACGGAGATCTACCGGAGATTGACGTCGTAAGCACGTAAGAGGCGAAAACAGACCGTAAAGAAGCGAGCCCCATTCCCCCTCTTCATTGGTATAATTGTTTCATGTCCCTCTTTGAACGCACGTGGATCCAGCCATTCAAGAGGATCATTGAACTGCTTGACCCCACTCGCCTGTCTCTACCATCGTTCCTTGCGGTGTCCCTTGTTCTTTGGGCCATATTGACTTTGTCCAGTCTCGGCGTCGCTCCACTTTTCGATTATGATGAGACGGCGCATGCCCAAACTGCCGTGGAGATGCTGAGGGATGGAAAGTGGCTGCTCCCTACCATGAACGGCCAGCCGTTTTATGAAAAGCCGGCCTTCCTGTTCTATTTCATGAGCGCCTCCTTTACGCTCTTTGGCGAGAATGCCTTCGCCGCCAGATTGCCATCTGCCCTGTTCACGCTCGCTACCGCTCTTTATTTATATTACATGGGCAGGCGCATCGGTCGGTCCCAAGTGGGTATGACAGCTGCGCTGATCTACCTGAGCATGCTCATGCCGGCTTTACTCGCTCATGCAGCCATCCTTGACGCCACGTTAAACTTCTGGATCGCGGTCAGCGTAATGAGCTTCTTTCTATGGCGACAGAGCGGACGGCTTCATGATGCTGTTCTTTCCATGCTTGCCGCAGGGATTGCGGTGAGCGTCAAGGGGCCGGTGGGGGCGGTCATTCCTTTCTTGGTCATCATTTTAGACCGCCTTGCAGCTGAGGATTTTGCAAACAGCCTGCACCTCTTTCCCTGGAAATGGGGAATACCGGCGTTTTTTGCGGGAGCACTGCCGTGGTATATGCTCGTGAGCGTAAAATATGGTTTTGGATTCCTCAGAGAGTTCATCCTGGTTGAAAACGTTCATCGTTTCACTCATGCCATGGAAGGGCACGGCGGCGGCTGGTATTATTATCTTCTCATCCTCATTCCGAGTACCCTGCCCTGGGTTGCATGGCTTCCCTGGTGGTTGAAGCAGTCCATAAGCCGCTGGACAGACCGTGATGATCTTGGCCGGATATCGCGCATGAGCTTGATTTGGACGACAGCAGTCATTACCCTCTTTTCCTTCTCACAGACCAAACTGCCGCATTATATATCAAGCATCTATCCGGCAATGGCGCTGGGGATCAGCGCTCAGTGGTACAGGCAAGAGCCTGGTCGTTCATGGATCCGCGCAGCAATGCTTATAGTGATGATTGTCTGTATCCCTCTTGCTCTGGCGCTTATGGCGCTGCCGAATCTTTACCCATATATCGCGGGCATGGTAAAGCACCCGCACGCTGTAGCCATCATGACCCAGGGTTTCCGGCCAAGCTTCTGGATACCTGCTGCGGGGGCAATCTTGTTTGTTTCGCTCTTCTGCCTTCTGTGGCAGACGAGGCATTCACCTTCGAGCACGGCGCTAACCCGGTTTATCCTGCTCGGCCTTCTTCTGCAAGCATCCCTGATCTGGTCAATTGCACCATGGACCGGCCGTCTCATGCAGAGCGCAGCTGCTCGATATCGCAGCGAAGATACGTACATATCCTCCTTCGGTGCCTGTCTACAGCGTGGTCAATTGTCCGTCCGTTTCATTTTACAGCGGACGCTCTTATCATGAAATGAAAGCAGGAGACCTTGAACAGCTCGCCTCCTCATCCGCCCCTTACTTATTAATAGCCCGCACGACAAGCAGCGCAGACATGTCATTTCTGCCTCTTGAGGTAGTTGTAAGTGATAAAGATTTTGTTCTATTCCGGAATGCCCGCGCACATCATTCAGACCATGTGCATTCCGATTAATTTTGGACGTGATTCTGAATAATACCGGACAGACAATCGGTTTTATCCCATACGAAAAAGGGGCATGAATAAATACGTGAGGTAAAATCCCGCAGCGTCTATCATAAATATCGATATGACCTCCTCTCTCGATTCACATGAACCACAGGAGATTCTCCGGCACCGTCCGTTTGTCCTGTTCTGGTTTGCACGGGTGGCGTCCATGGTCGCCTTCCAGATGCAGGCCGTTGCCGTGGGTTGGCAGATCTACGCCCTCACCGGCAGTGCGTTGTATCTCGGCCTCGTCGGGCTTGCGCAGTTCCTGCCCATGTTCCTCCTGACGCTCGCCGTGGGTCACGTTGCAGACCGGTATGATCGCCGATCCATTGCACGGCTCTGTCAGATCATAGAAGGCCTGGCCGCGTTCGCGCTGGCTTGGGGGAGCGCCGCCGGCTGGCAGAGCAAGGAGACCATCCTCGTAATCATGTTCGTCATCGGCGCCGTGCACGCCTTCGAAGGGCCGACCATGCAGTCGCTCCTGCCCGGACTTGGTACCGGTCCCGCTTCTTCCGCGGGCGCTTGCCTGGTCCGCGTCGGCAATGCAGACCGCAACCATTGTCGGGCCTGCACTCGGCGGTCTCTTGTATACCGTAGGCCCGACCGAGGTCTATGCAGCGGCTGGGCTCCTGTTTCTGGTTGCAAGCGCATTTCTCGGGCTCATCCGCTCCGTCCGCGCTCCCGTCATACGCGAACCTGCAAGCATCAAATCGGTGTTCGCCGGCATCGCCTTCATCCGCAGTCGCCCCGAGATCTTCGGCGCCATATCCCTCGACCTCTTTGCCGTGCTTTTGGGCGGTGCTACGGCCCTCTTGCCGATCTATGCCCGTGACATCCTGATAACCGGACCGTGGGGGCTGGGCCTTCTCCGTTCGGCGCCTGCGGTGGGCGCCCTCGCCATGTCCCTTTTCCTGGCGCGCC
Organism: Nitrospirota bacterium; assembly: GCA_963741205.1. GTDB lineage: Bacteria > Nitrospirota > UBA9217 > UBA9217 > UBA9217 > JAJYKN01. The sequence goes on from CAVUHW010000026.1 coordinate 297,763, forward strand.
ATCCGCTCAAGCGCCGCGTAGGAAGGACGATGTTCAATGCCGTGGCGATCTTCGGCGTCGCAACGATTGTGTTCGCTCTGTCGACATCCTTCCTCCTGTCCCTGGCCGCCCTTGCCGTGCTCGGAGCCGCCGACGTGATCAGCGTCGTCATCAGACACTCGCTCGTCCAGATCAAGACGCCAGACGAAATGCGGGGCCGGGTAAGCGCCGTTAACTCCTTGTTCATCGGAACATCGAACCAACTGGGAGAGTTCGAGTCAGGAATCACCGCAGCCTGGTTCGGCGCTGTTTTCGCCGTTCTCATCGGCGGAGTCGGCACGCTCATCGTCGTAGCGCTCTGGATGCGAATATTCCCGCAGCTCCTTCAGACCGACACCTTGGATTCGGGGAAGGATCATCCAGAAATCTTGACCTGATAAAACCTGGCATTACTGATCGAGTGGAACTCAATACAGCTAATTATTGATCGGCGGTTCCTGGCAATGGATCTCTGCAAAGTTGCTGCTGCTTTCCAGAAGATTTGAACGGGGCATTATTCAAATGACCGTCGGTTTCAGCCGTCCTGTGGTTGCGACAGACAGGTTTTGTTATTTGACGCAATTACAGATTGAGATGTGAATGAGCGTAGCGCAACGGATCTGCTGAGACCTTGATCACGCCTTCAAAGGGCGCACCCATCTCTAACAGAATAAATATAGCTGTACCAACAGACAGCGCACAAACGAAGAGGACCGCGAGGACCATGGCGTTCCTCGGGGCAAACAACCCAAAGCTCACGAATATGATCGTGAGCCAGAACAAGAGAATCACAAGGAACGGAACAGGAACTGACGTCTCCGTGTCTGTGAGCACAAGCCACCTCTCTTGCAACAAGGCCTCGATGAGGTTGCGCGCACGGGACTGGAGTGCCCGCTGGGAGTCGTCCTGTGGCTTTAGATTGTTGATTGCGTTTGCGACTTTCTCCGCCGCGAACCCTGATTCCGAGCGCATCGAGTCCAAATTTCCTGGCTTGGATGAGCCCTGCGGCCAAATCAAGTCGATCCGGGCCCCGATCACTTGGTGCAAACCCTTGCGAATATCAGCAGTCTCGGAGCCATAGCGGGCAAGTACACGGTCGAGCGTGAGGATGTTAACGGCGGTTTGTTTCACGGCTGTGTTCACTGCATCAAAGGAACTCTTGGCTGAAGCAGTGACGAGGCCAAGAACGAGCGCGGTCATCGTGGCGATGAGCCCGATGCCGACCTTTACCGTGTCTCGCGACTCAGCTTCGAAGTGATGTCCTGGCAGGGCTGTGCGCAACCACATTCCGAGCAGCGCGCCGCCGAAAGTACATGTGAACGTGATCATGCCGATAATAGTAGGATTCATGGTCCTGCCTCCAACTCCGCCTCGCTGCCTAAACAAGTAAGTATCGTAAGTACCGTGCCCCCCTCGCAAACACCGGATTTCGGATATTGGTGAGTTTGTGAGAAGCTATGCGTGTCATGAGTTTATGATACCAAAACCAGGGGGAATTGGGTAACACTGATCCCTCAATGGAAGATGGGAGAAAGATTCGCAAGACAATAACTTCGAAATGAAGTTGACAATGTTTCACCGCATGAGAAATCCAACGGCATAGGGTGGAAATGTTGAAAGTTACCGAGTGAATATTGAAGGATTCAAAAGGATTGGAACACACCCGGCTGTGGAATAAGCCGGGTGTCAGGGATTTAAAGGTATTTATTACTTCAAAGGTTTAGAAAGAACATAGTCCCTATCTTTCGCGCCTTCGTGGCAGGAGAGGCAATCCTTTTTAGGGTCCTTGTCGAGCATCTTGCCGTCCGCGCTGAAAGCATACCACTCCCACCCGCCCGTTTGCTGCATCTTGGAATTTTTCTTCATGACTGGGAAGAAGGCGCGCTTGCCCTCGTTCAAAATGCCTCCGCTCTCTACAATTTCATAAACTGCGTCCACGATGACGGTTCCGTCAGGATATTTCCCGCCCTTTTCGAATGCTGCAAGCCCTTTACTATTCATGTAGAAGTGATGGATGCCATGGAGCGGATGTTCCTTGTCGGTAACGATCAGGGAGCCGATATGCCGGTAAGTCTCCCAATCCTTGGGAAGTACCATGCCCTTTTGCGTCTCGGCCGATACGGCGACGACGAGCGCACCTAAACTAAAATAGATTGCCGTGATGAAGATGAATAATTTTTTCATAGTCTGCCTCCTTGATATTGGATTCCGTAAATCGCAGCGAATGAACCGCTGGCTGAGATATTGCCAAGTTTACCATCACATTCTGCATTGTTGTTGCGCTGTGTTCTTCGTCCGGTGCGAGGGCGTTGTATATTCAGGCGAAGCTTCGGCTGCCGCGGGAGCGTCAGAACCGGAATCCCGCCTTCAGGGCAACGGTCGTGCCGTCAAGGTCGACGGTCGTGCCGAGAACCTCGCTCTTCATCACGAAATACCTCCCTTCGAGCCCGACGACAAAGGCACCGAGATTGACGTCGACCCCCAGCCCGCCCTGATACCCGAGGTTTGCCTTGGTCGTCGAAGCCGATCCGACCTCGATCTTATTGAAATACAGGCCGCCTCCCAGCAGGACATACGGCTCGACTATGGCGATCGGTATGCCGAGCCTGAGGGACAGGTTCAGAGGGATCGAGTGGACCTTCGCGTTGGTAGAGAATAACTTCCCGTCCGTCGACATATATCCGAGGCCGAGCTCAGCGCCAATATAGGGATTGAACTTGCCGCCGTAGGCGATCTCCCAATAGGTGCCGGTGCCCGAGTCCTTGACATCCTTTTCTTTCAGCGACCATTCGCCGCCCTTGATGACGAAGTAGGAAGTCCTGTCATCCTTCTTCGGCGCGGCGGCCGGCGCTGCCGTTGCCGCCGCGGAAGCTGCAGGAGCGGCTGCGGACGTTCCGGTCATCGTCGAGGTCACCGCGGACGCAGGAGCCGGAGCTGTTTCCTGGGACAGCGCGGGCGAAGCCGCGATCATGATCCCGCCGATGGACATCCCCATTATTGTCACTATCATTCTCTTCATCGGGGTTCTCCTTTTTTCTCTCTCTATATCACGGTCTTCCGGTCGCATTGACGTTACCGGTCTTGTGGGCTTGGCTTTATCGGCTCCTACCTGATTTGTTTGCCGCGTGTGTTGTTGTTGTTGTGTGTGTGTGCGCGGTCACGTATTGCAGACGATATTGGCGAGTTCCTTCGAAAACGTTTCGATAGTTGACGGAATAGTCGATGGGGCATTCGACGAGGACCACGGTTTTGAGCGAGAAGGCCTTTCGCAGGACCTCCGACAGGTTATCGCCCTCCTTGACCTTCATGCCGACCGCACCGTAGCTCTCCGCGTATCTTACGAAATCCGGGTTCGTATACTCGAGCCCGAAGGCGGGATATCCCTTTGCCTGCTGCTCCCACTTGATGAACCCGTAGGCATTGTCGTTCAGGACAAGGCAGACAAGGGGAGTATCGTACCTGAGCGCGGTCTCGAGCTCCCGCGAATTCATCATGAACCCGCCGTCCCCCACGACGGCGAGGACGTTCCGGTCGGGCTTGACCATCTTGGCCGCGATGGCCGCGGGAAGACCCGCGCCCATGGTCGCAAGGGCGTTGTCCAGGATGAACGTGTTCGGTTTGTAGGTCCGGTAGAGCCGGGAGAACCACAGCTTGTAGATCCCGTTGTCCAGCGTCAGGATGTCCTCGTGCGACATCACCTCGCGCACCCGCCATACGACCTCCTGCGGGCGTGGGGGGATACTGCTTCTTAAAATCCGAGGAAAGCTTCTTGTCCAGAAATTCCCGGATCGTTCCTGAAGGTCTCGCCCGTTCTTCCTGCCCGCGACCAACTCCCCGAGCTGCCGGAGCGAGCAGGAAACATCGCCGATGACCTCGATGTCGGGATCATAGTATTTATCGACGACCGCTTCGGAGAAATCAATGTTGATGATCTTCTTGTCGAGGTCCCTGTTCCAGACGTACGGGGGGTACTCGACGATGTTGTACCCGATCGTGATGATCACGTCCGCCTGGTCGATGCCGCAGTTGACGTAATCGCGCCGGTGCATGCCCGTCGCAAAGAGGCTGTATTCCGACGCGTCGCTCAGCACGCCCTTGCCCATCTGCGTGTGCACGGCGTAGATGCCGGTCTTTTCGATGAACTGCATCAGATGCCGGGTGATCAGGTTCCGGTTCGCGCCCGACGACAGGATGATGAGCGGGTTCTTCGCCTGGTTGATCATCGAGGCCGCCCGCATGAGGGCCTTGGCGTCCGGCGCCGGCCTCCTGACGAGCCCCCGTTTCTGCACGCACGCATCGGTCTGGCATCCCGCAACGTCCTCGGGGAGCTCGATATGCACTGCGCCGGGACGCTCGGCCTGAGCGAGCTTGAAGGCGTTCCGGAGGACCGTCGGGATTTCGCCGGGGTCGACGATGGAGACGGAGTTCTTGGTGATGGGCCGCATCAGGCTCACGACGTCGATAAGCTGGAACCGCGCCTGCCAGTTCGACCTGACCGCCTTCTGTCCCGAAATGGACACGAGCGGCGCGCCGATGAGCTGCGCGTGCGCGACGCCGGTCACCAGGTTCGTCGCGCCGGGGCCGAGGGTCGAGAAGCACACCCCGGCCTTTCCCGTCAGCCTGCCGTACGTGGCAGCCATGAACGCCGCGGTCTGCTCGTGGCGCGTGATGACGACCTTGATCTTCGAGGTGCGCAGCGATTCAAGGAAATCGAGGTTCTCTTCCCCGGGCAGGCCGAAGATGTACTCTACCCCTTCTTCCTCAAGCTGCCTCACGAACAGGTCGGATGCCTTCATGCGGACTCCTCTATAATAAAACGAAGGAGGAAGGTGGACAGGTACGCAGGTCAGTCAAAGCTTCTCGCTTGGACGTGTTGACGTTACATTTTTTCGTCCCTCGTCACCTTCGTCTCTCATCCCTCGTGTTCCTTACTCCCTCACAACCACTGTCTTAACGTTCACGAACTCCTTCAGCCCGTAGTGCGACAGCTCCCTGCCGATGCCGGACTTCTTCACTCCGCCGAAGGGCAGCCGGGGATCGGACTTCACCATGTCGTTGATCGCGACGGTCCCGCTCTCGATCCGCGCGGCAAGCCGCTCGGCCCGCTCGATGTTCCTGCTCCAAACCGAAGCGCCAAGCCCGTATTCGGTGTTGTTCGCCGCCCTGACCGCCTCGTCCTCGTCCTTCACCACGATGATCGGCGCGATGGGGCCGAAGACCTCTTCGGTCAGGACCTTCATGTTCGGCTTGGTATTGATCACCATGCAGGGCGTGAAGAACAAACCCTTCGTGAAGGTCTGTCCCGCCGAGAGCACCCTGGCCCCTTTCGCCTTTGCGTCCCGCAGCTGTTCCTTCAAGCCATCGAGGATATCCTTCCGCGCCACGGTGCCGATGTCGGTGGTCTCGTCCATGGGATCGCCGAGCTTCATTTCCTTGAGCCGCGCCAGGAAATGCCTGACAAACTCGTCGGCCACGCTTTCCATGACGATGAATCGTTTTGCCGCGATGCAGCTCTGGCCGGTGTTGATCATGCGGGCATTAGCCGCCATACGGCCCGCCTTTTCCACGTCTGCGTCATCCAGAACGATGTACGGGTCGGAGCCGCCCAATTCGAGCACAACCTTCTTGATCCTCCTGCCCGCATGGGCCCCGATCTCCTCGCCCGCCCGGTTGCTTCCGGTGAGCGACACGGCATCGACAAGGTCGTCATCGATGAGCCTCAGGGCTTCCGCAGCGTCGATCAGCGCCGTTTTGAACACGTTCTCCGGGAAACCTGCTTTGGTAAAGGCCTCCTCGATCGCCAGCGCCGTCTGCGGCACGTTCGACGCATGCTTCAGCAGCACAACATTCCCCGCTGTGACCGCGGGAACGCCGAACCGGAAGGCTTGCCAGAACGGGAAGTTCCAGGGCATGACCGCCAGCACGATGCCGAGGGGCTGGAACATGACATAGCTCTTCTTTGCCTCGGTCTTGATCTCCTCAGGCTTAAGGAACGAAACGGCGTTCCCGGCATAATAGTCCGCAAGCACCGCGCATTTTTCAACCTCGGCAAGCGCTTCCTTGATGGGTTTCCCCATCTCGCTCGTCATAAGCTCCGCATAGCGCCGCTTCTCGGCGCGCAGCACCTCCCCGAGCTTCGTGAGGAGAATCGCACGGCCCGCAACTGGCACGTCCCGCCACTTGACGAAAGCATCACGGGACTCTTTCACCTGCCCGTTCAGTTCCCACGTAGTCATGAGCGGAAACTTTTTCATCACCTCTTCGGTGAAGGGATTGATCGAATGCAGCTTCTTCGGCGTCTGCTGTGTTTTTGATATCGCAACAGTTGCCTTCATAATTTTCACCCCCTTTTTCGGGGACACAATATTTTTCGCCCTTGCTCGTTGTGTTCCTGCTTTCCTTTTCTCAACGCTTGTTTTCTTCGTTGACATCCGTCGTCCTCCATGATTTCTAATCTCAGCGTTTAAAGCTCATGGACCGAAAGAAACCGAGCCTTAATTCCGCATCCGCTGCGCCCACGTTACGATGCCTGGCACGGTTGAATTCCGCACTCGCATCAGATCACTTCCTCTGCCCGATCGGCTCATAGGCGCAGCCGGTCTTGCCGCAGTAATTGCCGATATACTCCGACGACGGCCGGTAGAGGGCCGGCTTTTCCTGGGCGTCGCCGAACTTCTCCTCGATGATATGCGCGGTCCAGCCCGCGATCCGGGCCACGGCAAAGACCGGCGTCATGAGATCGTGCGGAATGCCCATCATATGGTAGACCGGCGCGCTGTAGAAATCGACGTTCGGCTTGATCGTGGTCTTGCCCCGTTTGACGAACTCGGCCACGGCCGCCTCCTCGATCTGCGTTGACAGCCCGCACCACTGTTCCTGTCCCGTCTTCTTGCCGATCCTGAAGCACATGTCCTTCAGAAACCGCGCCCTCGGGTCAGTCGTTTTATACACCGCGTGGCCCATACCCATGATCTTCTGGCCGCTGTCGAGCTGTTTCCTTACCCACCCGGCAACGTCCTTCTCGTGCTCCAGTTCCTGGAGCATCTTCATGACCTGCGCATTCGCCCCGCCGTGAAGGCTGCCGGAAAGTGCTCCCACGCCCGCCGCAACGCCGGCGTACATGTGCGCGCGCGTGGATACGACCTCGCGGCACGCGAAGGTGGACGCATTGAAGGAATGATCGGCGTGAAGCAGGAGCGCCGTATCGAGATCATGCGCGATCTCCGCATCGGGATAGGTCCCCTTGAGAAGCCACAGAAAGTTTCCGGCATGGGACAGGTTTTCATCGGACGGCAGCGGCTCATGCCCCCTCCGCAGCCGGTCCCAGCCTGCCACGATCATGGGAATCCGCGCGATAAGCCTGATGGCCTTGGAGATGTTCGCCTCCCTTGTTTCCGACTGCAAATCGGGGTCGGCCGTGGCCAGGATCGGGATCGAGGCCTGGAGCACATCCATGGGATGGGATGTCTTCGGCAGTTTCCTGAGGCTGTCGAAAACGAACGACGGAAGCTCCCCCGCCTCGATCAGCTTGCGCTTGAAATCCTCGAGCTGCTCCTCGTTCGGCAGCGCGTCGTGAAGAAGCAGATAGGCCGTTTCCTCGAAGGTCGAGTTCCGCGCCAGGTCCTCGATGCGGTACCCGCGGTAAATAAGGATGCCGTTCTCGCCGTCCACGTGGGATATCTTCGTGTCCGCCACGGTCACGCCGCGAAGACCGATGTTCTTTACTTTCAAGGCCTCTGGCATCGCAGCCTCCCTTTTGGCTCTTTTATGTTTGAGATCGCACCCATAGTGACGCCTTTCTTGAAGACCGGTCACGACCGCATGAGACCCTTCGCAAGGAAGGGCTTGAGGATGGATAAAGATTCTAAGAACCACTTAATCTTCCCTTAAGAGTCGTCTTACTTCGAGTTGGCATGCGGCTTAAAATTTCATAAGCTTCATGCCTTTACCAGCAGTTCCTCTTTCACAAAATTCAGCGTCCCGCCGGCCAGCAGATGTTTTCTCTGGCGGTCGGACACGTCCAGAATCGTCATGATCACCCTGCCGTCGACCTCCACGGGTATCTCCCGGTCCCCCCGTTCGATCCGCTTCCGCACATCGGGAAACACGACCTTCGTCCCTTTCTTCAGGAGGTCATAGTCCTTCGGGTCCTTGAAGGTAAGCGGGAGAATGCCGAAGTTGCAGAGATTGGACTTGTGGATGCGGGCAAAGCTCTTGACGATCTTCGCGCGGACGCCCAGATACCGGGGAGCAAGCGCCGCATGTTCGCGGCTCGACCCCTGGCCGTAGTTCTCGCCGCCCACGACGACCACCGTGCCCCTCGCCTTGCACTCCTTCGCGAAATCGGGGTCGACCTGCGAGAACACGAACTCGGCCAATGCCTCGATATTGGAACGGAACGGCAGCACCCGGTTTCCCGCCGGCATGATCCCGTCGGTGGACATGTTGTCTCCCACCTTCAGCACCACCTCGGCCGCGAGCGTGTCGGGAAGCGCGTCGAGCTCGGGCAGCGGCTTGATGTTCGGCCCGCGCACGATCTCCGTCCCGGCAAGTTCTTCGGACGGGAAGAATGATAGACCTCTCATCGATCACATACTGTTTCGGGTCCTCGATTCGGGGATACGCCATTTCCTTCGCAAGTTCGCGGGGATCGGTGATCACGCCTTTTAGCGCCGCCGCGGTCGCCGTCTCCGGCGAGCAGAGATAGACCTGGTCGTCCTTGGTGCCCGCTCCTGCCCGGGAAGTTCCGCGGGAAGGTGCGAAGGCTCACCTCGCCGGTGCCGGGCGCCTGGCCCATGCCGATGCAGCCCTGGCAGCCGGGTTCATGCACGCGCGCGCCCGAAGTCAAGAAAGCGAGGAGCCCGCCCGCCTGATACACATTTTCGAGCACCTGCCTGCTGCCGGGGTTCACGTGGAACGACGTATTCGGGATGAACGCGCCTGCCTTCCAGCATCCTGGCCGAGACCATCAGGTCCCGGAAGGACGAGTTCACGCTGCTGCCCACGATGGCCTGGTCCACTTTGATGCCGGCGATCTCGCGCACCGGCACCACGTTTCCGGGCGACGACGGCTTGGCGATCAGCGGCTCGAGCTTCGACAAGATCGATCTCGGCGTGTTCGTCATACTCTGCGCCCTCGTCGGCGGAGAGCGGGACCCAGGCATCGCCCCGGCCCTGGGCATCAGGTATTCCCGGGTGCGCTCGTCGGACGGAAAGATGGAGGTCGTGGCCCCGGTCTCGGTGCCCATGTTGCCGATGGTCTCCCGGTCCGTGGCGGACAGGGTCGGGACCCCCGGGCCGTAGTACTCGATGATCTTGCCCACGCAGCCCTTGACGTCGTAGCGGCGCAGCATTTCGAGGATCACGTCCTTGGCGCTCACCCAGTCGGGAAGTCTGCCCGTGAGCCTGACGCCGAGCACCTTGGGGCAGGGGAGATGATAGGGATAGCCGGCCATGGCCAGGGCCACGTCGAGACCGCCCGCGCCGATGCCGAGCATCGAGACGCCGGCGGCGCCGGGCGTATGGCTGTCCGCGCCGAAAAGGGTTTTGCCCGGAACGCCGAAGCGCTCCATGTGCACCTGGTGCGAAACTCCGTTGCCCGGCCTGCTGAAATGGAGGCCGTATCTGGACGCGGCGGTCTGGAGGAATTTGTGGTCGTCGGCGTTCTTGTTATCGGTCTGGAGAAGGTTGTGGTCCACGTACTGCGCCGCAAGTTCCGCCTTTACCCGGTGAGGCCCAGGGCCTCGAACTCGAGCATGGCGAGCGTGCCGGTCGCGTCCTGGAGCAGCGTGTGGTCGATCCGGATGCCGATCTCCCTGCCGGGTACGAGTTCACCCTCCACCAAGTGGGCTTCCAGTATCTTATAAGTAAGGTTTTTTTGCATGCTGTTCCCCGCCCCGGTCAGTAAATTATTTTTTAATTTGGACTGAATTTATCCCTTTTAGAGGGGCCGATCTTCTGCATTTTCCTAATTCATTTTACCACAATTTGCCAGGCAAGGCGCGCCTCCGATAAACGGTACGTTTGGGGAAAAAGAGGTTTTTCGCGCCTACCTTGGTCACGATGATTTATATCATTCAAGTTCTTTCTCTTAACACGGCATCCTGGAGTTTTGTTCTGACTAAACCATTGAGTGACCCTGATCCGGTCAACTGGCAAGGAGTTAGAAGCTTAATTTCCCATGAGAATACATCAAGGATTGACCTGCTCGTTCAAAGTGAGCGGCTCAAAGTGAACATAATGCTGCGTTTAACCGTATTTTCAGTGTTATAACTAATTGTTTTCCTAAAGATAGTCATTCTGCAAATCTATGGCATAAGCATTGCTATAAATAAAAGTGGAAGACTTTCGATATTCGTAAAAAAAATGATTTACCCAGGATAAGGAACACAAGGGGGTGTAATTCCCAGATTCTCATTCATGAGATTTCACACCCGAGCCGGCATCAAGTCCGGCTCTTCCTCTCTCAAATGGAGGGTAGAAATGAAAACATTCAAATCATATATGATAATCACCGCGGCGCTTACAGTATTGACCATGGGCCTCGCCCATTGCAGCAGCGGCGGTAATAGTGGGTCATCTTCTTCCGATAAAAACGGGGATGGCACTGCCAATACTCTCTCGGGCGTTGCCGCAGCGGGCGCGCCTGTTGCGTCCGCAACGATAACCCTGAAGGACAGGAAAGGTTCCCTGAAGACCAGCGTCACGGGAACAGACGGCAAATATTCGTTCGACATAACAGACATGACAGCGCCGTTTCTTCTCAAGGTCCCGTCGGGCACCGGTCGATCTTTACAGCGTGGCAACCTCATCAGGAACAGCCAATATCCACCCCTATACGGATCTCATCGTAAGGAACTGGTACGCGGTCAAGGGGAGCGATGTGGAGACGGTTTTCGACGAGCACGGGGGCACTTCCCTCGCCACCGACCGCGGCTGATATATCGACGATTGAGACCGCTGTAAAGAGCATCATGAAGACCTGGCTTCAGCAAGAAGGCCTTGATGAGTCGTCCTTCAACCTTATCACCTCGTCCTTTGACGCTAACAGCGTCCGGGTTCGACAAAATCCTGGACATGACAATGGTTGAGATCGATGCTGCGGGCCAAGTAACTGTGGAAAGCTGCGACCCGGCAACCGGTCTTGACGGTACTATGGTTGCAACGAACATCACAAAACTGGCGGCAGCCGATACGGCTCCACCAAGTGATCCCGCCGGTCTTATAGCGACAGGAGCCGATAAAAACAAGATCGTCTTGCTGTGGAACGCCTCGACTGATGACATCGGCGTCGCGGGATACAATATTTACAGGGGTAATACAAAGATCGGGAAGTCCCCTGCCCTGATTTATACGGATTCCGCAGGGCTTGAGCCCTGCACCGAGTACTGCTATCAGGTTGAGGCATTCGACGGGGCGGGGAATGTATCCGCCAATAAGAGCGGCCAGGCATGCGCCTTCGACCCTCGCGGAATTCGGACACAGCGCTCCCTCAACGCCTTCCAATCTGACCGCAACGGCCTAGCTACCTCGCAGATAAGCCTGTCGTGGACGGCATCTACGGATGATTTAAGCAACTGACGGTTACAAAGTATACCGGGACGGTAATAGGATCGAATCGGTAGCAATTCCTGCAACGAGCTTCGTTGATGATAAGAGGCTTTCCGCACATACCCAATATTGCTACACCGTGAAGGCCTTTGACGCAGCAGGGAACAATTCCCCGGACAGCAACCAGGTCTGTATAACGACGCCGTAGGCTCCCGTCCGCTGCTTACTATTCAAGACATCCTCAGGAACGCCAAAGGGGATATTGAGTATCTTCGAATCAATATCCCCTCTCTCGACAGCTGCCTCACGACAGTGTTCCGCCTTCACGCCGCTTTGCGAACTTCGCAAGTCCCCACAAGCGCCTTGGACAGGTCTGCCGTGTCATAGTAATTACGTAACCGTTTTATCTTGCCGTTCGCCAGCGTACATACCATCACCCAGTTGATAAAAAACTCGCATCCCGTGGTGCTCGCCATGCCGCGTGACGATCCTTCGACGATCACGTAGTCATTCTGGGCAGTATAATGTGCCGGCTTTATTTCGATTGGTTTAACCTTTGAAAAGGCTTCTTTGAAAAAACTGGAGACTTCCGCGCGGCCGTGTCTGGGCTTTGCCCATGATATGGCTTCGCTCATGGTATTCGTTACCGGCGACCACCAATCACAGTCATCTGCCACGTAGTTCAACAGGGCCTCATAATCTCCCTTTTTACATGTTTCAAAGATGTCTTTCATGGTCTGTATATTTTTTTCCTGGAGTGTCATGGCAATTCTCCTTTCTTCTTATATTGCATCACGAAATAATGACCCTGTCAATCGGACCCAAGTCGCATCTTTTTTGATGGTAAGTAATATGTCGTACATAAATAACAGGAAGGGAGTTGGGGCTCAGAAATCGATCCCCTTCTGGGGCTCGATATCCTTACGGAAGGCATGTTTGATCTCCCTCACTTCGCTGACCGTGTCCGCCCGTTCAATGATATCGGGATGGGCGTCCCTGCCGGTCAGGATGAGGTGCATCAGCGGAGGCTTGGTGTATAGTTTGAGTTATTTCGCGCTTTCCGGATATTCCAGAACATCAGCTTTTTCCATACGTATGTTCGCCCTTCTCATGAACGTTGAACGACGTTATTGACATCCATTTTACGAAACCGGTTTTCCGCTGTTTCTCAGATGGGACAGGAAGGCCGCGATCCTGTATCTCCGATCGGCGAACCAGCGATAAGCCATGCGGGATAGTACCCCCGCTCCCGGCATTTTGAACAATGGCGCGAAAATGCGATAGCCTTTGAGGCGCGTGAAGATCTCGGGCAAGGCCTTTTCCCCCACAAGCACCGTGCCGTCACCAAGAACGAGGTGCATGGCGTTCATGCACGCGGCCCGTTCCACCCCCGGGTACCGTGAGGCCATTGTTTCCGACTGGCACGGCAGCATTTCGAATGAACCGTCGACCTCATTCTCTCCGATCCACTTGACCGTGCCTGAACATATCGGACAGCTCCCGTCGAAAATCAGCGTTGCCTTCAGCCCCTCTGTTTTTTCCTTACCCTGTTTCATTGGAGATTGCCCCGGCGCGGGAATGCCCTTAGCAGTAGATGTACAACCGCGAGACCTTCGGCTTTTCCAGCCGGTCCTGTCATTGCCGCGAAAATAAAAAAAAGGCCGAGCGCGCGATTCTTGTATCCTTCGGCAGCTCGGCCATCTTCTCCTCGTGAAGATTCGTGACTTTCCGTCCCCTCCTTGCGGAGGGTTTGGCTTTATCGGGACTGTTTTCTGTATTAAGCCTGAGTTCCTCTCTTGGCACCGACTTATTGCCGCCCCTTATCCATGCTGCGAACTCTTCCCCGCTTAGCTTCCCGCCAATCGGATAACATCCATCCTAATTAATATATAGCTCCGGCCCGACTTGCTGTCAAGAAGCGGCGGGTCTGCCTGGCATTGCTGCGGCGGCCCCATGCCCCGAACCCGCATGTGCCGGCGAGATCACGACGCCCTTCGCTCCTGCTGCTCGGCAACCCCCCTGAAAGTCCCGCTCGATGTTCCTGATGAAGTCTTCCCGGCGCTTTTTGTAATAGCGGGTCTTGACGCCGGTGTATATGCGGTAATCGATAAAAAAGTAAAGCTCGAAGCTGCTTACCGCGACGGCGGTCATGACAATGGAGCTCTTCAATTTGAACAGTTCCCGGTGTGCCTCAAAATCAATCGCGACAAGCCCGATGACGACCAGGACCAGGGCGCAGAGAATAAAAAAGAAGATTGTAAAAAATCTCCGCTCCAGTTCCATGAACTCGACAGACTCAACGTAGTCGAACAGCCTCCCGGCCCTGGACTCGAACGTTGCCCAGTCGCACTTCCCGGCATAATAGAGGAGAGCCTTCCGGTGGTTTTCCACCTCCTGATTGAACCGTTCGGCAAGTTGCCTCTTCATACGACATCACCTGCCCTTTCCTTAATAATATACGGTAGGGGCTCATCAACAGTGCCCGCCGATCTTTTCTCCTTTTGCCGCCGCGACATACTCCATGATCTCTTCGGGACCGCATTCAATGCAGCGGTCAATCCCCTGGATAATTTGAATATCCTCGCACTGCGTGTAAGCCCGTTTGAGCCCCGGATCGCTGAGCCGTTTGAGCACAAGGGACTTGGGCCTTATGTACGTGCTGCTGCAGTTCATGCAGATCCAGATAAAGTTCTGCTTAGCGGTCTCCAGGCACTTCTCGCACACGAAGACATGCTGCCCCGGCGCGATTTCCGCCTGAATCGTCGTCATTCCTACTCTGCATACCTGACAGAGCCCTTTACTGTTCAGATAATCTTCCATAACTTCCCCCTTTGGACCAAGAGAACCATGTCTGTTGTATCACCTAAACCCTTGGTATGTTCTCGATCCACAAAAGGCTGCGATCCCGCTTCAGTCGGGAGTGCTTAAAACAACGGCTGGACATTTCTGCCCACTAACAGCATTACTTATACTAAAATAATATATAGCAATTAACGTGCCGGTGCCGAGTGAGAGACTGTCAAGGCTTTCGGCTGAAAACTGAATAACATATTTTTCACATTATCAATGAGATATTCCGCAGTATAACTACGTGTTCATAAGCAAGGGGAGGCGTGTTCAGGGAAGGTATATCAAAATGGATAGGTCAAAATAGGACACAGTGGGTAATAATTGTTACATTATTGACATAGTTAAAAAGCGGATTGTTGGAAAGATATCCGATGCTCATAAATTCCCGCGCAATCTTTCCGCGTTCAGTATCCTCTTGACCGCCAGTTCATATGCCGCCTTGCGCATGCGGCACCGGGCCTCGCGGCAATGGCCGCTGACGTCATTATAAGCGGTGATCATGATCTCCCGGAGGCGCGACAGGACTTTCTCCTCCGGCCACGTATCGTTGCTCAAGTTCTGGCTCCACTCGAAGTAGCTCACCACGACACCTCCCGCATTCGCGAGAATGTCCGGGATGAGAAAAATATTTCTGTCGAACAGGATATCGTCCGCGGCCGAGGTCGTCGGTGCGTTGGCGAGTTCCAGGATGATCTTTGCCTTCACGTCTTTCGCATTATTCGCATCGATCTGGTTGGAAAGCGCCGCGGGGACGAGGACGTCGCAGTCGACCGTCAGAAGCTCTGCGTTCGTGATTTCCTGTGCGCCCGGGAATTCCGCTACGCTGCCCGTCTGCTTCTTGTGCTCCATCACCGCCGGAATATCGAGACCTCCGGGATCCAGAACGCCGCCTTTCACGTCGCTTACGGCGATGACACGGTATCCCCGTTCGTGAAGGAGCCTCGCGGCGTTCTCGCCCACGTTGCCGAATCCCTGCACTGCCACGCGCAGTCCGCGGGGCTCCATCCCCTGTTCCGCGAGGGCCTGCTCGAGCACATGGATCCCGCCCAGGGCGGTGGAATACCTTCGCGCTACGATGCCTCCCAGCTCCGGCGGCTTGCCCGTGACCACGGCGGGCGAATGCTCGCGCCTGATCCGCTCGTACTCGTCGAGGATCCACGCCATGATCTGCTCGTCGGTGTAGACGTCCGGCGCGGGAATGTCTTTAAACGGTCCGATATAGTCCGCGATGGCGCGGATGTACCCGCGCGTCACGAGTTCGAGGTCCCGCCGCGAAAGGTCCATGGGATTGACGACAACGCCGCCCTTCGCGCCGCCGAAGGGGATGTTCACAACGGCGCACTTGAGCGCCATGAGAAAGGCGAGTTCGCCCGCGTGGTTGGCGTCCATCTCGGGATGGAAGCGGATGCCGCCCTTGGCCGGGCCCCGCGCATCGTTGTACAGGACGCGGTAGCCGGTAAAGATCTGCGTCTTTCCCGTGGTCATCTTCACCGGAAAGCTGACGGTAAAGGACTGCTTTGGAACGGACAGCAGGTCCAGCTCGTCCTGCGAGAGGCCGAGGTCCGCGTAGATGTTCTGGAGCTCCGTCATGCCGAGGCTGCGGAGGTCCTGCTCGTCGCGGTGTAATCGGTCATGGTCACGTTGCATGGATTACCTCGGATGAATGAAGTTCAGGTATGCATTCGCAAGTGGCATCGGAGTCAAGGAATACATCTTCATGACGTCAACTTGCTCCTCGCTATCATTCGGGCATGCCGAACTGTGCCCTCGAACTATTGCTTTAGTCAATCCCGTCTTCTTCGCCGCATCGGCGACAGCGGCGGAAACGGACGCAACGACGGTGCGGTCGAAAATGCTCGGGATGATGTAATCCTCGTGCAGTTCTTCGGTAGCGACCGTATGGGCGATGGCGTGGGCAGCCGCGAGTTTCACTGCCTCGTTCACGCCCCGCGCCCGAACGTCCAGAGGCCCCGGAAGATGCCGGGGAAGCCGAGCATATTGTTGATCTGGTTCGGGTAGTCGGACCTTCCCGTTGCCATGACCCGCGCCAGCGAATGCGACCTCTTCAGGCGAGATCTCCGGGTCGGGATTGGCAAGGGCGAACACGATGGGGTCCCTGGCCATCTTGCGTACATCGTCGGCGGTGATGACGTTCGGCGCGGAAAGGCCGATGAACACGTCGGCGCCTTTCATAGACGTCCGATATGCTTCCCCTGCACCTCGCGCGGATTGGTTATCTTCGCCAGTTGCCGCTTGTAGGGGTCCATGCCGTGCTTCCTGCCGGCATACAGGGCGCCGGTCCTGTCACACACCGTGATGTCCTTTACGCCAGAGGCGAGGAGTATCCTGGTCACGGCCGAACCTGCAGCACCCGCGCCCACCACGACGACCTTGAATTTTTTCAGGTCCCGTTTCAAAAGCCGCGAGACGTTGATAAGCGCCGCCAGCGCAACAACACGACGTCCCGTGCTGGTCGTCATGAAACACGGGGATGTCGAGCAGTTTCCTGAGCCTGCTCTCAACCTCGAAGCAGTGGGGCGCGGAGAAGTCTTCGAGATTGATGCCGCCGAATGCCGGCGCGATGTTTTTCACCGTGGCCACGATCTCATCCACATCCTTGGTCGCGAGCACGATCGGGAACGGCGTCGATGCCGGCGAATTCCTTGAAGATCATGGCCTTGCCTTCCATGACAGGAAGCGCCGCCTCGGGCCCGATGTCGCCGAGGCCCAGGACCGCGGTGCCGTCGGAAATAACGGCGACGGAATTGCCTTTGATGGTGTAGCGGTAGGCATGCTCTTTATGCTCATGGATGTCCATGCAGACCCGCGCCACGCCCGGCGTATAGACCTTGGACAGGTCGTTGCGGTCCCTTACCGGAAGCTTGTTCCTGATCTCGATCTTGCCGCCCTCATGGGCGGAGAAGGTGCGGTCCGAGACCCTGATGACCTTGACGCCCGCCACGGTCTTGATGGCCTTTACGATGGCTTTTTCGTGCATCCTCGTTCTGGGCGTTCGACGGTAACGTCCCGGATGATCTTGCCCTTCTCCACGCGCACGATGTCCACGGAGCCCAGGTCTCCGCCGGCGCTCGAAATGGCCGTTGCGATCTTCGCGAACATCCCGACCTGTTCTCGATCTCGACCCTGATGGTGATGCTGTAGCTGGGGCTGCAGCTGTATCCGGGCGTGCACACGTTGTCCATGGCGTTTCTCCTTTACCACTTATTATAGATTCAATCCCGGCGATGGTCAACTCACGGCCGCTCATACATAGTATACATGTACTGCTGCTCAAGAGGGTTAACATCCTTTTATAAAAAAATCACCGTGCAAAAATCGGATAAAGTATGTATAATTGTAACCATTGTCGTCAGGACCATCGATCAACCGACCATTGAATATCGTTATGACTGACTACCGCATCGAAAAAGACTCTCTCGGCGACGTACGGGTTCCCTCGGACGCGCTCTACAGCGCCCAGACCCAGCGGGCAGTCGAAAACTTTCCCGTTAGCGGCATCCGCTTTCCCCGGGTTTTCATCAAGGCACTCAGCCTCATCAAGGCGACGGCCGCTGAAGTCAATGCCGGCATGGGACTGCTCGATGCCGGGATCGCCCAGGCTATCTTCGATGCCTCCCTCGAAGCGGCCGACGGCAAATGGGACGAGCAGTTTCCCCTCGATATCTTCCAGACCGGATCGGGAACGTCGACGAACATGAACGCCAACGAGGTGATCGCGACGCGGGCGACGCAGCTTCTCGGCAAGCCGGATAAGCCGGTCCATCCCAACAATCACGTGAACATGGGCCAGTCGTCCAATGACGTCATTCCGGCAGCGATCCACGTAAGCGCCTATCTCGAAACAAGCGAAGTGCTCATTCCTGCGCTGAAGCATCTTCACAGCGCGCTCAAAAAACGGGAAGCGGAGTTTCATGATATCGTAAAAACCGGGCGCACTCACCTGATGGACGCCATGCCTGTGAAGCTGAGCCAGGAAATCGGCGGATGGGCCTTCCAAGTGCAGCAGGCCATCGAACGCATTGAATCCACGCTCCCCCGTCTTGCGAAGCTTGCCCTCGGCGGCACTGCGGTCGGAACGGGCATCAATGCACCCAAGGAATTCGGGAAGATCGTAGCCCAGCGGCTTGCCGGCAGGACGAACCTGCCCTTCAGGGAAACAGACAATCACTTCGCAGCACAGGCGACCATGGACACTGCTGTGGAGCTTTCGGGCCAGTTGAAAACCACGGCCTCTTCATTCATGAAGATGGCAAACGACCTGCGCTGGATGAACAGCGGGCCCATTGCCGGCCTCGGCGAGATAGCGCTTCCCGCCCTGCAACCCGGTTCGAGCATCATGCCCGGCAAGGTGAACCCGGTCATGTGTGAGATGATGATGATGGTGTCCGCCCAGGTCACGGGAAACGATGCGACAATCGCTATCTGCAACCAGCAGGGGAATTTCGAGCTGAACGTCATGCTGCCGGTCATTGCCCATAATCTTCTTCAGTCCGTCACGCTGCTCGGAAACGCATCCCGCCTGCTGGCGGACAAGGCAATCGCCGGTTTCACCGTGAACCGCGAGCGCATCGCGGGACTCGTGGACAAGAACCCGATACTCGTCACGGCGCTGAATCCCGTAATCGGGTACGACAAGGCGGCACAGATCGCAAAGAAGGCTTATGCCGAGGGCCGGTCCTTAAAGGAAGTTGCCGCAGAGATGACGAACCTGTCCAAAGAAGAGCTGGACAAATTGCTCGATCCGAGGCCCATGACCGAGGGCGGGATTAGCGTCGCATAGGGCAGAGTGGCGAAGCAGGCCCCCTTTGCTCCATGCTCTTTGCAGATGAGCTGAAGGATAACAATCATGTTTCTCCCAACATCCACCGTCGGCAGAAAAATCATCATGGCCATTACCGGCCAGATCCTGGTCTTCTTCATCGTCTTTCATATATCCGGCAACTCGTCGATCTTTTTCCACACGCTCAACGCCTATGTCGTATTTCTCCACTCCCTTCCCGTTGTTATCTGGGGCGGCCGGCTCTTCCTGCTCGCCGCCTTCGGCCTTCATCTCTGGTACGGCGCCGTATTGAAGCTCGAAAATTATGAAGCGAAACCTCAGCCCTATGCGGTTACTCACTATTATCAGGCCACCTTCGCGGGCAGGAATCAAATCTGGACCGGCGTTATCATCGCGGCTTTCCTCGTGTACCATCTTCTCCACTTCACGCTCCAGGTGACGAACCCTATCTATCGCGGCAGTCTCCAACAAGGACGCCCTCGGCAGACCGGATACGCTCATGATGGTGGTCAGAAGTTTTCAGAATATCGGAATTTCAGGAATCTACCTGCTGTCTCTTGCCGCCCTTGGACTGCATCTGCTCCACGGCATCCAGAGTTCATTCCAGTCCTGGGGACTCACAAACGACCAAACGCTGCCGGTCATTGAAGCATCGGGAACCGCGGCTTCTATCGCACTCTTTTTCTGGTATTGCGCGATCCCGGTTTCGATTGTGTTGGGGATATTTAAGGGATGAGATGATCCGATAGCAGCCATTCCCACACGGCAGGCATGGATTTTCTCTTTTTCACTTCCTGGCTTTGTGCGAGACAGGTTTTATGCGACGTTGTCATATTCAGTTCTCGTTATCTGGAGCTTATCAAAGATGATTCTCGACGGTAAAGTACCATCCGGTCCCTTAAACGAAAAGTGGGACAAACGTCTTTTCGAAATGAAGCTGGTCAATCCGTCGAACAAGCGGAAATACCGCGTCATCGTCGTGGGAACGGGCCTCGCCGGCGCCTCGGCTGCGGCGACCCTGGGCGAGCTGGGCTACAACATTGAAGCCTTCTGCTTCCAGGACACCCCCCGCCGCGGCCACAGCATAGCGGCCCAGGGCGGCATCAACGCGGCCAAGAACTACCCGAACGACGGCGACAGCGTGGAGCGTCTTTTCCACGACACGATCAAGGGCGGCGATTTCCGCTCCCGCGAGGCGAACGTGTACCGCCTGGCCCAGCTCTCCGTGAACATCATCGATCAGGCTGTGGCCCAGGGCGTGCCGTTCGCCCGGGATTATGCCGGGTACCTCGACAACCGTTCCTTCGGCGGCGCCCAGGTTTCGCGCACCTTCTATGCCCGCGGCCAGACCGGGCAGCAGCTGCTTCTCGGGGCATACGGCGCGCTTTCCCGCCAGGTGAAAGCGGGTACGGTCCGGCTCCATCCGCGAACCGAGATGCTTGACCTCGTCCTCGTAAACGGCGAAGCAAAGGGCATCACCACGCGCGACCTTGTCACCGGCAGAATCGAATGTCATGCTGCCGACGCGGTCTGCTTGTGCACGGGCGGGTATGCCAACGTCTTTTTCCTTTCAACAAACGCGATCGGCAGCAACGTGACCGCGACATACCGCGCTTACAAGAAAGGCGCGTTTTTTGCCAATCCCTGCTTTACCCAGATTCATCCCACGTGCATCCCCGTGACCGGCGATCATCAGTCAAAGCTCACCCTCATGTCGGAATCACTCAGGAACGACGGCAGGGTCTGGGTCCCGAAGAAAAAGGGCGATACGCGCGCGCCCGGAGACATTCCCGAATCGGAACGGGACTATTTTCTCGAGCGGAAATATCCGGCCTTCGGAAACCTGGCTGCCCGCGACGTTACCTCACGCGCCGCAAAAGAGGTTTGCGACGAGGGACGGGGCGTGGGCCCCGGGGGCCGCGGAGTATATCTGGATTTCGCCGATTCCATCAAACGGCTCGGAGAAAACACGATCCGCGAGCGCTACGGCAACCTCTTCGAAATGTACGAGCGTATTACGGCCGAGGATGCCTATAAGCAGCCCATGCGCATCTACCCTGCTTCGCATTACGCCATGGGTGGCCTCTGGGTCGATTACAATCTGGAGAGCAACATTCACGGACTCTTCGTGCTCGGTGAGGCGAACTTCTCGGACCATGGAGCGAACCGCCTCGGCGCAAGCGCGCTCATGCAGGGTCTGGCGGACGGATACTTCATCATTCCGTATACGATTGCGAATTATCTTGCGGGAACGAAACCGGGCGCAGTCACGGCGGCCGATCCCGAATTCAAGAAATCCTGCGCCGACGCAGAGACGTTCACGAAAAAACTGCTTTCGATCAAGGGTAGCAAGACGGTCCACGAGTTTCACCGCGAGATCGGGAAGCTCATGTGGAACAACGTGGGCATGGCCCGGAGCGAAGCTGGCCTGAAGGAAGCGCTTCAGATCATACCGAAGATCCGTACCGAATTCTGGGAGAACGTGATCGTCACGGGCAGCGGCGAGCAGCTGAACCGGGAGCTCGAAAAAGCCGGGCGGGTCGCGGATTTCCTTGAATTCGCCGAGCTGCTGACCAGGGACGCGCTGCAGCGGGACGAATCCTGCGGCGCCCACTTCCGCGTCGAACACCAGACGCCGGACGGCGAAGCCAAGCGGGATGACAAGCACTTCAGTTACGTCTCAGCGTGGGAATACAAGGGAACGGACAAGGAGCCGGAGCTGCATAAGGAGCCGCTGGTGTTCGAGAACACGCATCTGGCGGTGAGAAGCTATAAGTAAATTGCGGAATGCGCAATAAAGGTCGTCATTCCCGCCCCTGCTTTAAGCATGCTGGGGCAGGCTCAAGCGGGAATCCAGGGTCTCTGGAGTCCGGGTCAAGCCCGGAATGACAGTCGGGATGATTCTTTTATGAACTTAACCCTCTATGTTTGGCGTCAAAAAGGCCCCAAGGACAAAGGCAATCTCGTCCGGTACGAAGCAAAGGACATCAGCTCAGACATGTCCTTTCTTGAAATGCTCGACACCGTGAACGAGGGCCTTATCAAACAAGGGGACGAGCCCATCGCGTTTGACAGCGATTGCCGCGAGGGCATCTGCGGCATGTGCGGCCAGGTCGTGAACGGCATCCCGCACGGGCCGCGGAAGAACACGACGGTCTGCCAGCTCCACATGCGCCGCTTCAAGGACGGCGACACGATCTACATCGAGCCGTTCCGCGCCAAGGCCTTCCCGGTAATAAAAGACCTCGTCGTGGACCGGAGCGCATTCGACAGAATCATCCAGGCCGGGGGCTACATCTCAGTCCACACGGGCGGCGTACCCGACGGCAACGCGGTCCTCATTCCGAAGCAGGACGCAGATACGGCCATGGACGCTGCCGAGTGCATCGGCTGCGGCGCCTGCGTCGCTGCCTGCCCGAACGGTTCGGCCATGCTCTTTACTTCCGCGAAGGTATCACACCTTGCTATGCTGCCCCAGGGAAAACCCGAAGCCGCCCGCAGGGTCTGCGTCATGACCGAGGAAATGCTGAAGCAGGGTTTCGGCAATTGCAGCAATCACTACGAGTGCGAGGCCGTCTGTCCCAAGGGGATCAAGGTGAAGTTCATCGCAAAACTCAACCGTGAATTTATCAAGGCGCAAATGCCGGGATAAGACAGCGGCAAAAAGAAGGAAACAGTGTCCGACAAATGTTTTACCATCGGGGTTCCTATAGTGTACAATATACTGCGTAAGTAAGGCGACGTTAATTCCACGATACGAGGGAGGAGAGACAATGAAAAGAGTACTGGCATTACTGCTCATGGCGATTTTCATCGTACCAACCATCGCGACGGCTGCAACGGTGAAGTTGGGCTTCATCAATGCAATCACCGGTCCGGAAGCGCCCATCGGTGAGAACCTGTCGAACGGCGTGACCCTCGCCATTGAAGACCTGAAGAAAAAGGGCATCGATGTGGACCTGGTCAAGGAAGACGATACCGGCAAACCCGATAAATCGCTGGCCGCATTCGAGAAACTCGCCACTCGGGATAACGTCGCGGGCATCGTGGGCCCCTACACGTCGGCCACGGCCAACGCCGACGCCAAGATAGCCGAACGCTACAAAGTTCCGTTGATCGTTCCGGCAGCCTCTAAGGAGGAAATCACACGACAGGGCCTCAAGTGGACTTTCCGGGTTTCGGGCACGACCGGCGACTACGCGGGCGTGCTGCTCGACCTCGCCACGACCCTCGGCAAACCCAAGACGATCGCGATCCTGAACGAAAATACCGACTTCGGCGTTTCAGCGGCAAAGAGCGCCAAGACCATTGCAGAACAGAAGGGCATCAAGGTGGTCTTCGAGGAAGCCTACTCCAAAGGCTCTCCTGACTACCGCTCCACCCTTGCCAAAGTAAAGGCCACGAACCCCGACCTCGTGTTCATGGTTTCCTATGTGGCCGATGCCATCCTGCTCATGCGTCAATCGCGCGAGATCGGGCTTACACCCATGGCCTTCCTCGGCGCGGGCGCAGGGTTCTCGGTGGCCCAGTTCGCCAAAGAGCAAGACATCAGCAACGGCATCTTCTCCTCCACACAATGGACCGAAGACGCGCCGTGGGGCAACTCCAAGGCATGGTTCAAACGCTATGAGAAACAGTTCGGAAAAGCTCCTACGTATCACGCAGCCTGCGCGTACGAGTCGATGATGATCATGGGCCAGGCCGCAGCTGCCGTGGGCGGGGACCGCGAGAAATTGCGCGAAGCGCTTCACACCGGCAAGTGGAACGGCATCCTCGGCGAGGTTTCCTTCCCGGACTTTGAGGGTTACCAGAACCAGCGCAAAGCCTTGATGCTGGTCGAGCAGGTGCAGAACGGACAGCACGAGACCGTATGGCCGCTCAAGGAAGCCGCCAAGAAGCCTATTTGGCCGTTCCCGGGCTGGAAAAAGTACGGATGTTATGAAGGGTCAAGCAGCAAGGGTCATGGGTCACAGATCTTGTTGCCTTCCATGACTCCTTGCTACTTGACCCTTGACCTCTATACAGGCAATCAATGAGTGTATTCCTCCAGTCCCTGATAAGCGGCATTCTGATCGGCGGGGTTTACGCCCTGATCGGCATCGGCTTGACCATCATCTTCGGGGTCATGCGGGTCATCAACTTCGCCCACGGCGATCTCCTGATGCTCGGCATGTATGCGACCTATTTTCTTTTCACCCTTGTCAATATTGACCCCTTTATGTCTATCGTCGTGACCATCCCGCTTATGTTCCTGTTCGGCGCATTCCTGCAAAAAGTATTCATTAACCGCATGCTCGGCGCCCTGCCCCAGAACCAGATACTGCTCACCATCGGCATGGGCCTCGTCATGAGCAACTCGATCATGCTTGCCTTCACCTCGGATTACAAGATCCTGTCCACGACCTATTCTTCCAGCAGCTTTAATATACTGGGCATTTCGATCTCCAGCCCGCTGCTCATCTCGTTCGGCATCACCGTCGTCATCACCCTGGCCTTGTACTGGTTCCTGTATAGAACCGACACGGGCCAGGCGATCCGCGCAACGGCACAGGACCGCGACGCCGCCCAACTCATGGGGATCAACGTTAAGCGCATGTCGATCATCGCGTTCGGAATGGGGGCCGCCCTGGCAGGCACCGCGGGCGCGCTCATAGCGCCGACGTACTACATTTTCCCGCAGGTAGGCAGTGTATTCACCCTGAAGGCCTTTGTCATCACCGTGCTCGGCGGCATGGGCAGCATCGTCGGCGCGACCCTGGGGGGCGTTCTCATCGGCATTGCAGAGTCCGTAGGCGGCGTCTATCTCGGCTCCGGGTGGAAGGACGTGATCGTGTTCATCCTGTTCCTGCTGGTGCTTCTCTTCAAGCCTTCGGGGCTTTTGGGCACGTCGAAGGATTGAGTGGGTTTAAGAAACCTTCTGCAAAACGCTTGAGATAGTATCGAACAAAAAAGTATTTTTTCTTTGACAAGAATGATGATCGAAAAGTACGCACGAATAAGAAGCGAGACGATGACAACAAAAGAGGGTTTATCGATTTTCTTACGAGACCAAGAATTAATATTTCCTTCATTTGTCTTTGCGGAGACGCTTCGAGGTTTCGATTTCCGGTCCGGAAAAATATGAGCTTATCAAAAACAACATGCAGGGGATCGCCGCCATACCGGCCTTGCTGGGCGTGATTGCCGTCGCAGCGCTCTTTCTGCTTCCGAAATTCGTCCAGAGCACCTATGCCCTCCACATGATGATCCTGATTTTCATCAGCATCATCATGGGAGCGGGCTGGAACCTCCTGGGCGGCTACACCGGCCAATACTCGGTGGGCCATGCCGCCTACTTCGGCGCGGGCGCGTACACCACGATGGTCCTGCTGCAATACCGCCATATAGCGCCGTGGTACGGCGTCTGGGCCGGAATCGCTATGTCCATGGTGGTCGGCCTGATTATCGGATCCATCTGCTTTCGTTTGCGCGGCCCCTATTTCGTTCTTGCGTCCATCGCCGTGGCGGAGATCTTCCGCGTCACGGCCCTGAACCTGAAAAATCTGACGAACGGCGCAGAAGGCATCCTGATAACCGACATTCCTCCGCTCAAGATCGGCGGCACCGTTATTACCGACTTCATGTCCAAGGTTCCCTTTTACTACACTGGTCTCGTGATCGTACTCGTCGTCATCCTTGTGACCTGGCTGGTGCAAAACTCCAAACTCGGCTACTATTTTCAAGCCATCAGGGAAGATCAGGACGCGGCGCACTCGCTCGGCATCAACCTCACCGTGTACAAGAACATTGCCCTCTCCCTCTCGGCCATATTCACCTCCCTGGCCGGCAGCCTGTATGGACTCTATGTCGGGTTCATCGATCCCAGCACGGTCCTGGCGCTCGACCTGTCGGTCCAGATCGTCATGACCGCGATCATCGGCGGCATCGGCACCATCTTCGGTCCGGTCATCGGCGCCCTCGTCCTGGTTCCGTTTTCCGAGGCTTTGCGCAGCAACATGATCGCCCAGGCGTTGATCGACTCCGGCCTGGTCAAAGCAGAGTCGGGTTTCGGCATTTTCCTGAAGGAGCAGTTGTCTCACGCCCATGTCCTGATCTACGGCATTCTTCTGGTCGTCGTTATCATGTACATGCCTGACGGCGTGATGGGCTTTATGAAGAAACTCCTGGCGAAGAGACGAAAGGAGGCAGCCTGATGGCAATTCTCGAGATCAAGCGCGTCAGCAAGTTTTTCGGCGGGCTGGCTGCCAATTCAGACGTCTCCTTCGAGATGAGCCAGGGAATGATCATGGGGCTTATCGGTCCGAACGGCGCGGGCAAAACCACGCTCTTCAACTGCATCACCGGCTTCTATCCGCCCTCCCGCGGAGAAATCTTCTTTGACGGCCGACCGCATGAACGGCCTGCATCCCGATGCAGTCTGCAAACTCGGCATGGCCCGAACCTGGCAGAAGGTGCGTCCCCTGGCGAAGATGACCGTCGTGGACAACGTCATGGTCGGCGCGCTCTGCCGCACGAATTCGCTTAAAAAAGCGCGCGAGCTGGCAATGGAGCAGATCAAGGTCGTTCATCTCGAGGGCCGTATCGATTTCCGCGCAGGCAGCCTTCCCATCGGCGAACGCAAAAAACTGGAAGTGGCGCGCGTCCTGGCCACGAAGCCCAAACTACTTCTGCTCGACGAGGTCATGGGCGGGCTCAATCCGACCGAGAGCGAGGAGCTCATCCAGTTGATCCTGGATATAAAAAAACTCGGCGTTACACAGATGGTCATCGAACACGACATGAAGGCGATCATGCGCATTTCCGACAGGATCGTAGTCTTGAACTCGGGTGAGAAGCTCGCCGAGGGCAATCCCCAGGAGATCGTCTCCAACAAGGCCGTCGTCGATGCTTATCTCGGAGAGAGCAATGCTTAAAATCGAGAACCTGAATTTCAGCTACGGCGACCTCAAGGTGCTCTGGGACGTAAACATCGACGTGCAGGAAGGCGAGATCGTGACGGTCGTGGGCGCGAACGGCGCGGGCAAATCCACGCTCCTCAAAAACATCTCCCGCCTGGAGAGGCCGGGGACCGGCAACATCACGTTCAACGGCGCGGACCTCAGAAAACACGAGGCCCACGAAGTGGTG
Source organism: Nitrospirota bacterium (assembly GCA_963741205.1). Lineage (GTDB taxonomy): Bacteria > Nitrospirota > UBA9217 > UBA9217 > UBA9217 > JAJYKN01. Next base: position 325,109 of record CAVUHW010000026.1, read on the forward strand.
GAACTCGGCATCGTGCAGGTGCCTGAAGGCAGAAAAATATTCCCTCAGATGACGGTAACGGAAAACCTGAGGATGGGGTCGTACACCGGGAAGGCGCGGAAGAACCGCAACGCGAACATGGACCGCGTATTCACCATGTTCCCGCGGCTCAAGGAGCGGGAAAAGCAGCTCGGCGGCACCATGTCGGGCGGCGAGCAGCAGATGCTCGCCATCGCGCGGGGTCTCATGGCGGACCCGAAACTGCTGCTGCTCGACGAGCCGTCCCTCGGCCTTTCGCCGCTTCTCGTGAAAGCCATTTTCAACATCATTACCGAGATCAGAAAACTGGGCGTGACGATCATGCTGGTCGAGCAGAATGTGTTCCAGTCCCTCAGGATCGCAAACCGGGGCTACGTGCTCGAAACAGGCCGGGTCGTGCTCAAAGATAAGGGTGAAGCGCTGCTCAGCAACGAGCACGTCAAAAAGGCGTACCTGGGGATATAGGAAGAGGCGCTATCAAAGCTCTCATATCGAAATCCTGATACATTTTTAAATCAAAATATTCAATACTTAATTTGGCGCTTTGACATTATTTGGTATTTAGAAATTCGGGTTTAGAATTTTCCATGGGAGGTGTGCCATGTTCGTTTCCGATTGGATGACAAGAAAAGTCTTTACCGTCAGCATCGACGACTTTCTCTCCGATGCCGTCTCGATCATGAAGGAGCGGCGTATCAAACATCTGCCGGTCATGAAAAACGACGTACTGAAAGGCATCGTTTCCGACCGCGACATCAAGGAATACAGCCCATCCAAGGCGACCACCCTCGATGTCTACGAACTTCACTACCTGCTCGCGAACACGAAGCTCAAGGACATCGTAAAAACCAAAGTCTATTCCATCACCTCGGACACGCCCATCGAAGAAGCGGCCATGCTCATGCTCGACCAGAACATAGGGGCTCTTCCCGTGCTGGATGACGGAAAGCTCGTGGGCATCATCTCCGACAAGGACATCTTCCACGCGCTCGTGGACATCACCGGCGTGCGCCACGGCGGCACCCGCATTTGCGTCACGATCGAGGACCGTGCCGGGTCCATCAAAGAAGTGGCCGACATCATCCGGAAGCACGGCTTCGGTCTTCGGGGGGTCTTCTCGACCTATGAGGGGGTGAAGGAAGGCTACCGCAAGGTGGTGATCAGGACTCACGGCAGGGGCAACTTCGGCGGCGTGAAGGACGAGATCGAGAGCGCTTACCGGACATGCCGGATCAAAAAAGGCTGAAGGCAATACATGCCGAATCTTTCCATCCCTGATATGCTGTCATCCTGTCGAATAGTTTTTTGACTTGTTCCTTCTTACTGCCTTCAGGCGTTCCAGCAGTTCCCGGTAAGGCAAGGTATTCAGTACGTCCTTTGTTTCCACCCATCCCCTTCTCGCAATGGCCACGCCGTAGGTCATATAATCGAACTGGGTCGTGACGTGCATGTCCGTGCAGATGACGAGCTGCGCGCCGTACTGCTTCGCCAGCTTGATATGCAGATCGTTCAGGTCGAGCCGCAGAGGCTGCGCGTTGATCTCCAGGGCGACGCCGTACTTTGCCGCCTCCCTGATCACCGTTTCCATGTCCACGGCATAGGCGTCCCGCTCGCCGATGAGCCTGCCCGAAGGATGGGCGATCACGGAGACGCAGGGGTTCCTGATAGCCGCGAGGATCCGTTTCGTGATCTGGTCCTGGGTCTGATTGAACCCCGAGTGGACCGATGCCACGACGATATCGAGCCCTGCCAGCGCTTCGTCGGCAAGATCGAGCCTTCCGTCGGACCGGATATCGATCTCGGTCCCTTTCAGGATCTTGATGCCCGTATTTTTCCTGTTCGCCTCATCGATAAGCTTGATCTCGTCGGCAAGCCTCTTTTCGTCAAGGCCGTGGGCGACACCCAGACCTTTTGTGTGGTCCGTAATCGCGATATACTCGTATCCCTTCTTCACGGCCGCCTGTACGACGGCGCCGAGGTCATGGCTTCCGTCCGACCATTTCGTATGGACGTGGAGGTCTCCCTTGATGTCGTCAACCGTGATGAGCCGCGGCAGCTTCCCCGCAAGGGCAGCATCGATTTCACCCTGGTCCTCGCGCAGTTCCGGCGGAATAAAGGGAAGTTTGAGCGCCCGGTAAACGTCCTCCTCCTGTTTCCCTCCGATCTTCTTTTCGCCGGGTTCCCTGAACACGCCGTATTCATTGATCTTGAGACCGGCCCGCACCGCTCTTTCACGGAGCTTGATATTGTGCTGCTTGCTGCCGGTGAAGTACTGGAGCGCCGCGCCGAAGGAGTCCTCCTCCACGACCCGGAGGTCCACCTGGATGCCGTCATCGGTGACGATCGACGACTTCGTCGGTCCCTGCATCAGGACGCGGTCCGCGTGCGGCAGCTTCACGAAGGCGTCCATGACCTTTTCGGGATTCTTCGACGTGGTGAGGATGTCGATGTCCTTCACCGTCTCCTTCCACCGCCTGATGCTGCCGGCGACCTCGACCCTGTCCACGGGGGCTTCTGCTTTTATCCTCCGTACGATATCCTCGGCCAGCGGCAGGACCCTGCCCAGCGGCCGCCTCTCCGACCCTCTCTTGATGAGTTCAATCCCCTTTAGAATGTTCTCTTCGGTCTTCTTTTGGATTCCCGGCAAGCCGGAAAGCTTGCCGCTTTTGATCGCGGCTTCGAGCTCATCAACGCTCTTGATATTGAGCGCCTCATAAAACTGTTTTGCCTTTTTTGGCCCGAGGCCGGGCACGCGCAGAAGATCAAGGACGCCCGCGGGTATTTCCTTCTTCAGTTCCTCGTGTTTGGCGATCGAGCCTTTTTCGAGATATTCATGGATCTTCCCGATGAGGTCCTTGCCGATGCCCGGGACAGCGGCCAGTTCCTCGTCCGTGAGCGAAGCTACGTCTCTTGACAGGCCGTCAATGTTCTGGGCCGCGCGCCGGTATGCCCTGACACGGAACACGTTCTCGCCCTTGAGATCGAGAAGTTCCGCGATCTCGTTAAAGATATTCGCGATCTGCTGGTTTTTCACGATGCTCTCCTCCACGACACAGATTCGATCACGAGTACTGAGTCTCTAATTTGATTTTATCAAGAAGAAAAATCGAACATCTTTAAGGGGGACCAGATGGGACCGAATCTTACGAACGAAGTTCCTGCTATAATAAGATTCATATTATGATTTTCATAATTCCGTAGAAACCGGAGACCGACAGCCATGATGACTCAATCATTACACCGCGATCTGCCGCTGATCCAGGACGCGGACCTGCAGGGCAAGGTGGTCCTCGTCCGCTTCGACCACAACGTCGTCAAGGGAGGGGCCATCAAGGACCCCTTCCGCATCGACCGCACCATCGGCACGCTCTTCCATATCGTGGAGCGGGGCGGCAGGCCCGTCATGATGACCCACGTGGGCAGGCCCAGGGACAAGAAGACCGGCGCCATCTCCTGCAGGCCCGAGGAGTCCGTCGAACCGATCGTGCGCTATCTGGAACAGAAGCTGCACACAAAATTTTACATCGCGGACTTTCCCCAAGACCCCGAACACGGCATCGTCGGCATCGACACTTCCATAAACCTTGCCATCCGTGAACTGCGGGAGCGGAAGATCGGAGGGATCTATCTGCCGAACTCGCGGTGGTTCCAGGGAGAGGAGTCCGGGGGAGGGCTGCGCGAGCGCTTTGCGCTCCAGCTTGCCGGCCTGGCGGATATCTACGTGAACGACGCCTTCGGCTCGTGGCAGCCCCATGCCTCCACGTACGACATCACGAGGCACCTCCCCTCCTATGCGGGCTTCCTTTTCCAGCAGGAGATCGCGCACCTGGACGGCGTAATGAAGCCCGAACGGCCCTTCCTCGCCGTCGTGGCCGGTTCGAAGTACGACACCAAGATCAAGCCCCTTAACGCCATCTATGACAAGGTGGACCGCCTGGTGCTCGGCGGCGTCATTTACAATACCTACCTCTGCGCCAAGTACGGGGTCCGTATCAAGGGGGTGAGCGACGAGGACCGGGCCCTTGCGCGGGACCTGGTCGAAAAGGACCGGGAAGCGAACAAGATCGTCGAGCTGCCGCTCGTCGTGGAATCGGACGTCCTCGACGGAAAGATCGAGGGAAAGTACCGCACCATCTCCGTTAAGGACTTCAAGCCCGGCGGCTCCTTCGGATACGTCCTGGACATCGACCCCCGGTCTTTCGAGGCGACGGCCGTTGCCGAGGCCATCGGTACGGCAAAGACCATCTTCGTCAATGCCGTCATGGGGTTCACGCCTCACTTTGCCGCCGGTTCCCAGGCGCTCGACAACACCATAGACAAAAACCGCGATGCCATGAAGATGTACGGCGGCGGAGATACGCTTCAGGAGTTCAAGAACCTTTTGCCCGGCCTTTATCTCTCGGTCATGGATGACGCCAGCTATTACTTCTTCACCGGAGGCGGGACTGTGCTCACGGCGATCGAGCATGGAAGCCCCTACAGCCTCGATCCGGTCAAGGCGCTGATGGACACGAAAAGGAAATGACAGTGCTGATGATGGTGGGTAGAGGACGCACCAGCATTAAGCGAACCAGGACGAGGCATTAGCCGGGTTCGTTACAAGCGGGCTTCCTGCTACCTGACCCTGCTTACAACCACCAGAAAAATCCCCTACCTCAAAAAAAACAACCGACACTTTCTGCTGCTTCGCTTCCATTAGTCTAGATATTTTTGTTACTATTTGTAACACAAAAAGGGTTTTTTATGTTATCATTTGGACATAAAAAACCCGATCGATGGCTCGTCGATAATGCATTACCCTCAGACTGGCAAAACGGGTATCAGATTATCGAAGCAGAGAGGAGTGGAAATGGGAAAGAAAGGCTGGCTCGTAACAGTTGCGGGAATTGGGCTGAACCTGGCCCTCGGTATTCTCTATGCGTGGAGTATGTTCAGTAAGCAGCTCACAGAAGCCGTGGAGAAAGGAGGCTTTGGGTGGTCCAAGACCCAGGCCACGCTCCCTTATACCGTTGCGATTGCCTGCTTCGCGGTTATGATGGTACCCGCAGGCCGCTTGCAGGACCGCTTCGGCCCCCGAATAGTCGCCACGATCGGCGCGTTGCTCTGCGGCATCGGCCTTGTGATAGCGAGCTTTGGCGGCCCGGCGTCCGTCCTCCCCGCGATTCTGGGCTTTGGGGTCCTGAGCGGAGCGGGCATCGGCCTGGGATATGCATCGGCCACCCCCGCGGCAGTCAAGTGGTTCCCGCCGGCAAAGAAGGGACTCATTACCGGACTGGTCGTCGCAGGCTTCGGTCTGGCGCCCGTGTATATCGCGCCGCTTTCGAAATACCTTCTTGGAACGTATGGGATCAACTCTTCATTCAGAATACTGGGCATTGCCTTCATCATTGTTGCGGGAATTGCCGCGCAATTCATCTCGAATCCGGCCGCTCCGGCGACAGTCAAAACGGCAAACTCGAAAAGCGTCTCATCGAACGACTTTACCTGGCGCGAGATGCTGAGGACCCCGGCCTTTTATTCTCTCTATATCCAATATGCCTGCGCCGCGACAGCCGGTCTCATGATCATCGGCCACCTGGCGAAGATCATCGCCGTGCAATCCGGCAATACGATCAAGATCGGCTTTCTCTTCGTCGCCCTCCTCGCGATCTTCAACGCGAGCGGTCGCGTGGTGGCGGGAATTGTTTCGGACTACATCGGCAGGCTCATAACCCTCGTCTTCGTTTTTATCATGCAGGCCACCATTATGGCTTTTTTCCCGCAGTTCTCCACCATCTCGGGCTTTATAATCGGTTCCGCAATGGTGGGTTTCAATTACGGCGCGTGCCTTTCCCTCTTCCCGTCTACAACGGCGGATTATTGGGGGACGAAGAACCTCGGGATGAACTACGGCATCCTCTTTACCGCGTGGGGCGTCGGCGGCATCTTCGGCCCCATGCTGGCGGGGTTCATTTCTGATGCCACCGGCTCCTATGCCATGGCATACTATATAGCCTGCGGCCTTTTGGCATTCGCGGCGTTCGTGGGCATGACCAGCTATATCAGCGTCTCGATAAGTTTGCCGCAGAAGCAGATCGTCATCAGTTTCGCCGGGAAATCGGCGAAGACAAAAGAAACCAGCCCGGACCCTGCCCTTGAAACCGGGAAAACCATGTGACAGCGGGCATGACGAGGGGAACTCTGTAAAAAAATGGCCCCGGAGCCGTCATGCCCGGGGCCATACTATGACTAAAGCGAATCTCTATGACTCACCACACTAGAGTGTTCGAAGAACGTGCTCCCTGATATACCCGATTACCCTGTCTACTTCTTTCCTCATCGCCTCTTTCCTTCTTCCGTCCACGACAAATTGTTCGTCCCGCAGTCTCCTGCCCGTAAAACCGGCGATCTGATACTGACGAAGAAAGGCTTCGGGTATCTCATCGGGAGCATCAATGCCGTTCATAATAGCCCAGGCGAGGGTCCATGCCCTGGCCACATTTGCGATATCATACCCGCCGCCTCCAAGCGCCACCCACTTCGGGGACAGGACTTGGATCATCTTGACGACGCGGCAAAACCCGTTCGTCGTCAGATTCAAGTGGGCCAGCGGATCACTCCAGAATGTATCGACCCCCAGCTGGCTCACGACAATATCGGGCCTATAGGCGTCCACGAGAGGCGGAACGAGCTCCGTAAAGGCATGGATGAATAGGTCGTCATCCGCCTCCGGAGGCAGCGGGACATTCACGCAGTACCCGTTTCCCGCACCCGTGCCGGTCTCATGCTCGGTGCCGGTGCCCGGGAAGAGGGCTTCTCCTGTTTCATGCAGGGAAATCGTAAGGACCTTGTCCGTATTGTAGAAGGCCTCCTGGACGCCGTCTCCGTGATGGGCGTCAATGTCGATATAAGCGACCCTTCTTCCCCGGCCGACCAGTGACTTGATTGCGAGAACAGGATCATTGATATAACAGAACCCAGAGGCATGACCGGCCATTGCATGATGGAGCCCGCCCGCGATATTGAACGCAACTTCCGCCTCTCCGCTGTCAACGAGGTCCGCGGCCTTGAGTGAAGCGCCGGCAATGAGCCTCGACCAGTCGAGCATGCCGGCGAATACGGGATTGTCCCCGGGGCCGAGCCCGTACGCTTCGGCGCCGGAGACGTACTCACCGCTGTTTGTTGTCTTGAGGATATTGATATATTCCGAGGTATGCCAGGAGAGCAGGTCCTCAACGCTCGCTATATGCGGCTCGACCAGCCGCGGGTCAGGTACGGTGAGCAGGCCGCATGCCTTGATCAGCTCATAGGTTAGCTTCAACCGGAATGGCTTCAACGGGTGGCCGGACCCGTAATCGAACCCGGCGAAGTCGTCGGAGTAGATGAAGGCAGTTTTCATGGATTTACTCTGTCTCTATTTTACCTCAATCTCTGTGAACCATAGCTCGGTTAAAGGGTCATCCTTTCGTCTATCGGGAGGAGCGCATAAATCATAGATCTCGAGGGGAGTTTTGAATTGGGACATACGACATGGTACCGGGTTTCTACGCGGAAGGTAATGGTGATAAGGCAATCGGCCCGGACGTGGAGGGCTGAATAATACTGCTCCGCGCCTTCGAAGTCCTTGAAGGACGCAACGGATGCAATAACGTCACTCTCTATCTTACAGGAAACTGGATGGCCACCGCATTATCAGGAGATGTAAAATTAGAAATACAGCTTAGAATCATTCTTTTTTACTTGCGCCCGGCATCTGCTTCGGTTATACTTATTTTAAATAGGATAAAATTTGTACTAATTAAGTTTCTTTAAGGAGGAAGTTGATCATGCATACGACAGCCAGCGGTTCATTGGAGTACAAGAACGATTTTTTCACTCTCGTCATTCGTGAGTCCGAGCACCGCCCCGGGAGTTACATTTTCTCCAGCGGGATCAGCCTCCCCAAGTTCAACCCCATCATCTGGGGAAGGACAGGAATCTGCTCCAATGCGGCATTTAAGGCCCTGCAGCAGCTTCAGGCCGATATGTCTTACTTTGCCCTGCAGCGGGGCATTGCGACGAAGAGCGCCGATATCCCCTCCGGCTCGACAGGCGGACACGGGCACGGCTGGTATGAGGAAAATGCCCTCTTGATCGAGGACGCGTCTCCCGAGGCTATTCAGGATATCCTCGCGTTCAGCGCACGGGACCTCGTTCAGACGATCCTGAATGCCTGCCAATCGGATGTCAGTGTGCCGGCCGGATTGGATTCCGCGGCAATGCAGCGTTTCCTCGAATCGGTGGGCATCTCGAATTACCGGGAAGCGGCCCCATCGCCGATCTCGAAACCGACCGGAGAGACAGTAGACGGGAGATGGTAGACTGAGGTAGTATATAACAAAAAAGGCAGAGACGACTAAAACACAAGGGCCCGGGAATTTCCCGGGCCTTTTATTTGAAGGGAGTGCTGCCGTCAGAGAGTACAGCTCACCAGCCTGCTGCGCAACGGGTGCAACAACGTCACTTTGTATTCTACGCGATAAACGCGGATGCCTCGCTCGAAGAAAAGATCTGAGATGCGATGAACAAGGCTTTTAGCGAAAGGAAAGATTATGCTTGGCGCGGGGAGGCAGTACGCTTCTGCCTCGTGGGGCGATTGGTAACTGCCTTGCTCTTGTCGTCAAAAAAGCGGAAAAGCTTGTCCTTCCATGCTCCGGCATACTCCACGCCGACCCGCTTCGTCCTCCTGATCAGCGGCCGGTACGCAGTGTCCTGCAGGAGAAACAGCGTATCGCCGGTGAGGTCGAGGCCGTTCATGGTACGAGTGATCCCAAGCGCGCGCGTAAGCTTGCCCGGGCCCGAAAGGTCGGCATTCCAGTCGCCCAGGGGCTCGGCTGCCCGGATGAGCACAGCCTGACCGCTTCCTGCTTTACCTGCGACGATATTGAACATCTCGTACATCCCGTAGATCAAGTAGACGTAAGCATGGCCTGCCGGACCGAACATGGTTTCCGTGCGTTTCGTGCGGCCTTTGGAAGAGTGGGAGGCGAGGTCCTGGGGGCCGGTGTAGGCCTCGGCCTCAACGATGCGGGCCCGGTGTTCCCTGCCGCGCATGCGGCGGACAATGATCGCCCCGATCAGGCCGGGGGCAAGCTTTTTCGCATCGCGCTGGTAGAATGAATGGTCGATTTTTTTCAAAATGGCGGTACTCTCTTAACGCCGTGCAACGGGTGCAACAACGTCACTCTATAACATTGTGTGTTAGACTTGTCTGTAAACTTGCATGATTCCCTCAAGGCCTACCGTTCATCGCCAATAAGCGCCAGGAACTCTTCGGGAGTCATAACCGGAAGCCGGTCCACACGGTAATCCACCTTGTTTCTGGTGATTAGGCAGTCAGCCCGGACATGGATAGCTGAATAATACTGTACTGCGTCTTCAAAGTCCTTGAAAGCTGAGGTGAGCGAAAGATCGATCACTTTTTCATCGACTGCTGCGACACGAAAGACGATCCTGAGCTTTTCCAAGACCCGCATCGCTTTGTCTCGTTTCAGTTCCCTGGACAAAAGATAGAACATCGTCGGAAAGCTCTGCGCCGAGAGATAACCCTGGAGCTTCTTTTCTTCGATCAGGGAAAACAGCTTCGCGGCAGGACCATAATGCGGATCCCGCTTTAGAAAGATGTCGAGGATGACATTGATATCGCAGAGAAGGCTCTTCACCGGTACTTCTCCGCAAGATGCTTCCGGTACCCCGCTCGCAGTTGCGCGGCATCCTGCTTGCCCGAAAGTACGCCCGCTACCTCGTACAGGACCGGCGATTCCCGCACCTCCTGCACTCCCTGTTCAGCAACAGCCTTAAAATAGTCCTCCACCATGCGCGACAGGCTGACACCCTTCCTGCTCGCGGTCTTTTTTGCCTTATTGATTACGGTCTCATCCAGTCGTAGGGTCAGTTTCGTGGTCATGAGCGCATCCTCCTTGATGACGTACATATATTATAATATTGTACGTCATCTGTCAAGCCCCTCCGCTGACATAAATAGACGAGTCCGGGATAATTTCTCTCCGGCCTTTCAGGTCGATCGCAAGTCCAATAAAAAAGCCGGCAGAGATATTCTCCCTGCCGGCCTTTGTGTTTCATTTCCTCGCCTGCACCGCAGCCGGTCATAGACGAAGTGCTCGCCGCGAGTGCAGGGTGTGAAAGGAAATTCTATTCTTAGTACATTCCGCCGCCCATGCCGCCCATACCGCCCATGCCACCCATGCCGCCGGGCATTCCGCCGCCACCCTTCTCTTCCGGCAGATCGGTGATCATGACTTCCGTCGTGAGCATGAGGCTCGCCACGGAGGATGCGTTCTGGAGCGCGGACCGGGTCACCTTGGTCGGGTCGATGATGCCGGCCTGGAGCATGTCCACGTACTCTTCCTTCTGCGCGTCGAAGCCGTAGTTCGGCTTGTCGGACTACTTGACCTTGTCCACGATCACCGACGGTTCGAGGCCGGCATTGTTCACGATCTGGCGGATCGGCTCTTCGAGCGCCTTCTTCACGATGTTGACGCCGATCTGCTCGTCGCCGCGACGAGCTTCATCTTGTCGAGCATCGGGATGCAGCGGAGCAGCGCAACGCCGCCGCCGGCCACGATGCCTTCTTCCATGGCCGCGCGGGTCGCATGGAGCGCGTCCTCGACGCGGGCCTTCTTCTCCTTCATCTCGGTCTCGGTGGCTGCGCCCACATTGATGACCGCAACGCCGCCCACGATCTTGGCGAGCCGCTCCTGGAGCTTCTCTTTGTCGTAGTCCGAGGTGGTCTCGGCGATCTGGGCCTTGATCTGCTTCACGCGGCCCTGGATCGCATCTGGTCTTGCCTGCGCCTTCGACGATCGTGGTGTTGTCCTTGTCCACGGTGATCTTCTTGGCCCGGCCGAGGTCGGTGATCTTCACGTTCTCGAGCTTGATGCCGAGGTCTTCGGAGATCACCTGGCCGCCGGTCAGGATGGCGATGTCTTCGAGCATTGCCTTGCGGCGGTCGCCGAAGCCCGGCGCCTTCACCGCGCAGACCTGGAGCGTGCCGCGGAGCTTGTTCACCACCAGGGTCGCCAGGGCCTCGCCCTCGACGTCCTCGGCGATGATCACGAAGCGCGCTTGCCCATCTTGGCGGTCTGCTCCAGGATCGGGAGCAGGTCCTTCATGCTCGAGATCTTCTTCTCGGACAGAAGGATGAAGGCGTCCTCGAGCACCGCCTCCATCTTCTCGGCATTGGTAACAAAATAGGGGGAGATGTAGCCGCGGTCGAACTGCATACCCTCGACCACGTCCAGGCTGGTGGACATGCTCTTCGCCTCTTCCACGGTGATCACGCCGTCCTTGCCGACCTTGTCCACGGCCTCGGCGATGAGGTCGCCGATGGTGGTGTCGCTGTTCGCGGAGATGCTGCCGACCTGGGCGATCTCCTTCTTGTCAACGACCGGCTTGGACATCTTCTTCAGGTTCTCGATGACCGCTTCAACGGCCTTCTCGATGCCGCGCTTCACGTCCATGGGGTTTGCGCCGGCGGTCACGTTCTTCATGCCTTCGCGGTAGATGGCCTGGGCCAGCACCGTCGCCGTGGTCGTGCCGTCGCCGGCAACGTCCGAGGTCTTGGAGGCCACTTCGCGCACGAGCTGGGCGCCCATGTTTTCATAGGGGTCCTTCAGCTCTATTTCCTTGGCCACGGACACGCCGTCCTTGGTGATCGTCGGTGCGCCGAATTTTTTGTCGATCATGACGTTGCGGCCCTTCGGACCGAGCGTTGCCTTCACGGCATCCGTCAGGACATTCACGCCCTTCAGGATGGACGCCCGCGCATCCTGGTTGAATATAAGCTGTTTTGCCATAACTTTTTTCCTCCTCTGGTATTCTTCGATATCGTTGGTTAAATTCTGTAAGCGGGTGTTCGCTGTCTTCTTAGCTCAAAATCCCCAGAACATCTTCTTCTTTCACAATCAGGTACTCCACGTTGTCGATGTTGATCTTGGAGCCCGAATAGCGGTCGAAGAGGATCTTGTCGCCGACCTTGAGGGACTTCACTTCATCGCCAACCGCCTCAACCTTGCCGCTCTGCGGCTTCTCTTTGGCGGTGTCCGGAATATAAAGACCTCCAGCCGTCTTTTCCAACTCTGCCGTGTAGCTCACAAATACCCTGTCTTTCAATGGTTTGAATTTGACACTCATACAATTAACTCCTTTCTGTGTTGTAATGGTTTATAGAATATCAGAACGTTAGCACTCGTTCAAGGCGAGTGCTAATATATTGCCCGGCCGCAAAAAAAGCAAACCCTATTTTAGGTTATTTACGGCTGATTTTAGCTAGTTACAGGCTTAATTTACTGAAAATCTCAACTTCTCTGACTTCTCATTCATAAAAAAAATAAAAGCAGGATAGGTATATCCTGCTTTTATCAATTCCTGCATTTTTTTCGTTTTTGAAGCCAGTCGATTACTATCGAGCCGGTTTTATTTCTCTTTTCCCTTTTCCGGTTCCGCATCCTTCTTCACCGGCGCGGGGACGTTCTTGAAAACATCCGCCGCGATGATGGACGGCTTCAGGATCTCGATCGCCTTCTGGATCTGGATGTCGTCTTTGTCTTCCTTCGGCATCACTTCCATGGTGAATTCTTCCTCGCCGGCCGGCTGCTCTTTCTTCTTCTTTTCCTCTTTCACCGTCTCGTTCTTCAAATGGCGGTCAAGGTCCTTCTCGCGGACGACCATGTGCACGGGCTCTCCCTCTTTCGGCTCTTTTACCGTCGGCAGCTTCACCTCGATGTCAGGTGTGATGCCTACGTTCTGGATCGAACGGCCGCTCGGCGTATAATACTTGGCCGTCGTAAGCCTGATGCCGCCGTCTTCGAGCGGGAACACGGTCTGCACCGACCCCTTGCCGAAGGTCTGCGTTCCGACGATCAGCGCCCGCTTTGAATCCTGGAGCGCTCCCGCGACGATCTCCGACGCTGAGGCGCTGCCCGTATTCACCATGACGACCATGGGGTAGCCCCGTGGCGTTTCCGCGCTCGTGGTCATGAAGTCCTTCCGGTCCGTCTTCTGCCTGCCCTGCAAATAAACTACGAGACTGTCTTTGGGCAGGAACTTGCCGCTCACGTCCACCGATGCATCCAGGAGACCGCCCGGATCGTTTCGAAGATCGAGGACCAGTTTTTTCATTCCCTTTGCTTCGAGGCCTTTCAGCGCCTTTTCCAATTCATCCGCTGTCTGTCCCTGGAACTGGATGATCTTCACATAGCCGATCGACTCGTCGAGCATCTTTGACTTGACGCTGACGACCTTGATGACATCGCGGACGATCTTGAAATCGCGGGGCTTGTCCCAGCCTTCCCGGAAGATGAGGAGATTCACCGGCGTGCCCCTGGGCCCTCTCATTTTGTCAACCGCCTGTTCAATCGACATATCCTTGGTCCACTCGTCGTTGATTTTCATGATCTTATCGCCGGCGGCGAGACCGGCCCGGAAACCGGGCGTGTCCTCGATCGGCGCGATGATCGTGAGCTGCTGGTTCTTGACGCCGATCTGAATGCCGACGCCCGTGAACTCGCCCTTGATGTCCATGTTCATTTCCTTGAACTGCCGCTCGGTCATATACGACGAATGCGGGTCAAGGCTCGAAATCATCCCCCGGAGCGCGCCCTCGATAAGCTCCTTGGAGTCCGGGTTTTCCACGTAGTTGCGCTTCACGATCTCCAGCGCCTGCGTGAAGCTCTTCAGGTCTTCATAGGTATCGGACTTGGCTTGCACCATCTGCTGACCGATCAAAATACCGGTCAGCAATATCACCACCGCTGCAATTAAAAATTTTCTCTTGTTGATCCGAATCATTTCGTCATCCTCCACTTCATTCTGCATACTTGTTCTCCCGAATAAGCATACGCTCTCTGAAAAATATCATGACCACGCGCAAAATGCAAAAAAATAATTTTCTGTATGTTCCGGTGACCACGCCCACAACGGCAATTTATCTCCTGGCCAGCCACTGAAGGGGGTCTTCCGCCTCTCCCTTCCGTCTGATCTCAAAGTATAATTTCGAACCTTTCAGGCTTCCGGTCTCTCCGGCGAGGCCGATTGCCTGTCCCCGGGAAACCCGGTCCCCCTTCTTGAGGTCCAGCCGCGAAAGGTTCCCATAGAGCGTGTAAAAACCGCTCCCATGGTCAAGGATTACGAGTTTCCCGAACCCCTTGTACCAATCGGCGTATGCCACTTGTCCGCTTTCGACGGCGCGGACCGTCTGACCCTCGTGCGCCTCGATCTCGATGCCTCTGCGGAAAACCATGGTCCCGAATTGGGGATGGCGCTGCATGCCGAAACGCGTCAGCAGTGGTCCATCGATGGGCCAGGGCAAACCCCTTTTACCGCCTGCTGATCCTTCCTCAGGATGTCCGCCGGAAGGCTTTTGCGCCGAGGCGGACCGCCGCTCACGCTCATCCGACCGGATCATTGCCCAAAGGCCGGCCGACTGCTCCTCCAACTCGTGTAGTGTCTGCTCGTACAAGCCCTTTTGCTGCCGCACACCCGCCAGCATCGAGGACTTCTGCCGCCTCTTTGCCTCAAGTTCCGCTTTCTTTGCTTCGAACGCCCGTCTGCGCTGGAGGATCTCCTCTTTTTTCTGCGAAAGACCGGTTTGCTGCGCCTGTAAACGGGTGAGCGCGCTGCCGTACTCTTCGATGATCGACCGGTCCCGTTCCGCGATAAGACGCATATACTTGACCTGCTTGACCACGCTGCCCAGGCCGTCCGACGGGTCGAGCATTGCGCCGCCGCTGCGGCTCATCTTGTACAGCGCCCGGAGCCTCCTGGCGTAGAGGCCCTTCAGCCCCGTAAGCTCGCGACCGAGCCCGGTCGCTGCTTGTCTCAAGCTCCCGCCGCGCGGACTCGGCTTCCCTGAGTTTTTTCTGCTGGTCTGCGAGCTCGGCGCTCCCCGCCTGGATCTCATGATCGATCCTGTCGAGGTCCGCAAGGACCGAATGCTCCTTGCGCTTGGCCTTCTTGATCTCCTTTTTTTTCTCCTGCATCTCGCGCTTGACGCGCTCGAATTCCTTCTTCGTGTCCGAAGTCCCGCCCTCGCCGAACCCCGGAGAGGCTGCGAGGCCCGCTGCAAGGATCAGCAGCACGGCGGCAAGGAATATGCGGGGGCCTCTAATTGTCCTTCCACCTGTCTTTAAAGACTTTTGATGGGGCCTTTCTGGATGCACCGGCTGTTATCCCTTCGGCGGTGCCCGGCACCGGCCGCTGTGAAATACGGAACTACTCCAGGAACCTGCTCACCGAGACCAGACCTCCCGCCAGACCCAGCAGGCCGCCCCCTGCAACGATATATGCTACCACCGAAGGAGGCAAAAAGTCCAGGCCGTTCGCCTGGGACAGGAAGAGCACGACATCGTGCGGCAGCAGCGAATACAGCACCGCGAGGATGCCGACCGCAAGGGCCGAGCCGAGCACGGCGAGGAGCATGCCCTCGATCAGGAAGGGGACCTGGATGAACGCGCGCGTCGCCCCGATCCATTGCATCAGTTCTATCTCCTGTCCCCGCGAGTACAGCGCCAGCCTGACCGAGTTGGAGATAATAAACACGACGGAAACGCCGAGCAGGAACGCCAGGGCCGTGCCGCCGTAGGCAAGGAGCTTGTAGAGGCGGATATCACCGCCGCCCCCTGCTTTCCGTAGGTCACGTCCTCCACGCCGGCGATAGGCTGAAAATTTCTTCGCCATGGCCTCAAGCCGGTCCGCCTCGGCAAAACGGCGGTCGATTTTCAGCTCGAAGGAATCGGGGAGCGGGTTTTCACCCAGGCCGTCGACGAGCGCCTCCCGGCCCTTCAGCCCTTTCTTGAACAGGGCGAGCGCCTCGGCCTTGGAAAGCAGAACGGCCTGTCTTACGGCCGGTTCCGCCTTGAGCCTGCGGAGGAGAAATTCCTTCTCGTGCTCCGTCAAGCCGTCCTTCAGGTACACCGACATCTCGAGCCGGTCTTCCAGGCTGTTTACCGCCGAGCCGGACATTGAAAAAAACGATCAGGAAAAATCCGACGATGAGCATGGCCATGCTGATGGTGCCGACGGCAAGAAGGTTCACCATGCTGTTGGCGCGGAGTCCGCGGAAGGCCTCCGCTATGAAAAAGAACGGGCCATACCCTCTCACGATTCCCCCTCATGCGGCGAAGCGGCGCTTCCGCCCTCTCCCGGCTTCGCCGAAAGCCGCGGGGCGGGCTTCGCCGAAGCCTGCCGGCCGTCGTCGATCACCCTTCCCTTCTCCATGGTAATGATCCTTCGCTGCATCTTTCTCACCGTCTCCCAGTCATGGGTCGCCACGAGCACCGTCGTGCCTTTCAGGTTAATCTCCCGGAAGAGGCGGAACACCTCCTGGGCGCTCTGCTGGTCCAGATTGCCGGTGGGCTCGTCCGCAAGGAGCACCTGCGGTTCGTTCACGAGCGCGCGGGCCACGGCCACCTTCTGCTGCTCCCCGCCCGAGAGCTTGGGAGGCGTGAGGTGCGCTTTGTCCTGCATGCCTACCTTCTTGAGCACGGACAAGGCCCTCCGTTCGATCTCTCCGTAGGGCGTGCCGACGACACTTGAGCGCCAGGGCGATATTTTCGAAGATGGTCTTGCGGGGGAGGAGTTTGTAATCCTGGAACACGAAGCCCATGTTTCTGCGAAGGTAAGGAATGCTCGAGGCTTTGAGACGAAAGGTGCTCAACCCCTGGATGATGATCTGCCCTTCATCGGCATGTTCCGCGCAGAAGATGATCTTGAGGAGGGTGGTCTTCCCCGCTCCGGAGAGGCCGGTGACAAACACAAACTCGCCCTTGTCCACGCTGAAGCTCACGTCGGAGAGGGCGGGAACGCCCTCATAGTATTTGGTCACCCGGTAGAGTTGAATCATTCTTCAAAAGAGTAGCAAGTAGCGAAGTAGCATGGAACAAGGGGTAGTCAAGGTTTCCTTGCCCCTTGCTACTTGCTCCTTGCTACTTGCTACTTGCTCCTCGACCCTTGCTTCTTCTTAATCACTTCACTTCACCGCCGCCGCGATATGCTCCGCCGAGATGCCGTAGTGCCTGAGAAGGCCTTCGTGGTCGCCGGAGGTCCCGAAGGAGTCCTTGATCCCGACGCGCACCATTGGAGCCGGCGCCGATTCGGCAAGCACCTCGGCAACGGCGCCGCCCAGGCCGCCGATGATCGAATGCTCTTCCGCCGTTACGATGGCGCCCGACTGCCTCGCCGCCTTGATCACGGCCTCGGCGTCGATGGGCTTGATCGTGGACATGTTGATCACGCCGGCCTCGATCCCCTCCGCCTTGAGCAGGTCCCGGGCCTTGATCGCCTCGGCGACCATAAGGCCCGTGGCAATGATTGCCGCGTCCTTGCCTTCGTTGAACACGTGGGCCTTGCCGATCTTGAACCGGTAGTCGGCGCCGAAGAGCGTGGGCACCTTGTTGCGACCCACGCGCACGTAGCAGGGGCCCTTGTGCTCGGCCACCGCCTCGATGGCCTGCAGGGTCTCGGGGCCGTCCGCCGGAACGATCACCGTCATGTGCGGGATCACCCGCATCACGGCGATGTCCTCGACCGACTGGTGCGAGCCGCCGTCCTCGCCTACGGTGATGCCGGCGTGGCTCGCCACGATTTTGACGCTCAGGTTCGGATAGCAGATCGACTGCCGCACCTGCTCCCAGGCCCTGCCCGTTGCAAAGACCGCAAAGGTGCTTACGAAAGGCAGTTTGCCCGCGATCGCGAGCCCGGCCGCGGTGCCCATCATGTCCTGTTCAGCGATACCGATATTGAAAAACCTGTCCGGGAACGCCTTGGCGAATTTAGAGGTCTTCGTCGAACCCGAAAGGTCCGCGTCCAGCACCACCACGTCTTCTCTTTTTTTACCGAGGCTGACCAGCGCATCCCCGTATGCATCCCGTGTCGCGATCTTTGTCACCATTACCCCCATATAGACTGACGCGGTGATTCGGCGACGGGGAGACGTCGAGAAAAAGACCGAAACAACCCGGCTCTCCGCGTCCATCTGCTCCCCCTTCTCCGCGTCCGTTATTTACACACTGCCTCTTCCAGTTCCTTCACCGCAATCGCGAGTTCTTCCTTCGACGGCGTCGTGCCGTGGAACTCCACTTTGCCTTCGAATACCTTGGAGCCTTTGCCCTTGACGGTGCGGCAGACGATCATGACGGGCTTCCCTTTTACCGTCTCGGCCTTGTCGAGTGCGGCGACGAGCTGCTCCATGTCGTGGCCGTCGACATCGAAGACCTCCCAACCGAACGCGCGCCACTTGTCAACGATCGGCTCCACGCCCATCACCTTCGCCACGGGCCCGTCGATCTGAAGCCCGTTGTTGTCCACGAGCGCACAGAGGTTGTCGAGCTTGTAATGGGCCGCCGTCATGGCCGCTTCCCATACCTGCCCTTCCTGGAGTTCTCCGTCTCCCAGGAGCGCGTATACGCGGTTCGGCGTCTTGTCGAGCTTGTGCGCGAGCGCGATCCCGTTCGCAACGGACAGGCCCTGGCCGAGGGACCCCGTGGAGATCTCGACTCCCGGCACGTACTTGCTGTCCGGGTGCCCCTGGAGGCGGGAGCCGAGCTTTCTGAGCGTGCAGAGCTCCGCGTGCTCGATAAACCCGGCGTGGGCCAGCACGGTATACAAGAGCGGCGCGGCATGTCCCTTCGAGAGGATGAAATGGTCCCGGCCCTTCCAGTCGGGCTTCTTCGGATCGTACTTCATCTTATAGAAGTACAGGGCCGTCGCGATATCGGCGGCCGAGAGACTGCCGCCCGTGTGGCCGGAGCCGCAGTCGGTCAGCATCTTCAGGATGTCGATCCGGACCCTCTTTGCCTTGTCCTTCAGGGTCTTCAATTGCTCTTCACTAACTGGCATGCACCAAACCTCCTGATTGAATAACCGTAGAGTGGGGTCTTGCTGCGTCACATCGAGAACAGAAAACTATTTATTGCTGCGCTCTTTCTGTTCCTGGGCGAGGAAATCAAGGATGATGGCGTCGAGGCTCTGTTCTTTTTCCTCTTGCTTCGGGGCGGAAGGCGCAGCCGGGGGCGCTGGTTTCTGGGGCGCCTTCTCCCCGGCCGAAGCAGCCTTCGGCTCAAGTTCGGGTATTCGGGTGGGGGCCGGCTGAGGAGCAGGCGGCTGATACGCCGCCTCATGCGGAGCGTTGTGTGCCTCGAGTTTCCCCTTCATCAGATCGCGGATCATCTGCTTGTGCTGCTCCATCATGAGCTCGCGTACGACTTCACCCAGGCAATCGGCCTTCAGGATGTCGGCGTAGCTTGTCTTGCGCGACGCGAGGATCGCCCCCTGATGATAAAGCAAAGACGTTATCGCGGGACTGCCCAGGCCGCCGTCTTCGGTTTGTACGTGGTAGATCTTCCCCCGGAACTTGAAGTCGGTATTGTAACCGGTGAGCATAGATGTGCATTATACAAACGAGAGCGGGAAGATGCAAGCATTTTTACCCCGTTAGAGATCGATTGTCGCGGGGATTGCCAAACATGATTTTTTGCCCGGTGACGCCCTCGAAATCACGCCCGGATAAATCTAACGAGGTGAACTTGAAAGCTTTTCGCTTGACACTCGCTAGGTGGTTAGTGTAATTTTGACTCCGTGCCGGTGTGGTGAAATTGGTAGACGCAGAGGACTCAAAATCCTCCGGGGGCAACTCCATGTCGGTTCGATTCCGACCACCGGCACCAATAAAAAAGATCGGGTTTCTGCCGATCTTTTTTGCTTTTCAGTGGTCGGACTTGAACCAAGGGGGCATGGGAGAAAGGTTCACCCATGCTGAGTGCACGAGGGGGCCAGCCCCTTCATGAAGCGGAGCGAGTGAGATTCTGACACCTATAGTCAAGGGAATCATTGATTTTTTTAATTTTTAAGATGCTCTCAACTACATCATCGCCGCAACTGCCGCCTTCAGTGATGTCGTCGGCCTGTTGATGAGCTTGCTCAGTTGATGGCTGTCGTCAAACAGCGCGCCTTTGGAAATGCCCGTGTCGGAATCGGCGATCAATGAGGCGACCGCTTCGGGCAATCCCGCTTTAATAAGAACATTTCTGTATTCGGCTTCAGGCAGATCCACATAGCCGATGTTCCTGCCCGATTGGCGCGAAATCTCGGCCGCCAGCTCCGCCAGCGTGAAGGCAGTATCTCCTGCCAGTTCATAGATCCGCCCCGCCTGGTTTTCCGCGGTCATCACGGCAGCCGCTGCTTCCGCGTAGTCGGCGCGTGCGGCCGAGGCAACGCGCCCCTGGCCTGCGCAGCCATACACTGCTCCATGAGCCAGTGCGCCGGGTATGCCGGCCGTATAGTTCTCGGTGTACCAGCCATTCCGCAGCAGGGTAAAAGGAATGCCGGATGCATGGATCAATGCCTCGGTCTCTTTATGTTCCGCGGCAAGACCCAGCGGCGATGTGTCGGCACGGAGGACACTGGTATATGCCAATAGTTTTACGCCTGTTCGCCTGGCTGCGTCGATGACGGAACGATGTTGTTTCGCGCGCTGCCCTACCTCGCTGGAAGAGATCAGCAATACTTTGTCCACGTTTTTCAGAGCAGTGTCCCACGTCGAAGGCTGGTTGTAGTCGGCGTAGCGCACTTGCACGCCCAATGCCGCAATGTCCCTGGCCTTTTCTGACATTTCGCACGGCCGCGACGATGTTAGATGCAGGTACTTTTTTAAGCAGTGCCGCGATGACCAGACGTCCCAATTGCCCGGTGGCTCCCGTAACAGCGATCATAAGAACTCCTTTCGATAGAGATGATAGTGGATGTCCTTCAGACAGCAGCGTGACAGGACCAATTATACCATTATGATAGGCATGCCGGAGCGTGTTCAGGTAAATGATTCGGTCCCGGTGGTCTTTGAGAAAGCGGCCGCCTTTTCATTGCTGCGGGAAGCGATGTGTTAGACAACATCGGCATAATGAACTACCCGCCACTGAACCAATTACATGGTTGCAGTAGGGGTTTCACGGATCATAGAAGCATGCAGTCCCTGGGTAGTTCCCAAGGCGTGTCTTA
Organism: Nitrospirota bacterium; assembly: GCA_963741205.1. Classification (GTDB taxonomy): domain Bacteria; phylum Nitrospirota; class UBA9217; order UBA9217; family UBA9217; genus JAJYKN01. The sequence continues at coordinate 346,154 of CAVUHW010000026.1, forward strand.
TCTGCTTCTCCCCGTGCGTAACTTCGGCCGGTTCCCGGCCTAGTGTTTCCTTCTTCCTTAACCGCATGGCGCGTTTGTGATGCTTTACGGCAATTTCGCCGGACACAAGCATTTCTATGCCGCGCTTCTTGATAACGAGAGACGCATTGGTATCGGCGTTTTCCGTAAAGCCACAGCTCTGGCAATCGAACACCGCCTGTGACTGGCGGTTGTCCGGGTGAGTGTGCGAACACTTCGAACTCTCCTGTGAGGTGCCGTGCGGCGGTATGGCGATAACGAGCTTGTTGCGTCGTGAGGCTTTATACATGGTAAAGAGTTTTACCTTGCCCCACGCTGATTCGAGTATGGACTTGTTGAGACCGGCCTTGGCCTTTGCCCCGTTCGCAATATACGTCCCGCCGGCTGACTTCTTCGGCTTTGGCGCTCTGGTCATGTTCTTGACCTTGAGGTCCTCGAAGACGAACACCTCCGCGGGTGAATCCACGAGCTTGCGGCTGGCCTTATGCGCGAAATCATGCCTCACATTGGCAGCATACACCTGGCAACGGGCTGATTTCGCAGCTAATTGCTTAAAGCGGCCGGATCCTTTGATCCGCCTCGCCAATTGCCTCTGATATCTCTTCTTCCGGGCATCCTTTTTTACCAGTCGCTCTTTTTGGATGCCGGAGAAGTCATGCACCGAGCCGTCGCTCGTTGCCAGCGGGATTACAACCCCTCGGTCCATTCCCAGGGTAACGGTATTGAGACTCTCTGATGACATGCCGCCGTAAAGCTCGAGAAGTTCCTGCTCGCTCAAAACTGTGCCTTGCTTCTCATAGGAGAACGAGACATACCATTTCCCGGACTCCCGGGAAATGGTGATAGCCGCCGGAATTTCGTACTCATCATGAGCCTTGAACTTAAGTTCGCCCAGATCGACCGACTTTGTGCCAAGCATCAGCCGGTGCTCATATATTGTTTTGTCCTGCCGCTGTTTTGAGCCTCCAGTAGGAACGAACCTGAATAGCTCGCTGGTAATCCAGACGGACTGCCGTCCAGCCTTCTTTTTATAAGCAGGGCGACCAGCCAGTCCTGTCAGGTACCTCTTGTAGGAGCCCATGAACCTGGTTGCGCCGTTCCTTAGGATCTGAGACGGCACATCGTATAAAAACGGAGTGAGTTCCTTGTCCTTGAACTGGGAGTACTGCTGATCAATCGGCGGCTGTAGTCCGGTTAGCGACAGTGAGTGATTCCGGAATGTTCGGAAATAACGCTCCTCGGCAACCTTGGCGTTGTAGATAAACCGCTGGCAGCCCATCCACTGCGCGAGAATATCGGACTGCTCCGTTGTCGGGTAGCAACGGAATTTTATGCCGCTTGAAATCGCCATATTTCTAATATAGGTGATGAATCCTGATAGTGCAACTAAATAAAACGCTGCAGCCATCAGCCTATATTATAAGATTGCAGTATCGTTTTTAGTAGCACAAACAATGGCACGAATCCACGCCCAAAACAGTCCGCTTGACCCCCTCCTGGCGCTTCGCCCCTAGCAGGGGGAATGCGCGGACTTTAGTTCATTTCAAACTGCGCTGTCGGTTCCTTCTTTTTGCGTTGATGAAAATTGTACGGGGGACATCTCGGGGCCGAGCAATACTGCGACCCAGCGTGCGCTTTTACTGTTTTCACAGGCAAACTTCAGGGTCATGGTCAACGGTACGCAAAGAACCACGCCGATAAAACCAAGCAGGCCCCCCCAAAATATAAGTGAGAGAAGGACTACCAGCGTGGACAGGCCGAGCCTACGACCCATGAGCACTGGCTCAGCAATGTTGCCGAGCAGGAAGTTAACGGCCAGATATCCGGAAGCCGCGAGCGCAGCGCGGCCTAGCCCGAGCTGGAGGAGGGCGAGAAGGACCGCGGGAATGGAGGCGATAAGGGCGCCGACATTAGGCACGTAGTGAAGCAGGAATGCCAGGAAACCCCAGAGAATCGGAAAATCCACACCGAGAATCGTCAGCCAGAGTCCGATTAAAAACCCCACGGTCAGGCTCATCGCCGTTTTGATGACCATATAGCGGTTGATGTCGTAGACGAACCCCATAAACGGGTGAAAGTCCTTCACCGGATCGCCGAGGACTGCGTGGAGTTTGCCGGGAAAGCTTGAGGCCTCAAGGAGTATGAAGGTTACCAGGAACAGAATCACGACGATTTCGAACATCACTGAGCCCAGCGTCGTGAGCACACGGGCGGTCTGTGCTTTTACTGCTTCCGGTATGATCTGCTCCAGGAGAAAGGCCTCCGTGAACGGGATACCCTTGGATGCCAAATACGTCTGGAGTGAGGAGACGTCCTTTTGGAATCGCGACTGATAGTAGGGAAGGTCCATGTAAAAGCTGTCGAGCGATGTGCCGACGAGAACTCCGATAATGACCAGAATAGCTGCCATGCCGGTCACTACGAGCACTACCGCGGCTGCATAGGGGATGCGTTTTTGCTCGAGCCAGAGGACTGACGGCGTGCCGATGGCTGCCAGGAATACAGCGACAAGGATTGAGGACAAGACCGATTGTGCCTGGTGAATAACTACGATGATGATCATGAGCGCCGCTACAATGACAAGGATGCGTGCGCCGCGATGTGAATCGTTTTGTTCTGTCATGGCCGGGGACCTCGAATCGACGCCGAGTAAATGCCTCTTGCGATTATCATATCAAATTATGGAATTCTTTGAGGGAATTCGTAGGGAGGGTCAGGGCCAGGGTTTCAGGGTCAGCTCTTGCGGTGTGACAATCACCTTTCACGATCAAACCAGCTTCAGGCCGGAATGTTTTGCAATTGCCTTGAATGTCTGTCGCGGGTATAAAGTGGAACGCCTCTTTGTCAGCGGTAAAATCCTGAGGCTAAGATGTTCCGATGCTTCCGCCAAAAGGTATGGTATAATGCTGCCCGATGATGGCCTCGGCTCGATGAAAAAAAATAACTCCGGTCACTGCCTCTTTGACCTATCGGGTTGCCTGCATGGTCTTTTATCTGAAATTTCCCCTCCTTTTCACAGCCGGCCTTGCCGCGGGGCTCATTGACTCCATGGCCGGAGGCGGCGGGCTCATAACCATCCCCGTGCTCCTCGGCATGGGCATGCCGCCCCAGACAGCGCTCGGCACCAACAAGCTCCAAGGCACGTTCGGCTCGGGAAGCGCCATGCTTCACTTTGCCCGGGCCGGCACCGTGAACCTCAGGGACTGCGCCGCAGGGGTCGCCTGGACCGCTATCGGCGCCGCCCTCGGCTCGATGGCCGTGCAGACCCTCGACCCGGCCTTGCTCCGCAGCGCCATTCCCCTCTTGCTCATCGCCATCGCCCTCACCATGCTTTTCTCGCCAAGGCTCGGCATGGCGGACGTCCGTGAACGGATGGGGAAAAATCCGTTCTATCTTCTCTTCGGCCTGGCGATCGGGTTCTATGACGGCTTTTTCGGGCCCGCGACGGGCACCTTCTGGGCCATGGCATTCGTCCTCTGCCTCGGGTTCAACCTGACCCGCGCCACTGCCTACACCAAGGTGATGAACTTTACAAGCAACCTTGTCTCCCTCGTCTTTTTCCTGGCTGCTGGATTCGTCTCTCTTCCCGAGGGGATCGTTATGGGGCTGGGTCAGTTCGCGGGCGCCCGCATCGGCTCCCGCCTGGTCATTACCCGGGGAAGCCGCTTCATCCGGCCGGTGTTCATCGCCGTGGTCGTCGCCGTCAGCGCAAAGCTCCTCTGGCAGAATTTCAAATGAGTTATGCAGTCATCATCTCGACAATAAACCTGAAAACGGCAGTTGTTCTCGCAAAGCCGCAAAGCACGCAAAGAAAACCGAAGACGGAGAAATGAACCTCCCGCAGCAAGCTGCGGTGTATCTGATCTTAATTTTCGCCCCTCCCTTGATGGGAGGGGAACAAGGGGAGGGTGAAGTATCCGCCGTGCATCACCGTCACCCCCACCTAACCTCCCCCATCAAGGGGGAGGGATCTAAGAGGTGACCCCGTAGCAAGCTACGGGGAATTGCAAGTTAAAATGTATGTACCTGCCTGGCGATTCTGTAAGAATACGACATTTCTGCTTGGGGTTGACATGCTCCGTCACCCCCTTGCAATTCCGACAGGGTTATAGTACGCTTTTCAAGAGAGCTGCTGGTTACGATGATGATCTGATCACGAGCAGGAGGATGCCATGAAAACAAAGAATGGACCGAGCGGTCTTAACCGGAGAGAGTTCCTGAAGGCCAGCGTAGCAGGCACCACCGCTGCAATGATGGGCGGCAGTTCCCTTGCCGGGGCAGCGCAGCAGCTTGCCTCGCCTGACCCCTTTGCCTTCCCTTCCCCGGTCTACCGCACCCTGGGCAGGACCGGGCTCAAGGTCTCGATCGTGAGCTTCGGCGCCATGCTCACACCCGAACCCGAGGTCCTGAAGATCGCCTTTGACCACGGTGTGAACTACGTTGACACGGCACGGAAGTACATGGACGGCAGGAACGAGGAGATCGTGGCCAGGGCGCTCAAAGGCAGGCGCGACAAGGTGTTCGTCGCCACCAAGACCCTCCCGTCCTCGAGGACAAAGGAAGACATCATCCGCGATGTGGAAACGAGCCTCAAGACGCTCGAGACCGATCATATCGACGTGATACAACTCCACAACCTCACGGACAAGGACCGCATCTTCATTCCCGAGACACGCGAGGGGCTCCTGGCCTTAAAACAGCAGGGCAAGGTCCGCTTCTGCGGAGTGACCACGCACAAGAACCAGCCCGAAGTGCTGAACGCGCTCGTGGACGACAAGGACCGGTTCTTCGATACCTGTCTTGTTGCCTATAACTTCGAAAGCAGCGCGGACGTTGCAGCGGCCATCGAGCGGGCGGCAAAGGCGGGCATCGGCATCATCGCCATGAAGACCCAGGCAGGCGGATACAAGACCGAGGCCCTCGGTGCGATCAGCCCCCACCAGGCTGCGCTTAAGTTCGCGCTCCAGAACCCCTCGATAACCACGGCCATCCCCGGAATGAAGGACCTGTCGCAATTCAGGGAGAATGTGGCTGTCATGGGCATGACCTTCAAGGCGGCCGATGCCCGGATCCTGCAACGCTACCATGCCGCAGTGGCCGGGTTCTACTGCGATCTTTGCGGCACCTGCGAAGGAACCTGTTCCCGGGGCGTGGACATCTCCACGGTCAACCGCTCGCTCATGTATGCCGAAGGCTACCAGGACCGCGAGCTCGGCCGCAAGACGTACCAGGAGCTCCCCCGCTCCCTCTCCGCTGACGCCTGCCTTGACTGCCCTGTCTGCACGGCCCGATGCGTCAAGGGCCTGAACATCGCGGCCAAGATGGAGCAGGCGCGGACCCTGCTGGCATAGGAGGCCGGATGAAGAAAACCAAGCCGATCACGGGGCTCGTTTCTTTTCTCATCGTCATTGTCCTGCTTGCCGCCCGAACGGCGCCGGCAGCGGATCAGGATCTGATCAAACGCATGCCTTCGCCCGCCTGTGCCGAAGGCTGGGTCATGGACGGGAACGTGACCCTCTATGACAAGGACTCGCTCTTTGACCGGATCAACGGCGAGTCGGAGCTCTTCTTCCCTTACGGGTTCGAGGTGCTGGCCTACGCACGGTACGAGAGCAGACAGAACCCGAAGATCGCCATTGATATGGATGTGTACAAGGTTGGCTCTCTTCTGGACGCCTTCGGCCTGTTCTCGATGTTCCGAAGAAAGGACGCTGTTGAGGCGGCCATCGGCGCGGGCGGGACGCTGTCGCCGTCACAGCTCTTCTTCTATCAGGACAGGTACTTCGTGCGGCTTCAGGTGACGGGCGCAACAAGCGTGGACCAGGAGGCGCTTCGCTCCTGCGCCCGGTCCCTCTCGCGCAATCTGCCCGAAGCCGCTGCCCGTCCCCGGGAGCTGGATGCCCTCGCGGTCCCGGCCGTGGTGACCGAAGCGTTCGCTATATGGCCCAGAGCCTGCTGGGGTACGAGTTCTTCACGAAAGGCCTGGTCGCCGATGCCCTCGTGAAGGGAGAGACAGTCCAGGTATTCATGGTGACCGAAGGAACAACAGAGGCCGCCCGCCGCACCATGGCAGCCTATGGCGCCTATCTGAAGTCATCGGGAACAGAGCCGCGCATCACTGAAGATAAAGGACGATCCTTCGCTGGAAGGCGTGGACCCGCTGTACGGCACAGTCGTGGCCGAACGTTTAGGACCATCGATCGTCGGAGCAGTCCGCGTCAAGGATACGTTGGCCGCGAAACAGCTGATCGGGCAGATACTGGAGCGGACAAACCGGGGAAAGTAGCCCGTGCATCCCGCAGGGAACGTGCAGGTACGACCGGCACATCTGAAAATAAGAAGGGGCACGGCTATTTTCAAGCCGCAAGACCAGACCCTCAAAGTTCCTTCGGTCAGTCCTTCAGGCCCGCACTGCCCTTCCCCATGTTGGTGATCATCATCTTTCTGCCGGCCAATCTCGTGCCCAGGAATGTCAAGAGGCGATACTTGGGTCCGCTGATCACCGATGGCTCCTTCCGCTCCTTGAGTGCGGCGAGCGCATCTTTCACCACGATCTCGGGCGGATAGCCCGGTCCGCTCGACTTTTCCCTGACCCTGCCGCCCATGGCCACGGCATGGAAGTTCGTCTCGGTCACGCCCGGGAGCAAGGCCATGACATACACGCCCCGGTCCTTGTTCTCGTACCACAGGGACTCGGTGAAGTTCTCCACGAAACCCTTGGTCCCGCTGTAGATGGCCCCGCCGGGATAGGGAAACCGGGAAAGGACGGACGAGACATTGATGAGCGCATCTCCTGCCCGGGCTTTTTTCAGGAAAGCATGGGAAAGGCGTACGAGGGCGTTCATGTTCACGAACATCATATTTTCCTGCTGATCAACCGGCAGTTCGTGGAATCTGCCGTAGATGCCGTAACCCGCATTGTTCACGAGAAGCGAGTATCCCGTGCCCTCCAGATCATCGACTACACGCCGAAGCTGGCTGCCGTCGCTCAGGTCGGCGACCAGTGCGCGATGCCCTTCTCCCAACTCCTGTACCAGGTCATGGAGCTTGCCCTGGGAGCGGGCGACGCAGGTGACGCTATACCCCTCTCGGGCCAGTTCCCGGGCGAAAACCGCTCCGATGCCGCTACTTGCTCCCGTAACCAGTGCAGTTTTCTTTGTCATACCTTGATCCTCCCGGCGATATTTGGGGCCGTTTGCCCCTCATAAACCTTCATGTCAAGCCGCAAGACCTACCCTATTGCCTTCTACGGCAAGCCCCTTTTAGCTTTGCCTTCTCTTGCAATATAACCACCCGCCATGCCCACCGGGACCATCGCAGCAAAACTGACGATTTCATACCAGAGAGGCAGGCCGGTTTCCCGAAAAAAAAGACTCAGAATCAAACCTATCCCTGCAACGATCGCTCCATGCAGGATCTCAGACTGCCCGGCTGTACGTCCGGCGACATAACCGCCGACGAGCGTAAAGCCCAGACCAAAAATCAGCATCAGTATAATTCCGCTGATGCCGTGCATGCGAGCGGTAATTTCGTCCCCCGGAAGCCCCGATGCCGCCATCGCAAAAACTAATATGGTTGCAATGGCCAGCGTGCCGATCGTATCGGCAAAAACTCCCCAAAAAATGGCCTTGAGTTTTAATCCTCGTATTTTTTCCAGCATCATAACCTTTTCAGCGGATTGAGGGTCAGGCCTTTACGGTTAGCATCAGCAGCGTTTGTTGATGATCCTGCTTGCACTCGTGTAGTGCAGTCCAAGATGGTCGGCAATTTCACGCTGACTTGAACACGGCCTTCTTTTCATTGCCACAGGACGTGATGTGGTAGACTGCACCGGGATATTCGATGCGGAGTGGGTGGGACATAGTGACCAGACATTACAAAGAAAAGAAGTGAATGTCAACAGTAAAGACCTGACCTAAGATGCTCCTGATCTTCCTTGTCGCATAAAAAACCCTCACGATACGATCATGAGGGTTTTGCACGGCTATAATGGCTTCTTCCTTATGTTATTACTTTGTGTGACACTTTGCGCAATTTGCAGCGTCCTTCGCACTGAAGGACTTGGTTCCGTTGTGACAGGAGCCGCAGAACTTCCCGTCGTTGATGTCCTTCATGGTGATGACGTCAGCTCCCTTCTTCATCTTGAAGAGGCCGGACTGATGGCAATCCGCGCACTTGAAGCCCTTGTCGGCATGTACCTTTCCGTCAAACACGACCTTGCCCGCGCCCTTGCCGTCGAATTCAACGGTCTTACCCGCCGGGACCGCGAAAGCGGAAACCGCCATCGAGAATGTCACGGCCACTATGAGGGCTGATATGAGAAATTTTTTCATGGTATACTCACCTCCTTTCATGGTCAGATTAATTGCAACGAACATCTTTGTGAACGTTATTAATGCGAACGAAATAAGTAATGTTACATCCCGGCAAGTCCCCCCTCACCCAACCCTCTCCCCTCTGGGGAGAGGACAAAGGAGAGGGCAAAGCAGGAACGAATCTGAATGCGTTTGTATTAGCTGCCTTGCGTCACTCAGGTACTTTGACATTTTCAATCTGGATATCAGCAGTATCTTTGTTTATTTTGACACTACAATGTGGAAAAGGTTAAAATGGAACGCAAAATTATTCTATGATGCCCTGCCTCGAAATCAAACACACGCTCTTCGGCGATGCGAAAACCTATTCGTGCGAGTTGCTGCAGTACGAGCCGGGCTTCGGCATGCTGCGGTACATCGTCGACCGCGAGTACGACATCAGCGGGCACAGACTCCTGCCGGGTGACGTCACCCATGCCCTGTACTGGGAAGACCGGCCGTACACGCTGTACGTCTGGGACCCGCGCAGCGGGGGCGGCAGGCTCTGCTACTTCAATATCGCCGACTCGGTATCGCTCCGGCCAGAGGAATTCGTCTGGCGAGATCTGGCAATCGATGTCCTGATCGACGCGGCAGGCCGCATCGATATCCTGGATGAACACGAACTCCCGCCGGATCTGCCGCAGGAACTACGGGTATATATAGGAGCAGCCGTGGACCTTGTCGTTGATCAGCATCAGAAGATCATCAGCGAGGCGAATGAGCAGATCAGGCGGGTCAGTCGCGGCGCGTGACGCACCGAACGAATGCCGGAGGACAAGTTCGCAAAGAAGGATACGGCTTACTTCTGATTTTAAAATCCAAGAATTGAATCTTTTGATTTAAGTCAGGTTTTCCTTTGCGACCTCTGCGTCTTTGCGAGAAAATTTCTTGCCATTTGAGTAGAATTTCATTCTTAGTTACTAAAGATTTCCCTGCGTCACACCGCCTGGTCGTGCTCCGCCGCTTCCTCGATGCGAGACGCAAGCCGCGCTATGGATGCCCAGTCATGAACCGCGATGTCCTGGGAGTGGGCGAGATTGTTGCGGAGCGATTCGAGCTCTTTAACGACCCCTCTGGCGATGTTCTTCGACGGAAAACCGAACGCCCGCAGCATCTCGGGCCGCTCGATGAGGATCTGCGCCTTGTCCGACAGCTGCAGGCATTTGAGCAGGCCGCTGTGCTGCCCTCTTCGCTCCCGCTCCCGCTGCAGCGCCTGCGCCTTCTGCAGCCTGCCCTCCGACATCAGCTTCTGCCATGCTCCGCCCGGGAAGTACTGTTCGATCAGGCGAGTCACGAGCATCTCGGCCATCGTGACGATCCCGAAGAGCCACATGCGGGCAACGGGCGAATTGAGGCTGACCCGGCCTGCGGCGCCTGCCACCTCTCCGAGCACCGTTACGAAGACATGCTCGTTCACGGTCAGCGATCTGACGAGCATTGTGAGCGAGCCGTCGCCGGGAACGACCTGGCCGGGACGGATACCGGCGAAGATGCTCGCCGCAGCTCCCTGCGCCGAGGTCGCCCCGCCGCACATAGCCGGCGATTGCACCCTGGTCCCGCAGGACGGCCACATCAAGGGACCGTTCGTCCAGTATGCGGCGGACCGCGGCAGAGGGTTCGTCGAGGCCGAAGGACAGGACCGGCTGGGACACGTCAAGGACCGTGAAGGCCTCCCGCAAAAGCCGGATCAGATGCGGCGGTATCGCTTCATCCTTCCAGACGGCAATGGCCGACGGGTCGTGACCCGGTTGCTGCAGGGCCTCCGGATCGAGGCGACCGGAACACTCCGCATGGGCTGCCACGGCCTTTTCATAAAGCCGGGCGTCCCCTTCCTGCAGCACATCGAGCAGGTCCCTCATCTCCGCCAGATAGACCCGTGCGAACTTCTGGTCGTTGCGGCATATGTCCTGACAGTTGTCAATCAGGTCCGCGAGCTTAACCGTCTTGGCGGCCGGAGCCGCCGAGGCGAGATGCTGCAGGTCCTTGCCCTTACGGGCGGCCCGGTTGCCGTCTGCCGGCCTGCTCACGTCCGTCAGCGATTCCACGAGCTCCGCCACGGGGCGTCCGAACTCGCGCTCCACATCCTCGAGCGTGCAGGGGGTGTCCTCAACAACATCGTGAAGCCAGGCAGCGGCCAGCGTCGCGGGATCATCGGTCACCGTTGCCACGAGCTCCGCCACGTTCTCGAGATGCACTGCGTAGGGCAGGCTGGTGTATTTCCTCCGGTGCATGATGCGAGAGTGCTCATGTACCGCAAAATCCCTTGCCCGCTGTACCAGTTCGTCCATATTCGTCCGCTCCATCAAACAATCGCCCCCTATTGCTGCCAGCCCTGAAGCATCAGAGCAGGGTCAAGCGGGCAACAGTATAGACCTGATCCTAAGAATTCAAAGCTTTCCTAAGATTTCCCTATGCGTTCAGATACTCCAGATTATTCCCCGCTCTTCAAGAAACCTCTGTACTTCCGCCGGCCGCGGGATTCCCGCCCGTCCGCCCACCTTCATGCACTTCATTGCGGCGACGGCCGATGCAAACCGGACAGTGGCTTCGAGGCTCCATTTGAGGAGCAGCCCGTAGATGTACCCGCCGTGGAATACATCGCCGGCGCCCGTCGTATCTCTTGTCTCGACGGGAAAAGCGGGAATGACGATGACATTGCCGTCGGCATAGGTCACGCTTCCCCGCGCTCCCAGCGTGATCGTCGTGGTGCCGAAGCCGTGATTTTTGATTTTCGGTTTGAATTGAGCAGCGTCGCCGCTCCAGCCCAGTTCGCGGGCGAATTCCTCCGACCCGACCACATAATCGCATAAGCGGGCGAGCTCCAGCATCCCGTCCCGCACGCGTCCCGCGTCAAGCATGACGGGAATTCCGGCCTCTTTGGCCTTCTGTGCGGCAAAGAGCGATACGTCCTTCATCAGGCCGTCGAGGAGCAGAAAATCCGCGCCTTCCAAAAAATCCTGCGAAAGCTCTTCCGGACTGAGCGGCTCGCCTGAAGGCCGTTTCCAGAAAATCGTTCGTGTCGCGGCGGACTTTTCAATCGCGATAAATGCCGTCTGGGACGAGGCATGAGCCCTCGTGACCAGCCCGGAGACATAGACCCCTTCCTCGCGCAGGGACTGCCGGATGGCCGCGCCTTCCCGGTCGTCTCCTATGACACCGTGAAACCGGCAGGCCACACCGAAACGCGACAGGGTCGCCAGGGCCGTTGCCACCGGCCCCCCTCCCTGCTCTTCCCAAAGCAGGACCTCTTTTTTCGTATCCGGCTGTGGAAACGAATCGATCACTGCTAACAGGTCCCACGCGCATTGTCCGATGCCCACAACAGCCATGTGAAATCCCCTTGATAAGTTTGTTACTACCGGGCATGATCCTTGGAACGGACCAACATTAGCAGAAGGAGCGGGTTAAGTCAATTGCAAGACCCGTTATTGCTCATCACCTTTCTTGCGTGCCCGAGAAAGGTGACCCACGTAAAAAAAAGGAGCCACTGACATCAAGAAAGTGATAGTGCCGGCAAGCCCGGAGGTCAAGGAGATAGAAAAGCAGGCTACGGCGGTCAAGGAGGTAATTAGAAAATCTGGAAGAGACCAAGAAAGAGGCATAGAAAGCAATTGAAAAGAAAATTCCTTTGGAGAAAAAGCTCCTGATGAAAATCATGGCGTAGGCTCTGACCAGCAAGGCTTGGAATCCTAGGTAGCTCCAATAGTCAAATCGCAAGACCTGCCCACGAAGATTTCCGGCACCTTTTGAAAAGGAGACAAAAAACCGGCCCCCCCATTTCCGGGGAACCGGTCGGCATTTCATCACTGCGGCAAACCGGCTGGAAGACGCAGGCTATTTCCGGCCTGCCTTATCACGCTGGGTGACAGCCTGCTTCTGCACGATGCTCTGAAGCGGCTCCGCCGGACTTTTCAGCATGGCAAGCAGATTGATGGAGAGAACGAATTTCCCTGCCTCTTCCCGCCGCACCTGCTGGTAGAAATCGCACATCTCGCAGTTATGGTACTTCTGGGCGAAGGACCCCTGTTCCTTTCCCCCGCACAATGTGCCCCCGACGACCCAACACGCCCTTCCCGCATTCTTCCCCCCGTGAATCCCCTCCAGCCTCATCTCAATGGCGGTCGGACAGACGCCGAATTCCTCGATCTTCTTCCCACCCGGCTCTCTCCCGCATTGCTTGGCTTCCCAGCAGTTTAATTTCTTCACTGAACGCCCCTCCCCGGAAATGAGATAAACGTAATCCATCTTTACTCAAGTATGAAACTTATTTGGATAACAAACAGTCATAAGTTCGTAAATAGTCGAACTAAATTCATGGAAGTCTCCCCTTATCCAATCTCTCTTCTCTGGGAAGGACAAAGGAGAGGGCAAACAGAACAATCTAATGCGTTTGTGTTAGTGCAAAGTTCTGGGGACGCTGTTTTTTATGCACGACAAGAAAACAACTGCTGGGAGGTTTCTTCGGCGAGATGGGAAAACTTCTCAATGGTGTTCTCCCAATAAAGCAACGATACATCTTTTCGGCGCAGGGGGCAAGAGAAATTGTGGGGTAGACCGGACACAGCTTACAGGACTAAGCTAATTTACTGAATATTAATTTCTCGCTTCGCCCACTCGTGGAGCTTGATATTTCGATGAGGAAAATGCATAACCGTATTTTCAAAAGACGAATGCTAACAGTAAAGACCTGACCCTGATATGCTATTCAATTTCTTAATTCTTACTTTTTACTTCATACTTTAACTTCACCCCTCTTCCCGCTTCTTTTCAGCAAGCCGCGTCTCCCGGCGCCTCGCTGCCTCCTGGCTCCTGCGCTTCTCCTCCTCTGTTTCGAGGATGAGCGGCAAGACCGTGCGGGGCCTGCCCTGCGTATCGAGCGCCACGTAGGTGAGATAGGCTGTGGCCGCATGCCGTACTTCGCCGGTGATGAGGTTCTCCGCTTCAACCCGCACGCCGATCTCCATGGACGTTCTGCCCACGAGGTTCAGGCCCGCGGTGACGGTCAACAGGTCTCCCACAAACACGGGGGTATGGAAATCCATCCGGTCGATGGAGGCGGTGACCACATTGGACCGGGCATGGCGCGACGCAACCACGCCCGCCGCTTCGTCGATGAGTTTGACGACCACGCCGCCGTGCACGTTCCCGGCGGGGTTGGCGTCCTGGGGAATCATCATCTGCGCCATCACGACGCTGCTGTCCCGAACCCGCTTGCCTTCCATCGGCGCACCTCCCGTCTGTGACATGTATGTAATACCATCATTTCCTGCAAATACCTTCGATCAGCAAATAGGTGTCATGTTTTATATAGCGCGTATCAGTCACCTCTATGTGCGGATTGTTCCCGACATGTACCAGGGTGCGCCGGTCGAACCGTGCGCCGTACACTTTTTCAACAAAGGGCGTAAACAGCTCCTGCCGCCTTCTCAGCCTGGGGTTGTCCGAATACCTCATCTCCAGGAGACGGAATCTTCCACCGGGCTTCAGGACACGGGTGAATTCCGAGATCGCCTGGTCCTGCAGTTCCTCGGGCAGCACACAGCAAAGAAAGAAGGCCACTACCCAGTCATACCGGTCCGAGGGAATCAAAAGCATCCGGGCTGCGTCTTCACGGACGAACTGGACCTTGCACTTCGCTTCATCGCACCGCTTGGAAGCCTTCCGGAGCATCGCGGCGCTAAAGTCCAATGCCGTCAGATTTACTCCCGCGGGGTAATGTTTAAGGTTTCTGCCGGTCCCCACCCCCGCTTCCAGCACTTCCCCGGTCAGGTCGGCCAGCAGGCCGGGCCTCCATTTCCGGTATTGGAATTCCCAGGGGAAGTCCAGGATATCGTAGAACCATGCGGTAATCGCATAGCGCTTCTGGTTCAGGAGATTCAGCTCATTCATGTCATTCTGTTTGAATAAATGGATCTTCCGGGTTTGATGTGGGCGATTTTGTCCCCGTTTTATTGAGTCGATCAAGTCCCATTCGAAAATTTAGCCAGGCGACCGAGTCCGAGGGTTAAGCATTTCGGATGTCCGAAGCCCGCAGGGCAAGTTTCCGAAATGTACCGAGGACGACCGAGCCTGGCGTAAAGAATTTTCGCCGGGTGCCCTTCTTTGGGTCACCTTTCTTGGGCACGCAAGAAAGGTGACGGAGAAAAAACTTCTTAAATAACATAACACCACGCTTTCAGTCTTTTATCCCGGTCTGTCGGAATTTTTTTTCGCCGGATCCCGGAGCATGGCGTTGATATCGATCTGTTCGTATCTCTCCCTTCTCCAACGGTACGGCAGATCGAGGATCGTGGCCGGCTCTTGTATCGTGTACAGCGCCCGCAACGCCTCCGCCAGCACGACGCGCTGCTGCGCAGTATGAAACGGCTCGCCGAACGGATGGCCGAACGGCCATCGCAGAAAGACGGTCCGGGGAGGTTTGACCTTCTCCGAATACGCCCGCACGATCGACACGCCGATCGTGGGGATTCCCGCTTTCTCTATTTCCCGCTGTATCAATCCCACGGATTGATTGCAAATGCCTCATCCGGGCGTCAGGAGCACGAAGTCTACCTTGTCGTTTTTCAGGGCTTGTGCGATCTCCGGCGCGATCTTGCTGATGAGCGTATCCATGTGCCTGCCGACAATATGCCCCATGAACCCGTAATGCACGTCAGCGAGGCGCCCGATGAGCCCTTCCCGTTCGAACTCCTTCAGTCTTTCCACCGGGAAAACAACGTTAATGTCCTTGTCTGCATCGGAATGATCGTAGTAATCGTGGGTGATCATGAGGCTCGACGGGTTTTTTTTAAGATCGATGATCCTGTACGAAGGATCGCCGTCGCGGTCTTTCATGTCGAAGGGCTCCTGGTCCCTGTGATGCACACCCGCCGTCGTCACGAGCGCTATCGTCGCCTTATGCAGGGGTTTCGTTACCGGGGTCCAGGGAACGTCGACTGCTTTCCACGGCTCGTACGAGGCAATAAACCTTTTAGCGAGCGAGGGAAACCGCGTAATAATCCTTGCGATCAGCCGGTTTTTTAATCTGTCGATGCCCACGTGTCCTCACGTCCTGGAACCTCTCGGGGTCGGGACCCCCGAGGGTCAGGTCTATAATGTTTACACCCGTCTTACCCTAAGATGTTCTTAGACAGTACAACACTCAACGATGATCTGAGGCACATTCCGGAAGTGGCTATCCGTGGTAATCAGTTTGAGGCCGTACTGCATGGCCGTTGCCGCGATCCAGAGGTCGCTTGTCGGCAGGGGCGTCCCCTTCGACCAGAGATAGGTGATGATCGCCGTGTACCGTTCCGCCGTTTCTTCATCGATAACGGCGACCTGCACGCGCGGCGATGTTAGAAATTCCCTGACGATATCCCTGTTCCTTTTTTCCCTGCCGCCGCGGGCGAAACCGGCATAGAGTTCGCCAAGCACGACCGGGTTCAGGTAAATTTCATCAGCTTCCCGCAGCGCCTGCGTTACCTCCGCGTTTCCCCTGAGGAATGCGGAGTAAGCAGAGGTGTCGAGCATTACTTTGATTTTTTCCATAGCTCCGCGTCCACTTTCCGTTGGGCCTTCAGGTTCTTGTCGAACTCTGCCGCTTCCTCCCGCGACCACAGGCCGGCCAGGTGGTCCAGATCGGTGTAAAGAACCCGCTTCTTCGCTTCCGGGGCATTCGCCCCCACAGCCCGTTCGAGGAGCGAAATTATCGCTTTGTTCAAGCTCACGCCCTTCTGAGCGGCCTCTTTCTGCACCGTCTTTTTGACCTTGTCGGGAATGCTGCGAATGGTAATCTGCTTCATGATTCCGCCTCCCCGTGACTCACTCGTGCTTCACCATGACTCTATTATTGCAGCATAGTTTACGAAAGTCAATGAAGAAGGCGGTGTCCGGCCGGAAGTGTGCCCCTCCTTTGCAAATACACGAAAAGCAAAAGAGCGGAATCAAACATGATAGACCTGCCCCTGAGATGTGCCTGGAAAATAACATCTTGTTATATTGTTGCACATATTGTAATATATGCAAACGCATATACCGGCCCGACGGGCCAAACTAAGGAGGGTTACAATGAATTCAAAGAAGTTTCTATTCGTGCTGTCCCATGCAACGACAAATCCCATGGAAGTGATCGTCATGCTGAAAATCATATCCAATATGAAGGCATTCGACGACGAGGCAGAGATAGCGGTTTTCCTGGTCGGTGAAGGCGTCCAACTCGCGAAAAAAGGAATGGGGAAAACCATAACAATGGAACTGGAAGGCAATATGGTCAATGTCGGCGAACTGCTGGACATGATGCCCGAGTTCAATGTGAAGTTTTACGTCTGCCACGCCTTCATGCCGCTCTTTAGCGTTGCCAAGGAAGAGCTTATCGAAGGCGCGGAGATGAAAGGAAGTTCCTACCTCGGCGAGCTGCTCCTGGCCGGCTACACTCCTTTTCCGATGGCAATGTAGAGGAATGCAAGTAAGAATTAAGAAGGTAGAAGTAAGAAAGTGGTAAGGCCGGAGAAACATTCCGGCCTTTTTCCTTTTTGTCGATCTTCTGTTTCGCTTTCGTGTGGGTGATTTCTACCCGCTATCGTTTTTCTTGCATATCCCCTTCGCGGCCTTAATGAAATTTTTGACCCGTCTAAGGCCACGTCAGCTCGATCGCGCAAACTCGGCCTTCGGCCTCAGACACCCTGCACTCGCGCCTTGCACTCGTGAACGCTGGGTGCAGGCAGTGCGACGCGCTCGCCCTTGCGGGACGCTTCCTTAGGCCAAGACGTGTGCCCAAAAATTTCATAGGTCCGCTCCGGGGATATGCGGGGTTGGTTTAAAGACGTTTCACCAAAGTTTTCCCATGCGAAAATCTAGGCATGCGACCGAGTCCGTAGGGTTAAACATTTCAGACTGTCTGAGCCCAAAGGGCGAGCCTGCGGCCAGCGTTTATGAGTGCATAGCGCGAATGCAGGCGTTTCTGAAATGTACCGAAGGACGACCGAGCATGCCGTTAAGGATTTTCGCCGGGTGCCCTTCTTTCGGTTACCTTTCTTCGGGCAAGCAAGAAAGGTAATAATCTAATTTTCCTCCGGATACTGCGCGAGTTCCATAAGGATTCCATCGGGGCCATGGAAATACACGAGGCGCTTTCCCGTTTTTTCCCAGGTCCGAATCGGGCTTAAGAACTCAACGCCGAACTCCTTGAGCCGTGCAACCGTATGTTCAATATCTTTAACGGAAAAAGCCAGGTGACGGAAACCGATACGACCCGGATAACCGCAATCCGGATCGGACAGGGGTTTCGGATTGCTGAAGTTCAGGAGCTCTATGACGAGTTGACTCGACTGATGCTTCATCCCCACAAACGAACCGGCTGCCTCCTTGATACCGGTGACGGACTCGAGGAATGCAGCGTCAAGTGTCGATCGGATCGCCTCCTCGAATCCGAGGATCTCAAAAAACTTCCTGCTTCTTTCAAGATCAGTAACGACGATCGCAAGGTGATCGATTTGCTTTATCATGGCTGACCTCATCGGATTTCCGGGCGAACCTGTTTCCCCTGAAGAACCCGGAAAAAGCGGACGATCAGGGGGACGATGATCATCGCGCCAAGAACTATCCACATCGTTGTGTCGGGATCGCGAAAATACGTGTTCAGGCGCAGGGTCGTGACTGCAATGACGGCGTAATACAGCATGTCGCCCGCGATCGCGATAGCCCAGCCCATCAGGAATCCATGGCCGGCAGCCAGCGCCGAGGCCCGCCCGGTCATCGGGTCCGCGCCAAAGGAGATCATAACGAGCGCAATGGGGCCTGCACCAATGCCGCTGAAATGGGCCGCGCTGCGGGCCATTGCAGCCTTCATCCTTGCGCTGAAACGGGCGAGAAACGGGACTCTTCCCCCCAACCATGCGAGAAGTTGAAGGACCGGCTCGAATGCGAGGGCCAGCATCACATCTGAAACCAGGTAGAGCCCGGCGGTCACGGGCCAGGCCAGACCCTTGGTCTGGGCGAGCAATACGCCTGCCGGGATTCCGCCCCCGACAGGGATAAGGAAGAGCATCAACACGGAAAGCATGATGGATACTAACAAAAGTGCCGGCTAAAGGCAAGCGGCGGGGTGGCTTTCGTATTGTGTATTTGGCTAAGGTATCTGGATAATATGAGAGAAAAATGTCAATTGCAAAGTCTGCCCCCAAGTATTCCTATCAATCATCAAAAAGTATTACCAAGTATAGTAAAGACTGCGTACCTGAACCGGATTTATAATTAAATCAGACACACTTTGTTAAAAAGATTTTCATGAGAGGCGCAGCATCAGATGCTTCGCCTGGAGAACAGCATATGAAAACATATAGTATTGCCAATGAAGATACCGGGACATTGACATTCGGGGACAAACTGCACGACCTCCTGAACAGCCAGATAATTTCACGGCTCATTTATGTCGTCGCAAAGCTTGGCGTCCCTGACGTGATGACGGAAGGTGTGATGACTTCAGATCAGATCGCCGGTGCCGTAAACGCCGACCCCGGAGCGCTCTACCGCGTCATGCGTACGCTCGCGGCGTATGGACTGTTTGCCGAAAAACCGAAAGGCTATTTCGAGCTGACGGAACTCGGGAGTCTGCTTCGGTCCGACCATCCCGATTCGCAGAGGGCATTCGCGATCCTGGCATGGGAACCCTGGATGCGCGCAGGGTGGGACGGGATCCTTTCAACGGTCTCAACCGGAACAACCGCCTTCAACCAGGTACACGGCATGGGGTTCTTCGAATATCTGAATAAGCACCCCGACGCGGCCGACCTGTTCAACCGCGCGATGACGAGCCTCACCCGGAAGGAGATCGACTCCATCCTGTCGGCGTACGACTTTTCCCGCTTTGCCAAAGTTGCCGACGTGGGAGGAGGCTACGGCGGGCTCCTGGCCGCAATCCTCAAAAAACATCGAAGCGTGGCCGGTATTCTGTTCGATCTCCCTCACGTCGTGGAAGGGGCAAGGAACCTGCTGGAAAAGGAAGCAGTGCTCGATCGCTGCACGCTGGCTGCGGGCGACTTTTTTTCCTCCATTACGCCGGGAGCGGACGCGTATATCCTGAAGAGCGTCATTCATGACTGGAATGACGAGGAAGCAGTGCGCATTCTCAGGAACTGCCGGGCAGCCGTCCCGGACACAGGGCGGATTCTTGTGATCGAGCGCCTGATCGAAGAGGAAGCCGCGCCATCTCCCGCCAGGATCCTGGACATCGTCATGCTCGTCAATGTGAGCGGCAAAGAACGAACCGAGGAGGAGTACGGGAGCCTGTTTGCAGATTCGGGTTTCCGCCTGCAGAGGACGATCCCCACGTCGTCAGAGATGAATATCATCGAGGCGGTGCCGGTGTGATTCGATAGTGAAAAAGATCCCGGGGACGCAGTGATCGAAATGGACTTTTCCCCCAATCTCTTGCGTCCCCTTTCACTATTTAATGGCCCGGAAGTCAAGGGGGGTATTTTAAAATTGGTGCCAGGGGCCAGGACAGGCCCTTGGTCCGGGCGAGCAATACGCCTGCCGGGATTCCGCCCCCGACAGGGATAAGGAAGAGCATCAACACGGAAAACATGATGGATATTAGCAAAAGTGCCGGCCAAAGGCAAGCGGCGGGGCGGGTTTCGTATTGTGGTATTTGGCTAAGGCATCTGAATTGGGGTCTTAATTCTGATTTGTCAACAAATGAGATTTGACTCCAATTCGCTCCGATGTTTAGCAGTAATCAGAGAAAAGTCCAACAGTATGGACCTGACCCTAAGAAGTTTGGTGCCCTATACATTAAACCTGAAATTGATGATATCTCCGTCCTTTACTTCATAGGTCTTTCCCTCGAGTTTGAAATGCCCTTTTTCCCGTGCTGCATGCGTACTGCCGGTGGCAATAAAATCATCATAGGAAACGACCTCTGCCCGTATAAAACCTCTCTCGATATCCGAATGTATCCTGCCTGCCGCCTGCTGCGCATTCATGCCCTTTTCTATGGTCCAGGCCCTGACCTCGTCTTCACCGGAGGTCAAAAAAGATATCAGCCCGAGCAGGTCATACGAAACACGGATAAGCTTATTAAGCGCAGGTTCATTAATGCCGAGGTCGTCAAGAAAAACCTTCGCCTCCGTCGGGAGAAAGCTGGGCTATTTCCATCTCGATCTTTCCGCACATGCTCAACACCTTCACCTGCCGCCCTTTGAAAATATGCCTGAAGATCAGCGACCGTCTTCCCTGTTGCTTCCGAATTCACTTCCTGTTCAGCAACGTTCAGCACAATGACCTCGGGCCTGATGGACATGAACTGCAGATGGCGCATGGCCTTCCGGTCATCCTCGGAAAAATCCGCGTCCCTCAGCGGCTTCTCGGATTCCAATACCTCCTTGCATTTCAGCAAAAGCTTTTTCTCGCTCTCATCAGGCTTCTTTCCCCGCTTCATGCCCAGCTCCATCCGCTCAAGTCTTTTTTCAACAAGTTCCAGATCGCTGAAGACCATCTCCAGTTCGATCGTCTCGGCATCCCGCTGCGGGTCAACGTTGCCCATGCGGATGGGGCACTGCTTCGTTCTCAAAACCCCGCACAACATGGACAATGGCGTCTACGTCCTTGACCAGGTCAAACACCTTCCTGTTCTGCTCCATGTCGCCCTTTGTCAGTCCGATATAATCAACATACTCAACCGTTGCATAGGTGGTCTTCTTCGGCTTGTATATCTCCGAAAGCCTGTCGACCCTGATGTCCGGCACCTTCACGACGCCATGATGAGGTTCTGCTGTCACGGTCGCATAGACCGTCGTCTCCAGATTCAGACCCGTCAGGGCATTAAATATCGTTGTCTTTCCTGAATTCGCAAGGCCGGTAATGGCTATCTTCATTTTTTTCTCCTTTAGAACCGCTTAAGGGTCAGGTCTTTACGGGCTGTTGCTCAGAGGTGCCTACAAGTCCGGTCCCAGGATATAGCGCAGAACAGCCTTCAGGTCCGGAAACAGCCCAAACCCATTGCCCGCATACGCCCTGTTCCACGGAAACAGCAGTCCGGCCCCCTTCGCGCCGCGCGCCACCGCCCGCTCGAGCGTTGCCGGCGCATCATCGACGACGACTGCGGCATGGCTAAAGAGCACGGTCTTGTCGAAGGAGAGATGGAGTTCATCATAGGTAAGCGCATGCCGCGCAAGCCATCGTTCCGTGGGTTGCCTCGTTTCAGCCTTCCGATGACTTGCGATGATGATATGGAACCCCCGCTCCCTGAGCGACAGGAGGAAGTCGCGCGCCTCGGGGTATGGCCGGAAGCGGTCGTTGTCCTGTTCTAAATGGATCGAATTGATCGCTGCCATGAACTCTTCTTTCGAACAGTATGGTTCCCAGAAGTCGAAGGTCGACCACTGATCGATCGGAGGGAATTGCGGGTTCAGTTTCTGGAGCTCCAAGTAAAAGGCGTCGCAAAACTGCCACAGCGTGTTGTCGATATCAATAACCGCTGTCTTCTTCATAACCGGCGTTTTTCCCATCACGCATTGTAACTTCTTTATCGCTGGAATTCAACCCTGTCCTTATGGAGGTGTCGTTCGCTATCAAAAGGAAGAATTGTCGAGCCGCAAGAACTGCGCCTCAGATGTGTTTGAGAACGTGGGAAGCCTGACATTTTAGACCAGAACCCATGCTGCTCTCTGTTTCGGGAAACAAGGATACCTTGAAATGGTGTTGGCGAAACAATGGGCAGAGTGTAAACCAAACACCTTTACAATACTTCTCCGATGAGAAAAGCGTGTGGGCCAAGAGATTGCTTGTAGATTTGCAGGGTTTCAAACGGTTATGTACGAGTAGTGGGCAATCCATTAGTTTCTCCCCCGGCTAACGTGCAACAGCTTGGATGAAAGCCGTTAGTTTCGCACATCGTAAATTTAAAAATCAATCGTCAATATAACTGCAATTCGCGCGCCGTTTTCTTGTCGTTTTAATTCGCTGGGAAATTAAGTAGTTTCCGGAAAGAAAGCTGACAAAAATGACAATTTTCGGTTAGCGGCTGACATGATCCGGCACCCGTAAAGAAGGAGGAGGCTGTTGACGGAACATTAGGGGTGAACTAGTGGTTGTCCATTAGGCAATGCGCACGGCAGATCCAGTTATAGAGTTAAGTCACATGCTGGCGGTGTTCAGAAAATTGATCCGGTCCTGATTGCACTTGAAAACGGCTTTCTTTTCATTGCCGCGGGAAGTGATGAGCGCCAGCGTCCTTCGGGGGGCCACCCCGCAGGTTATGATAGCGCTGCGAGCGGCTCAATGCTGCGACTGCGTTGTTCTACTTGATGTGCAATTCGCTTTATGAGTTGTTCACTCAAGGCGACATTACCTACATTTAGAAGTATTTCAGGCTTACTCCCATTAAACAAACGGAGAGAATCAGGAGATTCTTTAATCAAATGCCAAACGGAACTAGCGAGCACGGGACGTACGTCGACGCGCTCGCCGACTGCAGAGCTGAGCCATTGCGTGAGCCATGTAAAGGAAACGTCTCGTCATTATCGTTTTTTCTTAGCTGTCTTCTTGTCCCCTGCCTTTTTCTTGGCCTTCTTCGCTGTCACCTTTTTTGCCACTTTCTTTTGTTCGGCCTTTTTCCCCGTCTTTTTCTTGGCCCTCTTCTTCGCTGCCACCTTTTTCCGGGACGTTGCCGCCAGCGGGGAGGGAACTTCCGGAACATTCACTTCAGTCGTTTTTAGACTGCAGCAGTATATCGGTTCCTCGTATACGTCTCCTGTCGTCGTCACATCGATTTTTTTGCCGCATACCTTGCATTCGTACTGCATGATCTTCTTAATAGCCATGTGTCTTACCTCCTTAGATAAGATCCTAAAATACTCATCGCGATAGCTCCTGTCCTTGCCGTCTGCCATTAGATCAGGCTTGGATACCGAAGTGGCTTCTTTTAGTCGTTGACTTTTTCTTATCATTCATTTTGACAACCTTGCACCAAAATAAGCGTAGAGATCATACTCACAACCTTACTACTGCATTACTGCCCCTGTCTCGATGCACCTTCCAGGTCTTTATTGCCGTCGATGAACTTTAGATTGAACTTGAACCGGTCGATTTTCCAGCCGCCGTCCCCTTTGACGAGATGGTAATCATAACTTCCCACAAAGACCCCGGGTGTTCTGGTTCGTGGGGTTCGGGAGGTAGTGATAGGCGATACCGTAGCAGAACAGGTCCGCTTCGTTTCCTTTGATTGTCGCCTGGTAATTACCCGCCTGCTGATGGATTGCCCTGATAGCCTTTAACCCCTGTTCCCACATGTCCGCGATCTGCTGGGGCGTCTTCTTCTCGGGCTGGCCGCCGGAAAGGGAGGTCATGTCAAAGAGCACTTCGGGAGCGAACACATCTTTGACGCAGGCCCAGTCACGATTGTCGGTGCAGATGAAGAGCTTGTTGGCAACGTCTATGACGTCGTTCCGGTCCTTGAGATCGGATAATTCATGGTGAAACTTTTCATGATGGTGAGATGCGCAGCCTGCAATGATCAGGAGCACTAATGTGCAGTTCAGGACGGCGGGCCGATATTTCTCTGTGATGGGCATGTAAGTTCCTCTCAAGCGGAGCAAGTAGGAAGCGGACCCGACACGGTCAGATCTTTTCTTTTGGCATCGGCTGCTTCTCAATCTCACGGCCTTCTCCGCCCCCATTTCCCCGCAGAATACAAGTAAGAAGTATGAATTAGGAAGTAAGAGTTCTTCTTAGATCGCCATTCAGCAACAACTTTGTGGTGACTCAAAGGAAGACCACAAGGGATGGGGCCTGAAACATCGGTTCATGCCGAAAGCGACAATCTTCTTTTCCGTCACCTTTCTTGCGTGCCCAAGAAAGGTGACCCAAAGAAGGGCACCCAGCGGAAATTTTTCCCGGCAGGCTCGGTCGTCCTCGGTACATTTCGGAAACAGCCTGCATTCGCGCTATGCACTCATGAACGCTGGCTGCAGGCTCGCCAACCTTTGGGCTCGGACATCCGAAATGCTTCACCCTCGGACTCGGTCGCCTGCCTGAAATTTTCGCATGGGGCCGATACAAAGGATACAGCTTTCTTTATCAGTTTCTTCATCCACACCGCCATGTCCCGCGCAATCTTCAATTCCCGCGCGTCATCCTGCGCAATGGGCTCGCCGAGCGGAGGAGCCCTGCGTCGGACGGCGAAACCGACCTTAATAATGCGCCGGTAAAATTTATTTTTCTTTGGCAACTTTTTTAGCGCCCCGGCACCTAGGACAAACGCTTTTCCCCGTACCGTGACAATCCGGACAAGGACGTTGAGCGGCATTCGAACTGGACTGTCTTCCTTGTCCACGGCAGACAGGACACGTTATGGAACCTTTACCGCCGCATTCCGGACAGGGAATCGTTGACGTTTTATCCGCCATTTGGTACCTCCATTGATTTATAACGACTATGCAGGAACCCCGCCAGGGTCAGGTTTTGACCCTTACAGTGTCAGGTCTTTTATTTTGGTCTTCCGTATTCCTTCTCAGCAAATTGACGATGGTTCAGTAACGAATTAAACCATGAGAACCATACAGAACGCCCCCAACCGGTGTTGTCCGCAGTGGTGCACTATCGACCGAACAATACAATAACCGAAACGCCCAGTGCGATACATGACACAATGATCGCTCCAATACAAAGTGCGGCTGTCCGTCTGAACCTCGATTCAGCGAGTGACGCTCCTTGCTCGAGGGCAGTTATGGTCTTTTGCAACTGCTCGGCCAGTTCTTTAATGTGCACCGCATTTTTCGAGGCGGCAGATTGCAGTTCGGCAATCTGCTGTTGCAGGAGTTGTGCTTGCGCTGCAGCGGCCTCATCGCTTTTTCGCGTGGTAAAAACCGGAATCGCCGCTGTTACGATCGAACTTACGTAAGGCAAGATCGCTTTTACTGCGGGAACGAGCCACGCCATAGATCCTCCCAGTCAACGAGTTAAGCGAACGGACCCATACGGTGTCACGGTCCAGCGCCCTTCTTTCATCCGGCCAGCAAAGCCCCGTGAGTGTCCGGCCGACCGGCTCGGCGCCTCCCCTACTTCATCCCTTCCTTAAACTTCACCCCGTCCTTCCACGCGTTCCCCACCTGTTCGCCGACGGCCCAGAACCGGTTGTCCGGCATGGTCAGGAGGAAGGGCCGGATCTTCTTCACGTCCGGCTTGTCGTTCTCCAGGTACTTCTCCTCGGAGTAGATGTTCACGATCTCAGCGATGAAGAACGTGTTCGTGGGAAGCTCGATGGTCTGCACAAGCCGGCACTCCAGGGCGAGCGGGCACTCGGTGATGAGCGGCGCCTGCTTCAGCTCGCCGTAAAAAACCTCAAAAAGCTTCGACTTGTCCGCCTTGCTTCCCGATACGATGCCGCAGTAGTCCGTCTTGGCCACCATGTCCACGGTCGGGATATTGACGCTGAACTCGCCGGTCTTCCGGATCGCCGCGTTCGAGGCGTGGCCCTTGTTCACGCAGATGCCGAGCATGGCGGGTTGGAAGTTCACGCGCGTGAGCCAGTCCAGGGCCATGAAGTTCACCCTGTTGTCCACGTGTGTGCCCAGGAGCGTCTGGGTCCAGGGCAGGCAGAAAAGATTCTTGTCCACGGTCCGTTTCATTATTCCTCCAGAATACTACAAGTAAGAAGTAGGAAGTATGAAATAATTTCTTCCTTCTTAATTCTCACTTCTTACTTATAAGTACTAAATGATCTATAATAATTCTAGGGGTCCGAATTCTTATGAAAGCCCGCTACATCCGGATCGCGATCATCGTTATTGGCCTGCCGCTGGCTTATTGGATCTACCCATTCAGATTGCTGAATACGCCGTCAGGTCCCTGGAACCTGGAGCAGATCTACCGGGGGGCCGCAGCTTTTGTTATTTGCTTCTGGATCGTTATCTTCGTGGTAAATGTGCGGGACTAAGTACTTCAAGTAAGAAGGATGAATTAATTTTTTACTTCTTACTTTCCTTTCAACTTCAGATCGATAAATCCGGCTTCTGCCCCTTCTCCTCTTTCTTGAATATCATAATAAGCGTGTCCGTCATCGTCGCGCCGGTCTTTGCATCCTGCCAAGGGCTCTGGACAACCACGTCTACGTCGGTATCGACTTTCTTGAAACGCGCAGTTTCTTTTGATGTGCTTCCGATCTTCAGGAACAGGAGCCCCTGTTTCTTGTAAAATTCGACGACTTCCGCGATATTGGCGCTGGTCCGGTATGCCGCTCCCCGGACAGACATGGACTCCCTGAGCTGCTTCGTCCTGGCTTGATCGTATTTCGCTCCGGGGTACACTGTGACGCCCATCCGTTCTTCGGCAGCAGCGGACGAAATGCACAACATCAAAACGAACGCGGAAAAAATGGTTCTTGTCAGCATCTTCAGCACCCCATACCTTTTCTTACCAACGGTTTCCTTGCTTCCCCGCCGTATTGCTTCATCATTGTCCGATGAACTACCCGCCACTAAATTGTATGAACAATTGTAGCGGGGGTTTCACGGTTCACAGAAGATTGCGGGACAAGAGCTATGCTCTTATCCCGTCTTACATGCTTCTCCCCGCGCATAACATCGGGCAGTTCCTGCCCTAGTGATGACTTTTTCTTTAACCGCATGGCCCGCTTTTTTTCTTTTACGGTGATTTCGCCGTCGATAAGCTTTTGTATCCCGCGCGTTTTAACCACGCGGGCAGCGTTTACGTCGGCGTTCTCCGTAAATCCGCAGTCTAAACATTCGAACATCGCCTGCGACAGGCGGTTGTCCGGGTGAGTGTGCCCGCATCGGGAACACTCCTGCGATGTGCCATGGGGATTTATTGCCAACACAAGCTTATTGAGTCTTTGAGCTTTATACGTGGTAAATAGCTTGACCTTGCCCCACGCCGAATCAAGGATGGCCTTATTGAGCCCCGCCTTTGCCCTGGCGCCATTCGGTTCATAAAGGAACGGGGTCAGGTCCCTGTCTTTGAATTGGGCATACTGCTGGTCGACAGGCACGTCGATGCCGGTACAAGACAGTGTCTTGTCCCGGAATTTACTGAAATACCGGTATTCTCCCACCTTGGCGTTGTAAATGAACCTCTGGCAGCCCATCCATGCCGACAGCGCATTCGCCTGCGCAGCCGTAGGATAGCACCTGAATTTTACGCCGCTTGACAGTGCCATAAGACTATTGTATATTAGGTTGCATGGAAAATCAACCAAATATATCATTGTCTCATGCTGTATATATAATCAGGCTACACATAGTATTCGTGACAAAATACCGGAGAAAGGTGCTTACCGGAGACATGCTCGAATACTTACGATCTGCCTTTACGGAGATCCTTTCCGGTTGGCGGTGCAGTCTTATAGAGTTTGGCGGCGAAGAGGATCATGTGCATCTTCTTGTCGACATACATCCTGCCCTTGATATTTCGTATTTGATAAACAATCTTAAATCGGCCAGCTCGAAGCGTCTTCGCCGTGTATATTCCGACCACATAAATAAATTCTACTGGAAGCCTGTCCTGTGGCACAGAGCATATTACGTCGGCAGTGTTGGTAATGTCACCCTGGACGTCATTCGCAATTATATTGATCATCAGGGCACTTCGGAAAAAAACCCAACGCACCCGAAACCATCCGCTTGACCCCCTCCTGGCCCACGCGCCTAGCAGGGGGAATGCGCGGATGTCAGTTCAACGATCAACCTCATCAACCCTCAACAACCGGTGTCCTTCGAAGACGGTCAATATTTCCACATTGTTCTTGTTTATTCTGTAGGCAATTCGATATTTATTGAAAATCAATTCCCTTATGCCGGGATTGGAAATTTCCGGCACCGTTCTTCCGATGCGAAGTTCGCCCGGCAGTACAGCCTCTGCATGCGCTACGAGCTCATCGACAAATTTTGCAGCCCGCTCCGCGGAGTCTTTTGCTATGAAATCCTCGTTTTCCGTCAATTGCCGGAGGGCTTCACGGGTCCAGAGTATCTTCATGAGGGCTTATTCCCTGGCTCTTCCGGAAGATAAGGTGGCCCTGAGCTCTTTCGCAGAGTAGGTTCTCCCGCTATCGGCATCCGCAATACCCCTACCGACAGAATCAAGAAATGCCTTTCTGTATACCAATTCGTCATAGTCTTCCGGCGACAGGAGCACCCCGGCAGGCTTGCCGTTCTGGGTAATGATCACGGGATGCCCTGTACTCTGGAGGCTTTTGAACCACTTGGAGATGCTTGTCTTGAATTCGGCAATGGGGACGATATCGTTTTTGATGGAGATCGTTTTCACGGAGCAGCTCCTAATTAAGACATATTTACTGATCTAAATATAGGTCAATTCGATAGGTAAAGCAAGCTGTTAAAATGATGCCCCAAGATGTAAATAACCCTAAAGACGAAAGTTGGGCGCAGATGAACGCAGATTTTCGCCGATAAACCAAAAAGATAATTGCAATTTGGTATTCGCCGAAAAGGCGACTTGACATAGTGATTCAAGCTCTTGAATATCTACGTGCATAAGCGTAAATCCGCGTCCAACTACTCTTTCCAGGATAATTAATATTGCATCCCGGAAAGTCCCCCCCTCACCCAACCCTCTCCCCTCCGGGGAGAGGATAAAGAAGCGGGGCAAGGCAGCAATCATTCAATTGATTTGTGAAGCTTCACAGGGCGGGCTTTCCTCCGGACCTTCATATTCAGCAGTTCTACAGCGACGGAGAAGGCCATGGCAAAGTAGATGTAACCCTTCGGCACATGAAAACCAAAGCCGTCAGCGATCAGGGTCACGCCGATGAGGACGAGAAAGCTGAGGGCGAGCATCTTGATGGTGGGATGTTTGTCCACGAAGGCGCCGATGGACCGGGCTGAGAACATCATCACGATGACGGCGAGGACGATAGCGATGATCATCACGGCCACCTCGTTCGCCAGTCCGACCGCGGTGATCACCGAATCGAGCGAAAAAATGATGTCGAGGATCGCGATTTGCACCAAGACGGAGACGAACCCCGCAACGGCCTTCCTGCCCCCTTCTTCTTCGGACGCCCCCTCGAGACTGTCATGGATCTCGATCGTGCTTTTCCAGATCAGGAACAGGCCCCCGATGATGAGGATGAGGTCCCGGCCGGAGACCGCCCGTGAAGAAACGGCGAAGAGCGGGGCCGTCAGCCTCATGACCCACACGATGGACAGCAGGAGGGCGATGCGGGTGAACATGGCGAGTCCAAGCCCCAGGACCCGGGCCTTGTCCCTTTGCCGGTCCGGGAGCCTGCCCACGAGGACCGTGATGAAGATGATATTATCGACGCCGAGTATAATCTCGAGCGCCGTCAGTGTCAGGAGCGCTATCCACGCCTGGGGGTCAGTCAGCCATTCCATTGTAAATCCTCGCTTAATTCTTCATGAAGCAGGGCAGCAAGCCGGCTGCCGGCGGGTTGGGCGTGAATGCCCTGTCGTCGAGGGTTCGAAGTCATGCGCGCAATGCGCAAACCAGATCACATCTTCTCGATCTCTTCCTTAAAATACACGTACACGTCCTGATCGAAGATGCAGAACTCGACGAGTTCGAGCGAGGAAGCAGCGTTGTCTTTCAGGAATGCCGCCGTCTCGCCTACCAGGATCTTCGCGCACCGTTCCTTGGGGAAGCCGAAAATCCCCGCGCTGATGGCCGGGACCGAAATGCTTTTCAGCTTTTCCCCGGCTGCAAGCGTGAGAACGCAGTTAATCGCGCTCTTCAGTTTACTGTCCTCATCTCCCTCCCCCATCCGGGGGCCCACGGCGTGAATGATATAGCGGGCTTTTAGTTTCCCGGCCGTCGTGATCACAGCGCTGCCCACGGGCACAAACCCGATCTTGTCGCTCTCGTCCTGGATCACCCGGCCGCCTTTTCTGACGATCGCGCCTGCGACTCCCCCGCCGTGCTGAAGCCGGCTGTTCGCAGCGTTCACGATGGCATCGACGTCCCGTTCCGTGAGGTCGGCCGATACAAGCCGGAGGGTTTTATTGCCGATCTTCTTTTCGAGAGCATCCATAAGGCACCTCCCATGTATGATGATGGGGCAACTACTCAGGCCTGTCTCGCGCAAAGCCGCCAAGTGCGCAAAGAAAACCTGGGAATTGAATTGCCGAAATCTTGCAACCGGCAATTTATTTTCTCAACTGCTGGTTCAACAATTACCGAATGGCTCATCCTTTCTTTGCGTCTTTGCGTCTCTGCGCGAAACCTGAATTTTATTTTTTATGGACTCTTCTTATAACCCAGTTTAACTATGTTGATACCAAGAATATCTCAACTCCCGTCAGAAAACAAGCGGCGCGCCTCTTGTTGCATTGTACTGATACCATACCTATGCTATAATAGCGCCACTATGAACAACCTCGACTTCACCGGACTCAATCCGGCCGTTTCGGAAAAGCTTTCACCCATGGTCGAGGACCTCCTCGGCGGGCACGCCTCGAACATCCACTCCTTCCACGTCGTGGGCAGCGCCGTGCTCCCGGATTATAGCGAAAATCTGTCGGACATCAATTCCGTTGTCGTCCTTCATTCCATGGATTTACGGTTCCTCTCCTTCCTGGCGCCGCTCGGAAAGAAGTACGGAAAGAAACGGATCGCCGCGCCTCTCGTCATGACGCCCGAGTACATCACGAGCTCTCTCGATGCCTTTCCGATCGAATTCCTCGACTTCAAGCTCATCCATAAAACCGTGTTCGGCGAAGACATCCTGCGGGGCCTTGAGATCGACGGAAAGAACCTCAGGCTGCAGTGCGAGCGCGAGGTCAAGATCAAACTGATCAATGTGAGGCAGGGATATATATCTTCCCTCGGGAAGAAGACGCCTCTCGAAGAGGCCCTCGTCAGGTCCATAACCGGTTCCATGGCCCTCTTCCGGGCGATCATTGTTCTTCTGGGCAAGCAGCCGCCTGTTCCCAGGACTGAAGTTATAACAAGGCTCGGTTCGGCAACAGGCCTTGACACCGACATATTCCAAAAGCTCCTCATGCTCAAGACCGGCCTGATCAAGCCGAAAGAGCATGAACTGCACACGCTCTTCGAACGCTACTACCTTGCGCTTGAGTCCACGGGAAAGACCATCGATGCACTCCATAATTAAACGGGCCTTCATTGCGGCGCTCCTTCTCGTGGCCGTCTGCGCCTCCCTTGCCGCGGCCTCGACGCCGCAGCCGCCGGAAATGCCGCGCGACTACGTGGTCGATCTTGCTGGCGTGGTCCCGGATGAGGTGCAGGCCCGGCTGAATGCGTACCTCAGGGAGCTTGAGCAGAAGACCACGGCCCAGGTGCTCGTCCTTACGGTCCAGAGCCTCGACGGACAGGCAATCGAGGAATTCACGTTCAATACCAAGGAAAAATGGAAGCTCGGCCAAAAGGGCAAAGACAACGGAGTACTCATCGTCGTCGCCGTGCAAGACCGGAAGTACCGTCTTGAGATCGGCTATGGGCTCGAAGGCATACTGCCCGACAGCCTCGTCGGCACGATCGGGCGGGAATATCTGGTCCCCTATTTCAGAAAAGGCGACTACGGCGCCGGGATCTACGCCGCCACGCTCGCCGTGGCTAATACGATTGCTTCGCAGGAAGGCGTAAGCATCACCGGGATGCCCACGATGCAGCAGCCCCGGGGCGCGCAAACCCGAAAACCAATCGGGATGTTTCAGGCTGTTGTGTTCGGCATTCTCATTCTTGTGGCCCTCGTTCTGTTCATTACGCACCCCCAGCAGTGCCTTTTGCTTCTTTTGGCTTCCCAAATGGGAGGGGGGCGGGGCGGCTGGTCCGGCGGGGGCGGAGGAGGCTTCGGTGGAGGAGGCGGCTTCGGCGGAGGGGGAGGCGGAAGCGGCGGAGGCGGCGGAGCGTCGGGTGGGTGGTAGAGGGAGAACACCGTTGCGGGTTGCGGGGTGCGGGTTGCAGTATGGGAGCGGGTTGCGGGTTTACAGGTTTAACTCGCAACCGGCAACTCGCAACTCGTAACAAACCCGAACAGTCGCGCAAATGTGCTAAGTTTTGCGAAAAAATATCATTAGCTTAAAACCAAAGATAGGGTAAATCAGGAGGTCATCATGAACAACGGAGCAAAGACAGGGTTGATCACTCTCGCGGTTATCGCGTTGATCGCGATCATGGCCGTTATGTACGGCATGGGCCAGTACAACCAGGTAGTGGCCATGGACGAGCAGGTGAAATCGCAGTGGGCCCAGGTTGAAAACCAGTTGAAGCGGCGGTACGACCTGATCCCGAACCTCGTGGAGACGGTCAAGGGATACACAAAACATGAGCAGGAGATTTTCGAACACTTGGCCGATGCCAGGACGAAATATTTCGCGGCGAACACGGTGAAGGAGAAGATCCAGGCGTCCCAGCAGCTCGAGGGATTTCTCTCCCGGCTTCTGGTGCTCCAGGAGACCTATCCGCAACTCAAGGCAAACGAGAACTTTCTGAAGCTGCAAGACACGCTCGAAGGCACTGAAAACAGGATCGCCGTCGAACGCAAACGATATAACGACGATGTGAAAGCGCTCAACACCTACCGGAGAACGGTGTTCGGAAAGTTCTTTGCTTCCCTGGCAGGCGTGAATGAAGCGCAGTATTACGAGATTCCTCAGGCGGAAAAAGAGGCCCCTAAAGTGAAGTTCTGATGAAAATTTACCGCGAAGGCGCGAAGGACGCAAAAAAAGAACTCCCGGTCTTTAAACCCGTCAGAATCTTTAGCTCTCCTCGCGTCCTTGGCGCCTTCGCGGTTTCAAGATTTTGGTTCCAGCTTGTCCGGGTTAGATGAGAAGTTTTGAATCAGGTTTCTTCCGTCTCGCTCAGATTTTCATCCGATTTTTCCGCGTCCGAACTGCAATTTAGAGGATCATGACCGCAGTTTCACGAACTCTTCAGCACGGCTTCCGTCTTCACTCCTTCGGGGGCCGCAAGGTCCTCGAAGGCCGTCATCGCGGCGATGGAGCCGTGCGACACAGCGACGGCGATCTGCTTCGGCGCGCCGGTAATATCGCCCGCGGCATAGACGCCGGGCATGGATGTCCGCATGGTCATCAGGTCCGTCTTGATGTATCCCTGATCGTCGAGTTCGAGTCCGAGCTGTTTTGCGAGGTCATTGTTCGGGACATACCCAATGGCGACGAATACGCCGTCCAGTCGGCAGTTCCTGAATTTGCCGGATTTCTTGTCCTCGATCTTCACGGCCTTCACGATTTTGTCGCCGGTGATCTCGCGCACCTCGCTGTCCCACAGCGCGGAGATACCCGACTGCTTTAAACTCTCCTGGAGCCGCCGCTCGGCGCGGAGCGCATCCCGCCAGTGTACCAGGGTTACCTTCGCGCCGATATTATGGAGATAGAGCGCGTCCGTGACCGCTGTATTGCCGCCGCCCACCACGATCACCGGTTTCCCGTCCTTGAAGTAGTAACCGTCGCAGGTCGCGCAGTAGCTTACGCCCCTCCCGTAGAACCTCTGGGCGCCCTTTGCTTCCAGCGCGCGGTTGGCGACTCCCGTTGCGATGATCAGACCTTTCGTGTTGTAGATGGCGTGGTTCGTCTTGAGCGATAGCCTTCCGTTCTCGCGGTCCTTCGCCACTTCCGTCACATATTCTCCGATATGGACCTCGCAGTACTGCGCGGCCTGCTGTGCGATCAAGTCCACGAGACTTTTCCCGCCGATACGCATGAAACCCGGATAGTTCTCCACGACCGGCGTGATGGCAACCTGGCCGCCCAGGTTGCTTTTCTCGATCACGATGCTGTTGAGTCCCGCGCGCACGGCATAGATCGCCGCGGTGAGCCCGGCGGGGCCGCCTCCGATGATGACGAGGTCTTTTTCCACCGGCTCGCCCGAAATCTGTGTTGACGCGACCTGCGGTTCCTTGAGCGAGAGCAGGGACTCCACGAACCAGGGCTCCGGCTGGAGGCCGGCGCCGGTGAACGTGTTGTTGATGAACGTCTGCGGCACGGCGAGCGAGCCGAGGCTCTCCGCAAGGTCCTGGTTCTCGTAAATCTCGACGATCTCGGCCGAGATCAAGTCGGGCTTCACGATTGCGGCGGAGAACGCGGACATGACCTGCTGCGGGCAATAAGGGCACGTGGGGCTCACGAAGACCTGGATGTCCCGTTTCTCCCGGAGCTGGTCGTTGATCTTTGCCAGCGCTTCTTCGGTCAGAACGGTCTTCCCGGTGGACGCCATCAGGATGGCCACCAGGAAGGAGCGGCCCTCTTCGCCGACCGGAGCGCCGGTGTAACGGATGCGATACTTGTCGGGGGCGATCAGGACCGTAGGCGACCGGGTGACGTTCCGTTTGCGGACTGTTCGTCACCGATGGTATGGAACGACGCCTTCAGCTTGTCGGATAGTCCCGCAATCGCCTTGACCAGGGCAACGGCCGCATCGTTAAACTGGTCGTTCTGCCCTGTTTGGTATAGACCTCAAGGCGTACGTCTTCCTTGAGCCCGTCCAGAAGAGTTTCCTTGATGGCCTGCTTTACGTCGTCGGGAATGATTTCTTGTTGTGCCATTGTTTACCTCAATTAAGAAGGAGAAGTAAGAAGAGGAAGAAGTAAAATTTCTGAATTCTTAATTCATCCTTCTTACTTATTTATTTTATCCTCTGCGATATCTTCTTGAACTCCTCCGTGCCCGCAACCTTGAGGAGTTGGAACAACACCGTCTCGGTGCAGGTAACGACCGCCCCCGCGCTCCGCATGAGCTCGATGCCCGTTCTCCAGTTTTCCTCGGTGCGGGAACACACGGCGTCCTCCACCACATGAACGTTCACACCCGCGTTGAGCAGCCCCACGCGGTCTGGAGCACGCAGATATGGGTCTCCATTCCGGTTACGATGACGGTTTTTTTGTTGTGCTTCTTCAGCTCCTGCAGGAAGACCGGTT
>CAVUHW010000027.1:0-199893 GCA_963741205.1 Nitrospirota bacterium
GACCGAGGATCCGGTCTTTGGCCGCGTCGGCAAACAGAAGATCGAAAAAGACGGCCAACTGACTCGCAAGCGCATGGAGACCTTTGACGCGGAAGTGCTCGACAAGACGCTGAAATACCTGGACAAGGTGGGCAAGGGCGACAAGCCCTTCTTCGTCTGGTTCAACAGCACCGCCATCCATATCTGGTCGCATTCGCCGAAGAAGTATATCCAGATGGCCGTGGACGAAGGCCGCCCCGAATCCGACGTCGCCCGCGCCAAGATGCTCGAGCATGATGAGCAGGTCGGAGCGCTCTTGAAGAAGCTCAAAGACCTGGGCGTCGACGACAACACCATCGTCATCTACTCCACCGACAACGGTAATGAGATGATGATGTGGCCCGATGCCGGTTATGCTCCTTTCCACGGCGAGAAGGGGACCACCTGGGAAGGCGGCTTCCGCGTGCCGCTGCTTATAAGTGGCCCGGCCATATCGCGCCCGGATCGGAATTCAACGGCCTCCAGAGCCATGAGGACGTCTTTGTCACCCTCGCCGCCGCGGCGGGAATGCCGAACCTCAAGGAAGAGCTGCTCACAGGCAAAAAGATGGGCGACATGACCTACAAGGTCCATCTCGACGGCTACAACCAGCTCGACTACTGGACGGGCAAGGCGCGAGAAGACCGCCCGCCGCGCGTTCTTCTTCTATGACGAGACCGACCTGATGGCCATCCGCGTGGACGGCTGGAAGATGCACATCGGCGTCAAACCGAAAGGAACCTGGTTCGACGAGAAGACCTACCCCAGCGTTCCGCATCTCTTCAACCTGCTGATGGACCCGCTGGAAAAAATGGACCCGGACTCGGAAGAGTTTGGCTACGTCGGCAAACAATTCTTCGCGAATCACCTGTGGGCGCCGAACGCAGCCGGTCCCTTCATCGCGGAGCATCTGAAGAGCCTGATGGAGTTTCCGCCGCGCCAGAAAGCGGACACGCTCAGCGTGAAGAAGGCGCTCGAAGATGCCATGAAGAAGATGGAAAATCCGAAGGGTGGCAACAACTGATGTCACGCTCAGGGTAACGCTTATTTAAACTACCGGGCCGCACCCGTCGCGAGGCGGGTGCGGCCCTCTATTCTGTTGAAAAGGTATTGAACGTCGAAAACGCACTCTAAAGCGTGCGGCTACCCTGTAAAAAAATACTATGATTGGTAGCCGCCGGCTTTAGCCTGCGTCATACCTGTTACTAAGAACAAACAAGGAGGCCTCGTTAATGAAGATCAGAGACAAAAAACCGACCGCAGCAGAGGACGAGAAGAAGACCATTACCTCCGGATCACGCAATACGATCACCCGTCGCGAGTTCCTGATCGGCTCAGCGGCAGTCGGCGCGACGATCCTCCTGCCCGGAGGACTGTTCGCGGCAGTGGACGGGAAGAAGACCTTCACCATCCTGCACACCAACGACATGCACTCGAGCCTTCATCGGCTGGGCCCGGCCTCGGACTACACGCCGTTCACGCTCAACGACGACAACGACCCGGGGCGGGTACGCGCGTCTGGCCGGCTTGATCGCGAAGAGGAAGGAAGCACGCAAGGGTCAGGGTCCTGTGCTGGTGCTCGACGCGGGCGACTACAGCATGGGGACCGCATTCGGCGCTGCCACCCGCGAGATCGGCGGCGAACTGCAGCTCATGGGCAGAATGGGATACGACGCCACAACCTTCGGCAACCATGAATTCGACTACGGGCCTGACGGCCTGGGCAAGTCCATCGGCGTGGCCGCCAAAGCCGGCCGGGTTCCGGCGGTGCTCGCCTCGAATACCAGTTTCGCGGCAAGCGATGCCACGTTGGCCGACCTCCAGCGCCTGACCAAAGAGGGGGTGGTCCGCCGCTACTCGGTGATCGAGCGGGGCGGCATTCGCTTCGGCCTCTTCGGGGTTATCGGCAAGGAGGCCATCTTCTACGCCAATGGCGGTGCGGTGACCTTCACCGACTCCATCGAGGCTGCCCGGGAAATGGTGAAGGTCCTGCGCGAAACCGAGAAGGTGGATGTGGTCATCGCTCTCAGCCACGGCGGCGTGCAGAAAGGCAAGGACGGGCGCTTCAGCGATGGCGACGACGTGCGCCTGGCCAAGACGTGCCGGGCATCGACGTGGTGATCGGCGGCCACAGCCACACCGAGCTGCAGGAGGCGATCATCGTCAACGGCCGCACGCCCGTGGTCCAGACCGGAAAGGAAGGGAAGAACCTCGGCGAACTGGTGATCACCCTGGACAGCGGCAAACTGACGGTCGAGTCCTATCGGCTCTACCCGATCGACGACACCATTGCCGGCGACCGGGCCATTGCCGACGAGATCGAAAAGCTCAAGAAGGGGGTCACCGCGGCCGTGTTCGCCTCCCGCGGCTACAGCGTCGACCAGCCACTGGCGATCAGCTCCGCAGGACCTGCCCAACACGTATACCGACATCGCCGCCGGAACGATCCTGGCCAACCTCTGTCACCGACGCTTTCAGAAAGGCCACGAAAGCGGACATCGGGTTCACCGCCAACGGGCTGATGCGCGCCGGCCTGACCCGGGGAAAGTCAGGCGTGCAAACCGTCTACGATATTTTCGCCGTGGCGCCCCTCGGCTACGGTGTGGTGGATACGACGGCGGGCAGCGCTCTGGTGACCGGCTATTTCACGGGCCTGGACCTGAAGAATCTGCTCGAGTTCTGGCTCGTAGACAACCCAGCCCACCCGGGCGAGTTTTTACCCCGCGCCTCCGGCATGAGGTTCCGCTACGACCTGTCGCGCCCGAAGTTCGACGTCGTCACGGCCATCGAACTGGGCGATCTGGATCGCGGCTACAAGGCGATCGACATCACCGGCAAGGAAGAGCGCTTGTACAGCCTCACCTGTCCCCTGATGCTCGGCAAATTTATCGTGGACATCCCCAAGAACACCAAAGGCAAGCTGGCTCTTGTTCCCAAGAACAAGGAGGGGCAGCCCCTCAAGTCCAGAGTCGAGGCACTCGATGCGCCCCGCGAAAACTCGGGTTATCTGCTGCCGCCTCCGGGCACGATGATGGACAAGGCGAGCGTTGACACCGTGACGGAGAACGGCAGTGTCCGCGAGATCAAGGAATGGCAGGCGATCATGGATTACCTCCGCAGTCTGCCGGTCAAGAACAAGGGCGAACTGCCCGTGATCCCGGTCGATGAGCGCGCCAAAGAGGTCCGGGCGATCAAGGCGGGATGAACCAATAATTACGATCACTACCGATAGTCCAATAACGAGCAGTCCGAGTAAAAAGATGTAAGACTGAATCCGGATAATGGAGTGAACGGTATTGCGTTCTCACTTGAATCCTTGACCCCTTGGTCCTAGAACTCTATTACTATA
The DNA here is from genome assembly GCA_963741205.1 of Nitrospirota bacterium. Taxonomy (GTDB): domain Bacteria; phylum Nitrospirota; class UBA9217; order UBA9217; family UBA9217; genus JAJYKN01. The sequence continues at coordinate 3,368 of CAVUHW010000027.1, forward strand.
TAGGAGGTGATGAAAGAGACACATAAAGCTGAAAGAAGAACTATGAAATCTAACAAGGAGGAAAGACATGAGAACGAAGATAGCAGTAGTGCTCGCCGTAATCATTGTCGGTCTGGCTTTGATCGCCTGCCCGGCATTTGCGGCGGACAAGAAGCCCAACATCGTCGTCATCATGGGAGATGACATCGGCTGGTTCAACATCGGCGCCTACCACCAGGGCATGATGGCCGGTCGGACGCCGAATCTCGACAAGCTCGCCAGCCGAAGGCATGCGCTTCACCGATTACTACGCCGAGGCAAGCTGCACGGCGGGTCGCGCCAACTTCGTCACCGGTGAGCTGCCGATCCGCACGGGCATGACCACGGTCGGTCAGGCCGGCGCCAAACTCGGCATACCGGCGGAGGCCTGCACCATTGCCACTGCACTCAAGGAGATGGGTTATGCCACGGGCCAGTTCGGCAAGAACCATCTCGGCGATCTCAATGAATTCCTGCCCACCGTTCACGGCTTCGACGAGTTCTTCGGCTATCTCTATCACCTCGACGCGATGGAGGATCCCGCGCACCCCGCCTATCCGCAGGAGTTGTTGAACAAAGTCGGCCCGCGCAACATGGTCCACTCATGGGCGACGGATAAGGATGATCCGACAGAGATGCCGCGCTGGGGCAAGATCGGCAAGCAGAAGATCGAGGACGCCGGCACGCTCTATCCCAAACGGATGGAGACCGTGGACGACGAGATCCTCGACTTTACTCTCAAGTTCATGGACAAGGCCAAGAAGGACGGGAAGCCCTTCTTCGTCTGGCTCAACCCGACACGCATGCACATCGTCACCCATCTCTCGGAGAAGTATGAGAAGATGCGCAACTCGAAGAACGGCTGGACCATTCATGAAGCCGGCATGGCCCAGCTCGACGACATCGTCGGCGACGTGATGAAGAAGCTCAAGGACATGGGTGTGGACGACAACACCATCGTCATGTTCACCACCGACAACGGCACCGAGAACTTCACCTGGCCCGATGGCGGACAGACGCCGTTCTTCGGCGGCAAAGGCACGGGCTATGAAGGCGGTTTCCGCGTGCCTGCGATCATTCGCTGGCCCGGCAAAGTTCCTGCCGGCAAGGTGGAGAACGGCATCATCTCGGGCATGGACTGGTTTCCGACCTTCCTCGCCGCAGCCGGCAATCCGAACCTCAAGGATGAGTTGCTGAAGGGCAAGAAGATCGGCGACAGGACCTACAAGAACCATCTCGACGGCTATAACCAGATGGACATGATCACCGGCAAGGGGCCGTCGAACCGCCATGAGATCTTCTACTTCACGGAAAACGCACTCGCCGCGGTCCGTATCGATGATTTCAAGTATCAGTTCATCACCCAGCCTGAAGGCTGGATCGGCAGCAAGGTCCATGTGGACGCGCCGATTCTCACGAACCTGCGGCTTGATCCCTTCGAGCGCACGGCATGGCGTGAGGGGAATAACGGCTCGTACGAGTACTTTACTTGGTTCCAGTACGAGTTCTGGCGCTTCGTGTTTGTCCAGCAGGAAGTGGGCAAGCTCATCCAGACGGCTGTAGAATATCCGCCCATGCAGAAGGGCGCGAGCTTCAATCTTGAAGCCGTGAAGGCCGAGCTCCAGAAAAAGATGGAGGAGATGCAGAAGCACGCCAGCGGTCAATAAGTCAAATTGTCAAATGCCAACCCGGCGGCGCGGCCCGTTTTTTGTTTATATAGAAGGAATATTACCAACATGAACAACGTCATCATAAAATTCGTCACGCCGGTACTCCTGCTGTTGGCCATGCTCTTATTCACGTCCTGCGCTACTCCCAAAGGCACGACAGAGATCACCGCCATTGAAACTCCGGAAGGGGCGATCATCGTGGAAACGACTACTATGACCGCAACCGTTGCGGCCATTAACCCAGCAAAGCGCAAACTGACGCTCGTTTCATCGAACGGCAGCAAGTCAACCTATAAGGCCGGGCCAGAGGTCGTCAACTTCGACCAGATCCAGGTCGGTGATCAGATCAAAGCCGTGGTGACCGAAGAGGTGGCGATCTTCATCGGCAGCGGCGCACCACCCAGCTCGATGACCGAGACCACCGTGGTGATTGTCCCCGCGGGCGCGAATACGGGCAGCATGCTCGTGGATACTGCACAGATCACCGTCAAAGTCATTGACGTGAATACCGCGAAGCGCAAGGTCACGTTTGAGCTCCCCGACGGTACCACCAAAACGGTCAAGGTCGGCAAGAAGGCGGACCTCTCCACGGTACGACCAGGCGACAACGTCACCGTGCAGGTAAGCGAGGGCTTCGCCATCACTGTTGAGAAGAATGACGCTCCTGTCTCAAATGACAGGACAAATATGTAATCAGACAAACCTTATATATCCATTTGCGGCTGTAACACTACGTTGTCTCACATATTAAAAGGAGAGAAAAATATGAAAAGCAGAGAGGAACATATCGAAAAATTAGCAGCGCAGCTTAAGGAGTGGTCCGCCAAGATCGATGAACTTGAGTCCACGGCCCGTGCGGCCAAGGCTGATGTGAAGACCAGTTATGAAAACCAGATCAGGCAACTCAAGGAGAAGCAGGCTGCCTCCATGCAGAAGCTTCAAGAGCTTAGGGGCGCAAGCACCGAGGCCTGGGAAATTCTGAAGGCTGGCGCGGAAACGTCATGGGCAGATCTTAAGAAGGCCGTCACTGCAGCGACAGAGAAGTTTAAAAAGCCGTAAATGAAACTTTTCAATGAGGAGAACGGTTGAACAGGATAGAAAACAGCTGGTTGGTTCCGGCCAGTCCGGGTTAGAAAGGAATACGGTACGATTATAACGGTAAAAGATTACTTCCGAACACACCGGCTCCAATTCCTGATCGCGGTGCCTGCCGCGGCGGCGTTCGTAGTTGTCCTGTGCATGGCTATCGCCGCCATGCGTCCGATGCCGCCGCGTACGGTGACCATGGCCGTTGGTCCTGAAGGCGGCGCATATTATGAGGTTGGAAAACGTTACCGTGAACTTTTCGCGCTCCAGGGGATCGAACTTCGGCTTCTCCCGACCGCGGGTTCTGTGGAAAACCTGGCACGGTTGCGCGACCCCCGATCGAACGTAGAGGTTGGTTTTCTGCGGAGCGGTCTTACAAGCGGGGAGGTGTCGCCCGGCCTCGAGTCCCTCGGCACGGTCTGCTATGAACCCCTGTGGTTCTTCTATCGAGGTGTCTTCCGGGGCAATGTATTGGCAAGACTGCGTGGCAGGAAGATATCGATCGGCTCTGAAGGCAGCGGCACGCGGGAGCTTGCACTCGAACTTCTCAGACGGAACGGTATCGACGAGAGCTTCGCGCAGCTGCTTTCGCTCACGCCCCAGCAGGCCGGCGAAAAATTGCTTCGGAACGAGATCGACGCGGCGCTCATGCTGACCCCCTGGGACTCTTCCGTGGTGCAGCAGCTGCTTGCCGATAAAAATATTGAGCTCGCGGGCTTCTCCCGCACGGACGCCTATATTGCGCTTTATCCGTTCCTGAACAAATTGACGGTGCCCGCCGGGGTGGCTGACCTGGCGAAGAACCGGCCGCCAAAGGATGTGCTGCTGTTTGCGCCGAAGACAAGCCTCGTGGTGCGTCAAGACCTGCATCCGGCGATCCAGTATCTGCTTCTCGACGTTGCGGAGAAGATCCACTCCAGTCCGGGGATTTTCCAGAAGGCGGGGCAGTTCCCGGCAGCCGAAGCGATCGACCTCCCGCTGAGCAATGAGGCGCGCCAGTTCTACAAGTCGGGACGGCCTTACCTCCAGCGCCATCTCCCGTTCTGGCTGGTAGTGCTGGTGGACCGGCTGCTGATCCTGCTCATTCCGTTGATCGGCGTAATCTATCCCTTAGTTCGATTCATGCCTTATTTATATGGTTTGCAAATGCAACGGCGGATCTCCCGGTTGTACGGCGAGTTGAGGTCTCTTGAAAAGGATTTGGATTCCCACGATGCTGGACAGAACATTGGAGATCCGAGTTTGCGACTTGACCGGCTCGAAGAAAAGGCGAACCGTCTCAGCGTGCCCGTATTTTACTCGAACCTGCTGTATACTTTGCGGATGCACATCATGGTCCGCGAACGAATGGAAAAGTCCGGGGAGAAGGGGAAGTAAGCATCTGTTGATCACAAGTGACATTTTGATAAATGGAGACAGCATTCCCCGAAAATTGTTGCGGGCAGCTATAATAACTATTATAGAGAAGGGGTCCGCCGCAGACCGCCGGAGCCGGTACGCGCCTTGTGCTCATCGTGCAGCACATCGAAGCCGAAAAATAACGTTTATTCCTGGAGAAACAGTAAACACTCGAGTCGTGGGCATGGCTGTCGACAATACAAATAAGGAGCATTCGATACAACGCATGAAAAGGGCGGCTTGCACATGGCCCTAAGAAGGGAGCATAAGATGAACTCGTTGACCCGCCGACAGCGCATAGTGACGGTACTGATATTGCTGGCAGCAATAGCTGCCGCGATCTTCACAGCGCCCGCGCAAGCACAATCTGTTGAACCTGCCGACCAGTGGACATTTTCAGTAACGCCCTACCTCTGGCTGCCGAATGTCAACGGCACGCTGAAATACAACATTCCGCCGGGCGCCCCAGCAAGCCCGGAGGTCGAGACCGGACCGAACAACTATCTCGAGAACCTTCAGGCCGTCATCATGATCTCAGGTGAGGTTCGCAAGGACAAGTGGTCGGTGTTCACCGATCTCATCTACCTGGACTTCGAGGACCAGAAAAGTTCGGTCAAGGCGGTTGATTTCGGCGGCAGTCGCGTGAGTTCCAGCCTGAATGTTGGGACCAGTTCATCGTTACGGGGTATGGCCTGGACGCTCGGCACGGGCTACGCGGTCCGGACCGGCCTCGATGTTTTCGGCGGTCTGCGTTACTTCAATCTCGAGGTCTCGACCGACTGGCAGCTTGCGGCTGTGATCACCGGTCCTGGTGGCGGGCAATCGTTCCCGCTGTCCGGCGGGATCTCCAGGAGGATGGAGCTCTTGGACGGGGTCATCGGTATCAGGGGGCGCATACCACTTGGCAGCAGCGACTGGTCGCTCCCATACTACCTCGACGTCGGCGCGGGCTCGTCGAACCTGACATGGGAGGGGATGCTCGGCGTCGCCTACTCGTTCAGGTGGGGCGCGGTGACACTCGCTTATCGTGAACTTTACTACGACCAGGAGGACGACAAGTTTATCCAGAACCTGCGCTTCGGCGGCCCGGCGCTTGGTGTGACGTTCCGCTTCTGATCCATGCGTGGAGGGATGGAGTCTTCAGGGTATGCCGGGAACGAAGTGACGAACGTGCTTTGATCATCATGGAATTACCCATCGGGGGAATAAAATCGAACAGGGAGGGAAGAACATTATGATATCACATGTGAGACGGGTAGCAGCAGCTGTGGATCAATGACCCTGGCGAGAGGCAGTGGGGGACAGTGCGAGAGGATTACAGCGGAAAGGAAATTCTCGCTATTTCATAACACCGCTGCGGGAGCGGGAAGGTTTTGGCTAAAGCAGCGGATCACCAATGTTGAAATCATCGGAGGAATAAGACCATGAAAAACGGCGAAGAAGTAAAAAGACTCGATGAAGCGCGGGAAGGGAAGGTCCCCTGGAAGAAGTGGGGGCCTTACCTCAGCGAACGGCAGTGGGGGACCGTGCGCGAGGACTACAGCGAAGGCGGTGACGCCTGGAATTTCTTCACCCACGATCATGCCCGCTCGCGCGCCTACCGCTGGGGCGAGGACGGCATCGCCGGCATCTCCGACGACAAGCAGCGGCTCTGCTTCGCCCTTGCCCTGTGGAACGGGAAGGACGCCATCCTGAAGGAGCGGCTCTTCGGCCTCACGAACAGCGAGGGCAACCACGGCGAGGACGTGAAGGAGTACTACTTCTATCTCGACAGCACGCCGACCCACTCGTACATGAAGTACCTCTACAAGTACCCCCAGGCGGCCTATCCCTATGCTGACCTGGTAGAGACAAACCGCCGTCGCACCCGGAACGAGATGGAGTATGAGCTCCTCGACACCGGCGTCTTCAATGACGACCGGTACTTCGACGTCTTCGTGGAGTACGCCAAGGGCGGCGCCGAGGACATCCTCGTCAAGATCACGGCCTTCAACCGCGGGCCGGAGGCTGCGGAGCTGCACCTCCTGCCCACGCTCTGGTTCCGGAACGACTGGGCGACCTGGATCACCGAATCCAACAGGGCTGCCGGGAAACCAGACCTCAGCCAGATCAAGGCAGCCGCGGGCACGAGCGCGGTCGAGGCAACGCATTCGCTGCTGGGTGAGTTCATCTTTTCCTGCGAAGGAGAGGTGCCGCTGCTCTTCACCGAGAACTCGACGAACAACGAACGGCTCTTTCCCGGCCAACCCAATGTCGCCCCGTACGTCAAGGACGGTATCAACGACTTCGTGGTCCTGGGCCGCAAGGAAGCGGTGAACCCCGAAAAGCAGGGCACCAAGGTTGCGGCGCACTACCGGCAGGTGGTGGGTCCGCGAGAGTCAGTGACCGTGCGTCTGCGCCTGACCGCCAAAGGCGCTGCCCTGCCGTTCGGGCCGGAGTTCGATGCGATCTTCGCATCACGGCTCAAGGAGGCGGACGAGTTCTACCGTTCGGTAACCCCGCCCTCGGTCTCCCCGGACGCGGCCAACGTGATGCGCCAGGCCATCGCCGGCATGCTCTGGAGCAAGCAGTTCTTCTTCTTCGACGGTGACAGCTGGCTGGAGGAGCACCACTCCCATCCCCTCCATCACGGATATCGATTCGCCCGGAACTCGGAGTGGTTCCACATGGTGAACGAGGACATCATCTCCATGCCCGACAAGTGGGAGTACCCCTGGTACGCGGCATGGGACCTTGCCTTCCACACGCTCCCGCTCTCGATCGTGGACCCCGATTTCGCCAAGGAGCAGATGGGGCTGATGCTCCGCGCCGTCTACCTGCATCCCAGCGGCCAGATGCCCGCGTACGAGTGGAACTTCAGCGACGTGAATCCCCCGGTGCACGCTTTCGCGACGCTCTTCCTGCACCGCACCGAGCAGGCCCTGCGCGGCGAGACGGACGTGGATTTTCTCAAATCGGCGTTCAACAAGCTGCTGCTGAACTTCACCTGGTGGGTGAACCGCAAGGACCGGTTCGGCAAGAACGTCTTCGAGGGCGGCTTCCTCGGCCTCGACAACATCGGCGTCTTCGACCGCAGCGCCCCGCTGCCCACCGGCGGCCACCTGGAACAGGCGGACGGCACGGCCTGGATGGCCCTCTTCAGCCAGAACATGCTGGAGCTCGCCTTCGAGCTCGCCGTCCACGACCCCACCTACGAGGACATGGTCGTGAAGTTCGCAGAGCACTTCGGCTATATCGCCGCGGCCATGAACCGTCCCGGGCAGGAAGGCATGTGGGACGATGAGGACGGCTTCTACTACGACATCTTGCGACTCCCCGACGGCAGTGCCACGCGGCTCAAGGTGCGCTCCATGGTGGGGCTCCTGCCCCTGTGCGCCGCCACGGTCATCGAAAAGTCGGCTGCGTGAGCGCATTCCGCGTGCGATGGCCCAGATTAATGAGCGCCTGCGCAGGATGCCCGAACTCCTGAAGACCATCCACCCCACGGGCCCCGGCCACTTCGGCGTGGCCGAGCGCGGGATCATGGCCCTGGTCAACCCGGAGCGGCTGCGCCGGATCCTCACGAAGATGCTCGACGAGAACGAGTTCCTGGGCCCCTACGGCATCCGCTCGCTCTCGAAGTTCCACGAGCAGCACCCCTACGTCTTCCATGTGCAAGGCCAGGAGTACCGGGTGGACTATCTGCCTGCCGAGTCGAACACCGGCATGTTCGGCGGCAACTCCAACTGGCGGGGACCGGTCTGGATGCCGGTGAACGCCATGATCATCCGGGCGCTGCTGAACTTCTACCTGTACTACGGCGACAACTTCAAGATCGAATGCCCCACGGGTTCGGGGAAGATGATGAATCTCTTCGAGGTGAGCAAGGAGATCGCGGACCGGCTCGCCCGGATCTTCCTGCGGGATGAGCAGGGCAGGCGTCCTGTCTACGGGGGCACGGAGAAGTTCCAGACCGATCCCCATTGGCGCGACAACATCCTCTTCTACGAATACTTCCACGGCGACAACGGCGCCGGGCTGGGCGCGAGCCATCAGACCGGCTGGACCGGGCTCGTGGCCAAGATCATCCAGCTGTACGGTTTCTTGGATCCCAAGAAGGCGCTGCAGCAGGGAAAAGGCGCGGCGTTCAGTCCGGGTGGCACAAAAAAGTGAGGCATCAGATATGAAACCATGGCCGAAACATCCTGTCATCTACGAGATCAATACCTGGGTATGGCTGCGTGAGCTCGGCCGGAAATACCGGAAGCCGGTGAATCTCGCCACGGTCCCCGAGCAGGAGTGGGATGCCATCGCTGCTCATGGGTTTGACGCCGTCTGGTTCATGGGGGTGTGGGAGCGGAGCCCTGCCGGGATCGGGATCTCCATGCGAAACAAGGGGCTCCTCGAGGATTTCAAGAGAGCCCTCCCTGACTTTTCAGCGCAGGACAATGTGGGGTCGCCCTACTGCGTGCGGCGCTACGTTGTCGACGAACATCTCGGCGGTCCGAAGGGACTTGCAGCAGCCCGGAAAGCTCTCGCAAAGCGCGGCATTCGTCTCGTCCTCGATTTCGTGCCGAACCATGTCGCTCCGGACCACCCCTGGGCCAGCGATCATCCTGAATACTTCGTTCAGGGGAGCGCTGATGATGCGAGGAACGATCCGGCGTCCTTCATCGAGGCGGGAGGGAAGGTGTTTGCCTGCGGCCGGGATCCCTATTTCCCTGCCTGGCCCGATGTGCTCCAACTCAACGCCTTTCAGCCGGGGCTCCGGCAGGCAGTGATCGATACTGTTTCAAACATTGCCGGACAGTGTGACGGAATCCGGTGCGACATGGCCATGCTCATGCTGAACAACAGTTTTCGAGCGCACCTGGGGGGGCCGTGCGGGAGCAAAACCGGTCAACGACTACTGGACGACGGTCATCCCGGCAATCAAACAGAAACATCGGGAGTTCAAGTTCATCGCCGAGGCATACTGGGACCTTGAGTGGGAACTGCAGCAGCAGGGTTTCGATCACTGCTACGACAAGAAGCTCTATGACCGGATGGAACACGGCGATGCCGAGAGCGTGCGTCAGCACCTCCTTGCGGATCCATCCTACCAGAAGGGGATGGTCCGGTTCATCGAGAACCATGACGAGCCCAGGGCCGCTGCCGCGTTTCCGGACGGAAAAGGGCGCGCCGCAGCAGTGGCGGTCCTCACCCTCACCGGGGCAAAGCTGCTGCATGAGGGGCAATTCGAGGGAAGGAAGGTCAGGTTGCCGGTCTTTCTGGGCCGTCGCCCGGAGGAACAGGTTGATCATGACCTCGCGGCCTTCTACGAACGTCTGCTGAAAGAGACCGGACGTGATGTTTTCCGGAATGGTAAATGGCGCCTCTGCGAGCGGAGCGGCTGGCCCGATAATCAGAGCTTCCTGAACATTCTGGCCTGGTGCTGGGTCAACGAGAATGAGCGCTTCCTCATCGTCATCAATTTCGGGAAGTCGACTGCCCAGGCGCGCGTCCAGGTTCCGTGGGACGAACTCCGCGGTAAGACGTGGCACCTCATCGATGTGCTGTCCGGCGAGACCTATGACCGGAGCGGAGACGAGATGCGGGACGCCGGCCTGTACGTGGACCTGAAGCCGTGGCAATACCACTTGTTCCAGGTGCGCACTTGAGACGGAGGAAGGAAGATCATGGCTGATCGGAAGATCATCGACGTCGCGGAGCAGAAGCGGCTGAACGACGCGCGCGAGGCCGGGATACCCTGGAAGAAGTGGGGGCCTTACCTCAGCGAGCGCCAGTGGGGGACCGTGCGCGAGGACTACAGCGAGGGGGGCGACGCCTGGAATTTCTTCACCCACGATCATGCCCGTTCGCGCGCCTACCGCTGGGGCGAGGACGGAATCGCCGGCATCTCCGACGACAAGCAGCGGCTCTGCTTCGCCCTTGCCCTGTGGAACGGGAAGGACGCCATCCTGAAGGAGCGGCTCTTCGGGCTCACCAACAGCGAGGGCAACCACGGCGAGGACGTGAAGGAGTATTACTTCTATCTCGACAGCACGCCGACGCACTCGTACATGAAGTACCTCTACAAGTATCCCCAGGCGGCCTATCCCTATGCCGACCTGGTAGAGACAAACCGTCGACGCACCCGGGACGAGATGGAGTATGAGCTCCTCGACACCGGTGTCTTCAACGACGACCGGTACTTCGACGTCTTTGTGGAGTACGCCAAGGGCGGCGCCGAGGACATCCTCGTCAAGATCACGGCCATAACCGCGGGCCGGAGGCTGCGGAGCTGCACCTCCTGCCCACGCTCTGGTTCCGGAACGACTGGGCGGATTGGATCACCGAATCCAACAGGGCCGCCGGGAGACCGGACCTCAGGCAGATCAAGAGCAGCGGCGGGCACGAGCGCGGTCGAAGCCACGCATTCGCTGCTTGGTGAATTCATCCTTTCCTGCGAAGGAGAGGTGCCGCTGCTCTTCACCGAGAACTCGACGAACTACGAAAGACTCTTTCCCGGCCAGCACAATTCTACCCCGTACGTCAAGGACGGCATTAACAACTGCGTGGTGGAGGGCAACAAGGCTGCGGTGAACCCGGCACAGCAGGGCACCAAAGTTGCGGCTCACTACAAACTCAATATAGGCTCCTGGTCAGTCACAAGTGATTCGCCTGCGGCTCGCAAAGACCCCCCCTAAATCCCGGGGGGATTTAGGGGTATCTCCTGATAATGCCGGGCATGGTACGGCCGCGAACTTTGGCGATGCCTTTCGGGCCGGAGTTCGAAGCGATCTTTGCATCACGGCTCAAGGAAGCTGACGAGTTCTATCGTTCGGTAATCCCGCCCTCGGTCTCGCCGGACGCAGCCAGCGTGATGCGCCAGGCCATCGCCGGCATGCTCTGGAGCAAGCAGTTCTTCTTCTTCGACGGCGACAGCTGGCTGGAGGAGCACCACTCCCATCCCCTCCATCACGGATACCGATTATCCCGGAACTCGGAGTGGTACCATATGCTGAACGAGGACATCATCTCCATGCCCGACAAGTGGGAGTACCCCTGGTTCGCTGCCTGGGACCTTGCGTTCCATACACTCCCGCTCTCTATCGTGGACCCCGATTTCGCCAAACAGCAGATGGAGCTGATGCTTCGCGGCGTCTACCTGCACCCCAGCGGCCAGATGCCTGCGTACGAGTGGAACTTCAGCGATGTGAACCCCCCGGTCCACGCCTGGGCGACGCTCTTCCTGCACCGCACCGAGCAGGCCCTGCGCGGCGAGACGGATGTGGACTTTCTCAAATCGGCGTTCAACAAGCTGCTGCTGAACTTCACCTGGTGGGTGAACCGCAAGGACCGGTTCGGCAAGAACGTGTTCGAGGGCGGCTTCCTCGGCCTCGACAACATCGGCGTCTTCGACCGCAGCGCCCCGCTGCCTACGGGCGGCCACCTGGAGCAGGCGGACGGGACGGCCTGGATGGCCCTCTTCAGCCAGAACATGCTGGAACTCGCCTTCGAGCTCGCCGTCCACGACCGCACTTACGAAGACATGGTCGTGAAGTTCGCCGAGCACTTCAGCTTCATCGCCGCGGCCATGAACCGTCCCGGTCAGGATGGCATGTGGGACTTCGAGGACGGCTTCTACTACGACATCTTGCGTCTCCCCGACGGCAGCGCGACGCGGCTCAAGGTCCGCTCTATGGTGGGGCTCCTGCCCCTCTGCGCCACCACGGTCATCGAAGAGTCGGCCCGGGAGCGCATTCCAGGGGCGATGGACCAGCTCTCTGAACGTCTGCGCCGGATGCCCGGGCTGATGAAGTCCATTCACCCCACGGGCCCGGGACACTTCGGCAAGGCGGACCGCGGGCTCCTGGCACTGGTCAATGCGGACCGGCTGCGCCGGATCCTTACGAAGATGCTCGACGAGAACGAGTTTCTGGGCCCCTACGGCATCCGCTCGCTCTCGAAGTTCCACGAACAGCACCCGTACGTTTTCCAGGTGCAAGGTCAGGAGTACCGGGTGGACTACCTGCCTGCCGAGTCGAATACCGGCATGTTCGGCGGCAACTCCAACTGGCGCGGTCCGGTCTGGATGCCGGTGAACGCGCTCATCATCCGGGCGCTGCAGAATTTCTACCTGTACTACGGCGACAACTTCAAGATCGAATGCCCCACGGGTTCAGGGAAGATGATGAACCTCTACGAGGTGAGCAAGGAGATAGCCGACCGGCTGACCAAAATATTTCTGAGGGATAAACAGGGCAAGCGACCTGTCTATGGCGGGACCGAGAAGTTCCAGGCCGATCCCCATTGGCGCGACCACATCCTCTTCTACGAATACTTCCATGGCGACAACGGCGCCGGCCTGGGCGCAAGCCATCAGACCGGCTGGACCGGCCTTGTGGCCAAGATGATCCAGCTTTATGGCCTCCTGGATCCTAAGAAGATGCTGAAAGGGGGCAAGGGTTCCGCCTTCCTGAAGGGCGCCCCGGGCGCCGGGTAGGAATGAAGAAATGAGAACATGGTCCGGCCACCCTGTCAGGCTGCCGGTCTTTTTAGGCCATCGCCTATACTCCAATGACAAGGAATCAACGATCGTATATATAAGAACGGTCCAAAGAAAAAACAGGAAATGTGGGGGATGAATATGAAAACAAACGGCTCATGGAGATACGCGGTAATAGGGCTTGCGGTTATTTGCATGATTTTGCCGGCTCCAATATTCGCTCAGGAGGAGCCCGAAAAGGTGTTCAAACAGGAGGAACTGGAACAGCTGCTGGCGCCCATCGCGCTGTACCCCGACAACATCCTGACTCAGATCTTCATAGCCTCGACCTATCCCCTCGAGATCGTGCAGGCGGAGCGGTGGCTGAAGCAGAACAAGGACCTGAAAGGTGACGCCATGAACGCAGCCCTGGAGAAACAATCCTGGGACGACAGTGTGAAAGCGCTTGTCCCGTTTCCCACCGTTCTCACCATGATGAGCGAAAAGCTCGACTGGACCCAGAAACTGGGCGATGCGTTCCTGGCGCAGCAGAAAGACGTCATGGACACGGCGCAACGATTGCGTCGGAAGGCGGTGGAGTCGGGTAATCTGAAAAGCTCAAAGGAGCAAGAGGTGAAGACGGAAGGTGACATCATCATTATTCAGCCCGCCGACCCGCAAGTGATCTATGTTCCAACCTACAACCCCACGGTGGTTTACGGACCATGGCCGTACCCGGCCTATCCGCCCTATCCGGTTTATGTGTACCCGCCTCCATACGCTGCATTCACATTCACGATGGGGATCGCCATTGGTGCGGCCTGGCACGGGGGGTACTACCACAACAACTGGCATGGGGGAACGGTTGTTGTGAGTCGGCCTGTATATCCTGCTGGAGGAAGGCCTGGCGGGCCTGGAGGACCTGGTGGTCCTGGTGGCCTGGAGGTCCCGGTGGCCCTGGCGGCCCTGGAGGACCTGGAGGTCCTGGCGGGCCTGGAGGACCTGGAAAGCCTGGAGGACCTGGTGGCCCCGGAGGACCTGGAAAGCCTGGCGGACCTGGAGAACCTGGAGGAGGCGGACCCAAGGCAGAGCAATGGAAGCACAACCCGGAGCACCGGCAAGGGGTTTCCTACCGCGACAATGCCACACGCGACAAGTATTCCCCGACAGACCGTGCCGGCGTGGACAACCGGATGAACTCCCGGGGGTATGACAAGTCCGGGGCAGGAGTGTCCGATCGGACTTCAGGCAGGCAACCGGCCCAGGGGCAGGACAGAACGTCTAATCGAACAGGTTCTGGAGCCACGAGTCGGGACAACGCCTTTGGAGGGATGGATCGCGGGGGACAGGTGAACCGGGAAAGTGCGAGAGGCCACCAGAGCATGTCTTCGGCCCAGTCCCGCGGCGGAGGGGCCTCCCGGCCTTCCGGGGGTGCGTCGCGCGGGGGCGGCGGGAGAGGCGGAGGCGGGAGAGGCCGCTGACAGGATTCAAGAGAGATAACATTCCGTCAAGTCATGAATAAGAAATCATCGATGGAGGACAGATCCATGTATATATTTCGAATGAGATATCCGTCAGCCTCGGTTCTTCTGAGCTGTGTGCTTGCCCTGCTTGTTGTCGTGATGTTCCAGGGAACTGCGCCGGCAGCACAAGCAAAACAGAAAACCTTCGAGACCCCGGAAGCAGCCGTAGGAGCCCTGGTTCAGGCCCTTCGCGACAACAATGAAAAGGAGCTTCTTGCCCTATTAGGACCCGGCAGCGCAGCGTTGATATCATCAGGGGATGAGGCGAAAGACAGGGAGCAGAGCGCTAAATTCATCAGGTATTATGATGAGAAGAACCGCCTGGAGAATATAGGAGACAAAAAAATAATTCTCCACGTGGGGAACGATGACTGGCCGTTCCCGATCCCGATCGTGACGACCGGCAAGAACTGGCGCTTCGACACGAGGCTGGGCAAGGAAGAAATCCTCAGCCGCCGGATCGGGAGGAATGAACTGTCCGCCATCCAGACCTGCCTGGCTATCGTCGATGCTCAGCGGGAGTATGCGACTATGGACCGTGAGGGCGACGGCCTGCTGAAATATGCGCAGAAGTTCCGTAGTGACAAGGGCAAGAAGGACGGTCTGTACTGGGAGGCGGCACCAGGGGAAAAACCGAGCCCGCTCGGTCCGCTTATTGCAAAGGCCCAGAGCAAAGGCTATCAGAAAGAGAAAAAGCCTTTGCCTTATAATGGTTACTTCTTCCGGATGCTGACGGCACAGGGCAAGGATGCCCGTGGCGGAGCATACAGCTATCTCGTGAAAGGCAAAATGATCGGTGGATTTGCGCTTGTAGCATACCCGGCTTCATACGGCAACTCCGGTGTGAAGACATTTATTGTGAACCACGAAGGCGTTGTGTATGAGAAAGACCTTGGACCGAAGACGGCGGAGAATGCAAAGGCCATGAAGGCCTTCAACCCGGATAAGACATGGGAGAAGTCTGAATAGGCGGGAACGGACGGGGAAGGAGCAACGATGACCACTGGGAATAGCTCAATTCCCGGCTAACATCTGTGGTTAACGGATATTCCGCGAATCCGGCACAGGGTGGCATTGCTAACGCCGGCAGAGCAGGTCAAAAGGCAATGGCAAAGATGATCTCCGGGTACGTATCGCTACAGGACTTATATATCGCTTCGTCGCAAGAGAGATATTTCTCATAGACCGCCCCCGCTCCGAAGTAGCTTCCCCGTCCGGACACAAAATAGATGCCGGCGCGGCCGCCCACGGAATTGAGGTCGCTGTTGTTCTCGATCATCGTCCGTCGGTAGAAAGCGCCGACATACGGCCTGATCGCGCCGTTAACGGGCACGACGTACCGGACCGCAGGGCTGATCTTGAAGATGCCAGGGGACGCGCCAAACCAGGACTCGGCGTCGAGGCCAAGCTCAAGACCCTGTAAGAGGTAATAGCCGAATCCGACGCCGACGATGACATAGGACTCGTTGAAGGCATAGCCGTTTCCCACAAGGACCGAGAGCCGCATGGTGCCGTCGGCGAAGGGGTCCCGGTCTGCCGCATGCGCGGGCAGCGCCGCAGATGCGAGCAGCAAATGAAGCGCGAGAATCAGCATACTGGTCCGGATCGTTATGATAAGCATCGGTATCTACCTCCAGGAGAGAATGGCAGCATCATGCCGCAGTTTGCCGATAGAAATTATTATAGGGGAGCGGGACGATAAAGACAAGTGCTCATTCACCCGGTTGTCGATGAACATGTCCATCCCTGTGCTATAATGTGGTTATTATTTCACAAAGAACGAGTCGAATAAAAAGCCTTGACGCAGGACGTCGGCGTGACTTCGACGAACGCAGTCACGCTGCCTGAGCGTGCAGACAAAGGAGAAATCGGCTTATGCGACCCACGCTTCCTGTCTCCCGTGACATCACCCATACGACCCTTGCGGTGATCTGCATCGGAATACTTATTGCATCAAGCTTCTGGATTATGCGCCCTTTCCTGATGTCCCTTATCTGGGCATCTTTGATCGTTATCGCTACATGGCCGGCAATGGTAAAGCTCCAGGCGCGGCTGAGAGGAAGGCGGGGCCTTGCCGTGGCAATTATGACGGTTTCGATCCTGCTTATTGTTCTCATCCCCTTGACGCTGGCTGTTCTCACGATCGTCGATCATGCGGGCGAAATCGTCGCTCGAATCAAATCACTTTCCACGCTGACCCTGCCACCGCCGCCGGAATGGCTCAAACGCATTCCCGTTGCAGGTGAAAAACTCGTCGCACGATGGAACGAGGTTATCGCTCTCAGCTCTGAAGAGCGGTCGGCGCTGCTGGCTCCTTACACGAAGGACGTACTGCAGTGGTTCATTGCACAGGCCGGCAGCATCGGCGTAATCGTGCTGCAGTTTTTATTGACAACGATTATAGCGGCGATCATGTATGCGAATGGAGAGATCGTGAGGGAAGGGGTGCTGAATTTTGCGAGACGACTGGCAGGACCGCAGGGAGAAGCGGCTGCCATTCTTGCCGGTAAGGCGATTCGGGGCGTGGCTCTGGGGATCGTTTTGACGGCGGTCATGCAGGCGGCCCTGGGGGGAACTGGCCTGGCCATCAGCGGTGTTCCAGGTGCGTCGCTTCTGACTGCTGTCATGTTCATGCTCTGTCTGGCTCAGGTCGGTCCGGCCCTGGTGCTTATCCCGGCGGTGATTTGGCTCTACTGGAAAGGCAGCGCACTTTGGGGAACCGTCCTGCTCGTTTTCTCGATCTTAGCCGTAACGCTCGATAATTTTGTTCGTCCCGTTCTCATCAAAAAAGGAGCAGACCTTCCGTTGGTGATGATCTTCGCGGGAGTGATCGGCGGTCTCGTCGCATTTGGTGTTATTGGACTCTTCATCGGTCCGGTGGTGCTTGCGGTCACCTATACGCTACTCAAGGCATGGGTGACGGGGAATATCCAGGAGGACGAGACAGAAACAAGTACGGAGTAAAAGGCTCTTCGAAGCAGGTATGAGCGCGGGCCATAGCACGTTTTTCGGATCAATCCGCAAGGTAAGCACGCAGCAATCAGCCGCGAGGAATGTCCACGCCGGAATTCGTCTCATTATATGTCATTCGTGTTTCTGCTTCAGTGTTATCCGCATTTACATATTTCCCGATCCGCCGCGTTTCAATCTCGGGGTTGACCGTTTGGCGATCAGGTTGGCGTCAGAGAGCTTCCTGATCATTGCTGCGTGCCCGGCGGCTGTTTGATGGTCCTTCGTCTCGCGTGCATGATGAGGACATGGATATGACTAATGAAACCTGATCCTATTCACAACACTGGCCGCCATATTCGCCTTCCGCTCCTCGGCAAGATGCTTGCTTTGCTTCTGACAGCGGCTGTTGTCCCCCTGCTCATCGTCGGCGCGATGAATATCCGCCGCGGCGTCGACGCCGTCGGGCGGATCGCAGAACAGAATCTCCAGATGACCGCCACGACGACCGCCTCGCGGCTGGACCAGTTCTTTACGCGTGCCCAGCGGCTGCAAAGTGTCCTTGCAGAGAACCATACCGTGGAGAAGGCGCTCTCCGCTCCCCCGGCGCGGCGCAAGGCCTTCCTTCTTGAGGTGGAACAATGGCTCAAGGAGGTCATGGCCGCCGACCCCGACTTTACCCTTGCCTACCTTGCCGACACGCAAGGCGTCTGTATCGTCTCGACCAGCCCGGACATGGTCGGACGCGACTACAGTAAGACGCGCGACTATATGCGGCGGGCACTGCAGGGAGAGAACGTCATTTCCGACCTGAGCGTGGGCATTACGACCCGTGAGCCGGGCGTCTTCTTCGCCGGGCCGGTCAAGAATGATAACGGCGCACTGCTCGGCGTCATCGTCCTCAAGCTCAAAGGCGAGGTGATCGACCGCGTCAATCTCGAGGTGAGCGGCCAGATCGAGCAGGGCTTCGCCATGGTGATCGACACCAACGGGATCATCATTTCGCATCCGGACCCCAAGCGACTCTATCGAAGCGTCGGCACGCTTACTCCCGAAGTGCTGAGACAGATCGATCCCAAGCTGCAGTACGGAGTCGAGCGCATCGAGTCACAGGGAATGGACGACCTCGCGAACGCTTTGAGACAGGGAAAAGGCCGGGGCTATATGATCGGCAAAGGGCCTGACGGTCTTCCGCGGGTGTCGGGCTACGCGCGCATGACCACCCGTCCCTGGACGGTAGCCGTGGTCCAGCCGAGGGCACAGTTCGACCGTCCGATGACCGATCTTGCCGCGGCCCAGAAATGGTGGATCGCCGGAATGGCCCTGCTGGCGTCTCTTTGTGCCGTCTGGATCACCTACAGCCTGCTGAGGCCGATCAGGGCGCTCCGGGACGCTGCGTCGAAAGCTGCCGGCGGCGACTGGACCGCCCGGTCTGACGTAACGAGCAACGACGAGTTGGGAGACCTGGCTCAGGCCTTTAACACGATGATGCCGGCGCTCCAGCAAAGCGTCCGCGCCCAGGAAGACCTGCTCGTGGCGAACGAGGTCCAGCGCAGGACGCAGGAACAGGCCGACCAGCTCCGGACCCAGAAGGATGCACTGCTCGTTGCCGAGGAGCGGGTCCGTTTGATCCTGGATTCCGCTTCCGAGGGCATCTTCGGCGTGGACACCGATGGCGTGATCACCTTCGTGAACCCCTCGGCCTGCCGGTCGCTCGGATACTCCGCCGAAGAGATGATCGGACAGCCGTCGCACCAGCTCGTTCATCATCACCACAAGGACGGCAGCGAGTATCCCCGGGAACAGTGCCCGATGTTCGCCGCCTACACGCGCGGCGAAGCGAGCAGGGTCGACAACGAGTTCCTCTGGCGCAAGGACGGATCCGGCATGCCGGCCGAGTACGGCGCAACGCCGATCAGGAAGGACGACAAGGTCGTCGGCGCGGTGATCAGCTTCTTCAACATCACGCTGCGAAGGAAGGCCGAGGAAGCTCTGCAGTTGCGCAAGGAAGAACTCCAGCACATCAACTTCCTTTCCGACAGCGCGCTGGACCTCACCAAGGCCGGTTACTGGCACGTGCCGCTGGATGGTTCCGGCTTTTACAATTCCTCCGAGCGGGCCGCGCGCATCTTCGGAGATCCTCCCAGCGCCGGCCACCGGTACACGCTTGAGCACTGGGCCACCCATGTCCGGGCCGGCGACGAGGAAGCTGCCAAGACCACCGCGGAAAATTTCGCCGCGGCTGTGGCGGGCACCATTCCCGTGTATGACGCTACGTATGCCTACAAGCGGCCCCTGGATGGGCGGGTTATCTGGATTCACGCATTAGGCCATGTCGTCAAGGACGCGAGCGGAAAGCCCAAGGACATGTTTGGCGTAACGCAAGACATCACCGATTTCAAAATGCTGGAAAAAGAATTGCTCGGAGCTAAGGCCAAAGCCGAGGAGGCTACAAAGGCCAAGTCGGACTTCCTCGCGAACATGAGCCACGAGATCCGCACGCCCATGAACGCCATCCTCGGCATGACGCATCTGGCGCTCAGGACCGACCTCACGCCGAAGCAGAAGGACTATCTCAGCAAGGTCCAGGTATCCGCTCAGTCCCTGCTCGGCATCATCAACGACATCCTCGACTTCTCCAAGATAGAGGCCGGGAAGCTGGACATGGAATCGATCGCGTTCAACCTCGACGAGGTCCTCGACAACCTCGCCACCCTCGTGACGGTCAAGGCACAGGAAAAGGAGGGCGTCGAGGTGCTCTTCAGCGCGTCCCCCGATGTCCCCCGCGCGTTGTTGGGAGACCCGCTCCGCCTTGGTCAGGTTCTCGTCAATCTGGCGAACAACGCCGTCAAGTTCACCGAACACGGTGAGATCGTCGTTTCCACCGAACTGGTCAGCCTTGGGCAGGAAACCGCCGAGATCAGGTTCTCCGTCCGGGACAGCGGGATTGGCCTGACCGCGGAGCAGAAGGCCCGGCTTTTCACCTCCTTCAGCCAGGCAGACACCTCGACCACCCGCAAGTACGGCGGGACCGGCCTCGGCCTCGCCATCAGCAAGCGGCTCGTCGAGATGATGCATGGCACGATCGGGGTCGAGAGCACGCCGGGCGCGGGCAGCACGTTCTCCTTTACCGCGGTCTTCGGCATTGGCAGCGAAGAGGCCGCGGCCCCGGCACGTGCCCCCGGCGGACCTGCGGGGCCTGCGGGTCCTGGTCGTGGACGACAACCCGAGCTCGCGGGAGATACTCGATGATATGCTGAAGTCCTTCTCGTTCGAGGTCACGCTCGCGTCCTCGGGCGAGGAGGGGCTTGATGAGATCGCAAAGTCCATCGGGGGCAGGCCATACGCCCTTGTGGTCATGGACTGGAAGATGCCCGGCATGGACGGCATCGAGACCGCACGGCGCATAAAGAAGGATACGCGTCTGGCCCGGCAGCCGGCCATTATTCTGGTCACCGCCTACGGCCGCGAGGAGATCATGATGAAGGCGGAGGCAGCCGGCCTCAACGGCTTCCTGGTTAAACCGGTGAGCCCGTCGGTGATGTTCGACACCATCATGCAGGCCCTGGAAAAAGACGTCCCGAGGACCGCGCGATTGTCCGACAGGAAGGGAAGAGATTCGGAACTGATGAAAGGCCTCGCAGGGGCCCGGGTCCTGCTGGTGGAAGACAACGAAATCAACCAGCAGGTGGCGACTGAGATCCTCTCCGGCGCCGGCATCGTCGTGACCGTCGCGAACGACGGTCAGCGGGCCGTTGATTTCGTGCAGTCGTCCCCGTACGACGCCGTACTGATGGACGTGCAAATGCCGGTGATGGACGGCTATACCGCAACCGGGATCATCCGCCGGGACGCACGCTTCAAGGATCTGCCCATCATCGCCATGACCGCGCATGCAATGGCGGGAGACCAGGATAAGAGCATCGCCGCCGGGATGAACGACCACGTCACCAAGCCCATCGACCCGGACAAGCTCTTTGCCACTCTTGCGAAATGGCTTGCCATAAAAAAGGCCGCCGGGAAGACCGTGGGCACGGAAGACGCCGCGCCTGCCCCGGCCCTGCAGGCGGCCTCTACGACCGTTGCCAGGGCTGCCGAAGCCCAGACGTTTCCGTCCTCCCTCCTGGGGTTCGACCTGGCCGGCGGATTGCGGAGGCTGCAGGGGAATGAAGCCCTTTATCGGAAGCTCCTCCTGAGCTTTGCAGACAAGTACGCTCCCGCTGCCGAAGACCTCAGGCGGCTGCTCGACAACAGGGATTATGAGAAGGCCCATCGACTGATCCACGATATCAAGGGCCTGGCAGGCAATCTGGCGGCGGAGCGGCTGCAGGCAGCGACCGCCGAGCTTGAGAAACTGGTCAAACCTGCGAACGCGGAGAACCCGCCCGAACCGGAGGCACTGGCCAGGGCCTACTCCGCTTTTGAAGGGCTGCTCGAACAGGCACTTACATCAGCCCGCTCCCTGATGCCGCCGATGACAGCGCCCGGCCCGGAAATGTATGCCGCACCGCCGACGGCCGTTGATCCTGCCAGGCTGAAAGCAGTGGTCGGAGAGATGATGAAATACCTGTCCGACTTCGATTCCGCGGCAGCAGACTGTCTGAAAGCGAATCGGGAACTTCTCCGCACGCTGTTCGTGCCGGAGGAATTCGGACGGTTCGAGAAACGCCTCGAATCATACGATTTCGCCGAGGCACAGATACAACTGGAACAGGCAATGAAGGATCATCCCGTATGAAGGACCTCTCCGACTGCAGGGTGTTAATCGTGGACGACGTCAGAGCCAACGTCGACATGCTGGTCGAGGGGCTGAAGTCCGATCACAAGCTCAGCCTCGCGTTGAACGGCGAGACGGCGCTCCAAATCGCCGCGCGCACACCGCCCGACCTCGTGCTGCTCGACATCATGATGCCCGGCCTGGACGGGTATGAAGTGTGCCGCCGCCTGCGCCGGATGCCGGAGACGGCCGAGGTGCCGATCATGTTCCTCTCCTCGCTCGAAGACGTACAGGACAAGACGCGCGGGTTCGAGGCGGGAGCGAACGATTACCTTACCAAGCCGTTCGAGATGCTGGAGGTGAAGGCGCGCGTACGGTCGCTGCTCAAGGCCAAGGCCTACAGCGACGCGGTGAAGGAGCAGATGGCCAGCGAACTGCGCGTGGCCCGTGAGATCCAGATGGGGATGCTGCCGCACGATTTTGGCTGGATGGAGCCGGCCTACGGCGTCGAGTTCGGCGCCGTGCTCGAGCCGGCCCGTGAAGTGGGCGGCGACCTCTACGGCGTCTGCGCGGCAGCAAAGGACCGGCTGGTGGTGTTCCTCGGCGACGTTTCGGGCAAGGGCATTCCGGCCTCGATGTTCATGGTGCGGGCTGTCAGCCTGGCGCGCCTGCTCTCACGGGAGATCGTCGAACCTGAGCGTATCCTCGCGCGGCTGAACGATGAACTGGCGGTGGACAATCCCTCCGGCATGTTCGTGACATTCCTGTGCGCAGTCTACGAACCGGACAGCAGACGGCTCACCCTGGCAAATGCCGGACATTGCCGGCCGGTGCTTCTCCGAAAAGACGAACCGCCGCGCTGGGCCGTCAAGAACCTCGGCACTGCCCTCGGCTTCGAAACAGGCCTCGCGTTCGAACGCACAGAGCTGAGACTAAGTCCCGGCGACGTAATGGTATTTTACACGGACGGCGTGAGCGAAGCGTTCAACTCTCAGGCCGAATGTTACGGCAACGAGCGGCTCCTCGCCGACACGGGGACATTAGCCGGCCAATCAGCGCCCGCCATCACCGCAGGTTTGCACGGGAAAGTGCTCGCCTTTGCCGGAAGCGCGCCCCAGTCCGATGACATCGCAATCCTGACGCTTCGATTCGGCAGCCGATCCGCGGGAACGGCAGGCCGCATATGACCCTGGAATTGCATGCTACGCCGGAAGAAGTCATGCGCGCAGTAGCGGCCTTGCAGCAGGTCTGCCGGGAGCTCCGGATCTCCGATCCGGTTATTTTCGCGCTGGCGCTGGCGCTCGAGGAATGCTGCAGCAACATCGTCAACCACGCATTACAGCGTGATGCCCGGCAGACGTTCCGCGTTACCTTTTCGCATACCAATAACGCAATGGTCATTGAACTGCGAGACGGCGGCCCGGAGTTCGATCCGACGCTGGTACCCGTGGCAGAGACAAAGGAGATCGAAGACGACCGTCGGATCGGGGGTTGGGGAATGGAGCTCGTTCGCCGCTCCGTCGACGAGATACGCTACCGGCGGGAAGGCGACGAGAACGTGCTGTTCCTTACCAAACGGCTGGGCACGCCGAAGGGCGATCCTTTGGCGCCCGCATGATGACATGACCGGAATTCAATTTCAAGGAGGAATACGAACTATGCCGCTCGATATCCAGATCCTGCAGAACATCGCTTCCAAGAAGGCCGCTTCCATCACGGTAAAACTTGCCGGCAGTCTCGATACTGCCACCGCTCCCGAGCTGGAGCGTAAACTCACACCGGTGCTGGCGCGTCCGGTCGACGACATTGTGTTTGACCTGGCCGGGCTGAAGTTCGTCAGCAGTGCCGGTCTGCAGGGTCTTCTCGATGGTGCGCAAACAACTCAAGGAGCGGGGAGGCCAGGCCGCGTTTATCAACATGCAGCCTCAGATCAACGAGGTGTTCGAGATCATCAAGGCGCTTCCCGGAGTGAACATATTCAGGGACCTTGCCGAGTTCGATGCGTACATCGCAGCCCGGCAGCGCAAGCACGAAGAGGGCGAGTAGAGAAAAACAGCTGAAAGAGGAGCGTCTGACAATGGCTGAGACTGAGGCAAAGATACTGCTCGTCGACGACAATGCCGCAAACCTGCAGGTCCTGCGCGAGGCCCTTGATGGGCTCGGGTGCAAGATTCTGGTGGCCAAGAGCGGCGCGAGCGCGCTCGCGATCGTTGAAAAGGCCCTCCCGGACCTCATCCTCCTGGACATCATGATGCCGGAGATGGACGGCTACGAGGTCTGCCGCCGGCTGAAGGGCAATGATGCCACACGCCACATTCCGGTGCTCTTCCTGACCGCGCTCGGCGACCCCGAGGACGAGGCAAAGGGGCTTGCCCTCGGCGCTGTGGACTACATAACCAAACCGATCAACCCGGACCTCGTCCGCGCCCGTGTCCGGAACCATCTGGAGCTGAAGACGGTACCAGAACCGCCTGGAAGAATTGGTCCGTCAGCGGACGCGGGAGTTGCAGCTCACCCAGGCCGTGTTGATCGAGAGCCTCGGTACGCTAGCCGAATACCGGGACCCCGAGACCGGCGGACACATCAAGAGAACCCAGAACTATGTCAAGGCCCTTGCCGTAAAACTCAAGGACCACCCGCGGTTCCGGGGCGAGCTCGATGACGCGACCATCGAGATGCTGTACCAGTCGGCTCCGCTCCACGATATCGGCAAAGTGGGTGTGCGCGACGACATCCTGCTCAAGAAAGGGCGGCTGAGCGACGAAGAGACCGCCATCATGAAGAAGCACACCGAGTTCGGGCATCAGGCGCTGCTGATCACCGAGCAAAAGCTCGGCAAGAGCACCTTCCTGCGCCACGCCAGGGAGGTCGCTTATTCGCATCAGGAAAAGTGGGACGGCTCCGGGTATCCGCGCGGGTCTCAAGGGGGACGAGATTCCCATCTCCGGCAGGCTGATGGCCGTGGCAGACGTCTATGACGCGCTGATCAGCAAGAGGAGTCTACAAGCCCCCCATGCCCCATGAGAAAGCGGTGCAGATCATCGCAGAGGGCAAAGGCAGCCATTTCGATCCCGATATGGTGGATGCGTTCCTGGAGCTGGAGGCGGTGTTCCGCAACATAGCCCTGACCTTCGCGGACTACGAGGAGGAACGGCAGGCGCTCGGAGGCGCGCAGGTCCGGGCAGAAGGAACCCTCGTCACGACGGCGCAAGGTCCTTCTCGCCGACGACAACCCGATCAACCTTGAGATCATGTCCAGCCAGCTGGCGTCACGCGGCTTTCTGGTCGATGTTGCATCCAACGGCAGGGAAGCACTCGAGCGCTACCGGACGGGCGGCTACGATCTTGTCCTGACGGACATCGAGATGCCGGAGATGGATGGCTATGCGCTTGCGGAAGAGATCAGACGCCTCGAGGCGGGTACGAAACACCCGACGCTGGTCTTTGCCATAACCGCCAGCGATTTCGGCCTGAGCATGGAAAAGGCGCGTGCGCACGGTCTTAGCGGGTTTATGCTGAAACCTCTCGACCTCGACGTTCTTGAACGGAAGCTCGCCGACCTGTAATATCGCCGGGACGTTTGATCATTGCTGGAATGATCGGGAAGGGTGGGGTGCGGCGGGGTCCGGTCAGGGCTGTCCGCGCCCGGAGCGCCGCGTTTCCATCTCAAGGGTGACCAGCCGGGCGAGCAAGATCGCGGGATAGAGCTGGCCGATCAGCGCTTCGAGCATCACGAGGGATCGGACAAGCGGATGGACCGCGGTGATGTCGCCGAATCCGACGGTCGTCAGCGTTACGATGCTGAAATAGTAGAACGCCTCACCGCTTGTGGACGCAGCGCGTGACCAGTCACGGGGCATGCTGAATGCGCCGGGCGCAAGCTCCTCGGTCAGGCTGTAGAGGAAGGCGAAGAGCATCGCGATCAAGAGGTACAAGGCGATCGCTCCGCGGATCCTGTGGGCGGTCACCGGACCTTCCCGGGACATTTGCAGAAAGAGAACGTATACCAGCCCGGACAGGGAGACAAAGGTGAAGAGCGTGTCTCCCACACTCAGCCAGGGGGCCTCTGAAACAATCGATGCAGACTTGAACAGGATGGCGCCGGCGACGGCGACAACCCAGACCCAGCGAAGCACCTTCCGTCTCACCAACCCGAGGAGTCCAGCCAGCAATGCAAAGGCCAAAAAAAGAAACGAGATAATGGAAAAGGCGTGACTGATGAATCTCACCGGGGTAAGGATGAAGAGGTGGAGCACCAGCAGAAGAAGCATGAACGTGAGGCTCCGCTCTTCGGTCCAGAAGTTCAGGAACCGGGAGAAAGGGTGTTTTGTATTATGGCGTTGTTCCTGCATGACAGATATTCGCGCTCATCGGGGCGACAGATTCTCGTTCGGGAACGGCTGCATGGGTGTAGTGTAGCATCGGACGCTCATCCCGTCAATGTCTGCGGCGGGGCGACTGGTCGAATGGTACGAAGGGGGCATGTTCACGGCGGCCAGAAGGGCAGTCTTGATTGACGGGGATGTACCTTTATGCTACACTAAAACAAAGCCAGAGCGCGGCATTCCTGCTTGTTCTTCACGACGTTATGTAATAAAACTTCAAACGGTTTTCTGAAGGGAAATCGACCTATCCATCGGCTGACGACGATTGTGGCAGTGGCGGGATTGTGACGGTTCAAGCGCAGAATCATGTCAACGGCCGCTTCGAAGGAATAAGGCAATGAAACAAACGGAAGCATATCTGCGCAAGGAACTCGAAGCCCGGGCGCGCTTCGAAATGCTGCTGGCGGAAATTTCAGCGGGATTCATCAATATACCGGCCGACCGGGTCGATCATGCCATACAGGATGCCCAGCGCCGCGTCTGCGACAGCCTCGACATCGATCGCTCCACGCTCTGGCAAGTCTCCGAGAGGGAGCCAGGTGCGCTTCTGCTCACGCACATTCATCAGCCTCCGGAAAGCCCGCCGGTTACCATGCGGATGAATGCGGCGGATTTTTTCCCCTGGTCACTGTCGAAGATCCTGGCAGATGAGGTTGTTGTTATTTCGAAGCTTTCGGACTTCCCGCCGGAAGCAGGCCGCGATCAAGGGTCTTTCCGCTCTTTCGGAACGAAATCCACTTTGCTGATCCCGTTATCAGTATCAGGGAAAGTCATCGGCGCGCTGTCCTTTGCTGTTATGAAGAAGGAAAGGGACTGGCCGGAGATGATGATAAAACGGCTGCAGCTCCTGGCTCAAGTCTTCGCGAATGCGCTCGCCCGAAAACAGGCTGACGAGGCGTTGCGGCTGAGTGAGGAGCGGTTCAGGCAGGTGGCGGAGAATGTCGGCGATTTCATCTGGGAGGTTGACGCGAACGGCCTCTACCGATATACGAGTCCGGCGGTCGAGAAGATCCTGGGCTACACTGCCGATGAGCTCGTTGGGAAGATGCATTTCTATGATCTCTTTGCCCCGGAAGTCCGTGAAGAACTGAAGGCAGCCGCTTTCAAAGTATTTGCTGAGAAGAAGTCGTTCAGGGCCTTCCCTAATGCGAGCATGAGCAAGGACGGCAAGACCGTGCATCTGGAAACCAGTGGTGTTCCGGTGCTGGACGAAGCCGGGAATCTTATCGGTTATCGCGGATCTGATGCAGACTTTACTGAGCGGAAAAAATCAGCGGAGGCCCTCCAGAACGCATTTTCCGAGATACAACAATTGAAAGAGCAGCTGGAAGTCGAGAACATCTATCTTCGTGAAGACGTCACAAAAGCGCACAACTTTAACGAGATCATCGGTCAGAGCGACGGTCTGAGATATGTTCTCTACCGGGTGGAGCAAGTGGCCGGCACGGATGCAACGGTCCTTATCCTGGGTGAGACAGGGACGGGAAAGGAAGTGATCGCTCATGCCATCCATGGCCGGAGCTCGCGGAAAGATCGCCCCATGGTGACGGTCAACTGCGCGGCGCTTCCCGCCAATCTGATCGAGAGCGAGCTTTTTGGAAGGGAGAAAGGGGCCTTTACCGGATCGCATGCCCGACAGACGGGACGCTTTGAAGCGGCAGACAAGGGAACGATTTTTTTGGACGAGATCGGAGAATTGCCTCTTGAGTTACAGTCCAAGCTGCTGCGGGTGATCCAGGAGGGTGAATTTGAGCGGCTCGGGAGTCCCCATACAATCAAGGTGAATGTCCGTATTATTGCTTCTACCAGCCGCGACCTCAAGGAGGAGATCAAAAAGGGCGGTTTCCGTGAGGACCTCTATTACCGGTTGAATGTTTTCCCGCTGACCATTCCGCCATTGCGAAAACGGAGCGATGACATCCCTCTGCTGGTTGAATATTTTGTGAAAAAGTTTTCCCGCAAGATGGGCAAGGAGATCAAGACCATTGCCAAAGAAACGACGAAGGCTCTTCAGGATTACTCCTGGCCGGGAAATGTGCGGGAACTTGAGCATGTCATTGAACGAGCGGTGATCATTACTCAAGGCCCTGTTCTTCACCTGGCTGAGAGGATCGATGGCGGCGAGGCCCATACTCCCAATATCGATTCGCTCAGCATCAGTGATTTCGAGCGTGAGCATATTCTGAAGGTCATGGCAAAGACCGGCTGGCGCATTGAGGGAACTAAGGGTGCGGCCGCCCTCCTGGATATGAACCCGAGTACCTTGCGTTCGCGGATGCAAAAGCTCGGCATTTACCGTACTGACCGGAATGCTTCCACTAATTAATACTTTCTTATTCTTGTCCCTTCACCTCGAAATATCGTGGCTGCCGTGAAATATAGTAGTGGCAAGAAACGCTAATTTACTCATCCAGCGTAGTTCCCTTCGCCAGTTTAACTCAATTTCAAAGACTTATGTGGGCTGGATCTGGTCGACGGTCCAGGCACGAAATTTGATATGTATCCTGATGTGTTTTTTCGTTGCCTTGTTTCGTACCACCCCGGTTGTTTAATCCAGAGATAAACGTGCAACAGTGGACTACCCCTCTTAAGGAGCGCGTCATGATTATCGCAACGATCAGAATGACTGGTGCCTCAGGAAAAGCGTCAGGAGATACTGCAGACGGTCAGCGCGCTCACCGGAATGGCGCGAAAAGAGCGGGGGTGCCATGCCTGCGATGTGTATATTGACACGGAGAACTCCGATGCATTCCTGGTGATGGAAGAATGGGATTCCCAGGAGGACTTCGACCGCCATGTCCGCGCCTCCACCTTCAGCGCGTTGCTCGGGGCGTTGACGCTCCTGAAAGAGCGGCCGGATGTCCGGATCAACGCGGTTGCGGAAACGGCCGGCATGGAGAAGATCAAGGCCCTCCGGGCGGCATGATCGGTGAAGATCGAATGTCGCGGGCAATTCCCGGCAGGTCATGGGATTCCGCTCTTATGATAGAATTCAAAGTTAGATGAAAGATGCTAAAGTTTAACAATATCAATTGCGAAAAGGCGGTGTTTTATGAAAAGAAAGACGGAAGAGGCCAGTTCTTCAACATCCGCTGTAAATAACGATAGAACGAGGACCGGGACCACGGTCGCCGCGATCAAACAAGCGATCATTGACAACCTGCATTATGTCCAGGGAAGGACCCCCGAACTTGCTTCCCGGAACGACTGGTATATGGCCGTAGCGTTTACGGTGCGGGACCGCATGCTCGACAACTTTATCCGCTCGATCAAGCGGCTTACTGACCCGAAGGTCAAGATCGCCAGCTATCTGTCGGCGGAGTTCCTGATGGGACCGCATCTCGGGAACAACCTCCTGTGCCTGGGCATCACGGACCAGGTCCGGGAAGCGGTGCAGAAACTCGGCCAGGACTTGGACGCATCTGATCGAACAGGAGGAGGAACCCGGGCTCGGTAACGGCGGACTTGGAAGACTTGCCGCCTGCTACATGGATTCCCTCGCTTCGTTGAACGTGCCGGCGATCGGATACGGCATACGATACGAGTTCGGCATCTTTGATCAGGAGATCCGCGACGGCTGGCAGACTGAGAAGACCGACAAGTGGCTTCGCCTGGGGAACCCCTGGGAACTCTGCCGGCCCGAGATCTCCTACATGGTTAATTTCGGCGGTCATACGGAGCAGTATCAAGACGACGAAGGACGTTTCAGGGTCCGGTGGGTCCCGAACCGCGTCGTCAAGGGCATCGCCTATGACACGCCGGTCCCTGCCTACCAGGACGATACCGTGGATATGCTCAGGCTCTGGAAGTCTGAGGCCGTCGAATCCTTCGACTTCGAGGCATTCAATGTCGGCGACTATTACAAGGCCGTAAATGCGAAGGTCGTTTCCGAGACGGTGAGCAAGGTCCTCTACCCGAACGACGAGCCCGAGATCGGAAAGACCCTCCGCCTCGCACAGCAGTATTTCTTCGTCTCCTGCTCCCTGCAGGACATGATCAATATCCAGCGCCTGCGCGGAAAGAGTCTGGATACATTTCACGAGAGCTTCGCCGTTCAGCTGAACGATACCCATCCCTCCATTGCCGTCGCGGAACTGATGCGTCTCCTGGTGGACGAGCATCTGATGGACTGGGACAAGGCCTGGACGATAACCCAAAAGACCATGGCCTACACCAACCATACGCTTCTGCCCGAGGCCCTGGAAAAATGGCCGCTCCCGCTCTTCAGCCGCTCTCTTCCCCGGCACACGGAGATCATCTATGAGATCAACAGGAGATTCCTCGACGAGGTCCGTAAACGATATCCCGGTGATGACGGCAGGATCGCGCGGCTGTCTCTTATCGACGAAAGCGGGGAGAAGTACGTCCGTATGGCCCATCTTGCCTCTGTGGGAAGCCACCATATCAATGGCGTGGCGGCCCTGCACTCCGACCTTCTGACGAAGACCGTTCTGAAAGATCTGTACGACCTCTATCCCGAACGGTTCATGAACGTGACGAACGGCGTGACCCCGAGGCGCTGGGTGGCCTTGAGCAACCCGGGGCTCTCCGCGCTCATCACCAGGACCATCGGCGACAAATGGATCAAGCATTTCGAGGACGAGATCAGGAAGATCGAGCGCTTTGTCAAGGACCGCGGCTTCCGGGAAGAGTGGGCGAAGATCAAGCGGGGCAACAAGGAGAGGCTTGCCGCCATGATAAAAGAGAGGACCGGTATCGCGATCGATCCTGATTCGCTCTTCGACGTCCAGGTAAAGCGGATTCATGAATACAAGCGGCAGCACCTGAACGTCTTCCATATCATCACCCTGTACAACCGGATCAAGAAAAATCCGAGAATGGACTTCGTCCCGCGGACGTTCATTTTCGGCGGCAAGGCAGCGCCTGGCTACTTCATGGCGAAGCTGATCATCAAGCTGATCAATTCCGTTGCCGAGGTTGTGAACAACGATCCCGACGTTGCAGGACGCTTGAAGGTCGTCTTCTTCCCCGACTTCAATGTGAAGAATGGTCACCATGTATACCCTGCGGCCGATCTCTCTGAGCAGATATCCACGGCAGGAAAAGAGGCCTCGGGTACGGGGAACATGAAGTTCTCGATGAATGGCGCACTCACCATCGGCACCCTGGACGGCGCGAATGTCGAGATCCGTGAGGAGGTGGGCTCCGAGAACTTCTTCCTCTTCGGACTTACCGCGGAGGAAGTGCAGGACCTCAAGGCAAAAGGTTATGCCCCCCGGAGCTTCTATGAGTCGAATACCGGCCTCAGGGAGGCCATCGATCAGATCCGGTCGGGTCATTTTTCGCAGGGAAACGGGGACCTCTTCGCGCCCCTGGTCGATAATCTTCTGAACCACGACCCATTCCTGCTTCTGGCCGACTACCAGTCCTATATCGATTGTCAGGACCGCGTGGCTGCGGCGTATATGATCAGGAGCGCTGGGTCAGCATGTCGATCCTGAATGTCGCCCGCATGGGGAAATTCTCCTCCGACCGCTCCATGCGGGAGTACTGCACGAAGATCTGGGATGTGAAGCCGCTGAAGAAATGGTGAGTATCTATTGAAAAGGAATTGTGGGAGTAACCACGGGCGACTTCCCCGTATAGAACCGTTACGGGGCAGGCTTGCACACGGTAGAACCGACTTCTTAATTCTGGTTTTGATCCAATCCGTGTCGATCTGCCTGCACCCAGCGGTACGAGTGGCAACGCGAGTGCAGGGTGTGTGTTCTGCCTCCGTCCCGCATCTATTAGCATCTGACACGGAGCGGGGGAAGCAGAACCTGTGGTTTCAGAGTCTTATGAAGGTGTTGGTCGTCGACATCGGCGGGAACAGCGTCGGTGTCATCGGAGGTAACTGACATGATGAAGCAACGGCTCCCGAAGGTCCTCTCCAATCCGGTCTCGCTCATCGGCCTGGTCATAGCCGTATTCAATACCGGCTTCATCGTCTTCCTGTCAATTGTAGAGGCGTTCTCAAGCCGCGCACACCCCTATGCGGACCTTCTCATCTGGCTCGTTCTGCCGGGGCTGGTTTTTATCGGGTTGATTCTCATCATCATCGGGATCAAGCGCGAACGGCGGAAAGAACAAACAGGCGAACCGGAAGAACATCGCCTGCCGTCCATTGACTTCAACGATCCCGTACAGCGCAAGACCGCTGTCGCAGTGCTGACAGTTTTCCTGCTGCTGTCGCTTCTTTATGCATTTGCAGGATATAAGACCTACGAGTTCACCGAATCCGACACATTCTGTGCACGATGTGCCATCCGGTCCATACTGCGGAGGACCATTCCCATTCTTACTCGGTCCATGCCGAGATATCCTGCGCCGACTGCCACGTGGGGTCGGGCGCGAAGTATTTCCTGCTGTACAAGCTGAAAGGGACACGCCAGCTTATTGATCTCCTGACCGGACGCTATCCGAGGCCAATCCCAACGCCCGTTGTGGACCTCCGGCCGTCCCAGGACGTTTGCGAGCACTGCCACGGTCCTAAGTATCAGATCAACCAGAAGCTGGAAAGCAGGACCTATTTTCTCGCCGACAAGCAGAATACCCGGAAGACGATCAACCTGCTGCTATGGATGGGCAGGACGGAGTTATGCCTGACCGGCCGCCGAAGATGCACTGGCATTCCAGCACCACCGAAGAGATACTCTATGTCGCGACTGATCCAAACGGTCCGTAATTCCCTGGATCAAGGTCAAGCGTCTCGACGGGAAGGAACGCATTTATCGAATAACCGGAGCGGAGATGTCAGATGACGGTGGCAACAAGGCCGGCACGCGTCAGATGGATTGTGTTGACTGCCATAACCGGTCGGGCCATCCCTACAATCCGCCCGATGTCATCGTAAACGCTTTGCTTGGCCTTAGGCTCGTCGATCCCGAACTGCCTGAGATCAAAAGCGTCGCCGTCAAGGCGCTCGATGCTGAGTACGCGTCCCGCGAAGAGGCAATGATGGGCATCAACTCGTCAATAAGGGATTTTTATAAGAAGACCTATTCTGCATGGTCCCCGGAGATAGAGAAAACCGTTGCTCACAGCGATTACGGCTCTCCAGCGGTCTTATGACAGGAACTACGACCCGCACATGAAGGTCAGCTGGAAGAACTTTCCGAACAACCAGGGCCACCTGTTCTCCCCCGGATGTTTCCGCTGTCACGACGGCAAGCACCGGAGCGAGGACGGGACCGTGCTGTCCCGGGACTGCAGCCTCTGCCATCTTCTGATCGAGCGGGCCGGACCGGGCAGTACGGCTGCAGAGCAGGCCGTGTTCCGGGTGATGCGGAACCCTCATCCTACGGACATCGGAGATGCCTGGAAGCAGATGCTCTGCCACGAATGTCACGGACCCGCGCAATGACCGGCGGGTCTGATCGCGAGCTGTTCATTCCTTCAGAAGGTCGAGGTAAGAATATATGGCGATATCACCTTTAGCAGGCAAACCCGCCCCCAAAGAGCTGCTCGTGGACCTGGCGCGGCTCGAAAGGGAATACTTCGATCGCAAGCCCGACGTGAGCGATCCCCAGCAGCTGGTCTCGTTCGGCACCAGCGGACACCGGGGCTCATCGCTGAACGGGACATTCACGGAGGCCCATATCCTTGCCACCACCCAGGCCATCTGCGACTACCGCCAGGGCAAAGGCGTCGACGGACCGCTGTTTATTGGCAAGGACACGCATGCCGTATCCGGTCCAGCCCAGCGCACGGCGCTCGAGGTCCTGGCGGCCAACGGGGTCGAAACGATGGTCCAGCAGGACGACGGTTTTACTCCCACACCGGCCGTATCCCATGCCATCCTGACCTACAACCGGAACCGGAGCAAAGGGCTGGCCGACGGCATCGTTGTTACACCGTCGCACAATCCGCCCGAGCGACGGCGGCTTCAAGTACAATCCGACCAACGGCGGTCCGGCTGACACGGATGTAACGAAGTGGATCCAGAACCGCGCCAATGAGCTGCTGCGCGCCGGGAACCGCGGGATCAAAAGGGTCGCCTACGAAGCCGCCTTAAAGGCTGCGACGACACATCCCCATGATTTCGTGATGCCCTATGTCAGGGACCTGGCGAATGTCATCGACATGGACGTGATCCGGTCGGCGCGAATCAGGATCGGGGTCGATCCGCTCGGCGGTGCATCGGTACAGTACTGGGGACCGATCAAGGATGTCTACGGCATCGATATCACGGTCGTCAATTCGACCGTGGACCCGACGTTCAGCTTTATGACGGTCGATCATGACGGGAAGATCCGCATGGATTGTTCGAGCCCGTATGCCATGGCAGGGCTGGTGGGATTGAAGGACCGCTATGGTATCGCGTTCGCGAATGACACCGATGCTGACCGGCACGGCATCGTGACCCCTTCGATGGGACTCATGAATCCGAACCATTACCTTGCCGTGGCGATCAACTACCTCCTTGCTCACCGGCCGGGATGGCCGAAGGCCGCTGCTGTGGGCAAGACCCTTGTCAGCAGCAGCCTCATCGACCGCGTCGTGGCGTCGCTCGGCTCGGACATTGTCCGAAGTGCCGGTCGGGTTCAAGTGGTTCGTTCAGGGACTGTTCGACGGAACCTGCTGCTTCGGCGGCGAAGAGAGCGCTGGAGCGAGCTTTCTGCGCCGGGACGGCAGTGTGTGGACCACGGACAAGGACGGAATGATCCTGAACCTGCTCGCCGCAGAGATCACCGCCCGTACCGGCAAGGACCCGGGAGAGCTTTACCGGGAGCTGACGACAAAATTCGGCGCTCCGTGCTACACCCGCATCGACGCAGCGGCAACGCCTGAGCAGAAGGCAAAGTTGCAGAAGCTCTCGCCGGAAGCCGTCACGGCGAAAGAGCTTGCAGGAGAATCAATCACCGCGAGGCTCACCAGGGCGCCGGGCAACAACGCCGAGATCGGCGGCCTGAAGATCACCACTGCAAGCGGCTGGTTCGCTGCCCGTCCGTCGGGCACGGAGAACATCTACAAGATCTACGCGGAGAGTTTCCGGAACGAGCAGCACCTGCAGGCGATCGTGTCCGAGGCACAGCGGATCGTGGACAATGCCCTGGCCTAATGATCATAAAGTGGACACGCAAACAAGCCGTCATTCCGGGCCTGACCCGGAATCCAGAGGTTCTATTCAATTTATCTGGATTCCCGCTTTCGCGGGAATGACGAACGTGGACACAGTTGTCCATTGCTCGTGTAAATATTAAAGTAAGTGGATAATCCATGAAAATACTGGTTATTGACATAGGCGGCAACAGCGTCAAGGTCATCGTCACCGGAGAGACCGATCCGCGGAAGTTCCCCTCGGGACCCACATTGACGCCCCGGCAGATGGTGTCCGGAGTGCTGAAGATGACCGAGGACTGGAAATATGACGCGGTCTCGATCGGCTACCCGGGACGCGTCCGCGACAACAGGCCGTTCTCGGAACCGGTCAACCTCGGACGCGGGTGGGTTAAGTTCGATTATGCAAAGGCCTTCGGCGTTCCTGTCAAAGTGATAAACGATGCCGCCATGCAGGCTTTGGGAAGCTATAAGAGCGGAACGATGATGTTCCTCGGCCTCGGGACCGGGCTTGGCACGGCCCTGGTCGTGGACGGCACGGTGGTGCCCATGGAACTCGGACACCTTTCCTACAAGCAGGGCACCTACGAAGACTATGTGGGGCTCAAGGGCCTCGAACGGCTGGGCATAAAGAAGTGGCGTGTCTTCGTCCGGGAGGTGGTTGCCCGGTTTATCCCCGCCCTTGAGCTCGACGATATGGTTATTGGCGGAGGCAACGTCAATAAACTGGACAAGCTGCCGCCCGGCTGCCGAGCCGGGGACAACGCCCTTGCTTTCCGCGGCGGATTCCTCCTCTGGGAAAAGTCCGGTGAACGAAAGCCGTATGCCCGGACAAGGAGAAGTTCTCAGCCGCAACGGGCCGAAAGGGCCAGCAGGAGAAGAACGTCGGCACACCGCAAGAGCTCACGGTAAGGCCCCGTCGCAGTGTCGTGATGCGAGTCGGCCGCTTCACATACAGATGATCGGGAGACCAGGAGAGAAAGCTGTATGGATGATATCAGAACATTGCTCGAGACGCAGCCGTTATTTTCACTTTTTCTGACGATCGCCCTCGGCTATCTGGTAGGCGAGATCAACATCAAGGGTTTTTCCCTCGGCGCAGGCGCTGTGCTCTTCGTCGGTCTGGTAGTAGGCGGTTTTGCCCCGAAAGCTACCGCGCCGGCGCTAGTTGGCACTCTGGGGCTGCTGCTCTTTCTGTACGGCGTCGGCATCCAGTACGGCGGACAGTTCTTCAGGGGCCTGACCAGCGCTGAGGGCCTCAAGGCCAACGCCGCGGCTGCTTTCGGAGTGATCGGCG
The DNA here is from genome assembly GCA_963741205.1 of Nitrospirota bacterium. Taxonomy (GTDB): domain Bacteria; phylum Nitrospirota; class UBA9217; order UBA9217; family UBA9217; genus JAJYKN01. The sequence goes on from CAVUHW010000027.1 coordinate 39,923, forward strand.
CCGGCTGCGTATCCCTGGCGCTCGTTCCCTTGACAGGCATTCGGGTCGACGAGACGCTCGGCCTCTTTGCCGGATCAGGGACCAGTACCGCGGCACTGCAGGCGATCATGGCTGCTCTAAAGACGGATGGCGCCGCGGTCGGCTACAGTGTGACCTATCCATTCGGTGTTGCGGGGCCTATCCTGTGCATGTATGCGCTCAACGCATGGCTCAAACCGAAAATCGAACAGCCTGCTGCGCAGCAGATCGACACTGCGGAGATCGCGCTCCGCAATCCCGCGTTCGTCAACCTCCGTTTCCCCGAACTCATCGCCAAACTGCCGGCAGGCGTCGCGATCGCGGCAGTGCGCAGAAAAGACCGAAATGAGCTTCCCTCCGACAGCCTGGTGCTGGGTCAGGATGATGTTCTTCTCGCAACGGGCACAGACAAGGCGGCGTTGCAGCAGGCCGTCTCCCTGCTGGGAGAGCTTCAGACCGGAAGCATCGCCGGCGACCGTCAGGACCTGGACTATATCCGGGTGTTCGTGTCGAAACGCAGCGCCGTGGGACGCACCATCGGCGACCTGCAATTCCCGGCGGACATGACCTGCTCGATCGTCCAGGTCCGGCGCGGAGACAGCGATCTGCTGCCGAGCCCGGACCTTATCCTGGAAGTAGGAGACCGTGTCGGCGTATTCGTGAACCGATCCAAGATCAAGACCGTTCGCGCCTTCTTCGGCGACTCGATAAAGGGGACTGCGGACTTCAGTTATATTTCGATCGGGATCGGCGCCGCGCTCGGTCTTTTAGTCGGATTGATTCCTCTGCCCGTTCCCGGCCTGGGCAAATTTACGCTGGGTCTGGCCGGCCTGCTTCTTCTCGCACTGTACCTCGGAAAGATCAGGCGAACAGGCCCCATTGTCTGGACCATGCCCCTGTCGGCCAACCTCGTACTGAGAAACTTCGGGCTGACCATCTTTCTGGCCCAGGTCGGCATGGCCTCGGGACCCAAGTTCTTTACCACCATCGGCACGGCCGGGCCTGTCTTTCTGCTGTACGGCGTTATCATCTTGCTGTCGCTGGTCCTGCTCACTGCGTTCTTCAGTCTCTGGGTGTTCCGCCTCCCGTTCGATACTGTCCTGGGGGTGATATCGGGCGCCACAGGCAACCCGGCCATTCTTGCTTTTGCCAGCCGTACCGCGCCGACCGACCGGCCTGATGTCGGCTACGCGATGATCTTTCCCTCGATGACCGTTCTGAAGATACTGTTCGTTCAGATCGCTGCCGTACTGGTCGGGGGGTAGATCGGGTGTCTCTCGGGGAGCAGCATCAGAGACCAAACGCTCGAAAGGAGAATAGAAATGAATGTCGCCCTATTCAGCGCCAAGCGCTATGACCGTGAGTTCATGGACGCGGCCAATACCTCTGCCGGTCACCGGATCACCTACTTCGAAGTGCCGCTGGAGCGGGAAACAGCCGCGCTGGCTGCCGACTACGATGCCGTATGCATCTTTGTCAATGACAAGGCCGACGCCGATGTGCTTGAAATACTCTCGCGAGGGAAAACGCGCCTGGTCGCCCTGCGCTGCACCGGTTTCAATAACGTCGATCTTCAGGCGGCCGCCCGGTTCGGGCTCAAGGTCGTGCGCGTCGTTACGTACTCACCCTACTCGGTCGCTGAACATGCCGTCGCCCTCCTTCTTGCAATCAACCGCAAGGTTCATCGGGCCTACAACCGGACACGCGATTCCAACTTTGAGCTCGATGGTCTGATGGGATTCGACCTGCACGGCAAGACGGTCGCCGTAGTCGGGACCGGCAAGATCGGGCGCGTGTTTGCCCGCATCATGCTGGGCTTCGGCTGCGAGGTGATCGGCTACGACAAGTACCCTTCAGCGGAGTTCGAGGCCTTGGGCGTCCGATACTCGAAACCGGGAGAGATCGGCGACAGGGCCGACATTATCTCCCTGCACTGCCCCCTGACGCCTGAAACTCACCACATTATCAATAAGGACACTCTGGCCCGCGCCAAGCGCGGCGCCTTGTTGGTCAATACCAGCCGCGGCGGGCTCGATTGACACCGAAGCGGCGATCGAGGCCCTCAAGAGCGGGCAGCTCGGCGGCCTGGCCATCGATGTGTATGAGCAGGAGGCCGATCTGTTCTTCCGCGACCTGTCAAGCATGATCATTCCCGACGACGTTTTCCAGCGGCTCCTCGCCTTTCCGAATGTCATTGTCACCGGGCATCAGGCATTTTTTACCCGGGAGGCGGTCTCGACCATCTGTGAGACCACAATCAAAAGCGTCAGCGAATTTGCCGCAGGGCAGCCGCTGTCCAATGAGATCAAGGCGCAACCGTCCTGACCTCCCTTCGGGACAGGTTTCGCCGATGGGAAGCACCGGTTTCGTGATGTTGGGCCAAAGTCACAGCGTGATTTTATTCATTGATGAACGGAGGTATCTATGCCAGTAGCAGATTATGCCAAGTACTGCGAAATGCTCGATCGGGCGCGGAAGGGAAAGTTCGCCTATCCCGCCATCAACGTGACGTCTCTCACGACGGCCAATGCCGTCCTCAAGGGGCTGGCCGAGAGCAGGAGCGACGGGATCATCCAGGTATCGACGGGCGGCGCCGCGTTCGCATCGGGCGCCGCGGTGAAGGACATGGCGCTCGGCGCCATCTCGATCGCCGAACATGTCCACCGCGCGGCGGAACGGTACCCGATCTATGTGGCGCTGCATACAGACCATTGCCAGGCGGACAAGCTGGACTCGTTCGTGATCCCCCTCGTGGAGGAGACCGAGCGGCGAAGGGCGGCAGGGAAACCGAACCTGTTCAACAGCCATATGTTCGACGGCAGCGCCTTGCCTTTAAAGGAAAATCTCGATATCGCGAAGAAACTGCTCGAACGGTTCCGGAAGAACGATCTGATCCTTGAGATCGAGGCCGGGGTCGTGGGAGGGGAGGAGGACGGCATCAAGGCGAGCGCCGCTGCGAAGCTTTACACCACGCCCGAGGACACCCTGGAGGTCGCAGATCGACTGAACACGGTGCAAGGCGCCCGCTACCTGCTCGCAGCCACCTTCGGAAACGTACACGGCGTGTACAAGCCCGGCCATGTCAAGCTCAAGCCTTCCATCCTGAAGGACTGCCAGGATGCCGTCGTCAGCAAGTACGGCGAAGCAGCGCGGTTTTACCTCGTCTTCCATGGCGGCTCGGGTTCGGAGCTCCGTGATATCCACGAAGCCCTGGATTACGGCGTGGTGAAGATGAACATCGATACCGACACTCAATATGCCTTTACCCGCGCCATCGCCGACCACTTCTTTAAAAACTATGACGGTGTCCTCAAGGTGGACGGAGAGGTGGGTAATAAGAAGGCCTATGATCCGCGCTCCTATCTGGCGCTTGCCGAGACGGCCCTGGCGGAGCGGGTCAAACAGGCAGTGAACGAGCTGAGGGCTGTTGGAACGACGATGATGAAATGAAGAAAGAGGAGATCTCCTATGCCCGACGATGATCTCGATTTCACGACGAGCGGCTTGGTGAATGCCGTATCCCGTCACCGATGTCCGGCGTCCGCTTCACCCGCGACGATGAGCGCGTGCTCTATCACGCCCAGCTTAAGGACATGAAAGCATGGATCGGGAAGAATGCCGATCCTCCGTCCATGGAGGCGGCTGGGCCGAGAGAAAAGATATTCTTCGATCCGTCGAAGCTCGCCTGCGGGATCGTGACCTGCGGCGGGCTCTGTCCCGGTCTGAACGACGTGATACGGTCGATCGTCCTCAGCCTGTACCATCATTACGGAGTGAAGAAGGTCTACGGGTTCCGCTTCGGCTATGAGGGACTTGTGCAGAGGATCGGACACAAACCGCTCGAACTGACGCCCGACGCAGTCAACCGGATCCATGAGATCGGCGGAACGGTCCTGGGCTCCTCGCGCGGGCCTCAGGACCCTGCGGAGATGGCCAGGACACTTGCAGACCTGAAGGTCGGCATCCTCTTCGCCATCGGCGGAGACGGGACGCTCCGCGGGGCGCAGAAGATCGCCGAGGAAGCGGGGCGGCAGGGATTGGCACTCAGTGTCATCGGCATCCCGAAGACCATCGACAACGATGTCTCCTATGTGCAAAAGACCTTCGGCTTCGAGACCGCGGTCAGCGAGGCAAGGCGCGCGACCTATGCGGCCAACATCGAGGCAGAGTCGGCGCGAAACGGCATCGGACTGGTGAAGCTCATGGGCCGCGACTCCGGGTTCATCGCTGCCTATTCGGTCCTGGCTGACAGCCAGGTGAACTTCTGTCTTGTTCCCGAGGTCCCGTTCACCCTTGAGAGGTTTCTCGCTGAACTGAAGCAGCGGCTCGAACGGAGGGGCCACGCAGTCATCGTTGTTGCTGAAGGAGCCGGCCAGGACCTGATGGAGAAGACGGCAGAGCGCGATGCTTCGGGGAACATCAAGTATGGCGATATCGGGATCTTTCTCCGCGACAGCATCAAGGACCACTTCAAGCGGATCGGCATGGAGATAAGCCTCAAGTACATCGACCCGAGCTACATGATCAGGAGCGTGCCGGCGAACCCTCATGACTCGGCCTTCTGTCTGCTCCTGGGGCATAGCGCCGTGCATGCCGGGATGAGCGGCAGGACGAACATGGTCGTCAGCTTCTGGAACCACCAGTTCACCCATGTGCCCATCTCTCTTGCTGTGTCGCAGCGCAAGAAGATCGACCCCGAGGGAGTGCTCTGGAGCAGCGTGCTCTCGTCGACCGGACAGCCGGCGGATATGCGGTGAGGAGTATGAGCAGAGTGTTGAAATGGTTTTCTCAACATCGGATGAAAAGTCATAACAAAGGGGAATGATGATCCATGTCAAAGAGCCTGTACATCACAAGCCTTGAGCCCCGGGGCGGCAAGACAATCGTGGCGCTTGGTTTCATGGAACAGCTCTCCGGCCGGCTCAAGAGTGTGGCCGTGTTCAGGCCCGTCATCGCAGAAGGCGGAGGTCCGGACCAGTTCATCACGCTCATGACGAAACAATACGATCTGACCTTCCCCTCTGAAGACCAGTACGGGGTCACGATGGAGACGGCTTTGTCGCTCCTTGCCGCGGGCAAGTACGATGAGCTGTACACCCGCATCCTGGAACGATACAAGGCCCTTGAGAGCAGGTGCGACGCTGTCCTCTGCGTGGGTACCGATTACACGGGAGTGTCGGCGGCACTGGAATTCGACTTTAACGTTGAAGTTGCGCGTAACCTCGGTTCAACCCTCGTGCCCATCATCAACGGCCGGGGCAAGGACCCTGGCGTTCTCGGTCGCGCCGCGCGGACGCTGCTTGAATCGCTGGAAACCAGGAAATGCGACGTTCTCGCTGTCATCATCAATCGGGTCGAGCCTGGCAGTCGCGAGGGTATTATTGCCGCACTGAAACAGGGACGTCCGGGCAGCACACCGGTGTATGTGCTTTCCGAAGACCCCCTCCTGGATCGACCGACGGTTCGCGATATCAGCCGCGGCCTCAGGGCGGAACTGATCAGTGGAGATGACGCGTGGTTGGACGGAGAAGTCAGGAACGTCAAGATCGCCGCGATGGAGCTGCCGAACTTCCTCGATCATCTTGAAGAGGGAAGCCTCGTGATCACACCCGGCGACCGGTCCGACATCATCCTCGGCACGCTCGCTGCCGACCGCTCGAGCAGCTATCCCCGCGTCGCCGGGATGGTATTGACGGGAAACCTTAAACCTGCTCCACAGATACAGAGGATGATCGAGGGACTGAGTTCCTCACCAATGCCGGTGCTGAGCGTGGCGACGGACACCTTCACAACGGCCATGAACGTGAACAAGGTCCGGCCGACCCTGATGGTCGAGAATAAACGGAAGATCGCTGCGGCCCTCGGCATCATCGAAGCGAGTGCGGATCTGCCGGGGCTGCTGGAACGCGCAGCGGTAACGCCCTCAGGCCGAATCACGCCGCTCATGTTTCAGTACGAGCTCATCAGGAGGGCGAAGCAGCAGCGCAGGCACATCGTGCTGCCCGAAGGCTCGGAAGAACGGATCCTCAGGGCGGCGGAAATCATCCTCCTCCGTGATGTCTGCGACATCACCTTGCTGGGCGATCCCGAAGAGGTGCGGCAAAAGGCGTCCGGACTCGGGCTTTCCCTTGACCGCGCAAAGATCATTGATCCCCGGACCTCGGAGCTGCTGCCGGCATTTGCGGACGCATATTATGAGCTGCGCAAACATAAAGGAATTTCACGGGAGATGGCGCGCGACACGATGGCTGACGGCAGTTACTTCGGCACCATGATGGTGCACCGGGGACTTGCCGACGGCATGGTCTCCGGGTCCATCCACACCACCGCCCACACGATCAGGCCGGCCCTGGAATTCGTAAAGACGAAACCGGGCATATCGATCGTCTCGAGCGTCTTCTTCATGTGTCTCAGCGACCGGGTGATGGTCTACGGAGACTGCGCTATCGTTCCCGAACCCACCGCGGAGCAGCTTGCCGATATCGCGATCAGTTCCGCCGCGACGGCAGGAGCGTTCGGTATCGAGCCCCGGGTCGCCATGCTCTCCTATTCCACCGGGAAATCGGGGACCGGACCGGACGTCGACCGGGTGAGGGAAGCGACACGAATCGTCCGCGACCGCACTCCGGACCTGAAGGTCGAAGGACCGATCCAGTACGACGCCGCTGTCGATGCCACGGTGGCAAAGCTGAAGATGCCGGACAGCGAGGTGGCTGGACACGCCACGGTCTTCATTTTCCCGGACTTGAGCGCCGGCAACAACGCCTACAAGGCAGTGCAGCGCGCTGCGAACGCGGTCGCCATCGGCCCGGTGCTCCAGGGGCTCAAGAAACCCGTAAATGACCTGAGCCGGGGAGCACTCGTGGCTGACATCGTCAACACGATCGCGATAACGGCGATCCAGGCACAGATGTAAGGCAAATGCAAGTGCAAGGCGAATTTACCACGGAGGCACACCCTGCACTCGCGGTTCCACTCGTAAGCGCTGGGTGCAGGCAGAGGGCACGGAGGAGAGGCAACTTTCTAATGAGTCCGTTTTTCTCTGTGTCTCCGTGTCTCCGTGGTAGAAGTGGTCTTTCGATCCTTGCTCTCTTGTTCAATACGAAAGGTCGAACCATCTCATGAAAGTAGCTGTAATCAACAGCGGCAGCTCTTCCATCAAGTATGAAGTCTTCGATGCAGGAGACTTCTCAATGCTCGCGGCCGGCCTGATCGAAAAGATTGGAGGCGCGGACGGCCGACTGCGACAGCGGCGGCTGAAGGCTGACGGCACGTTTGATGAACAGATCCACAATGCGCCCCTGGCAAGCCACCGGGAGGCATTCGCCCTCATGGCGAGCGTGAATCAACTCAACCGGATCATCAAGGACGATACAGAACTCCTCGGCATCGGTCATCGCGTTGTGCATGGAGGCGAGACATTCCGCGAGCCGGCGCTGATCAATGACGAGGTCATTGCCGCAATCCGCAAGCTCATTCCCCTTGCGCCGCTGCACAACCCCTCCAATCTCCTCGGCATCGAAGCGGCTCAAGAACGGTTTCCCGGCGTCCCGCAGGCGGCGGTCTTCGACACGGCGTTCCACCACACGCTGCCGCCCGCCGCTTATTGTTATGCCCTGCCGCGCGAGCTCTATGAGAATCACCACGTCCGCAAGTACGGCTTTCACGGGTCATCGCACGGGTACGTTGCAAAAGAAGCGGCAAAGTATCTTGGCAAGCCGCTCTCCGAGGTGAATCTCATCATTCTGCATCTCGGCAACGGAGCAAGCGCTGCAGCCGTTCAGGGAGGCAGGAGCATTGACACCTCCATGGGCATGACCCCCCTGGAGGGTCTTGTCATGGGCACACGATGCGGAGATATCGACCCGTCGATTCCCTTCTACCTCATGCGCCAAACGGGGATGAAACCGGAGAACGTGGAAAATCTGCTGAACCGGGAGAGCGGGCTCAAGGGGGTCTGTGGCGTGAGCGACATGCGGGAGATCCTTGGCCAGGCTTCGAAAGGAAATGAACGGGCCGAACTGGCAATCGAAATGTTCTGTTACCGTATCAAGAAGTATATCGGCGCCTATTACGCCGTCCTCGGAAGGCTGGACGCTGTCGTGTTCACCGGCGGCATCGGAGAGAACGCTTCAGCCATCAGACAGCGGGCATGCGAAGGACTGAGGCACATCGGGATCGCTGTCGATCACGTGAAGAACAGCGCGGTTGCAGGAAACATATCTGAAATACAGAACGATGGCCAGCCGGTGAGAATTCTCGTTGTCAGGACAAACGAGGAGCGCGAGATTGCGCAACAGACCGTAAGCGCGATCGAAAAGGCGAAAGGGAAGGGTCGATCGTAGCTGAGCAAATGCGATGATGCATACCACAAGACGTCATCCCCGAAGGCTCTTATCGGGGATCCAGGATTGAAAGAGGACGAAACTGGATTCCCGCTCAGAAGCGCCGCGTGGAATGACGGATATGAGGCAGGTTTACTGATCATGGAGAAAAATCAACATCGCGAACTACCTTGTTACAGAACGTCTCCGGGACGGGCGAACGGTGACGATCCGCGCCATACGACCCGATGACAAAGGCCGCATGGCCGACGTTCTCCGCGAATTGAGTCCCGAGTCCCTGTACCGGAGGACGTTTTCCGCAAAGAGGGACCTGAGCAGTGAGGAATTGAAACGTTTGACAGAGGTCGACTTCGTAAACGTCGTCGCCCTCGTCGCGGTCATGAACGAAAAGGACGGGGACAAGGTAGTGGGAGGCGGGCGGTACATCCGGACCGGGGAATCCGGTGCGGCAGCAAAAGCGGAGGTCGCATTCCTCATTGATGACGCGCACCAGGGACTCGGGATCGGATCGCGCATCTTCAAGCACCTGGTCACGATCGCCCGCGCCTCAGGGATCACGCATTTTGAAGCAGAGGTGCTCCCTTCGAACGACGGGATGATGAGGTTGTTCACACGCAGCGGTCTCCCGGTGGTCAAGACCATGACGAGGGATTCCGTCCATGTAACGATCGATTTGAACTCTCCGGAAACTTCTCATGATAGCGAACAGGCAAAGACCAAATGATTCAGGAGGAAAGACATGAAACTTCCGAACAATAAAACCAAGATCGTCTGCACCATCGGTCCTGCTTCGGAATCACCGGCGATGATGAAGCAGATGATCGAGGCGGGCATGAACGTGGCCCGGCTGAACTTCTCCCACGGCGACTTCGCGGCACACAAGAAGGTGATCGAGAACCTCCGGGCCGCAGCAGCAACCACCGGCCGCCGCATTGCGATCATGGCCGACCTCTCGGGCCCGAAGATGCGGATCGGGAAGATCGACCCGGAGCCTGTAGAGCTGAGAGTCGGCGACCCCTTCGCGCTGACCACGGAAGACATCATCGGCGATGCGACCCGCGTGTCCGTGTCCTTTGACCGCCTTCCTCAGGCAGTCAAGAAGGGGAATACGCTTTTCCTGAATGACGGCTATATCCAGCTTGAAGTAACGGGAGTAAAGGGCAGGGACGTTCTCTGCACGGTGAAAGTCGGCGGAGAGCTTCGCTCGCGCAAAGGACTCAACCTGCCGGGCATCGACCTTGGGATGAGTGCATTCACCGAGCGTGACCATGAATGCCTCAAGTTCGTGCTGGAGAACGGCGTTGATGCCGTAAGCCAGTCATTCGTTGAAAGCGCGGCTGACATCGAGGCGGTTCGCAAGGCCGCGGCAGACCTGGGATATCATCCCTTCATCATTGCCAAGATCGAGCGTTCGGGGGCGCTTATGAACATTGATACAATCCTCGATGCGGCCGACGGGATCATGATAGCCCGCGGCGACCTCGGTGTCGAGGTCCCGATCGAGGAGATCGCGGTGGTGCAGAAGCGGCTGATGCGCCTTGCGAACAGGCGTGCAAAGCCGGTCATCACGGCAACCCAGATGCTCGAGTCCATGACGGACAACCGGAGACCCACGAGGGCAGAGGCCACGGACGTTTCAAATGCGATTATTGACGGGACCGACTGCGTCATGCTCTCAGGGGAATCTGCCATGGGGAAATATCCCGTGGATGCGGTGGCAATGCTTGCGAAAATTGCCGCTGCGGTAGAGCCGCATCGGCCCGCCATCGAGGTGCAGGATCTGTATAAGGGTGTTGATCTCGCGGGAAGGATCCGGACAGAGCATCTCATCGCCATCGGCGTGGAGGAGTGCCTGGATTACGTAACACCGGCAGCCGTGTTCGTTCCGACCCACGGCGGCGGCACGGCGCGGAGCATCGCACGGTTCCGTTTCCCTGCCTGGACGATTGCGGTGAGCTCGCAGGAGGCGACTTGTCAGAACCTCCAGTTCTCATCGGGTGTATACCCGGTGCACGAGTTGGAACACCCGGAACGTTGGACAGACTACATAAGGCAATGGGTGCGCGATCACGAGCTCGCAGGAAAGCTCGCCATTCTTACTGAAGGGCCTTCCTCAAAGCACCCGGAGACGAACCATCGGATGGAGATCATCGAGCTTGACCGTTGAGAAGGAGCAGAAAAATAATGAGAATGACCGCTGACCGGCTGAGAGAGGAGAGTTGACATGAAAAAACTGGTATTGCTCCGCCACGGCGAGAGCACTTGGAACAAGGAGAACCGGTTCACGGGCTGGACCGATGTGCCGCTTTCGGAAAAAGGTATAGAGGAGGCCCGGGAGGCGGGACGTCTTATCCGCGAAGCAGGGTTCACCTTCGACATTGCGTATACGTCGGTCCTGAAACGTGCGATCAAGACGCTCTGGCTCGCGCTTGAGGAAATGGACCTGATGTGGATCCCTGTCCATAACCACTGGCGTCTGAATGAACGACATTACGGCGCCCTTCAGGGGCTGAACAAGGCGGAGACCGCGGAAAAGCACGGAATGGACCAGGTCAAGATATGGAGGAGGAGCTATGATATTCCGCCGCCGGTGCTCACAAAGGACGATGACCGCTATCCCGGCAAGGACCCTCGCTATAAGAACCTGAGGCCTGAAGAGATTCCCCTGACGGAATCGCTCAAGGACACGGTTGCGCGCTTTCTCCCCTACTGGCATGAGACGATCGCGCCGGTTGTGCGGGGTGAGAAGCGGGTAATCATCGCCGCGCATGGCAACAGCCTGCGCGCCCTGGTCAAATTTCTGGACAACATTCCGGATTCGGAGATCGTCGGTCTGAACATCCCGACAGGGATCCCTCTGGTATATGAAATGGAGGACGATCTGAAGCCGATCCGCAGCTATTACCTCGGCGACCCCGAGGCGGCAAAAAAAGCGGCGCAGGCTGTCGCAGATCAGATGAAGAAAAAGTAGAGGTTTATAGATATAACTAGCTGAAATATAAAATAAAACATGAGCTGGTATCATGGGAAATCGGATTTTGGATTCTTTCGTAATCAAAAACCAGTCCAAGGGGGAACATATGGCGAAGATTGTGAAGGTTATAGGACGAGAAATTCTCGATTCACGGGGCAACCCGACTGTTGAGGCGGATGTGATTCTCGATGATGGAAGCAGGGGAAGGGCGGCGGTGCCGTCAGGGGCCTCCACAGGCGTTCACGAGGCGGTAGAACTTCGTGACGGAGAGAAAAAACGTTATTTAGGCAAGGGCACCCGAAAAGCCGCCCAGCACGTCGGCAAGGAGATCGCCAAAGCCATCACGGGTATGGATGCCTCGTGTCAGGAGGAGATCGATCTGAAGATGATCAAAACCGACGGCACTAAGAACAAGGGGCGTCTCGGAGCGAACGCGATCCTTTCCGTTTCAATGGCCGTGGCGCGCGCGGCAGCCCAGTCACAGAAGACGCCGCTGTACCGGTATCTCGGAGGGGTGTCCGCATCAATTCTTCCTGTCCCGATGATGAACATCCTGAACGGTGGCGCGCATTCCGACAACTCCGTGGACTTTCAGGAGTTCATGGTCTCTCCGTACGGGGCTTCCAGCTTTGCCGAAGCCCTCAGGATGGGAGCTGAAGTTTTCCACACCCTCAAGGGTGTGCTCAAGAAAAAGGGTTACTCAACGGCAGTCGGAGACGAAGGAGGGTTTGCGCCGAACCTGAAGTCCAACGGGGAGGCGATCGAGGTCATCCTCGAGGCGATAGAAAAGGCAGGGTTCAAGGCTGGAAAAGACATCGGCCTTGCCCTCGATCCCGCAGCAAGCGAGTTCTATGACAGTAAGAAGAAAAAATACATATTCAAGAAATCTGACGGCAGCATCCATGATTCTGCGGGGATGGTCAGGTTCTGGTCTGACTGGGTCCGCCAGTACCCGATCATCTCGATCGAGGACGGGATGGCTGAAGATGACTGGAATGGCTGGAAACTGCTCACCGACGCTCTGGGAAATAAGATCCAGCTCGTTGGGGACGACCTCTTCGTCACCAATACCGAACGGCTTGGCCGCGGCATCAGGGAGGGGATTGCGAACTCGATCCTGATCAAGGTCAATCAGATCGGTTCGCTGACCGAAACGCTCCAGGCCATGCAGATGGCGGCGGATGCAGGATATACCTCCATGGTCTCCCACCGGTCCGGAGAAACAGAGGATACGTTCATCGCAGATCTTGTTGTAGCGACGGGCGCCGGCCAGATCAAGACCGGGTCAGCAAGCCGCACCGACCGCATCGCAAAGTATAACCAGCTGCTTCGCATAGAGGAGGAGTTGGGCAGTACGGCCAGGTTTGCCGGGAGGGGAGCATTTCGTCAGTAACTTGTAACTGGGTATATGGCTTAGAGCATTATGTCGCTTGATTTTTTATAGAAACTAAAAGGAAGACACATGCCAATCAAAGTTGGAATTAACGGTTTTGGAAGGATCGGAAAACTTTTTTTTCGTGCAAGCCTCAACAATCCGGCCGTAGAAGTTGTCGGCATCAATGATCCCTTTATCGACCTTTCATACATGGTCTATATGCTCAAGTACGACACCGTGCATGGTCGTTTTAAAGGCGACGTGGGAATCAAAGACGGAAAATTAATGGTCAACGGCCGGGCCATCAGCGTATTTGCAGCCATGAAGGCCGATGAAATTCCATGGACGTCCTGCGGTGCGGAATATGTGCTCGAATCCACCGGCATATACACGGAGATTGATAAGGCCGGCGCCCACATCAAGGCCGGTGCAAAACGCGTGGTCATCTCGGCCCCTTCAAAGGACGCCCCCATGTTCGTGATGGGCGTCAATCACGACAAGTACAAGGGCGAGAGCATAGTCTCCAATGCATCCTGCACGACAAACTGTCTGGCCCCTGTGGCAAAGGTGCTCAACGACAACTGGGGTATTGTTGAAGGACTCATGACCACGGTCCACGCCACCACAGCCACGCAAAAGACGGTTGACGGTCCTTCCAAGAAGGACTGGCGCGGCGGCCGCGGAGCAGCGTTCAACATCATCCCCTCCAGCACCGGTGCTGCAAAGGCGGTCGGCAAGGTGATTCCCGAGCTTAACGGCAAGCTGACCGGCATGGCATTCCGCGTCCCCACCGCCGATGTCTCGGTCGTTGATCTGACCTGCCGTCTCGCAAAACCGGCTAAGTATGATGATATAAAAGCTGCGATGAAAAAGGCCTCTGAAACCACCATGAAAGGGATACTGGGATATACCGAGGACGAAGTGGTCTCTTCTGATTTTATCGGTGAGACCTGCACCTCTATCTTTGACGCCAAGGGGGGCATACCGCTTAATGACAACTTCGTCAAAATCATTGCATGGTACGATAATGAGTGGGGATATTCCAATAAGTGCGTTGACCTTATCGTCCATATGGCGTCTGTCAAATAAACTCCTAAGGAGTATGCTATGAAGATCCTGACGACACCCAGAATGGAGCGCTGCATCGGATGCCACTCCTGCTCCCTTGCCTGTGCACGCCTGGTGCACAAGCGGCTTTCCTGGGATACGGCCGGAATCCGTATCCGGTCATCGGGCGGATTGTCCACCGGCTACGAGGCTCGGACCTGCCTGGCCTGCGACCCGGCGCCCTGCGCTGAGGCCTGTCCGACGGGAGCGTACTCGCAGAGGAAGGGCGGGGGAGTGCTCGTGCGCAAGAACCTCTGCATTCGCTGCGGGGAGTGCGCCAAGGCCTGCCCCGTGGATGCCATCTTTCTCGACGCTACCCGGGAACCTTTTGTCTGCATCCACTGCGGCCGGTGCGTTCCCTTCTGCCCGCATGACTGCCTGGAGATGAAAGAAGTCGCAACAGCAGAGCCTGCGCGGCAGGGAGGTGCGTCATGATCAGGGATACTTTCAGGGTACTCGTGGTTGACCTCGGAACCGGCCGCGGCAATGTCGTAGTGCTCGACGGAAGAAACACCGTGGCAGGCGGCAGCGGACTTGCGGCGCTCCTGTTCACCAAATATGGACATGCAGACAAGCCGTGGAACGATCCTGTTCAGCCGCTCATCTTCGCCATTGGCCCGTTGACGGGCTACTTCCCGCTCATGAGCAAGACGGTCTGTGCCTTCAAGTCGCCTTACCACGACCAGTACGCGGAAAGCCACGCTGGCGGCCGTTCGGCGCTCGCACTTCGCTTTGCGGACCTGGACGCGCTGGTCGTCACGGGCAGGGCCGCGAGACCTTCCGTCATCTCGATCGGCTCGCGTCATCTGGAGGTGAAGGATGTCCACTACCTCTGGGGACGGGGCGTCTTTGCCACCGGCAGAATGATGCGCGGCATGTTCAAGGGGGCGGGACACAGGAGCATCCTGCGCATCGGACCAGCGGGCGAGAACGGCTCCGCCATGGCCGGCATCAATGCCGATACCTACCGCCATTTCGGCAGGCTGGGAGGCGGCGCAGTGATGGGAAGCAAGAACCTCAAGGGCATCGTGATCAATGGCGACGGGGCGTTCCCGCTTTCGGATTCCAAGGAATATCCAAAACTGTTTCAGGATGTCTATGAGAAACTCACCGACACGGACATGATGAGAAAGTACCATGACATCGGCACGCCCATCAACGTGGCGGTGTTGAATGAGGTGAAGATGCTGCCCATTCGCAACCTTCAGCGGACTACCGATCCCGCCATGAGCGGCATCACGGGAGAAAAGTTTGCCGAGCTTGCGCTTCTCCGGAACTCGGCCTGCGCAGGCTGCCCGGTGGGTTGCATCCACATTGGATTCGTGCGTGAGCAATACCGGAAGGAGGAACATCGTTATATTTATCGGCAGGTCTCCTATGACCATGAGCCGATCTTCGCCGTGGGGTCCATGCTTTCGGTCGAGAACTGTTTTTCAATACTCGCCATTATTGACGTCGCTGAAAAGGTGGGGCTTGATGTGATGTCGGCGGGCGTGGCCCTTGCCTGGGCCACCGAGGCCCTTGAAAAGGGGATCATTTCGGAAAAGGAGACGATCACCAGGCTCTCCTTCGGCGACAGCGAAGGGTACAAGCAGGCGATGCAGCACCTGGGCGAAGGGAAAAACGACTTCTACCGCCTGCTTGGTCAGGGTACGCTCAAGGCCGCGGAACACTACGGCGGAAAGGACTTTGCCTGCGTGCTCGGCCAGGAGATGGGGGGATACGCAACAGGTGAGGTCTTCTTCGCCTCCCAGGCGCTTGGCTTCCGGCACTCTCACCTGGACACCGGCGGCTACTCCTACGACCAGAAGGAGAAGAGCAAGGACCCGGCAAAAGCCGTGGACTTCCTGGTGAAGGATGAACAGGGGAGGGTCCTGCTCACCTCGATGGTCGCCTGTCTCTTTGCCCGCGGCGTCTATCCGATGCCTTGCTGGCGGAATGTCTCAAGTCTGTGGGTTACGGCGCGCTCGCCGACAGTCTCGATGGGGTATCCAAGAACATCCAGCAGCTCCGCTGGAGGACGCGCGTCGCCACGGGTTACCGGCCTGAGGACGTGACGATCCCGAAGCGCTTCCTCGAGATCACCACCGGCAAGGGGCCCATGGACGGCGTCTACTTGGCCGCCCTCAAGGAACAGTACGCGAAGGCCATCAGAGGCCTTGCGGCCCCGGCTACGGAGGTCCCGCCCGCGGGGAAGCAGGAGGGTTGATCCTGTTTCATGAGGTTTTACAAATTGTACGACGAATAAAATAGTAAATTTGCCGATAGGCATCAGCTAATACAAACGCATTCAGAATCGTTCCTGCTTTGCCCCTCTCTTCTTTCCGCTCCCAGAGGGGAGAGGGTTGGGTGAGGGGGGACTTGCCGGATGTAACATTATTTATTTCGTTCGCATTAATAAAAAAATCAAGGGGAAGAAGGAGGGGAAAATGACTAAGTTAAGAAGCATTATTCTGTCAGTTCTTGTTTTGTCTCTGTTCTCATGGTCCTGCGCAACAACTCCGAAGGAGAAAGCGCCGGAAAAACCTGCACAGGCGGCTATGCCGGCTCCTGCAAAGGACGCCTTTCTCGCAGGCGTGCATATCAAAAAGCAGGTCAGTTGCGACGGCTGCCACGGCACGGCCGGAAACGTTGTGGATGACAATGAACAACCGGTGAACAGCAATTGTGTCAAGTGCCACGGCGATCTGGCAGAAGTGGCCAAGAAAGCCACCGGCCACATCAATCCTCACAAATCCCACCTCGGCGAAATAAATTGCACTGCCTGCCATCACGGCCACGAGGCTTCCAAGCCCTATTGCCTGAACTGCCATGACTTCGTAATGAAAATCTCCTCAAGCGAAGGGCCGGCGCAGCCCGCAGCGCCAAAGCCAGCGGAAAGCAAGATCGTTGATCAGACCGACGTCGTGGTCATCGGCGCGGGGGCAGCAGGGATGACCGCTGCTATTACGGCCCATGACGCCGGGGCAAAGGTCATTGTGCTAGAAAAGATGCCGATCACCGGCGGGAACAGCATGCTGTCAGCGGGCGGGATGAACGCCGCTGAAACAAAGTTCCAGAAGGAAAAAAACATCCAGGATTCCGTGGATCTCATGATCAAGGATACAATGACCGGCGGCGGCAACATCGCAGATCCGGATCTGGTAAAGATATTGGCAAAGAATTCCGCCGGCTCCATTGACTGGCTCACTTCGATCGGAGCGGACATGAGCGATGTAGGACGAATGGGAGGGGCAAGCGTCAACAGAACACATCGTCCGCAGGGAGGTTCCGCAGTCGGAGCGCACATGGCAGTCGTTTTGAAAAAAAATGCTGTGGACCGCAAGATCGACATTAGGGTCAATAGCAAGGTGGTCAAGATCCTGGAGGACAAGCAGGGCCGCGTCACGGGAGTTCAGGTCGAGGGAAAGCACCGGGGGCTGTACACGATCAACGCCAAGGCGGTGGTGCTTGCGGCAGGAGGATTCTCCGCAAATCCCGAACGGGTAGCCAAATACCATCCGGAGTTCAAGGGCATGACCACGACGAACCAGCCAGGTGCGATCGGCGACGGGATGGACCTCGGTGAAGCAGCAGGCGGAGAGCTTAGGGACATGAAGGAGATCCAGATTCATCCTACCGTGGCAGCTGGCGGCATCCTCATCACCGAGGCAGTAAGGGGCAACGGCGCTATCGTAGTTAATCACGAAGGCAAGCGGTTCATGAACGAGCTGACAACAAGGGACAAGGCGTCGGCCGCCATCCTTGACAGACCGGGAAATCGGCATTCATGATCTTTGATGAAGGCGTTCGTCAGAGCTTGAAGCAGATCGACGGCTATTTCCATCTTGAACTGGTAAAGGAAGGCGAGACCCCGGAGGCACTTGCGGCGCAGATCAAAGTGCCGGCGGAAGCCCTCAAAGCAACGATTGATGACCTATAACCAGGCCGTAGATAAGAAGGACGATGCCGAGTTCAAACGTCCCGACATGCCCCGGGCTCTGCGTACGCCCAAATATTACGCCATCGAGATCAAGCCCGGAGTGCATTACACAATGGGCGGCCTGAAGATCAACACCGAAACACAGGTGATGGCCAAGGACGGCAAACCGATCGCGGGGTTCTATGCTGCAGGTGAGGTTACCGGAGGCGTTCATGGCACGAACCGACTCGGCGGCAATTCCATATCGGAGACCATAACCTTCGGCAGGATCGCGGGCGCCAACGCCGCGAAACTGGCGAAGTCTGCACCGGCTCCGTAAATGAGGCACGAACGCATGACTAAGAAAGGCAAAACAAAGGAACCAGAAGGAATGGTCAGCCTCGCTGACGAGGACCGGGTAAAAGAGGTCCTCGTCAGCACCATCCTTGACCTGTGGGAGGCGGTGAACAATCTCACGCGTCTCCGTCCGTCGAAACGCGAGCGCTATCGGGTGACCATCTTCGGATCCGCGAGGGTACCGAGAGACTCGTGGGTCTTCAGCGAGGTCATGCGCCTGGCGCAGACCTTGTCCGGGATGGGATGCGACATCGTGACCGGAGGCGGACCGGGATTGATGCAGGCGGCGAATGAGGGTGCTGCCAGGGCGGGCAGGGCCGGCCGCAGCCGTTCCGTGGGTGTGCGCGTAGATCTGCCGTTCGAACAGAACGTCAACCCCTTCGTTGAGCAGACATTCGAACACAGGACGTTTTTCACCAGGCTGCACCAGTTCGTGCTCATGTCGGACGCGTTCGTTGTCGTTCCCGGAGGCGTCGGCACGGCGCTGGAGACGCTGATGATCTGGCAGCTTTTACAAGTACGGCACCTTGACGACAGAACCCCGCTGATCCTCATTGGGAAGATGTACGCCGATCTCGTCGCGTGGGCGCGCGAGCACATGCTGAACCCGGAGTTCCCCCTTGCCGGCCAGGAAGACATGAAGATACCACTGTGTCTGAACAGCGCGGATGAAGCAATTGCCGTGATCAAGAGGCATTACGCTGTCTGGCGGAAGGAACAAGGGCGCGCGAAGACTGCGGTGAGGCGGGGCCGGTAAACAGGGCAGCAGTTGGACCTGAAGCTCCGCTGGGACCAGGTCGACTTCGCTGAATTCCTGAGAGGAGAGATTGCTTCGCTCGCAAAGATAATACCCATGCTTTTACAGCGGCCCGTCAGATGCTGATTTACAAGCGATGAGAACGAGGAGGATAACGGCATGCATCTGCTGCTGAAAGAGATACGCCGCAATCCGCTGCTGTGGCTGCTTGTGTTCGTGCCGGTGGTGTTCATCGTCGGACACCTGAGGCCCGAGGCGCCGACGCTGCTCTTTGTGTTGTCCGTTCTCGCCATCGTTCCGCTCGCGACGCTTCTTAGTCATGCCACGGAATCGGTTGCCGCAAAGACCGGCGACGCGGTCGGGGGACTGCTGAACGCCACGCTCGGGAACCTGACCGAACTGGTCATCGCCCTGTCTGCGCTTCGCGCAGGGGAGTATATGCTGGTGAAGGCGTCCATTGCCGGGGCGATCGTCACCAACTCGCTGTTCATGCTGGGCGCATCGTTCCTGCTCGGCGGGCTCAAGCACCATACGCAGGAATTCAATCCTGCCGGAGCGAGGCTCCAGGCGGCTCAACTTTTTCTGGCGACGATTGCGATGCTCCTGCCGTCCGCTGTGGGCGCCGCGGACTCCACGCAGACAGCGGCCTTTACAGAGAAGCTGAGCGTTTACCTGTCGCTCTTATTGATCGCGATCTACGGGCTCGGGCTGCTTTTCTCGCTTAAGACGCACCGCGAGTTTTTTGGCGCCGCGGAGCATCACGGGGAGGAGGACACAGCACCGTGGCCAATCGGCCTGGCACTGGGGACCCTGGCCGGCGTGACCGTGCTGGTAGCGCTCGTCAGCGAAATCTTTGTCGAGTCCGTGCAGGGCGCCGCGCTCGAACTGGGGATGTCCAAGGCGTTCGTCGGGTTCATCGTTGTGGCGCTCGTGGGCGCTGCTGCGGAAATGGCTGCTGCATTCTCGGGGGCGCGCAAGAATCGTCTGGACCTGAGCGTTGGCATAGCCCTCGGCAGCGCGACGCAGATCGCGCTGTTCGTGGCGCCGGTGCTGGTGCTTGCAAGCTACGCCCTGGGGCCATCGCCGATGACGCTCCAGTTCTGGCCTGGCGCCGTGTTCATGGTGCTGATCGCTACCGTTACGGCATCGTTCGTTGCCAACGGCGGACGCTCTGCTTGGTTCGTAGGCGCGCTGGTCCTGGCTGTCTATCTGACCTTCGCCGTCACGCTCTACCTTCTTCCTCCCCGCGTACCGTGAAACGAAGGAGCGAGGAATCGGGGGAGAAACAATGGCATTAGCGCTTTCATTATTGTTCTGTACATACTTCAAGTCGTCATCCCCGAATGATTCTATCGGGGATCCAGGATGAAAAACACTAAAACTGGATTCCCGCGTTCGCGGGAATGACGAACGAATTGTGTTTCGTGCCGGGTGCAAGTCTATTTCTTAAGGTAAACGGCGTGTTCTACAGTGTGGGGGCGTCGATGATAGAAAAAATAATCCAAGGAGGGATATTATGAGGAACAAAGGAATTGTCGGATGTATGATCGCACTGATTCTGCTTTTCGCCACCGCATCGAACGCGGCGCCAGTTGCCGAAGAGAACCCGAGTTTCACCATCACCGAAACAAAGACGACGACGGAGAAGGTGGAGAACGTCGATTATACGACGCGGAAGGTCACGTTGAAGGATGAATCAGGAAAGGTGAGGACTGTGAAGGCAGGGACAGATATCCACAACCTCGACAAGCTGAAGATAGGAGATGAGGTGACTGTCGAGATTTTCCAGACCGTCTCGGGGGAGGTCAAGCCGGGTTCGGGAGATCCGATGAATATCAGCAAGGAAGGGCAGACAGCGCCCTTGCCGGGCGAGAAGCCCTCGGGCATTCGCACGGTCGAGGGAACGCTGAAAACAAAGATCGAGTCCATCAACTACGATAAACGCACGGTCAGCTTCAAGGGCCGCGACGGAAACATGAAGACCTACCGGATAGGTCCGGAGGCGAAGCGGTTCAACGAAATCAGGAGCGGGGACATGCTCTGGGTGGAGTATTCTCAGACCACCAAGATGACCGTGAAGTAATATCGATCGTCTTTGTCCGCGTCAGAGGTTTTCATAATGTACCGGAAGGAGTATGTCGGATGAATGCAGGCCAAAGCTCACCGCTCGGCGCATCGATGCGCCGTAGCGGAGTCAATTTCAGCGTGTACTCGAGCAGCGCCACGGGTGTGGAACTGCTATTCTTCGACCGGGAAGACGACTCGCGGCCCAGTCGCACGGTGCGCCTCGATCCCGAGGCTAATCGCTCGTACCACTACTGGCATGTCTTCATTCCGGACGTGAAAGCAGGGCAGCTCTACGGCTACCGTGTCGAGGGACCACACGATCCCGGGAAGGGTATGCGGTTCGATTCATCCAAGGTCCTGCTGGACCCTTACGGCCGCGGAGTTGTGGTCCCGAAGCACTACGACCACGTTGCAGCCGGCAGGGTAGGGGACAACGCGGCAACTGCGATGAAGAGCGTGGTGGTGGATCCGCGGGCCTATGATTGGGAAGGAGATGCGCCGCTCAAACGTCAGTCGGCGCAGACGGTGGTGTATGAGATGCATGTCGCGGGATTCACGCGAAATCCGAACTCCGGTGTCGCTCCGGCTAAACGCGGCACCTATGCCGGCCTGATCGAGAAGATCCCCTATCTTCAGAAGCTGGGCATCACCGCTGTCGAACTGCTGCCGGTCTTCCAGTATGATGCCCAGGACTGTCCGCCGGGGAAGGTCAACTACTGGGGCTACGCGCCGGTCTCGTACTTCGCCCCTCACCATGCATACAGTTCGCGCAAGGACGCGCTCGGAGCGGTGGACGAGTTCCGTGATATGGTAAAGGCGCTCCACCGGGCGGGCATCGAGGTGATCCTCGACGTGGTGTACAATCATACTGCCGAAGGCAACCATGAAGGTCCGACGCTCTGCTATCGGGGGTTCGAGAACGAGGCATACTACATCCTGGAACCGGATAAGCGCTATTATTCCAACTACACGGGTTGCGGGAATACGCTTGATGCAAGCAATCCCATCGTGCGGCGGATGATCATCGACAGCCTGCACCACTGGGTCACCGAGATGCATGTGGACGGATTCCGGTTCGACCTCGCGTCGATCCTCACGCGGGACAAGCAGGGGATACCCCTGGCGAACCCGCCCATTCTCTGGGACATCGAGACGAGCCCGATACTGGCCGGCACCAAGCTCATTGCCGAGGCCTGGGACGCGGCAGGACTGTACCAGGTGGGCAGCTTCATCGGCGAAAGCTGGAAGGAATGGAACGGGCGGTTCCGCGATGATACCCGCAGCTTCTTCCGGGGTGAAGATGGTTCGACAGCCCGCTTTGCCGACCGGCTGATCGGCAGCCCCGAGATCTTCGGCCACGAGGAGCGTGAGCCCGAACAGAGCGTTAACTTCGTGACCTGCCACGACGGCTTCACCCTCAATGACCTCGTCTCCTACAACGACAAGCACAACGAGGCGAACGGAGAAGACAACCGCGACGGGTCGAACGACAACGGGAGCTGGAACTGCGGCGTCGAGGGACCGACCGACGATCCCGCGGTTGAAAAACTGAGAAACCGGCAGGTTAAAAACTTCCTGGCCACGACGCTGCTCTCGGTGGGGATGCCCATGATCCTGATGGGCGACGAGGTGCGCCAGACCCAGGGGGGCAACAACAACGCGTACTGCCAGGACAATGAGATCAGCTGGTTCGATTGGTCGCTGGTCGAGAAACATGCGGATGTGCTTCGGTTCGCGACCCTCCTGATAGAACGGAGGCGGCTCAGGGACGCGGCGCACGAGCGGCAACGAATGAGCCTGAACCAGCTCATCCGGAGGGCGAAAAGCTCCTGGCATGGCGTAAAACTGAACCAGCCCGACTGGAGCAGTCAATCCCATAGTGTGGCATTCACCGCTGAACTGCAGAATGAGAAGATGTTCTTTCACCTCATCCTGAACGCCTATCTGGGAGCGGCTCGACTTTGAGCTGCCGCCTCTGGAAAATAACGGCAGGTGGCGCCGGTGGATCGACACTGCCCTCGATTCCCCTCAGGATATCGTTCCGTGGCAGACGTCGCCGACGATTTCCGGTCCCGCCTATCGGGCCGAACCGCGTTCGGTCGTAGTTCTTTTTTCAGGAGGCTCATGAACGTTGATGCAAAAACTCGGGATATAACGCTCCAATCGGAACGGTCCCAATAATTAATATTTTCTTACACTTGGACCTTCACCTCGAAATATCGTGGCTGCCGTGAAATATAGTAGTACCAGCAACTTAATTTAGTCACTCCGTGCAGTTCCATTCGCCGGTTC
Organism: Nitrospirota bacterium; assembly: GCA_963741205.1. Classification (GTDB taxonomy): domain Bacteria; phylum Nitrospirota; class UBA9217; order UBA9217; family UBA9217; genus JAJYKN01. The sequence goes on from CAVUHW010000027.1 coordinate 63,116, forward strand.
AAATCAATTTCAAAGACTTAGTGGAATGGATAGGATCGACGATCCCGGCACGAAATTTGATAGATGTTCTGATGGCGTTATTTCGTCACCTTGTTTTATCCCACACAGTGGAAGGAATACCCATACAAAGGAGCGTGTCATGATTATCGCAACGATAAGAATGATGGTGCCTCAGGAAAAACGTCAGGAGATGCTGCAGACGGTCAGCGCGCTCACCGGAATGGCTCGAAAAGAGAGGGGGTGCCATGCCTGCGACGTGTATATTGACACGGAGAACTCCGATACATTCCTGATGATGGAAGAATGGGATTCCCAGGAGGACTTCGACCGCCATGTCCGCGCCTCCACCTTCAGCGCGTTGCTCGGGGCGTTGACGCTCCTGAAAGAGCGGCCGGATGTCCGGATCAACGCAGTTGCGGAAACGGCCGGCATGGAGAAGATCAAGGCCGTACGGGCGGCATGATCCAGGAAGGATATGGTAGCGTTGACCAATCGTTTGCCATGGGAATTTGAGGAATATATTTAAGATGAAGTGAGGGGAGTAACTATGATAAAGTTAAACATGAATAAAAGCCTATACATGACTGTAATTATTACTATTTATCATATGCAGTCAGTCCTTAGCTTAACCAGACAGCAATGGCCTGATGGTTGACACGAAGTTTGTGATGGACACTTAATCTCCCAGGAAAAAAGAAGGACGTAATATGCGACAGGATATGGTGTGGATGGTGGTTGTTGGTATGGTGCTGGTGTTCAGTGGGGGCGCCTCGGCAGAACAGTCGTTGATCGAAAGCGTGGCAAAGGAGTGTGAAAAGGAGATTAAAGCGTACTGCAAAGACGTGACGCCCGGCGAAGGGCGGATTCTTGCCTGCCTCTATGGGCGATGGGACAAGCTGTCGGACCAGTGTGATTATGCGCTGTTCGATGCCGCGGCGCAGCTCAATCGGGCAGTGTCGACCTTGAGCTACGTGGTAAACGAGTGCCGGGACGAACTGAAGACCTATTGCTCCGACATCTACCCCGGCGAGGGACGGCTGCTCCAGTGCCTCGAAAGGAACGATGAGAAGGTCAGCAAGCGGTGCAAGCAGGCACTGAAAGATACGGGTTTGAAATAGCGGCCGATGGATTCCGAATGCTTTTCTTTGTCCCTCTCCGGAAGGGAAGGATGTAGATGATGGTTCGAATCTGTCCGGTGTCGGCATGCTGAACACCCGAGGATAGCAACCGGTGACAGTGTTTTTTCTCACATTGACTCTTAAAGCCGTGCATGATACAGTCAACATTAATTCTTCCTCACGTTTGATCAACTGCCATCATGCCGAGGAACTTTCGTTAATCAAGGCCTGCATGGTTGGGAGATTGCAGGTTCGGCGTTCAAAATAATTTATCCTCCGGGAGGTGTTCCATGAGTTGTACTACGCAGCAACTGAAAAGCAACAGGTCCCTATTCCCGATCGTTACGCGGACCATACTTGGCCTTGTCGCACTGGTTGTTGCAGGGACGCTGATCGCCGGCTGCAAGAAGGAAGTGAAAGTCAGCGGGCCGACGGACGTTGACGTGGCGGAGGCCGTCAAGCAGGACGTCCAGGTGGTCAGGGAGTGGGTGGGCAGCATGGACGGGTCGGTCAACGCCGTGATCCGCGCCCAGGTCCAGGGTTACCTCATAAAGCAGATGTACACGGAGGGGCAGCTTGTCAAAAAAGGACAGGCAATGTTCCAGATAGACCCCCGGACCTTCCAGGCCGCCCTGGCCCAGACCAAGGCAGACGTGGCGCAGAAGAAGGCGCGCTGGAACACGACCAAGGCGAACCTTGCGCGCGTCAGGCCGCTGGCCGAGCAGCATGCGGTGAGCATAAAGGATCTTGATGACGCCATTGGGAACGAGCAGTCGGCCCATGCCGCCTACGACTCGGCAAAAGCTGCCATGGACAAGGCGAAGCTCGACCTCGGATTTACGCAGATCGCCTCGCCCATAGACGGCATCGCGGGCATCGCCAAGGCCCAGATCGGTAATCTCGTCGGGCCGGGCCAAACCGAGGAGCTCACTACCGTTTCGGACGTCAATCCAATCAAGGTCTGGATCCCCATCAGCGAGCAGGAGTTCCTTCATGCCCAGGCGGGCAAACCAATGAAGGGTCAGCCGAAACGTCAGATCGACCTGATTCTTGCCGACGGGAACGTCTATCCCCAAAAGGGTGAGTTCGCCTTTGCGGACAGGCAGGTGGACCCCTCGACCGGTACACTCAAGATCGCGGTCCTTTTCCCGAACCCGGAGAATGTGCTCAGGCCGGGCCAGTACGCCAAGGTCCGCGCGGTCATGGAAACGATCCCGGGGGCCGTGGTGGTTCCCCAGCGCGCCGTGAACGAGCTGCAGGGCAACTTCCAGGTGGCTGTCGTCGGACCTGACAACAAGGTCTCGGTCCGGACCGTGAAGGCGGGTCCCAAGACCGGGTCCCTGGTGGTGATCACGGAGGGGCTCAAGCCCGGAGAACGTATTGTGGTCGAGGGGCTCCAGAAGGTGAAGGACGGGATGACGGTCAATCCAAAACTGGTGTCCCCGGAGACGCCGGAGGCAGCTCCGTCTGCACCGCAACCCGCGCCCACCTCCGGCGGAAAACCCGTCGCGGGCCACGAACAATAGGAGGCGATTGCCATGGTTAAATTTTTTATCAACCGGCCCATCGTTGCGATCGTCATCTCGATCATCATCGTCATCGTCGGCATCGTCTCGATCCTCGGCCTTCCCATCGCCCAGTACCCGAACATCGTGCCGCCTGAAATGGTGATCGACACGACCTATGTGGGCGCCGACGCCCAGACCGTTGAGCAGTCCGTAGCCACGCCCATCGAACAGCAGATGAGCGGCGTGGACAACATGAACTACATGTACTCGCTCAACGCGAACAACGGGCAGATGAAGATGTACGTCAACTTCGACGTGAAGACGGACCCGAACATCGACCAGGTGCTCACCCAGATGCGCCAGGGTCAGGCCGCCTCCCAGCTTCCGTCCGACGTGCGCAACTTTGGCGTCACCGTCAAGAAGTCCACGTCGTCGCCGCTCATGGTCGTCTCGCTCACTTCGCCCAAGGGGACCTACGACGAGGTGTTCCTGGCGAACTACGCCAATATCAACATCAACGACCAGTTGACGCGCGTCCCCGGCATCGCCAGCGTCACGGTCTTCGGCGCCGGCCAGTACGCCATGCGCGTCTGGGTGCGTCCGGACCGGCTCGCGACCCTGAACATAACGATCCCGGAGATCACCGCCGCCATCCAGAAGCAGAACACCGTTAATCCTGCCGGCAAAGTGGGCGCCGAGCCCGCGCCTCCCGGCATGGAGTTTACCTACGCCGTCCGCGCCCAGGGGCGGCTCATAACACCGGAGGAGTTCGGCCAGGTGGTCCTGCGGGCCAATCCCGACGGCTCGCTCGTGCGGCTCAAGGACGTGGCGCGCATCGAGCTAGGCGCCCAGACCTACGAGATGAAAGGCAGGCTCAACGGGAAGCCGGCGGCAGTGCTCGGCCTCTACCAGCTGCCGGGTACGAACGCGATCAACGCCGTGGACGGCGTCAAGAAGCTGATGAAGGAGGTCAGCAAGAACTTCCCCCAGGACCTGGAGTACAAGATCGCCCTGGACACGACCGAGGCGGTGCGGGAGGGCATCAGCGAGATCATCAGTACGCTCATTGAGGCGATGATCCTCGTGATCATCGTGGTCTTCATCTTCCTGCAGGGCTGGCGGGCCACGCTCATCCCGGCGCTTGCCGTGCCGGTCTCGCTCATCGGCACCTTCGCCTTTTTCCCGGTGATCGGCTTCTCCATCAACACGATCGCGCTCATGGGCATGGTGCTGGCCATCGGTCTCGTCGTTGACGATGCCATCGTGGTGGTGGAGGCGGTGGAGCACCATATCGAGAAGGGCAAGACGCCCAAGGAAGCGGCCATGAAGGCCATGGAAGAGGTTGCCGGCCCCGTGGTGGCGATCGGCCTCGTGCTCTCCGCGGTCTTCCTGCCGACCGTATTCATCCCCGGCATCACCGGCAAGCTCTACCAGCAGTTCGCGGTCACCATCGCCATCTCGATGATGATCTCGGTCTTCGTGGCGTTGTCGCTCAGCCCGGCGCTCTCGGCCCTGATCCTGAAGCCGAGGAAGCCGGCCCGCGGTCTGCTTGGAAAGTTCTACGCGTGGTTCAATAACATGTTCGGCAAATCCACGAACGGGTACGTCCGGTTCTGCGGAACGCTCATCCGGAAGTCCGCCATGAGCCTCATCTTCCTCGGCATTATCACGCTGCTGGTCGGGGTCCTGGGCAAGGGGCTGCCGGGCGGGTTCCTGCCCGAAGAGGACCAGGGCTACTTCTATGCAGGCATCCAGCTTCCGAACGCCTCTTCGCTCCAGCGGACCGACGCTGCGGTGAAGGACATGGAAAAGATCATCATGGATACGCCGGGCGTCGAGTACTGCACAAGCATCATGGGATACAGCATGCTCTCCGGCGTGGTGAACACCTACAGCGGTTTCTTCTTCGTTACCCTGAAACCATGGGGCGAACGGAAAAGCGCAGAAGAGAAATACAGCAATCTCCTGGCGGGCCTGAACGCCAAACTGGCCAAGATGCCGCAGGGCGTGGCGTTCGCCTTCTCGCCGCCCGCCATCCCGGGCATCGGCACCGCGGGCGGCGTGACCTTCCTGCTCGAGGACCGGGCCGGCAAGGACATCGCCTTCCTGGCCCAGAACACCCAGAAGTTCATGGCCGAAGCGGTAAAGCGGCCCGAGATCGCCCGGGCGACCACGACCTTTCTGCCTACGGTGCCGCAGCTCTTCATCAACGTGGACCGCGACAAGGTCCTGAAGCAGGGCGTGGACCTGCAGAACGTCTATGGTACCCTTCAGGCCTTCATGGGCGGCGCCTTCGTGAACTACTTCAACCGGTTCGGCAGACAGTGGCAGGTCTACGTTCAGGCCGAAGGCGACGCGCGCGTCCGCGCCGAGCAGCTTGGACAGTTCTACGTGCGGAACAGCAAGGGCCAGCCCGTACCGCTCTCGGCGGTCACGAGCATTGAGCAGCGCTCAGGCCCGGAATTCACCATGCGGTACAATCTTTACCGTTCAGCCCAGATCAACGTTGTGCCGAAGCCGGGCTACAGCTCGACCCAGGCTATGCAAGCACTGCAGGAGGTCTTCAAAGCGACCATGCCGACGGAGATGGGATATGACTACCTCGGTATGTCCTTCCAGGAAAAGAAGGCCCAGGAAGGTGTTCCTGCGTGGGTGGTCTTCGCGCTGTCGCTGCTCTTTGTCTTCCTGATCCTGGCGGCGCAGTACGAGAGCTGGTCGTTGCCCTTCAGTGTGCTGCTCGGCACACCGATCGCCGTGTTCGGCGCCTTTGCCGCCATCTTCATCGGCCGGATGGAACTGAACATTTATGCCCAGATCGGCCTTGTCATGCTGATCGGGCTGGCTGCCAAGAACGCCATCCTGATCGTCGAGTTCGCGAAAATCGAATACGACAAGGGCAAGAGCGCCGAGGACGCTGCCCTGGAAGGCGCTAAACTTCGGCTGCGGCCGATCCTGATGACCTCATTCGCCTTCATCCTCGGGTGCGTGCCGCTTGCCACGGCGTCGGGTGCCGGCGCCCTGTCGAGGAACGTCATGGGTCTCGGGGTGATCGGCGGCATGCTCGCCGCAACGGGCATTGGCGTGTTCCTGATCCCCGTGGCCTTCACCGTGGTCGAGAAACTGTCCCACAAAAAGAAACCGCACAGCGGATCGCAGGGACCGGGAAAGGAAGGACACGAATAATGATACAGCGAGCGATCATTGTTACGACGACCCTGCTCCTGTTCGCAGGATGCGCCATCGGGCCCGATTACCGCAAGCCGGAGATCGCATCGCCGCCGGCATGGATGGTCGACATGCAGAAGGCGAAGGACACGGCGAACACAATGTGGTGGATGCAGTTCAATGACCCCACACTGAACGACCTGATCACGACCGCGCTCAAGGAGAACTATGATCTCCGTACTGCCACTGCGCGTGTCGAAGAGTTCTATGGCCGGTACGGCGCGACGCGGGCGGACCTCTTCCCGCAGGTGGGCTACGGCGCGTCAGGGAGCAGGGTGCAGGCGAGCCAGAAGGGCCCCCTCGCGCTGGCGCCGGGCACCAGTTCGCTCTACGACTCCTACGACGCCCAATTCACCGCGAGCTGGGAGATCGACCTCTGGGGCAAGGTCAGGCGCGCGACCGAGGCGGCAAAGGCAGACCTCATGGCTGCCGAAGATTTTCGGAGCGGCGTGATCCTGTCGCTCGTCACCTCGGTGGCAACAGCATACATAGACCTCCGCTCCCTCGACCAGCAGCTTGAGATCGCACGGCAGACCGCGAAGAGCAGAGAGGAATCGGTAAAGCTCTTCGATCTCCGTTTTAAGGGCGGCAATATCTCAGAGATGGAATTGAGCCAGGTCAAATCTGAATATTATGTCGCCCTGGCCGCGATCCCGGACCTGGAAAAGCGCGTCCGGCAGCAGGAGAACCTCATCAATTTCCTGCTCGGCAGGAATCCCGGTCCGATCGTGCGGGGCAAGGTTATCAATGATATCACACTGCCTGAAGTACCTGCCGGACTTCCATCGGACCTCCTTGCCCGGCGTCCCGACATCCGGCAGGCAGAACAAGCGCTCATAGCGGCGAATGCCCGTATCGGCGTTGCAAAGGCGCAATACTTCCCCACCATCTCGCTCACGGGCCTCTTCGGCTCAGTCAGCACGGACCTTAAGGACCTGTTCACCGGGCCGGCACAGGCCTGGAATTATGCCGGCTCCCTTGCAGGACCGATCTTCACGGCAGGCAAGATCAAGGGGAACGTGAAGGCCGCCCAGGCCGCACAGAGAGAAGCCCTGTTCGGGTACGAGAATGCGGTCCAGAACGGGTTCCGCGAGTTCGAGGACGCACTCATCGACCAGGACCGGACGCGTGTCCAGCTCGAGGCGCAGAAGAACCAGGTCGAGGCGCTCGCCACCTACGCCCGGCTGGCGCGGCTCCGCTATGAGAACGGCTACACAAGCTACATCGAGGTGCTCGATGGCGAGCGCAGTCTCTTCAGCGGCCAGCTGACTTACGCCCAGACGCAGGACCTGCTCCTCCGCGCACTGGTGAACCTTTACAAGGCAACGGGAGGCGGATGGGTGATGGAAGCGGACAAACTCTCGCAACCGCCGGCCCCGGAGTCACAGCCCGGAGGGACGCAGCCCGCGCCAACGACCGGAAGCAAAAAATAACAGAACATGAAAAACGGGGTCTGTTGACTCGAATATTAGTCCAGAAAGCAGTCATCAAACATCATGAAAGGAGGAAGTAAACATGCGGTATGCAATGGTATGGATGGTGGTAATCGGTATGGTGCTGGTGTTCAGTGGGGGCGCCTCGGCTCAGCAGGCGCTGATCCAAAGTGTGACAAAGGGGTGTGAGAAGGAGCTTAAAACGTACTGCAAGGATGTGACGCCCGGTGAGGGACGGGTTCTCGCCTGCCTCTATGCCCACGAAGACAAGCTGTCGGGCAAATGCGAGTACGCGCTCTACGACGCCGCGGCGCAGCTCGAGCGGGCGGTGAACGCCCTTGCCTACATGGCGAATGAGTGCGCAGACGACCTGAAGGCCAATTGCTCCGGCATCAAACCGGGCGAGGGGCGGCTGCTCCAGTGCATCGAGAAGAACGACGCGAAGATCAGCAAACGGTGCAAGGATGCGCTGAAGGACACGGGATTGAAAAAATAGCTCGCTGAACGATTTTCTTCGTCCCTCTCCGGGAGGGGAGGGACGAAGGCATTGTCCTGACAGGAAATGATAAGGGCAAACGCAGCGGTTCTCTTTTCTATCGGAGTCCTATGAGCATGCCGCCGAATGCTCAGACCGGGGAGTGAAAGTTCCAGACGCCGCGCTTGGGTGAGGCGGCGTACCGCGGCTGCAAGGAGGGAATACCTATGAAACGATCAATTCTTATGGCACCGGCAATGCTGATGGGAACATCAGTGGCTTTCATACTATTCATAGCTGCGCTGCCTGTATTCGCGCAGACAATAACAACCCCCTGTACCAATGACTTAAAACAATTCTGCGGCGATGTCACACACGGCGGCGGCCGCCTGGTCAGCTGCTACCAACAGAAGAAGGACCAGATGTCCGCGGCCTGCCGGGTCTATGCGGACGGAGCGATAGCGAACGCAGCCGTTCTGAAGAAGGCGTGCTCCAAGGAAATAGATGCACGCTGCAACTTCGAAAAAGGCGACCCCCTGGAGATGCTTGACTGCCTCCAGGGGAACTATATCGATCTGTCGGGTGAATGCAGAGACAGTCTGAATGAATTCAAGGGCAGATATCGGAAACCCGTACAATAACCGCCTTGAGCACCGAAGAAGATCGGCAGCGCGCTACGGAGAGCTCCAATGCAAGGAGTCCGGTATTGAAGAAGCAGTGCGTTGATACAGTTTTCGCAAAGTTTTTTGCACTTCCTCACGCCGTTCGAAACGGATTGACCGCGGAAGCAGGAGCATCAAGAGGAGGCTCCCGGAATGAAGAAGGTCACCTATATGGTTCACTCGTTTCTGCTTATCACCGCTTTGGCGATGAATGCTCTTCCTCTTGCCGTAGCTGAGGAGGAGAGTGCCTGCCTCCAATGCAGTGGCCATCGACGAGGGCTGGCCGCGGCAGAAACAGCAGGACGGCAATACGCTCATCTACTATCAGCCCCAGCTGGACAGCTGGCAGGACCAGAAAGTGCTGAAGGCCCGCATTGCCGTAGAGGTCACGCTTCAGGGGCAGAAGCAGCCGATCGCCGGCGCGGTCTGGATCAAGGCGGATACCGATGCCGACCTCGAGAGCCGGACCGTCACGCTCGACGACATCGAGGTCGAAAAGATGAGCTTTGCGGTGCTCGACACCGCCCTTTCGAGCGCGGCGGAAAAGGCCGTCAATGCCATGATCGGCCGCAAACCGCTGGTCGTTGCCCTCGATCGCATCCTGGCCGGGCTCCGGCAGACGGAGCTGGCCGCGGCAAAGAACATCGAGCTCAAGAACGACCCGCCGAAGATCATCGTCGTCTTCGAGCCTGCGCGGCTCCTGATCTTCGACGGCCAGCCGGTGTTCGCCAAGATCGAGGGCACGAACCTGAAGTACGCGATCAACACCAACTGGACCGTGCTCACTGAAGAGGCCACGTCCAACTACTATCTGCTCGACGGTACGACCTGGCTCTTCACGAACAAGCTGGGAGGCAAATGGACGCTGGCCAAGTCCCTTCCCGGCGACCTCGCCCGGCTTCCCGCGGACGACAACTTCAAGGATGCCCGGGAGAACGCGCAGGCGCAGAAGCCCCAGTACAGCAAGCCCCCGAGGGTCTTCGAAGTCACCGATCCGGCTGAACTGATCGTGATCGATGGAAAGCCAAATTACCAGTCCGCCGGGCCTGAAGGCCTGCATTATGTTGCGAACACCGAGGCGGACCTCTTCTACAATGATGGCGACAAGAGCTGGTACTTCCTCGTGGCCGGCCGCTGGTACCGGACATCGAAGTCGCTCGAAGGACCGTGGAGCTTTGCCACGGGCGATTTGCCGAAGGTCTTTGCCTCGATTCCGGCAGGGGGGCCCAAAGGACGCGTGCTCTATTCGGTGCCAGGCACTCCCCAGGCGCAGGAATCGGTGCGCGCTGCCGGGATCCCCCAGACAGCAAGGATCAAGCCCGGTGACGTGAAACTGAACGTGTCGTACGACGGGGACCCGAAGTTCGAGCCGATCACGGGCACGACCCCGCCGCTCCAGTATGCCGTGAACGCATCGGTCCCGGTGATCAAGGTGAGCAACACTGCATACTACGCCTGCGAGCGCGGTATCTGGTTCGCCGCTGCCGAGCCGAAAGGTCCGTGGGTCGTGGCGTCCACGGTACCGCAAGCGATTTATACCATCCCCCCCAGTTCACCGCTCTACCCGGTAACGTACGTGGTCCAGTACCAGCAGTCGCCGTCTTCTGACGAAGTGGTGGCGAGCTACACATCGGGCTATACGGGTTGTTACGTAAGCTACGGCGTGTGCCTGCTGGGGCACCGGCTACTACTATCCTCCGTACTGGGGCTATCCCCCCTACGGCTACCCCATTTACTATCCCCGTCCCTATACCTGGGGCGCTCATGCCTGGTACAACCCGGCAACCAGCACTTATTACCGGGGCGGCGGCGCTTACGGACCGTATGGTGGTTTCGGAGCAGGTGCGTCCTATAATGCGGCCACGGGAACGTATAAACGGGGATATGGCGCATACGGCCCTGCCGGCGGGTACAAGGTCGGTCAGGCGTACAACTCCCGGACCGGGGCTTGGGCAACGGGCGCTGCAGCCTACGGGCCCAACGGATCGGTCCGCGCGGCCCAGGGATACAATCCGTCAACGGGAACGCGATTTGCGGGCGCGCAGGGTTCGAACGTGTACGGAAGCTGGGGCGCCGGGGTCGTGTCGCGCGGCGACCAGTGGGTCAAGGGCGGCTATGTGAGCACCGGTCAGGGTACGGTGGGGGGCATCAGGACCTCGGAAGGATCAAGCGTAGTCAAGGGGCAGAACAACACCTATGTGGGCAATGACGGCAATGTCTACCGCAAGAACGAATCGGGCTGGTCCAAGTACGAGAACGGAGCGTGGAATTCTGTTGACCGGTCACGGGGAAACACAGCCTCGCAGCTTCCGGCAGCTGATCGCGCGGGTCAGGCCGGAAGCAGGGACGTGACCAGTGATCTGAACCGCGAGAGTGCGAACCGGTCCGCCGGAGATCAGCGCACCAGCCAGTGGAACAGTCAGTATAATCAGCGCAGTGCGCAGCCCGCTCAGCTGAGCGCTCCGGCAGCCGCTCCGCGCGGCGGCGGAGGCGGGGGCATGCGCGGAGGCGGGGGACGCCGCTGAAAAAAATGATTCATGGTAGCTCCAAAAAAAATAAAGTTCGAGCGTAAGTCTGGCGATGGGGAAAAAGGAGAGAGTATCCTGCAGTATCTGGTACCCTGAAGGCATTGATGATAAAAACTGTGATCAATGAACAGAGAATATCAGAAAATCGTCACCTCGGCAGAAGGCATTTCAGTCGATGGATAGCGGAGAGCATGGCAGTTGCCATTCTCACTCTGCTCCTCGGTATCGCTGGGACAGCACAGGCGCAGCAGCTCGAACCCCGGGCCTACTCGCCGGCGCCCATAGGACTGAACTTCCTCGGGCTGGCTATGCTTTACACAAGCGGGGGGGTAGTCACCGACCCTGCCGCGCCGGTCCAGAACGTTCAAGCCAGGGTCTACAGCATGGCACCCTATTACGGACATACATTCGGTCTCTTCGGGCGTCTGGCGAATTTTACCGTGGTGACGCCCTTCGCGGAAGCCAAGGCCCATGGCGATGTGCAGACGGTAAGCCACAGCATCGATCGTACCGGAATGCTCGACCCGCAGGTGCGGTTCGCTGTGAACCTGCTTGGCGGTCCTGCGCTGAAACCGCTGGAATTCGTCCGGCACAAGCAGGAGACCACCTTGGGCGCGAGCCTCACCGTCACTGCCCCCTTTGGCCAGTATGATTCGGCGAAGCTGATAAACCTCGGCACAAACCGATGGGCATATAAACCTGAGCTGGGGCTCTCCCAGCCGGTCGGCAATTGGGTATTCGAGCTCTACGCCGGGGTCTGGTTGTTTGAGGACAACAAGGACTTCTTCGGCGGCCAGGTCAAAAGGCAGGACCCTCTTCAGTCATATCAGGCGCACATTGGGTACGATGTGCGGCCGCGTCTGTGGGCAGCCTTCGACTTCACCTATTATACCGGTGGGGAGACTACGATCAATGGCCAGCCCAAGAACGACCGGCAAGAAAATACCCGCGTCGGGCTGACGCTCTCGGTCCCGGTCAAGCAGAACCAGTCCTTGAAACTGAACTGGTCGCGGGGAGCAACGGTCCGTATCGGCTCTAATTTCGATACCCTCGGCGTGGCTTGGCAGTTGACCTGGTTCTGACCCTGCGGCCGCATTCCCGCCTGAGGCGGGCTCGAGGGCAACCATTATTGATTTTTGTTTTTCACTTTACATGAGGAGGGTATGAACATGGGAAAAGATATTCGCTCGGGCAGATTGCTGCTGGCTGCGTATTCGCTCTCGTCTGCGTCATTGCATCCGTGCCGTCGGACGCTGAGATCACCGGACCATGTGCTGAAACGATTACCAAATACTGCGGGGACGTGACACCGGGAGGCGGACGGACCATGAAATGCCTCAGCGATCACCGGGACGACCAGAGCATCGCTTGCAAGGCCTGGTTGGAGGATCAGAATAAAAGCTTGAAGGGACTGAACTCGGCGTGTACCGAGGAGATAGCTAAAATGTGCAACTTCGATAACCCTGACATCATGCGTATCTATCAATGCCTGAACGATAATTACGTGTCCCTAAGGCTCGACTGCCGGGAAAAACTTCGGGAGATCAAGGACCGGATGCAGTGACGGAACGCGCTCGATCCGGGCGGGGCGCTGTTTAATTGACCGAAAGGTTGTCGATATTATGATTATCATGAGAAAATGCGGAAGGAGAACTATCATGCATACCTTATTGTTCATTGTTCGTAGTTTGCTGACCCTCAAGAAGCACAAATAGCTTTTTCCGCTTCCTGTTCGCGGTTACTGCCGTTGCGGCGTTCGTGATGATCGGCGCTGTTCAGGCGGGCGCAGAAGAGGAGAAGCTTCCGGACCGGTTCATGGTTCGGCTGGGCGGCTATGCCATCAATAGTGCCAACACAATCATGCGTCTTGACGCAACGAACCTTCCCATCGGCACCTACATTGATTTCCATGATACACTGGGCGGCGACACCCGGGGGACATTCGTCAGGTTGGATGGGCTATACCGTTTTAACGAACATCATGCTCTTGGCTTTGCCTGGTATGATGTGAAATTCACCGGTTCCCGGGTGCTGGGCAGAGACTATCGAGTGGGGCGGTCAGACGTACCCGATCAGTACCCAGGTTGACAGCGAACTTGATTTCAGAGTGTATAAGCTGAACTATCAATATTCCCTGTTCCATAATGAGGAGGCTGAACTGGGAGCATCGTTCGGATTTCATATCATGCGCGTGTCCGCCGGGATCAGCGCCAGCGGCATCAATCAATCCCAGGGTGAAGTGGTAACAGCGCCGCTGCCCGTTTGGGGCCTGTTCGCGGACTATAACTTCACACCCCGCTTCTCCGCCTTCTATAACTATCAGTTCTTTTTCGTCAATTACCAGGACAAGTCAGAGGCGGGCTCCAGGATTTCGTCATCGGGACGGAGTACCGGCTCTTTAAACATGTCGCCCTGGGTGTGGCGTACAACCGGTTCGGCATGACTGCAAAAATTAAAAAGGATGTGGCCACGCTCAACCTTGAGACCAATTGGAACGGCGGGATGTTGTACGGAGCGGTCTATTTCTAGAAAAAAATGAGGAGAAAACAGTCTGCCGGTCTGTCAAGGCCCTCGGCAGGCTTCCGAACGGCACGCCCTGAATGGGACGGGAATATGGATATGTCCACGTGGATAGGAGACATCAGGATGCCGATGCGATCAACAGTTTTATTTTTACTCTGTGCGGCAATCATGTTTGCACCGTCCGCGATATTCGCTGCTGATACGCCGAAAGCGACGTCTCCCCGGGCCGCTCCGGCAGTAGTCTCTGCAACGACCACTACGGAGAAACAATCCGAGTCGCCCTGGCTGCTCATGCCCACGTTCTCATCGAATCCAAAGCTCGGCACCTCGATCGGGTTTATAGCCACCTATATGCATTATTTCGACGAGAAGTCTCAGGTGTCAATGTTCGGCGTAAACGGCATGTACACCTCGACGGATTCCGCGATAGTCGCGCTTCTCGCTAAAGCATCGTGGAACGCAGACCACCACCGTCTTCTCGTGATCGCCCCCAACGGGCTCATCAAGAATGACTACAATGATTTCCTCGGCACCGGCAAGCCGCTCAAGTCCGAGGACAATCTTCACGCTCTGGTTTCACGCTATCTGTATCGCGTGACGGGCGACTGGTTCGGGGGCCTGCAGGGGATATTAACGAACTACCAGGTCATTGGTCAGAACGCCCTGGATGAAGAGATGCTGCAAACGCTCGGACTGACCGGTTTCAAGGCCGGCGGCATCGGCCTGGCCGTATTGCACGATTCCCGGAACATCGAGTTCAGCCCTACACGGGGCTGGTATCTGAACGTGAACAACGTCGCCTACCGGGATTGGATTGCGGGCGACAATAATTTCGACGTTTATCGGCTGGACATGAAGGGCTTCTGGAAGCATTGGGGCGATCAGGTGCTCGCCGTGCGCCAGAGCAACCAGTGGACCGTTGATGCCCCGCCGAGCGCCTTTGCTCCGGTCGTCCTGCGGGGCTACAAGATGGGACAGTATCTTGGAAAGAACATGTCCGCCGTTGAGGCAGAAGAGCGGCTGCGGCTTGCGAAGAGCTGGGGCGCGACGATTTTCGCGGGCGTGGCCTGCCTCTATGGGAACGGCCAGGATTGCACGGACAGCAAGAACGTCTATCCTTCCTATGGAGCGGGGTTCCAGTACATCATCAAGCAGAAGGAAGGCATTGTGGCGAGCCTGGAGTACGCCCAGGGCAAATGGGACAATTACGGTATCTATCTCAAGATGGGCTATGGATTTTAAGAACAGGGGCAGCATAAGGAGCTCTCCATGAGAACGTTACTGATCGTATTTTCGATTACCCTGTCAATCGCGAACGGACAGATCGCGCTTTCTTCGGCTTTCGCGCAGGGTGCCGCTGACAGGGACATGGTTGTGGAGACAGCGCCTGTCAGGGTCGATGGAGCGGTACTCTTTACGGTCAGGGGAATTACGGCGCATCCGGCCAGTGAGCGGGCCGATGCCATCGCCGAACGGATTATAGCGCTTGCCGATGACCCTTCAGTAAAAGCCGATTCCGTGGTTGCCGTCGAATCGGATCACAGCACCGACATAATGGCCGGCGACCGGTTCATCATGTCTGTTTTTGACATCGATGCCGAACTGGACAAGGTGCCCCGCCAGGTGCTGGCCAAGGCTTATGTGACAAAGATCCGCACTACTGTCGAATCATACCGCCGTGACCGCGGTTCCCGGAGCATTCTCTGGGCAGGCGCCACTGCGTTGGGCGCGACGCTTGGAATCATCGCGCTGATCCTGCTGCTCAGATGGGGATTCCGCAGGCTGACCTCATTTGCCGAGGAACGGTTCACGGCAAAGATGAGAGAACTGCAGGCACGTTCTCATGATATTGTCCAAACAGAATGGATATGGTCGACCCTCAAGGGAGTGCTGAAGACAGCCCAGATCATCATTGCCCTGTTCATCATTTTCCTCTATATCAACCTTGTCCTGAGCCTCTTTCCCTGGACAAGGACCTACGCAACACCTCTGCTCGACATGGTCCTTACGCCTCTTCGCAGCATCGGCATTGCCATCCTTGATTATCTTCCGAAGCTCGTTTTTTTGATCATCCTCTTCTTTGTCGCGAAGTACGGTCTCAATCTTCTGCGAGCGTTCTTTCTGGGTATCGAACGGGGGAGTATCAAATTTTCCGGGTTCGACGCCGATTGGGCGATCCCGATGTACAAGGTCGCGAGGCTGATTGTGATCGCCTTCATGGTCGTGGTGGCCTATCCGTACATCCCCGGCTCCGAATCTCCGGCCTTCAAGGGTGTGTCGCTCTTTCTCGGCGTCATGTTCTCCATCGGGTCCTCGTCGTCCATCTCGAACATCATCGCGGGGTACATGGTTATCTTCCGCCGGGCCTTCAAGGTGGGGGACAGGGTGAAAATAGGATCCCAGGCGGGCGATGTCATCGAGATTCGGCTCCAGGTCACACACCTTCGGACGATCAAAAACGAGGAGATCATCGTCCCCAATTCGCTCATCATCAACAGCGAGGTGGTCAATTACAGTTCTTTGGCCCGGCAAGGCGGACTGATCCTCCATACGACCGTGACCATCGGCTATGACACGCCCTGGCGTCAGATTCACGCCATGCTGCTCCTGGCGGCAGAACGCACTCCGGGGTTGTTCAAGGAGCCGAAGCCCTTCGTGCTCCAGACGGCGTTGGACGATTTTTACGTGAGTTACGAGCTGAACGCCTATACCGACCGGCCTCTGGAGATGGTGAAGATCTATTCGGACCTGCACCGGAACATCCAGGACGCCTTCAACGAATTCGGCGTCCAGATCATGTCGCCCCACTACCTCGGGGATCCTGCGCAGGCCAAGATAGTGCCCAAGGAGCAGTGGTATCAGCCGCCGGCAAAGCCGGGTGATGAGGAGGGATCACTGTAATGACAGCGAACATGATATCAAACACGAGAGGAAAGAGGAGGATTCTGCAATGAAGAAGGTCAGGGGAATATTCTATTCGATGCTGTTTGTCGCAACCGCGGCAATGATGGCCGTTCCGCTTGCCGCGGCTTCAGAAAAAAGCACTGCCGTACATGATTGGTCCTACGAAGGTGAGCATGGGCCGACCCATTGGGGCGACGTGAAGACGGATTATGCCGTGTGCAAGACCGGGAAGAACCAGTCGCCCATCGACATCACCGGAGCAGTGAAGGCCGATCTTCCATCCATCCAGTTCGCCTACAAGCCTGCGCAGCTCAGGATCATCAACAACGGCCACTCCATCCAGGTGAATTATCCCGAGGGGAGCTTCATAACGGTTGGCGGAAAACAATATCAGCTCGTGCAGTTCCATTTCCATCATCCGAGCGAGGAAAAAGTCAACCACAAGAGCTTCGACATGGTGGCCCACCTGGTCCACAAGGACGCGGAGGGCAGGCTCGCCGTTGTGGCGGTGCTCATGCGGAAAGCGCAGGCGAATGCATTCATGAAGACGCTCTGGGAACACCTGCCCAAAGAAGAGGGTCGTGAAGAGGTCCCCACAGGGGTGACGATCGATCCCTCACAACTTCTGCCCGCACAGCGCGGATATTACACGTACACCGGTTCTCTTACCACGCCGCCCTGCTCCGAAGGCGTCACGTGGTTCGTGCTGAAAACACCAGTGGCGATATCCGATGCCCAGATAGACCGGTTCATGCAGTTCTACAAGCATAATGCGCGGCCTGTCCAGCAATTGGGCGGGCGCACGGTGTCCGAAAGCCGCTGACGAGAGAACCGCGCTTCCAACCGTGTGCGCCAAAGGCGCCCGTGGTTTACATTGGCATGGTTCCGGTTTGTCCGGATCAAGGAGGAAATGAATAATGAACAGATACGCATGGTTGGCAACGGCAGTGCTGATCGCGGTGATCGGATGCGCCACTCCGCTCCCGGTGAATTACGACTACGACACGGCAGCGGACTTCACGGCAATGAAGACGTTCAACTGGATGCCTCCCACAGGCAATGCTGTAGGCGATGACCTGCTGGTGAAGAGGATCAGAAACGCCGTGAACACCCAGCTTCAGGCAAAGGGTTGTACGGAGGCCTCGGAAAACCCGAATTTCCTGATCGCGATGCAGCTTTCAGGCAAGACCACTTACGGCGGCTCTACATCGGTTGGCGCTTCAGTCGGAATTCCCGTGGGCAGGGCCGGGACAATTAACGTGGGCGGAGCAAAGAGCAAGCCCAAAGAAAAGACGGAGGGCACGCTGGTCATGGATTTTCTGGACGCAAAGACACAATCCCTGGTCTGGCGCGCGACGGTAACCGCCGCGGTCGAGCCCAAGGTCTCACCGGAAGAGCAGCAGGCGCGGATCAACGGGGTGGTTGCAACTATGCTTGCGCAATTCCCGCCGAAAAAAAAATAATTCGGCTGGTGGAGGAATTTGCTCATGAAGAGTATTTCGAATACCGTACGGCTGATCGCAGCAGGCAGTCTGCTCCTGATGTCCAGCCTGGTGATGGCCGGCTGCGCGGCTACCAAGGTACAGCGGGTCTGGACGGACGACACTTCCAGGGGCGTGCGCCTGAACAGTGTGCTCATTGTCGTACTGGTGAGGGAACCGTCAACCAGAAGGATGTTCGAAAGCGAGTTTGCAAGGTATTTCAAATACCGCGGGATCAAGGCAATTGAAAGTTTCAGGGATTTTGAAATAGAGTCGCTCTATGATAAGGGTTCTCGTGATGCGATTCTTGCAAAGATGAAGGAAAAGGGCAGTGATGCGATCCTGATAACCAGAATAGTGGACCGGCGCACGAAAGAGGAAATCATCCCCGGGATGACCATCACGACGGGGATGGGGATGTGGGGCGGTTCTAGTGCTGTGGTTGCCTCTTTCCCCGGACCTTCTGCGCCGACCACACAAAGTTACTCGCACGAACAGACCTTCCTGGGACTCGAGACCAACGTGTTTGATGCCCGGACCGAAAAACTCCTCTGGTCAATCCGGACCGAGACGCGCGTCTCTGGCCCTCCACAGGAAGAGATCAAGCCTTACGTCGCGCTCGTCGCGGATAAGTTATTCAATGCGAAACTGTTCCCATGATAACATCAATCGTGATGTTGAGATCGCGACCTTGCTGAAACCGGGAGTGTGACTGGTGGCCGAGCGCCTGCTTGCCGGTCCAATGCCAACCTTCGAGGGCGATTACAGGAGGGTGACCATGATAAAGAAACTGCTGACGCAACTTAATGGGCGTGCCGCCTGGAAGAGGGCAGGTGGACTCCTGGTACTGGCCGTGGTCCTCGGTGCGATCGCGCCTGCCAGCTTCGCCGAGAACACCGGTGGCGCCGCAGTTGCCAAACCCCGGCCGCGCATCGGCCTTGTCCTCTCAGGAGGAGGCGCCCGTGGAGCAGCGCACATCGGCGTTCTGAAGGTGCTGGAAGAACTGCGCGTGCCCGTTGATTATATCGCCGGCACCAGCATGGGCTCGATCGTAGGAGGCTCCTACGCCTCGGGCAACACCATAGACCAGATGCTGATCGACATCAGCACCATCAAGTCGGCTGCCCTGGCATCGGACGCGCCTCCCCGGCAGGACGTCTCGTTCCGGCGCAAGCAGGATGATCTGAAAAACTTCGTCGGACCAGAGGTGGGCATCCGCAAGGGATCGCTGCTCCTGCCGAAGGGCGTCGTGACCGGCGTGGGGCTGGAAGCCGTGCTGCGCGATCTGGCCAAGGTCAAGGGATCCGTTAACTTCGACAACCTGCCGATCCCGTTCCGCGCGGTGGCAACCGACATCGGTACCGGAAAGATGGTAGTATTCCGCTCGGGCGACCTGGCTGCAGTCATGCGCGCAAGCATGTCGGTGCCGGGCGCGATTGCGCCGGCCGAAGTGGATGGTAAGTCGCTTGTGGACGGCGGCTTGACGCGTAACCTGCCCGTGGACGTGGCGCGCGATATGGGGGCCGACGTGGTTATCGCGGTGAATCTCGGCACGCCGCTCATGAGGCCTGACCAGATCAGCTCGCTTCTCGGCGTTACGGGCCAGATGATCAATATCCTGACCGAGCAGAACGTCCAGGCCTCGCTTGCCTCGCTCAAACCGGGCGACATCCTCATCGTGCCCGAACTGGGGGATTATTCCTCCACGGATTTCGACCACATGCCGGACACGGTGCCCATCGGTGAGGCCGCCGCGCGCAAGGTAGCGGACCTGCTTTCACGCTACAGCCTGACGCCGCAGCAGTATGAGGAGCACCGGCGCCGGCAGAAGGGTGATACGGTCGCCGACACCAGGCCGGTGAATGAGATCCGCGTCGAAGGCCTGAAACGGGTCAACCCCGAAGTCGTTGATCGAGATCATGGAAACGCAGGTGGGAAAACCGCTGGATACCAAGGTAGTGGATGCCGATATGCGGCGCATCTACGGGCGGGGGGATTTTGAGCACGTCGGATACCGAATCATCGAGGAGCCGGAGAAGCGGATTCTGGTGGTCGATGCAGTGGAGAAATCCTGGGGTCCCGACTATCTGCGTTTCGGCCTCGGCCTGTCCACCGACTTCAGCGGCGACTCTTACTTCAATGTGCTCGCGAGCTACCGCCGCACGTGGCTCAACAAGCTGGGCGGAGAATGGCGAAACGATCTGCAGTTCGGACAGGCGACGCGATTCACATCGGAGTTCTACCAACCATTGTTCGTCAGCCGGTATCTCTTCGTGGCGCCGGCAGTAGATTATAACGAGTACCTCCAGACTGTATTCCAGGGGGCTACGCCGATTGCCAGCTACCGCAACCGCAGCACCGCAGTCGGGTTGGATCTGGGCAGCCAGTTCACCAAGTACGGAGAATTGCGGGTAGGTCTGGTGGGAGGCCCGCGCACGTTCACACTCGCCTCAGGCTCTTCATCCCTCGCGCCGCCGCCAGGAAACGTAGACATCGGCGCAATGCGCGTCCGCTTGCGTATCGACCAGCTTGACAGCATCAATTTCCCTCGCAGCGGCTATGCGGCCACGTTGCAGATACTTGGCTCAAGTACCGACTTGGGCGCCCGTGACACCTATAACCGCTGGGAAGGCGATCTCCTTGCAGCAGTCTCCTTCGGCGCTAATTCCGTTCACTTGGCGCTCAAGGGCGGCGGGGCGATCGGAAACAAGCCGTTGCCAGCCTACGACCAGTTTTCCTTTGGCGGGTTCTTGCAGTTGTCGGGTTACAAAACCGGAGAATTTTACGGCGAGTCTCTTGAATTCGGGCGGCTGGTGTATCTCTATAAGCTGTCCGAAGGGATGCTGACGGAAGGCATGTATGCCGGCGCTTCATTCGAGGCGGGCCGCATAGGCGGCCCGTTGGTACCGGGCAGTCCGACCAGAACGCTGACGTCAGGCGCGCTTATCCTGGCCGCCGACACGGTGCTGGGCCCGGTGTATATCGCCTACGGCATTGCGGAGAACGATAATAGAAGCTTCTATTTCTTTCTCGGCAAGCCATGATCCCGACGTTCCACCGGGGACCATTGAGATAATAAAATATCAGAAGAGGGGGACTTACCGTTCATGAATTCAATACGTATAGTGTTTCTCGCCACGATAGTGCTGATTGCGGCAGCGGTCCCTGGTTACATTTATGCCGCAGATTTCGAGATAACTCCCTTTGCCGGATATACGTGGGGAGGAGAATTTCAAGATTCAACGACAGGCACTAAGCTGTCAGTCGATGAGAAGGCCAGTTACGGGATCATGCTGGACTTCAAACAAACCGACGACTCCCAGATTGAACTGTACCTAAGCCGTCAGGCGACACGGCTACAGGCCAAACAAAGCAATGCGTTCACCAGTACACCACTGTTCGATCTGGATATCGATTATATTCACATCGGCGGGACATATGGCACGGATTCCGGGAAGGTGAAGCCGTTTATAGTGGGAACTCTCGGCGTAACTCATTTTGTCCCGAAAGGAGAAGGGCTCGATTCTGCGACGAAATTCTCGCTTAGCCTGGGCGGCGGTGCAAGAATATTTTTCACCGATCGTATCGGATTAAGACTCGAAGGACGGTGGTTCGGCACCTTGTTCGACGGAAGCGGCCAGGCATTCTGTAGCTCGGGTCAATGCTTGATAAAAGTGCAAGGTGATTTGTTTTCGCAATTTGTAGCGAACGCAGGGGTCATTGTCACTTTTTAGCGTAACAACGCATATAAGGCAAGGACCCATTTCCCCCATCTTGCAACTTTTCTCAGTTCACAGTATAGTTTTGCATATTTTATTGTTTTGGGAGAGAACCATAAGGAGGGTTTTGCTATGAACCGTGTCAGAGTGATAGTATGGTGCCTGCTTTTATTTTTCTCGATGGGAACGTCATCATACGCGCAGACAGTGCTGACGGATGTCTGGAAAGACAAGGAGTATCGCGGCCCGGCAAAGAAAATCGCGGTCTTCTGCATCGTTCAGGATAGGGCCCGCAGGATTTTGCTTGAAGATGCGTACATTAGCCAGCTGAAAGCCAGGGGGACGGACGCATTGCCGGTATACGTCGTCATTCCGCCCGATAAGATGGTTGATAGTGAAACCGCTTTAACAAAGATCAGCAACCTCGGGGCGGATGGCATCCTCACCGTACGGCTTGTCGACAAATTAACAGCCCAAACACAGATTCCGGAACCGGGAAAAGGCCCCACGGAGTCTTCACGCTGGTCCGGCTATTATCACTACGTTTATGATGCGCCAACGAGAAACGAGGATGAACCGGCGTATATAGAAACAAATCTGTTTGATGTGAAAACAGGGAACCGGGTTTGGACAGCTCGATCGGTAACCAAGTTTGATGTAATCAACCAAAAACTAGGAACGGATTTTATCAGGTTTATGATCGACCGATTGGCATCAGACAAGATGATCAAATAAGGATTCATGATAATGCCCGGGTCAAGAAAGACAAAAGCGTAAGCCCTTCTTGATGATGAAAATAATGTGATTGCATTTCGCTGCGAGGATGTCTATGATAGGCGGCAAATCCTTGGCTCGATCCCTTTCTGGAGACGCCATAATCGCATGAAGAGGGTAACATTGAAGACATGCCGTGCTTTTTTGTCAATCTGCGGTTTTTATCCTTGACAAACCCCCTGAAATCTCATAAAATTCGCACTTGTTACCAAAACGGCAAAACCATAGGCTCGTAGCTCAGGGGGAGAGCGCTACCTTGACACGGTAGAGGTCGGCGGTTCGATACCGCCCGGGCCTACCATGATTTCGCTTTATGTGCGGCAACACCATCTATCTATGACATCTATCTTATGAGTGAAATACAACTCAGGCTGCCTGACGGTCAGGTGAAAAGTATGCCATCCGGCATCACCGGTCAGGAAGTTGCCGAGAAAATCGGCTCTCGCCTCGCTAAAGACGCGCTTGCCATAAAAATAGACGGTCAACTTCAGGATCTCAACATCCCTGTTGAACGCAGTGCTGCGATCGAAATCGTTACCTTCGGCGCGGCCGAGGGCCGGGAAACGTACTGGCACAGTACGTCGCACCTCATGGCGCATGCGGTGAAGCAGCTTTTCCCGCAGGCCAGGCTTGCCATCGGTCCGGCCATTGAAGAAGGGTTTTACTACGACTTCGATCTTGAGCGCCCCCTGACGCCGGAAGATCTCGTCAGGATCGAAAAGCGGATGGCGGAGCTGGCCAAGGCGGGGACGCCGATCACCAGAAAAAACATTTCCAAGGCAGATGCCTTGTCGTTCTTTAACAATAAGGGTGAGTCCTACAAGGTCGAGCTCATCAGCGAACTGCCCGACCGAAGCGATCTCGATCTACGAACAGGGAGATTTCGCCGATCTCTGCCGCGGTCCGCATGTTTCTTCCACGTCGAAGATCAAGGCCTTCAAGCTTCTTTCCATTGCCGGCGCCTATTGGCGGGGCAGCGAGAAGAACAAGATGCTCCAGCGGATTTACGGCATCGCGTTCCCGGCAAAGGACGCGCTGGATGCCCATCTGGCGAAGCTCGAGGAGATCAAGCGGCGCGACCACAGGAAGCTCGGCAAGGACCTCGACCTTTTCTCCCTGTCCGACGAGGTGGGCGGGGGGCTGGTCCTGTGGCATCCCCGGGGCGCTCTCATCAGGAAGACGATCGAGGACTTCTGGCGCGACGAGCACCAGAAAAACGGCTACGATTTCGTGTACTCGCCGCACGTCGGTCGCGGGACACTCTGGGAGACATCGGGCCATCTCGGTTTTTACCGGGAGAACATGTATTCGTCCATGGAAGTGGAAGGGCAGGAGTTTTATGTGAAGCCCATGAACTGCCCGTTCCACATCATGATCTACAAGAACAAGCTCCGTTCCTACCGGGAGCTGCCGCTGCGGTACGCCGAACTGGGCACGGTATACCGGTTCGAGCGGTCCGGCGTACTGCACGGCCTGCTTCGGGTCCGCGGCTTTACCCAGGACGACGCTCATATCTTCGTGGCGCCCGAGGACATGGAGTCGGAGGTCATCCGGGTAATCGAATTCGTCGGTACAGATGCTCAGGACCTTCGGGTTCGAGGATTTCAAGGCCTATATCGCGACCAAGCCCGAAAAGTCCGTTGGCGACGACACGCTGTGGGAACAGGCGACGCAGGCCCTCAAGGTCGCCGCAGACAAGGTCAAGTCTGGGATACGAGATGGACGAAGGCGGCGGCGCATTCTACGGTCCCAAGATCGATATCAAGATCAAGGACGCCTTGGGAAGGCTCTGGCAGTGCTCGACGGTTCAGTTCGATTTCAACGAGCCGGAGCGGTTCGACATGAGCTTTATCGGCGTCGATAACCAGGCCCACCGGCCCTACATGATCCACCGGGCGCTTCTGGGGTCGATCGAGCGGTTTTTCGGCATGCTGATCGAGCATTACGCAGGCGCCTTCCCGGTCTGGCTCGCTCCGGTGCAGGCGAAGGTGCTGTCGATCACGGACAACCAGCTCGATTACGCGAAAGGCGTGCGGGACCAGCTTCTTGCCGCGGGGATCAGGGCGGAACTCGATTCCCGTTCTGAAAAGATCGGGTTCAAGATCCGCGAGGCCTGCGATGGAAAAGGTCCCTTACATTCTCGTGGTCGGCGACAAGGAAGTGCAGCAGAACGCGGTGGCCGTGCGGGAGCGCGGAGGCAAGGACCTGGGTGCCATGCCGCTTGCGGAGTTCATCGATAAGACGCAAAAAGAGATCCGTGAGAAACGGTAACGGCTTTTTGAATTTAAATTTCCAATTCACGAGTTTCAATTTCCCGCAAAGCGGGATCAAGGGGGTGATTGTTTATCACTAAAATTACGACAAGAATCAATTTTCTGATCAAGGTGAAGGAAGTCCGGGTCATCGACGCAGACGGAGGCCAGCTCGGGATCCTCGATACCCGTGAGGCAATCAGAAAAGCCGAAGAGGCGGGACTCGACCTGGTCGAGGTGGCGCCCACGGCTAAGCCGCCGGTCTGCCGCATCATGGATTTCGGGAAATACAAGTACGAGCTTGCGAAAAAGGCCGCCGAATCCAGGAAACATCAGACCGTCATCGTTGTCAAGGAGATCAAACTCCGGCCGAGGACGGACGAGCACGATGTGAACTTCAAGGTGAACAACATCAAGCGGTTCCTCGAAGAAGGCAACAAGGTCAAGGTGACGATCATGTTCCGGGGACGCGAGATGGCCCATACCGAGCATGGCAGGGCATTGCTTGAACGGATCGTCACGGAACTGCAGAATGAGGCCGTCGTTGAGCAGACGCCGCGCATGGAAGGCCGGAACATGACGCTGTTGCTCGGCTCCAAGGCCAAGACGCGTAGGATCTGCCGGATTCCGGCAACGTTTATCCACGACGATGATGCGGAGGCAGATCGTCTCCGCTTTCAATATACGCTGGAGCTGAAAACTAACGATTTTGGAAGGGGAATGAGATATGGCAAAGACAAAGGTGAAAATTAAACTGAAGACCAACCGAAGCGCCGCCAAGCGGATCAAAGTGACGGGCTCCGGCAAGATCATGAGACGCAAGGGCTGGAAGGGCCATCTGCTCTCGGGCAAGAACGCCACGCGCAAGAGGCGGCTGACCGGCGATTTTGAAATCGATAAGAGCGAACGGGAAAATTTCCAGCAGATGCTGCCGTACGGAGTGAAGTAATATAGTTCAAGGTTCAAAGTTCAGAGTGATAAGGACTTGCTGACTATGAACTGAGAACTATGAACTATGATATTGTGAACTATGAACTGAGGAGGTTTCAAAACAATGCCGAGAGCTAAAGGCGGCCCCAAAACGAGGGCCAGAAGAAAACGGGTGCTCAATCTTGCCGAGGGATACTGGGGAGCAAAATCGAAACTGTACCGCTCCGCTACCGAAGCGGTTGACCATGCACTTCAAGTACGCATACCGTGACCGGAAGGCCCGCAAGCGGGATTTCCGCAGACTCTGGATCGCGCGCATCAACGCGGCAGCGCGCCTGAACGGTGTGACCTACAGCAGGTTCATGGCCGGGCTTACCAAGACCGGCGTGGCCATCGACCGCAAGATCCTCGCCGATCTCGCGGTGACCGATCCGGCCAGTTTCACCAAGCTGGTTGAGACGGCGAAGACCGCGTCGTAGAAGCTCGTTGAACCACGGGTCCCGACATGCTCGGGACACACGGATTAACACGGGTCAAAACGATAAGAACATCTCGATCATTATTTTATTCTCTGTTCTGCCGTGTGTCCGCCTCCGTCCCGCATCCTATCTGATTGGATACGGAGCGGGGAAGCGGACTGTGGTTATAATTAAGATCTTTCTCGGCCCCGGACAACCGGGGCCTTTTTTTGTTGACAATACGCTGCAATTCGGTTAAAAAACATCAGGAAAATTATGCGAATACGCGGCCGTTCCTGTATCGCGGCCTTCATGGCTTGCGCCATCCTGCTGTTTGTTTCCACAGCCGCACACCCGTCCTACGACACCGAAGCCGGGCGCAAGTATACTATCGCCTCCCAGCGCCTCGCGGACCTCAAAAAATCCAGCAAAAAAAAGAAATATCGCTCCTACTGGATCGACTGCATCCGGACCTTCGAACTCGTGGAAAAAAAATACCCCAAGAGCCCGAGCGCAGCGGACGCGTCTTTCGACCGTGCAGCGGTCTATCAGGAACTCTACCAATACAATAAAGCAGTCAAAGGACATCGACGAAGCCCTCCGGGGCTACGGTAGATTCCAAACTTCCTATCCCAGACACCCGAGGGCGCCCGAGGCGCTGTACCGCATCGTCTGAAATATCTCTCGAGGTCAAAGAAAGACAACGCTGCCGCAGCCGAGGCATACGCAAAGCTTGCCGCGGCGTACCCCGAAAGCGCCTGGACGGAAAAGGCAAAGGCCCTTGTCAGCCCGTCGCACCGCGCAAGAAGCGAAAGCAGGAGCCGGAGATCAAGAAGATGCCGGTGCCGGTGATCGCGGCCGCCGGAAAAGCGGCACCAGACGGCGTGGTGAACAAGATCCGGTCACTGGTCCGAAGGGGCTTATTCCCGCATCGTGATCGATCAGAGCGCGTGCGGTAAGGTTCCAGGTCCAGGAGCTCAAGAACCCGGACCGGCTGGTCTTCGATCTTTACCATGCCCGCGTCGGCGCCTCCCTGGGCAAGGACCCGCTGCAGATCAACGACGGCATCCTGAAGCAGGTCCGCGCGAGCCAGTATGCGCCGGGCGTCGTCCGGGTGGTGCTTGACCTCGCGAGCATCAAGAGTTATGCCGCGTTCCCGCTCCACGACCCCGAGCGTCTCGTCATCGATGTAACCGGGGAAGGCGGCAAGAACGATGAGGCCCGGTCGCCTGCATCCGACAACCGGTACGGATCAGCAGGCGGAAAGCATGGCAGACCGATACGACCGCGGCAAAGGTCGAACCGCAGCGGCAGGTCATCCCGATCCCGCTGATGCCGGAGGTGAAGGATAATGACGGCGCGAAATTGTCGCTTTCCAGCCAGCTGGGGCTCAAGATACAGACCATCGCGATCGACGCCGGCCATGGCGGTCATGACCCGGGTGCAATCGGCAGGAGCGGATTGAAGGAAAAAACCATTACCCTCGACATCGCGAAGCGGCTTGCCGCTCTCGTCAAGGACCGTCTTGGGTGCAAGGTGGTCATGACCAGGGACACGGACGTGTTCATCCCCCTCGACCAGCGGCCGTTCATCGCGAAATCTCACGATGCCGACTTGTTCGTCTCCATTCACGTCAACGCAAACCGGAAGAACAGGTCGCGGGGGCATCGAAACCTATATCCAGAGCCTGCGGGCTTCAGACCGGGAAGCCATGGCGACCGCTGCCCGTGAAAACGCGATGTCCACGAAAAAACTGAGCGAATTGAAAACCGAGGTTGAAAAAATTCTTGAGGCGCTTGACCGGGACAATAAACTGGAAGATTCACTGCAGCTTGCGCATGCCGTGCAGGGATCGCTCGTCGATACGATGAGACCGGCCCAGCCGCGTATCGTCAATCTGGGGGTAAAGCGGGCGTTTTTTTATGTCCTGATGAATACGAAGATGCCGAGCATCCTGGCGGAAGTCGGCTTCATCAGCAATCCGGAAGAGGAAAAACTGCTGCGTAAGGAAGCGTACCGGCAAAAAATCGCCGAGGCCCTGTATCAAGGGGTCAAGCGATTTATCGATGCGCGATCGCCGCAAATGGCGGGAATATGAATCGAGAAGCGCATAGAGCATGGAGCAAAGCGCATAGCGTAAAGTGCAAGGGATTTAAACGCCATGCGCCATGCGCTCTGCGCCTTAGTTTGCCCCTGACTCCTGGCCCTTAACTATCGTCCCGGTTCCCGCTATCAAATATGCCTCGATGAACTGGTCGAGGTCGCCGTCCATCACCGAGGTAACATTGCCCGACCTCGATACCCGTACGGTGGTCCTTTACCAGCTGGTAGGGCTGGAACACGTACGACCTGATCTGGCTCCCCCAGGCAATGTCCTTCTTCTCGCTCATGAGCTTTCCCGAGCTTCTCGTCATGTTCTTTCTTCCTGAGTTCGTACAAGCGTGACCGCAGCACCTTCATGGCGACGTTCTTGTTCTTGAGCTGGGAGCGCTCGTTCTGGCACTGGACGACGATGTTCGTGGGCAAGTGGGTGATGCGCACGGCCGAGTCGGTCTTGTTCACGTGCTGGCCCGCCGGCGCTTGACGAGCGGTAGGTGTCGATGCGGAGGTCCTTCTCATCGATCTCGATATCGATATTGTCCTCGACCTCGGGATATACATAGACGGAGGCAAAGGACGTGTGCCTGCGCTTGTTCGCGTCAAACGGGGAGATCCGCACGAGCCGGTGCACGCCGGCCTCGGCCTTCATCCTGCCGTAGGCGTAATCGCCGGAAACGGTAAAGGTGACGGACTTTGACGCCCGCTTCTTCGCCGGCCTGATAGTCGAGGATTTCGGTCTTGTAACCGCGTTTTTCCGCCCAGCGCAGATACATGCGCATCAGCATCTCGGCCCAGTCCTGGGCCTCGGTGCCGCCCGCCCCGGGATGGATCGAAACGATGGCGTTCGAGTCGTCCTGCTCTCCGGAGAGGAGCGCCGCGACTTCGGCGGACGCGATGTCCTTCCCGATGACCTCGATCTCCCGCTCGAGCTCCCCGCGCATGGATTCGCCGCCTTCTTCGGATGCGAGCTCGGCCATGGCTTCGAGGTCGCTCAGCCGCTTGGCAAGCGAGTTCCAGTCCCTGAGCGCGCGCTCGAGAGAGGCCTTTTCCTTTAAGACCGTATTTGCCTTGTCCTTGTTGTCCCAGAAACCGGTGGTTTCCGTGAGGCGGGTGAGTTCTTCCAGGCGGGATTCCTTGGCAGGGGTGTCAAAGATGCCTCCGCAGGGTTTCGAGCCTGCCTTTGACATTGTCGAGCTGCTGTTTGAGGTCTTCTAGAAGCATTCCGCTCTCCTGTACGCTGATGAAATTGGGCGGATTATACCATAGAGAAAAGAAACAATCAAAGGCAAAACATAAGAACCGAAGAAGAAAGCTGTCTTGACAGGCAGCGTGCACGCGTGATGGTCTTTGATACCGGAGTGATCCCCATCGATGAGGATAAGGTTGAACAATTCAGCAGGCTCACCAACCTGCCCGTTGAACGACGGCGGATCAGCCTGGACCATCTCCTCGAGATCGTAACCTGCTCTGACCTCTGACCAGGTTGGTTGCTAAACGGGAAAAGCGACGTTATCCGCCCTGTGATCGAGAGGACCCGAATAGCAGCCAGCCCCGATGATCAACGGGCAAGGCTGGTGCTGGAAAGAAAGTAGTTCCCGAGACGAAGAAGATCTCAGAGGAGGCAGATACGGGGCCTGCCAAGTGTAAAATACATCTTTAAAAGTAAATTGACTTTGCGCGATACCGGTGGTATACATGTAACACTTATACATAATAGAGAGACATTCAAGCCAAGGGAATCCCGTGAAAATCGGGAGCGGACCCGCCGCTGTAATCCTGACCCCGTCCAAAGGGGGCAAATCCTTTACTACTCAATGCGCCACTGACCGCAACCGGTCGGGAAGGCCGGTAAAGGGGGGAGAGCCAGAAGACCTGCTTGGATACTGTTCGCACATTCTTCGGCGTTAAGATCATGTGTGGATTAATGCATTCTTTTAATCCCCAGTCTTGAGTAGAAGACCGGGGATTTTTTTGTTATCGGCAGGATACCGTAAGCACGGCGGGATGAGCACGGCAATCACGGCACCGTACGAGCTGAACGTCGATGTTTTGAGAATGAGAGAACGGAAAGGGGTGCGATTCCCCTGCTGTCGCGCAACTGTGATGGAAACGAAAGCCGACAACGCCACTGTCCCGCTTTCAACGGGATGGGAAGGCCGGCGAGTAGGATGTCCTGAGCCAGGAGACGTCTCATTCAATTTTCCCGCGGAAGGAGCAAAAAGCATGGTCAAAAAAAATATCCTTGTGCGTCATAAACGACGGAAAGATGCCGTCAGTCATGGGACAGGCAGCCGTGACTTTCTCGTTTTTTCAGAGGACGAGGCGGCGCATAGAAAGAACAGTAACCTGCCCCGGCTGCCCGGATCGGCCATATAAGCCGGAACGCTGAACTGGGCATTATTCAAGGAGATTCCACAATGAACAATATACGAAATACAATATAAGCGGTGAATGGAACGCTCGCCGCAGAGGCCCAGAAAAGGCTCGATAACCTAACGAAGCCGCAGGGGAGCCTCGGCAGGCTCGAAGAGTTTGCCCGCAGGGTCGTGGCGATCACCGGCGACAAAATGCCGCGTGCTCGACAAGAAAGTCGTCTTCACCTTCGCCGGAGATCATGGGATCGCCAATGAAGGCGTATCAGCCTATCCCAAGGAAGTAACGCCCCAGATGGTGCTTAACTTCCTGCGCGGCGGCGCGGGCATCAATGTGCTCGCCCGGCACGTGGGCGCTGACGTTGTTATCGTCGATATCGGGGTCGACTACGACTTCGGCGATGTGCCCGGTCTCGTCTCCCGTAAAGTGGTGCGCGGCACCGCGAACATGCATAAGGGGCCAGCCATGACGAGGCAGCAGGCGGAGCAGTGCATCCAGGTCGGGATCGACCTTGCCCGGGAGTACGCAAAGAAAGACTACCGATCTTCGGCACGGGCGACATGGGAATCGGCAACACAACGCCTTCGAGCGCTATCGCATCGGTGATGACAGGGACGCCCGTTTCGGCGTGACCGGAAGGGGCACGGGGATCACCGAGGAAGCCCTCAAGAGCAAGATCGCGATCATCGAGGAATGCATAAAGAAGAATCGACCCGATGCGAAGGATCCCATCGACGTGCTCGCGAAGGTCGGCGGTGCGGAGATCGGCGGTATCGCCGGACTGATCCTCGGTGCGGCCTCGGAACGCATCCCCGTGATCGTAGACGGGTTCATATCAACGGCCGGAGCGATGATCGCCTTCGGGATCGAGCCGAAAACCGCGGACTATATGTTTGCCGGACACTCCTCGGTCGAGATCGGCCAGCAGTGCATGCTAGACAAGATGGGCCTCTCGCCAATCCTCGATTTTAACCTCAGGCTCGGAGAAGGCACCGGCGCTGCGCTCGCAATGCTGATGATCGAGGCAGGGACAAAGATCTACCGGGAAATGGCGACCTTCGGCGAAGCGGGCGTGTCGGAGAAGTCGTAGTTTGTAAACAGATCGGATACGCCCTGCACTCGCGCATGCTCACTCCTAAGCGCTGTATGCAGGCGAAAGTCGCAAAATGTTAAACCGCGCAGTTTAAAAAAGGGAAACAGTCGTTTTGTTTTTCTTCGCGTTCTTCGCTTCTTCGCGGCAACTATTCTTTACCTGTTTCGAAATATAAGGTGTCGATGCCGGGGGATACTGGGAATTACCGATGGTGACGAATGGCTAAAGCGTTAATGATACAGGGGACTGGGTCCGGCGCGGGTAAGAGCCTGATAACGGCCGCGCTGTGCAGGATCTTTTCGGACAAGGGATTGCACGTCGCTCCCTTCAAGGCACAGAACATGGCCCTGAATTCCTTCATCACGCGTGAGGGCGGAGAGATCGGAAGGGCACAGGCGCTCCAGGCCGATGCGGCGCGGATAAATCCCGACCGTGGACATGAACCCCGTCCTGCTCAAGGCCTCTGGAGAAATGGGCTCACAGGTCATCCTTTGCGGCAGGGCCCATGCCCACATGAATGCCCGTGAATATTACGCGTTCAAGAAAGAGGCCTGGAATGTCGTCACGTCATCGTACGACCGGCTCTCCCGGAACTACGACCTCATCATCATGGAAGGGGCGGGAAGCCCCGCGGAAATAAATCTGAAGGACGTGGATATCGTCAACATGTCAGCGGCGAAATACGCAAAGGCCCCTGTTCTCCTGATCGGGGACATCGATAAGGGGGGCGTCTTTGCGTCCCTCTATGGAACAGTCAAGCTCCTCGGCAGGGACAGCGGGCGCATCAAGGCGTTCATCATCAATAAATTCCGGGGCGATCCTGAGATACTCAGGCCCGGGCTCTCCATGATTAAAGAAAAGACAGGCAAGCCGGTGATTGGAGTACTGCCTTACATCCAGGGAATAGGACTGCCCGAAGAGGACGGGCTTGGGCTTGATCAGCAGTTAGAAGTCAGAAGGCAGAAGTCAGAAGATGAAAATATAAAAATCGTTGTCGTAAGGCTCAAGTATATTTCCAACTTCACCGATTTCGATCCCCTGTCATGCGAACCCGGCGTCGAGGTCGTCTATTCCCGGAACCATGCGGTCATCGAGCATGCGGATATGGTCATCGTTCCCGGCACGAAAAACACGGTCAAGGACCTCCTCCTTTTAAAGGAGCAGGGACTGGATGAAAGCATCAAGCGGGCAAACGCAAAAAAAATACCGATCATGGGCATGTGCGGCGGCTACCAGATGCTCGGCAGAAAGATCTTCGATCCTCACGGCGTCGAAAGTCCGCACCGGGAAATCGACGGTATCGGCCTCCTGAATATCGAAACAGTATTTCAAAAAGAAAAAACGACCTGCCAGGCGGAGATCGTCGGTAGTGCGGCGTTCACCCTGCACTCGCGCGAGCACTCGTCAGCGCTGGGTGCAGGCGGAGTGCCGAGTGGAGAGTGGAATGGCAGTGAAGCACTATGGGCTACGAGATCCACATGGGCACGAGCACTGGCGACATCGGATTATTCAAGGTAAGAAGGCTGTCTTCAGACTCCGCACTCCCAACTCCTAACTTCGAGCTGATTTTGGACGGTTCGATGAACGGCAACTGCTGGGGGACCTATCTGCATGGCATATTTGAAAACGATTCGTTCCGCAACGTTATTATCAATTCCGTCAGGGAACGAAAGGGTTTGCCCCCCGTGCAATCATTTGTGAGTTATTCAGGCTTAAAGGACCGGGCGCTTGACAGACTCGCGGAAACAGTCAGGGAAAACCTTGATATGAGATTTATCGAAGGAATGATCGGGCTATGAACCAGGCGAGGGGGCGGGGCATAATCATCGCCGGGACCCACAGCGGCTGCGGCAAGACGACGGTGACGCTCGGCATCCTTGCGGCCTTCGAGGAAAAAGGGCCTCGCGGTGCAGCCCTTCAAGGCCGGCCCCGATTTCATCGACTCGGGCCTTCACCGGCTTGTATCGGACAGACCGTCGCGAAACCTCGATCAATGGATGTGCGGGCCGGAGTATGTGCTCGAGTGTTTCAGGAGGCATGCGGCGGGCGCCGACATCGCGGTGGTCGAGGGCGTGATGGGCATGTATGACGGCGATTCGAGCACGGCAAGCCTGGCCAGCCTTCTGCATGTGCCGGTCATTCTCGTGGTCGACGCGTACGGCATGGCCGAGAGCGCGGGGGCGGTGGTCGAAGGATTTGTCAATTTCGGATTGCGGATTCCGGAATGCGGAATGGAGACGGTAAAATCCGAAATTCGCAGATTCGAAATCCGCACTGAAATTCGCCGGTGTGATCTTCAACCGGGTCGCTTCGGAGAACCATTACAAGAGGCTCAGCGACAGCGTCCGTGACGTGCCGGTCCTGGGTTATCTCCCGAGGGAACTGAACTTCGAGATCCCGCACCGCCATCTCGGCCTCAGCATTGCGGAAGAAAACCCGATCTGCCGGGGAGAATATCGACAGGCTTGCCGATGCGGT
Organism: Nitrospirota bacterium; assembly: GCA_963741205.1. Lineage (GTDB taxonomy): Bacteria > Nitrospirota > UBA9217 > UBA9217 > UBA9217 > JAJYKN01. The sequence continues at coordinate 97,150 of CAVUHW010000027.1, forward strand.
CATCCGTCACGTCGATATCGATGCGATCATTCGAGTCAGGCAGACATCCCGGACGCGGAACATCACGCACCACCCACAGTCAAGGGGCCGGACAAGGAGGGATCCGGGAGCATTCAGGCTCGCCGTTGCCTATGACAAGGCGTTCAGTTTTTATTATGAGGACAACCTGGATCTGATGCGCGATGCAGGTGCGGAGATCATCCGGTTCAGTCCGCTCGTTGACCGGGCCATCCCGGACCGGGCCGATGCCGTCTATATCGGAGGCGGGTATCCCGAGCTCCATGCCGAAGCGCTGTCCCGCAACAGGTCCATGCTCGCGTCGGTCCATGCATGGGCCAATGCCGGAAAACCGCTGTATGCCGAATGCGGCGGGATGATGTACCTTTCGAAGGGCATCCGTGATTTCGACAACAGGTTCTTCGCCATGGCCGGCGTGTTCCCCTTCGAAACGAGAATGACGAAGAAACCGCGCCTCGGCTACCGCGAGATCCTGCTGAACGAGGACTGCATCATCGGCGCCCGGGGCGAGAGATGCCGGGGGCACGAGTTCCACTATTCGGAGATCCGGGAAGGCGCGCCGGGGCAGGTCTATTCGCTGTGCGACAGCCGCGGCAAGGTTCTCCCGGCCGAGGGGTTCCGGTACAAGAACACCCTCGCCAGCTACGTCCATGTCCATTTCGGCAGCAACCGGCGTATCGTCGGAACATTTTGCAGGTTTTGGCAAGGGAGAAAGAATCGCATGAAGGAAAGCATCCTGCTTCTTGGGCACGGAAGCCCGAAAAAAGACGCCAACAATCTGGAGCGCGTCGGAAAGATGCTGCACGGCATGCTGCATGCCGGGTGCACGGAGGATTGCGTCAAGGTCGCCTACCTGCAGTTTGCCGAGCCTGGCATCATCGGAGACCATCAAGACTTGCGTGGAGCGGGGTGCGAAAAAGATCATTCTTCATCCTTTTTTCCTGAGCGCGGGCATGCATGTGACCAAGGACATTCCCGGGATGATCGAGGAGGCGCGGGGGCTTTATCCCGGCGTGAACTTTATCTATACCGAGCCGCTCGGCGATCCATGAGAAACTGGCCCACATCGTAATGGAACGGATCAGCGCAGCGGAGGATCTCGCGCCGGCTGAAATAGAAAAGAGGAGTTTCGATATCCTGTCCGCCGAGGCCGATCTGAGCGCTATTCCTTCCGACCGCCTGCCTATCGTCCAGCGCGTGATCCATGCAACCGCGGATTTTGAGTTCAAGAACACGCTGACATTCCACCCGGACGCCGTCGCCTGCGGGACTCAATGCGATCAAGTCGGGAAAGGACATTCTGACCGACGTGGAAATGGTAAGAACAGGGATCAACAAGAAGCTGCTGTCCCGATGGGGAGGAAAGGTCATCTGCGGAATACAGGAGTCCGGAACCGGGAGCCAGGAGTCAGGAAACAAAGACCAGAGCGGAACGAGGGGATCGAAAAGGCGTTACAGGAGAATGACAACATCGGCATCATCGCCATTGGAAACGCGCCTACGGCGCTGATCAGGGCGATAGAGATTTTAAACAACCCGGAACTCGCGACGCCGTCTCGCAACCGCTTGTTGTCGGTGTCCCCGTGGGCTTCGTGAAGGCCGTTGAATCAAAGGCACTCCTGGCGTCCCAGCGGTTTCCGTTCATCACTGCCCTGGGAGGAAAGGCGGCACGCCCGTGGCCGTGGCGATCGTGAACGCATTATTGAAAATGGCAGGCGAGAAGTGAAGAATTCAACATTCACGATTCAAAGTATGAACAGCTGCGGGATTTTGCTTGTTTCCTGACTACTGGCTACTGGCTGCTGGCCACTGCCTCCGACGCTCATGCCATGCACATATCTGAAGGCATTTTGCCTTTTAACTGGGCGGCGCTCTGGTTTCTCGTTGCCCTGCCGTTTGTCGCGATATGGATTAAACCGGTTGAAGAAGATGTCTTCGGCCGACCTGTCGTTCAAGCCCCTCGTCGGCCTCATGGCTGCGGTCGTCTTTATCATCTCCTGCATGCCGGTACCGGTGCCTACCGCCGGAACCTGCTCCCATCCCTGCGGGACGGGAATATCAGGGATACTGCTTGGTCCTGCTATCAGCGTACTGATCACGGCTGCGGCTCTCCTGATTCAGGCGCTTTTTCTCGCCCACGGGGGGTTGAGCACCTGGGGTGCGGATATCGTGTCCATGGGCGTGGTCGGTTCCTTTGCCGGATACTTCACCTTCAAGGCTTTGCGCGCTTTAAAAATAAACATGGCGGTTGCGGGATTCGCGGCGGGGCTCTTTGCCGACTGGGCGACCTATCTTACCACGTCCGTGGAACTTGCCTCGGGCATACGGGGGGACTCGCCGTTTCTCCCGCTCTTCTGGAAAATCGTGATCGCTTTTATCCCGACTCAGCTTCCGCTGGGGATACTGGAAGGAGCGATGACATCCGGCATGGTCGTCCTCCTGTATAAAAAGCGGCCTGATCTTCTCGTCAAAATGGGCGTGGTAAAAGCGGGGGAAGCGATATGAAGGGCCAAAGGTCAGAGGTCAAGGGTCAGAGGTACAGAAACAATACGGCAATTTAGCGGTGCTACGTTTCGTCTGTCTTGCTGCTTGCTACTTCTGTCATCGATGCCTTCCGCCGCTGAAAAATGGCAGGGCGCCGACGAAGCCGTGGTCGAGAAGTTCGCAAAGGAACACGGCAGGGAGGCGCGGGAACCGTTCATCAATACCAACCAGGGAGATCTTCTTCTTTTCGTTTTTCTGACCGCGGGAGCGATCGGAGGTTTTGCTGCGGGTTATTATTGGAGAAAACTGACAGAGGCCGGGACAGAGAAAGATAACAGCCATGGACATGCTGACCGAATATCCAAGAAAAAGATCATATCCTTTCAAGGGTCGATGCGCGGTTAAAATACTGCTTGCCCTGGTCCTTTTGGCAATGGTCTTGAGTTGCCGCGGATTCATGTTTCCCGCCGCAACGGCGGGGCTCGCGTTTTTATTGTGCATCACGATAAGGGTCCCTTTGCGGATTTTTGTTCTCAGATTTTCCGAGCCTCTGTTTATCGCCGCTATCGTGCTCGTCCTGAAGCTATTTTCCTCCGGACATGACGCGCTATTTTCCCTGAACATCTTCGGCCTCCATCTTGTCGGGCACCGGGACGGCCTTCTTGAAGGACTTATCATCTGCAACAGGATCATCGGCGCTGTTTCCATCGTTGCCCTGCTCGGATTTTCCACTCCCTTTACCGAAATCATGGCAGGCCCTTTCCTGGCTCAGGGTCCCGAAGGGTTTCATAGAGATTCTAATGTTCGCCTACCGATATATCTTCATGCTTTTTGAGGACGCGATGGTCATCTACCAGGCTCAGAAAAACCGTCTCGGTTATTCTACGATCAGGAGAGGGCTGAGCTCATTCGGTACACTGGCGGGGTCTCTGATAATCAAGGCTTTTGACCACAGCCAGAGCACCACCGTCTCAATGGTCCAGCGGGGGTACGACGGCACCATCCCGACGCTCCGGCACAAGCCTTTCCGGTCTTCGGAGGTGCTGGCGTCCGCGCTCTTTCTGCTTGTCATGGGGTTTGTATGGAGGCTATAATCAGGCTCTCGGTCGTCCTGAGTTCCTTTTCCTACGCCGACGGGACAGAAGCCCTGAGCGATATCAGGCTTGACATCAGAAAAGGCGAGTTCACAGGCATTCTAGGCTCGAACGGCTCGGGTAAAACGACGCTCCTCAAGGTGATGGACGGGCTGATTAAGGATTACCAGGGCAGCGTTCTCCTCGACGGGGCCGACATCAGGAAACTGTCTCCGAAGGAGATCTACCGGAAAGTCGGCCTCGTGTTCCAGAATCCCGATGACCAGCTCTTCGCCCCGACCGTGCTGGAAGACGTCTCCTTCGGCCCCATCAATATGGGCTTTTCCGAAGATGAGGTCGTCGGCGGGTAAAGGCGGCACTGCAGGACGTGGAGATGGAGGGCTTCGCGAAGAAGTCCATCCATAACCTGAGCTTCGGCCAGAAAAAACGAATCTGCATCGCCGGTCTCCTGGCGATGGGGCATGAGATCCTGCTCCTGGATGAGCCGACAGCCGGACTGGACCCCATGGGCGAATACAGGATGATGGACCTTTTGACAAGGTTGAACAGGGAAAAAGGCGTAACCGTGGTCATGGCGACCCACAGCGTCGACCTTGTTCCGTTGTTTCTCGACCGCCTTTATATCCTCAGCAAAGGACGCATCGCACGCAGCGGGCCTCCGGAAGAGGTTTTTACGGCGCCCGAGGACATGGCCCAGGTGAAACTCAGGCTGCCCCGGATCGCGGAGCTGATTTACCGGCTCAAGCATGAGGACGGGATGCCGTTCGGAAAAATCCCGCTTACCGTCGGCGAGGCGCGGCGGGAGATTCTGAGAATTGCGAAATGAAAATTGAAATGTTTAAATTAGAAATTACCCATCTGCAATTTCCCATTTACAATCGAGCGAAGCGACATGCGTAGAGGATACATTCAGGTCTATACCGGAAACGGAAAAGGCAAGACTACCGCCGCGCTTGGACTTGCCATTCGGGCGGCGGGCGCAGGGCTCAGGATATTCATAGCCCAGTTCATCAAAAAACGAAAATGCAGTGAACATGTCCTCCTTGAGGAGCTAAGCGACCGCATAACCGTCAAGCAATACGGCAAGGGTTTCATCATGCGGGCAAAGCCGTCAAAAGCGGATTTTCAGGCCGCGCGGGACGGGTATGAGGAAGTCCGGAACGTGATGCTCTCGAAACAGTACGACGTCGTTGTCCTCGATGAGGCAAACGTGGCCGTGCATTACGGGTTGATTTCGGAACATGACCTTCTGGAGCTTATGACGGAAAAGCCCAAGAGCGTGGAACTGGTTATTACCGGCCGGTACGCGGGCGAAAAGGTCATGCAGGCGGCGGACCTCGTAACGGAGATGCGAGAGATCAAACATTACCGGGAACAGGGAGTAACGGCGAGGCGTGGAATCGAAAAATAAAAAACTCCGGTCCGGATTTACGACCGGCGCCTGCGCTGCGGCGGCTGCCAAAGCGGCGGCGATGCTTTTGTTGCGGAATGAAAAACAGATCGAACAGGTGGAGATTCCGTTTCCGGATGGGAGCAGGTTTACGTTCAAGATTCATGATGCAGGATGCAGGATTCAAGATAATACCGCATTCGCCTCGGTCATCAAGGATGCCGGAGACGATCCCGATGTAACGAATGGCGCGGAGATAGTGGCTACTGTTCAGGGTTCAGAGTTCGGAGTTCACAATGAAATAATGCCCCTAATCATCATCAATGGCGGCAAGGGAGTAGGGACGGTTACCAAACCGGGTCTCGCCATCCCTGTTGGTGAGCCGGCAATTAACCCGGTTCCGCGGAAGATGATCACAGAAGCCGTAGCCGAAGCGATGAGAGAGCTCAATCCGCAATCCGCAATCCGAAATCCGCAATTGGAAGTCACCATCTCCGTCCCGGCAGGCGAAGAGCTGGCAAAGAAAACCTTGAACCACCGGCTTGGCATTGTCGGCGGCATCTCGATCCTCGGTACCACGGGTATCGTACGCCCCGTATCCGCCGAGGCCTGGACAGCGACCATCACGGCGTCCATGGACGTGGCAAAGGCGGCCGGTCTCAGCGCAGTGGTCATCTCTTCGGGGCGGACTTCCGAAAAGGCGCACATGAAGAAATATCATTTCCCCGAGGAAGCTTATGCGATGATGGGCGATTACCTTGAATTTTCGCTGAAAGACGCGAAACAGCACGGATTCCGCGAGGTCCATCTCTGCGCTCAGTGGGCCAAGATGCTCAAAGCCGCCATGGGCACGCCGCAGACCCATGTACGGAACGGCGCCCTGGAAGCGGCCGAGGCCGCGGATTTTTTATTGCGTCTCGGAATCGATCTCCCCCGTGATAAGACGTTCAACACGTCACGAGAGATCTTCGATTACATTCAATCCGCAGTCCGCAATCCCCAATCCGCAATGAAAACGGTTTGTACTGCGGCGAAGCGCTATGCCGAGGGGATCACCTTGGGGATCCCGGTCATCGCCCATCTCGTATCCTATGAGGGAGACATCCTTGCAGAAAGCGAATAAACTCTCCGTCGTCGGTATTGGCTATCGCCCCCTCGGAAAGCGCGCGCAAGAGCTCGTGCGCGCAGCAGACGTCATTCTTGCATCATCCCGGCTCTTTGAGGTCTTTCAACAATACGCTGAATTCGAGGCGGTCAAAGACCGCATCAAAGTAATCAACAAGGTGCCTGATACAATCGCCTTTATCCGGGAATGGTTTTCACAACCGGCTGTGCGACCCTTCGTACTTCTCGCGTCGGGAGACCCCTTTTTCTTCGGGATCGGCAGGAGGATGATCGAGGAGTTCGGGAGCGAACTCGTGGAGATCTTCCCTGACCTTTCGAGCGTTCAAACGGCCTTTGCCCGGATCAACGTACCGTGGGACGACGCTTTCTTCATCAGCCTGCACGGCGGGCCTGACATCGCAAAGAGGCGCAAGCTTCCCTACGAGATTTCGGACATTCCATGGCTGATCGAGCGCCACGGCAAGATGGGAATTCTTACCGACAGGGAAAATAATCCCTCAGTCGTGGCGAAGGCCTTGCACTCAGCACGACGAACCCCGCACTCCGAACTGATCATGCACGTCTGCGAACGGCTCGGCTACCCCGATGAAAAGATCACCCGGGGAACCCCCGGCGAGATAGCGGGCAAGTCTTTTCCCGATCCGAATGTGGTGATTATTATACGACAGGAGTCAGGTGCCCCCGACCGGGGGGCAGGCAGAAGAGTACGATTCGGATTGAAAGAGGATGATATTCAACATGAACGGGGATTGATAACCAAGGACGAAGTTCGGGCAGTGACAATTCACAAACTTTGTCTCCCTCAGGACGGCGTTCTCTGGGACATCGGGTCCGGTTCGGGCGCGGTTTCGCTCGAGGCCGCGCGTCTCTGCCCGGGACTTCGGGTGATTGCCGTCGAGAAAGAGCGAGAACGGACCGAGACGATCAGAACGAACATAAGACGCTACCATGCAGGAAACGTGGAGATCGTCCACGGCCCCGCGCCCGATGCGCTGAGGGACCTGCCCGCTCCGGACCGGGTATTCATCGGAGGCAGCGGAGGGAACCTGGGCGATATCATCAGGCGTGTGAATGAGAAGATGTCTGCGGGGATAGTCGTGATCAATGCGGCAAGCCTTGATACGCTGGGCGCCGCACTGGCAGCCCTGGATGCGAACGGGTTCTCAGCGGAGGTGGCCGAGATATCGGTGTCCCGGTCGAAGGTCGTTGCAGGCAAACGGTTGATGAGCGCGCTTAATCCCGTGTTCATCATACGGGGAGAGAAAGGCTGATATGGCGGGAAAACTGTTTGTCCTCGGCATCGGGCCCGGCGATCCCGAACTCATGACCTTGAAGGCAGTTCGAGTCCTGAAAGAGGTCCCCTGCATCATTGTCCCGAAAGGGCGGGAAGAGGGGAGCAGCCTAGCACTTTCCATCGTCCGGAGAATCCTCCCCCTTGAGGGCAAGGAAATCGTAGAAGCGCACTTCCCGATGGTAAAAACAGTCCAGAGTTGCGGAGTCGGGAGTCCGGGGCGAGATGTGCGGACGAACTCGACTCCAAATGGAACGAGATCGCGGAAGAGGTCTTGATGAGGGTGGAAAAGGGAACGGACGTCGCCTTCATCACCATCGGAGATCCCGGCATCTACAGCACATTCTTCTACCTGTACGACAAACTGCTCCAGCGCAAGCCGATCGCTGGAAATTGAGATTGTCCCCGGCATATCCTCCATCAATGCCGCTGCGGCAAGGGCGGGACTCTCTCTCGGGCTCGGCAACGACAGGATCGCGATCCTTCCGGTGAACTACCTGGACAGCCTGCAGGAGACGCTGGAGAAGTTCGACACCGTGGTGCTCATGAAGGTAGGCAAGGTCTTCGATACGGTCAGGGATACACTGACCAGGATGAACCTTGCAGACTGCCGCGACCTTCGTTGCGCGGGCGGGCATGGACGACGAGCGGATACGGAAGGACATCCAGACAGGTGAGGGAGGAAGACCTGAATTATTTTTCCCTGGTGATCGTGAGGAAACGATGAAGACGTTCGTCTATTTCGTGGGCGCGGGGCCGGGAGATCCCGAGCTCATCACCGTGAAGGGCAGAAAGGCTCTCGATGCCGCCGACGTGGTGATCTACGCCGGAAGCCTCGTGAACCCCGCGCTCCTTGACGGGATCAAGGCAGAGATCTTCGATTCGGCCAAGATGGATCTTGGCGAGATCGTCGCGGTCGTGAGGAAGGCGGTCGCGAACGGCCAGACCGTGGTGCGGCTTCATACCGGAGATACGTCTTTCTACAGCGCCATTTCGGAACAGATCGAACGGCTCCGTGAACTGAATATTCCTTACGAGGTAATTCCCGGCGTGTCATCGGCCATGGCAGGGGCCGCGATCCTCGGACAGGAACTGACCATCCCCGAAATCAGCCAGACCGTCATCTTCACGAGGATGGAAGGCAGGACCCCGGTACCGGCATCCGAGCGGCTCGGCTCCCTCGCTTTGCATCGCGCAACCATGGCTATCTTTTTGAGCGCGGGAATGATCGAAAAAGTGCGGGACGAACTGCTGCAGGGCTATCCTGCTGACACTCCTGTTGTGATCATCGAAAGGGCCACCTGGCCTGACCAGAAGGTTGTCCAGGGGCGCGTTGCAGGACCTCGCCTGCCTGGTGAAGGACGCGGGCATCAGGAAGACGGCGCTGATTTATGTCGGCGAGTCGCTCCGGGCTTCGGAAGAATCTCTCGGGAAAGAGTCCAAGCTTTATCACAAGGACTTCAAGCATGAATATAGGAAATAGTACCCATCCCCCTCTCAATCTCCCCCTTGAAGGGGGAGAAGTTTAATGCTCCTCCCCTTCAAGGGGAGGCTGGGTGGGGATGGGGCTCACGGATTGCGGAATGAAGAAAACGGCGATCATTTACATTACAGATAACGGTCTGAAATTAGCGGAGCGGCTCAAGATGTGTCTTCAGGATGCTGAGATAGTCCGGTATGCTTCCGGTCTCGTTCCTGATTTCTGGGCAGCACATGAAGCCCTGGTTTTCATCATGGCTTCCGGCATCGTCGTGCGGACGATTGCTCCTCTCTTGAAGGACAAGAAGACCGATCCGGCAGTCGTTGTTCTCGACGATGCGGGCAAGTTTGCCGTTAGCCTTGCAGGCGGACACCTGGGAGGCGCCAACGAACTGGCGCGGGAGATCGCGCAATTCCTGGGGGGAGAGGCGGTCATCACGACAGCTTCGGACGTGAACGGTCTCCCGTCCCTTGACCTTTGGGCTAAGGACCACAATCTGATCATCGAGAATTGGCACGACCTCCCTCAGGTCGGCACGCGATACGTGAATAACGGCGGGCTGCGGATCTATTCCGACATCCCTTTTATTTTTCCCGATGAATTCCTGAAGGTCGCCGATCCCCGGTTCGCCGATGTCATCATTACCAATCGCAGGGACGTGTACGCCGGCTCTCCGAGATGTACCATAACCGGAGAAGGATGTTCCACGGATGCCTGTCGCGTAAAAGGGCAGGTTTACCTTAGGCCGATCAACCTTGTTGTCGGCATCGGCTGCAACAGCGGCACGTCCCAGGACGAGGTCGAGAGTGCGGTGCTCTCGACGCTCGAAGAGCACAACCTTGCATTCTCGTCAGTTCATGTACATCGCCACCATTGATATCAAACGTGATGAGCCTGGCCTAAAGGCTTTTGTTCAAAAATATAATTTCCCCCTGCGCACTTTCAATTCCCAGGAGCTGAACCGCGTAGAGGGAATTGTGAAATCGGCCACCGTAATGAGGGCGACGGGTGCTTTCGGAGTTGCGGAGCCGGCAGCGCTCCTTGCCGCAGGCGCGGACAGGCTGCTCGTACCGAAGCAAAAAAAAGGAAATGTGACCGTGGCGATAGTTGAAACTAAGAATATGCCAAGTTCAGGGTTCGGAGTAGAGAGCGAAAAAGAAGTAATGTCAGGTCCGGGAACGGGCAAGATATTCATTGTCGGTACAGGGCCGGGAAGACTGGAGCATATCACGCCTGCCGCGCGGGAAGCTATCAGGAAATCCGACGTCGTCGTGGGATACGGCACCTACCTGGATTTGATCGAGGAACTCCTGCAAGGCAAAGAGGTGCTCTCGACGGGAATGACACAGGAGGTGGACCGGTGCCGCAAGGCGATGGAACTCGCACGCTGCAACAGGACCGTATCTGTGATCAGCGGGGGTGATCCCGGCGTCTATGCCATGGCGGGGCTCGTGTTTGAACTTTTGCGCTCGGAGGAGGGAAAGGGCGGGACACTACCTGACGTTGAGGTGATTCCCGGCATCTCGGCCCTCAATGCAAGCGCATCTCGGCTCGGCGCTCCGCTCATGCATGATTTTGCCTGCATCAGTCTGTCCGACAGATTAACGCCATGGGAAGTGATCGAGAAGCGGCTTGCGGCTGCTGCAGAGGCTGACTTCATTATTGTCCTGTACAACCCCAGAAGCAAAGGCAGGGCCGGCCATATCAACAGGGCGAGGGAGATCATCCTGAAACACCGCCGACCTTCAACGGTTGTGGGCATTGTCAAGGGCGCGATGCGGGATCATGAAACGGTCATCGTGACTGACCTGGAGAAGATGCGGGACAGTGATATAGACATGCAGACCACGGTGATCATCGGCAACTCAAAAACATTTGTATGGAACCATCTGATGGTAACGCCCAGAGGGTATGAAAACAAGTTTGAGATCTGATCTGCATGACCGGCACTGCAAAGCCGCGCTTCTATGGGACGAGTCCTTCCTGTGGGGCATCATGGCATACAAGGCCCTCAACGCCTGCGGCTTGGCCTGCGACCTCGTCCGCTCGGAGGACGTAAGAAAGGGAAAGCTGTCCGATTATTCCTTGCTGTTCGTCCCGGGCGGGTGGGCGTCGAATAAAATAAAGGCCCTTGGCAACGACGGCGTTGAAGAAATAAAAAGGTTTGTGCATGACGGCGGCGCCTACCTCGGATTCTGCGGCGGGGCCGGGCTCGCGACCATGGACGGTATCGGCCTCGTGCCAGTCAAGCGAAGGCCGACGAAGGACCGGGTGCCGAGCTTCAGCGGCAGAATCGCGCTCTCTGCGTCGCCTCATCCCTTGTGGAAGGGGATATCGGAGCCCGTGTTCCATGCCTGGTGGCCGTCTCAATTCGTGATCGATGGGCCGGTGAACGTGCTCGCTACCTATGCTGAAGCGCTTCTTGACTCCTTCAGCTCCGACGTGAACGTGGGGGACGCGGCAGCCGCCGGAAGCTGGGCCGAGCTGGAGCGCCTTTACCAGATCAATCTGGACCCGAAGCGGCTTTTTGGCGAGCCCGCCGTTATCGAGGGCCGGTTCGGAGAGGGGAAGGTGCTGCTTTCCCTTGTTCATTTCGATACGCCGGGAGACGAAAACGGGGCAAAGGTGCTCGGCAATATCTGGCGCAATCTGGGCTGCGACCAGCAAACTACGCGTGCAGACGTGTTTCAGAGCCAGGACTGGCGTGTTCAAGGCCTATCATGTCATCCCCTTTTGACGGAACTGGAGACCGCGGTGATCGGACTCATCGGCCTTGGGCTTCGGAACTTTCTCTGGTTCCGGCGGAATTCCATGCTCCTGCAGTGGAGGCGGGGAGTGCGGGGTCTTGAATATTGTACGCTCTATGTCATGGTGAGCGAGCTTGCAAAGCTTTTGGAAACGCATTCCCAGAAGCGGGAAATATCCGGCCTTGACAGCAGCCTGGCACGGATCAGGGAACTGCTGCTGCCTTTCGTCGAAAAAGCACAGGGCCTCCTGGTACGGGAACGCTTTGCCATGCAGAACGGGTACATTACCTATGACAAATGCGATGATCCCGAAATTCAATCGATCAGGGAAGAACTATTTTCCCATTCCAAAAGTTACGGCGGATTGTTTAAAAAGCTTATCGATGAAATAGACGGATTGTTGTTCAGGCTGCTTGTACAAGCCGGTTGAGGAGACTGATGACAGAAGACAAGCCTTCAAAAAAAATTTTGTGTCCCGATTTGCAAGAAAGAAGCGGCCTGGCGTGACAATCCGTTTCGGCCTTTCTGCTCCGAGCGGTGCAAGTTGATTGATCTCGGAAAATGGGCCGCGGAGGACTACCGGATCCCCGCAGAGAAGAAGGACCAACCTGAAAGGGAAGGGGAAGAAAATAATTAAAACAGAGCGGTAGATAATTTTTAGGAAATATATTACAATAGGTCGAATATGCAGCAGAAGACGAACCACTGAACTCATCGCGAGCAGCACCAGGTTTCCCGCCGCCTTGCATTATCGTTGAACAACGAGGGGCAGGAAATTCTGCAGTAAATCCCCCAGGAGGCCGCCCAGGATGGAAGTCCGGTGTGAAAGCTGTAACAAGCTTTTCCGTGTTTCAAATGACAAGATTACCGGCAAGGGCATCAAGTTCACCTGCACGCGCTGTGGTGAATATGTGAAGATCACACGGGAAGCGTTCGAGGACTATACGCTTGCCCAATTTACAGTCTCCGCGCTCGACGTGTTGGAGAACCGACAGGCCTCGCCTCCGGCTGGGCCGGTCCCGGGACCGGAACCGGCTGATGCCGGAATGACCGCAGCCCTTGCTTCCGTCGGGGCGGAATCGGTCGTCGCGGAAGCGATCGGATCAGAGCAGAAGACCGACGAGCTTCCGTCTCCGCTGATGCCGGATTTCCTGCAGGAGCGGGAAGAAACTCCTTCTCCCTTCGAAGACTCAACTCAGAATACCGAGTTGCAGCCTCCACACGAGCAGGCGTTTCCCGACGAGCCGGTCCAGGAAGAACTGCGGGTAGAGCTGGAAAACGAGCCGTCGTCCCCCGTTGGGCCGGAACCGCAGCCAGAAGCAGTCATTGCAGCGGAACCGAAAAAAGAACCTGTCCCCGAACCTGAAATGAAGGAGCAAGCCCAAACGGAATCCGCGCTGAAATCCGAGCAGGTCCTGGAACCGACGTCAGAGCAAAAACCAACGGCAAAACAGGAAGACATTGCTGGGCTTATGACGGGAGCCGCCGGTCCGGAGTTCGAGGCAAAGCCCGCGGCAACAGCCGTTCCCGTTGCCGATGTTTCGGTTGCGGCCCCCAAAAAAGAGCCTGTCCGTCAGTCTGGGACGATGCCGCAGAAAACTGTAACAGCAACAATCCCGGCTGAAGCCGCACGTTCCGGCAGTTTGGTAAAGGTACTGTTGGCGGCGCTCGTCATCCTGGGCCTCGGCGGGGGCGGAGCATATCTGTATATGCGGTCATCTCCCTCCGCAAAGCAAGAATCCCAAACCGGAATGGTTTCAGCAGAGGGTTTGCAGATCGTCAATGCGGTAGGTTCTCTGCAGGAAAACGGCGATCTTCTAGTATCGGGCGAGCTGGAAAACACGACCGACAGGCCGCGGGACGACTGGTACATCGTCGTCGATGTTTTAGACGCCACGGGTGTGGTGCTGCACAAGATTCGCATGCTGAACGGCAAGCAGATATATACGAGAAGCGACTACGAGATTCTGGCCAAGCGGGGCGCGAATGTGCAGGACTTGAAGGAAAAAGCGCTTCAGCCGCATGGCGTTGTTTTACCGCCGAAGGGAAAGGCGGCCTTCGAGATGAGATACTTGCAGCCGCCGGCCAGTATAGCCAGCTTTAACGCTGCGCTTCAACCTTTCAACCCTGCACTCCTGCTCAAGGAGATCGCGGAAGATACGAAATAACCGTATCGGCTGATTTCGCGGACAGTCAAAGCGCCATCCTGTCACCGCAGGGTGGCGCTTTTTTACTTCTATGAACGGATTTATTATATTGTCGGCGTTTGTCCTTGATCGCCTCTTCGGCGATCCGCGATGGCTGCCTCACCCGATCCGGGGGATCGGACTGCTGATCGAGCGGCTAGAGACGCTTTTCAGGCGATGGGCCAGATCGGCGTTCGCTGAAACATGCGCAGGCGTGGTCCTCGTCATAGTCACGGTATCGATCGTTTACTTCACGGCGCGGTTACTCGCACTGTCCGCCTTTCGATTATCACCGGCCTTCGGGTTCATCGTAGCGGCGATCCTGGCCTCTACGACGATCGCGGCGCGGGGCCTTGCGGATGCCGCGCGATCCGTGTTTGACAAACTCGAAGGGGGAGATATCGCGTCGGCCAGACGCGAGCTTGCCATGATCGTGGGCAGAGACACGGCAGAGCTTGACGAACGTGAAATATCCCGAGCCGTGATCGAAACCGTTGCCGAGAACGCGTCGGACGGCGTCATTGCGCCTCTTTTGTATCTGGCAATAGGCGGGCCTGCGCTCGCGCTCGCCTACAAGGCAGTGAACACGCTTGATTCCATGGTCGGTTACAAGAACGAACGCTACCGCCGTTTCGGCTGGGCCGCGGCGCGGCTCGACGACATAGCCAATTTCATACCTGCACGGATCACGGCGGTGTTGATATGCTTGACTGCCGATATTGCTCGCCGGTTGGCCCCCTCACCCCAACCCTCTGCCCAGGGGGAAGAGGGGGATTCCGCATTTCCGAGTCCCTGGAGCATCATGCTTCGCGACGGGAGGAACCATCCCAGCCCGAACAGCGGGTATCCCGAAGCAGCCATGGCGGGTGCTCTCGGTGTCCGTCTTGGCGGCCCAAGCTCCTATGGGGGGCAACTGGGCGTCAAGCCGTTTATCGGCGACGCGATGTTCCCGATCGATAAAAAATACATTGAAAAGTCAGTCCGCTTAATGTATTCTACTTCCTTACTCGCCGCGTGCGGGGCGGCGTCGTTACGTTATTTCCTGTAATAGATCTTTTCACTTGACAAAAACTATGACTGTGCTATAAAGACGGAATTTTCAAGGTCTTAAAGGCCGGGAGGACACTCGATGAACAGTTGCAGCAGGAATTACCTTTTTACTTCGGAATCGGTTACCGAAGGGCATCCGGACAAGATAGCGGATCAGATTTCGGACGCCGTTCTTGACGCCCTTCTGGCGCAAGACCCCACGAGCCGTGTTGCATGCGAAACCCTTTTGACGACGGGCCTTGCAATAGTAGCCGGAGAGATCACCACGAAAGGCTACGTGGAGATTCCCGACATCGTCCGCCAGACGATCAAGGAGATCGGTTATACCAGGGCCAAGTACGGGTTCGATTACGAGACGTGCGGGGTCATCACCTCCGTCCACTCGCAGTCGCCCGACATCGCCATGGGCGTGGACACGGGAGGCGCTGGAGACCAGGGCCTCATGTTCGGCTACGCTTGCGACGAGACGCCGGAACTCATGCCCATGACGATCATGCTCGCCCACAAACTGACGCGCCAACTCTCGGAGATGAGGAAGTCCGAGGTGCTCCCTTACCTGAGGCCCGACGGGAAATCTCAGGTTACGATCGAGTACCGCGACGGCAAGCCGTATAGAATTCATACCATCGTGGTATCCAGCCAGCACAGCCCCGACGTCGCACTTGAAGAACCTGCGCGAGGACATCATCGAGAAGGTGATCAAGCCGGTGGTCCCGAAGAACCTCCTCGACGAGGAGACGATCGTATACCACATCAACCCCACCGGAAGGTTCGTAACGGGCGGACCCATGGGCGACACCGGCCTTACGGGCCGCAAGATTATCGTGGACACCTACGGCGGTGTGGGCAGCCACGGCGGCGGATGTTTCTCGGGCAAGGACCCGACGAAGGTTGACCGATCCGCTTCGTATATGGCCCGCTATGTTGCCAAGAATATCGTGGCCGTCCGGCGTCTGCAAGCGAGGTCGAAGTGCAGCTCGCTTACGCGATCGGCGTTCCCGACCCCGTTTCGATCCACGTCGACGATTTCGGGTCCGGCAGCGTCGACCATGACAAACTGGTCGGGATCATCAGGAAGAATTTCGACATGACGCCCAAGGGCATCATACAGACTCTTGAATCTGAGACGGCCCATTTATCAGAAAACCGCGGCCTACGGCCACTTCGGCAGGACCGAGCCCGAGTTCACCTGGGAGCATACGGACAAGGCGGCGGCGATCAAGAGAGACGCCGGACTATAGTGTCGCTGTGTGATTTATACTATTTGGCCGTGTAGAGCCGGAATTCAAGTGGGAAGCCACTGACAAGGCTGCCGCATGGAGCGCAGACGCAGGACTGTAATTCAAACATCAACACACCCCGTCGAGGGGCGCTGCAGCAGTCACCGCAAGGTGGGTCTGTCAGGCTCGATGGGGGGTTCAACATGCAGCAACGGCGCCCATTCATTAACCTGAATGGAGAGCTTTATGTCTAGTAAAGACTACGTTATCGCCGACATCAAACTGGCCTCATGGGGCCGCAAAGAAATCGCCATCGCCGAAACCGAGATGCCCGGTCTGATGGCGATCCGTGAAGAGTTCGCCAAGACCCAGCCGCTGAAGGGCGCGCGCATCACCGGTTCGCTGCATATGACCATCCAGACCGCCGTGCTGATCGAGACGCTGAAGGCGCTCGGTGCGGAAGTCCGCTGGGCTTCGTGCAACATCTTCTCTACCCAGGACCACGCTGCTGCCGCCATCGCCGCGGCTGGCACGCCGGTGTTCGCTGTGAAGGGCGAATCGCTCAAGGACTACTGGGATTACACGCACCGCATATTCGAATGGCCGGACGGCGGCTACTCGGACATGATCCTGGACGACGGCGGCGACGCCACGCTGCTGCTGCACCTCGGCAGCAAGGCCGAGAAGGACATCTCGGTGCTCGACAAGCCCGACAGCGAGGAAGCGACGGTGCTGTTCGCCAGCATCAAGGCCAAGCTCAAGCAGGATCCGAAGTGGTACTCGACGCGCCTGGCGAAGATCAAGGGTGTCACAGAAGAGACCACCACGGGCGTGCATCGCCTCTATCAGATGCATGAGAAGGGCGAACTCAGGTTCCCTGCGATCAACGTCAACGACTCCGTCACCAAGTCCAAGTTCGACAACCTCTACGGCTGCCGCGAATCGCTGGTGGACGGCATCAAGCGCGCCACCGACGTAATGATCGCGGGCAAGATTGCCGTCGTTTGCGGCTACGGCGACGTGGGCAAGGGCTCCGCCCAGGCGTTGCGCGCATTGTCCGCACAGGTGTGGGTCACCGAAATCGACCCGATCTGCGCGCTGCAGGCAGCGATGGAAGGCTACCGCGTCGTGACCATGGACTACGCCTGCGACAAGGCCGACATTTTCGTCACTGCCACCGGGAATTATCATGTCATCGACCACCAGCATCTGGTGAAGATGAAGAACCAGGCAATCGTTTGCAACATCGGCCACTTCGACTCCGAGATCAACGTCGCCTCGTTGGAGAAATACCAGTGGGAAGAAATCAAGCCGCAGGTCGACCACATAATCTTCCCGGACAAGAAACGCATCATCCTGCTGGCCAAGGGCCGCCTGGTGAACCTCGGCTGTGCCACCGGCCACCCGTCGTACGTGATGTCGTCCTCCTTCGCCAATCAGACCATCGCCCAGATCGAACTGTTCACACAGACCGACAAGTACCCGGTGGGCGTGTACACACTGCCGAAGCACCTGGACGAAAAGGTCGCGCGCCTGCAACTGAAGAAACTGAACGTGCAGCTGACCACACTGACCGATCAGCAGGCCGCCTATATTGGCGTGCCCAAGGAAGGTCCGTACAAGTCGGGGCACTACCGCTACTAAGCGGGCTGCCGCTTCGCACGGAGCACTTCCGGGCCATGTCCCGAACAGAAGAAGTACCTCGCCTCGTGGGAAATGGGAACATAGGAAGAGCAGGAATCAGTAGTCTGTAGTCAGGAGCCAGGAGTTAGGAAGCGGAATTTGGAGGAAATTTATTCTGAATTCTGGCTCCTGACTACTGGCTCCTTTTTTTATCCATGAATAGCTACCTTAAAATCGCGGCATCTATGCTGATCTGGAGCACCTGGGGCCTCATGATACGCTGGATGGCGCTTCCGCCAGTCGTGGTCCTTTTCCATACGTCCCTGATCGCCGGATTTATCGTTCCCCTCGTGCTGAAGGCGAGGGGGGATTTTCCCCGCAACCTCTCCGATTTCGGGTCCTGGCGACTCTTCGCGGCGCTTTCCGCCGCATCCCTTACGAACAATCTCACTTATTTTTATGCCCTCGGGCACACCACCGTGTCGAACGCGGTTTTTACCCATTACACGGCGCCGGTGATCGTCGCAGCCCTGGCCCCGTTGCTCATCTCTGAACGGCTCCAGCGGGTGACGCTGATCTCCCTGCCGGCAGCCGCGGCAGGCATGGCCATGATCGTTCTGGCCGGGGGAGGACTCAGCCTGAGCAGCGCGGACCTGCCCGGCATACTCGCCGGAACAGCATCCGGCGCGGCCTATGCATTCGTGATCATCTACTCCCGGAGGCTCAGCCAGCTGCACTTGCACCACAAGGCGATCGTGCTTCTTCTCTGGATGACCGTTATCGCGACCGCGCCGGCGGTGCTTGCCGCGGATTATTCCCTCAATATCCGGACTGCCGGCCTTCTGTTGGTCACAGGAGTCATGCACTCAACCACAGCGCCGCTCATGTATTTCAGCGCGCTCCGGCGCGTCATGGCTCAGCACGCCGCCATCCTCGGGTATATAGAGCCCCTTGCGGCAATCCCGCTGGCCTTCCTGTTTCTTTCCGAGAAGCCGCCGTTTCTCGCTCTTCTGGGCGGTGTTCTGATCATTCTGTCCGGATACCTGGTGGTTCGTGAGCGCCGCTCGGGGCAGGCCTGAGCCTGAAAACTGCGGTATGGCCGCTAATGCTTCTCTAAAGCTGCTAGGATCATTTCCCCTTCGGGCTTTTCTTGATTTCCCACAATTGTCTTGCCAGCCTTCGATGTAATCCCGGTTTAGATTTTTCACCCAGCGCCACGACCGTCTAGCCCATAACGCTCCTGCAATGCGCTGGTCATGGTGCCGCCATGGGAAGTGACGGATCGTCTATAATGTAAAAATAAATGTCGCAACGGCGGGAGGTATTCCATGATCATTGCAAACGAAGAAATCAAGGAACTGATCGCAGAGATCCCGGAAGGACACCGGCACTTGAGGACGACGATCGTCCTTCAGGACGGAAGAGAAATCACTTTTCAGGAGGCGACTATGGCGAATATGGTCCGCGCCTATATTACCGTCAAGACCCATCCCGAACGTAATGGTTTGCGACTGCGAGGCCGACGGCTGGCTTTACGAAAGGAGGGGTTTGCCGAATGGCAGCTTCTTGAGGCCGACGATGGACTGTCTCGGTGATCTTCACACATTTTTTTAACATTGACATTATTTTTTGCTATACTTAGCCATTAGTGAACTCCGATTGTTGCATTATCGTTTAACTAGGTGTCCGACAAGCAGAGGACTGTGGAAGAGGTTAATACCATATTGCCAAGGCCTCCGGAACAGGTTAGCGCCATCGATTGTGCTATAATAAACCAATTAATTTTAAAACAAAGGAGAACGAAAGAATGAAAAAAGTATTAGGGGGTTTCTTCATTGCACTGATCATCTGCAGCACTGCGGCATATGTTTTCGCGGAAAAGGGATCTGATAAAACAGGTGAGGCAAAATTCAAGGCGCTTTGCTCCATGTGCCACCCCGATGGGGGAAACGTCATGAACCCGAAGAAGACCCTTCACAAACAGGACCGCGAGGCGAACAATATAAAGACCGTGGACGATATTGTCGGGAGAATGCGGAATCCCGGCCCCGGCATGACAAAGTTCGACGAAAAAACCGTCCCGAATAAAGAAGCGCACGCAATAGCCGAATATATTCTGAAGACTTTTAATTAACCTAAAAAATGACCGCATAAAAATAACGAAATGCTGCCTCTATTTTAATCACACTTGAGCAGCATGCGGACAAACACGGATAAACGTCCAAGGAACTCCGAACTATGCGGCCATTCCTTGCCTCCATACAGTCGAGGTCATTCGATATGAATAAGAAAACAAGCTTCTTCATCATGTTCATCCTGATCGGAATCGGATCGTTTCTTATCATCACCGGATGTCAAATGAACTCAAGGGGCGCAAAAGTATTTACGACAAACCGATGCCCCGAATGTCATATGATCGATGGAAAAGGAGGGAGCGTGGGGCCCAATCTCACTTATGTGGGGGGGCGGAGATCCCGTGCATTCATCATTCAGCAGATCAAAGATTCGAAAGTGAACAATCCTAATACGAATATGCCGTCATTTAGTAACCTTCCGGAACAGGACATCAATTCTCTGGCAGATTATCTTTCTGGTTTGAAGTAATGTGTAAACGCGCTGTTGATCGATTTACATGGCGCCTGGTGTTCGGCCCTTTCTTGAGATTTAGAAGATATATTTTTTTTAAAAAAATCTGCTTGACAACACAAATATTGTATGATATTAACAGTTAGCTGATCTACAAGGTGTTATTAACAGCTTCCGCAGTTTATTATATTCTTATATCTTTATAAACCTTATCTGCACATCATCTCAGCCGTGAGGTCGTTCAGAGCAACCTAAATTAATCAAATAAAAATAGACAGTTATGTGATATTTCGGCTGCACGCTGCTCTGCTAAAAAGAAATTGTTTTTTATATTCCGCTTAAGGGGGCTGGTATGAAGAAAAATGATTTCGTTTTCGTCAAAAAGCGACTCGGTGTATCACGCAGAGACTTTTTGAAATACTGCAGCGTTATCGCAGTCGGGATGGGCCTCCCGTTCGAGGCTGGCGCAAAGATTGCCGAGGCTGTCGTGGCCGCGAAACGTCCTCCGGTCATCTGGCTCTCGGCCCAGGAATGCACCGGTTGTACAGAATCCCTTCTCCGTTCCTCGCATCCAACTCTTGACCACCTAATCCTCGATCTTATCTCTCTTGACTACCACGAAACGCTCAGCACTCCTTCCGGCCACCAGGCTGAAGAAGCGAGGGCGGCGTCGATCAAGGAGAACAAAGGCAAGTTCATTCTCGTTGTGGACGGCTCCATTCCGGTTAAGGACAACGGCGTTTACTGCATGATCGCCGGGAAAACAGCCTTGGAATCTCTGAAGGAAACAGCCAAGGATGCGGCCGCAATCATCGCTATTGGCTCCTGCGCCTCCTGGGGTGGAGTTCCGTCGGCGGACCCCAATCCGACAGGAGCGACTCCCGTGCATGAGATCATTAAGGATAAGCCCATAGTTAATCTTCCGGGGTGTCCGCCCAGTCCCTATAATTTTCTCTCCACTGTACTCTACTTCCTTACGTTCAAGAAACTGCCGGATCTCGATGACAAGGGAAGGCCGAAATTCGCCTACGGAAGGCTCATTCACGAGAACTGCGAACGTCGGCCGCATTTCGATGCAGGACGGTTCGCCACGGAGTTCGGCGATGACAACGCCCGGAAGGGATATTGTCTCTATAAACTGGGCTGTAAAGGGCCCGAGACATTCAATAATTGTCCTTCCATCCTGTATGGCGATGCCGGATCCGGAGCATGGCCGGTGGGAACGGGGCATCCCTGTTTTGGATGCAGCGAGAAGACCATAGGCTTCAATAAACCGCTCTTTGCCAAGGCAAGCCTTCATTTGGTGACGCCGCCCGATACCTATCCCCATATTGTCGAACGGCAGGGCGCGGGCATTGGCGCCTCTCTCGGCGGAGTGGCGGTCGCAGCCGCAGCAGCAGGCGCCGCCTTTGCGGCGGTGAACACGGTCGCCAAGAAACTCGATGATAAAGAGGATAAGAAGAAATAAGGCCACGGGAGAACTGACCTATGGAGATCAAGAGAAGAGATTTTTTCAAAGTGGCATCAGCGGGAGGGGTTCTGCTCGCGACAGGAGCCGGTCCGGCCCACGCACGTGAGGCGAAAACCCGGATCAAGGATGCCGTGGGCATGCTGTACGATTCCACGGTTTGTACCGGATGCAAGGCGTGTGAGTCGGCGTGCAAGCAGTACAACGATATGCCCCCGAGCTTTTCCTCAAACGACAAGCTCTGGGACAATCCCCTCGACGATGACGCGAAGACGTTGAATATTATCAAGCTTTATAAAGACGGCTCCGGTGCGGTCAAAGACCGTGAGAAGGATGGTTTTGCATTTGTCAAGCGGCAGTGCATGCACTGTGTGGATCCGGCCTGCGTGTCAGCCTGTCCCGTCTCCGCCTTGAAAAAAGATGAAAAGAGCGGCGTTGTTACCTACAACAAAGACGCCTGCATCGGCTGCCGGTATTGTCAAATCGCCTGTCCGTTCAATGTCCCCAAATTCGAGTTTGACAAGGCGTTCCCGCAGATCCGGAAGTGCCAGCTCTGTTCGCATCGGCTGGCTAAAGGACAAATCGCCGCGTGCGCCGAGTTCTGTCCAACAGGTGCAAACATCTTCGGCAGGGTGGAGGACCTTCTTGCGGAGGCGAAGAAACGGCTGACGTATACACCGGGCGAGTACCGGAAATACCCTGTTGTACGGGTTGATGGAAAGGAGATGACCGAGCGCCTCGTGACTCCCTATGTCCCGCACGTCTACGGCGAACAGGATGGCGGAGGCACCCAGGTGTCTGATTCTTGCCGGGATCCCTTTAGAGAAAATCGGGCTTCCGAAGCTCGATCCCACGCCGATAGCACAGCGTTCGGAAACAATCCAGCATACGATTTATAAGGGCATGGTCGCACCGATCGTGTTCCTGGGCGGCCTGGTTTATCTCGTTCATAAGAACTCGAAGGATAAATAACTTACGCTTGAGGAGAGAGCTATGTCGGTAGAAATAAAACCAATTGGCGGACGTATCATGACAAAGCCGTTCATTGTCCTCGTGGGGATGGCCCTTTTCGCCGGTCTGCTCGTGCTCATCCGGTTTATCTTCGGATTGGCGTCGGTCGCGAACATGAACGACGGCTTTCCCTGGGGCATCTGGATCGCTTATGATGTGGTCGCGGGCACGGCGGTCGCCTGCGGCGGATATGCCATGGCGCTCATGGTCTACGTGATGAACAAGGGCGAGTACCATCATTTGGTGCGGCCCGCGCTGCTTGCCAGCATGTTCGGCTATACGCTGGCAGGTGTTTCTATCTTCTTCGACGTCGGACGGTACTGGCAGGCATACAACCTGTTTCTGCCGAAGTATGCGAACTTGAACTCGATCATGTTCGAAGTGGCCTTTTGCATCACGACGTATATTTTTGTCCTCTGGATTGAATTCATCCCCGCCTTTCTGGAAGGGCTGAGAAAGCATAAATCCGGTCTGCCGAAATTCGTTCAGAATTGGGACTTCACGGGAATCGAAAAAATATGGAATAAGGTCCTGTTCTTCTTTATCGCTCTCGGTGTGCTGCTCCCGACCATGCACCAATCCTCACTCGGCACGATGATGGTCATCGCGGGCCCCAAGCTGTCGCCGCTGTGGCAAACGAGCCTCCTGCCGCTTTTGTTCCTGATTTCGGCCATCACCATGGGATACAGCATTGTGATTTTCGAGTCCATCTATGCGGCCCATGGGCTGAAACGTCCGATGGAAACAGCCATGCTGTCCAGGCTCTCGGCGGTGATTCCCTGGCTCCTCGGGGCGTTCCTCATTCTCAGGTTCGGCGACCTGCTCGTCCGGGGGGCCTTCGGCGCCTTGTTCTCTTTTAACTTCATCAGCTTCATGTTCGTCGTTGAAAATGCCCTGTTCATTTATGCCTTTGTCGTTCTCTTGCCGCCTGAGAAACGGACCAAACCGCGCACGATGTTTCTGGCCGCGACAGCGCTCCTCCTGGCCGGTTCCGTGTATCGTTTCAACGTGTATCTGGTCGGTCTGAGCCCGGCTCCGGGGTGGCACTATTTCCCGTCTTTCGGGGAGGTAATGGTGACTTTCGGTCTGATCGCTTTCGAAATTCTGGCTTATCTGTATATCGTTAAAAAATTCCCGGTGCTTCCCGCGGCCGAGCGCGCATAAAAATTTATCCATAAGGAGCGTCGACAATGTCAAAGAGAATTGTAATAGATCCCATTACACGTATCGAAGGTCACCTTCGGATCGAGTGTGAAGTCGACAACGGAAAAGTGTCGAAAGCTTGGACTTCGGGCCAGATGTGGCGCGGAATCGAAAACATCGTCAAAGGGCGCGATCCACGGGAAGTATGGCTGTTTACTCAACGCATCTGCGGCGTCTGAACGTCTGTCCATGCCCTGACCTCGGTGAGGTCAGTCGAAAATGCCCTGAACTTGGAAGTGCCCCTGAACGCGCAGTATATCAGGAACCTCATTATTACGGCCCATGGGGTCCATGATCATATCGTTCATTTCTATCATTTGGCGGCGCTTGACTGGGTAGACATCGTTTCCGCTCTCAAGGCGGACCCGAAAAAGGCTTCTCAGCTCGCGGAGAGCCTTTCTTCCTGGGACCAGAACTAGTACAAGCATTTAAAGGAGGTACAGGACCGGCTCAAGACTTTTGTCGGAAGCGGTCAGTTGGGCATCTACGCCAACGGATATTGGGGACATCCGGCGATGAAGCTGCCGCCCGAGGTCAATCTTATCGCAGCGGCGCATTACCTGCAGGCGCTTTATTTCCAGCGCCGCATCAACATGGTGGTGACCATTCTCGGCAGTAAGACACCGCATATTCAGAATCTTGCGGTCGGCGGCGTCTCCAATCCGATAAATACGGATAATCAGTCTGCGCTCAATATGGAGCGTCTCTATTACATAAAGACGCTCATTGACGAGGTAGGCAGCTTCGTCAAGAACGCCATGCTCGTCGACGTGGCCGCCGTTGCGGCCCTGTATGCGGACTGGACAAAGTACGGTGCAGGTGTTACGAATTACCTTTCTGTGCCGGACCTCCCGATGGATACCAAGGGGACGAAGTTCGCCCTGCCAGGAGGTTATATCCCGAATGGCGATCTCAGCAGTTTCCAGCCGATCAAGAGCTTTGACGACGCCTTCTTTAAAGATGGCGTCAAGGAGAGTATCAAGCACTCCTGGTATAAGGGTGACTGGAACAAGCATCCCTGGGATGAGACGACCGACCCGAACTATACAGGCATGAAGTATGACGACAAGTATTCCTGGGTAAAGGCTCCTACGTTCAAGGGCAAGCCGGCGCAGGTCGGGCCGCTGGCGAACGTCTTATGTATGTACGCGGCAGGCCACGCCGGTGCAAAGAAATACGTCACCGATATGCTTGGCACGATCAGCGCAATAGCAAAGACCCAGGTTGGACCCGCAGCGCTTCACTCTACCATAGGACGCATCGGAGCCAGGGCGATTCGCTGCGCGATCCTGTACGATGAACTCACAACCAGTGGAACGCCCTTATCGCGAACATCGCAACGGGCGACGTGAAGACATTCAATAACCCGGTATTCCCGAGCGGAGAGATCAGGGGAGTGGGCTTCCATGAAGCGCCCCGCGGGGTGCTCTCGCACTGGTCCGTGATCAACAACGGAAAGGTGAAGAACTACCAGTGCGTGGTGCCGTCGACTTGGAATGCGAGTCCACGGAACGGGGACAGTGCTCCCGGACCATATGAGGCGTCGCTGGTCGGAACGCCGCTGGCGGACCCGGAAAAACCGCTGGAAGTCCTGCGGACGGTCCATTCCTTCGACCCCTGCCTTGCCTGCGCTATCCACATGGTCGATGCAAAAGGCAGTGATATTGTAACGGTCAAGGTGTTGTAAGAACTGTTTGCTTGAATCGAGAAACCAGCCCTCTGCTCCCGCAGACAGCTGTCCCCGGGGCAGAGGGCTTTTTTTTTAGTAGGAGGCATTTTTTCATGTCTGAGCCGACCATCACCATCATGGGCTTGGGAAACATCCTCATGATGGACGAAGGCATAGGTGTACACACCATCAGGAGGTTTCTGGAGCGCTATTCGGTGCCGGGGCACGTTGAGATCATCGACGGTGGAGCCGCAGGCCTTGACCTGCTCCCGTTCATCGAAGGCCGCGAGAAACTGCTGATGGTGGACGCAGTCAACTTCAATGAGGCGGCGGGCTATATCGGCGTCCTGGAGAACGACGCCATACCCGCCAAATTCAGTACGAAGGCTTCCCTGCATCATCTGGGTCTTCTGGATGTCCTTTCGATCGTCAAGCTTTCAAACGCTCTGCCGAAGGACATCTGTCTCATCGGCATTCAGCCCAAGAACATGGAACTCGGCCTTGACATGTCTTCGGCTATGTGGGATAAAATGGATGAGCTCATCGAGCTCATGGTTGCCAAGCTGCGGGAGTGGAGTGTTCCATGTGCCTTGCTATCCCCTCAAAAGTAGTTTCCATCAATCACGGTATGGCCACGATCGACGTATACGGCGCCCGAAAGGACGTTAGCATCATTCTCCTGCCCGAGACGCCGAGACTGGGCGATTATGTGCTGGTGCATGCCGGCTTCGCAATCCAGTCGATCAAAGCGGAAGCTTTTCAGACAGGCGAGATCATGCACGAGTCATCTATCGCACACAGCATTCTTGAAATTGTCGATGAGCAGTGCCGCGAACAAGCCTGCGCTTCGGTCACTGCGATCACGGTGAGACTCGGCAAGGCGACCGGAGTGATGCCCGAGGCGCTCCAATCCGCTTTTAACACGCTCAAGGAAAACACCGTTGCGAGGAACGCCGTATTGACCTTTGAGGTCGTTCCCGTCGGAGGGAGCTGCCATGCCTGCAACAGAGACTTCGACGTCCCCGACATCCCCGATGCCCACCTGGTTTCCGCGTGCCCGCTTTGCGGGTCCGTGTCCTTCGAGATCAGCCGCGGCCGGGAACTGGAGATCATGGACATGGAGCTCAACTGACGGAAAGATCATTTTCCGCGGACGAACTGAGGGTTCGAAAGACAATGGCCCGAATAGTTACCGACCATAACGATACCGTCTGTTTAGAGCGCCGATATGATAAATTCGACTGTTCATAGAAAAGAGTTGCATGAAAAAGATGATTTCTTGTCCGTAGACCACATCATAGAGCAACTGCGAAACGAAGGCTACGAAATCACCAAAAGGACCTTCCTCTATTACGTCCAACGAGGACTCCTCCCCAAGGGCACCAGAAAAGGTTACGAGAAGGGGGGGGTCCAGTTCTCGTATCCCGCCTCGACCGGCTCCCTCATCAAGATAATATTCGAGCTGAAGGCTAAGGGCCACAGTCTGAACGGCATAAAAGAATTGCTTGAGGCCCTTCGGAATTACCCGGAGGGGAAGCCACATCGTTCAGCATCCGCGGAAAAGGGGAGGAAAACGCCACGGGGTTTGTTTCACATTTCGCCGGGAAAGCGGGGTTCGATCTTCTGGACATGGTGATGCGGCAAACCCCGGGAGGCGATGCCTTGAAATCATGCTTGCAGTGCGGCACTTGCGGCGGTTCGTGCCCTTCAGCGGCCGACATGGACTACACGCCGCGCCAATTGTTTTCCCTGCTGAATGCCGGTCTGGCCCGCGAAGTGCTTTCGAGCAATACGCCCTGGTTCTGCGTCTCCTGTTATTACTGCACGGTGAGGTGCCCCCGGCAGATACCCATTACGGAAATCATGTATACGCTAAAAGAGCTGGCCGTGAAACACGGCCTGATGAAAATCACCGACGCATACGATTTTTCAAAAACCTTCGTCAATATGGTCGAAAAATACGGAAGGAGCTTCGATTTCGGCCTGTCGCTCCGGTACCATCTGACACACAACTCCATGAACGAGGACTCCTGGGGGACGTTGACCGTGAGGATGTATAAGAAGGAGAGGATGGTGACGGGGCCGTCGAAGATCAAGGATATCGACGGGCTCTTCCGAATTCTGGAAAAGGCGAAGCAGATCGGGGGCGGGAAATGAGGTACGCGTTTTATCCGGGATGTTCATCGGAGCATCTTGCGTCCGCGTATCAGGATTCATGGAAGCAGGTCGCCGATTTATTTAAAATTGAACTCTCCTCCATCCCGGACTGGAACTGCTGCGGGGCGACCGAATACAGCTCAATGAACCGGCTCGGCGCCTATGCACTGACAGCGCGGAATCTGGCCCTCGTTCCCGGCGGGTGCGATCAGGTAGTCGCCTCCTGCAGCGCGTGTTATCTGAATCTGAAAAAAACGGACAAGGTCATGTCCGAGCATCCGGATGTCGAGCGCGATGTCAACTTGGCCCTCTCGGCCGGTGGGCTCAACTACACTCCGGGGAAGTTCAAAATCAGGCATATCCTGGACGTCATCATAAACGATATAGGCCTTGAGGTCATCAAGGAAAGGGTCTCATCACCCCTCACGGGACTCCGTGTGGCCCCCTATTACGGCTGCATGCTTGTCAGGCCGGGCAACGGCTTCGACCATCCGGAATATCCTGTTATGATGGACAGGCTGCTTTCCGTGCTTGGGGCCACGGTGGTCGACTATTCAATGAAGGCCTATTGTTGCGGTGGCCACATGCCTCACATCAAGGCGATGACCGGATACGAAATTTTAAGGAGAATACTGAAGGACATCCGCAACAAGAGGGCCGATATCATCGCGGTGATCTGCCCTGTCTGTCAGGTGAACCTGGATGCCTACCAGGACGATGTCAATAAAAACTTCGGAACGGATTTTAACATTCCCGTCCTTTTCTTTACACAACTCATGGGGCTCGCCCTCGGCATGACACAGGAGTCCATGGGGATCGGAAAGGAACTGGTATCCGCCCATGAAGTTTTGTCTGTCAAGAGGAAGACGACGGCTGTCGCCTCTCAGCCTGAAAGACCGGAGGAGGGCCTCCCTATGCCGGATTTGAAAAGGGGAGAATAAATGACTGAAAAGATCGGCGTCTATATCTGTCACTGCGGTTCGAATATAGCGGGAACTGTGGATGTCTCCGAGGTGGCGGAGTTTGCAAAGGGGCTTCCGGATGTCGTCGTATCGCGGGACGACAAATTCATGTGTTCCAGCGCAGGGCAGGAGCTCATCCAGCGGGACATCAAGGAGTCCGGACTGACCAGGATCGTGGTGGCCGCTTGTTCGCCCCATATGCACGAGCAGACGTTTCGCGCCGCGGCAGGCAGGGCGGGTCTCAACCCGTTTCTGTTCGAGATGTGCAACATCAGAGAACAGGATTCATGGATTACCGACGACAGTCAAGCGGCAACGAACAAGGCGAAGGCGCTCGTTGCGGCGGCCGTTTACCGCGTCAGAAGCCACCGGCCCCTTGAGAGCGTCTCGGTCGAGATTCATCCCGAAGCACTGGTCGTAGGCGGGGGCATAGCGGGGATCCACGCCGCGCTGGAGATCGCCGACGCGGGCCATAAGGTCCACCTGATTGAACGGGAACCGTCCCTCGGCGGTCACATGGCCCAGCTCGATACTACCTTCCCGACCCTCGACTGTTCTGCCTGCATACTCACCCCGAAGATGTTTTCCGCGGGACAGCATCCGAACATCAACCTCCTGACCTACAGCGAGGTCGTGTCGGCCAAGGGTTGTATCGGAAACTTTGAGGTGAAAATAAGACAAAAGCCCCGGTTTATCGATACCGCTCTTTGTAACGGCTGCGGCTTGTGCCAGCAGATATGTCCCCAGAAGGTCGTGGATACGGCCCATGAGGCAGGCCTCGGATACCGGAAGGCGGTGTACAGCCCCTTTATGCAGGCAGTGCCGAAATATCCCGTGATCGACACCGAAAACTGCATCTATTTCAAGACCGGGAAATGCCGACTCTGCGAAAAGATATGCCCGACCAACGCGGTCGACTTCGCTCAGGAGGAGAAGTTCATCGATCTCAAAGCGGGCGCTGTCATCCTCGCCACCGGTTTTCGTCTTTTCGACCCGAGGAGGGTCCCTCAATACGGTTACGGAAGATACCCCAATGTGTTTACGAGTCTTGAATTCGAGAGGATGCTCAACATGGCCGGCCCGACAGGCGGGAAGATCGTTCTGAGGGACGGCACGACCAGACCCGAAAGCGTCGCGATCATTCACTGCGTGGGAAGCAGGGACAAGAACTACCACGAATACTGCTCGAAGGTATGTTGCATGTATTCGCTTAAATTCGCCCACCTCATCAGGGAAAAGACCGGGGCCGAGGTCTTTAACTTTTACCTGGACATCAGGTCCGCTGGGAAAAATTACGAGGAGTTCTATCGCCGCGTGCAGGATGAGGGCGCCCATTTCATCAGGGGCAGGGCAGCCATGATCATGGACACCGCGTTTAGCCCGGCCGAGGAAGGGAAGCTTGTGGTCCAGGCAGAGGACACGCTTCTCGGCGTTCAGAGGCGGATACCGGTGGACATGGTCATCCTCAGTCCCGCGATGGAGCCTAAGGCCGACGCGCGGGAGATGGGGAGGCTGTTCGGCATGGGATGCGATGCCGCAGGTTTCTTTACGGAGAGACACCCCAAGCTTGCCCCGGTATCGACCATGACCGAAGGGATCTTTATAGCCGGGACGTGCCAGGGACCGAAGGATATTCCCGAGAGCGTGGCCCAGGCGGGTGCTGCGGCAGCGCGCGTGCTCTCGCTCATCTCGAAGGGCAGGGTGGAACTTGAGCCGATCAGGGCGATCATCGAGAAGGACCTGTGCAGCGGGTGCCATATCTGCAACGAGCTCTGCCCCTACCATGCCATAGATTTTGTCGAAGAGGAAAAGGTGTCGGAAATCAACCCGGCCCTCTGCACGGGGTGCGGAACGTGCGTTGCCGCCTGCCCGAGCCAGGCCATAACCGGTTGTCACTTCACCTCGGAACAAATCATGGCCGAGATCGAAGGTATCCTGTCGGATGTGAAGTAGAATCTTTTTGAGCACCAAATGACACGCGCTAAACTCGGAATTTTTGAGGATATCAGGTCATGAAACGCGAGCCGGTCATCGTAGGTTTCCTGTGTAACTGGTGCTCTTACCGGGC
The DNA here is from genome assembly GCA_963741205.1 of Nitrospirota bacterium. Classification (GTDB taxonomy): domain Bacteria; phylum Nitrospirota; class UBA9217; order UBA9217; family UBA9217; genus JAJYKN01. Next base: position 127,982 of record CAVUHW010000027.1, read on the forward strand.
CGCCGATCTCGCCGGGACATCCCGCATTCACTACGCGCCCAACCTCAGAGTGATCCGGGTCATGTGCAGCGGCAGGGTTGAGCCGCAGTTCGTGCTCAAGGCCTTCAGCGAAGGGGCTGATGGCGTCCTGATAGCCGGGTGTCATCCCGGAGAGTGCCATTACGTTGAGGGCAATCTCAAGGCGCTTCGCCGCTTCCACCTTTTAAGAAAGACCATCGGCCAGTTCGGCATTGAAAAGGAACGAATCCAACTGCTCTGGGCCTCCGCATCGGAGGGCGCCATTCTGGCGGAGAGGATCGATGCCATGACGCACCAGTTGCGGGAAATGGGACCTCTCGGCTGGAAGGCAATCGCTTCAGCGAAGGAATTCTCTCCCATGACGGAGATGGGATGATGGCCGAAAAACCGAAATTCGCCATGTATTGGGCTGCATCCTGCGGCGGCTGCGAGATATCCCTGCTCGGTCTCCATGAGAAAATACTCGACATTGCGGCTGCCTTTGATCCTGTTTTCTGGCCCTGCATACTGGACGGCAAGAAGAAGGACATAGAAGCGATTCCGGACCGGGGAATAGCGCTCTGTCTTTTCAATGGCGCCATCAGGAACGAGGAGAACGAAGAGATGGCACGTCTCCTGAGGAGAAAATCGGTTCTCCTCGTTGCTTACGGCTCATGCGCCCATGAGGGTTGCATACCGGGCCTCTCGAATTTTTCTACGGCAAAGGACCATTTTAGAGCGTCCTATCTCGAAAACGCTTCCACGGACAACGTAGAGGGGATAACACCGAAGAGGAAAACGTCCGTACCGGAGGGGACATTGAGTCTTCCCGGATTTTACGATACGGTACGGAGCCTGGGACAGACGGTTGAGGTGGATTATATTATTCCCGGATGCCCCCCGGAAGCCCCTCAGATCCAGGCCGTGATGGACGCGATCATCTCGGGCGCCGAGCTTCCGCCGAAGGGGTCGGTGATCGGCGCCGGGAAGACGGCGCTGTGCGAAGAATGCCCGAGGAAGAGGGACGTGATGCGCATCAAGCGTTTCCACCGCCCCCATGAGATCATCCCTGACGGGGAAACCTGTCTCCTTGAGTTGGGCATCATCTGCATGGGCCCCGCGACACGGAGCGGGTGCGCCGCCCTTTGCCCGCGGAACAACATGCCCTGCATCGGCTGCTACGGACCTCCGCCGAACGTCATTGACCAGGGTTCGAAGATGCTTTCCGCCATAGCCTCGATCATGGAAACCGACCATGAGGGCAAGACGGAAGAGCAGATCGACCGCGAGATCGGCGATCTGGTTGATACCATAGTCGACCCGGCCGGCACGTTCTACAAGTTTAGTCTGCCCGATTCGCTTCTCCGGAGGGCCAGACCGCCGGAAGAACGGGAGGAGAAGAGGGTTTGAAAAAAATAACCATCGACCCGATCACGCGGCTGGAGGGTCACGGCAAGATAGATATATTTCTGAATGACGAAGGAGACGTGGAGAATACGTACTTCATCGTGCCCGAACTTCGCGGCTTCGAGCAATTCTGCGTGGGAAGGGCCGCGGAGGAAATGCCGAACATTACCAATCGCATCTGCGGGATCTGCCCGGAAGCCCATCACGTGGCGTCGGCAAAGGCGCTGGACGCCCTGTATAAGGTAGAGCCTCCCCCTGCCGCTCAGAAAATCCGGGAGATGTTCTATTCGGCGTTCTTCGTAACAGACCACACCACTCACTTCTATGCCCTCGGCGGGCCGGATTTTATTGTAGGCCCGGATGCCCCTCCTGCCGAGAGAAACATACTCGGCGTCGTGAAAAAAATAGGTCTCGAGATCGGCGCACAGGTGTTCGACTGCCGAAAGCGGAACCACCAGGTTATCAAGATGTTGGGTGGCAGAGCGATCCATCCGAATGCCGGCCTTCCCGGTGGCTGGTCAAAATCCGTAACCGAAGAGGAAAGGAAGGAGATCGAGGCGATTGCCCTGAAGAACGTTGATTTCGCCCTCTTCAGCCTGCAGTTGTTCGAAGACATCGTTCTCAAGAACCAGGCGTACGCGGATCTTATCCTGTCCGACGTCTATTATCACGAGACCTATTACATGGGCACCGTTGACGAACGGAACCGCGTCAACTTCTATGACGGAAAGATACGGGTCGTGTCCCCGAATGGGGAGGAATTCGCAAAATACGACGCAGGAGATTACCTGCAGCATGTAGCGGAACACGTGGAGGAATGGACCTACCTTAAATTCCCTTATCTCAAAAAGATCGGCTGGAAGGGTTTTGTCGACGGACCGGAAAGCGGCGTCTACTGCGCCACTCCGCTCTCGAGGATGAATGCCTCCGACGGCATGGCCACGCCCAAGGCGCAGGAGTTCTTCGAGAAATTCTATGCTACCCTCGGCTCAAAAACAGTGAACGGGAGGCGAAAGCCCGTCCATCACCGGCTTGCAACGCATTGGGCCAGGCTGATCGAGCTCCTCTACGCGGCCGAGCGCATGCTCGAACTGGCCAGGGACCCCGAGATCACCGACCCGAACGTGAGGGTGATCCCGACCGAGAGACCGCAAGAGGGCGTCGGCTCGGTGGAGGCGCCGAGGGGGACCTTGACCCACCACTACTGGACGGATGAGCAGGGAGTGCTCACGAAGGTGAACCTGATAGTCGGCACGACGAACAATTACGCGCCGATTTCGATGTCGGTCAAAAAAGCCGCGCAGAAACTGATAACAAAGGGCAAGGTCATCGAGGAGGGCCTTCTGAATAAGATCGAGATGGCGTTCAGGCTCTATGACCCCTGTTTCTCCTGCGCCACCCATTCGCTACCCGGTCAGATGCCGCTGATCGTGCGTATCAGAAACAGGAGGGGTGAGCTTCTGCGGACCTTGCGGCAGGATTGAGTACGCGGGAACAATCGAGGGACGTAGTACGAGTGACGAGGGACGAAAAAGCAGTGAAACCATCGTCCATCGTCCTAGTGAGCTAAGCGAACGATCGTCCGTCGTCCATCATGCTATTATGAAGACTCTTATAATCGGTCTCGGCAACACCATACTCAGGGATGACGGCGTGGGAATTCGGGCCGTTCGAGCACTGCGGAAACGAATCGACGACCGCCAGGACATCGAGTTCGTGGAGCTGTCGGTTGGCGGCATGCGGCTCATGGAGGAAATGGCCGGATACGACAGGGTGATGCTCATCGACGCCGTGATAACCGGCGGGAGTTTGCCGGGAGCTGTCTCCCGGCTGGATATCGATGATCTCGCCATGTCCCTGCACACGTCTTCGACCCATGACACCAGCCTCGCCTGCGCGCTGAAGGGAGGCAGAAGACTCGGCATCAAGCTTCCTTCCGAGATCGTCATCTGGGGAATCGAGGCCCGCGATGTCAACACCTTCGGTGAGAACATGACACCGGAAGTGCAAGCGGCGATACCCCGTGTTGTCGATGAGGTGCTGGAGGTGTTGTAAGCCGCTTCTGGAGACGGGAGCCGAGGGATGAAAGGGTAAAAAGACTTTACGATAGCTGTCTCTGCGTCAAACAACGGACTTCAGCCTTGACATAACCGCAGAAATATGGGATAAAGTTAGTGTCCTTTCCGCATCCCTCCGTGGAACATTCCATCGTCGAAACGGGAAAATCAATGCACGAAACATCCCTTGCCCAAAGTATCCTTGATATTGCCCTGGAAAAATGTCGTGAGGCCGGAGGCACCACGGTCGATTCGGTAAGGGTCCGGATCGGAAAAGCTGCCGGCGTCCTTCCTGACGCGCTCCAGTTCGCGTTCGATGCGGTCAAGATTGAGACCGCTGCGGAGAAGGCGCAGCTCGTTATCGAGCATGTTCCCGTAGGCGGAGTTTGCATCGACTGCAAAAAAGAGTTTACGGTCGATGACGAGCAGTATGTATTTTCCTGTCCATTCTGCGGTTCGAAAACCTTCAAGGTGACCAGCGGCCGCGAGATGGAAATGGTGGATATGGAGATCAATTGAAGAGAAGACGTCCACTGCTTAATTCCGTCATCCCCGAAAGATTCTATCGGGGATATGGTTTGCTTGGACCAAGGCAACCACGTTGCCGTGAGTTCGCCGCCACACTCTGCTCTAGCGCAGACGCACACCCTGCATTCGCGGCGTAGCACTCATACCGCTGAGCGCAGGCTCCAAAACGCTGTGTGCAGGCGGTCGGCTCGATCCATAAACACCGGATTCTCGATTGAACCTTCGGGAATGACAAGTCATCACAAGGAAGGGATATCATGAAAGTCAAAGTCGTAACACGCATACTCGAAGCGAACGACAGAATCGCAGAAGAGAACCGGAGGCGGTTCCGCGAAGCCGGGGTTTATGTCGTGAACCTTATGGGCGCGCCGGGCGCGGGCAAGACCACGCTTCTTGAGCGGACGATAAGCGCGTTAAAGCCTCATCTAAAGATAGGCGTCATCGAAGGGGACATCGTCGGTTCCGACGATGCAGAACGCATCGGCGCTCTTGAACATACCGGTGGTGCAGATCAACACCGGCGGCGCCTGCCACCTGGACGCGAATATGATCAATGAGGTCCTTGGCGAACTTCCGATCAAAGACCTTGATCTGCTGATCATCGAGAACGTCGGAAATCTCGTCTGCCCCGCAGAGTTCAAGGTCGGCGAGGACATGAAAATGATGGTGCTGTCCGTAGCCGAAGGGCATGACAAACCGCTCAAATATCCCCTCATGTTCCAGGAATCCTCGGCCCTGGTTTTGAACAAGATCGATCTACTTCCCTACATGAATACGGATATGAACAAGGTCCGGAAGGACTCCCTGGCCCTGAATCCCAAACTGAAAATATTCGAAGTCTCCTGCGCTACGGGGGCGGGAATAGACCCATGGGTTCAATGGTTACGCGGGCTCAGATCGTAGTCAAAGGCGTCGTGCAGGGAGTGGGCTTCAGGCCATTCGTCTACAACCTTGCCGGATCCCTCGGGCTCAAAGGCTATGTGACCAACACGACCGAAGGAGTCTTGATCGACGTCGAGGGGCCGAGGCTGAGCGAGTTTGTCGAAAGGCTCCGGAACGAAGCCCCTCCGCTTTCGCGGATCACCGATGTTTCCGTGACCACCCTTCCGCAGAGAGGATATCCCGATTTCGCCATTCACGAGAGCACGGACCTGGCCGGCAACTCGCCGTTTACCCTCGTCTCGCCCGATATCTCGATCTGTGACGATTGCCTGAGAGAACTGCTTGATCCAGGCGACCGGCGTTATCTCTATCCGTTCATCAATTGCACGAACTGCGGACCGCGTTATTCCATCACGAGGTCCATTCCCTATGATCGCCCGAACACGACCATGGCCGGCTTTACCCTGTGTCCCGACTGTCTCGCGGAGTATCAGGACCCCAGGAACAGAAGGTTTCATGCGCAGCCGAACGCCTGTCCTGTCTGCGGACCGAAGGTTGAGTTTCGATTGCGGAATGCGGATTGCGGATTGCGGAATAGAGAAGCTATAACAGAGTCTGTGAATCTACTAAAAAACGGAGGCATCGTTGCCATCAAAGGCATCGGCGGGTTTCATATCGCCTGCGATGCGGCCAACGACGAGGCAGTAAGGAGATTGCGGAAGAAAAAGAGGAAGAGCAACAAACCCTTTGCCGTGATGTCGCCCGATATCGCCTCGATCGAGCAGTTTTGCGAGGTTTCCCCGGTCGAGCGGGAGACCCTGGTATCAAACAGGCGCCCGATTGTGTTGCTGCGCAAGAAAGCCGGATGTTCGCTGTCTGATGCGGTATCGCCGAACAATAAGGACATCGGCTTCATGTTGCCCTATACTCCCCTGCATTATCTTTTGTTCCGTCATCCCTGCGATTCTGGCACGGACCTCGATCGACCGCACTTTAATGCCCTGGTGATGACGAGCGGCAATCTTTCGGAAGAGCCGATCGTCCGCGATAACGATGAGGCTATGCAGAAGCTCTCCGATATCGTCGACGGTTTTCTCCTGCATGACCGGGACATCTTCATGCGCGTCGATGATTCGGTCGTACGGATTGCGGATTTCGACAAATCTACTCCGAACTCTGAACGCGTAACCGTAAACTCTGAACTAGCATTTCTTCGCCGTTCCCGTGGTTATGCGCCTGACCCGATCATGCTTCATGACGACGGACCTGAAGTCCTGGGCTGCGGCGCAGACCTGAAAAATACCTTTACCCTGACCAAAGGCGGGTTCGCTGTCCCCAGCCAGCATATCGGCGACATGGAAAATTACGAGACCATGAAGTTTTTTGAAGAGTGTCTCGCCAATCTCAAGGCCGTGTACCGGGCGGAACCGGTCGCGATCGTCCATGATCTGCATCCCGGATACCTTTCGACGCAATGGGCGATTGAAAAGGGGGGAGGTGTCAAGGGCCAGGGATCAGGAATACCCGAAACCCGGAACTCGCAACTCGCAACCCGCAACGCGCAACCAACTGTGCGTCTGTTCAGCATTCAGCACCACTACGCCCATATCGGGTCTGTGATGGCCGAACACGGACTCTCTCACAAGGTCATCGGCGTTGCCTTTGACGGCACCGGCTACGGCACTGACGGAAACCTTTGGGGAGGAGAGTTTCTCGTTGCCGATATCGAAGGATTCGAGCGGGCGGGGCACTTCGACTATGTCCCGCTTCCCGGCGGCGAATCGGCAATCCGCGAACCGTGGAAAACCGCGGTGAGTTTTATCGCAAAAGCCGGCAAGGACGGCGCGTGGGGCTTGCTCGATCAGGCCGGATTCGTCCGAAAATACGGCAGAGAAACGATCGAAAGGCTCATGATCGTCTCTCGCTCCCGTGAATTATCTCCTCTCTCATCAGGGGCGGGCAGGCTCTTCGACGCCGTCTCAGCGCTTCTCGGCATCTGCGACCTCAATACCTTCGAAGGGGAAGCCGCCATGGCCCTTGAATCCTTTACGCAAGAGGGAATCGACGACGAGTATCAGGTTGAGTTCACGCAGGAAAACGGTTATACTATCACGGATTTTTCTCCTGCAATCATCGGGATCATCCACGATCTGGATCGTACGTCAAAAGCGGTCATCTCGACAAAGTTTCATAACACTGTGGCAGCTGTTGTACGAACGATGACCGGGAAGATCAGCCGACAATACGGTCTCAAGGACGTGGCCCTGAGCGGAGGCACATTCCAAAACAGGTATCTCTTGAAGAGAGTGATGCGACTTCTTTCCCAGGACGGCATGAGCGTATGGGTGAACCGCGCGATGCCGTGTAACGACGCTTGCATATCCCTGGGACAGGCGTATCTGGTGAGGGAAAGACTTAAGAAAGGCATTGAGGCACACGTCGTCTAAGCGGTCATTCCCGCCTGCGCCCAGCGCTTACGAGTGCATAGCGCGAGTGCAGGGTGAAGGCCCCTATCGGGAATCCATTGTTTGTCGGTTTTTAGATGAATTGAAGAGCCACTGGATTCCCGCCTTCGCGGGAATGACGATTAAAATAATATTTAGTTGTGGTTAGAGGTCGACTTATATGAAGCAGATGCTCGAAGAATTGCACAGACTTACGGCGGCCATCAACAGGCCGCTCAAACTCATGGAGGTCTGCGGCACCCATACCGTGGAAATATTCAGGCATGGCATCCGCGACGTGATCCCGAAAAGCATCACCCTTCTCTCCGGGCCCGGATGTCCGGTTTGCGTGACTTCGGTTCGTGATATCGATGCGGCCATAGCGATTGCGCAGGTCCCCGGGGTTACGATGACGACCTTCGGAGATATGATGCGCGTGCCCGGCGGAAAGGAGTCCCTCCTGGAAGCGAGATCGAAGGGAGCGGACGTGAGGGTGCTCTATTCCCCGCTCGAGGCCGTCGCTCTGGCGCAGCGGGAACCGAAACGGGAGATCGTTTTTTTCGGGACGGGTTTCGAGACAACTTCTCCGCTCATCGCCGCCAGCATTGCCCACGCCGAGCAGATCGGCGTCAAGAATATTTCCGTATATGCTGCGTTCAAGCTTGTTCCGCCCGCACTTCGGGCGCTGCTCGATTCTCCCGACGTGCAAGTGGACGGTTTTATCCTCCCCGGCCATGTCAGTACGATCATCGGCAAAAAACCGTACGAGTTTGTCGCCGCGCAGTACCGGATACCGTCGGTCATCACAGGGTTCGAAGCAAAGGAAATCATCGAGGGAATTCTCATGATCGTGAGGCAGATCGTGCAGAAGAGAGCGGCGGTCGAGATCCAGTACCGGAGCGTGGTACGGGAGGAAGGCAATCCCCGCGCCGTCGAACTCCTGGACCGGTATTTCGAGCCCGCTGACGCCTACTGGCGGGGGATCGGCGTTATTCCCGGGAGCGGCCTCAAACTAAGGGAGCGGTATTCCGCATTCGACGCAAATAAAAAATTCAACCCTCCTGTTTCCGATGCCGTAGAGCCGGAGCTCTGCTCCTGCGGCGACATTCTGCGGGGCGTAAAAATACCGACGGAATGCGCGCTCTTCGGCACGGGCTGCACGCCGGACGCCCCCGTCGGACCCTGCATGGTCAGCACCGAAGGGAGCTGTGCGGCGTACTTCAAATACGGAAATTATCATGGATAGAATTCTTCTCGGTCATGGCAGCGGCGGCAAGCTCATGCATGAGCTGATCCGCGAGCACTTCAGCCCCGCCTTCGGCATCGCGGGGGCCGGCGATTCCGCCGTCATCAACGTTCCCACCGGCCGGCTTGCCTACACGACCGATTCCTACGTGGTAACGCCGCTGTTCTTTCCCGGCGGCAATATCGGAGAACTGGCGGTGAACGGCACGGTGAACGACCTTGCCGTCTCCGGCGCCGAACCGCTGTATCTTACGGCGGGGTTCGTCATCGAAGAAGGCTTTCTTCTGTCCGACCTTGAAAAGATCGTCTGCTTCCATGTCCGCCGCCGCTAGAAAGGCCGGCGTCAGGATCGTAGCGGGCGATACCAAAGTGGTGAACAAAGGCAAGGCGGACGGAATCTTCATCAATACCTCGGGCATTGGAACGCTCCCCGATGGCAGGAACATCTCGGCCATCCGGGATCAAAAAGGGAGACAAGGTCATCATCAGCGGAGAGATCGGCTGCCATGGCGTTGCCGTCCTCGCCGAGAGAAACGGCCTTACGTTCGAACCGCCCATCATCAGTGACACGCGCGCTCTGAATGGGCTTGTGCGCGCCATGTACGGTGTAACCGCTGCAAATCAGGTTCATGCGCGACCCCACCCGGGGAGGTCTTGCCACGACGCTGAAAGAAGCGGCCCTTGAATCAGGCCTCTGCATCCGCATTCGCGAACAGTCCCTGCCGGTACCCTCGGGCGTGAAGGGCGCTTGCGGCCTCCTCGGTCTCGACCCCCTGTATGTGGCGAATGAAGGGATCCTGATCGCTATTGTAGAAAACACCGTAGCCGAATCTCTTGTTGCCGCAATGAGACAACAGGAGCATGGGCGTCATGCGGCGATCATCGGAGAGGTTGCGGATACTCCCGTCCGGCATGGTCCTGCTCGAAACCGCCATCGGCGGTAACCGCATCATCGACATGCTCCAGGGAGAACAGCTCCCCAGGATCTGCTGAAAAGCATCGTTTCACCACCTTTTTTGTCATGCCTGCGAAAGCAGGCATCCATTGGCTTTTTAAAGATAGCTTCAAAATGGATTCCCGCTTTCGCGGGAATGACGACCTTTTGCACTTATCGTTCACTCCTTAGCTAATCTATGCAGAACAACATCCGAAGACAAGTCTTCTCCCTCGCCCTCCCCGTAGTCCTTTCCAGCCTTCTCCAGCGGTCCGTCGGCATCGTGGATATCTTTCTCGTAGGCGGCCTGGGCGCGTCCTCCATCGCCGCGGTCGGGATCGCGCAGGTTATGGTTTTCGCCGTCATGAGCCTCTCCTGGGGCATCAACATCGGCGTCACCGTTCTCGTTTCTCAATTATGGGGCGCGGATAGAAAAGGCGATGCCGCAAAAGCCGCGTACCAGGCGATGCTGCTCGCAGTCGTTGCCGCCGTCTTCATTACGGCCCTCGGGCTCTTATACGGCGGTGGCGTCGCCGCGCTCCTGGGCGCCCAGGCGGAGGTCCAGGGGATTCTTTCGGACTACGCAAGTATCATCTTCACGTTCATCCTCTTTACCATTTCCATCAATGTCCTCGCAGGGATCATGCACGGTACGGGGGATACGAAAACGCCGCTCTATGCCACCTTGATAGTGAATATCCTTCACGTGGTCGTTGCCTATCCGCTGATCTACGGTTACCTGGGATTCCCGAAGCTCGGCGTTAAGGGCGCAGCCATCGCCATCGCCGTATCCGAGTGCCTGGGGGCGACGTTCCTGTTCGTCCGCTCTTTGCACAAACGGTATATCGTCGTCAGCAGAGAAATTGAAAAGAAATATACCGTCATGATCATCAAGCTGGGGTATCCTATCTTCATAGACCGGCTGCTTCAGAACGCGGGGTCCCTGGCCTTCGCGAAAGTAATCCTGCTCTACGGCACGGCCGTGTATGCGGCCCACCAGGTAGGCCTGGCCATCGAAGCGTTCTCGTTCATGCCTGGCTACGGCATCGCCGTGGCGGCAGCGACCATGGTAGGCCAGAATCTCGGGGCGGGAAAGCCGGAGCATGCGAGAATTTCCGCTTACGAGGCGAACCGGTTTGCGGTCATACTCATGGCCGCGATGGGCCTGATATTCTTTTTCTTCCCCTACGGGCTCCTCCGCGCCTTCACGAGTGACCCGGAGGTGATCAAATACGGCATCCTCTACATGAAGATCGTGGCCTTTGCCCAGGTCCCTCTTGCTATTACCATGGTGGTCGGAGGATCGCTCCGGGGAGCAGGGGACACGGGATTCATCATGTTCGCGACCATTGCGGGTATGTGGCTCGTGCGCATACCCGCTGCGGCGCTGCTTGCAACGGTGTTCAAGGCTGAAATCCGGTTTGTCTGGTCGGTGATGATCGTCGACTGGCTTGTAAGGATGACGTTGCTTTTCTGGCGGTACCGGAAAGAAAGCTGGGGAAGACTTGAAAATATAAAATGATTCGAGATTTGTCGGATTGCGGAATGACGATTGAAAGAATAAGGAGGCTCTATGCCTGATATTCAGAGTATGATCGGGAAGGAAGTAGAAGTCATCGCGAACGGGATGCGTTATACCGGCGTGTTGATAGAGGTCTCGGACGTCGAGGTGCACCTCAAAGGACCCTACCAGTGGATAGCGCTTCCCGTGTCATCGGTGAGCGAGGTGAAACTCAAAGAGGGTGTGAGGCCGGAGCCCGACCGGTTTAGCGACTGGGGGAAGGGTGAGTAGCGTCACGCCGTCTCGATCCTGAGTTTCTTCAGCTTCCGGTAAAGCGTGGCAAGGTCGATCCCCAGATTGCTCGGCTGTTGCTTCTTTGTTCCCCTTATTCTCCGCGAGGCTGCGGCGAATGTACTCCCGCTCGAATTCATCAAGCGCCTGCCGGAGCGACGACGTCGAGACCCCTTCGATGTCAAGCGTTCTGAACTTGTCCGGCAGGTCGTGCATGGTGATCATCTCACCGTCGGCGAGCACGGTCGCGCGCTCGATCGTGTTCCGGAGCTCCCGGATATTTCCCGGCCAGTCGTAGGCAAGCAGGGACTGCATGGCCTCATAGTCGATGTCCTTGATATTCTTCTCCGCTTCCTTCGCGGCGATGCCCAGGTAGTGCTTGATCAGGAGCGGGATGTCGTCGCGCCGCTCGCGAAGGGAGGGCATGTGGATCTCGATCACGTTCAGCCGGTAATAGAGGTCCTCCCGAAACCGGTTCTCCTTTACCCGCTGCATCAGGTCGGCGTTCGTCGCCGCGATGATCCTGACGTCCACGGTGATGACGCGCGTATCTCCCACGGGAGTGAGTTCCTTCGTCTGGATGACATGGAGGAGCTTTACCTGCAGCGCCTGCGGCAGCTCACCGATTTCGTCCAGGAACAGGGTGCCGCCGTTCGCCATCGTGATGAGCCCCTTCTTGTCCTCATTCGCCGAGGTGAAGGCGCCTTTCTTGTGCCCGAAAAGCTCGCTTTCCAGCAGGTTTTCCGGGATGGCCCCGCAATTGATGGAGATGAACGGTTTGTCCTTGCGCGGCCCCGCCTCGTGGATCGCCTGCGCCACGAGCCCTTTCCCGGTCCCGCTCTCGCCGGTGATCAGGATGTTGCTCTTGTTCGGGATCACCTTTTCCATGAAGGTAAAGACCTTCTGCATGGGCTCTGAGTTCCCGATGATGTTGACGAAGGCGTCGCGCCGCTGGCTCAGTTCCTGGCGCAGGATCTCGTTTTCCATCCGGAGGTCGCGGCTTTGGAGCAGGCGTTTGATCGTCAGCCTGATTTCGTCGTTGAGGAAAGGTTTCGTGATGTAATCGGCGGCGCCGGCGCGCATCGCCTCGACGGCGGATCCGACCGACGCAAAAGCGGTCATCATGATGACAGCCGTCTCGGGGCTGATCTTCTGCGCCTGCTTCAGGACCTCGAAGCCGTCCATTTTTTCCATCTTGATGTCGGTCATGACGACATCGAAGTTCTCCTGTCTTGATCCGCTCGACGGCCTGTTCGCCGTTGTACGCCTCCTTGACGGAATAACCCTCCTTGGTAAGAAGAATATTCAAGGCCATGCAGATGTCCTTCTCATCGTCGACGATCAGGATGTTCGCTTTTTCCATGGACGCTCCTTCGTATTGAGCTTCAAGCTATGCTCGATCCTCTCACGTTACGCATCAACTTCAACCGGGAGCACGATGGTGAAGACCGTGCCTTTTCCGACTTCGCTTTCAACCTGGATATCGCCTTTAAAACGCCTGACGATGTCGTAGCTCAGGGAAAGGCCGAGGCCGGTGCCTTTGCCGGCCTCCTTGGTCGTGTAGAAAGGATCGAAGATTTTCTGAATATCGGACCGGGGGATTCCCGTTCCGCTGTCGGCGAAGGATACCATGATGGCTTCGTTGCCCTGGTCGTCGCGCCCCCGCCGCGTGACGACGCTCAAGGTGCCGCCGTCGGGCATGGCATCGAGGGCGTTGATGATGATATTGATGAAGACCTGGGATCATCTGTCCTTCGTCGACCAGGACTTTGGGGAGTTCCGGATCGAAGGACATGGTGATTGCAACCGAGCTTTTCATGCGTTTGTCGAGACGCATGAGATCGAGTGTCGCATTCAGGACGTCGTTCAGCTGGACGCTCCTTGATGGTGAGCGATCCGCCCGGGCGAAGGTCGCCATGCGGCGGACGATGTCCGTTATTCTCTGGATGTGCGTGTTGATGATTTCCAGGCTTTTCTGGGTAAACTCGTCCTGTCGCCATCTCTTGCATCATCTGGGCAAAGGAGGAGATGGAAGTGAGCGGATTGCCGATCTCATGAGCCACACCGGCCGCGAGCCTGCCCAGGGCTGCGAGCTTCTCGGAATGGAGGACCTGCTGCTCCAGCTTCTTCGTCGTGGCCGTACCCTTGTCCACCTTGTCCTCGAGTTCTACGGTATATTGTTTGAGCGCCTCTTCCAGCTGCACTCGCTTGGTCACGTCGTTGCTCGTGATCAGGATGCCGGGGGTCTTTCCGTCGACCAGGAGCGGACTGATAGTCATGGTGAAATACATGGGGGACTGCTGCAGTCCCGTAACCTTGTAGTCGCGGAGTTCGAAGGTGCGGCCTTCCAGCGCTTTCTGCAGGATGGCCTCGAGCGGAATCCCTTCATAGGGGGCGAGGCCGCCGGGGAAGAGGGGGAAGAACGGTTTGCCGATGATCTCCAGCTTGCGAAGGCCGAGGGTCCTCGCCTGCGCCGAGTTCGCCGTCCGGACGATAAGTTCCTTGTCGAGGACCATGAGGTTCGTTATGGTGTTTTCAATGATGTTTTCGAGGTAGATCTTCGAGATTTCGATCTCCCGTTCCAGCCTGCGCTGATTTTCGAGGTGTTTCTCCTTTTCCTCCACTTTGATCTTCTTTTTATACGTCACGACAATGGCTGCGGAGGCGGTGAGCGTCGTGATGAAAATGGCGAGGATCAGGAGGGAATAAAAAAGCCTGCTCTTCTGCATGAGCGCGATGACGTCCGAGTAGGGCGCGGAGACGACGACGATCCAGGATTTCAGCGCGATCGGAAATTTATAAAATGCCGCAAGCTTGTTTTCACCTCCCGGGGCTTCATAGTAGCCGAAGGTTTCCTCCCTGCCCTCGATCATCTTCTTCTCCATGTCGAAGGATTTGTGGCACTGGAAACAGGACTTGTTCGGTCCGGTAGAGATTTTTGCCCACCATCTGCGGCTGCATGGGATGGTAGAGCAGGGTGCCATCGCTGTCCATCATCCAGGCATAGCCGCGCGTGCCCGACTTGACGGGAGCAAGGTAGCGCTCCGTAATGCCTTCCATCGAGAGCACGGCAAGCACGGCCCCGTTGAATTCCGGCGCAGCTTGATTCTTCGTCTGACGGTAGATGGGGACGGCCACGATGAATTCTTTGGTATCCTCGCCGGGACTATGGATGTCGAGCAGGTCGGTGACCAGCTTTTCGTTCTTGGGGAGAACCCGCGTCTTTTTGAAGTAATCGGTCTTCGAGAGGTCCACTCGCTCCCTGCCGGGATAGGCGCTGTCGTAGCGTACGATGCCTTCACGGTCGAGTATGCGGATCGTGACGAGCGCTTCGTTCCGGAGGCTGAAGTTGATCGACTCTACGGCGCTGCGGCTTTGCTGACTGAGATGAACGCGATCGATGTCGGGAAGCTGGGCAATGATGCGGATGTTCTTGTACACGTGGTCGATGAGACTTTCGATGTTCATCGCCACTTGGCGCGACAGGAGGAGCTGCTGCGCGTTGAACTGGTCCGCCATCTCCTCCTGGAGGGACTGATGGAAAAACTGCCCGAGGATGATAATGACGGAAAGGACAACGATGAGGGCAAAAATAAACCCGGTGGAGGCGAGGAGTTCCTTTTGCCGGAGCGAACGGATAATGCGTTGAAACATAGGATAATTTAAAGCTAATAACCGCGAAAGTCAAGTGGTTAACGCCGGGGTTGTGGCATGACCTCTCTCCGTCGGGAAACGGGAACAGCCGGGGAGGTCAAGAGGGCGAAGTCAAGAACCGAATATTTTTTTTACCTTGGCCAGAACTTCCATGGGGCTGAAGGGCTTAATGATGTATTCATCCGCGCCGACGCTCCGGCCGCGCTCCTGTTCCGCCGACTGTCCCTTGGCGGTCAGCATGATCACGTAGATGCCTTTGAGGTCGGGGTCGCTCTTGATGATCCGGCAAACCTCATAGCCGCTCATTTCGGGCATCATGATATCGAGAAAGAGTATATCAGGACGGATGTCGCTGGCTTTTGCCAACGCTTCAGCGCCGTCTTTGGCCAGCCAGAGCTTGTATCCTTCATCTTCGAGAAGATAGGTGAGAGCTTCCCTGATGTTTTCGTTATCGTCGGCTATGAGAATTTTTTTTTGCGTCATGTGATCGAGGGAATGCCGGAAATATTTGCAAACTGAAAAAGAGATTAACGTCAAAATATTTATTTGTCAAGCGGGAAATAGCGGAAAATAGACGGAAATATTAAAGTTGCAAAGGGAAGCATTCACGTGTACAATTTTGTCGCGTTCAGATTATAACGAGGTGCATAACGTGGACTTTGACGTCGATTATGCCGCAGTACTGAAAAAGGCCCTCTCCGGAGGCGGCGTATACGCCGATATTTTTATCGAGCGGAGTTCCTCCTTTTCCCTGGTCTGCGAGGACAGCAGGATCGAAAAGGCCGTTTCCGGTCTCGATCTTGGCGCGGGGGTGCGCCTGATCTTCGAACACCGGACGGCCTATGCCTACACTAACGACATCTCGACGGCATCCCTCCTTGAGACAGCCGACGCAGTTCGGCAGGCGGCGCGCGGGGAGTCTTCTCCTGACGACATCAACCTTTGCAGAAAACAGCCCCGCTTCGATTTTGCCGTATTAAAAGCACCGGAGGACGTCGATGCTGCCCGGAAGGCCGAGATGGTGCTCCGGGCGGACAGGGTGGCACGCTCGTTCGACCGGCGCATCAGACAGGCGCTCGTTTCCTATCGAGAGCATCTCCAGCAGGTCCTGATCGCGACTTCCGACGGCCTCATTGCCCAGGACGACCGCAGGTACCTGACGGCGCTCGTGCATGTCGTGGCTGCGGAAGGGGAGGCGGTGCAGACGGGATACGAACCCGTGGGGGGAAACACGGGCATGGAGCTCTTCGACCATGCTCCCCTCGAAGGAGCGGCGGAGACGGCGGCCCGCCGCGCCGTGATGATGCTGTCCGCGCGCAAGGCGCCGGCGGGAAGAATGCCGGTGGTCCTTTCCTCCGAGGCCGGCGGCACCATGATCCACGAGGCCGTCGGGCACGGCCTGGAGGCCGACCTTGCGCAGTCGGGGCTGTCGGTATATTCAAACCGGCTGGGCGAGCGGATTGCCTCGCCGCTTATCACCGTGCTTGACGACGCGACGCTCCCGGGAAGGCGCGGGTCCTTTCGATTCGACGACGAGGGCATGGACGCCGAACGCACGGTTCTGGTCGATCAAGGCATCCTCAAAACATTCATGTACGACAGGCTGACGGCCATGAAAGACAGTGCCCGCTCGACCGGCAACGGCAGGCGCGAATCCTACAAGCATCGTCCGATTCCAAGGATGACAAATACCATGATCGCGCCTGGCGCGTCGGACCCCGGGGAGATCCTCCGGGAAACCCCGCGCGGCCTTTTCGTCAGAAAGATGGGAGGCGGACAGGTCAATACGGTGAATGGAGATTTTGTCTTCGAGGTGAGCGAGGGATATCTGATCGAAAACGGAAAGCTCGGCGAGCCGGTGCGGGGGGCGAACTTGACGGGGAACGGACCGCAGGTGCTCGCATCCATCGACAGAGTCGGGTCCGATCTTGGTTTTTCCATCGGCACCTGCGGAAAAGACGGGCAGGGGTCACCGGTTGGCGACGCCCAGCCGACGCTCAGGATACCGGAGATCACGGTGGGGGGAGAAGTCGCATAGAACAAATTCTTAAGTAAGGAATCAACACCTTGACGCCGCGAAGGCGCTAATGTCGCGAAGGAGAGCAAAAGATTCTTTCGGTTTTAAAAACGCGCATCAAGGATTCTCTTTGCGGCCTTCGTGCCTGGTAAATTATCTTTCCATTCTGATCTGAGTAAAAATAGCTCCTCACTGACTATGATACGCACGGCAATCATAACCTTAAGCGACAAGGGCTCAAAAGGCGAGCGGGTGGACGAGAGCGGGCAAGTCATCCGCGAGATGATAGCAAGCATCGGCGCCGTCGTCAATCACTACGAAATTCTTCCCGATGTAAAAGAGCTTATCGTCGAGGAGCTGAAACTCCTGTCCGATTCCTGCACGGTAGACCTCATCATCACCACCGGCGGCACCGGCGTGGCTCCCCGAGATGTGACGCCGGAAGCGACACTCGCCGTCATCGACCGCGAACTTCCCGGCATGGCCGAGGCCATGCGCTCCGAGAGCCTCAAGAAAACACCCAACGCCATGATTTCACGCGCCGTCGCGGGCATCAGAAGACAGACGCTCATCGTGAACCTCCCCGGCAGCCCCAGGGCGGTGCGTGAAAACCTCGCTGTGGTTCTTCCTGCGCTTCCTCATGCGATTGAGAAAATCAAAGGCGACCCGTCTGACTGCGGGAGATAATTGAAGACAGTTGTTTGGAAGATGGGGCGCGATGTGCGTGTCAGAGCCAGCCTGCTGAAACTTATCCGGACGTAATACCTTCTAACGAGCTGAATCTTAAAAACCAAATTTGTTATCAATATGTTTAGCATATTTATCCTCCTTCGCAGCTTCATTTGGTAACTCCCAGTCCGTTTTTTTATAATTTAAATTCATTAATATCTCTTAAATAACAGTAAAATAATGGCTTTGATTTAACAACTTACTTCAACTTTATGGTCAGCCTCTACTGTCATTAAACCCTTCTTAATTACAGTTAAAGTGCATACAATAATAAAACAAGCCGCAACTCTTCTAAGCTAAACTTTGAATCGACAAAAGAGATAAACTTTCAGCGAGCCTACGAGCCGCCTTTCCGTTGACAATCCAGGATAGATAGTATAAAATTTCGACACTCAAACGCCGGATTCTGTTATGTTCCCGGTGATGCCGCTTGGCCCGTCACCATCATCATGAGGAGTTTGCATGTTTTGTCCCCACTGCGGTAAAGAAATATCTGAAGGCCAGGCATTCTGCCCGCACTGCGGCATGCGGCTTGGAGAACCCGCGCCGCTCCCATCCGGAGGAAGAACAAGGACTCCCTGGGAGGACCGCGAGAACGTCGGCTTCCTCTCCGGCTTATTCAAGACCCTGAAAGAAGTCCTTTTCGCGCCCTCGGACTTCTTCAGGAAGATGCCCGTGACCGGCGGGTTGACGGACCCGCTGCTCTATGCGCTGATCATCGGCATGGCGGGCCTGATGTTTTTTTATTTTTGGGACACCCTGCTCCATGATTCCATGCAGCATTTCATGACCCGTGAACTTCGGGACGTGTCTGAGCGAGGCATGTTCAGGGATCAGGGCCCTTTCGCGACAGCCCTGACTCCTTTTTTACTCATCCTCTGGCTCTTTGTCGCATCCGGCCTACTCCACGTGTTTCTCCTCCTGGTTCGAGGCGCAAAGGCCGGCTTTGAGGCGACATTCCGGGTTGTGGGATACAGTTTATCGCCCTTTGTCTTCCTGATTATCCCGGTCTGCGGCATGCCGGTCACGGCATTGTGGAGCATAACGCTTGCCGTCATCGGCCTCAAGGAAGCGCACGAGACGTCGGGCGGTAAGGCGGTTGTAGCAATTCTTTTTCCCTTCCTTCTCTGCTGCGGCATTCTCACTGCGACCATAATGGTATTCATGGGCGCCATAGCGGCGTCCTTCGGCAGCATGATGCATGGGTATTGGTAGGTAAACTCATAGTTTACGGTATGCGGATCATCTTCGAAAAGAGGACCCCCGGCCAGATCGAGTTCGGCATCATCTACGGCGGGATCGCCCTGCTTGCCCTTCTTGCTGCCCGGCTCGACCGGGCATTATCAATGGCGCCAACCTGTGTCTTCAAGGGACTCTCCGGACTTCCCTGTCCCACCTGCGGCTCCACGCGGTCGTTGGTGCATCTGTCTCATGGCGACATCGTTTCCGCCCTGACCATGAACCCTATCGTCACCCTTGCCGTCGTTTTCGCTATCCTCTTTTTTTTCTACGCCTTGATCACGCTGATATTCAACTTTCGGAGGATCGGATTCCTCTTAACGGAGCGTGAGAAAGACACCATAAGAATCACAGCAGTGGTCCTCCTTCTCGCCCAGTGGGGCTGGCTTATTCGAACGATCTAGAAAATCACTGAAATTAATTTTTGTCCCGACTCAAGGGACACGGCTGCCATAACCGCCGGAGTTTTTGATTGCAAAGAGCCCTGAATTCCGTTACAATTCAGACCCTATGGCATACGAATCACTAAGAGATTTCATATCCGTCCTGGAAAAGAACGGCGAACTCGTCCGAATCAAGGCTGAAGTGGACGCGGAACTGGAGATTGCGGAGATCACGGACCGCGTTTCGAAAGAAAAGGGGACCGCCAACAAGGCCCTTTTCTTCGAGAAGGTCAAAGGATCGAAATTCCCCGTCCTCACCAATGCCTTCGGTTCCATGAAGCGCATGTGCCTCGCCCTCGAGGTTTCGGAACTCGACGACATCGGACAGCGGGTCAAGGAGATCATCGATCCCACGAATCTCTTTCCGGGGCCGGGGGCAGGGATCATGGAAAAACTGCAGACTCTGCCGAAGCTGGCGGAACTCGCCAATTTTTTCCCCAAGACCGTGAAGAAGGCCCCCTGCCAGGAAATCGTTCTAACGGGCGAACAGGTAGACCTGTTTAAAATTCCCGTGCTCAAGTGCTGGCCCGCGGACGGGGGGCGGTTCATCACGCTTCCCATGGTCTGCACCGTCGATCCGGCCACGAGGATCACGAACGTCGGCATGTACCGGATGCAGGTCTTCGATCACCAGACCACGGGCATGCACTGGCACAAACACAAGGACGGCGCGCGCCACTACCAGCACTACGAGGCCGCGGGCAAGCGTATGGAAGTGGCCGTTGCCATCGGCGGCGACCCCGCAATCATCTATTCCTCCACCGCGCCCCTGCCTCCGGCCATCGGCGAGTTTATCTTCGCCGGATTCCTGCGAAAGAAGCCGCTCGAGGTCGTCCCGTGCAAGACCGTAGACATCCGGGTGCCGGCTGAGGCCGAATTCATACTTGAGGGCTTCGTCGATCCGGGTGAACGAAGGAGGGAAGGGCCGTTCGGAGACCATACCGGTTACTATTCCGAGGCCGACCAGTACCCTGTGTTCCACATAACGGCGATCACTCACCGGAAAGACGCCATCTACCCCGCAACCCTGGTAGGGCGTCCGCCGCAGGAAGACGCCTATCTCGGCAAGGCGACCGAGCGGATATTCCTGCCGCTCCTCCAGATGGTTGCGCCCGACATCCTGGACATGGACATGCCGGTCGAGGGGGTGTTCCACAACAACGTGATCGTGAAGATCAGAAAAAGGTATGCCGGCCACGGCAAGAAGGTGATCAACACGATCTGGGGTACGGGCATGCTCATGCTCTCCAAGTTCGTCGTCGTTTGCGACGAGGACGTGAATATCCACGACTATTCCGAAGTGACGTGGAAGGTCATGAACCACGTAGACCCGCAGCGCGACGTGGTGATCGCCGACGGACCGCTCGACATCCTCGATCACTCCTGCCCGCAGATCGGCTTCGGGGGCAAGATGGGAATCGACGCCACGCGCAAAGGGCCCGGGGAAGGCTTCATGAGGCCCTGGCCGGACGAGATCAGGATGGACCCGCAAGTCCAACAGCGGGTGGAAGAGCGGTGGAAGGAGTACGGGTTCTAGGACAAACACCAACCCATCTATGCTGGCATTCGACATCATCCTGATTTTTTCCTTGATCATCCTGAACGGATTTTTCGCCGCGTCCGAGATTTCCCTCATCTCGCTCAGAAAAAGCCGGGTCCGTCACCTCGTAAAGACCGGTCATCACGCCGCGAAGAGGGTGCAGAAGCTCCAGGAGGAGCCGGAGCGCTTCCTCAGCACGGTCCAGATCGGCGTGACGCTGATCGGGACGCTTGCCGCGGCGATAGGCGGCGTCATCGCGGTGACGCACATCAAGCCGCTCTTTCTGTCAAGCAGGTTCGTGTTTGTCCAGAAAGCGGCCGAACCTCTCTCCGTGGCAGTCGTCGTCGGCCTGATCACCTATGTGACGATCGTGATCGGGGAACTCGTCCCGAAATCGCTCGCAATCCGGCACTCGGAGAAGATAGCGTTTTTTACGTCGGCGTTCATCGATTTTCTCTCGCGGACGCTCTCCTTCATACTGCGGGTACTCACCCTTTCGAGCAATTGCGTGCTGAGTGTTTTCGGGCTGGAGCATGGCCAGGAGCCGAACTTCATCTCCGAGGACGAGGTCAAGTACCTTATCCGGGAAGGCCGAAATACCGGCGTCTTCGAGCCGTCCGAAGAGGACCTGATCCACAGCGTCTTCCGCTTCACCGACACGGTGGTGAAAGAGGTCATGGTGCCCAGGACGGAGATCGTCGCCGTCGAGGCGGACAGCGACATCGACACCATCCTGCGCACCATGAATGAAAAAGGGTTTTCCCGGCTGCCGGTATACAGCGAGACCATCGACAACATAATCGGCATCGTGTTCCTCAAGGACATCCTGACGCTCCACATGGAGAACCGCCCGCTCACGCTTGAGGACGTGCTCAGGAAACCTTATGTCGTACCGCCGAACAAGAATGTGAGCGTTCTCCTGAAGGAGATGCGCGAAAAACACATTCATCTCGCCCTCGTGGGCGATGAATACGGCGGGACCGACGGCCTGGTCACCATGGAGGACTTGATCGAGGAAATCGTCGGGGACATCCGCGATGAACAGGAAAAGGAACTGAGGGAGATCCATGAGATCGCAGCAAACCGGTACATCGTCGACGGCAGGACGGACATCGGAAAGGTGAATGAGAAACTGGGTGTCCAGCTCCCCGAGGACGAATTTGAAACCGTGGGGGGCTTTGTGCTGGGTCTCTTCGGAAGACTGCCCGCAGAGGGCGACCAGGTCCGTCACAATAATCTGCTGTTCACCGTGCTCCGGCTCCGGAGAAACCGCATTTCCCGCGTCCGGGTGCTGAAATATGCACCGGAAAACCAGGAACCTGAAGAAGAGAGTTGAACCACGGGTCCCGCGCGGACGCGAGACACACGGATAGCATAAAGAAAAACAATTTGCGCGCAAAGCCGCTAAGTCACAAAGAAAAAACAAATCATGTTTTCGGTTTAAATTCAAGATTCCAAAGATGTTGATTCTCTTTGCGTGCTTTGCGACTTTGCACGAGACAGGCCTAAGCAATTACAATTTATTTTAAGATTTAAATCCGTGTTCATCCGTGCGTCCCGTCGAAGACGGAACCCGTGGTTACATGTTTTTTAGTTGATGAAAGGGTGACAATGACGACACCGCTGGTACTTGAGACAAATCTCCAAGGACTGAAACCGCCCCGCCGGGGAAAAGTCCGGGACATCTACGACTTGGGCGATACCATGCTCATCATTGCGACGGACAGAATCTCGGCATTCGATGTCGTCCTGCCCAACGCCGTTCCGGAGAAGGGAAGGGTCCTGACCCAGATCTCGAAATACTGGTTCGGGCAGACCGAAAAGATCGTAAAGAACCATGTGATCTCCACGGCGGTAAAAGATTTTCCTCCGGCGTGCAAGCCGTACGCGGCCATCCTTGAAGGCAGAAGCATGCTCGTAAAAAAAACGCAGCCCCTTCCCGTGGAGTGCGTTGTCCGCGGCTATCTGACCGGGTCCGGTCTGAAGGAATATAAGGTAATGGGATCGGTCAGCGGCGTCAAACTGCCCGCAGGCCTGACGGAGGCATCCCGGCTGCCGGAGCCGATCTTTACCCCATCGACCAAGGCGGAAGTCGGAGAGCACGACGAGAACATAGATTTTAATACGGTGGTAAAGCTAATCGGCAAAGAAACGGCGGACAAGATCAAATCCTATACGCTTTCGATCTATACAAAGGCGTGCGAGATCGCGGAACCTAAAGGGATCATCATCGCCGACACGAAACTCGAATTCGGCATCTATCAGGGCGAGGTCATCCTGATCGACGAGGTGCTCACGCCGGATTCCTCCCGGTTCTGGCCCCGGAACGATTATAAAGTCGGAGTTTCGCAAAAGAGCTTCGACAAACAGTTTGTCCGCGACTATCTTCTCTCCCTCACCTGGAACCAGAAGCCGCCGGCCCCGGTCCTTCCCGACGACGTAGTCATGAGAACGAGCGAAAAGTACCTTGAAGTGCTCAAGATGCTGACGAGCTAGGGTTCTTTTCCCGTTATTTCGGCTTGCCTGCACCTAGTGATTACGAATGCTTGGCGCGAGTGCAGGGTGTCCGGAATCGTTTCCAATTTTTATCTGTAAATCCCCCTCAGGCCAACCCTCCCCGGAGAGGCGATGGGGTCTTTAAAGTCCTCTCCCCTGGGGGGAGAGGATTGAGGTGAGGGGATGGGATTCTCCGCCGTGCAAGACAAGAAGCGAACCATTTAACTTATAATAATACAAAGACCTACCCGTTCGGGTAGGTACCCGTTTTATCATCAATAACCGCTCATCCTGCTTGACAATACGCAGAGCATCCGTATAATCAAACTACCCTCAATGATAGCTTTTTGTCTTAACGCAAGACAGTTTCCAGCAGCTTGCTGAAAACCCTCGAATGTCCATCGAGCAATGATAACGCGGCTACGAGACCATCAATATTAGATGCCTAGACCGTCCATATAATAACTTGTTAATCTGAAAAAAAGCCACTTGCGAACGGGTCAAAGGCAAGGCCGGTCTCAACAAGTCCATACTCGAATCAGCGTGGGGCAAGGTAAAGCTCTTTACGACGTACAAAGCCTCGCGACGCAACAAGCTCGTTATCGCCATACCGCCGCACGGCACCTCACAGGAGTGTTCGAAGTGTTCGCACACTCACCCGGACAATCGTCAAAGTCACAGGCGGTGTTCGATTGCCAGAGCTGTGGCTTTACGGAAAACGCCGATACCAATGCGTCTCTGTTATCAAGAAGCGCGGCACAAAAAAATGCTCGTATCTGGCGAAATCACCGTAAAGCATAGGAAACGCGCTATGCGGAGCTAAGGAAGAAGGAAACACTAGGCCGGGAACCGGCCGAAGTTACGCGCGGGGAGAAGCGGATAAGACAGGCAACCTGGGAACTACCCAGGGACTGCACGCTTCTATGATCCGTGAAACCCCCACTGCAACCATGTAATTGGTTCAGTGGCGGGTAGTTCATGAGCGACATCCATTCAACCGACACGCACGGATACTCGGAAGTGACCTGGTCAAGGTGAGTTCTAGCGCATTGAGGTTGTGAAACATTTCGGCAATAACATTGCTAACCAGTCAATAAACCTGACCGGAATTAAGCGCGTTCTTAAAACGGGCAGCGCATCGGTCGGCAGGTTATTTTACCGTTAGGCTTTCAATCTCGCTGGATCAAGTACTCTAAGCCCGAAGGGCATTGAGAATAAAAAAAGGAGCAATACCTAATGATGACAGTACTGATAGGAGGGATTGTCTTATGTTTAGTTGTTGTTTTAATTGTTCTGCTGGTTATCATTAAAGGTTTTTGTTTGATTGATGCCAATCAAGTCGGCATCCTTACTAAAAACATGTTTGGCAAAAAAATGCCTGAAGGACAAATAATCGCGCGTCACGGAGAAGTAGGGGTTCAGGCGAAGACTTTGATGCCAGGGCTCTACTGGAGGTTACCTATAATCTGGTCATTTACCAAAGTTCCGGTAGTGACGGTAGATATTGCCAGTGTCGGTATCGTCGAATCAATTGACGGCGAACCACTGCCGAAAGGCAGAGTGTTAGCCGATGAGGTCGAGAGTAATCAATTTCAAGACGCAGAGATGTTCTTTGCCAATCATGGGGAAAAGGGACCGCAAGTTGGGATTCTGCGTCCAGGCACCTACCGGATCAATTCCAGACTGTTCAATATTACCAAAGCTCCCGCGGTAAAAATAGATGAGAATACCATTGGTATCGCCGTTGCTAAAGATGGCATCCCCTTACCCACTGGCTATGTCATCGCTCCGAAGGCTCGCAACGATGACGGTACCGAAGCAGACCACAAGTCTTATCAAAATGGTCAGCTCTTTATCGATAGCAAAGGATACCGGGGACCGCAGTTGGATACCTTGCAACCGGGAATATATTACATCAATCCGAACTTATTTGACATTAAAGTCACCGATGTAGCCGAGGTCCTTCCCGGATATGTGGCAGTAATCAGGTCTAATGTGGGGTTGGAGCTGGAGAGAACACCGGCAGGGCCGGAGCTGACTACCAAAGAAGGAAAACTCGGCGGTCCGATCCATGAAGATGTTGAGAAAATACTGATAACCGATAAATATACCCGAGGCATTTGGAGAGAGCCGATAGCACCTGGAAAATACAATATGAATTCGATTGCTTTCACCGCATATCAGGTGCCTACTTCCGCCGTTACCATCGATTGGGCAGGCGAGGGGAAAATCGGGACAGAGGTAAAGGGAATTAAACCAACGGAAGCCAAGGCTGCGGGGGTCCTGTACAGTTTTGATCCCTTGAAGGTGACTTCTAAAGACGGCTTTCAACTGGAAGTCAATGTTCGAATGGTGATTCGAATTCAACCCGGGAATGCGGCTTACATCATAGCTCGATTCGGGTCAGTGGCCAATCTGATTGATCAAATCGTACATCCGCTGATCGATTCATCTTTCAGGAATAAAGCCGGCGAGAAGAAGGCGATTGACTTTTTCCAAAGCAGGACGGACCTGCAGACCGAAGCATTGGCACACGCCAAAGAAAGATTTTCTGAGTACAACGTAGAGGCCCAAAACCTGCTCATTGCTTATATCGATATACCGAAGGATTTGTTGGATACTCAAACCAAGAAGGAGATTGCCAATCAGCAGCAAGCCCAGTATGACCAGGAGGCGCTGGCTCAGGAAAAACGCATTGCGGTCATGGAAAAATCGTCCCGGGCCGATAAACAAAAAGATGTTATTGATGCCAAATTATCTATCGACATCAATAATGACAGGGCTGAGGCCATGGTTAAGGAAGCTGACGGGAAAAGGCGCTCTGCGATTCTCCAGGCTCAAGGGACTAAAGAATCTACAATACTGGTGGCTGATGGCAATTCTTACAAAAGCAAGATTGAGGGCGACGGTGTTGCCGCTGCTTACAACGCTCAGAAAGAGGCCATTGGTCAGCAGAATGTAGCGATAATCAAACTCGTTCAGGAGATAGCGGCTGGTAAGATTCAGATCGTGCCCCAGGTCCTGGTTGGGGGTGGGGAAGGCTCAACGAGCGGCAACCTATTCAATGCATGGTTATCTCAAATGATTTCTCAAAACGCACCGAAAAATGAGGAAAAATAGAAAATACCGATTGGATCATCGTGACCGGCTTGTTTCATTGTACTCGTGACCCACGAACGGTCGAGTCTAAACTGGCAGACCGGAAATGAGTTTAACCAGCGGATCAAGATCGTCGCGGAGAAGCGCCGCATCAGACGGCTGATTGCTGGCCCGTCGCACTTGCCAGACAGGGAGGAATACAATGTCGAAACTCCGCGTCCAAAGCTTCGCGATTTCCATCGACGGTTACGGTGCCGGGCCGAACCAGGATCTCCAGAATCCTCTCGGCGTTGGGGGCACTGAGTTGATGGAGTGGTTCTTCCATACGCGCGTATGGCGGAGGATGCATGGCCATGACGACGGAGAGACGGGAGTCGATAACGGAATCGCGGAACAAGGCTTTGCCGGAATCGGCGCGTGGATTCTTGGGCGCAACATGTTCGGTCCTGTCCGGGGTCCGTGGCCGGACGACAGCTGGAAGGGGTGGTGGGGCGACGAGCCGCCATATCACACGCCCGTCTTCGTGCTGACACATCACCCGCGGGCGCCGCTTCGGATGGCGGGAGGTACCGAGTTTCGCTTTGTCACCGAAGGCATTCGCGCCGCTTTGGAGCAGGCGATTGCTGCAGCAGGCGGCAACGACGTCCGCCTCGGCGGAGGTGTAGCCACTATCCGGCAGTATCTGCGCGCGGGCCTGATTGACGAGCTGCATCTCGCCGTCCGGCCGGTCTTACTCGGTTCCGGTGAGCATCTCTTGAACGGCATCGATATGCGTGCTTTGGGCTATGAATGCGCGAAGTACGTCGCGGGCGAACGTGCGGCCCACGTCTTTCTGCGAAAGCGCGCGTGATTCGTCCGGCTCGCTCGCGCCTCGACAGCGACGCGCCATGTGGCGCGCACCGGCGCCCGGTTCAGCTTTACGCAGGACTACTTCGACGCTATCTGCGGCGATCTCTCAAAGGTTACGCTGGGACGGGCCATTGCGCCACCTCGACGGCGCTGCCGCTGCTTACACCCGTTACGCTGGAGAACCGCGGAGGGGCCTGCGGCAGGAAGGCGCCAGCCTTCCAGAGGCTGCTCGCTGACCTGGAATCAGGACGTTAGATCTGCTGTCAGCAACACGAGGTCTTGCTGCTTGATTTTCAATATCTCCACGGATAGTTAAAGAAGAATCCGGCCCTCTCTACGCACCCTGTCGACTGTTCGACTGGTGCTCGTCTACCCTTTGTTCTTGACGATTCCGCGCATAATCAGTATAATCCGCGTTGGTTTATTACTATGGCTTGAAAAGGAGCAGCATGGAAGATTACAACGAGCTGATCCAGCAGAGGTTCAAGAAGCTTGCCGAGATCAGCGCGAGCGGCGTCAAGCCGTATGCAGGAAGGTTCGATGTCACGGCATCCGCGCAGATGCTGGCAGATACCTACGGTCAAGCGACCAAAGAAGACCTGGAGAAAGGCCGCATCGAGGTCACGGTGGCCGGCAGGATCGTCGCCATGCGAAGCTTCGGCAAGGCGTGCTTCAGCCACATCCAGGACGGCTCGGGCAGGGTCCAGCTCTATTTCCAGAAGAACACGCTCGGCGAAGACCGCTACGGCCTGTTTAAAAAGATCGATATCGGCGATTTCATCGGCGTAAAGGGATTCCTCTTCCGGACGAAGACGAACGAACTGACGGTGGAGGCTGAAGACTTTACCCTTCTGTCAAAATCACTCCGGCCTTTGCCGGAGAAGTGGCACGGCCTCACCGACGTCGAACTCCGCTACCGCCAGCGGTACGTGGATTTGATCGTCAACCCCGAGGTCAAGAACGTCTTTATCCTCCGCACGAAGATCGTGCAGGCTATCCGGAGCTTCCTGAACGCCCGCGGCTACCTCGAGGTGGAGACGCCCATGATGCAGACCATCCCGGGCGGGGCCACGGCCAAGCCGTTCAAGACCCATCACAACGCCCTGGACATGGACCTCTATCTCCGCATCGCGCCGGAGCTGTACTTAAAGCGGCTCCTCGTGGGCGGCTTCGAGCGGGTCTATGAGATCAACCGGAATTTCAGGAACGAGGGCATTTCCACGCGGCACAATCCCGAGTTCACGATGCTGGAGTTCTATACCGCGTACGCCGATTACCGGGTCCTCATGGACATGACGGAAGAGATGATCAGCACGGTGGCGCGGGATGTCCTCGGCACGACTGAGCTCGAATACGAAGGCCACAAGATCAGCCTCGCGCCGCCCTGGAAGCGGATCACCTACATGGATTCCCTGCGTGAGGCAGGGGTGTCCGAAGACGTGCTCACGGACGCGGGAAAGGCCGAGGCGTACGCCCGCAGCCTGGGCGCGTCGCTCAAGGGCGGGGAACCCCTGGGCAAAGTGCTGAACGAGATCTTCGAGGCCCTCGTGGAGCCGAAACTCATACAGCCGACCTTTGTCACGGATTACCCCACGGACATTTCGCCGCTTTCCAAGAAGTGCGACGACAACCCTGCTTTCGTTGAGCGGTTCGAGCTGTTCGTGATGGGCCGGGAGCTCGCGAACGCCTTCTCGGAGCTGAATGATCCGATCGACCAGAAGGAGCGTTTCCTGAAACAGGTCACGGAACGCGAGGCCGGGGACGAGGAAGCGCACCAGATGGACGAGGACTTTATCCGCGCCCTCGAGTACGGCATGCCTCCGGCGGCGGGAGAAGGCATCGGCATCGACCGCCTCGTGATGCTTTTGACCGGCTCCAGCTCCATCCGGGACGTGATCCTCTTCCCGCAGATGAAGAAGGAAAAAACAGTGAATACATGTTTTTGCCACAGAGCACACGGAGATCACGGAGGGAAGAAAAGCCAGAGTGTTTGCCTGTAATTTATGCTACTTCTCGTGTCTCTGTGACCTCTGTGGCTAACGATCTTTCATGAAAATTCCCTACGAAATATTCATCAGCCTTCGCTATCTGAAGACAAAAAAGCGTTACGGCACCGTTTCCCTTAATACGTTCATCTCCATAGCCGGGGTCGTCATCGGCGTCGCCACGTCCATCATCACGCTTGCGGTCATGAGCGGCTTCCAG
Organism: Nitrospirota bacterium; assembly: GCA_963741205.1. Classification (GTDB taxonomy): domain Bacteria; phylum Nitrospirota; class UBA9217; order UBA9217; family UBA9217; genus JAJYKN01. The sequence continues at coordinate 157,539 of CAVUHW010000027.1, forward strand.
GGCTATTTTCGCGACAAGATCCTCTCCGCCATGCCGCATATCGTCGTCATGGAATTTTCCGGCTCCGGGGTGAAGGACGAGAAGGCCCTCCAGGAAAAGGTCGAGAAGGTCCCCCATGTCCTGGCAACGACCCCGTTCGTCTACGGCCAGTCGATGGTCACGACGAAGGAGCGCATGCAGGGCGTCGTCGTCCGGGGCATCGACCCCGCCACGGAAGCGAAGGTCACGGACCTCGCGAAGAACATGACCGCGGGAACGCTCAAGGACCTTGAGCGCCCCGAGGGGAAGCTGCCCGGCATCATCATCGGCGAAGACCTTGCCCGCAAGTTGGGCGCGTCGGTGGGAGACCCCGTCACCATGGTCAACCCCCTCGGCGAAGAGACCGCGATGGGCATTGTCCCCAGGATGAAAAAATTCGAGGTGGCCGGGCTTTTTGACGCGGGCATGTACGATTACAACACGGGGTTCGTGTATATCTCTCTGCCGGCGGCGCAAAAATTCTTCGACATGCCGGGCAAGGTGAGCGGCGTCCAGGTCAAGGTTGATGAGATCTATCAGGCCGACAAGATTTCCTCGCTCATTCAGACGGCGGTAGGCTATCCGTTCTATACGCGGAACTGGATGGAGATGAACAAAAACTTTTTTTCGGCGCTCCTGCTCGAGAAAATCGGCATGTCGCTGATTCTCGTCGTCATCATCATCGTGGCGTCCTTCAACATCGTCGGGACCCTGACCATGATCGTCATGGAAAAGAACCGCGAGATCGCCATCCTCAAATCCATGGGCTCTCCGTCGCCGAGCATCGTGAAGATCTTCATGTTCGCCGGGCTGGTGATCGGCTTTGTGGGAACGGCGCTCGGCGTCGTTATCGGTTACGGCGCGGTAGCGGTCCTGACGAAAACGGACATCGTGTCACTCCCGAAGGACGTTTACCAGGTGAGCCACTTGCCGCTTGCGACCTCCGGCCTCGATGTCCTGTTCGTTTCTCTGACCGCGCTGGGAATCAGCTTTCTCGCCACGCTTTATCCGTCCTGGCAGGCGGCAAGGCAGGACCCTGTGGAAGTGCTGAGGTATGAGTAGGGGCACGAGGGACGAGAGACGAAGGAGGAGGGACGATAAGCACTTTCGTCCATCGTCCTAGTGAGCGAAGCGAACAGTCGTCTATCGTCCGTCATTAACTTAAAGGGAGGCCCTCATGGCCGGAAAAGGCGGAAAAATGAAACGAATTTTATTGACACTGATATTGCTTGCTCTTGTTGTCGTCGTTTTTGTTCTCTTCGGCGGCGGGACCTGGCTCAGGTCCGCCGGGAAATGGCTCGGCGGCATGGGGACGAAGGCGGATGACGTAAAACAAACGATTGAGAAGAAGGCCGCGACCATCGAGAAGACCGTGGAAAAGGGCATCGATGCCGTGAAGCCGGGAGATAAGAAATAACTCAGGCACCTTATACATATTCAACAACTCCGAAAGACGTTCATGAGCGGACCGGAAGCGCTTCACGTGCTTGACGGCATCGACCTCGATATCGGGAAAGGGGAGATGCTTGCCATCGTGGGCGCATCGGGAGTTGGCAAGAGCACGTTTCTCCATATCCTCGGGGGGCTGGACCGTCCCACGTCCGGCAGCGTCGTGTTCGGGGACGTGGATGTCTTTGCGCTCGATCCCAACCGGCTTGCCCGGTTCCGCAACGAGCGCGTAGGGTTCGTGTTCCAGTTCCATCATCTGCTCCCCGAGTTTTCAGCACTTGAAAACGTCATGATGCCGGCGCTCATTCGCAGAACCGGGCGGGACGAGGCGGCCGAGACGGCCTCGGGCATCCTTGCCGAGGTGGGACTCGGCGGAAGGCTTCATCACCGGCCCGGCGAACTCTCGGGAGGGGAACAGCAGCGAGTGGCAGTGGCCCGGGCGCTTATCTGAGGCCTGACGTCGTGCTGGCAGACGAACCGACGGGGAACCTTGATACGCATACCGGGGAGGCGGTTCACGACCTCCTTCTTTCCATCAACAAGCAGAAGGGGACGACCTTCGTGATCGTGACCCATAACGATAAACTTGCCCTCCGGGCTGACCGCGTGCTCCGGATGACCGAGGGCAGACTGATGCCAGAAAAATGATGCAGCTTTTTTGGGTCCGGCATCTCTTGCCTTGTCAGGCCGTAGGCCAATGACCACTGTCCGATCAAACCGGTTTCTGGCAAGGACATTCGGGAATGACAACTGTTTGCCATGTCATATCGACCTTTTTCCCTTGACTTTATCGGGGGTTAAAAAGTATTATTCAAAAATGTCAACGAGCGCATCATTCACGGGGAACGACCGCATGAATCTTATTTTTTTTCAGGCAGCAACGGGCGCCTATATTCTGGCGGCGGCGGGCTATATCACCTATATCTTTAAACCGGAGCAGAAATGGTCGGCCGGTGCGTCGCTTTGGGCGCCGCTCGCGGGGTTTCTCTGCCATATCGCCTACTTTGCATTTCGCTGGTCGGAGTCCGGCCGCATTCCCATAACCAGTTTTTTTGAAGCGGCCAACTTCCTGGGCATGGGCATCATCCTCGTGTTCCTTATCATGGAAGTGCGCTTCAAGATTGCCGCCCTGGGCTCCTTCATGCTCCCCCTTGTCGTCATCCTCATGATCCCCGTATTGATCCTGTCGGGTGACATCAAGACGCTCAACCCCGTTCTCAAGAGCGGCTGGCTGGGAGTGCACACGAGCCTTGCCGTACTCGGCGACGCGGCCTTTGCGTTTGCCTGTATCGTCTCGGTCATGTACCTGATCCAGGAACGCCAATTGAAGTCAAAACACCTCGGCGCGATCTTTCATCGCCTCCCTTCGCTCGATATCATGGACACGCTCTCCTACAAGGCGTTGACCATCGGCTGGCCCCTGTTCACCCTCGGAATGATTACCGGCTCCATATGGGCGAACAGCGCCTGGGGCACCTACTGGAGCTGGGACCCGAAGGAGACATGGTCTCTTATTACCTGGGTCATCTATCTCGTTCTTCTGCACCTTCGCACCATCGGCTGGCGGGGACGAAAAATGGCCTACCTTTCGATTCTCGGGTTTATCTTCGTCCTGGTCAGTTTCTTCGTGGTCAGCCGGGTGAACATCGGAAAGCATACGTTTTAAAGATGGACTCTGGTTATTGAATTGAACCAAAACCAATGAAATTTTCTCGCAAAGGCGCAAAGTTCGCAAAGAAAGGCAATAGATTTTTTTGGATTTAATACTTGCAGTAAAGTATTTTCTTGGCGTGCTTTGCGAGCTTTGCGTGAGGTAGCTTTTCCGGTTATCAGCGTTAAGGTGATGCATAATGGGTATTGTCGTAGTCGGTCTCAGTCATAAAACAGCCCCTATCGAGGTGCGCGAGAAGCTCAATTTTCCGGAGGATACGCTTCCGGACGCTCTCCGGAAACTCATGACTTACGAGGGGATCAGGGAGAGCCTTATCGTTTCCACCTGCAACCGGGTGGAGATCTACGCTTCCGTGCAGGACAGCGCCAAAGGCATCGACCGGATCAAGCAGTTCATCACCGATTACCACGGCCTCTCCCGGGAAGCCTTGGAACAGTCGCTCTATGTCTACCCCGAGGCCCAGGGCGTTCGTCACACCTTCCGGGTGGCCTCGAGCCTCGACTCCCTGGTCCTTGGAGAGGCGCAGATTTTGGGCCAGCTCAAGGAAGCCTTCGACATCGCCTTAAAGACCAAGACCACGAGCACGATCCTGAATAAACTGATCAAGAAGGCCATTTCCGTCGCGAAGCGGGTCCGCACCGAGACCAGGCTCGCCGAGGGCGCGGTTTCCATCAGTTCCGCTGCAGTGGAGCTTGCAAAAAAGATATTCGGAGAACTCGAAGGAAAGAACGTCATGCTCCTCGGTGCGGGCGAGATGGCGGAACTGGCGGCGCAGCACCTTCTGGGAAACGGCGTTAAGAACATCATGGTCGCGAACCGCACCTTCGAGCGCGCCGAAGAGCTCGCCAAGGAGTTCAAAGGCGACGCCATCCGGTTCGAGCATTTTCCGGGCGCTCTTTTGATGGTGGATATCCTCATCTGCGCGACCGGCGCGCCCCACTATGTCGTCAATAGGGACATGGTCGGCCGGGCGCTCAAAGAACGGCGCAACAAGCCCATCTTCATGATCGACATCTCGAACCCGAGAAACATCGACCCCGAGGTCGACAAGGTGGACAACGTGTATCTTTATGACATCGACGATCTTCAGAGCAAGGTCGATGTCAACACCGAAGGCAGGGCAAAAGAGGCGGGCAAGGCGGAAGAGCTCGTGACCCTGGAAGTGGAAACCTACCTCCAGTGGGAACGGGCCCTTGACGCCGTCCCTACCATCGTGGACCTCCGCGAAAAGGTGGAGGACATGCGGAAACGCGAATTGGACAAGACCCTCGGTTCGCTGGACGGGATCACCGAAGACCAGAAAAGGGCCGTGGAAGCCATGTCTCAGGCCATCGTGAACAAGATGCTCCATGCCCCGCTCGTTGTCCTGAAGCAGGCAGCAGCGGCAACGGGCGCCGGCGATAATACGATCGCTATCGCGCGAAGACTGTTCAACCTGGACCAGGAGTTGAAACGGCCGGGACACGAAAGGATTGCCGAAGCGCCTGACCAGGAAGACAACCGGCGCGATCAGGGGAAAGAAGAGTTCCTGCCGCTGACGGAACAAGGTGCGGAAAGGAACGAATAAATAGTCAGTAACCACGGAGCTTTGCACACGGGGCTGCGCCGTCGCGGATAATAACGCACAAGGCTTTGGATTTCGCAAACCGTCCGGAATGATTGCTAACTGTGTATCAATCCGTGGTTAAATAGTCCTATAAAGGAGCCATCATTGCGAAAAGAGATAAGGGTCGGCACACGCGGCAGCGCGCTCGCGCTGTGGCAGGCTGAATGGGTGAAGGCGGAACTTGAGAAAAAGTATCCCGGAATGACCGTTTCGCTCACGAAGATCAAAACGACGGGAGACAAGATCCTCGACGTCCCGCTGGCCCAGGTCGGCGGCAAGGGACTGTTCGTGAAGGAGATAGAAGAGGCCATGCTGGCGCAGGAGATCGACATCGCGGTGCACAGCATGAAGGACGTACCGACCATGTTTCCCGACGGGCTCCACCTGGCATGCATCACAAAGCGCGAGGACGCGCGCGACGCCCTCCTGTCGCGCAACCACGTCAAGTTCAAGGACCTGCCGAAAGGCGCGAACGTGGGCACCAGCAGCCTCCGTCGCCAGGCCCAGCTCATGAATGTGAGGCCGGACTTCAAGATCCAGCAGCTCCGCGGGAATGTCGATACGCGGCTCAGAAAGCTGAAGGAAGGCCAGTTCGACGCCATCATCCTCGCCGCGGCCGGCGTGAAGCGGCTCGGTCTTGACGGGAACGTCACGGAATATATCGACGCGGAGATCAGTCTGCCCGCCATCGGCCAGGGCGCTCTCGGCATCGAGTGCCGGGTGGACGACCGGGAACTGAACGATATGATCGCGTTCTTCAACCACACCGATACCAGGACCTGCGTAACCGGAGAACGGGCGCTTCTCCGGAGGCTCGAGGGCGGGTGCCAGGTGCCGATCGCCTGCTACGGCCGGATTGAGGGCGGAAAGCTTCACCTTACCGGGTTGGTGGGCAGCGTGGACGGGAAGCGGATCATCAAGGACACGATCGAAGGCGAACCCGAAAAAGCAGAGAAACTCGGCGTGACCCTTGCGGAAAAGCTCCTGTCGCAGGGCGCGGACGTGATCCTTCGTGAAGTCTACGGGCACAACACCGACTTCAGCGGGAACAACCTGTTGGAGAATTGAACTTTCACCACGAAGGACGAGGGACGATAGACGAAGGACGAGGGACGAAAAGGCAATGAAAACCTTCGTCCGTCGTCCTGGCAAACGAAGTGAGCGGTCGTCCATCGTCCATCGTCTATCGGTTTTTTCAAAAAAGGACATACTTCGGATTTCAAACCGTGTCTCCGTGGTAAATTCCCTATAATTTTATGACTTCCTCAATCGGAAAAGTATATTTAATCGGCGCGGGACCGGGCGACCCGGGCCTGATCACGGTCAAGGGCCTTGAATGCGTCAAGAAGGCCGACGTGATCATCTACGACTATCTCGCCAATGAGCGTCTGCTTGATCACCGGCGTCCCGATGCCGAACTGATCTATGTCGGCAAGCAGGGGGGCAGGCACACGCTGCCGCAGGACGAGATCAATGTTTTGATCGTAAGAAAAGCGAAAGAAGGAAAGATTGTCGCCCGCTTGAAGGGCGGAGATCCCTTTATCTTCGGCAGGGGAGGGGAAGAGGCCGAGGACCTCGTGGACAGCGGCGTCCCGTTCGAGGTCGTACCCGGGGTAACCGCGGCCACGGCGGTCCCGACATATGCCGGCATCCCGCTCACCCATCGCGAGCACACCGCAAGCGTCGCTTTCGTCACCGGCCATGAAGACCCTACAAAACCCGAATCAAAAGTACACTGGGACAAGATCGCGACCGGCATCGGCACGCTCGTCTTTTTCATGGGCATGAAGAACCTGCGGAGCATTGTCCATAATCTCGTGTCGAACGGCAGAAGCTCCGACACTCCGGTTGCGCTTATCCAGTGGGGCACGCGCACGGACCAGCGCGTCGTGACCGGAACGTTAAAGGACATCGTAGTGAAAGTCAATGAAGCAAAACTCGGACCGCCGGCCATTATCGTGGTCGGCGAAGTCGTCCGGCTCAGGGAAAAGCTGAACTGGTACGAATCGAAGCCGCTCTTCGGCAAGCGGGTGGTCGTGACCCGCTCACGCGACCAGGCAAGCTCATTCGCAGAGATGCTGATCGACCGGGGCGCGACGACGATCGAATTTCCTACCATCGACGTGGTGCCGCCAGAAAGCTGGGAGGAACTCGACCGGGCCATTCGGTCGGTCGAAACATACCACTGGATCATCTTTACGAGCGCGAATGCAGTCAGATTTTTCATGGATCGGCTTCGGGGTCTCGGCAAGGACCTCCGCATTCTCAAGGGCGTCAATATCTGCACCGTGGGTCCGAAAACCGCGGAATCGCTCGAAACGTACGGCCTCAGGGCGGACCTGATTCCGGCTGAATTCAAGGCGGAGGGAGTTCTGGCGGCTCTGGGCGGAGTTGAGGTGAAGGGCCGGAAGTTCCTGATTCCCCGCGCAAAAGTCGCGCGGGAGGTCATCCCAGGCAAGCTCAGGGAACTCGGGGCGGACGTTACGGTCGCTACAGCCTATGAAAACGTGCGTCCTTCGGCGGATAGGGACCGGATTAAAAAGCTGTTCGAGGAGAAAAAAATCTCCGTTGTCACCTTCACCAGCTCTTCCACGGTTCATAATTTTATTGAAATACTCGGCCAAAAAGAGTATAAAATTTTAATAGATGGGGTCTTGGTCGCCTGCATCGGTCCGGTGACGGCGAAGACCGCGGAAGAGTACGGCATGAAGATCGATATCATGCCGAAGGAGTACACCATCCCTGCATTCGTAGACGCGATGGTGGGGTATTTTCACAAAAAGTGAATTTATTTTGTCATTCCCGCCCCTGCTTCAATCGTGCTGGGCACGCCCCAGCGGGAATCCAGGTTTAATAAAATGGATTCCGGGTTAATCCCGGAATGACAAACAGAAAAAAAGGAGATCTATGATTACCATTTCTGAAGTAGCGGCGGACAAGATCAAGGAAATACTCAACGCGGAAGGCGTGCCGAACCACGGCCTGCGTGTCTCGGCGTCTGAAGGCGGGTGCTGCGGCCCTTCCTACGAGATCATGATCGACGACAAGGCAGGAGACGGCGACTCCGTCATCGAAAAGAACGGCGCAAAACTGTATCTCGATGAATCGACCGCCAAGACGCTCGACGGTGCGGAACTCGGGTTCGTCAGCGACGAGCGCGGCGAGGGCTTCATCATCGGTTTCCCGAACGGCGCTCCCGCGGGCGGAAGCTGCGGATGCGGCAGCGCAGAAGAATCAAGATCGAAAAGCGGCGGATGCGGCAGCGGCGGATGCGGGTGCAGCTAGGATAGAAATATGATTGTGATAGTTTCGGGGTGAGCGTAGCGGGTTAAATCCCATACTCGTAACACCAACGCTCAACCCTAAACTTTATTTTCAACGAGGAGATTCCATGTTCCAACCTTTGTACCGGCCGAGAAGGCTCAGGTCCAACGAGAACATACGTCGGATGGTACGGGAGACGAAGCTCTCTCCCGACGATTTCATCTATCCGCTCTTCGTCACCCACGGCAAGGGCGTCAAGAAGGAGATCGGGGCCATGCCCGGCAACTTCCAGCAGTCCATCGACAACATCGTGAAGGACTGTGAAGAGGTGAAGGGCCTCGGCATCCCGGCCGTTATCCTCTTCGGCATTCCGGAGCATAAGGACGAGATCGGCAGCGAGGCGTACTCGGACGAGGGGATCGTCCAGCACGCGATCAAGGCGATCAAACACAAACTGCCCGAACTCATCGTCATCACGGACGTCTGCCTCTGCGAGTACACGAGCCACGGACACTGCGGCGTGATCAAGAACGGCGTCGTGCAGAACGACTCCACGCTCGAGCTCCTGGCGAAAGAGGCGGTGTCTCACGCCAAGGCAGGGGCGGACATGGTAGCACCCTCGGACATGATGGACGGCAGGGTCGGCGCAATCCGTCATGCCCTGGACGGCGAAGGCTTTTACGATACTCCCATCATGTCCTACGCGGCGAAGTACGCTTCGAGCTTCTACGGCCCGTTCCGCGAGGCCGCGGAATCCACTCCCCAGTTCGGCGACCGCCGCTCGTACCAGATGGACGCACCCAACAGCCGCGAGGCGCTGCGGGAAGTCGCCCTTGACATCGATGAAGGGGCGGACATCGTCATGGTGAAACCGGCCCTTTCCTATCTCGATATCATCTACCAGGTCAGGCAGCAGTTCAACCTGCCCGTCGCGGCGTACAACGTGAGCGGTGAGTTTTCGATGATCAAGGCAGCAGCCAGTCTCGGCTGGATCGACGGCGAGCGCGCCATGATGGAGTCGCTCGTATCGATGAAGCGCGCGGGCGCAGACATGATCCTTACCTATTTTGCAAAAGAAGCGGCAGCCCTCCTCCAGAAGTCCTGACAAACGGGCAGCACATTTTACACATGCCAATCGAACCAGCGGCATCGTGTAAACATCAAGGTTGTTCTTCGCGAGAACAAAAAAGGGGCGCCTGACTGACTCTCAGGCGCCTTTTCGTTACTTAACTTCTCGAACCCTTTGCCGGTTGAAGCGCAAACGCCTCAGCCGTGCAAGGTCCGCATCGTTCATTTATGCCGTTACGCTACGTGCCGTAATTTCTCCGTCCCTGCGATGATCGCCCTTTTGCCCGATTGGACGGTTTCCGAAACGGCAACTTTGCCTTCCTCGTAGAGGTCCTTGCCCTTATCAACGGCGGTACCCACATAGTCCATGGTATTCCCAGCGACCCGCTTAATATCTTCCTGGACTTCCTTTCCCGATTTCGTCGTAAGGAGCCATGCTACGCCTGCCCCGATGACACCGGTGGCCAGGATCGGAACCACAAAGGAACGATCCGCTTTGCCTGTGAGCTTTTCAAACTTATTTTTGCCCTGGATGAAGGTCTTCTTGCTTGCTTCCACGGCGTCAAGAACAGCTACTTTGCCGTCGCCATAGAGGTCCTTGCCCGTATCAATTGCATCAGAGACCTGGTCCTGCGTGTTCCTGGCGAGTCGTTTCAGGTCTTTTCGGAGTGCCTTCCCGGGTTTCGGCGCTATCAGGAGAGCCAAACCTGCTCCTGCAATACCGCCCGCCAGGGCAGGTATCAGAACCGATCTTCTCCTCGTATTGAATATCTTCAGCATAACCATCACCCCTTTCTCAATTGTCTTCGAATCAACTTTGTAGTTAAATTATATCACTCCCTTTTGATCAGGAGGGGAAAAAGGACCGGTTTGGTCGGAAATAGAATATATCGATAAAAGACTGCAGTAGCAAAAATAATTGGCACTAAAGTACTGTTTGACTTTTACCTTCAGGCCTGATATGTTTTTTACATGATATGCTTTTCACGAAGATTGTCCTTCCCTGCAGCAGAGGTGATCGCGGCCGCCTGCGTTCTCATCTTTGGACTCCTGTTTCTCCCCAATGCGTTCAGCGAGGAGCAACATCCAGCATCCCCGCCCTCGACGCAGATTAAGGCCTTTCAACCGGGGGAATCGCTGACCTATACCGCTACCTGGTCGGACACGGTCAAAATGGGGACCGCGGTCATGGAGGTCAAGGCGGAACGGCTGAGTGACGGCAGGGAAGTCCTCCGGCTCAGTTCAACATCCCACACCCAGGGCGCTGTGGGTACACTCTACCCCTTGGGAGACGTAGTCCAGAGCGTTTTTGATCCGGAAACCATGCAGAGCCTGTCGTTCAGCGTGCATGAGACTCAGGGTAAGAAGGTGAGGCGCACCAACATGGAGTTCGACCACGAGCATAAAACGGCCACCGTCAAAAAAAACGACGACCCTGCGAAGACCTTTCCTATTCCGGACCAGGTGCAGGACAACCTGTCGTCGGTCTATTTTCTGCGTACAAGGGAGGACTTCACCGTCGGCAAGCCCATAAAGTTTGAGACCTTTGACGGCGAAAAGAGCGTGCTCATCGAGGTCCAGGTCCTGGGCAGGGAAAAAGTGAAAACGCCGGCCGGGGAGTTCGACGCTATTAAGGTCAAGGCCTACAAGGGATTTCTCATGAGCGAGGGGGAGATTTTCATCTGGCTCACCGATGACGTGCGGAAGATTCCGGTGATTATAAAAAGCACGCTCAAAATAGGGTCCATCATGTTCATGCTGAAGGGGTTTAAAGCCGGTGGGAACCCCTGAACCGGCAATGCTGGTATTGGCAATCGAGACAATCAATCGTGCCCCATTCTACGTTCTTCTTTTCCCCGCCTTTTTCACCCCATAGTTGAAATAGATCACAAGGCCTATCGCGAGCCATACGAAGAGCCTGATCCACGTGTCCCGGGGAAGGCCGGACATAAGATAGAGGCATGTGATTATCCCGAGGACAGGCGTCGCCGCGCCGCCGGGGGCAATGAAGGCCCGAGGCGCGTCAGGATTCGGTGTACCGCAGTACCAGAACGCCCGAGCAGACGATGACAAAGGCAAGGAGCGTGCCGATGCTTACCAGCTCTCCCACGATGTTGATGGGAAGGAGGGCGGCGCCCGAGGCGGTGACGGCGCCCGTGACCATGGTGTTTACGTAGGGCGTTCTGAACCGGGAATGGATCTTTGCCGCGAACGGTGGGAGGAGACCGTCCCTGCCCATGGAGAAGAAGACCCGGGTTTGTCCAAGGAGGATGACGAGAATGACTGAGGTCAGGCCTGCGATAGCGCCGATCTTGAGAAGCGGTGAAAACACCTGGAGCTTCATGGCATCGAGGGCCACGGCAAGGGGCGCCGGGGTATCCAACTTGGTGTAGGAAACGACACCGGTCAGCACCAGGGAGACTGACACGTACAGCAGCGTAGAAACCAGGAGACTTCCCAGAATGCCGATGGGCATGTTCTTTTTCGGGTTCTTCGTTTCCTGGGCCAGGGTCGAGACGGAGTCGAACCCGATATAGGCGAAGAAGATGACGCCGGCGCCCCGGAGAACGCCGCTCCAGCCGAAGACGCCGAAGACACCTCTGTTCTCGGGCACGAAGGGATGCCAGAGTTCGGGTCTTATAAAGAAGACGCCTGTAGCGATGAAGGCGAGAATGATCGACAGTTTGATAACAACGATCAGGGCATTCAGGAAGGCGGATTCCCGTATGCCCAGAACGAGAACTATTGTAATGAAGATGACGACCACGACTGCCGGCAGATTTACGAACGCTCCGGTCAATGCCCAGCTCTGCGTCTCGACGTTGTACGTGAAGGGCGCGGTGGTGAGCGACACAGGGAGAACGAAGCCCAGGTCCCGGAGAAAGCTCACCATGTAGCCGGACCATCCAATAGCCACGGCGATTGCACCGACCGTGTATTCAAGAATCAGGTCCCAGCCGATGACCCAGGCGACGAACTCGCCGAGCGTGGCGTAGGCATAGGTATAGGCGCTCCCGGCAACGGGGATCATGGAGGCGAACTCGGCATAACAGAGCCCCGCGAAAGCGCACGCCACTGCTGCGAGGAGGAAGGAAAGGGTGATGGCAGGTCCCGCGATCCGTGCGGCCACGTGGCCGGTGAGGACGAAGATGCCTGCGCCGATGATGCCCCCGACCCCGAGGAGCACGAGGGTGATGGGACCCAGTGACCGCTTCAGCCCCTCGCGATCCTCTAAAGTCTCCAAGGTAAGATCGCTGAGGGGTTTTTTCAAAAAAAACTTTTTTATTTTGCTCATCATCTCATTTTGTCCCGGCAAAAGACGACCACCGTTGCCGTTGATCATCTCGTATGAGAGCATAAATAGCCTTTAAGATCGGACAGATATTCTGTATCTCGTGCCTTTCTTAGTGTATACTATTCTTATTCAGTCGTGTACCTCCCGGAACTATTTTTTTGAGGAGGCCGTGCATGAAATACCTCGTAGTTTCTCTCGTGTTTTTCACCCTTCTTCTTCAACCGCGTCTTACCCTAAGCAATCAAGAGCAAGAGAAAACAACCGCAGAACGGGAGAAGGTCTCTGTCGAGGACGTCATCCCGCTTACTGCCGGTAACATGCGCGGGCACAAGATGCTTTATAACGAAGGATGGTATATCGTCAGTTCGAGCAGGAGGGCCCTTGAATTTGCCAAAGAAAAATCCATTGTTTCATCGAAGACCGCCCTACGACAGGCCCTGGATGAGGCCTCGAAGGATACGACTCGATATAGAGAAGCAATCAAGGCCGATGTAAATAATTCCGCGGCTCTTGGCAAAAACGCCGTTACAAAAGGGACCGAGCTGACCGGTGATATCCTGAGTAAAACACACAGCCTGGCCAAGGACGAGCTTGCGTACGCAGGGGACAACTATAAAAAGGCAATGGATTCCTTTGTACGGGGAAATCTCTCAATCGTCCGGCGGACCGAAAAGGACCGCCGGGAACTGGCGAACCTGCCGGGAAATTATTACAAGTCGCTGAAAAACGACTTCAGCAATATCTTCGAGCTTACCGAGTCGGCCCGGAAGCGTATCGCCGGCAGGCTCGCCCCGGAATGGGAGAAAGCGTTTCAGAAGGCGGGCAACGAATTTAGGGCCGAGTACGAAAAGTCCGGCAATGAACACAATTCACTCATGGCCCTGGGCCCGATCCTCCACGGTTACCTCAAATCATTTTATTACGGGCTCGCGGCCCCTGCTTCAAAGACAATCGTAGTGGCAGGGGTAGCGGGAACTTCCTATATGGTGTTCCTGCCGGTTTCCGCCACGGCGGTTGTAACGGGCCGGACCATCCAGTCCGTGGGCCTGACGGTCTACTATGTAGGCAAGGCAGGCGTGAACATCGTGTCGCCCACCGTCGAGGGGGGGCTTTTAAGCGGCTTGTCCCTTTTGTCCCTAGGCTCCGTTCCCGTTACCTATGTCGCGGGAGGGACGTGGGGGGTCATGAACCAGGTCGCTTTTTCAACGGTCGGTCCGGCGGCAGGCGCTGTCGAGGCTGTGGCAACCACGTCGGTCCATTCCGCGGGCTATGTAGGTTTTCTGACCTATGATGCGGTAAAAGGAACGACCAAGGTCGTTATCAACCAGGCATCTTCGGGCATTGTGCTTGGTTACAACGCATTGACCGCAGTCCCCATGCAAGCCCTGTTCGGCGTCGAGGACGCAGCCGTGTTTTTGTTCTGGGACGGCCCGCGTCTGGGCGTCGCCATGGCCAGGGGCAGGGTCAAACTGAGCGGAGGTTCAGCCCCGGGTGAGGCGCCGCTCCCCTCGGTCGCTCCGGATCGTGCCGAGGCACACAAGACAGGCATGGACTCGGATCCAGGAGAGAACAATTCTCTCGGCGATTTCCCTGCTAATACCCTCTTTCAGGTCCCCGGCCAAAGCCCTGCGCACCCGGAAACATATTCCCTCGGAGATCTCCCCGTCGGCACGGTCGTTGATCTGAAAAAACTGGGGAGCACGGAGGGGGTCTCGGTCCAAATAATCTCCACGGATGAAGCCGTAATAAAAGAAGTGCTCGAAAAAATCCCCGATGATGCGAGGGTGACGAATGATAAGGGCAATTAAACATAGTATTCTGGCCGCCGTTGCGGGGTTGGTTCTCGCCGCATGCGCGACAACAAACGTCAAGGACGATCCGCTCAAAAACACGAAAAAGCTTGTCGCGGAAGGCCATGTCTCGCTGTATAAAAACGGGGCCTTCCGGGTGCCGAACACCTCGATCAGCCTTATTCCTCCGGGGCCCAGCGCCCTGGAATTCGTCCAGGAGCTCTCCGGCATGAGGGCGAGGCAGTCCTTCGAAACATCAATCGAGAAGGCCGCGGCTTCCGTATATGTCGTCTCGGAGGGAACGAAGCTCACCTACAAGGTCTCGAAAAATATCAGCTCCGAATCCGGCGCCCGCGCTGACGCGATCAGGCGCTTTACTCGCGAGAACAGCACCCTCCTGGTATACCGCTCATCGGACCTCGGAAAAGACATCTACGGAAAGACCTGGGAACTCTCAAAGGATACCTTTCGTGCCGGGGGAAAGATAGGCGGCGACATTATTCAGGGTTCGCAGGCCCTCGGGACCGGCGTCAGCGAAAAGGGAACGGTACAGGGGAAGGCCCTGATAACGGGATCGATGGAGGCCGCGAAGAGAATCGTAGAATCGACCAATGCGGGCGGGGACAAAATCAGCGATGAAGGGACAACGCAGGGCGTGGGGCTTACCAAGGGATCGGTGCAGGCCGCGAAGGACATCGTAAAATCGAGCGGGTCCGGGGGGGACAAAATCAGTGAGGAGGGGACAAAGCAGGGCATGGGGCTTGCCAGGGGATCGCTCAAGACCGCGGGGGATATCTCGAGATCAAGCACACAAAGAAGCGCTGCGGCGTTTCAGTACGCGGGAAACTACTTTATCGAAGGCTATGTGGCCGTTCCCTCGAAGATGAAGAAAAGGGCCGGCGAGATGGGCGACAGCCTGACAGACGCGAACTTCGGGGGCATTTTCAAGACGGAGAATGACCGGCGTAAAGAGTTGTCTCAGATGACCGCAGATATCATGAGCGACACAACGAGGAATTACTCGGCGAACGTGTCGAACAGTTTCAAAAAGGCCGGAAAGGAGCTGGACGCATGCTCAGAGACGGGATTGAACTTTGCCATGCTAAAATCCCTGCGCTGGGCGCTTCAGGCAATTTTGTGGGACGCAACCATACAGCCGGTAACGAAAATGACCGCCGGGTTCGTCGGCTACATCGGCGTCAACTGTCTCGCGTTCCCGTCGATGGTCGTTGTCCGGGAAGGAGTTGCCACGACGAAGCTTGCCGTCGAGGTGACGTGGGACACGGCAAAAATGGGATATGATCTGGTGGCGCCTACCGGTGTGGCTGCTGTTGCAGGCGTGTATGGCCTGCTCGATTATACCGCCGCGCATACGGTTGCCGGCGTCACGGTTGTCGGGGGGACCGTCGCGGGAGTCAGTGAAGCTGGGTTGAGCAAGACCGCCGGCGCTGTTGTCAAGGGCGCCGGCTACCCAGCGGCAGGGGCAACGGCAGTAGCCGGGAACGTTACGGGCGCGGGTGAAGTCGCGTTAAGTAAGGCGGCGGGGGTTGCCGTCAAATGCGCCGGCTACCCAGCGGCAGGGGCAGCGGCTGTCATCGGGACCGTCGCCGGCTGCAGCGAGATCGGGGTAAGCCAGGTCTCCGGCATCGTCATAAAGGGCGGCGGATATGCAGCGGGCAGCAGCGTGGAGTATATCGGCATGCCCCTGGCGAGCGCAGGCATCGCGGTCGGGGGAGGAACCATAGGGACGGCGGTGGGCGGCTTCGGGATTGCTTCTGGCGGTGTTCTTTTCGTCGGAGGTGAGGCGAGCGCACTGACCACGGAGGGCGTCGGAAATGTCATTGCCGGCACGACACTTGCGGGCGGGACCGCTGTTTCCACAGCCGGAGGGGCGGCCTACGGAGTTTATGAATTGTCCAAGGCCGTGATCGTTCCCACGGGATACGAACTCGGCAGCGGCATCGTCCTCAGTTACGATACCCTTTCCCATATTGCGGCCCATTCTATCCTCGCGGTCTCCGACTGCGCCTATGTGGTGTTGTCGCTTGAAGGGCCGCGGTGGGTCCTGTATGCGATTAAGGGAAAAACGGGAACCGGCGAGGACCTGCCCGTAGGCACAGCCCTCGATCTCAAGCCGATGCAGGAAGCTGGCGAAGAAATATATTACCTGCCCGTATCGGACGAAGAGATGAATAATGTCGTCAATTCGGTTTACGATAATCTGCCCGAGATACAGGGAGGGCAGGAAGAAGTCAAAACTACGGAAGAGAATGAGGGGGAATGAAATATCCTTTGAAGCAGATCGACAACGCTCTCCTTGATTCGCTCACGCAGAAGGCGAAAGACGCGCCCAGAAAGCGCGCGCATCATAACCTTCATCAGGACCTCGACGATCCCATCCAGCGCCTCTTGGTCGCCATAGAGCCAGGGACCTATATCCGGCCGCACCGGCACGCTTCTCCCGACACCTTCGAGATTTTTTTGCTCCTGCGCGGAAGCGCCGTTTTTCTCCTATTCGATGAAACAGGGAAAGTGATCGAACGCTCTCTCCTCAAGGCAGGAGGCCCGGTCATGGCCGTAGAGATTCCGGCGAAGACGTGGCACGCAATGGCCTCGCTCGAAAGCGGCACTATTTTTTTTGAGATCAAACAGGGGCCTTATGTCCAGCCCAAGGAACACCACGTCGCATCCTGGTCGCCGGCCGAAGGAGAACCATCTGCCCCGAAGTTCGAGTCATGGTACAAGACGGCAAAGGTTGGAGATGCTCCGCCCATGCTATGATCCGCCTTCTCAGGAGAATTATCCGGCAACGCCGCACTTTCTTTAGTGGGGGGGGTGAGGTCCGGATAACTTCCGGCCGGCAGCACTTTTTTCTTGCATTCCTATCGTCGCTGTGTTAAAAGAATAATAACACTCTGGGAATTTCCTTTGAGAGTGGGCATTTCATTTGCCCACTCTTTTTATTTGGGGGAACGATGACCGACGCGGCGGAACGGATACGGGAGCTTCTCGATCCGATTCTCGAGTCCCTGGGGCTCTCCCTCTGGGACATGGAGTTTCAGAAACACGGCCCGTCGTGGCTCCTCCGGGTCTATATCGACCGGGAAGGGCCCGGGGTGACGCTTGATGACTGCGAGGCAGTGAGCAGGGACCTCGGGCGTTGCGCTGGACGTGGAAGACATCATCACTCACGCGTATACGCTTGAAGTGTCGTCGCCCGGCCTCGACAGGAAGCTGTCCAAGCCGGAGCATTTTGACCGTTTTGCGGGAAGCGCCGTCAAGGTCAAAACGTACCAGCTGATCAACGGGCAGAAGGTGTTTCAAGGAAAGTTGCTCGGCCTGGCTGGTGACGTAGTGAAGGTGGAGCTCGAATCAGGGGCGGTCGTGGATATGCCGCTAAGCGATATCGCAAAGGCTTCTCTGGACGTGAAGTTTTAATTTTGTAGCCACCCTGCGATCACGGTACGTGCATGTTCCACCGCGGAGAGGACGGCTACCCGTTACTGTCAACCAAGATATTATCAGGAGGAAGTGATCTATGAGTCAGGAACTCATTCATGTGATCGACCAGATCAGCAAGGAAAAGGGAATTTCCAAGGAGATGGTGATCGAGGCCGTCGAGTCGGCGCTCGTGAGCGCGGCCAAGAAGAAATACGGCGCTCAGCGCATCGCGGTGCAGATCGATCCGAAGCGGGGCGACATCGTCATGTACGCATATAAGAAGGTCGTCCAGGACGTGGCGAACCCCGACGAGGAAATCACGCTGGAAGAGGCGCAGGCGCTCTATCCCGAAGCGCAGATGGAAGGCGAGGTCCCGCTCCAGGTCGAGTTCCAGGGCTTCGGCAGGATCGCGGCCCAGACCGCCCGCCAGGTCATCGTCCAGAAGGTGCGCGAGGCCGAACGCGACGTCGTATTCAAGGAGTTCAACGACAAGATAGGCCAACTCGTCAACGGCATCGTGCTCCGTCACGAGAAGGGGGCCTACTACATCGACCTTGGCAAGACCGAGGCGGTGCTCCCCGCCCGCGAGCAGGTCCCCCGCGAAAGCTACCGGCGCGGGGACCGCGTCAGGGCCTACGTGATGGAGGTGCGGGACACTTCGAAAGGCCCCCAGGTCGTGCTCTCACGCGCGCATCCCGATTTTGTGGCCCGATTGTTCGAGATGGAAGTCCCCGAGATCTACGAGAACATCGTTGTCGTCAAAGGCGTCGTTCGCGAGGCCGGCGACCGGACCAAGATCGCCGTCGCCTCCAAGGAATCCCAGGTGGATCCCGTCGGCGCCTGCGTCGGCATGAAGGGGTCCCGCGTCCAGGCCGTGGTCCGAGAACTCAAGGGCGAAAAGATCGATATCATCCCCTGGTCCGAAGATCCCGCGGATCTTTATCGCGAAGGCCCTGAGCCCTGCCGTCGTGGAAAAGGTCGGCGTGACCGAGGAGGACCGGTCGGCCCTGGCCGTGGTCGCTGATTCCCAGCTCTCCCTGGCCATCGGCAAAAAAGGCCAGAACGTCAGGCTTGCCGCGAAACTCACGGGCTGGAAGATAGACATCCTGAGCGAATCCGAGTACGACCAGGAACGGCAGAAAGAGCGCGAACAGGAGATCGAGGCGGCAATCGTCGAGGAAACGCGCAAGATGGCGGAAGAGACGGAGGCAGCCGAGACCATGGAGGCCCAGGCGGCCGAGAGCGCGGCGGCAGCGACGCAGGAGGACGCCGGCCTGACGGTCATAGAAGGCGTGGGCGAGAAGACCGCGGAACTGCTCAAAGAGGCGGGCTATGACACCATTGAGAAAATCGCGGCCATGTCCGACGAAGAGATCCTGGCCGTCCCGGGGATAGGGGCAAAGACCGCGCAAAAGATCATCGTATCGGCGCGGGCGCTGCTGGGCAAGTAAGTCGGACTTCAGCGAATAATGACCAAAGGATCGCTGTAGTATTTAGAAGACCGAAAAATTAAGGAACGATGAAACATCAACCGGAAAGAACCTGCATCGGCTGCCGAGGGGTGTTTAAAAAAAACGAGGTGGTGAGGATCGTTGCCAATCCGGCGGGGATCGTGATCGACTACCGGGAAAAACTGCCGGGCCGCGCGGCCTATGTGTGTCCCCGGCGGGAATGCGTCGGCAAAGCTTTCGCGAAAGAGGGTCTCGCGAGGGCGCTTCATCTCAAGGTCCGGACTCCGGACGCGGAGACGTTTGTCTCCGAGCTTGCAGTCGATGATCAAGGAAAAGATCCGGGCGTTGCTTTCGATCGCGATGAAAGCGGGTAAGACTGCAGCAGGGTATTCGGCGGTGCAGGACGCCCTGGAAAAAGGGAGAGTGGAACTCCTGCTGTACGCCGCCGATCTTTCCGACGGTACGCGCGGCAAGGTCGATTTCAGCGGCGCTGAATCCCTCCGCCAGTACTACGCTTTTTACCCGTGACGAGTTGGGCGGCATCTTCGGCCGGGAGCTTGTCGGAGTGGTCGGAATTCTCGATAAGGGGTTCGCCGATGCGCTCTGGAGCGAGACGCAGAGATTAAAAGGCTTGATAAATATCAGTGACTAGAGTAAAATAACGTGATTCTTTAGAACATTTCGGGGGTATGCGATTTTATGACCGTAATCAGGGTACACGAGCTGGCGAAAAAAATGGGGGTTGAGAGTAAGGACCTCATTTCGGTGCTCGACAAGATGGGCATCAAGGAAAAGACTCCGTCGAGCGGTCTCGACGACAAAGAAGCCAAGTCCCTGATCGAAAAGCTCAAGGCGATCCGTAAGGATAAGGAAAAAGAAAAAGATAAAACCAGGAAAGAAAAAGAAGCTGGTCGACCCGCTGTTGTCGAAAGAGGAACGGCTGAAAAAGGCAGCGGCGCTGATCGGAAAATTTTCGTCCACCCTCGAAAAGCCGGGCGTGAAGCCAAAACCCGCACCCATTCCGCCGTTGCCGAAACCGGCCATGCCGGCGCCGCCGGTCATCCCGCCCGGCCAGCCAGGTAAGAGAGGTCCAGGCAGCGGCGCCGGAAGAGAAAAAACCGGTTTCGGAAGCCGTGCAGGCGCCTCAGTCCGCCCAGCCCGCCGAACGGCCGCTGATCAACGTCCGTCCGGCCTTCGCAAGCGGTCCGTCCCGTACAACCGTCCAGGCCAGGCCAGGCGGTCCGCCCGCAACCTGGGCAGAGACCTATGGGCGGTCAGGGGCGTCCGTCCGGGCGACCATTCGTAAAATCGACCTTCGGCTCTCCCGTCCTGGAGGCCTCTCAGGTGCCGGCATCGCTCGTTCCTCCCGCCCCCGGCAAACCTGCGAAGAAAAAATGGGATAAGAAAAAATCCGAATACGACCAGAAACAGGAACGAGAGTTCAGGGAAAAACCTTCGTTCAAGAAGCTCCCTGACCTGAAAACTCTTCCCGCCGGGAAGCGGCCGCTCAAGAAAGACGACCGTCACAGCCAGCAAACCGACATTGCGGAAATCACCAAACCCCGAAAAAAGGTCGTCAAGATCCCGGAAGGCTGCACCATCAAGGAATTTGCCGAGGTCATGGGGCAAAAAGTGGGCGACGTTATCAAGAAGCTCATGACCATGGGCATCATGGCTACGCAAAACCAGCCGATGGACATGGACGCATCGCATGCTCCTCGCGGAAGAGTACGGCGTCAAGGCAGAGATAGCAAGCATCGAGTCCGCCGAGGACATTCTCGAGGAGAAGGTCGATGAGCCGAGGTCAAGGTTGCGAGGCCGCCGGTGGTCACGATCATGGGCCACGTGGACCACGGCAAAACATCGCTGCTCGATTCGATCCGTGAGACCAATGTGGTCTCCAGGGAGGCCGGCGGGATCACCCAGCATATCGGCGCGTACCAGGTCAGCCTCAATGACAGAGACATCACCTTTCTCGATACGCCGGGCCATGCGGCGTTTACCGCCATGCGCGCGCGAGGCGCCCAGGTAACGGACATCGTGATCCTCGTGGTCGCGGCAGACGACGGGGTGATGCCGCAGACGCGAGAGGCGATCAGCCATGCCAAGGCGGCGGGCGTCCCGATCATCGTCGCGATCAATAAGATCGACAAGCCCGAGGCCAAGCCCGACCGGGTCAAGCAGGAGCTCTCCGAGTTCGAGCTCATCCCCGAAGAGTGGGGAGGCCAGACCATCTTCTGCGAGGTATCGGCAAAGAAAAAGATCGGACTTGAGCACCTGCTCGAGATGATCCTCATCCAGGCTGACGTGCTTGAGCTCAAGGCAAACCCCGATAAGATGGCGAGGGGCACGGTCATCGAAGCCAAGCTCGACCGGGGCCGCGGCCCGGTGGCCACGGTGCTGGTCCAGTCCGGCACGCTCAAGGTGGGTGATTTCTTCGTGACCGGCGCCCAGTTCGGTAAGGTGCGGGCGCTCATCAACGACAAGGGCGAGCGCATTGAGGTGGCGGGACCGTCCGCGCCGGCGGAGGTCATCGGGTTTGCCAATGTTCCCCTTGGCGGGCGATCGTTTCATGGTTCTGGAGGAAGAGCGCAAGGCCCGGCAGATCGCCGAGACTTCGTCAGGCCAAGCTGCGAACCACCGAAATGGCCGGCATGAAGAAAGTGACCCTGGAAGACCTTCATACCCAAATCCAGGAAGGCATGGTGAAGGAACTCAACATCGTGATCAAGGCCGACGTGTCGGGCTCGGCGGGCGCCATCGTCGACTCCCTCGAAAAGCTCTCGACCGCCGCAGTCAAGCTCAAGGTCATTCACAGCTCGGTGGGCGCCATTACCGAAACCGACGTGATGCTCGCTGCCGCATCGAACGCGATCATCATCGGATTTAGCGTCCGCTCCGAACCGAAAGCGACCGAGCTGGCGCAGCGCGAAGGCGTGGATATCCGGCTGTACAACATCATCTACAACGCCATCGACGACATCAAGGCCGCCATGGAAGGGCTGCTCGAACCGACGCTCAAGGAGCGCATTCTCGGCCGGGCCGAAGTCCGCCAGACCTTCCATGTCTCGAAGGTCGGCACCATCGCTGGCTCTTACGTGATCGACGGCGTCATGACGAGGCAGAACGACGGGGTCAGGGTGCTTCAGAGACAACGTCCTGGTCTACGAAGGCAAACTCCATTCGCTCAAACGGTTCAAGGACGACGTGCGGGAAGTGCAGTCAGGATACGAATGCGGCATCGGCATCGAGAACTTCAACGATATTAAGGTCGGAGACGTCGTCGAGGCCTTTGTGATCGACAAGGTGGCTGCGAAGCTGTAAGCGCCTCTGTGCAGTGAGTCTGACACTTCTTTGCTCTCATCCCTATGCTGTCATTCCCGTGAAAGTGGGAATCCATTTGGGAAAATTGGATTCCGGGTCAAGCCCGGAATGGCACCGTGAGGAGAGAACTTAATGCTACCGTAGATTATAGAACTATGTTTATCGGTGTCTGCACCATCGAACTGCATGTGCCGGAAAGCGGGTCGCTCAAGAACAAGAGACACTCGATCCGCAGCCTGAAAGACAGGGTGCGGAACAAGTTCAACGTCTCCGTCGCTGAAATCGAGGATAACGACCTGTGGCAGAAAGCGACGCTTGCCGTGGCCGCAGTGAGCAACGACAAGGCCTACCTGAACCAGACGCTGGATCATGTCTTGAACATGGTCCGCGGCGTTCCTGAAGTCGATCTACTGGATTATCAAATCGAGATATTTTAGAGGCAGGAGACAGAATTAAGGAGTCAGAAGTCAGGAGAAGGTCCCATTGAGGCTCGTCGTTACTTCTGATTCCTGTCTCCCGACTTCTGACTCCTGATTTTACCCCATGTCCAAACCGACATTTAAAAGATCAGAGCGTGTCAGCGACCAGATGAAGCACGAGATCGCCGACATCCTCATGCGCAAGATCAAGGACCCCCGGATCGGTTTTGTTACGGTGACCGATGTCGAGGTGGCCGATGACCTGAGAAACGCCAAGGTGTTCGTGAGCGTCTACGGCGGAGACAAAGAGGAGACCCTCAAGGGCTTAAAGAGCGCCACGGCTTTTATCAGGCTGGAGCTCGGGAGAAGAATGAGGATGAGGTTCATTCCGGAACTGCTCTTCCGCTTTGACGCCACGGTGGAGCAGGGCGCGCACATCATGGAACTGCTGCACGAGATAGAAGAGGACAAGGGGAAAAAGGACCCGACCGATGAGTGATCCTGGAAGCATCATCGAGGCGTTGGAACCCTGCAAGACGATACTGATTTCCGTTCACACGAAATCCCGACGGAGACGCGCTCGGTTCCCAACTCGCGCTCATGCTGGCGCTCGAAAAAATGCGGAAGACCGTCACCGCGCATAATCTCGACCCGGTGCCCGAGGTCTACCGCTTTTTGCCCCATGCGGACCGGATTACGTCGGGGCGCCCCGTCGCGGGGAACTATGACGCCTATGTCGTGCTTGACAGCGATCCGCAGCGCGCCGGTCTCTTCGACGGGACCTGGCCCGCTCATACCCTCATCAACATTGACCACCATATGACCAATGCCCGGGCATGGCAGCTCACCTGGCTCGATGCGGACGCGTCCGCGACGCGGGGAAATGATCTACAAGCTCGTACGGCAACTCGGCGTTCCGATCGACCGCGACATGGCGCTCTGCCTCTTTACGTCTATCTTCACCGATACGGGGTCCTTCCGGTATACAAACACCACACCGGAAAGCATGCGGATCTCGGCCGACCTGTTGGAAGCAGGCGCCGATCCCTGGCTTGTGACGGAAAACGTTTACGAATCTTTCGCCTTTCGCCGCATCAAACTCCTCGGCATAGTCCTTTCTTCCCTGGAGCGCAGCGCGGACGGCAGGATCGCCTGGGTCGTCGTGACCGATGAGCTCTACCGCCAGGACCGGCACCATGGCCGCCGACACCGAAAATTTCATCAATTTCGTGCGGTCCGTCAAGGGCGTGGAGGTCGCCGTCCTGCTCAGACAGATCGCGGAGAAGCAATATAAGATCAGCTTGCGCTCCAAGGGACGCGTCGATCTGTCGGCGCTGGCCCAATCATTCGGCGGCGGCGGGCACAGGAACGCCGCCGGAGGCTTAATGTCCGGGTCGCTCGAAGAGGTTACGAACAAGGTGATCGGCGAGGTCGATAAAACCATCAGTGCGCAGCTCGGCAGCGGGAAGCCTGTCCCGGCCTGATGGACGGCATCGTCAATATCAATAAGCCTTCGGGCATGACCTCGCATGATGTCGTGCTGCGTGCGCGCCGGATCCTCGGGGAAAAACGGATCGGCCACACGGGCACCCTCGATCCGCTTGCAACGGGCGTTCTCGTGCTCTTAATCGGCAGGGCCACGCGGATCGCGCAATATCTTGAAGCGGGCGAAAAAGAATATCGTGCCGTCATGCGGCTCGGGGTGACCACCGATACCCTCGATGCCGAAGGGCGCGTACTGGAAACGAGAACCTATGCGCCACCCGATCGCGGGCGAGCTGGTCCGTGTTATACAGCGGTTCACGGGAGCGATTCTCCAGAGTCCTCCCGCATTTTCCGCGGTAAAAATCGGCGGCACGCCTTCCTACAAGCTTGCGCGGCAGGGGAAGGCAAAACCGAATGAGCCGAGGCAGGTGACGATCCATTCTGTCGAATTGACGGCCTATGAAGACCCGCTCGTGGGCCTTGCGGTACGGTGCTCCAAAGGGGTGTATATCCGGTCCCTGTGCGCTGATATCGGAGACGCGCTCGGCATGGGCGCGCATGTTACCAGCCTTCAGAGAACGCGTTCAGGCCGTTTCTTCCTTGATCGGGCCATTACGCTCGAACAGATGCAGGCCCTCGCAGCAGTGGGCGATGCCGGTCGGGCCGTCCTGCCGATGGATGAAGGGCTGGCAGACTTTCCCGCTGTATCGCTTACGGAAGCGGAGACGTTCCGGATTGCTCACGGGAATCGGCTGACCGGTTCCGCATCGGCTTCAAACATGCCAAGCGGCATGATACGGCTTCACGATCCCTCGGGCAGGCTCTTGGGTCTTGCGCGGCTTAACGAGGGCATCGTCAGGCCGGAACTGGTGTTTTCCTGCGATGCGTGAATAAATTGCTTTACAACATGCTGAAAATATGATATTTTGCTTCGCTGTAGAATCGTTAGAAGAAAGGAGGGTGCGGTTATGGATAAAGAGCAGAAAACCAGTGTGATCAGTACCTATCGCAGGCACGCAACGGACACGGGTTCTCCGGAAGTACAGATCGCGCTTTTAAGCGGGCGCATCAGTCACTTGACGGAACACCTGCAGGCTCACAAGCATGACCACCATTCACGGAGAGGCCTCCTGAAAATGGTCGGTCAGCGTCGTCGCCATCTGGACTACTTGAAGAAAAACGATCTGGACCGTTACCGTCAGGTCATTGACCAGCTCGGTATACGAAAATAACATAACGTATTGATCACCCCCCTCTGTCGCTCCTCCCCCGTCGCGGAGGAGGAGCGAAGGAAAGGGGCATATTCAGCGGAAAAGTGAGGTTTCATGGTAACGACTGTGGAAACAGAAATAGGCGGTAAACGGTTGACCCTGGAAACGGGGTTAATGGCCAAGCAGGCAAGCGGCGCCGTCGTAGCCAGGTACGGCGATACGGTCGTCCTGTCAGCGTCCGTTGCCTCGAAGGTCGAGCGGGAGAATGTCGATTTTCTTCCGCTCACCGTGGACTATCAGGAAAAGGCCTATGCCGCCGGAAGAATACCGGGCGGATTTTTTAAGCGCGAGGGAAGGCAGACCGAAAAGGAGATTCTTTCATCGCGCCTCATCGACCGGCCGATCAGGCCCTTGTTCCCGGATGGATATTACTACGATACGCAGATCATCGCGTCGGTACTCTCGATCGGCGATGAAAGCTCCATGGACCTCCTGGGCATGATCGCGTCCTCGGCGGCCCTCTCCATATCCGATATCCCCTTCCGGGGGCCTATCGGCGCCGTGCGGATCGGCTTTATCGACGACAAGTTCGTCATCAATCCCGGCCAGAAGGAACTCGAGTCTACTCGACTTAACCTGGTCGTTGCAGGCACTGCCGACGCCATCATGATGGTGGAGGGGGGCGCGAACGAGCTGTCCGAAGACCAGATGCTCGAGGCGCTGGAAACCGCCCATCGGGAAATCAAGAAGATCGTATCGCTTCAGAACGATCTCGTCGCAAAAGTCGGAAAACCCAAGCGTCCGGTAAAGGCCGTCGAGATCGACAAGGACCTCGCGGCTCAGGTTGCCACGCTGGCCATGGACCGTTTGCTGACCGCCATCGTCATTCCGAACAAGATGGAGCGTCAGAAGACCCTCGATGTCCTGCTCGACGAGATCAAGCAGAAGCTGAAGAAGGAAGACGATCCCACGCGGGCCCGTCAGATATCGACGATATTCCTCAACCTGGAAAAGGACGAGGTCAGGAAAATCATCCTGGAGAAGAACATCCGCGCAGACGGGCGAAGGCCCGATGAGATCAGGCCGATCAGCTGCTCCGTGGGGCTGCTTCCCCGGACACACGGCTCTGCGCTCTTTACCCGCGGCGAGACGCAGGCCCTTGCTGTTGCCACGCTCGGGACGTCCGAAGACGAGCAGCGGATCGATTCGCTGGAAGGCGAGTATTTTAAGACCTTCATGCTGCACTATAATTTCCCGCCCTTCAGCGTCGGCGAGACCAAGCCGCTTCGCGGGCCGGGGAGGCGGGAAGTAGGGCACGGTGCGCTCGCGGAACGCGCCTTGAAAGCGATGGTACCGACCAAACTGGAATTCCCTTACACGATCAGGCTCGTGTCCGACATCCTGGAATCAAACGGATCGTCCTCCATGGCAACGGTCTGCGGCGGTACCCTGGCGCTCATGGATGCGGGTGTGCCGATCAAAGCGCCGGTCGCGGGCATCGCCATGGGCCTCATCAAGGAAGGGGATAAGGTCATCGTCCTTTCCGACATCCTCGGCCTCGAAGACCACCTGGGCGATATGGACTTCAAGGTAACCGGGACGAGCAAAGGGATCACGGCGCTTCAGATGGACATGAAGATCGAGGGCATCACTATCGAGGTCATGCGCACGGCCCTCCAGCAGGCAAAAGACGGCAGATTGCACATCCTCGGGAAAATGCTCGAAGACCCTGGCCGCACCCCGCAAGACGCTCAACCCCTATGCGCCCCGGATCATCACCATGCAGATCAACCCGGACAAGATCAAGGACGTGATCGGGAGCGGCGGCAAGGTCATCCGCAGCATCGTGGAGCAGACCGGGGCCAAGATCGACATCGAGGACAGCGGGATCATCAACATCGCATCGTCCGACGAAGCAGCGGCCAACAAAGCCAAGGAGATCATCCGTGGCATCGTGCAGGATGCAGAAGTCGGCAAGCTCTACATGGGTAAGGTAAGAAAGATCATGGACTTCGGCGCCTTTGTCGAGATATTCCCGGGCACCGACGGACTGCTCCATATCTCGCAGATTTCCGACCAGCGGATCGAGAAAGTCACCGACGCGCTCAAGGAAGGCGACGAGGTCCTCGTCAAAGTCCTCGAGATCGACCGGCAGGGAAAAATCCGGCTGTCGCATAAGGAAGCGATGCGGGACAAGGAAAGATCGAAATAGCGCAACGAATTGACAGCAGGTAAACAACGGAGAGGAAATAGGGGATCTTGTCAGCAAGCCTATTTCCTTTTTTGTTTTCGTGATTTTCGACGGGAGGAAGCGTGCACCGATACGATGTGGCTGTCGCAGATGCCGGACTCGGAGGACTTGCCGCTGCCGCGCTTTTGAGCGCCAGGGGCAAGAAGGTGATGTTGAGTACTCCGCAGGCATCCCTGGCCGAAGCCCTGGGAACAACGGCCGCAGACGGATTCCTGTTCTCATCAGGCCCCGCGCTCCTGCATGGTTTTGAACCGGGCGGCGCATTCCAGCAGCTTTTCCAAGACTCGGGCATCGATGATATTGAGCCTGCTCATGCCGCTGTTTACCAGGTGGCGCTTCCGGACAGGAGGATCACCATCTCCCCGAATCAGGAAGAAACAAATGAAGAGCTCCGAAGGGAGTTTCCCGGGGAAATCGATGCGATTGCAAGATTCTTCAGGGACCTGAAGAAGGAATCGGACCGGAGCTCTCAAAACCGCATCGCAGCCTTCTTCTCACGGCGCAGGTCCGCGGCAAACTTCATCCGTAAATACGGCTTCAGCAACGGCCTCATGACCTTTTTCGACGTGCAATCCCTTTATTTTTTTCAGCAGCCCTGCGCCGAACTTTCTCTGGCATCGCTGATTACCCTCTGCACCCGCCGGCCTTCCGCCATTACCGGAGGATACCGGAAGCTTGCCGAACAGCTTGCTCAAGTGATTATCCGGAAGGAAGGGGAGGTCCTATTGAACGAGCCGTCTCGGGAAATTGTGGTTCAACGTGATAGTGCGAAAGGCATCATGACAGCCCAGGGGGCCGTCGACACAGGAAAGGTCCTGCTCTGTACTTCCGAATAAAAGCCATCCCTCCTTCTTCCTCGGCATCAGAGATGAGGTCGTGCCCGTCGGCATGGCTCGTGACGTGCTGTATCTCCCGGATTATGCGCGTCCGCGAGATTTTCTTGCCTGTTCGCTGAGCGCAAAGGATGACCTTGCAGCTGCACCCCAAGGCATGCGCGCGCTTGCCGTCACGTTCCCCGTCGTCAACGGACCAAACAGCACGATCCAAACACATTGATAGAGAAGGTATCCGGCCTCGTTCCCTTTTTAAAGAACTTTATCGTGTTGATATCGGACCCCAGCGCTTCCGAAACGTCCTCCGTTCTCCCAGGTCTGTCGTTCAAACCCCTGCGTCCGAAAGAAAGCGAGCCTCTTCTCTTCAAGGCGTCAAGAAAAATGTGTATCTTCTTCACGAGGCGAGACATGCGCCACTCCAGGTGATACCTGCAGCAAGAAGATTTGTTGAGCACGTATCGTAGTGCTGCATTGGTATCAGGAAATAACATCCCTTCGAGCCCTATCCGTAATACTGATCCACCTTACCCTTTAATACCCCCGTGTGATATAGTTATTGATAGAATACGTTATTGGAAGTGTGGAATTATAAAAATCAGGAGGAACCCCATGAACCAACCGAGCACACCGGTATCTGTGCGCGCAATACTCTTGGTACTAATGCTTATTCTCTCCGCATGCAAGGGATCAAGTTCAGAAACGACGCCTCCGAGTACTCAGCCCACTTCGGCCGTGGTGAAGCTTTCTTCCGTGGGCACACTTCCCACAGGAACGAAGATCGGCACGATCGATGTTACCTTAACCCTTGCCCCGGGGGTTACTCTCAAGAGTACAACGAATCCCCCGGAAACCGATTCAGGTGTGGTCACAGCGTCCGGCGTAGCAACCGGTTCTTTGATCGACGCAAATTATTCTGCGCCGACTAGCACACTGCCGGGAAAGGTACGCATCGCTTTGGTCAGCCTCGGATTCTCTACAGGAGAGTTTGCCACAGTCAACGGCGATATCGCCACGAATAGTAATCCGACGGCGGCAGACTTCAGCGTGTCCAATTTTTCCGTGAATGACGAAACGACTGCAAGTCCTATTTCCGGACTGACCCCGGCGGTTGCTGTTGATATTCGATAGAAAATTGAAGGACAAATTAGGCAGGTATTAAAAAAGCCGTTGCACAGTGTGCAACGGCTTTTACGTCACGAGAGATTTTTTCACACCCTGGCCAATAGGCCGGATTCTTCTTCCTGGAATGCAACGACGCCGTTCTTGAGCGTCACCAGCACCTTCTGCACATCCTTAAACCGTCCCCGGAGAATGTCCTCGGAAAGAGGGTCTGCGATATATTTCTGGACGGCCCGGCGCATCGGTCTGGCGCCATAGGTGGGCTGGAAATTTTCGCGGATGAGCCATTCCTTCACTTCCGCCGATACTTCGAGGGCGATGCTCCGGTCGGTGATCATATGGGCGTTTAACTCGCCGACCAGCATGTCCACGATCTTCACGAGATGGTCCTGCGTAAGGGGATGGAAGACGACCACCTCATCGATTCTGTTCAGAAACTCCGGATTGAACGCCCTCTTCAACTCCGATATTACATTGTCCTTCATCTTCTCGTACTGGGTCTTGGAGCTGTCCTGCTGGAAGCCGAGGGTAGTATCCTTGTCGATCATCCTGGCGCCGAGGTTCGACGTCATGATGATAACGGTGTTCCGGAAGTCCACTCTCCTGCCGAAGCTGTCCGTCATGAACCCGTCATCGAGCACCTGGAGCAGCATGTTGAAGATGTCCGGATGGGCCTTCTCGATCTCGTCGAAGAGCACGACCGAATAGGGCCTGCGCCTGATCTTTTCCGTCAACTGCCCGCCGTCGTCATACCCCACGTAGCCGGGAGGAGAGCCGACGAGCCGCGAGGAACTGAACTTTTCCATGTATTCCGACATGTCTACGCGAATGAGAGCGTCTTCGGTGTCGAAGAGGAACGAGGCCAGAGTCCGCGCCAGCTCGGTCTTGCCGACGCCGGTGGGGCCCAGGAAGATGAACGAGCCGATAGGCTGTTTGCGCGTCTTGAGGCCGACGCGGGAGCGGCGGATGGCGCGTGAAACGGCATCAATGGCCACATCCTGGCCCACAATCCGCTTGTGCAGCTCCTCCTCCATGCGGAGAAGGCGGGAGGCTTCCTTTTCCTCGAGCCGGGAGAGGGGAATGCCGGTGATGTGGGAAACGATCGCGGCAACGTCTTCTTCGCCGATCACGGGAAGGTTTTTTTCCTGGTTGTCCTTCCAGTCTTTGTGGATGCCGTCGAGCGATTCGCGAAGCCGGTCTTCCTCTTCATGGATGGACTCCACCCGGACGTAATCCTTGATCCGCGAAAAGAGGTTCTTCTCCTGTTCGAGCTTTTTCAGCTTTTTCTCGATGGTCTTCATCTCGGCCGGATAGGTATACCGGTTCGAGCTTGGCCTTGGCGCCCGCTTCATCGATGACGTCGATGGCCTTATCCGGAAGGAACCGGTCGGTGATATAGCGGTCCGAAAGACGCGCGGCCGATTTAATGGCCTCATCGGTGATCTTGATCTTGTGGTGCGCTTCGTACTTCGACCGGAGGCCCTTTGATGATATTGATCGTCTCTTCCATGCTCGGCGGTTGAACGATAGATGGGCTGGAAACGGCGTTTGAGCGCGCCGTCCTTTTCGATATGCTTCCTGAATTCATCGAGCGTCGTGGCGCCGATGCACTGGATCTCGCCGCGCGCGAGGGCCGGTTTCAGCATGCTCGAGGCGTCGATCGATCCTTCGGCCGCTCCCGCTCCGACGAGCGTGTGCAGTTCGTCGATAAACAGGATGATGTTCTCCGCCTGCACGATCTCCTTCATGACGATCTTGAGACGCTCCTCGAACTGTCCGCGGTACTTCGTCCCCGCGATGAGCGAGCCGAGGTCGAGCGATACGACGCGCCGGTTCATGATGTTCTCGGGGACGTCGCTGTTGATGA
Organism: Nitrospirota bacterium; assembly: GCA_963741205.1. Taxonomy (GTDB): domain Bacteria; phylum Nitrospirota; class UBA9217; order UBA9217; family UBA9217; genus JAJYKN01. The sequence goes on from CAVUHW010000027.1 coordinate 189,102, forward strand.
TGCGCTGCGCGAGCCCTTCGACGATCGCGGTCTTTCCGATGCCGGGCTCGCCGATGATGACGGGATTGTTCTTTGTCCTTCGCGACAGGATCTGCAGGACGCGGTCGATCTCCTGATCGCGCCCGATCACCGGGTCAAGCTTGCCGCTCTTCGCGAGCTGCGTCAGGTCCCTGCTGAATTCGTCGAGAGCGGGGGTGGGGCTCTTCTTCGCGCTGACCTGGGTTGCGGCGCGGCGGAGATAATTGATGACCAACTGCCGGGACCCGAGGAGGTTCACGCCGAAACTGCGAAGGATCTTGCCGCCGATGCCTTCTTCTTCGCGGATGAGCCCGAGGAGCAAGATGTTCGCTTCCGATATAGTTGTGTCCGAGGAGCCTCGCTTCTTCGACAGCGTATTCGAGGACTTTCTTGGCGCGGGGAGTAAAGGGGATGTCGCCGAAGGTGAGGGTGTTACCGCTTGAGGGCAGGTTCCGTTCGACCTCCATGCGGATCTGATCGACATCGATCCCCATCTTGCGGAGCACCGCGACCGGAATGCCGTCCTCTTCGCGGAGCGTTCCGAGCAGGATGTGTTCTGTGCCCAGGTAATCGTTCTGCAGCCGCTCCGCCTCTTCACGTGCGTAGACGATTACTTTTCTTCCTCGTTCCGTAAATTTTTCAAACATCATATCCTGGTAACCGCCTTCAAACATTCAGATGAAATCCGTTTACCTGTATGCCTTTGAATAAAATATACTCCAATCCGCACGTTAAAGTCAAGAACCCTTTTGCCGCAGCGTCTCGCATGTTTCATGCAGTGCTGTCATGTTAGACAAGCGCTGCGAAGGACATCAATCACGCTAAATTGACCCTTGACTCAATCTTTGCTTTGCGTTAGACTCCGGCAGTTCAAATCGTCCAAGAAGATATCGCGAAGGAGACGAACCGCATTGATGAAATCGACAGGGAGATCAACGCTCACGGCAGTGCTGCTCATAGCAACGCTTGTTGCCTGCGCGACAAGCCATACCGGGGGAGGATTGCGGTCGCTGGGAAATCTTATTGTAAACGGACCACAGGATTCGACGGGAGCGTGCATGTGAGCACGAAGGTGATGTATACGTTAAGGAACATCCATGAAGGAAAGCATTATACACTGCGCACCGAGATTGCCGTGTTACCGCTCACACAGGACCGGACGGGACTTTGACGATGGACATTTATGAGAGTGCGGACGCGTTCATAAACAATCCGACCGTCACCGGTGGCGAGCGCATCCCCGCAGCCTGCGCCCAATGCGAATATTTATGAGGTGTATTTTCCTGCCCTTCATCCGGCGATTATGTGGTGGTGATAAATGGCGCTTCGTCAACAGTCGAGCACTATTCAGTTTTTTTACAACCTGAGGCTTATGTCGGCTGATCCTGATCCGACGGCAGTGCCGCCTGTTTTGACGCCATTCACCAATCCGACGACCACTCCCTTTCAAGCGGTACAGATTGTTCCATTGAACCCCGGTAGTCTGAATGTCTATAACGGCGGCGACCTCGCTTCGTCAGGCACCTTTACCATCAGCCTCGTCTCGAGCGCCACCACGACCATAGCCAATCCCCAGATATTCGTGTACCTTGACAGCTCGCTGACGATAAGCAGCCTGATGGTGTCAAGCATTCCTACTTCCACGAATTTCGTCGTAACTCGTTTTAGCTCCGGCGTTCCGGACACTGAACGATCCACTGCAACTGGATACCAATGTCATCAAGCGGCGTTACCTTTACCTCGCGGCGATAACGGCGGCCCATTCATCGTTCTGAAGGGTTTCGTCGGCTTGGTGACTTATACCCTCACCGTCGGACCGTAGGAGATCAACGCTCCCCGAAGACCTCTTTTTTATTGACTTTATCCCCGCCAACAAGGTAGTTTCCCTTCTATGATTCGCAAGGCAAAATTGACCGATGTGAAGTCGATCCAGGCTATCGTCAACCAGTACGCAGAAGGGGGGCAGATGCTCCCCCGCACCTTGAACGAGCTCTACGAAAATCTGCGCGACTTTCACGTGTACGAGCAGGACGGCTCGCTCATCGGCGTATGCGCGCTCCACGTGAGTTGGGACGGTCTTGCCGAGATCCGCTCGCTCGCGGTCCGGCCGGACAGGGTCAAACACGGCGTCGGCTCGGAGCTGGTCCGGCAATGCCTGACGGAAGCCGCGGCGCTTCAGGTTGCGCGGGTGTTCGTGCTGACCTACCAGGATAATTTTTTCAGGAAGCTCGGCTTTACCGATGTAGACAAAAAAGAACTGCCTCACAAAATATGGACCGACTGCCTTAACTGCGTCAAGTTTCCTGATTGCGACGAGTCCGCCCTTATCATCAACATCGCTCCCACATCGTAGACCGCCGTCATGGCATTCGGATTGCATTCCTGCACCGCAAGGTTGACATCGATCTGTTCCGGTCTTTTTTGATCGCTGATAAAACCATATGTTATCCCTCTATATACATATTCCCTATTGTGTTAAAAAATGCCCGTACTGTGGCTTTTATTCAACAGGCTATTCAAGGAAAAGCTCCGACGAATTTATTGACGCACTGCGCCGTGAGTCCGCGGGCTATCATGACGACTGCGGGAAGCTGGTCTTTCAGAGCGTTTATATCGGAGGCGGAACACCGACGGTCCTTTCTCTCGGGCAGATAAAAAGAATCGGGGAGATCATAGCGAACCATTTTCCTCTGGATGCCTCTGCCGAGTTCACCGTGGAGGCGAACCCGAACACGGTTTCTTCGCGGAAGCTCGCGGCGTGGCGGGCGATCGGCGCGAACCGGATATCTCTGGGTGTTCAATCGTTCTCAGACGATGTTCTCTGCGTCCTCGGGAGGCTGCACACCGCCGAACAGGCAAAGTCAGCCCTTCGCCTGGCGAGAAACACGGGGTTCCAAAACATCGGCATGGACCTCATCTACGGCGTTCCGGGCCAGACCATGCCGCAGTGGAAAACAACACTGGAAACGGCTGTTTTGTGCAGACCAGAGCATCTGTCGGTCTACAGCCTGTCCATCGATGATGGCTCATTGTTCAAACAGGAGGTAGAGGCGGGCCGGTTCACCGCTCCTGATGACGACTTGGCTGCCGACATGTACGAGTGCGCAGCAGAAATGCTGTCCTGCGCGGGCTACCGGCGTTATGAGATCTCAAACTTCTCTCTGCCCGGTTTCGAGTGCCGGCACAACCTCAACTACTGGGAGCGAGGCGAATATCTTGGACTCGGTCCGGCTGCCTGGTCTTTCCTGAGGGGACGGAGATACCACAACATTGCCGATATCAGTGAGTATGCGAAACGACTTCTCTCAGGGGCGTCGGCAGTCGCAGACTCAGAGATCACGCTGGAAGAGCAGGCATCGAGGGAGACGCTTCTGCTCAGCCTCAGGACCATGAAGGGATTGGACTTGGACCGGTACCGGCGCGAGTATGGCCCCTCACTGTCAGAGAGGCTTGAAACTGCGATGGCCCCGCTCCGCGAGGCCGGTCTCATTTACGTGCAGGATGGGAGGTTGATGTTATCGGAACGCGGAATTATGCTGTCAAATGAGGCGCTTTCGAGGCTGTCAGCATAGATTTTTGTTTACACCTTTACAGCTCCATGATATAGTAGTCCGTTCCAAATCGGAAAGCTGGAGGTCGTTCGAAACGTGCATAGACAGCGTGCTGCCGCCGTTGGGGCATTGGTCGCGATAATGATATTTTTTTTCGCGCTCCCCGGTGCGGCAGAAGAGGTTCGCCCCGTTACGGAGTCTTCGAACAGCCAGCGGGAGGAGTCCTCAGGTGTTATTGACCTGGCGTTAGCCGACAAAGCGATTGGCCCATCCAAGGCACCGGATGCGGCGGAAGTTTCAAGCGGGATCAAGGTGACCCTGGTCGAGGTCCAGGGAAACAAGAGAATCGAGACGGCGACTATTCTGGCCAAGGTGAAAACAAGGGAGGGAGAATTGTTCTCTCCCACTCAGATCAAGGAGGACATCAAGGTCCTCTATCAACTCGGTCACTTCGAGGATGTGCAGGTAAAGACCGAGGGGTTTGAAAACGGGCTTAAGGTCATCTTCGTGGTTAAGGAGAAACCCCTCATCCGGGAGATTACCTTCGAAGGCAACGACGAGCTTACCGTGGAAAAGTTGAAAGAAGGCCTCACCCTGCTGCCGAGGAGCGCCTTCAATCTCCAACTGATCAACGAAAATGCCGAAAAGACCCGGCTTAAATACCAGGACGCGGGATACTATGACGCTGTCGTCGTTCCCGTGATTACCGAACTTCGGGGCGGCGATAGAAATGTTGTTTTTTATATCGAAGAAGGAGAAAAAATAAAGCTCCAGGACATCATCATCACCGGCAACAAGGCCATCCCGACAAAGGATATCAAGGACGCCCTGAAGTCTCAGGAGTACTGGTTATTCTCCTCTCTCGGCCGAAGCGGAACGCTCCGGACGGAAGAACTGCGGGAGGACGTGGAAACGATCAAAAACATGTACTACAACAAGGGGTATATCCAGGTGCAGGTTGATGAACCGGTCATCAAGCCGAAGCAGGTCACTTTTCGCGAGTGTTATTTCTGGGGCGACCCGAAGACCTTTACGAGGAAGAGCGAACTCGTCGTCAGCATAAATATCAAGGAAGGCGACCAATTCCGCGTCGGTTCCCTGACGTTCAAGGGGAACCAGCTTCTCTCGACAGAGGAGCTGGAGAGGGAAACGAAGCTCAAAAAAGGAGATATCTTCAACAGGGACGGTCTGCGGCAGGACGTGGGCAGGATCATCGACCGGTACGACAGCATGGCCCGTCCTTTCGCAAACGTGGTTCCGCTTTTTAATATCGATGCGGAGAAGAAGACCGTCGCGATCACGATCGACATCCAGGAAGGCGGGGAGGTGAGGATCGGCCGGATCGACATCACGGGCAACACAAAAACGCGGGACAAAGTGGTCCGCAGGGAAATACGGCTCGACGAGGGCGATCTCTACAGCAAAAAAGCGCTCAAGAGAAGTTACGAGCGGATCAATAACCTTAATTTCTTCGAGACCGTCGATATCGGGCAAGAGCGCAGGCAGCAGGAACCCATCATGGACCTGAATGTCAAGGTGAAGGAGAAGCTGACGGGCACGCTCTCCGTCGGCGGCGGATACAGCTCGGTCGACAAACTGGTCGGGATCGCCGAGGTGACCCAGGGAAACCTTGGGGGCCGCGGCCAGCTCCTCAAGTTCAAAATGCAAGTCGGCGGCACACGACAGTTCTACGACCTCAGCTTCATGGAGCCCTACCTCTTCGACAAGCCGATCTGGGGCAGGGTAGACCTCTACAACCAGACTCAGGACTTCGACGGTTACAAGCTCAAGTCGAACGGGTTTGCTCTTTCCGCGGGCCACAACTACAGCGAATACATCTCGACCTCGGTACGGTACAGCCTGGACAATTCGAGCACAACGGATATAACAACTTCGTCGTTCGCGTTAGACACCCAGTTGAACAGTTACGGCAATCGCATCACCACGAGCGCGATCACCTGGAGCATCACGCGGGATTCGCGCGACTTCTATCTCGACCCGAAGACGGGCTCGAAGAACACCGTCTTCATCGAGTATGCAGGCGGTGCGCTCGGCGGCGATCCGAATTTTGTGAAGACCGTTGCAGATTCAGCCTGGTACTTCCCGCTGTTCTGGGACACGGTAATCATGGCCCGCGGCACGGTTCGGGTACGTCGAGTCCCTCATTGATAAGCCCGTTCCCTTGGGAGAGCGGTTCTACGTGGGGGGGCCGACGACGGTCCGGGGTTTCCGGTACGGCACCGCAGGCCCCTTGGAACCGGTGTACGGCGCCGTCGTGACCAATCCGACAACCGGCAATGTCAAGACCAATCCCGCCACCGGGCAGCCGACCGTCTTCGGTCAGACACCCGTCGGATTCAACCGTACCGGCGGGAACAAGGAAGTAGTCTTTAATTTCGAGTTCAGCTTCCCGATCGTGCCCGCCGCGAGGCTGAAGGGCGTGTTGTTCTACGATATCGGGAAGGGATTTTCAACGGATGAGGCCCCGGAGAGCGTAAAATTTTCCGAACTCCGCCAGTCCTATGGGTGGGGGTTCTGGTGGCTGTCGCCCATCGGACCGCTCCGGTTCGAATGGGCTTATATCATACAAAAGAGGCCCGAGGACCAGCCGAGCCAGTTCGAGTTTTCCATCGGAGCGCTGTTTTGAGGCTCCCTGAGTGCATGCTGAGAGGGAGGAGCCAGGAGCTTCCCCTTGTTCATCACACCTTGCTATGATCAGAATTTAATATAACTTCGAGGAGGGAGTCATTATGAAAAGGCAGGCAGTATTGACCGGTTTGATCATGCTTCTCTTTGCAACGAGCGCCATGGCCGCGGGCGGAAAGATCGCCTTTGTCGACACGCAGACGGTGTTCGATAAGTCGAAACTGGGGAAGAAATATCAGGGCACTGTTCGGGAATACTATGAAAGCAGAAAAAAGATCCTCGATTTGGACGCTGAGGAGATCCAGAAGCTGCAGGATGAATATGCAAAACAGAAGCAGGGGAAGCTCCTGAACGAGAAGGCGCAGAAGGAAAAAGAAGAAACGCTCAACCGCAAGATCAGCGATTTTCAGAAGAAGCGGGATGAGTTCAGCGGCGAGATCAGCAAGAAGAACGAAGAGTTGTCCAATGAATTCAACCAGCAGATGGTCGCCGTTCTCAAGGAAATCGTCAAAAAGGAAAAGGTCTCCATGGTCCTGAACAAAACCATCAACGTCCTCTCGAAGGCGGAAGTCCCGTCGGTCCTGTACGGAGACGAGGATCTGGACCTGACCGAGAAGGTTACCGCCGAATTGGACAAAATGGAGAAGAAGGAAGAACCGAAGCCGTAGCAGGCGGCCTCGCGTCGCGACAGGATCGATTCATTATGAGACTCAAGGAATTGGCAGACAAGCTGAACGCCGAGTTGTCCGGTCCCGGCGAAGCGGAAATTACCGGCGTGGCGGGAATCGAAGACGCCGGCGAGGGGTTCATTACCTTTATTACCGGGAAGAACCAATTGAAGGCCTTGGAACAAACCAGGGCCTCGGCGGCGTTCGTGCCTACTGACACGCCGGCGATGGCGCTGCCGCTGCTTCGCGTAAATAATCCCCGCCTTGCTTTTGCCCGTGCACTGGGATTGTTTTACGTTAAGCCGGGCCAACCCACCGGCGTCAGCGAGAGGGCCTCAATCGGAGCCAACGTGGTGATCGGCGCCGATCCCTCCATCCATGCCTGCGCAGTCGTGGACGCAGACGCTCGGATAGGAGATCGTGTAACGCTCTACCCCGGCGTGTATGTCGGCAAGGGCTCCTCGATCGGCGATGACACCCTTGTCTACCCGAATGTGAGCATCGGGCCCGGGATAACCATCGGCAAGCGCGTCATCATCCAGGCCGGCGCGGCCATCGGCGGCGACGGCTTCGGGTTCGTCACCGACGCGGGCGAGCACCATAAAATACCCCAGGTAGGCGGCGTGATCATCGAAGACGATGTCGAGATCGGCGCCAACAGCGCTGTTGACCGGGCAACGCTCGGTAATACCGTAATCAGGAAGGGCACGAAAATCGACAATCTGGTGCAGGTTGCTCATAACGTATCGATCGGCGAGCACTGCATCCTTGCCGGTCAGGTTGGCATTGCCGGAAGCAGCACGCTCGGAAACCACGTTGTCCTCGGGGGCCGCGTCGGGGTGGGCGACCACATAACGATCGGCGACAAGGTAATGGCCGGAGGCGGCACAGCCATTGTCCGGGACGTGGAGCCCGGACAGGTCATCGCCGGTTTCAATGCCATGCCGATCAGGGACTGGCTCAAGGTGCAGGCAATTTTGCCGAAGCTGCCCGAGATTAAAAGATCGCTGGCAGGGCTTGAGAAGCAGGTGCAGGAACTGAAGCAACGGATATCAGAGCTGACAAAGGAGGATAAAGCATGATTGGAATTCAGGAGATTATGGAAACGCTTCCTCACCGGTACCCGTTTCTACTGGTCGACAAGATCGTTGAGATAGAAATTGGAAAACGGGTTGTAGGCATCAAAAACGTAACAATAAACGAGCCTTTTTTCCAAGGACATTTTCCCGGGCATCCGATCATGCCGGGGGTCCTTCTGCTCGAAGCCATGGCGCAGACCGGAGGGGTGCTGGCGATGAAATCGGTCCCGCCGGACCAGGTCAAGAATAAGGTAATCTATTTCATGAGCATCGACAAAGCAAAATTCCGCAAGCCGGTCATACCGGGCGACCAGGTGCGGTTCGAACTCGACGTGATAAAACAGCGCTCCAATATCATGAGTCTCAAGGCTCAGGCGCTTGTTGATGGCGCGGTCGTAGCCGAGGCCGAGCTGATGGCTATGATCGTGGATAAGTAGAGTATGCAGAAAACTCTTGAGAACAAGAGTAATATCCATCCGACTGCCATCGTGCATCCCGAGCGCCCGGATTGCAGAAGATGTCGAGATCGGCCCCTACGCGGTCATCGGCGAACACGTCACGATCGGATCGGGGACCAAGGTCGCGTCCCATGTCCTGATCGAAGGCTGGACCACGATCGGCGAACGAAACCAGATCCATTCGTTTTCAAGCATCGGGACGCAGCCCCAGGACATCGGATACCGGAATGAAGAAACCTATCTCGTCATCGGCGATGACAACGTGATTCGTGAATGCGCGACCGTTCACCGCGCGACGACCAAGGAAGACCGCAAGACGGTCATCGGCAACAAGAACTTTCTCATGGCTTACTCCCACGTGGCGCATGACTGCAAGCTCGGCAACAACATCATCATGGCGAACTCCGTTGCCCTCGGCGGCCATATCGTGATCGGCGATCATGCCATCGTAGGCGGCATCGTCGCGGTCCACCAGTTTGTCAGGATCGGCCCCTATGCCATTATCGGCGGTCAGTCCGCCGTTTCGCTGGACATCCCGCCCTACGTGAGCGCGGCGGGTAACCGCGCGCAGCTCTATGGCTTGAACCTGATCGGGCTGAAGAGAAAAGGATTTACCGATCAGACCATCGCCAAGCTCAAGAAGGCGTATAAAATAATCTTTCGATCGGGCCTTACCCAGGAAGAGGCGATGCAAAAGACGCTTGACGAGATTACGGGTTGCCCGGAAGTGAGCATGCTGGTCGAATTCATCCGGACTTCAAAACGGGGAATCACGAGGTAGCGCAATTCGGAATTCCCCCGATGGAGCCATTCGAAGGCAGGCTCCTCGCGGAATGCGCCCTGCACTCGCGCGAGCACTCGTAAGCGCTGGGTGCAGGCGGAATGAAAGATAAACCGGAGAAACCGTCAAGTTCGTAATTCGAATGAACACCGTATGGAAAAAATCGGCTTAATAGCAGGAAACGGCAATTTCCCCATCGCCTTCGCCCGCGCCGCAAAAGAAAAAGGAATGCAGGTCATCGCCGTAGCCCACGAAGGCGAGACCCTCCCCGAGCTGGCGCAATGGGTCGACGGCATCTTCTGGATCAAGGTAGGACAGCTCGGTAAGCTCATCTCGATATTCCACGATCAGGGAGTGAAGGACGTGCTCATGGCAGGCGGCATCAAGAAGACCCGCCTCTTTAGGGGAGGCTTACCGGACCTGCGGGGCGCAGCCCTGCTCGCCAAGATGATACACAAGAAAGACGATTCCATCCTTCGCTCCGTCGCGCGGGAACTCGAATCCGAGGGCATCACGGTCCGTGAATCGACGCTCTACCTCGACAATATCGTGGCGCGGCAGGGTATCTTGACGAAGAACAAACCGTCAAAGGATGAAAAACGGGATATCGAGTTCGGCTGGGGCATGGCGAAGGAAATCGGCAGGCTCGATATCGGCCAGACGGTGGTCGTGAAAGATCAGGCCGTGCTTGCCGTTGAGGCGATCGAGGGCACCGACGAGGCTGTTCGCCGCGGCGGGTTGCTCTGCGGCGGGGGCGCCGTCGTTGTCAAAGTCTGCAAACCCCAGCAGGACCTGCGCTTCGATCTCCCCGCTGTCGGCGTACTTACGATCCAGACTATGGTCCAGGTCAAGGCCTCCTGTCTCGCGGTGGAAGCGGGCAAGACCATTATCATCGATCGCGATACGGTAATTCGGGACGCCGAGCAGGCGGGCATCTCGATCGTAGCGCTTCGCGACCCAAAGGACCTTGCATGAAGAAAGTGAGAGTCGGAGTCATCGGCGTTGGATACCTCGGCCGGTTTCACGCGGAAAAATACGCGGCCCTTCCCGACATCGAACTCGTCGGTATCGTGGACCCCGACCTGCCCAGGGTTGAGAAGATCGCAGATAATTTGCAAACGCGTCCCTTCACGGACCCCCTGGAGCTGATCGGACGGGTGGACGCGGTGAGTATTGTCGTGCCGACGGTCCTGCATTATCATATCGCAAAACCATTCCTGGAGCGGGGCGTTCATGTGCTCCTCGAAAAGCCCGTCACGGTAACCCTCGAGCAGGCGGATGAACTCATCGCTCTGGCTGACCGCAAGGGGCTGATACTCCAGGTGGGGCTTATCGAACGGTTTAACCCGGCGTTGACCGCCGTGCGGCCGCTGATCAAGTCTCCCCGGTATCTGACCGCGGAACGGGCGGCGCCGTTCACCGTTCGTTGCACCGACGTCAGTGTCGTGCTGGACCTCATGATTCATGACCTCGATATCGTGACGGTCCTGGCGGGATCGGCGCCGAAGGCGCTGAGCGCGGCAGGCGCCGCGGTCATCACCGGCGCGATCGACACGGCATCGGTTCGGATCATATTCGAGAACGGATGTAT
>CAVUHW010000028.1:0-113314 GCA_963741205.1 Nitrospirota bacterium
GGGGCGATACTGCGGCGCCCGTTGCGGCGAGGATTTGGTTCCCGGTAACGGCAGGGACCGGTTCAATGGGCAAAAAGATCCAGATTTTCCTTTACTCCTGACAAATTGTCTTGAATTTGATTTAAGACATAACTATAATGTGTCACCGGGCTACCAACTCTGTCGTGAGGGGAGTGCGATATGGCATTAAAAAAAGGGGCACAGAAGAAAAAAGCGGCCAAAGCCGCAGCGAAAAAAAAGACCGCAAAAAAACCATTGAAGAAAACGGCCACAAAGGCACGAAAGCCGGCGGCAAAAAAAGCCGCAAAGAAAGCCGCAAAGAAACCGGCAAAAACGATTGGCAGGACGGCCCGCTCCTCATCTCCTTCCCAGACGGCGGAGGTTAAGCCGCCGAGGCTTTCCGCAACCGTGCAGAAGCGCCACGAACTTCTGAAGAAGCTGCTGCTGAAAAAAAGGAATGAGGTCGTGGCAGGCCTGGAGACCCAGATGGGCCGGAGGCTTATCCGTGGAAACGGGGCAGAAAATCGACTCTGCCATGGACAGCGCCGATCAGTCGGCACTCGATATGGACCAGGGCATCGATTCCTCCCTTCTGGAGATGAAGTACGAACAGTACAAGGACATCGCCGATGCCTTCCGCAAACTCCAGAACAACACCTACGGCCTGTGCGAGGAGTGCGGCCAGGAAATCGACATCAAAAGGCTGCAGGTCAATCCTCTGGCGCGTTTCTGCATCGCCTGCAAGACAAAAAAAGAAGAATTAGAGCGCATCCAAAAAGAGGAGACGCGTTTCAAGGAATAAGGACCACGTTACATTCACCATGAGCCTGTTGCACGAATGTCGAATCGGTGCAGTTTCTCATTCAGACCGCTCGCTGGTCATTCTGAGGCGAAGCCGAAGACTCTCGTATTTAATCGCTCAAGGGAAACTCCGCGAAGAATCTTGTTTTCCCGATAGTTGCGAGACCCTTCGCTTCGCTCCAGGTGACGGTTTCAGATTTAAACTGTCACTTTTTCTTGACAAAAAAGCTTCAATACAGTATCTTATGCCTCTATAATTTTCCGGGGGCGGTGTAGCTCAGCTGGTAGAGCAGGGGAATCATAATCCCTGTGTCCGGGGTTCGAGTCCCTGCACCGCCACCATTTTTCTTCCCTGCCCAAATGCCTCCGGATATCATCTTTCGCCAGAGAGTAGTACGGAACTGACAAAACCTATTGTTGTTTCTTCGCATGTTGCTGACAAAAGTCAAACAGACCATCAAGAAATACCGTATGCTTGCCCCCGGGGACCGGGTGCTCGTCGCCGTCTCGGGCGGCCCCGACTCGGTCTGCCTCCTCTCCGTCCTTCAGAAATTCGCGAACGGACCTCGGCCTCGAGCTTCACCTGGCGCATCTCGACCATATGTTCCGCGGACGAGAATCGGCGGACGAGGCGCTGTTCGTCGACGCTCTCGCAAGGAAGCTCGGGATCCCCGCGATCGTCGAACGGATCGATGTTCCCGCTTACTGCCGCGAACACGGCCTGTCTTCTCAGGCGGGCGCGCGTGAGGCGCGGTATGGATTCCTCTCCCGCGTCGCGGCGGAGACCGGCGCGTCCCGCATCGCCATCGGCCACACGGCCTCGGACCAGGCCGAAACTTTCCTCATGCGGCTCATACGCGGAGCGGGAGTCCCGGGACTTTCCGCCATTCCGCCGCACGCGAGAGCATCATCCGGCCCCTGATCGAGGTCACGAGAGAAGAGGTGATGGAGTACCTGACGTCGAACAGGATCTCTCCTATGTTACCGATTCATCGAACGCAAAACCAATCTATACAAGAAACAGGATACGGATGGAGGTGCTGCCTGTCCTTGCAAAGTTCAATCCGCGGATCGTCGAGACCCTCGCATCCGAGGCCTGCTCTGCTCCGGGATGAAGAAGAGGCCATGGAGGCTCACCTTGCCGGCGTGCTCCCCGGGATCATGACGCAGGAGCGTGAAACCGTCGTGCTGAAGAGGGCGGAATTCCTTTCCCTCCTCCCGGCCCTCCGGAAGAGGGTCCTCAAAAAAGCTGTTGACGGCCTGGGCGCGGAATCGCCGGCACTGTCATCGGTTCAGCTCGACGAAGCGGTCACTTTCCTGTCCGAAGCCCGGACCGGGAGGAACCTGCGCCTGCCCCGCGGTCTTTCGGTCGAACGGGAATACGACCGTTTCCTGATCAGCGCTGCGGAAACAGCCGGCCCCTTCTCCCGTGAGCTCCTCGTCCCCGGCGTCACCGTGGTCCCGGAACCGGGATGGAGGTGGAAACTGAAGTACGTCGATACGTTCGCCCTCCCCTTTGAGTCGACAGGAAAAAATTATCGCTGGCAGGCCGTGTTCGATTATGATAAAATGGAGTTCCACTTGACGCTCAGAAACAGGCGCCCCGGCGACTGGTTCTGTCCTTCCGGCATGCAGGGCAGGCATAAAAAAATCCAGGATTATCTCGTGGACAAAAAAGTCCCTCGCCGGCTGCGTGACCGGGTTCCGCTGCTCTGCGCAGGCGAAAACATCCTCTGGGTAGTCGGCCACAGGACTGATGAGCGGTTTCTCCCCGGGCCGGGAACGAAGAGACTATTGATCGTACGAATGCGGAATTCGGAAAGCGTCCTGCACTCGTGACTGCCGCACTCGTAAGGCCGGGTGCAGGCAGGATCGCCCCTCACACCCTTACGAAAAGAAATTCATGGAGGTTTACAAGATGGTAGGTATCGATTTCGGAAAGCCGCTTTTTACCCTGAGGAGATCCAGCGGAAGATTCAGGAGCTCGGGGCCAGGATATCCGACGGACTACGCGGACAAGGACCTGCTCGTCGTCGGCGTGCTCAAGGGCGCCATTTTTTTCATGTCCGACCTGCTCCGATCCCTCCGGATATCCGTTCAGGATGGATTTCATCCACTGCACCAGCTCATCCTCCAAAGGCAAAGGCGGGATCCCGTACGAATGATCTGCGACATCAAGGAGGACATCCGGGGCAAGCACGTCCTTCTGGTCGAGGACATCATGGACTCGGGCGTGACCCTCGATTATCTCAAGAAGATGCTGCAGGAGCGAGGCCCGGCTTCGCTCAAGGTCTGCGTGCTCCTGGACAAGGCCGAGCGCCGGCAGGTGCAGATCGAGGCGGATTACGCCGGTTTCCGGATCCCGAACAAATATGTGGTCGGCTACGGCCTGGACTACAAGGACCGCTACCGGAACCTCCCCTACATCGCCGTGCTTCCCGTGGAGCAGAGCGGAGGGGTAAACCGCTCATAAACTGTTGTCATTGAGGAAGGAATATGTTACTATTCAGGTCGATGCGAATTGCAGGTTGTAACTTGAAATACGATTCCATACGGTCAATCTTCACTTTCTAATCTTCAATCCTGATTATTTCCAATCGAGACGTTACGCGGAGGTTTCAATTCGTGAGTGCTTTCTATAAAAATCTGGCGCTGATACTGCTGTTCGTCGTGGTATCCGGTGCTCATCTTCAATCTGTTCAATCCCGTCAGCCAGATCGGCGATCCAGGTGTCCTTCAGCGATGTCATGGACAAGATCGCGAGCCGGCGAGGTGAACGACGTCACGATCAAGGGCGCTGAAATGTCCGGGAACTTATAAGACGGGCAAGTCCTTCAAGACCAATCTGCCCGACTATCCCGACCTCGTCAAGGACCTCAGGTCCAAGGGCGTCAAGATCAACGCGGAGCCGGTCAAGGAATCGCGCGTGGTACAACTTCCTCGTGGTCTGGGCGCCGCTCATCCTTATGGCGCTCTGGTTCCTGTTCATCATGCGCAACATGCAGATGGGCGGCAACAAGGCCATGTCCTTCGGCAAGAGCAAGGCCAAGCTCCTGAACGAGACCTCCAAGAAGGTGACCTTCAATGAAGTCGCCGGCATGGATGAGGCCAAGGTCGAGGTCCAGGAGATCATCGAGATCCTGAAGGACCCGCAGAAGTTCCAGAAGCTCGGCGGCAAGATCCCCAAGGGCGTGCTGCTGGTCGGCCCTCCGGGCACGGGCAAGACGCTCCTCGCGCGGGCCATCGCCGGCGAGGCGGGCGTTCCGTTCCTCTCGATCAGCGGCTCGGACTTCGTCGAGATGTTCGTCGGCGTGGGCGCTTCGCGCGTCCGCGACCTCTTCGAGCAGGGCAAGAAGAACGCGCCCTGCATCATCTTCATCGACGAGATCGACGCGGTAGGACGGCACCGCGGCGCGGGCCTCGGCGGCGGCCATGACGAACGCGAACAGACCCTGAACCAGCTCCTCGTCGAGATGGACGGGTTCGAGAGCAACGAGGGCGTGATCCTCGTCGCGGCCACGAACCGCCCCGACGTGCTCGACCCGGCGCTCCTCAGGCCGGGCAGGTTCGACCGCCAGGTGGTGATCCCGCGGCCCGATTTGAACGGCAGGATCGGCGTGCTCAAGGTGCATACGCAGAAGATCAAGCTCGCGCCCCACGTGGACCTCGAATCCATCGCGCGCGGCACCCCGGGTCTCTCCGGGGCCGAGCTGGCGAACCTGGTGAATGAGGCTGCGCTCCTCGCCGGCAGGATGGGCAAGACACAGGTGGAGAACGACGATTTCGACCGCGCCAAGGACAAGATCCTCATGGGCCTCGAGCGCAAGAGCATGCTCATCAGCGACGAGGAGAAGAAGAACACGGCCTACCACGAGGCGGGCCACACCATGGTCGCGAGGCTCATTCCCGGGCACCGACCCCGTGCACAAGGTGTCGATCATCCCGCGCGGCATGGCCCTGGGCATCACGCTCCAGCTTCCCACGGCGGACCGCTATTCCTACGACCGCGAGCACTTGCTCAACAATATCGCCATACTGCTCGGCGGCAGGGCGGCCGAGGAGATCGCGCTCAAGCATATGACCACCGGCGCCGGCAACGACCTCGAGCGCGCCACCGCGCTCGCGCGGAAAATGGTACTGCGAATGGGGCATGAGCGACAAGCATGGGCCCCCTCGTCCTACGGCAAGAAGGAAGAGCAGATATTCCTCGGCCGCGAGATCGCCCAGCACCGCGACTACAGCGAGCACACGGCCATCGAGATCGACAAGGAAGTGAAGCGCATCGTGATCCGACAACTACCACCGGGCCAAGAAGCTGATCCGGAACGCCGGGAAACGCTCGACAAGCTCACCGAAGCCCTGCTTGAGAAAGAGACCCTCGACGCCCTGAGATCGAGTGATCGTCAACGGCCAGCCGCAGACGGCGTAGGAGGCGGGCATGGGGCCTGTTCTCCGGATCTGTCGCGCGGCGGGGCGCTCTCCCTGACCGTGAGCGGCCTGACCCCCGGACAGGCGGCGGCCATTCGCGACATTATCATCTCCTTGAACCATCTCACAGCGGGGCAGGTCTCGGACCTGCCCCGACTTTTTCTCCTCCGGCGCCCCGCCGGAACTCCGTCTGCGGGTCCTGACCGGCACTGCGGCGCATCGAGCCGCCGCCTCGCGGCCGCCAGCGGCCTCTTCGAAGGTCTTGCCGAAAAAATCGATTCTCTGCTTGACAACTATCTGCGCTCGGACTATAAGATTGATTGCAGAGGGAAAGTCCTCGACCTCGGCAGCCGCACGCATATCATGGGGGTCCTGAACGTGACGCCCGATTCCTTTTCCGACGGCGGACGCTACGCCGACTCCGGACCAGGCCCTTGCCCGCGCGCGGGAGATGGCGGCTGCCGGCGCGGACATCATCGATATCGGCGGCGAGTCCACCCGTCCCGGGCGCCGATCCGGTGCCGGAGGACGAAGAGCTTCGGAGGACCATCCCGCTCATCGAACGGCTCGCCGCCGAGCTGGCCGTTCCCCTGTCCGTCGACACCTACAAATCCTCGGTCGCGAGAAAAGCGCTCGAGGCCGGCGCCTCGATCGTAAACGACATCAGCGGGCTCCGGTTCTCGCCCGACATGGCGGAAACGGCGGCGCGATTACGGGGCCGCGGTCGTCATCATGCACATCAAGGGAACGCCGCAGAAACATGCAGCAGAACCCCGTCTATGACCGATGTGGTCGGATGAGGTCCGGGAGTATCTCGAAGAAGGCATCGAGATCGCCGTTAAGGCCGGCGTGGACCGGGAAAAGATCATGATCGACCCGGGCATCGGTTTCGGCAAGAATCTCGACGCACAACCTCGCGCTCCTGAACCGGCTCGACGAGTTCCGGGGCCTCGGCAGGCCGGTCGTGCTGGGGACGTCGAGAAAAAAGTTCATCGGCACGGTCCTCGGCATTCCCGTGCCCGAACGAGCGCGGTTGACGGCACTGCGGCCACCGTGGCGCTCGGGATCGAGCGCGGCGCCGCGCGTCGTGCGGGTCCACGACGTGGCGCGCATGGCGCAGGTGGCGCGGATGACGGATGCGATGTACTGAAACAAAGCACCAAATAACAAACACCGAATCGCCAAAAACACTACGACTACAGATTATCTTGTCATTCCCGAATGCTTCTATCGGGAATCCAGTTTTGCAATGACAATAAAAAATACAAGAGCACTGGATTCCGGCTAGAATCATGCCGGAATGACGGCTTAATTGAGTGGGACTTTGACGTAAACCCATGAACAACTTCACTCGAAATACGCGAGGCCCTTGCGCACTACCGCTGGTTCAACGACACGGTGGACATCGCGCTCGTCTACTATCTCTTCTACCGGCTGCTGCTGCTCATCAAGGGCACGCGCGCGTTCCAGATGCTCATCGGCATCGGACTCATCGTCCTGGTGCTCATCGCCTCGCAGGCCTCGAGTTCTACACCCTCGACTGGCTCATCCACAGTTTCTGGTCCCAGATCGTGCTCGCCGTCGTGGTCCTGTTCCAGCCCGAGATCCGGCGCACCCTGGCCCGGGTCGGCGAACGCCAGCTCTTCCGGTCGCTGTCCGCCGTCGAGGGCTCCAAGTTCATCGAGGAAACGGTCAAAGCGGCGGTCTCCATGGCGAACAAGCGGATCGGCGCGCTCATCGTCCTCGAACGCGACACGGACCTCTCGACGATCGTCGAGATGGGCACGGAGCTCGACGCCAAGGTCACCAAGGAAATCCTCGTCAGCATCTTCCTCCCCTATTCGCCGATCCACGACGGGGCCGCGATCATCCGGAGCGGGAGGATCGTCGCCGCCGGCTGCTTTCCTGCCGCTCACGCTGTCGTCGAACCTCTCAAAAGCTCTCGGCACGCGCCACCGGGCCGCCGTGGGTCTCACCGAGGAGAGCCGATGCCGTCGTGGTGGTCGTATCCGAGGAAACAGGGGAGATCTCCGTGGTCAGCAACGGCGTCGTCGAGCACAACGCGGACGCGCCCGCGCTCAGGAAGACGCTGTCCGATATCTTTATGCAGAAGAAGGACAGGTGACCGTGCCATGAACATCCGGAGACTCCTGTTCGACAACTGGGGCATCAAGCTTTTGTCGCTGGCCTGTCGCTCTCCCTCTGGTTTTACGTCACCTCGAAGGGAAAAACCGAGATGACGCTCACGGTCCCGCTTGAACTCCGGAACATCCCCCAGAACATGGCGGTGGTCGGCGATGTGACAGGGACCCTGGAAGTGCGCGTGCAGGGCCAGGAGCGGGCTCTCAGGGACATTTCGAGCGGGAAAAAGGTGGTCGGCGTCATGGATCTGTCCATGGCGAAAGTCGGCGAGAACACCGTGCGCCTTTCTCCCGACGATATCGTGCGGCCGTCGGGCGTCGCCGTCACTTACATGTCCCCGTCGGAGGTCAAGGTGAAGCTCGAACCGCTCGTCCGGAAGACCTTCCGGCTGAAGCCGGTCCTCCACGGGACTCCCGCGGCGGGATACCGTGTCGCGAAAATCACCGTCCTCGCCCGCCCGAGATAACCGTGGAAGGGCCCGCCAGCGTGATGGACAAGCTGGAGAGCCTCCAGACCATGCCGATCGACATCCAGGGCGCCACCGGGGACGTGACCGTGGAGCCGAAGATCGACTACCAGGGCATGCAGGTGAAAGATCACTCGAAAAAAACATATCGGTGCGCATCAGCATGGAAAGGAAGTCCATGATGAAGAAGCTGTTCGGGACCGACGGCGTGCGGGGCGTGGCGAACCAGGACCCCATGACCTCGGAGATGGCGCTGCGCATCGGCAGGGCCGCGGCGCATGTGTTCCGCGATTCCGCCCGCAGGCACCGCATCGTGATCGGCAAGGACACAAGGCTCTCGGGGTACATGATCGAAAGCGCGCTCACCGCCGGGCTCTGCTCCATGGGCATGGACGTGCTGCTCGTCGGCCCCGTGCCGACGCCGGGGATCGCGTTCCTCACGCGAAGCCTCAGGGCCGACGCGGGCGTCGTGATCTCGGCGTCGCACAACCCCTACGAGGACAACGGCATCAAGTTCTTCGGCAGGGACGGGTTCAAGCTCCCGGACGAGGTCGAGAAGAAGATGGAGGACCTGATCTTCTCCGGCGCCATCGACTCCATCCGTCCGACGGCCTGCCGAGATCGGCAAGGCCTTCAGGATCGACGACGCCATCGGCAGGTACAACGAGTTCGTAAAATCGTCGATCCCCCGCGGCATGGACCTCTCCGGACTCCGCATCGTCGTGGACTCGGCCAACGGCGCGGCATACAAGATCGGACCGCGCATCCTGACCGAGCTCGGCGCGGACGTCATCTCGCTCTATGACCAGCCGAACGGCATGAACATCAACCAGGGCTGCGGCTCGCTCCACCCCGAGGTCATCTCCCGCGCGGTGGTCGCGAACAAGGCCCAGATCGGCATCGCCTTTGACGGCGACGCGGACCGGGTGATCTTGTGCGATGAGAAAGGCGCAGTCGTTGACGGCGACGCGGTCATGGCCATCTGCGCGCTCCAGATGATGAAGCAAGGACGGCTCAGGCAGAACACGCTCGTTGCCACGGTCATGAGCAATCTCGGCCTCGAGCTCGCGATGCAGCAGGCCGGCGGCAGACTTGTCCGCGCCGCCGTCGGCGACCGCTACGTCATGGAGAAGATGATCGACGGGGGCTACAACCTCGGCGGCGAGCAGTCCGGCCATATCATCTTCCTGGACCACAACACCACCGGCGACGGGCTCATCTCCGCGCTCCAGGTCCTCTCGATCATGAAGCAGACCGGGAAACCGCTGTCCGAACTGGCGGCCTGCATGAAGACCTATCCCCAGGTGCTCGTGAACGTGAAGGTGAAGGAGCGGCGGGACCTCGACGTCGATCCCCGAGATCGCGCAGCGCATGGCCGAGATCGAGAAGAAGCTTGACGGCACCGGCCGCCTCCTCGTCCGCTATTCCGGCACCGAGCCCAAGGTCCGCGTCATGATCGAGGGCGAGAACCAGAACGAGATCAAGGCGCTTGCCGAGGACCTTGCGGGGATCATCAAGGAGAAGCTGGGATAGTGCGATTCCCCCACCACGGTGTCATACCCGCGAAAGCGGGTATCCATTGGCTTTTTCTCAGCTAAATCAAAAATGGATTCCTGCTTTTGCAGGAATGACAAAAAGTGTTTCGCTGTGGTGGTAGGAAGGAGTATTTTTCGCTTTGCAAGCGTAATTACTTCGGCGGTGCATGGCAATTTACGAAAATACCGACCCCCTTCGCCCCCGCCCCGTGTCTCCTGCAGTAACTCCTCCCCTTGCCTGCCCTACGTCAAACAATATTTATCCTTGAATGAAAATAAGTATTCTGTTACAGTCTGGTACTGTAACTGTCTACGTAAGAACAAAGCTTAAGAATAAACTAACACAACAAGCCCCTGCACGTGTCAGCGAAAAACCGCGTCACGTGAGGCGCAGTTCCGGCTCCGGCATACTGCCGCTCTACTGGATGACGGTGCGGGAATGAAAGTTAAGAAGTTTAGACACACGAGACTTGCCGTGTTCAAGAAGACTCTTTAATCAACAGAGATGCCAACGGAATTCGACATCATTAAAGAAGTTGTCAGCAGGCTTGACGAAGCGGCGGTCCCTTACATGATCACCGGCTCCATCGCGGCCAATTTCTACGCGGTGCCGAGGATGACGCGGGATATCGATGTTATTATTGAGTTGAGCCCGTCGAATGTCGAGCGTCTGGCCGGCCTTTTTGAGGGAGATTTTTACATCGACAAGGAGATGGTAAGGAGGCCGTTCAACAGGGCGGGATGTTCAACATCATTCACCTGAAATCGGTTTTCAAGGTTGATTTCATTATCCGCAAGAACGATCCGTACCGCATCGAGGAATTCAGGAGAAAAAGACGGGTGACGGTCGGCGATGTCAACCTCTTCATAACAGCGCCTGAAGATCTGATTTTGTCGAAGCTTTATTGGGCGAAAGAAAGTCACTCGGAGCTTCAATTGCGCGACGTCGCTAATCTGCTCAGCCAGGTCGGGGATTTGGATCATGCCTATCTGGAACGCTGGGCCGAGTACCTGGGCATCACAGAGCTTTACAAGAGGGCCTCATCATGACCGACACGGACCCGCGTATCGAACAACTGTTTACTCAAATGATCATGTCCAAGACCGGGGAGGAACGCCTGCGCATGGGTTTTGAGATGTATGAAACCGCGCGAAAGTTCGTCGAGGCATCCATCCCGGCACCCGAGGGCTCAGTGGATTTCCTGCAGGCCCTTTTCCTCCGTTTTTATGGTACGGATCTGCCACAGCAGTTCAAGCAGAATTTCATCACGACTCTCACGAATAAAAAAGCTTGACCCTCTATGCACAAACCCATCATACCTATCACCCTTGCGTACCTTTAGGGAATCGTGCTTGGTTATGGATTTCTGTATTTGCCCTATACGACCGGCGCTCTCGTAATCCTCTTGATCGCAACAGCCGGAATTTTCGGGCACTCCGTAAGAAATGAGTCTACCTCGGCGTTCTCCTCGATCCTGCGGGTTGACTATGCCGAATCACTGGCAAAGCGGCTTTTATTTATCCACGGGGGATATCGGAACGGCGACGACTTGCGGTCATGACGAGAATCTGGCGTGTTCAGGAGCGGACAGGACTGGCGCGAGCGATCAGACAGTGTTCGACGGGAGACTAAAGGTCCCGGCTCGGCAATCACGGAAGCCATGGTTCTGGGCGATCGGAGTCGTTCGTCTCGCTTGCCAGACCGGAGCCTCGCGACCGGTTGCGTGGCAGCCGGGGTAACAGGGATATAATTCCCGTACCGGATCCACCCGGGCGATGGTCGAGCTCATTGTTCGGCTATGAGAGGTGGGAACCCGTTTCTGCCGGACGGACCGTGACGGCGCGGTACGTCATCACGACGGGCCGTGAGAGGTGGATGTCTCGCGGTGGAGCGAATTGATGCTGCAAGGATACGCTGACGAACCTGGTAGAATGGGGAAATTTTGCGCATCTAAACTGGCGGCGGCTACCGCGGCAGCTTGATTGCCAACAGATGAAACGCAGCTTCTGACACCCAACATATTCCCTGTCCGCTGTCATACTTCTATCCTTCTTACTTCATACTTCTTACTTCTCACTTCTCCCTTCTTACCAGTCCCCGCAGTATTCAAAAGCCTGCGTCGTTGTCAGTCGCTGTATATGTTCCCCGGTTTCAGACATCCGGTAGAGATTAGCGAACGATTCAGACTCCTCCCAGTCGCAGCTGCTGGAAAAGACGATCTCCCTTCCTGACCAGATGGGAGACGAATCAGTTCCCCGTGCAGGAGGCTCGAACAAAACGATCTCCCCGGTATCGACATTGAGTTTGCGGAGATGGGGCGTACCCAGATCGCAGCCATAGATGAGCCATGACCCGTCCGGCGACCATGAAGGGTTCGCATGCAGCGCTTCATCCGTCGTAAGCTTCCTCTGATTGTCGCCTGCGGGGTCCATGACCCGGATATGGGAAGACTTGGCGCCGGGCATGAATTCTACGAACGCGATCAGATCGCCTCGCGGCGACCACATTGGACTCATGTGCTCGGAAGGCCCCGTGGTAAGTCTGGTGAATCCCGTCCCATCCATATTGACGACGTGCACCTGCTGCAGCCCCTTTTCGTCAACCCCCGCAAACACAAGCCGGCTGTCATCGCCTGACCAGTCAACGCTGCTGATGTTGAGATCACCGGCCGTGATCTGGGCTGTTTTCCGGGTTGCGAGATCCATGAAGAATATGTTGTACAATTTCCTGGCGTTGTTTTTCGTGCTTACGAAGGCGATCATGGTCCTGTCCGTGTTATAACGGGGGGCCGCGTTGTCGGTGTATTCCCCGTTGGCCCCCGGGTTCATCGTGAGGCGGGTCTCGTTCTTCCCGTCCGGGTCGACGGCATAGATGTCGTTGAACATCTCGTTGCCGTCTTGGGTAAACCGGGTAAATACAATGCGGGCTTGGTCCATGCGAAAACCTCTTTCTGTTCTTAGGAACGCTGATTGCGGAAGGACAGATTAACAAGGAATGAGGATAATGTCAAACCGGAATGTGCGGAAATTTCCGCAGGAGATCGAGCGGCAACGAATGTCGTCAATGCGGTGAAGGCAGGAAGTCATACCCTGCTATTGCTCATCATCTTCCTTCACAACTTCCTTCAACTGACCGTAGGGACCCGGCCCGAAATGTTTTTTGAAAGGTTCCTACGATCCAAGCGCCCCTCTGATTTTCCTGGCCAGGTCGATCATGCGTCGGACCTCTCCGGGACACCTGTGGAGACAGCCCTAGCGCGCGGACTCTTTGCCCTGAAAGTATGCCCGTTCCATACACATGCCTGGTTGCGTCATCAGCCCCGTGGACCGCGTAGAAATACACGTGCTCGATCAAGGAATGTATCTCACTACGGGAAATCGGAAAAACAGCCCGAGTCCTGTTATACGCTTCCGCTTTTTGCCTCGAACGAGTTCTTCTGCTGCTGCTTCTCCTTCTGCTGCTGCACATCATGCACGTGCTTCGTTGCTTTCTGCTTCTGGCTCTTTTCCTTGCCCTTCTTGCCGCCCTTGTCTCCCATTCTGCGCCTCCTTTTTGCACCTGGATATCGTGCCTCAGATCATTATAGCATGTTATTTTTTCCGTTCGATGCAAAAGAGGGATTGGGAGGAGATGGTATTGTGCTGACAGGGAAAGACGTAAATCGGTTTTTCTGGTTCGGATTCATTCTGGAGCGCATCTCGATCCCGGACTTTCATTTCAAACAGAAGGAAGCGGCTCCGATACTCACCGCTGATCATTTGACAACGACCGTATGACCTTCGAATTCCACTGCTTGCCCTGTGCGGAGCTTTCGTCGTCTGCGCAATTCCACATGACCATCAACCGTGACACGGCCTTCCATGATCGCCGTCTTTGCCGAACCGCCGCTTTCGCACAGCCCCATCACTTTCAACAGATTATCGAGCTCGATAAATTCCTTGCCTTCCAGCTTAAAGTCGTCCATGAACTTCGCCGCCTCTATTTGATCTTTTCCCCTATGTTTCGAACCGCGGGTTTGTCCAGGGGTTTCTTGAATTCGGGTTTTGACATCAGTGTCGCAAAATCATTATTTTTGACCGCTTGAATGATCTCCGGGTCCGCAAGAATTTTCTTAAAGTCCGGATCGTCCTGCAGCCCCTCGATCATGGCCATGATCTCTTTGTCGCTCATCATTCTATCCGTGAGCGACCCTGCCTGCGCTGAGGACGCGCTCTTCGACTGCGAACCTGAGGAAGTCGGCGTCCTTGACCGGACTACCCGTATTTTCGCTTCCTCGATGCGCAAGGTCCCGAGGCTTTCGGACTTTATCGTGTAGATCCCGCCGGACAGCGACTGAACCTCTCCGGTAATAACGCTGCCGTCGTTTAGCTCGATTTCGCGGATTTCTCCAGCAAGCGCAGCCTGGGCCGAAATTGCCAGAACGAATAGCGCACCTGCCACGATACTTCGCATAGGGTTCTCCTTATTATGAACTACCCGCCACTGAACCAATTACATGGTTGCAGTGGGGGTTTCACGGATCATAGAAGCATGCAGTCCCTGAGTAGTTCCCAAGTCCTGTCTTATCTGCTTCTCCCCGCGCGTAACTTCGGCCGGTTCCCGGCCTAGTGTTTCCTTCTTCCTTAACCGCATGGCGCGTTTGCGATGCTTTACGGCAATTACGCCGGACACAAGCATTTTTATGCCGCGCCTCTTGATAACGAGAGACGCATTGGTATCGGCGTTTTCCGTAAAGCCACAGCTCTGGCAATCGAACACCGCCTGTGACTGGCGATTGTCCGGGTGAGTGTGCGAACACTTCGAACACTCCTGTGAGGTGCCGTGCGGCGGTATGGCGATAACGAGCTTGTTGCGTCGCGAGGCTTTGTACGTCGTAAAGAGTTTTACCTTGCCCCACGCTGATTCGAGTATGGACTTGTTGAGACCGGCCTTGGCCTTTGCCCCGTTCGCAATATACGTCCCGCCGGCTGACTTCTTAGGTTTTGGCGCTCTGGTCATGTTCTTGACCTTGAGGTCCTCGAAGACGAACACCTCCGCGGGTGAATCCACGAGCTTGCGGCTGGCCTTATGCGCGAAATCATGCCTCACATTGGCAGCATACAGCCTGGCACCGGGCTGATTTCGCAGCTGATTGCTTAAAGCGGCCGGATCCTTTGATCCGCCTCGCCAATTGCCTCTGATATCTCTTCTTCCGGGCATCCTTTTTTGCCAGACGCTCTTTTTGGACGCCGGAGAAGTCATGCACCGAGCCGTCGCTTGTTGCCAGCGGGATTACAACCCCTCGGTCCATTCCCAGGGTAACGGTATTAAGACTCTCTGATGACATGCCGCCGTAAAGCTCGAGAAGTTCCTGCTCGCTCAAAACTGTGCCTTGCTTCTCATAGGAGAAGGAGACATACCATTTCCCGGACTCCCGGGTAATGGTGATAGCCGCCGGAATTTCGTACTCGTCGTGAGCCTTGAACTTAAGTTCGCCCAGATCGACCGACTTCGTGCCAAGCATCAGCCGGTGCTCATATATTGTTTTGTCCTGCCGCTGTTTTGAGCCTCCAGTAGGAACGAACCTGAATAGCTCGCTGGTAATCCAGACGGACTGCCGTCCCGCCTTCTTTTTATAAGCAGGGCGACCAGCCAGTCCTGTCAGGTACCTCTTGTAGGAGCCCATGAACCTGGTTGCGCCATTCCTTAGGATCTGAGACGGCACATCGTATAAAAACGGAGTGAGTTCCTTGTCCTTGAACTGGGAGTACTGCTGATCGATCGGCGGCTGTAGTCCGGTTAGCGACAGCGAGTGGTTTCGGAATGTTCGGAAATAACGCTCTTCGGCAACCTTGGCGTTGTAGATAAACCGCTGGCAGCCCATCCACTGCGCGAGAATATCGGACTGCTCCGTTGTCGGGTAGCAACGGAATTTTATGCCGCTTAAAATCGCCATATCTCTAATATAGGTGATGAATCCTGATAGTGCAACTCAATAATACGCTGCAGCCATCGGTACTATATTATAAGATTGCATATCGTTTCGTAGCACAGACAACGCACCAATCCACATCCAAAACAGTCCGCTTGACCCCTCCTGGCGCTTCGCCCCTAGCAGGGGGAATGCGCGGACTTTAGTTCAAAAAAAAGTGAATTAGCGTTGTCGATAATATCTTCCCTGCCGCCCTTTTCTTCCGGCACGCCAGACAACAATAGCACTCAGGAGGAGAAAAGGTCAAGGGGATTGAGTGGCAGGACTTTACTGTTCGCATCAGCCGCGAGGTAACGTCAATTGTCAAGCCGCAAGACCTATCGCTTCCAATCGGTGACCACAGGACGTTTGAGTACTTTTGTTGCATTGATGTTATTTCAGGCGGTGCTATCTTTTAATCAGAAGTGTTGCGCATCAAGGGCCGCATCGCGCTCAATTGAGTAAAAAGGAGATGAGGATATGAAAATAAATAAAATCGGTATCGTGGGATCAGGTAATATCGGGGGCACTCTTGGAATTCTGCTCGCAAAGGCAGGATACGAAATCTTCTATAGCTCACGACACCCGGATACTCTCAAAGACCTTGCCAGGACCGCCGGGCCCAAAGCCCGCACCGGGTCCGTTGCTGAAGCAATCGCATTTGGAGATGTGATCGTGCTGTCGCTTCCGTTGAAGGCGTTGCCGGAGCTTGACGCTGAGAAAAAGAAAGCCCTGAAAGGCAAGATCGTGATTGACACGTCGAATCCTTACCCGGAAAGGGACGGGGTGATCGCAGAAGAGGCAAGAAAAGAACCGGGCGGCATGGGCGTCTTTGTGTCCCGTCTTCTGCCGGGCGCCAGAATAGTACGGGCATTCAATACGGTTTATTTTAAAGACCTCAAAAAAACAACGAACAAAAGCGGTGAAAAGATCGGGATCCCGATAGCCAGCGACGATCAGGAGGGATTGAAAGCGTGCGTCGAGCTTGTGGAGCGTGCGGGTCTTGACCCTGTTGTCGTCGGGAGCTTGAGCACATCGAAATTGTTCGATGTTGGAGCAGCCGTGTATGCAACGAGCGCCCCGGCAAAAGAGATCAAAGAAAAACTAAACTTAAAACCCGCGGGGTCAAAGCGTGCGGCGTAGCCGGCTCGAACAGCGTCGCGGAATGGGTCTGTGAAAGCTTCACCTTATCCTTGAGGAAAAGAGATAATTCTGCCGTTAAAGACCTAAGAGGTGCAATCGACATCCCGCCACCTGAGAGGGTTCTTCGTGCGGCATCCTGGGCCTCATCGTGCGATGTAATCGGCAAGATCGAGCAGGCGCCGCGCATAACCGTATTCGTTGTCATACCAGACAAACGCCTTGACCACCCGGTCCGTAAGGACCTTGGTGGCGTTGGCGTCCAGGATGCCCGAATGTTCGTCCCCGATAATATCGGCGGACACCAACTCATCCTCTGTGTATCCCAGGATGCCCCTCATGTCTCCCTCTGAAGCCCTTTTAAATACCGCGTTCACCATCTCAGAGGTCACGTCTTGTTTCACATGGGCCGTGATGTCGGTGAGTGAGCCGTTGGCAACGGGCACGCGCACCGCTATGGCGGATATTCTCCCCTTGAGTTCGGGAAGCACCCGCTCCGTGGCCGTGGCGGCCCCGGTGCTGGATGGTATCAGCGAGACAGCGGCAGCCCGTCCCCGTCGCCTGTGCCGCGGGGAAGAGCTGTCTATGAGGGCCTGGCTGGCGGTATAGGCATGGATTGTCGTGGCCATCAGGTAATCGATGCCGAAGGCGTCATTCAGTACCTTGACGGCCGTTGCCAGACAGTTCGTCGTACAGGAAGCGTTGGAGAGGATATGGTGTTTTTGAGGGTTGTAGGCTTTCTCGTTCACTCCCAGGACCACGGTCAGATCTTCGTTTTTCGCTTCAGCGCTGATAATGACTTTCGACGCGCCGGCTGTCAAGTGTTTGGCTGCGTCTTCCCTCTTTAAGAAAAGTCCGGTGCATTCCAGGACGATGTCAACGCCCAAAGCCCGCCAGGGTAATTTTTCAGGGTCCCTTTCATGGGAGATTGCCACTCTCGTAGACCCGAGTTGGAGATAGTCCGATCCTGTTTTTATGTCGAAGGGGGCCCGTCCGTGGACAGAATCGTATTTGATAAGATAGGCGAGCTCTTCAACCGGGGCCGGGCTGTTGGCCGCAACTAAGATCACATGCTCCGGTGTGTTTGATAGATACTGGCGCAAGGCCAGGCGTCCGATGCGTCCAAGGCCATTAATGGCGATTTTTTTCATGAAGGGCCTCCTCATAGCACTCCGTTCACATTTCAACGAAAAGACCTAAAGGAAGTCATGGCCGTTTCTTCCCCAACCTCCTGCAAGCCGGTTAAACGCTCCAGTCCACAATTTTCAGATTCTTTATTTGCTTAAACTCTTTGGTATTATTGGTAACGAGGGTCGCGCCAAGCGCGTGAGCGTGCGCTCCGATCAGCATGTCCATCGACCCGATGGGCTTTCCTGCTCTTTCGAGCTCCGCCCGGATTGCTCCATATTCCTGAGCCGCCTTTTCATCGAAGTCCGCGATTTCAAGGGGGAGAATGAACTCATCGAGGGCTTGCTGGTTTTTCTCGACGTGCCGGCTCTTGGATACACCATAGCGAAGTTCCGCAAGGGTTATGGAAGAAATGCCGATATCGCCAATAGCATGAGATTTAAAATGCTTAAGCACTTTGGCGGGATTTTGTTTGATGAGGTAAATGCAGATATTCGTATCCAGCATGTACTTCACTAAAAGTCCTCCCTTTTCTGCATCTTCGGTTGCTTTCTTTCAACCATGAAGTCATCGGAGAATTTGTCGAGGCTGTGAATCAGGGTATCCCATGAGTTCTTTGTCGGGATCAGCACCACGACGTTCCCCGATTTCTTAACGAACACATGGTCGTCCTCGAAACGGAATTCCTTGGGCAGACGGACTGCCTGGCTTTGTCCGTTTTGGAACAGTTTTGCGGTCTTCATTACGCACCTCCGTATAGTCTATACCAATAATATATACTAGTTGACGCCGGATTGCAAAGGGTTTTTCGGTGATTGCAGCAAGATCAGTTGGCAACGTACAAAGTCTAACAATAAGGACCTGACCCCATCGCTTCGAAACAACATTCCCTATCAATCTGAACCTGTGAAGTGCCGAACCGTGGAGGGTCGTGGTATAATTTAAATATACTTGAATCATCTTTGCTTGAAGGGAGGATGGCATTTTAATGAAAGGTATGCTTCCTGCGTTTTATCCGAAACGGCTTCCCGTCTATCTCGTCGTTGCACCGATCGCCGTTTCCTTAAACACGGGCACAAGTGAGGCGATGTTCATGCCCGCAGCTCCTCAGACCCAGTCGGCTCCGCTCGTTGACCGGGCGTCCGATCTGACCAAAATTCAGAAGGCGCAGACCGTTGCAGAGAAGGCCAATGTCAACAGTAAAGACCTGAGCCTAAGTTCCACTCTCAGGTACGGTAAGGCAAAGGTGAGGGAATGAGAAATATATTATTCATAGCATTACTCATTACTATTTTCCCGAACGGTGCAAAAGTTCAGGCGGCGGATTGGAAATTTTATGGAAGCAGCGATCTGTCAGAGAGCGAATCCGTGATCGCGTATTATGATGCTGAGAGCATTGAACGTTTATCTGATGGTCATGTTAGGGCGTGGACTAAAACTATTAGCCTATCGGAAGTAGAAAGGATAATGAAAGTAGAAGAGGTTTCCAAAAAAGCAGAACGCAAGATCAAAGCCGGATATGGCCCTCCTTATATTTTATCGAACCCTAACCCCAAACCAAGTTTTGAAAATAACATGACAATAGTAGTGTGGGAAGAAGCGGCTAATTATGATGTAATCAAATCAAAAACAAAAGCGTCTTATGAATTAGACTGCAAGGAAAATAAGATCCGAATTCTTTCAATTCCCGGTTATAAAAATGAAGGCGGGCCGGAAACCAGGCCAAAGATTGACGAGTGGACCTCAATTAGTCCAAAATCTAATGCTGAAACACTCAAGAATATTCTATGCAGGCAACGGGACAGGATTAAATAAGATTGATAGGCACCACTACGTCCGGTTTCTTCATGAACTCCCTCCGCGACCGTCGCGCCTCCGTGTGAACCCAAATCCCCCACTATCTCCCTGTACTGCTCCAATGCCGCTTCCAGATCTTCAACAATCTCCTGCGCGATGACGTCGAGATAGGAGAGGTTGTCGGAGGCTTCGAGGGATTCGTCTTTGGGCCAGAAGATGTCGACCTGACTAACTTCCTTCCAGCAGGAAAAGAGGCCAAAGTCAACAGTAAAGACCTGCCCCTAAGATGTTCCGGTTGACTACAGGTCCAGTAAAGTATTCCGCCGGCTTTATGAGAGAATCAATTGTACACGCCCTACTGCCCCGCTTTCCAGGCGCACTTTGATCCCGTGGGGATGAGTGGAAGAATTCGTCAGGATCTCGGCGACGATTCCCTCTGTCATGTTTCCAGTCTGTTGGTCCTGCTTCAACAGGATTTTAACGCGCAATCCTGGCCTGATGTCGGCACGCCTCGTTCCATCCATAGTCCACCTTTTGGGTCGCCCATGTAAAGGGCACCATCCAGATCAGCTGATTCGTAATCCTGAGATGTTCCCCTTAAGCGGTTCCCAACGGCTGCACTAACTTCCCCTTTGTGTTTCCTTTTTTAATTGGTCCTTTTTTTATCTTACCGGCGTTAACTGCTAAACCTTCAATAGTCGATTCTCGTTTGGCAACAATGGTGGT
Organism: Nitrospirota bacterium; assembly: GCA_963741205.1. Taxonomy (GTDB): domain Bacteria; phylum Nitrospirota; class UBA9217; order UBA9217; family UBA9217; genus JAJYKN01. The sequence goes on from CAVUHW010000028.1 coordinate 20,115, forward strand.
TTGATCGCTCGTTGACATCTGCTTGAGTTCTTGGAGCAACTGACGTGCCTGTCCAATCTGCTCCATGGAGTCAGAAATGGATTTCTGTTGAATCGACAATTTTGTCCCATCGATTAAAGAATCTATGGCAACTCTTATCCGTAAAAATTCTTGCATAGTATCACCCTCTCTCCTTTTTAAATAGTAACGCTCGTATTCTACGGCATGTTGTCGGTAAAAGCTCGTGAAAAGAGCAAGTCAAACATTAAAGACCCTACCCTCAATCCTCCCCAGATCAGCTGACTCTTAATCAGCGGGTAGTCTTTTCAACCTTTGAATCGCCCAAATCCACGACAATCTCCCTGAACTGCTCCAACGCCGCTTCCAGGTCTTCCACGATCTCCTGGGCGATGACATCGGGATCGGGGAGGTTGTCGGAGGCTTCGAGGGATTCGTCCTTGAGCCAGAAGATGTCGAGGCTGGCCTTGTCGCGGCTCACGAGCTCATCGTAGTTATATGACCGCCAGCGGCCTTCATTACCAACCCCCTCTCCCCTTGCGGGAGAGGGTTGGGGTGAGGGGGCGTTTTGCTTCTTCTTTCCCTTCTCCGTCATTCCGGCCTCCGAGCCGGAATCCAGTTCAGGCTTCCAAGTCGCCTTGCGCTGGTGCCGGTTCTCAGGGATTGTAGTTCTTCACAAACTCGTCGAGGTCAGTGCGCTGGAGGGAGCTCGTCTTGAGCGTGAAGTGCATGTTCGTGCGGAGGTAGTAGATCCAGAGCTTCTTGGTCCAGGGCGTTTCGCTTGCCGGCTTTTTATCGAAGAACAGCACGTTCGCCTGAGAGGGACGAGTGAGGAAGATAGCCGGCCCGCCTGGAGGCCAACGCCATGATTTCAGAAGACTTTACTCTACTTGCCTCCAAAGGGCAAGAAAAGAAATGGGGGATATTCGGGTATACATCTATTGCAAATTTTGAATTGCGGATAGCGGATTTACCGGCTATTGCGTGATGGTGCTCTTGAAATGCTGACTAAGAATATCGGCGAGCGGATTGACGACTAGGAAATGGGCGATTTGATGGGGTATACCTTAAGGAAGTTCAGGAATTCCTTGGCCGTATGGGTGCAGTAATTGCGCTTCGGCGAGATGATGCTGAAGTTCCGGTGGAACTTGACGTCCTTGAACGTGAGGGCCTTGAGGGTGCCGTGCTTGATCGCCTGACGGGCCGCCCAGGCGGACAGGATGGAGACGCCCATGCCCTCCTCCACCGCGCTCTTGATGGATTCGGTGCTGCCCAGGACGAGCGAGATCCGGAGGTGGTCCAGCTTGATGCCGTGGTCCTCGAGATGTTTCAGAATGACCTGGCGCGTGCCTGACCCCTCTTCCCGCATGATGAGCGGTTCCTTGATCAGTTCCATGGCCGGGATATTTCTTCGCTCCGCCCAGGGATGGGCGGGGGACATGATCACGACCAGTTCGTCGGAAAGCAGGATATCGACGGCTGAATCGCTGTTTGCTCACGTCTCCCTCCACCAGGGCGATATCGATTTCTCCGGCGTTCAGCTTTTCGGTGATCGTCTTCGTATTGCTCACGAGGAGAGAGATATTGACCTGGGGGACCTTTTTCTTGAACGCGGAGATGATCTGGGGAAGAAGATAGTTGCCGATCGTCGAACTGGCGCCGATGGAGAGGGACCCTTTGATGGAGCCCGTGATTTCGCTGATGTTCTTCTGCGCCTCGGCGTACAGGGCAAGGATTTCCTTGGCCCGCTTGTAGAGGATCTCGCCGGCCGGGGTGAGGTTGATGGAGTTCCCCGAGCGGTCGAAGAGACGCGTCTCGTAGAGTTCCTCCATGGCCTGCACCTGGAGGCTCACCGCGGGCTGGGTCAGATGGATAAGCTCCGAGGCCTTGGAAAAGCTCTTCGTATCCGCAACAGCGCAGAACACTCTTAGTTTATGGTCTTCCATCGTTTCGTTAGGTGCTGCTGCAGACGGGGTTAATTCGTATGGACTTTCAATAAGTTCCGAAGACTCCAACGTATGTCTTATATATAAATCAAACACCTGCCGTTGTCAAGGGGATTGTCGATAAACGCCCTGCACCGCACGCCTGCTGACGCGGTAATCAAAATTTTCTTGACATTTTCTCATTTACGGTTACAATGCACAGGTTTTCGCGATATTCCCCGGAGGTGAATCAACCATGGCAGAAATGAGTAAAACCGCAAAAGCAGCCACCAAGAAGGCCATTGTCAATCTGAACGTGCCTCAGTGCTGCGGAAAGCCGATGCAGGCGGCGAAGATGATGACGACGACCGGCAAAGTCCGCGGCATGATGTGGCTGTGCGATAAGTGCTGGAAAGAAAAAGCCATCTGAAATCCGGCCTACGATCCGATTTGCACCAGGGCGGTGAACGTGTTCACCGCCTTTTTTTTGTCCGGCTCCGTCTCGCTGCGTCAGGATCGTAAAGGAGTTCTCCGTCAGAAGTAATTTGTCCCGCTGCCGGTGCTCCCGCATGCGCATCTCTTGGTGATTCGCCGTGTTCCGGGTGTCGCTTCCGCATCGTTGTTTCTATCTCTTCCTCACATCAGGGTAGAGTTTCTGCGCACAGTCCGGACAAATGCCATGACTGAAGTCGGCTTCGGAATGGTTCCGTATGTATGCTTCGATCTGGTTCCAATACCCTTTGTCGTCCCTGATTTTCTTGCACGAAGCGCAGATCGGAAGCATGCCGGTCAGCATTTTAACTTTGGACAAAGCCTCCCGCATTTCGACATAAGCCGCATTCAGTGTTTCATTGATACTCTGCCAGTATTTTTCCTTTCCCGTCGTCTGATTTTCCAGATGCTTAAATCTCCATTCGATTTCCTCCAGAACGCCTCCGTGATGCCACGAGAGCGTGGTCCGGTTTTGCCTGGTGACAAAGCAAATATCGAAATGGTCCGCATGCGAGGCGTTGCTGACATCATAATAGAGCAGTTCGCCCGCGAGGCCCAGGCCTCCCAGGAGCACGCCGCGTTCTATCTCACGCGGGAAAACAGTTGAACTGAAAATTCCCGCCGTACCCCCTGCTTCATTCAACTCCAGGAGATCGAAATGTCCGATACTCCCGGGCGGCCCCTTGATAACGCTTCGGAAGCCCTTTGAACTGGTCTGAAACTTTAAAAAATCAACGCCTGAAGAAATAAGGCTTTTGCCCGGTCCGTGATAATACCATCCTTTCATCATTTCAATGCCGATCTGTTCGAGAATGCTTTCCTGGTTTTTGTATTGAGAGACCCGTCGCAGTAATTTCTGGAATACCTCGAGCGGATACCATGTGTCCGGCTCAAACGATTCCATCTCATCCGCATCTCCCCGCAAGAGCAGCTTTAAGCTCTCGCCAGCGTCCAGGAAGGATCGAAGTAACGCACCGTGTATTTTAACGTGACTGTTCATTTTAGGTATCGCCCGCATGGTTACTTTTGATGCCTCCTGAGCAAGTTTCTGGACTTTATCAGATTTTTTCATTTCCGGCAAGGAATTTACAAAATCGAACCGGCCCAACCGCTTCAGACGGCTTCCCGGTGAACAAGCGAGTTCCCTGTTGCAAATCATCGCGGCTTGTGATAATTTAGGGGCGTTTTAAATCGTAACCGCGGCGGTCCTGAATCGCGGCCCTCCCGCTGTTCCACTCTTGTGCCCTCAAAGGAGCGATGCGGATAGACCTATGGCACTCTTCCCGAAAAAAATAGATTTTTTTGAGCAGTTCGACCGGGCGCTCGAAAACCTGTCGCGGACGGCCAATGTCCTGGTCGACACCTTCAACAACTTCGACAGCACTTCGAGAAAAAAGCGAAGGTGATCTACGAGTTCGAGCAGGAAGGCGACATGCTCACCCACGACATCATGAAGGACCTGAACAAGACCTTCCTCACCCCCATCGACCGCGAAGACATCCATGCCCTGGCGTCGCGCATCGACGACGTCGTCGACCTGATCTGGGCCGCCGTGGACAGGATGGTGGTGTACAAGATCGAGAAGCCGACGCCGGAGGTCATTTCCATAGCCGAAGACCTGCAGATGACCGCGGACGTTTTGAAAAAGGCGCTCCGGGAGCTCCGGGCGAAGCAATATTCCCACGTGCAGGAGCACTGCATCGAAGTCAACCGGCTCGAAAACCGCATCGACCGCAAATACCGCGACGCCCTCGGCAAGCTCGTCAACGAGCAGCAACGACCCCGTGTATATCATCAAATGGAAAGACATCTACCAGCTCTTTGAAGACGCCTCGGACCGGGCCGAAGACATCGCCAACATTCTCGAAAGCATCGTCCTGAAACATGCATGAAATCCTGATCCTCATCATCGTCCTCGCGGTGTTTTTCGATATCGCGAACGGCTGGCACGACTGCGCGAACGCCATCGCCACCGTGGTGTCGACCAAGGTCCTCTCGCCCATGACGGCGGTGGTCCTCGCCGCAGGCATGAACATCCTCGGCGCCTTCCTCTCGACGGCCGTGGCAAAGACCATCGGCATCGGGCATCGTGGACCCCATGGCGGTCACCGACGTCGTCATCATCTCCGCCCTGCTCTCCGCCATCCTCTGGAACATCATCACGATCCTCATGGGGCTTCCCGTCAGCTCCTCGCACGCGCTCGTTCGGCGGGCATCGCAGGAGCGGCCATGGCCCACGGCGGCGCGGCGCATCCTGAACGTCGGCGGCATCGTGAAGATCCTCACTTCGCTCCTCATCTCCCCGGTCTTCGGCATCGTCATCGGATATCTCTTCATGAAGCTGATCTTGTATCTTTTCGGCCAGCTCTCCCCCGGCATCATCAGCAAGTACTTCGGCAGGCTCCAGATCCTCTCGTCGTCCTTCATGGCCTTCGGCCACGGCTCCAACGACGCCCAGAAGGCCATGGGCATCATCACCATGGCCCTGGTCTCCGGCGGCGAGATCAAGACACTCGATGTGCCGACGTGGGTCGTCCTCATCTGCGCTGTTGGCCATGGGTTTCGGCACGCTCTTCGGCGGGTGGAAGATCATCAAGACCCTCGGCGTCAAGATGCTGAAGCTCGAGCCCATTCACGGGTTCGCTGCGGAGACGTCATCGGCCGTGATCATCATAGCGGCAAGCCACTGGGGCATGCCCGTGAGCACGACCCATGTCGTCTCATCCGCGATCCTCGGCGTCGGCGCGACGAAGCGACTTTCGGCCGTCCGCTGGGGCATCGCGGGCAAGATCGTCATGGCATGGGTCCTGACGCTGCCGGCCTGCATCGGCATGGCATGGGGGATCCAGAAGATCCTGACGTCTTATCATCTCGGATAGGGGATTGAGGGGCTTCGCGGCCGGGCTACGTGAGGTTTAGCATCCTTGATATTTTTCTTGAATCCACACCCTGAAACTTTCCCGCCTTCAACGCGTCGATAAAATTATCATACGTCACTGCCCTGCGAAACTCGGTATAGCAGGAGCCCACCTCGCGGGGCTCATGCGCGTCCGACCCGCCGGTATAGGGAAGATGCAGCTCCTTCGCCGCGTTGATCGCCTTGACATTAAAGGCGTACATGTTGCGCCGTTGCACCCTTCAAGGCCGGCAATGCCGTTCACGCTCCGCACCAGGTCGCCGAGGCTCGTTCCCGGTCGATAGGGATGGGACGGGATCACGACGCCTCCGGCCTCGTTGACGAAGCGCATCACGTCCGCGACAGGGGCGTATTTGATGCCCAGCTTGTCCGTATCCACGCCGAAAATAAGGCAGTGGCCCTCGATCGCGGAGAACTCAACCCCCCGAAGGATCAGGATTTTCTCTCCGTATTTTTCCCTTAGAATCTCCGGCTGACTCGGACGCCTCGTAGTAATAATGCTCGGTCAAGGCGATGCCGTGAAGGCCGAGCTTCGATGGCGCGGACAATCGTCTTCCTCCGGATCGGCGTCGTTGTCGCCGCTGTGTTTCGAATGAACGTGAAGGTCGATCTTGAATTTCATGATGTTGATTTATCCGCCCGGATGAACACTCGATTGTCACAAAGTCGCTGCAGCCGATGCAAAAACGCACCCTAAAGTGTCGCGGCTACCTTGTTGATTATCGATAACGTCGCATTCGGTAGCCGCAGGCTTTAGCCGCGCGATGGCAGCTTTTCAACAGCCTCGCTAGACCCTTGATAAGAACTACCGACCTTTCGTCCTCGCAACTCCCGCCGCAGGTGCAGGCGAAGGACCGGGCCCTGGCCTTCTCGAACGCCTCTCTTCCCTTCCCGGAAGCAGATGGCGCCGATGACGAGGGCGCCGGCCGAGTCGAGCCCGCCGATGCCCGTGAACTGGTACCCCGCGCTCGCGACCAGCAAGACAACCGAGAGCTGCAGACACGCCCGCGTGCAGGCGGCGTCGGCGAGGATGGCCGGGGAATTCAGGCCCTCTCCCGACCTTCACCTTCGCCCGGATGAGCGCCCACATGGAGACGATGGAGACGACCGAGACGACCATGCCCCAGAAGGTGCTCTCCGGCCGGTGCCCGCGGGAGAGGTCGACGATGGACGTAATGGCAAGACCGGCCGTGAGGACGTAAAAGGCCGTGCCCGTGATCCTGAGCGCCCGCTGCTCGAACTGGTCGGGATTCTCTCCGCCGTTTCGCCTGATCCTTCGGATCATGTGCCAGATGCCGATGCCGGAGACGACCTCGACGAAAGAGTCGAGACCGAAGCCGAAGAGCGACATGCTCTCGTCTTTCATGCCGAATAAAACCGAGACAAGTCCTTCGGCGATATTGTAGAGGATCGTGATCAGCGCCAGCGTCGCTGCCCTGGCGTAAAGTTTATTGTTTCCCGGCGCGAAACGGGGCAAGAGGGTCGTCATGGATTCAGTGTTCCAGAAAAGGCATCGTCGTTTATACCACGCCGCGATCCGAAATATCAAGGGGAACAGGAGAAGAGGGCCAGACGGGCTCTTTTTCAATCCGCGATCCGAAAGAGGAGTGTCTACTTTGCTCAATCAGGCGCCACATGCTGTATTTCCCAGAATCACCGGATCCCCGATTAAACCATCTGGAATGACATTTGACAAATCATGTATTTGTCATCCCCGAGTGCTTCTATCGCGGATATGGCTTCAAGTGTGGAATAGTTGGAGTCGGTGAATATCCTAATTCGATGCGCCCTAATCGATCACGGTGTTCGTCTCCCGCAGCCGCGCCGCCATGTCCCGCAGTATCTCGACGATGTAAGCGGGGTATTCGTTCATCAGGTTTTCGATGTTCTCGTTGCCGACGGCTACCAGTTCCACGTCCTCCAGAGCCACCGCCTGGGCCATGCGCGGCGACGACAGAAGGAACGACATGCCTCCGAAACACCGCCCCTCCGTGATCACGGCAAGTTCCCGGCCGCCCTTGCGGATGGCCACCTTTCCCTTGAGGACCGAAAACATCTCCGTGCCCGGCTCCCCCTCGTTGAAAATGACGCTTCCTTTTTCCCGGGTCAGGACGTACTTGCTGATGATCCGGGCGGGAACGCCCTTCTTGCCTTCCATCAGTTTCTTGATAAAGGCCGTCTCGTCCCGTCCCAGGGCCGCGGCGAATTCCGCCCCGAGCAGGAAAACGACGAGGGAGCAATAGATCCAGATGATCACGACGAACAGCGACTTGAAGGACCCGAACGCGAAGCCGTAACCGGGATTGTACAGCAGGAACAGGTGGAACAGGGGGCGCATCGCAAACCAGAGCAGCGACGTCGCCAGAGCGCCGATTACGAGATTGATCTTGGGGACGCCCTTCGAGAACATGGCGTAGAGCGAAAAGACCACAACGGTCATGAAGACGAACGGAGCGGCGATCTCGAAACTGGCTGATGGCCAGGCGCAGATGGCTCTTTGTTTCGAGAAGGGTGATGACGATGTCGGCCACGACGATGACGGACACGCCGATCAGAAATACGATGCTGATCGCCACGTCGAACAGCTTTTCCAGGAGAAAAGGCCGGGTCGGCTTTTTCCGGAAAACGGTCCCGAGCGATATGCGCAGGTCGGCGATGAGCGGCGTAATGCTCCAGAGCAGCACCAGGGCATTCACGAGGCCGATGGCGCCCAGATGGGACGATATGGACCGTACTTCGCTCACGATGTCCTGGCTGTAAGCCGGGATCAGCTGCCCGAGCAGTTCCTGAGTCTTGGCCAGGGCGCCCGCCGACGATCCGATCGCGGCGCTCAGGACGAAGGTGAGAAGAAAGAGAGACGGGATGAGCGTAAGGGTCGCGGAAAAAGCGAGAGATGACGCCGCGGTCAGGTCGTTGTTCTTCTGGAAGGACCAGAACGTTTCGGACAGGGCCATCCGGAGTTTCGCAAAGAAGTCTGCGGCTGATGTGATCATGGGGCCTGGATATCTTTCGTAATCTGGCTCTTGATGAAGCTCCTGATCCGCTCCCGGTCCGCATCCGGAATATCGACAAACTTCATCCCCATTCCGGGCTCCTTAAACGGCCCCTTATGCATCGAAAACGCATACAGGACCTCCCCGCGCGCTCTAATCAGGCTGCTCTCAACCATGAACGCGACGGGATGGACGGAATTGATCTCCCTCGGCGTCAGGGTCCGGAGGTACATGCCGTTTTCCGAAAGGGCCGTGATGACTTCCGGGGTTCCGGTTCCGCCGGACGCAGGACGTCCCGCCACATCCGCCGGAAGAAACGTCCTGAGACGGAAATAATTTCGCGGCATGACCTCCGTCGCATGCTGGATGGCGCTGTAGAGGCTGTCGGGTTCGACCGGTTTCCTGAGAAATGACGCGCATCCGTAAGAAAGACAGAGTTCCTCTACCTTCGGGTCCGCAAGAGACGTCTGGAGAATGACGGGGACCGACCGGGTATCGGGCTCCTGTTTGATGCGGGTAAGCAGCTCGATGCCGTTCATCTTCGGCAGCAGCAAGTCCGCGATGACCAGCCTCGGCGGTGCACCGGCCATGATTTCGAGAGCGTCCTCGGCGCTGTTCGATACGTAGACATCGTATCCGAGCCGCTGAAGTATCATGCCGGTAGAGAACAGGTCCTTGGCGTTGCCGTCCACGAGAAGGATAAAACGTTTCTTGGCATCCCACAGCTTTGCGTCGTTTCCGGCCCGGTCAGGCGCGGCGCTGGGGCTGTTCTTCCCGTTTTCGATCATATCGGCCCGCTTCCTTATCAGCGCACTACCCCACTCTCATGATGGGCAAGGTCCCCCGTCAACTGCTCCCTGATGAACTCCCTGATGTGCGACCGGTCCTCATCGGAAATCTCGACGAACTTCATCCCCATCCCCGGCTCTTTGAAGGGCCCCTCTGACTGGGCATAACTGTAAAGTACGACGCCCTTGGCCTGGATCTCACGGTCTCGGATAATGATGCGGAGGGGGGTAAGGGCATTTGACGGCTGGGGATAAAGCGTTTTGATATAGAGCCCGCCTTCGGAAATGGCCGTGGCGAACTCGGTCCGTTTCGCCCCCCCGGCCGGACTGTCATCCCCGATGATGACCTTCAGCGACGTGTGCAGGCGAATGTTCACACGGGGCACGGACTCCGACGCGGACTGGAGTGCCCGGTAGAGCGCGTCAGGATCCGCGGGCTTGCCGAGGTAGGCGGCGCAGCCCATGCGGATGCAGGACTCCCTGGTTCCGGGATCGTTTTCCGACGTCAGGATGACGACGGGTACGGCCTTGAACCGCTCGGATTGCTTCACCTTCCCGAGAAACTGGATGCCGCTCATCCGCGGCAGCGAAAGCTCGGTCAGCACGATTGAAGGGACGGAGTCCTCCATCATCTGGAGGGCATCCTCGCCGGACCGCGCCGTTGCTACTTTGTACTCCAGCCGCCTCAGCAGCATGGCAAAATAAAAAAGAGCGGAAACGCTGCCATCAACCAGGAGTATCGTGCGGATTTCACGGTCCGGCATAGCTATCCTCTCCATGAACTACCCGCCACTGAACCAATTACATGGTTGCAGTGGGGGTTTCACGGATCATAGAAGCATGCAGTCCCTGAGTAGTTCCCAAGGCCTGTCTTATCTGCTTCTCCCCGCGCGTAACTTCGGCCGGTTCCCGGCCTAGTGTTTCCTTCTTCCTTAGCCGCATGGCGCGCTTGCTGATGCTTTACGGCAATTTCGCCGGACACAAGCATTTCTATGCCGCGCTTCTTAATAACGAGAGACGCATTGGTATCGGCGTTTTCCGTAAAGCCACAGCTCTGGCAATCGAACACCGCCTGTGACTGGCGATTGTCCGGGTGAGTGTGCGAACACTTCGAACACTCCTGTGAGGTGCCGTGCGGCGGTATGGCGATAACGAGCTTGTTGCGTCGCGAGGCTTTGTACGTCGTAAAGAGTTTTACCTTGCCCCACGCTGATTCGAGTATGGACTTGTTGAGACCGGCCTTGGCCTTTGACCCGTTCGGAATATACGTACCGCCGGCTGACTTCTTAGGCTTTGGCGCTCTGGTCATGTTCTTGACCTTGAGGTCCTCGAAGACGAACACCTCCGCGGGTGAATCCACGAGCTTGCGGCTGGCCTTATGCGCGAAATCATGCCTTACATTGGCAGCATAAGCCTGGCAGCGGGCTGATTTCGCAGCTGATTGCCTAAATGCGGCCGGATCCTTTGATCCGCCTCGCCATTTGCCTCTGATATCTCCTCTTCCGGGTATCCTTTTTTGCCAGTCGCTCTTTTTGGATGCTGGAGAAGTCCTACACAAATCCGTCGCTCGTTGCCAGCGGGATTACAACTCCTCGGTCCATTCCCAGGGCAACGGTATTGAGACTCTCCGAAGACATGCCGCCGTAAAGCTCGAGAAGTTCCTGCTCGCTCAAAACTGTGCCTTGCTTCTCATAGGAGAAGGAGACATACCATTTCCCGGACTCCTGGGAAATGGTGATAGCCGCCGGAACCTCGTACTCATCATGAGCCTTGAACTTAAGTTCGCCCAGATCGACAGGCTTTGTGCCAAGCATCAGCCGGTGCTCATAAATTGTTTTGTCTTGCCGCTGTTTTGAGCCTCCAGTAGGAACGAACCTGAATAGCTCGCTGGTAACAGACGGACTGCCGCCCCGCCTTCTTTTTATAAGCAGGGCGACGAGCGAGTCCTGTGAGGTACCTCTTGTAGGAACCCATGAACCTTGTTGCGCCGTTTCTTAGCATTTGTGATGGCACATCGTAGAGAAACGGGGTGAGTTTCTTGTCCTTGAACTGGGCGTATTGCTGATCAATCGGCGGCTGTAGTCCGGTCAGTGACAGCGAATGATTCCGGAAAGTACGGAAATAACGCTCTTCGGCAACCTTGGCGTTGTAGATAAGCCGTTGGCAACCCATCCACTGCGCGAGAATATCAGCCTGCTCCGTTGTCGGGTAACAACGGAATTTTATGCCGCTTGAAAACGCCACATCTCTAATATAGGTGATGAATCCTGATAGTGCAACTCAATAAGACGCTGCAGCCATCGGTCCTATATTATAAGATTGCATATCGTTTCGTAGCACAGACAACGCACCAATCCGCATCCAAAACAGTCCGCTTGACTCCCTCCTGGCGCTTTGCCTCTAGCAGGGGAATGCGGGATTTAGTTCAATGTTCACCGGCAGTGCCGCGGGGTTCGCGAGCAAATACAGGATAACATCTCCAGCGCGTTTGTCAAGCAAAACAGCGGGATGAGGCTGAGCGTGAAAAGAATCAGGAAGGAAGGTTGTATCCCGGGACCATCGTCGGTCCGTCATCCGATTTCCTCCAGCGCTTCCCTGGCCGCTTCCCTGACCCCCGCATGACCGTCGTCCTTCAAGCATGCGTCGAGAGCTTCCTTTGCACCCGGGTCCCCGATGATGCCGAGAACCGAAGCGGCATCTCCCCTGATCGTCGGGTTCTCGTGCGCGAGGAGCTTCATGAGTCCCGGGACCGCGTCCTTAAGCCCGGTCCGGCGCTCTCGAACAAGCTCTTCAACCAGCGCCGTCGCTCCGAGACGGACCCGGATATTGTCATCGCCGAGCATATCGGCGATGAACGGGAACAGCGACGCGTCCTGACGGAACAGGGCGATGATGTTGTCCAGAAAACCCCTCTTCATGTAATCGATGAGCAGGGACCGCATCTCGGCGTCATTCATGGTATGAAAAGCCGTCACTTTTTATGGCAGGATTGGCAGAATTGCTGCCGCGGTTTGGCCTCGTCGTAGCCGTTGAGAAAAAAATTCGAATTTCCGGCATGAGGGTTATGGCAGGAAACGCAGGTTAAGTCGGTCCCGGGATTTAAAGGATCGGGGCTCTTTTGCAGGGGATGTCCGCCGTTGCCCGAAAAGCTGACGACAACATGAGGCCGGGAGAAAACTTCTTCATGGCACGACCCGCATAGTGCCACGACGCCCAACCTCAGAAAATACGGTGCATCCGCCGCATGAGGATTATGGCAGGTGGTGCATAAGCCGGCGGCGGCCGGGGCGTGCATGTATTTTTTTTGCTCCCAGTCGTTTTCATGGCAGTTCGCGCAGAGTTTATCTACGGGCTTGTTGACGGCCAATTTCGAGTCCTGTGATTTTCCGTCGTGGCACATGAGGCAGGACCATACAGCCGACGGGCCGTGGACGAATGTATGGCCGCTCAGGATCTTTTTATGGCACAACGAACAGGGAGACTGGTCAGGACCTCCCCCCTGCTTCGCGCCCTCCTTCCGGAAATCGAGATCATGGCAGGAGAGGCATTCTTTTTCGTTTTTGTCGACATGGAAGAAAAACCGCTTGTATCCGGCCGGAGCGTCTGCTGGAATCCGATGAAAGGTCGGAACGTTGAAATACCTTAACCGTCGCTTCCTGGTTTTTTTGCCTTTCTTAAAGGCAACGATCTTGATACTGTTCAGACCGCTGGAAAGACGGACCCCGTCGTAGCAGACCACGGACTGGTCAAGCTGTTTCGCGGAAACGGGCTGTTTTCTGTCATTGACAAAGAGCTGTATTTCGTCGACCTCGGTCGACCACGCTTTTAGAACAAGCGTGACCAACTCGCTCTCGACGAACGACCGGTCAGGCGGGACCACGATGGTCAAACCGCCGGCAGCGGACGTCCCCGGGTGTGAGAAGAACAGCAAACGGCGCAAGCAGCAGCCATGAACGAAAGAAGGTCCCTTCCCCCCGCGCTACGCCGGGGGCATTTTTCGAAGAGCGGCCGGGCGCGATTCAGTTGAGCTGGAGAATAATTTCAAGAGCCTTTTTATACGCTTCAAAAGCATTCCTCTGGTCCTTTTGCCCCTCGAAAACCCTGCCTTTGTAAACAAAGTTCTTATAGTCGTTCGGGTTCATTTTTTCGGCCTCATCGAACATCTTGAGCGCGTCCGCCAGCATGCCCTCTTTCCCGTAGGCATATCCGGCGTAGTAGTAGCAGGGGGCATAGGTCTCTTCCACCTTCCTGGCCTTTTCAAACAGGGCGGCGCCTTCCTTTCCCTTCCCCTCGTTCACCAGGATCATGCCCAATTCACAGAGGGCGATGGGATTTTCCGGCTCCCGGACGAGCGCCTCGTTAAACGCCCCCTTCGCAAGCGCCGCATCCCCCCGGTCCAGATACAGGGTGCCGAAGCTCAAATAAGGAAGCACGAATCCTGCATCCGCTTCCATTGCCTTCTTGAACCACATCTCGGCAGTATCGGCCGTGCGCCTCGATTTCAGGGCGGTCTTGCCCATATTGTAAAAACGGAGGGCGCTTGTGCCCGGCTGGTAGCCGGCCTTCGCCCTGCGGAAGCCGCTTTTTTCCCTTCAATGGTCGATGCTACAAAATCGTCCAGCGTTTCGGCCCCCATGAGCGGATACCCCGAGAGTTCAAAGGAGATGACCCTCTCCCCGTTCAGGATTACGGTCGACGGGAGGGCGATCACGCCGTAATCATGGAAGGCGACCAGTCCGCGGTCGATGAGGATGGGGAAGCCGATTTTAAGCTTATCGGAAAAGGCCCGTATCGCGGCAAGCGTCTCGTCGGAGATATTCTGACCGTCGGCATTCACGCCGATGACCGAAAGGCCCTGCCGCTTGTATTTTTCATGGAGCTGCTGCATCCTCGCCAATATTTTTTCTGATTTCGGATTCCACGTTGACCAGAAGACGAGAACGGTGAGCTTCTCCCCCTTGACATCGGCGAATGATTTCGCTTCGCCGTTGATGGTTTTGAGGGAAAAATCAGGCGCCTGCATGCCGGTCTGGAGTGATTGCAGGGTGGCTGCGGCGGGAGCGAAGGAGAGGACCCCGTAGAAGGCTGCGAAGACAGTCATGATCAGTGCTCGATTGAGGCGAAAAGGCATAGGACAGCGGTTCTCCCTCGGCCCGCGGATCCCCTTCAGCATCACGCGCAGGCGGTTGTCCGGCGGCGGGATCATCTCCCCTGCTCGTGCTTTCTGATCCCCTCTTTGAACTCCGCGACGGCCTTGTTCAGGTCGCCAAGCCTCTCATAAACAAGACCGAGTTCATAGTGGGTCAAAACCGGGTTCGGGTTCAGGAGCAGGGCGTCCTTCAGCGCCAGTTCGGCCTCCGCCAGCTGTCCCTTCCGAGCCAGGACGATCCCTTTTCCGGTCTTTGCGCTGCTCGATCGGGGATTGAGCTTCAGGGCCTCGTCAAAGGAACTTTTGGCCCCGTCAAGGTCTCCCTTGCGTAAAAGGAGCTGGCCCAACTGGACACGGAGCTGTGCGTCGGAGGGGTCTGTCTTGACGGCCGTTCTGGCTGCAGCAAGCTCCTCCTCGATCTTGCCGTTATTTTCCGCCGTCGTGGTAGATTGTGTCACCGCCGCTTCTTTTGTCTCACCCTTGCCACCAACTCCCCATGCAGCAGGAGGCAAAAACGCCAGGAAAGCCCAAAAAACAACGATGCAGATCGTGATTGATTGACGACCGGATCGCGGCATCATTTCCCCATCCCTCTAAAAAAAATCACCTAGCGCGCGGCGGCCGGCGGCTTATTGACCACCGGCTTGGCCCTGTCGTAAGAGAACTTCTGATGGCAACCCGGTTGACAGCTCCCGCCGGATTCCGTTTTCTTAAAGCCTACCGGCAGCTGCCAAGTCGCAAAAGGCACTTTATCGCGAATATGCCTCGGGTTGTTCGTGGCATGCGCGTCATGGCACGCCCGGCACGTGCGGCCTTTCACTGCTTTATTGACGTGGACAAAATGCAGATTTTGGCTGCCGTTTCTGAAATTCGTGAGTGTCGTGGTGCTCTCGTCGCTGGCGATGGTCTTTTCATGGCACATAAAGCAAAGCTTGTAATTGTCGGGGTTGTAGCCGGCGTAGAAGAGCTGCGGGTAGAATTCGCGCAGCATTCTGAAATTCTTGGACCCGTGAGGATTGTGACAGCCCGAGCAGTCGCCCTGCTTAATCGGGCCGTGGCGGTCGGTGTTGCTCTCGAGGATCGCCTTCATGTTCGCGATCCGCCCGTTCTGTCCGTTGTATTCCTTGTCATGGCAGCTGAGGCAGAGGTCCATCGGTGGTTTTAACAGCTGCTTTACGTTGTTCGAGGCATGGGCGTCGTGGCAGGCAAGGCACTTTCTGTCCGTATCGAGCGCCTTGTGCGGCACGGTCGCCTCCCTGATTTCCGCGTCCTTGTCCATGTGGCAGGTCAGGCAAAGACCGCGCGTATTCTCGGCGTTGAGATTGTACCGGAAATTACCGCTGTGAGGACTATGGCAATTCACGCAGCTCTGCTTCACCGGCGTATGAATGTGCTTCGTGCTTTTCAGGGTATTGGCCTTGTCCGCATGGCAGGTGAAGCAGACGTCATTTACTTCCGCAACGAGCATCTTCGGAAAATCGCTCTGGTGAACGGCGTGGCAGGCGCTGCAGCTTCCGACGGCGGCGGGACCATGGACAATTTCCGGCCACGAGTGATTTATTGTGACAGAGAAAGCAGAGGTCGCCTCCCGCGGCGCGGAGCTGAAACTTGTTTGGGGACTGATGAGGGTCATGGCACTTCGTACAGTTACCTTTTTTCACGGGCGCATGGACGAACTTCTTCGTGTTCATCTGCTCGTGGCACTGCGAACAGAGCTTGCCCACATCCGCTATCGGTTCGAACTTATGCTTTGCCTTCTGCTTATGACAGGAGGTACAATCACCCACCGCCACCGGCCCATGGACGAACTTTTCCTTCCCCATGGCAGCATGACAACTGGCGGTCACACAGGAATCCTTTGCCGGAGCGGCTTCTTTTCCAGGGCAACAACGCGGCCGGCGGCGCCGTATATCGGCAGCGCGAAGGCCAGCGCAGCCAAGACACTAAATAATAATTGTTTTTTCCCCCACCTTCGTTTACCCCTAGAACAATTTAACCTGTGTTCCACGCCCCGTCGGAGCAGTGACAGTCGACACGACATTATAGCCAATTTGTTGCATCTGTCAAATATTTTTTTGGTGAGAGGGAAAAAAGGAAGGAATGAGCGAATGCCGCAGCGCTTCCCGCTATCCCCGCCGTTTCCCTTCATTTCCCATAGCTCATTACATCTTTCTTGACACCCTTCCGTGATTGATCTATCCTCAAATATGCACACCTGCCTTGAAGAGCCCGACTTTCCACCAGTTTCCAGTTAGTTGATTGGGAAATAGCCTGGAGAGAATGACATCAAGGTAGACACTGGCCGTCCTCGGGAAACGGGTCAAGGGGGCATACTATAAAAAAGGAGGCCGCATGACACAAGGCATGGAGGACAGCCATGGCAGGAGCGGGAACGTCCGGACGGGGAACGATCCCGCAGAGATCAAGCAATCGATTCTGGACAATCTCTATTTCAGCCAGGCCCGCATCCCTCAAACAGCGACCCTCAACGACTGGTACATGGCTCTTGCGTACACCGTCCGTGACCGGATGCTCGATAACTGGCTTAGGTCGAATATACATCGGGGAAGGAAAGACCTGAAGATCGTAAGCTACTTGTCCGCTGAGTATCTCATGGGACCCCACCTCGGCAACAACCTGATAAATCTCGGCATCCGGGAGCAGGCCCAACAGGCTGTATCGGAACTGGGGCTCGATATGGAAGCGCTGCTCCGGCAGGAGGCAGAGCCTGGGCTCGGCAACGGCGGGCTCGGCAGGCTCGCGGCCTGTTACATGGATTCGCTCGCGACACTCCAGATTCCCGCCATCGGCTACGGCATCCGTTACGAATTCGGCATCTTCGATCAGGAGATCGTGACGGCTGGCAGATGGAAAAAACAGACAAGTGGCTGCGCTGGGCAACCCCTGGGAGATCTGCCGCCCCGAGATCGTCTATGCTGTGAAGTGCGGCGGCCACACCGAGCACTATCCGGACGATCAGGGGCGGTTCAGGGTGCGCTGGGTCCCGAGCCGGGTGTCAAGGGAGTGGCCTACGACACGCCCATTGCCGGATATCACGCGGGCATGACGAACTGCTCCGTCTCTGGAAGTCCGAGGCTGTTGAGTCCTTCGATTTTCAGGCATTCAACGTGGGCGACTACTACGGCGCCGTCGACGAGAAGATCGTTTCCGAGACCATCACCAAGGTCCTCTACCCGAATGACGAGCCTGCCATCGGCAAGCGCCTCCGCCTTGCACAGCAATACTTCTTCGTCTCCTGCTCACTCCGGGACATGATCCGGATCCATGAACTCCAGGGCAACACCAGCCTCGAAATTTTCAGGAGAGGTTTGCCGCCCAGCTCAACGACACCCATCCCGCCATCGCCGTGGCCGAACTCATGCGGCTTCTCGTGGACGAGCGCCGCATCGATTGGGACGAGGCATGGGACATCACCCAGAGGACTCTTCTCCTACACCAATCACACCCTGCTCCCGAGGCGCTCGAGAACTGGCCTCTGCCGCTTTTGCCGGCCTCCTGCCGCGCCATCTGGAGATTATCTTCGAGATCAACCGGCGGTTTCTCGAATGAGGTACGCGCGGAAGTCCCGGACGACGACGACGCGTCGGCGCCTGTCGCTCATCGATGAGGCGGGGGAAAAATCGGTGCGCATGGCCAACCTGGCCACGGTGGGCAGCCATGCCGTCAACGGCGTGGCCGCGTCTCCACACGGAGCTGCTGAAGGAGACCGTTCTCCGGGATTTCCACGAAATATCCCGAAAAATTCCACAACATCACCAATGGCGTGACGCCCCGCCGCTGGATGGCGCTTAGCAACCCGGGCCTTGCGGAGCTCATCACCGGCAGGATCGGCGACGAGTGGATCTGCGGCTCGATCAGATCGCGCAAGCTGGAGCCATTTCGCAGCGACCCGGGTTCCGGGAGCGCTGGCGTGCGGTCAAGCGGGCCAACAAGGAAGCGCCTCGCTGGCCTCATCCGGGAGCGGACCGGCGTCACCGTGGCCCCCGCGAGCCTCTTCGACATTCAGGTGAAGCGGATCCACGAATACAAGCGCCAGCATCTGAACGTCCTCCACATCATCACCCTCTACAGCCGGCTCAGGCAAAACCCGGGCCTCGAACGTGCCGCGCGACCGTTGATTTTCGGCGGCAAGGCCGCTCCCGGCTACCTCATGGCCAAGCTGATCATCAAGCTGATCAATGCCGTCGCCGAGGTCGTGAACCACGACCCGGCAGTCACGAGACCGCCTGAAGGTGGTCTTCTTCCCCGATTTCAACGTCAAGAACGCCCAGCGGATCTACCCGGCCGCCGATCTCTCGGAACAGATCTCACGGCCGGCAAGGAGGCCTCGGGAACCGGGAACATGAAGTTCTCGATGAACGGCGCCCTCACGATCGGGACGTTGGACGGCGCCAATGTCGAGATCCGGAGGAGGTCGGGGAGGAGAACTTCTTCCTCTTCGGCCTCAAGACGGAAGAAGTCGAAAGAATAATGTCTGCGGTTACAACCCGCTCGCGAGCTACAAACCAAACCCGGAACTGGGGAGGTCATCGAGGCGCTCGCCTCGGGCCTCTTCTCCCGGGGCGACCGGGCTTTTCAGCCCCTGGTCGATTCTCGATGGACCGCGACAAGTACCTGGTCTTCGCGGACTACCAGTCCTATGTCGATAGCCAGGACCGAGTGTCCGAGGCGTTCCGGGATCAGGAACGATGGACGCGCATGTCGATCTTGAATGGGCGCGCATGGGCAAATTCTCCTCGGACCGCTCGATCCGGGAATACTGCGCCCGCATCTGGCAGGCGAAGGCAGTTACTGACGGCCCGCGCGGAAAAATGAATACCGTTTTAACTTGAGGAAGGGGGGGGGGGGGGGGGGGGGGGGGGGGGGGGGGGGGGGGGGGGGGGGGGGGGGGGGGGGGGGGGGGGGGGGGGGGGGGGGGGGGGGGGGGGGGGGGGGGGGGGGGGGGGGGGGGGGGGGGGGGGGGGGGGGGGGGGGGGGGGGGGGGGGGGGGGGGGGGGGGGGGGGGGGGGGGGGGGGGGGGGGGGGGGGGGGGGGGGGGGGGGGGGGGGGGGGGGGGGGGGGGGGGGGGGGGGGGGGGGGGGGGGGGGGGGGGGGGGGGGGGGGGGGGGGGGGGGGGGGGGGGGGGGGGGGGGGGGGGGGGCCCCCCCCCCCTTCAGTACAGGTATCAATCGCCGGATCACCCATGGAAGAGACTTAGGAGAGCATCGCAACGACTTCCCGGCGTTTCATAAAACAGGACATTTCTACTTTGGTAAGAACAGGGCATTTCTACTTTGGCTTGACACACCCGCCACTGTTGTGATCACACCGGTCGAGGCATTAACCTTTCGGATGCGCTGGTTGAAAGTATCCGCAATGTAGATGTTTCCAGCAGCATCAACTGCTACACTTTCAGGCCCATTAAGGCTTGCCGACGTGGCAGGGCCGTTATCGCCGCTGAACATTGGTGAATATTGATTCCCGTTTCCTGCCACGGTCGTTATTACGCCAGTCGATGCATTTACCTTCCTGATGCGACCGTTGTTGTGATCCGCTATATAAATATTTCCCGCGGAATCGACGGCTACACTTTGTGGATAACTGAGGTTTGCCGACGTGGCAGGCCGTTATCACCGCTAAAGCCCGACACCCCGTTGCCTGCTACTGTCGCTATGATTCCGGTCGATGAATTCACCTTCCGGATGCGATGGTTGTCGGTATCCGCTATGTAAATGTTTCCAGCGGCATCAACCGCAACACTCCAGCGGTGATTTTATGACCGCGCTTGTCGCTGCGCCGCCATCGCCAGTATAACCACCAGCAACTGTTACAATATCCCCCCGTGCAGCCCAAGAAGTTACCGGTATTACCATGGCTAAATAAAGAAGCAGCGCTACCAGCCAGTACGAACGAGTATTTCGTGCGTCGTAATCTTTCCTCATGACCTAACCCTCAATTTTTGTTTTTCAAAATGATTACAAACAAAAATTATATATTGAACTGCATTTGTTGCTTCTTCTCAGCACCCTCGAAAACACATAATCTTATTCGAAGCCAGTGAAACTAGAACAGCTACTTTCAAGTCACGAATTATCATGTGAGTCTCCTGCTATCCGAATCCGGAGCGGAAGAATTTCCTTCGGGACAGAGGATATCGACAAGCTCATCGGCATGCGTGAAGGTCCTTGTTTCCGAGGTCTCCACGACCTCAACCATCCCGACCGGCTTGAGCGGATCATCGGGATCGCGGCGGTATATGCGAATGACGTAACTTTCCATAGTTGATCCTTTTTCGTTCGCACGTTTATAACATGGTTCGACTTACAGATTACTTACATATGGAGCAAAAAATATACTTTTTTATAAAAATATAATGTGTAGAAAAGTTACAAGAAGTGTCGAATGAGGGGGAAAAGCAGACAAATGCCGGGAATTACCCGTTCCGGCGTATGGAGGAATATATTTCCTTGGTTTTTGTGGAGGGCTCAAGCCCGAAGGCTTTTTGAAGCATGGCGCGGCAGCGGTAATAGACTTTGACAACCTCTGCTTCCTGGCCGAGTTTATGGTGGCAGATCATAAGCTGCTGGTACAGCTCCTCGGCAAGGTCGTCTATCTCGATCCCTTTCTGGTAACACTCTACCGCGAGGTCGTAGCGGCCTGACTGCTGCCGGTATTTGCCGAGGGCCTTCGTGTAATAGAGAAATTTCGTGCGCAGGCGCTCTCTCAGGGAAATAGTCCAAGGTTCCTTGGCGTCTCCGGGAAGAAAATGACCTTTATAAAGAGCAAGGGCCTTTTCAGTCAGTCGTATCGTTTCCTCGATATCGGCCTGCGGACGGCGGAACGCCGGATCGGGACATGCCGGATCTTTCGCGGCTACGAACTCATGCCCTTGCTCCTTCTGTTTCCACATATCTTCCACCCGGCACAGGAGACGCTCGAACCCCCACGCATCAGTCCATACGCGCTGATCGTTCAGGCTCACCTGTCCTTCCTGCAGCAGGATCGCTTCATCATCACCTAAAAGTTTCCGTAAGCGGTGGAGCGTGGTATCCAGGTTCCGGTTGGCGGCGTCGCCTTCTGCTTCGGGCCACAGGGCATCGATGAGCTGTGACTCAGAAACGCTCTTCCCGCCGAAGGCGATCAATGTCTTGAGCATCGAGAGCGGCTTCTGCTGCACCTTGCCTGGAGACACAACAGGCTTCTCGTCCCTGAGCAACTCAAACCCGCCGAGAGTGTAGACCTTAACCGGCCAGGGCCACTGATCAAGATGCAGCGGGGGTGTAAGCGGCATTAATTGCCGTTTTCTAATGAGGTGTCGCACATACTCAACCTCAATCCCCGATTCAAGGGCCTTCATGCACAGCCTGGCCATAATGGATGGCCTCCAAAAATACATGTTATCTATCCCGTGGTCTCTGCCCAGGCTGAATGCTTTACGGAGAGACTCAAGCCCCTTCACTTCGTTTTCACGTTTGAAGTGAAGGCAGGATTCGCAATTGAATAGCTATATAGAAGGTATGCGCTGCCCATGCTTTGAATCAGAGGGAATACCTTTTCAAGACATTCAGCGGCATCGTGATCGAGCCCCTGTTCAAGGCAGATCTCCGCCAAGTTGATCCGGATGGCTGCTTCCGGTGCACGAATCCGATTTTCACTGCACCGTTCAGTGAAAGCTCCAGGAATTGGCGGGCTTGCGAATAATTTGCACTGAGGGCGGATTTCCATGCAATTAGCCAATAATAGTACCCCTTGTCCACGGCTCGGCATGCGCCAAGCCCAGCCGTGATTTTCGGCAGAAATTCCCCGATGAGCTTTTCGTCCCCCTCGGAAAGCGCCGCGGCAAGCATATGGCCATAGATGTATGTGTCCCAAAAATGTACCCCGCTCTTGTCGGCTAGGGCCAGAGCTTCGTGTGCCTTTTTCATGCCCTCATCGAGTGCACAGGTGACGAAAGAATAGTGGGCCTCGATTGCTTTCACCATGAGTTGCACGAGTTCGGTCGCTTCCCCGGACTTGGCAGACTCACGAAGCAGGCTGAGGATCATCCCCGCCTTGGTGAAATTCCCCTGGTAAATGTAATGAGCGATGAGGTGCAATCCGGAATTGAGGAACAGATCGGCGTCCGAAATCATCCCTGCGCAAACAATCGAAAAGGCCCGTTCCCGTATCTCGTGAATATCGGGATGATCAGGTTGTCCGAAGGCGACTGCGTTAAAATAGCTCAACGCGACCCGATGCTCTATATCGTTCGATGGAAATGAGGGATCCTCTGCGAGCACCCTCTCCAGGATTTCAGTCCAAGGCCTCATGTGCACATATACGCATTCGTGAAACGCTGTGTCGACGACAGCGCACCAGGAAAGGAAAAGGCCCGTCCTATCCCCCTGCATCCGGAAGAGCGCAAACGCCTTCTCAAAAGAGGCCCTGCTCTCACGAGGATTAAAAGCCAGCAAGCAGGCGCCTTGCCAGAACAGGAGGTAGGGAGTTTGTTCAATCAGCTCGCGAGGCATGGCGTCAAGCCATGCACGAACCGCTCCGGTCCTGCCCTCGGAGAGGAGCGCCGGCGCTCCAGTACAGATAAGCCGTGCCGCTTCAGGCCAATCCCGTGCTCGAAGGAAAAGTCCAATGGCATCTTCAACTTTGCCGGATTTTTCCAGGATAGCCGCCGCGCGCCGTTCGATCGCAGCGACTCCGTCCTGCGTGAACTCGTCACGCGCCCGGGTCATGAGAAATTCGCGGAACAGGGGATGGAACTGGTAGGAAGCGTCATGATGCATGTGCCGGGTCGTAAAAAAGTTATTTTTCGATAGATCGTCGAGGAGTGCGCCTGCCGAAGATAGACCGGTCAATTCGGCGGCGGCCGCAGGGCTTATCCCCGGAAGGAGCGATGTCTGCATCAGGAAACGTTGTGTGGTTTCGTCCATCTTGATGAATATTTCTGATGCGAAGTAATTAAAAATGCTCTCCCTCGTTGAACCGGTCAATACAGTGTCAATATCACTATTCTTGAGCGACTCCAGAATGAGCACGAGCCCAGCTGCCCAGCCATCTGTTTTTTCGTGCAAGCGCTCGAGGGTGCTAACCGCGATGCCCTTCACACTGCTTCTGAGGGCCAGATCTCTAGTTTCCGTCAGGGAAAGCCGGATGTCATCCCATCCGATAAAGGGCATATCGTTGTTTGTATGGCCATGAGAAAAAATCGGTAGCGGTCCTCTTCTGCTAATAACGATCATAGTGAAACCCTCAGGCAAAACCGATATCCCTGTGCTGATCGCGTGATGGAGCATCGAGTCAGATGGCGCGTCCTGATAATTGTCGAGTACGAGTACGAGAGGTGGTTTAAACTTCCGGCAAAGTTCTTCAAAATATCTGCGAGTGAACGTCTCTATGCCGGGAATATGAGCGGGAGTCAGCATCGGCAATGGTTTATTATTTCGGGGAGACGAATGGAGAACGGCTTGCCCCAGGTAATGAAAAAAGGAAGCGGGGTCTCCATCACCTTCATCTACCTGGTACCACAGACAGGGTAGCTTGCGAGATTGGAGCCAACTCGCGATAAGTGTGGTCTTGCCCGATCCGCCAGGCGCCGAGACCCAGACTACGCGCTTCGACCGGCATTTGTCGAGGAGGCGGAAAAGCCTTAGCCGCTCCATTACGCCGGTGATGGTAGGACGGCTGATCTTGGCTATAGATGCATTTTGGTTCGCCATACGATGGAATCAGGATGAGTCTTTATAGGGAGTGTTGTTTTAACCGGGCAGTGATGGATGTATTGACTAAGCAAGACTACCAAAAATAATAGGCAATGTCAACAAAATATAGCACAATGTTGAATGTTTTTTTATTGGCAGATCTTAATAGTAGAACCTTGTTCTATTATGAATATTGTAATTTCCAGCGTGTCTATTAAAGATTTCTTTATGGGACACCCTGACTGCTGTATTCGGTCCGCAATTTATCAAGCAGTTCTAACAACGAATTACAATACCCTTTTGGGACGGTACCAAACAACCGCAAAACCATCTCGACCAAGCATGCCCGCCTTATAGAGCTTCAATGTCCTGTGAACGGTCGCCCGCGGTATTCGCACCTTCTCAACGATCTGCCTGACGGATAGCTTCTCGCTCTCATGTGCGTCGATGATCTTCGCCAGGGAAGCCGGTGCGGATGACTTCCTCCCGATCTTTATGCCCTTCTGTTTTGCGAGTGCCATACCCGCCTTCACCCGCTCCTGAATTAGGGAACGCTCAAATTCCGCCATTGCGCCGATAATAGGAAACATCATCCTGCCCGCAGGTGTAGATAGGTCAATATTTTCCTGATAGGATACAAAGGACACTCCAAGGCTTTGCAATTCGCTCAGGGAATTAATGAGATGCTTTAAGGACCTCCCCCACTCGTCGAGTTTCCAGACGACTATGCAATCGATTTTCCTTTTTCGAGCATCGTCTAATAGCCTGTCGAGTTGAGGTCTCCGGTCTTTTGCGCCTGACTGCCCGATATCAACATACTCACCTATTATTGACCAGCCCCTCACTTGGCAAAATTCATTGATAGGGTTTAATTGAAGATCGGGTTCTGGCTTTTATCAGCCGTTGATATCCTGGCGTAAATGCCGACACGAGCAATTCTTATTTTCCAATTCGTTCATAATATGCTCCTTCCGATATGAATCTCATGGTTGTCGGTGCAAGTTACTTCTTCTTTGCCTTGTCAAGACTTAACTCTTCCTCAGTCAGCGCGCTGGAGAACTACGACAGGTTTTCCCAACTTAGTGATGATGATCTGCCTGCCGGTACGCTAGACTCGGCCACGATCTGCGTGGCCCTCTGCCGTAACTCTGAAACCGTCACGAATTTCAAATTAACCATGTCTACTCCCTTCCAGCATGATAGACAATATTATAGACATTATTTTAGCTATTGTCAAGAGTAGAAAGGGAGTAAGACTGGTCTGGGTGTGAACTCAATGATCTTTGCCTTCGTCGGTTCCCCTGTTCGCAAGGTGGCGGCTTCTTTGCTTGAGGCCGTTACTCAACTTTGGTTTACGAATACCCACAAAATACACAACTCATTTCTATTGACATCACCCATCATCACATATATAATTTTGTCCATCACCGTTTTTTTCAAGCTACGCAATTAGCCTTGAATTAAATACCAGCAGACCACCACTCTACACCAACGAATAACTCAAATGGTCAAGTTAGCTTAACTTTCAAAGAAAACGGAGATTCTAAATTTGTCTTTGTATACGCGACGAAGGATAACCTTAATGTAGTAACATCTCAACCATTTCAAAAAAGTTATTAGGATGGGGGAAACGATGTCAATTAATTGTAGGGTTTTACGAGTTGTGACAGTGATGGTTTTCGGTGCTCTCTTTATCTTCGCATCGAGCGTTTATGCAGATACTATTTATCTCAAAGATGGGACGTTGACAAAAAGGGGCGGTCAAGAGCGAAGATGAAAAAACAATATTAATTGAAATCGGCAATACTTGGAAGAGAGTTGATAAAAGCAATATTGAAAGCATGACCAAAGATGCAGTCCCCGCAGTTCCTGCAGAACAGCAGGCCGAAACAAACGTCCCGGCTCAACAACCAAGCGCAAAAACGTCTAAAGAAGTAACAGATTTACGTTTAAAGTTCGGAACTGCTGCGCAGGTAGAAAAAATAATCGAAAACGGCACCTCTTTTGATTTGAATAGTGAGAATCACCGCAACATTCAAATAGATGTTAATACAATAATGTATGGACAGTCGGATATAGGGCTATTACTAAGTGCTGGCCTTTTTGGGAGGCAACATTCCGGCCACGATAAAGACGTATCCCAACTTAAAGTCGATTACCGTGCTGGTGGCGTCAGTCTTGGCATTGGTGTGGGGATGAAGGCTAACGAGCATCTGCATTTTGAAGGTAAAGGAGAACTCGGTTTGGGAGACGGGAAATGCGACGATAAAAGTTCCGGGACCGGGACCAATTAGCATTACAACGGAAAGGGGGGAGTATGTATCATTTTCGTTCATTGCTGGCGCGTACTATACATTCAGCAAACCAGGTCTTCAAATTGGTTTAGAACTTGGGGCTCAATCATTCAGCGGAAAATTTACAATAAAAGATAACACCGTTAATCAGACCTCCAACGAAGAAGTAAAGGGAACTGGTGGTACTGCAAACTTAGTTGTTGGCTATCGTTTCTAAAAGATAAATATAGAATCGAGACTCGGAGATTATTGAGCCGCATTTTCAGTAAGTGTCCTTCGGCTTGATTTCAGGTTCTGGCATCACCAT
The DNA here is from genome assembly GCA_963741205.1 of Nitrospirota bacterium. GTDB lineage: Bacteria > Nitrospirota > UBA9217 > UBA9217 > UBA9217 > JAJYKN01. The sequence goes on from CAVUHW010000028.1 coordinate 46,669, forward strand.
AAGAGAGGATACAGGCAAGCGGTCGGTATTAAACTACTTAACTCTGAAAAGGAGGAAATGACAATGAGGAAGAGCATTGCATGGGCTGTCATTTGTTTATTGGCTGAAATAGGCTTGACCGCTTGCGGTGGTAGCGGTGGTGGCGGTGGGAATTCGACGCCTGAACTACGCCTGCTAGGCACTGTCGTTAACCTTAGCCAGATCAAGAATTTCGCGGAAGCAACAACACCAGGGAGTACAATTTCCTTTACTGTGGCAGGCTCAATCGATACCCACGAAACTGACAGGGTTATTCTCTTTAGCGATCTCTTCGCCATCCATCACATCAACGCCCACAGGCACACAAACTGTTAATGTGCTGGTGCAAAACGTATCTTTAACGAACCCGAGTACGGGCGCGTCTGTGTCAGCCACGACTACTTACTACTGCTATCAAACAGGCTACCTCTATAAAATAGTTCATGATGATGGAACTATATCTACCCCAACCTCTCAGACATTATTACCCTCATCTGCAAAAGTAGGAGATTTCGGTGACGACATGGTGCTAAGCAACTCCGATGGAACCACTGAAACAAGTACCTGGAGAATAGACCCAGGCACAAATGGAGATGCCATATTCGTCTACTCTTTCACCGACAGGGATAGCTCTAATGTAGTGACGGAAACATCGGAAGATGCCTATACAATAAAGCCAGATGGGTCGATAACAGCGATATCGACAAAATTCAATGATCCGGGGACAGGTAGGTCCGGGATCATGTCCGGCAATAAGAATTAAGCAATTATTGCCTATCGGTTTGAGTTACAATCGACTATTTAATGGAAAGGGACGGCAAATTGTACCTTCCTATCGAAGCGATTTCACTAAAGAAATTGCGATAACACACACAAAAGGGATTCGAGCCATCGTTATCGCCGCGTCCCTTATCTTTACCTAGCAGGTCACTGACTCCACATCGCCGTCTTCGGGAACTCGATGATGGTAAAAAGACTTTTTTCAATTCTATCAATCCTGTAAGAAAAGGCCCACGGTTGCCCAAGGACGTTATCAACGTATTGCTTGTGTCGGTTCGTGTGTCAGAAGAGGGTTCAAATCAGAGTAAACATCACCACGCTTTTTTCGGCATCTCTTAGGTATTCTGTCCGACTGTGAATGTATCTGTCAGTACGGGATGATAGCTGGATTATATGTATTGCTCAAGTAATAAAAAAAAGCCCGGAATGTCTTTGTCCGAGTCTTGTCCGATGAATATTTGTACCATTTGTGTACCAAAAAAAATAAGAAAGCGCCGTAAAGGCTCTGATTCTTTTAAGAATTATTGGCGTCCCCAGGGGGATTCGAACCCCTGTTATCGCCGTGAAAGGGCGGTGTCCTGGGCCGGGCTAGACGATGGGGACGTACTAACATATGAACTCAGAGTTCAAAGTAAAGTGCAAATTAACAAATCTCTCAGATGCAACTTTCTACTTTGCACTTTTTTCTAACTCTGTACTCTCAACTGTTTTTAAATGGTGAGCCGGCTGGGACTCGAACCCAGGACACCCGCCTTAAAAGGGCGGTGCTCTACCAACTGAGCTACCGGCCCATCGACCTCGATTAAAGACGCGTATATTAACAGAGAATTCCGCTCTCTGTCAATAGAAAACCAGGCAGGGTCATGCCAGGGGCAAGGGTCACGGAGCTTCAAATCAAAGGCGGTCCAGCCAGTTCTTTGCGAGAAACTCCGATTACTGTTTTGTCGCCTTCTTCTTGAACGGCTGCTCAAGGATGATGGTCTCGTCCCTGCGCGCGCCGGTCGAGATGATGGCCGGCTTGACCCCGCAGAGCTTGCAGAGCTTCTCCACGTAGGCCCGGGCCTTTTTCGGCAGGTCGTCGTATTTCCTGACGCCGATGGTGGTCTGCTTCCAGCCGGGCATGGTGATGTACTGCGGCTCCCTTTTTCCAGCACGGCGAGCTCCGACGGCATCTCTTCGTAGAGTTTCCCCTTGTACTTGTAGCCCACGCAGATCTTGAGCTCGTCGAGGGTGTCGAGCACGTCGAGCTTGGTGATGGCCGACGCTCGTCATGCCGTTTACGCGCACGGCATGGCGGATGATGAGGGTGTCCGCCCAGCCGCACCGCCGCGGCCTGCCGGTCGTGGCGCCGTATTCCTTGCCGCGGGCGCGGAGCAGCTCTCCCAGCTCGTTCTCCTGCTCCGTGGGGAAGGGTCCGCTGCCCACGCGGGTGGTATAGGCCTTGACGATGCCCATCACCTCGGTGATCGAGTTCGGGCCGATGCCGAGGCCCGTGCAGGCGCCGCCCGCCGTGGGGCTGGACGAGGTCACAAAGGGATAGGTCCCGTGGTCCACGTCCAGGTGCGTGCCCTGCGCCCCTTCGGCAAGGATCTTTCTTGTTTTTGCCGATCGACTGATTGAGGAACAGCGTGGTATCGGCGATATACTTTTTGAGGCGTCTTGGCATATCCCAGGTATTCCTCGTACACCTGGTCCAGGTGCACCACGCGGCGCATTGTAGAAACGTTCGAGCAGGAAGTTCGCCTCGCCGGTGTTGCTCGCGAGCTTTTCGCGGAACATCGCCGGATCCAGGAGATCGGCCATCCTGATGCCCTTGCGGTTGATCTTGTCGGCATAGGCCGGGCCGATGCCGCGGCCCGTGGTCCCGATCTTCTTGTTGCCCTTGAGCTTCTCGCTCGCGACATCGAGCGCCTTGTGGTACGGCATGATCAGATGGGCGTTCTTGCTGATCAGGAGGCTGTCGTCGAACTTGATGCCGCGCTTTGGCCATGGCGTCCATTTCTTCGAGGAGCGCGGACGGGATCGATCGACCACGCCGTTTCCGATGATGCATTTCTTGCCCCTGTGCAGGATGCCCGGAGGGGACCAGGTGCAGGATGAACTCGTCCATGCCCGACCACGACCGTATGACCGGCGTTGTGGCCCCCCTGGTAGCGCGCGACGATATCCGCCCGCTCGGTCAGGAGGTCGATGATCTTTCCCTTGCCTTCATCGCCCCACTGGGCGCCGACAACGACTAAAACTGGCATTGCAAACTCCTTTATTGGAAATTGCAAATTGGAAATTGACAGATGAACGAATGCTTCATTTCCAATTTCCAATATTGCCTGCACTGCGCTTCCACACCTGCATTCGCGCTATGCTTCATACGCTGGCCGCACTTCGCTGGTGCAGGCAATTCAATTCATTCCGCCAAAGCGGAATGCTATATCTTGATCTGCTTCACCGACAGCACGTTCGGCAGCTGTCTTGATCTTTGCCATGAGCTCGTCGGACACGACGCTGTCGATGCTTACCACCGACATGGCCAGGCCGCCCTGCTTCTCGCGGCCGAACTGCATGCGCGCGATGTTGATCGCCGTTCTGGCCGAGGAGCATGCCGATGCCGCCGATAACGCCCGGTTTGTCGTTGTTCATGAGCACCAGCATGTCGCCCTCGGGCACCGTCTCCATGGGGAAATTGTCCACCTGGATGATGCGCGGCTCTTTCTTGCTGTTCAGCGTGCCCGGAAGCGGACACGTCCCTGCCGCCCGCCTTGATCCGGAGCGTGACGAGGCTCGTATACTCGGTAGCCCCGGTGGACTTGGACACCTTGACCTCGATGCCCCGGTCCTTGGCGATGAGCGGCGCGTTCACGTAGTTCACGTTCTCCTGCAGGGTCGGCGTGAGCAGGCCCTTGAGCGCCGCGAGCGTGATCGGCTCCTGTTTGAGGTTCGCCACCTCCCCGCTGTACTCCACGGTCACCTGGGTGAGGCCGCCCTCGGAGAGCTGGGCGATGAACAGGCCCATGCGCTCCGCAAGGTTGATGTAGGGAGAGAGCGTCGGGAGCTGGTCCGCGGGCACCGACGGCACGTTCACGGCGTTCCGCACGGTCCCGGCGACGAGGTAATCCACGATCTGCTCGGCCACGGCAACGGCCACGTTCTCCTGGGCCTCCCGGGTGGAAGCGCCGAGATGCGGCGTGGCGATAAAGTTGTCGAGGGTCAGGAGCGGATGGTTCTCCGGCGGCTCCTTCTCGAACACGTCGAAGGCCGCTGCCGCGACCTTGCCGCTCTTCAAGCGCCTCGTAAGAGATCCTGCTCGTTCACGATGCCGCCGCGGGCGCAGTTGATGATGCGCACGCCGTCCTTCATCTGGGCGATCGTGTCCTTGTTGATCAGGTTCGCCGTTTCCTTGGTCTTGGGCGTATGGATCGTGATGAAGTCGGACCGCTTGTAGAGCGTCGGCAGGTCCGCGAGCTCGATGCCGAGGCGACTTCGCCTTTTCCGCGGAGATGAACGGGATCATAGGCCAGGACCTTCATGCCGAGCCCGATGGCCCGGTTCGCGACCACGCCGCCGATCGCGCCCAGCCCGACGATCCCCAGGGTCTTGTCGTAGAGCTCGACGCCCTCGAACTTCTTCTTTTCCCACTTGCCCGCCTTGAGCGAGGCGTAGGACTGGGGGATCATCCGGGCGCAGGCGAAGATCATGCCGATGGTGTGCTCCGCCGTGGTGACCGTGTTGCCGCCGGGCGTGTTCATCACCACAACGCCCTTCTTGGTGGCCGCCGGGATGTCCACGTTGTCCAGGCCGCTGCCCGCGCGGCCCACGACCTTGAGCTTCGCCGCCTTCTCGAGCAGCCCCGCCGTGACCTTGGTGGCCGAGCGGATGATCAGCGCGTCGTAGTCGCCGATGATCTTCTCGATCTCCTCGACCGAGGTCTTGCTCCGGGCGTCCACCTCGAGCCCGGCCTTTTTCAAGATCTCCACCCCGACGGGGGAGAGGTTGTCGCTGATGAGAACCTTCATGATACCTCCTAAATGCAGATGTAACCACAGATGAACACGGATGGACACAAAATTAAATCCTTAATTCAGCTTTAAATAGCTTTACCGTGTTCATCTGTGGTTAATAATTTATTTCATCAATATTTCCTGCGCCGCGCCGACGCCCGTACCGAGCTTCACCGGATGGCCCAGGCCCTTCAGGACCATCTCGATGCCGGCAATGGCCGTGATCACGTCGAAGGTATCGGCATAGCCCAGGTGCGCGATGCGGAAGATCTTGCCCTTGAGCTTGTCCTGGCCTCCGGCGCCGGTGATGCCGTACTTCACGCGAAGGTCCTTATAGATCGCCTGGCCGTCAACGCCCGCGGGCGCTTCAATGGCCGTGAGCGCATTGCTCGGAGCTTTCCTTCGGGAAGAGCTTGAGGCCGAGGGCCGCGGCCCCCGCGCGGGTCGCCCGGGCGAGACGGTCGTGGCGGCGCAAACACCTTCTCGAGCCCTTCATCCTGGAGCATCTTGATGCAGGAGTTGAGCCCGATGATGAGCGTCACCGCCGAGGTGAAATTCGTCTGGTTCTTGGCCAGGTTCTCGCGCTCTTTCTTGAAATTGAAATAGAACTTCGGCGTCTTGGCCGTATCGGCCATCTTCCATGCCTTGTCGGAGACGGACACGAAGGCGAGCCCCGGGCGGAAGCATCACGCCCTTCTGCGAGCCGCCGATCATGACGTCGATGCCCCACTCGTCGGTCCTGATGTCGTGCGCCACGAGGGCCGAGATCGCATCGACGACAAAGAGCGCGTCGGTCTTCTTGACGACCGCCGCGACGGACTTGACGTCATGGTACACGCCGGTGGACGTCTCGTTCGCCTGGATGAAGACGGCCTTGATCTTCGGGTTCTTCTTGAGCGCGGCCTCGACCTGCTCGGCCTTCACCGCATGGCCCCACTCCACGATGAGCTCTTCGACCTTCATGCCGTAGGCCTGGCAGATCTTGGTCCAGCGTTCGCCGAACTTACCGCCGTTGACGACCAGCACGTCGTCGCCGGGGCTCAGGAAGTTGGTCACCGAGCCGACCATGCCGCCGGTGCCGGTGGAGCAGAGGATGAGCACGTCGTTCTTGGTCTGGTAGAGCCACTGAAGGCCCTTTTTTGCGGAATCGAGCACCGGAAGGAAATCCGGCGCCCGGTGGTGGATGATCGGCATGGCCATGGCCAGAAGCGCCTCAGGGGGCACCGGGGTCGGGCCAGGGGCCAGAAGATATTTTTTCTGCATGGGTATATCCTCCATTAATAAGGGTAAGCGAAAACGCCTGTCAGGTTGTTTATCTGGTACAGCGCTGATATACGTAATCGTATTATGCTGAAGAAGATTATAGTCCCGCCGGGGCGGGACCTATGCCCGGGGTTGGCGTGTCGCTGGGATATTGTGGGTGTCTGTGCTGTTTCAAGAGGTGCTGCCTTTCTTTAGCTTATTCAGGCCAAAAACCATGTGACAGTAGCATAAGCCGATGAAAATTGTCAAGAAAATAGTTCCCCGGAACAGCAAGCTGCTCCAGGGCATCATGAAGCGAAATAATCCTACTTTTGCATGATGTCCATAATCAGGCTTAATGAAACCACGGGGTTCGTGCGGTCATTGGAATACACGCTGACGTGCTTTTCGAGAGGACCGTTCTTCCCGGTCGTATCAACACTCGCCTTGATCTGCCCGACGGCCCCCGGATCCAGGTGATCCGAACTGATCACCGCGGCGGTGCACCCTCAGGAGGTCTGGACCCGCTCTATGATCAGCGGTTCCGTGCCCGCATTGCGCACCTCGAAAACATGGGTGGCCTGCGTCCCCTGAACGACTTTGCCGAAATCATACTTCCATTCCTTGATCTCGATCTTCGGTGCCTTGGCCTCCTGGGCCGCAATCAGGCCGGCGTAAAGGAAGAAGGCCATGAGAATGCTTAACCATGCCATCCTTTTCATACGTCAGCTTCCTCTCTGCGAAGATGTTTCACATCCTTCATTTATTCCGCATCCTCAAAATCCTATTTTTTTCTGATAGATCATGCTGACGAGTTCATCGCGGGAAATAATCCCTTTTTCCACGAGCAGGCTGGTGATTGCGTCGATCCGGACCCTGCAGTCCTGCAGCGCCTGCTGTGCGGTCTCTTCCTTGGACAGGATTGGCGACTTCGCATCGTTCGTCTCCGATTTCGGCATGCTGAGGTCGCTTCCGCGGATAATTTCCATTTTCCCCTCCGAGGCATGTTCTCTCTGGTAAAAAGGGTTTAGTGTTTGTTTCCGGACGATTTTCTCGTGGTCGTAGTATGTCCTGATGGCGTCCAGGATCTCGGATTCCATGGCCAAAGTCGGTTTGATGTTCAGTCCTGTAATGAAGCGGATCTCGTCGATCGCTTTGATGTCAAGAGGATCCGACATGGCTAGCATGAGCATCCCCTTCTCCCGCCGGGCCGGAACCACGTGATATTTCCTGGCAACCTCGGCTTTGACGAGCTTAATAACGCCTTCGTGGATTTCCGGTTCGAACAGATTGATGTAGGGGGTCTTAAGTTTTTCGGCAATGACGCGGGCGATGTCCTCCTCCTGCACAAATTCCAGTTCTATCAGGATGGAGCCCAGTTTGCCTCCCCAGTTCCGCTGATGAGAAAGAGCCGCAGAGAGTTGAAATTCATCGATGAGACCAGCTTCTTTCAGCAATTCGCCGAGTTTCCTGGCCTCTGGCATGGGTCCGGACCTCCACCAAAAATCGCGTTCTCGAGCTGATTGTCGGTAATTATATGCTTCGGGAGCGCCGGATGTCAATAAGTATTGGAGGAAAAGAGTAATGGGGGGAGCGTTCCCCTGAAAAAAATCCGTTGCCGCCATCGAGCTTCGCCACGGTCAATGCCGGATTCGGTTAATCACCTTCAAACTCCGTAAGGGTGAAGACCTTGTAGCCCTTTTCCAGAAGCTTCTTTTTCCCGCCGATGTCCGGCAGATCCACGACAAAGGCCAACTCCACGACGACCGCGCCGAGCTTTTCGACAAGCGCCGCCGCGGCCAAGGCCGTCCCGCCCGTTGCCAGGAGGTCGTCCACAAGGAGGACCCTCTCGCCTTTTTTCAGGGCGTCCCGGTGAATCTCGATCTTGTCGGTTCCGTACTCGAGGCAATACTCCTGCGACACGACCTCCGCGGGGAGCTTGCCTTTCTTGCGGATGGGGATGAAGCCTTTGCCGAGGGTATATGCCAGCGCCGATCCGATGATGAACCCCCTCGACTCGATGCCGACGACCGTATCGAAATCAAAGTCCGCATGGGCATACCGCTGCGTCAGCGTGTCGATGACCAGCCTGAACCCGACGGGGTCCTTGATGAGCGTGGTTATGTCGCGGAACATGATACCCTTCTTGGGATAATTCGGCACCGTCCTGATCTTTGATTTTATCGGCATGATTTCCTTTCTCCTTCAGCAGACTCGCCCTCTTCGTCACCGCCGTCGCCATACTGGTCCACACCGATACGGTAAAGGTCTTCCCCGTGCACATCATTCACGACGATCGCGGGAAAATCCTCGACTTCAAGCCGCATGACAGCCTCGGTCCCGAGTTCCGGATAGGCGACGATCTCGGCCTTCTTGATCGTCTTCGAGATGAGCGCTCCGGCCCCACCGATGGCTGCGAAATAGACGGCCTTGTATTTAACGATCGCGTCCTTCACGGACTGCCCGCGCGGCCCCTTGCCGATCATTCCCTTGAGGCCGAGTTCAAGCAAGGCGGGCGTGTACTTGTCCATGCGGTAGCTTGTCGTCGGACCCGCGGAACCGATCGCCCTTCCCGGCGACGCGGGCGTCGGCCCCGTGTAGTAGAGGATCTGCCCTTCAAGTCGAACGGCGGCTTCTCGCCCTTCTGGCGCCCCTCGACGAGTTGTTTGTGGGCCATGTCCCGGCCCGTGAATATGGTCCCGGTAATGACGACCCGATCGCCGGCCCTGAGCTTCATAACAACGTCGTCGGTCAAGGGAGGGGTGAGTTTAATGGGATCAGCCATGGTCACATGACCTCGTCATCTCACGAAAGTCATCCAGCGAAGGCATCCTAAGACAATTCTCAATTCGAATAAATTTTATTCCGTGTCAAGTTCGAATGACGAATACGAGGAAATTCCGAAATTTCTTTACAAAATGATCGTCTTGTGCCTTGCGGCGTGGCAGTTGATGTTCACGGCCACGGGCAGGCTCGCGATGTGGCAGGGAAAGCTTTCCACGTGCACGGCCATGGCCGTCACTTTCCCCCCCAGGCCTTCAGGGCCGATGCCCGTCTTGTTTACGGCCTTGAGCAGCATTTCCTCGATTGCGGCGAGCTCCAGCCTGGCGTTCGGGCTGCCGACTGGCCGGAGGAGCGCCTTTTTCGCGATGAGCGCCGCCTTCTCGAAATCGCCGCCGATGCCGACGCCGATCACCACCGGAGGACAGGGGTTTGCACCCGCTTTTCGCACGCATTCGAGGACGAAGTCTTTGATCCCCTCCACGCCCTCCGTCGGCCGCAGCATGCGGATCACGCTCATGTTTTCGCTCCCCGCGCCCTTGGCCATGAACGAGATCTTCAGCTTGTCGCCCGGCACCAGCTCGGTATAAATGATGGCCGGCGTATTGTCGCCGGTGTTTTTGCGCGTCAGCGGGTCGACGACGGACTTTCTGAGATAGCCCTCTTTATATCCCTTGCGAACGCCTTCGTTGATGGCGTCCACGATAAATCCGTTCTTGATCCTCAGGTCCTGACCGATCTCGACGAAAAAAATGGCGATACCCGTGTCCTGGCAGACGGGAATGTGCTCTTCGCGGGCGATGCGCGCGTTTTCCTTGAGGAGCTCGATGATCTCCCTGGCCGCGGGCGCCGTCTCCGTTTCGGTCGCCCGGTCGAACGCCGTCAGAACGTCGTCGCTCACGTTGTATGCCGCATCGATGCAGATCTGCGCGACGTGGTCGATGATCGCGCTTACATGAATTTCGCGCATCCTGATCTCACCGCCTCAATGGACTTCATGAAAGCCGCCTTTTCTGCGGCGGTCAGGTTGATCTCGATCACCTGTTCCATGCCTTTCTCGCCGAGTTTCACCGGCACTCCGGCGAACACGTCCCTTACGCCGTACTCTCCTGCGAGCCAGGCGGAACAGGGAAGGATCTTCTTTTTGTCCAGGAGCACCGCTTCCACCATCTCGAGCGTGGCCGCCGACGGCGCGTAATAGGCGCTCCCGGTCTTTAAGAGCGCAACGATCTCAGCGCCGCCGTTCCGCGTGCGGTCGACAAGCTTGTTGATCCGGTCCTCGCTCATGAGTTCCGTGATCGGGATCCCGGCCACGGTCGAGTAACGCGGCAGCGGCACCATCGTGTCGCCGTGCCCGCCCAGGACGAAGGCATGGGTGTTCTCCACGGACACCCCGAGTTCCCCGGCTATGAACGTCCTGAACCTCGCCGAATCGAGGACACCGCCCATTCCGATCACGCGCTCGCGAGGGAAACCTGCGGCCTTCATCGCCACGAATGCCATCACGTCCATGGGGTTCGTGACGACGATCATGACGGCCTTCGGGGACCGCCTGCCCGTCTCCGCGGCGACCTTCTTCACGATATCTCCGTTCGCTGCCAGGAGATCGTCGCGGCTCATGCCCGGCTTTCTCGCCAGGCCGGCCGTGATCACGATGACATCGGACCCGGCCGTTTCCTCATAGTCGTTTGAACCCGTGATCGTTGCGTCGTAGCCGAGTACGGGCCCTGCTTCCATGAGATCGAGCCCCTTGCCCTGCGGCACGCCCTCAACCACGTCGACGAGAACGACATCCGCGAGCCGGGCCTCGGCGATCCGTTGCGCGAGCGTCGCCCCTACATTGCCCGCGCCCACAACCGTAACTTTCTTTCTCACTCCAACACCTCCAAAGAATGGCATAGCGCAGAGCGCATAGAGCATGGCGTTTAAATCTTTTTCGCTTTGCGCTATGCGCCATGCGCTTTGCGATTTCAGCATTGCGCATTACAGCTTCGTGATTTTTACTTTGGTGATCTTTCTCCCCTCGAGTTCCAGGACCTCGAGCTTAAGGTTCCGGTACCTGAGTTGCTCGCCCACCTTCGGCATTCTTCCGAAAAGACCGAACACGAAACCGCCGAGCGTATTGAACTCCGTGGACTGGAGGTTTGTGTCGAGTAGCTCGTTAACCTCATCGAGCGCCGATTGGCCCGAGACCACGAAGTTCTTCTCGTCGACGATCTGGACGTCCTTCTCCTCGGCTTCGAGTTCGTCGTGGATGCTGCCGACGATCTCCTCAATCAGGTCTTCCAGCGTCACGAGGCCGGCCGTGCCGCCGTATTCGTCGATGACGATGGCGAGTTGAAAGCGCTCACGCTGCATCTCCGAGAGGAGTTCGCTCACGCGCTTGTTCTCCGGGATGAAGTACGCCGGCCTGATGAATTGCCGGATGCCGTCTTCCCGCTTCACCTCGCCCGACCGCCATGGCGACCAGGATGTCCTTGATATACAGCGTGCCGATGACCGTGTCCACCGTGTCCTCGATCACGGGATATCGGGAAAACCCGTGCTCCGACACGAGGGCGAACACTTCCTGAAGGGTAACATTCGACGGAACGCTCACGATTTCGGTCCGCGGCCGCATCGCCTGAGAAGCCAGCGTGTCGCCGAATTCGAAGACCTTGTGCAGCAGCTCCTTCTCCTCTTCCTTGAGCGAGCCCCGCTCCTCGCCGAGATTGATCATGGCCTTGATATCCTCTTCCGTGACCGCCGCCGAGCAGGACACTCCCTGCGGTCCCGGACCGGCGAGCACATCGGCCGTACGGACCAGAAAACGCGCCGCGGGCGACAGGAGCGCGACCGCGGCCCGCAGCGACGGCGCCGCGGCGAGCGCAAAACCGTCGGGATTCCTGCAGGCGAGTCCCTTGGGCACAAGTTTGGCGATGAACACGACGATTGCGCTCATGGCCGTTACGGTAACCAGCGCCGCTACGGAGACATAGGCAAAGGCATGTATCGCGACAACCGTGCCGATCACCGCTGACAGCACGATGAAGAAGTTCTCGGCCAGCAGGAGGGTCGCATGGAGGCCGTCCCGCTCCTGCACCAGCTCTAGTGCCACCGCCGCCCGGCGGTTCCCGGTTTCAGCCAGCTGCTGCAGGTGCGCCTTGTTGGACAAGACGAGGGCCGTCTCCGCGGCCGCGCTCAAGGCCGCGATGAGAACGCTCATCCCCGCCGCCCCCATCAGCAGCCAGTTATCGGATATGAATGTGAGGAAGGTGTCCATGATTTCGATTGCGGATTTCGGATTGCGGAATGCGGAATAAAGGCAAAGAATTGCCGCAGTCGCTACGGTTTTTCAATCCGCAATCCGCAATTCCGAAATCCGCAATTTCATGTCTTCTCTCCCGTCACCCGGATGACTTCGTCGAACGTGGTCTCGCCTTTCAGCATTTTTTTCACGGCGGCCTCGCGCAGACCGACCATGCCGTCGGCAACGGCCGTTTTCCGAATGAGTTCGTCATCCGCCTTGTCCCGGATGATGTTCCTGATCTTCTCGTTCACTTCCAGGACCTCGAAGATGCCGGTGCGTCCCAGGTATCCCGTACCCCGGCACTGGGTGCACCCTTCGCCGAATTTTACCACGATCCTGCAGTCCCTGCTCGAAGCGAGCCCCACGGCCTGGGCCTCCTCGGGCAGCAGTTCGTATTCCTTCTCGCAGTGTTTGCAGACCTTCCGGACCAGCCGCTGCGCCATCACGCCGATGACCGTCGAGGAGATCAGGTACGGAGGCACCCCGAGATCGAGGAGCCTCGTAATCGTGCTCGCCGCATCGTTCGTGTGGAGCGTCGAGAAGACAAGATGGCCCGTCAAGGCCGCCTGCACCGCGTTCTCCGCCGTCTCGAGGTCGCGGATCTCGCCGACCATGATGATGTCCGGGTCCTGGCGCAGGATCGTCCGGAGCGTGCTGCCGAAGGTAATGCCGATCTGGGGCTGGACCCCCACCTGGTTGAACTTGTCGTAGACCATTTCGATGGGGTCCTCGATCGTCACGACATTCACCTCGGGTGTGGCAATGGTCTTGAGGGCGGAATACAGCGTCGTGGTCTTCCCGCTGCCCGTCGGACCGGTCACCAGGACGATGCCGTAGGGCCTCGCAATGAAAGAACGGAACAGCTCGTACTCGCGCGGCTCGAACCCGATCTCCTCGAGGTCCTGGAGCACGATATCAGGGTCGAAGATCCTGATCACCACCTTCTCGCCGAAGGCCGTCGGCATGGTGGACACGCGGAGCTCGACCTCCCGCGACTTGTATTCGGTCTTGATCCTGCCGTCCTGGGGCCGCCGCTTCTCGGCGATGTCCATGCGGGAGAGCATTTTGACGCGGGAGACAAAGGCCGGATGGACGGCCTTGGGTATCCGGTGGATGGTATTCAGCATGCCGTCGATCCTGAGGCGGACCTCGCTCGCGTCGCGCTTGGGCTCAATGTGGATGTCGCTGGCCCGCTGGTCGAAGGCATAGCGGAACAGGAACTCAACGGCATTAATGACGTGTTTGTCCGTGGCCTCGATCTCGGACACGGACTTCATCTTGACGAACTGCTCGAGGTTCCCGAGGTCGACATCGGCGGACATCTCTTTTGCCGCCGCGGTCACCGAGGAGCGGAAGCCGTAGAATTCAGTGATGATCTTCAGGATATCGGTCTTCGGGGAAACGACGCGGTTTACCTTGTAGCCCATGCACTCGATGTTCTCGACGACTTCAATATTAAGGGATCCGCAACGGCAAGGGTCAGGCTTTCCTCATTGCGTTCGATGGGTATGGAAATACTGCGCCTGCGCAAAGGCCCGCGACAGGATCTGCGTCGTCACCTCGGGATTGAGTTTGAGGGGGTCGATTTTCCTGAACGGCAGGCCGGCGTGGACTGCCACCGCTTCGGTGATGATGTCTTCGGTCAGGATCTGGCCCGGGGCGCCGGGCATCTCCAGGTTCAACGATGCGGCGACTTCGATGGCAGATACCTCATCCTCGATATGCATCCTGCCGCGGTGCAGTGTTTCCCCTCTTGCCTTCAAGAGCTTCATCCGCTGAACATCCTGTTTTACTTTGATCTCCTTGGCCTGCGCGGGCGAAAGCTTTCCAGCCTTGATCAGGATGTCGCAGAGCATGTCGGTCGTCAGTCTTTTCATAAAATATATCTGCACCCCCCGGACAGGGGAAAATCATACGCATTATTATACAACAACCGGCCCGAACGAAGCGTCAAATATAAAAGGCCCCCGGAGGAGGGGGGCCATCTCGTGTCTGGAAGCCGGGACTGTCAGCGAAACTACATCTTCGCCGGTTTGGCAGGCGCGGGCGTCGGCGCGGGCGCCGGCGTTGGAGCAGGAGCGGGCGCCGGTGCCGGAGCAGGCGTGCGTCATGATCGGTTGCGGAGCCGGCTGGGGGGTCTCTGCCTTTTTCTCGCAGCCGGTAAGCATCACCGCAATACCGATGACCAAAATCTGAATGAGCGATAAATATTTTTTCAAGAACGTACCTCCTTTCGGACTATTGCCTGCATCGTGCGAATTGATAGAAGCGCCTCGGTTCGATAAAACGAGGGGCACGCATTCATTTGCCGGGTGCGGCGATTCGCCTAGAGGATCCTTGTCGCGACCGAACGGGTAACGGTGAGCTCCCTCACTTTCTGGCCAAGCTTTTCTTCCAATGCTACCTGCTGTTCTTCGTTAAGACGGAGGCGGAAGACCCGGAGCTTGTTCAGGGACTTCTTCGTGAGATGAATCTCCCGAAGCTCAAAACCGATCTGTTTTTTTATTTCAGCGCTCTGCTGCGGGGTCAACTCAAGTTTTACAAAATCTTCCACTCTAGGTGCCCTCCATAGACGGCAATTATAGGCTCTTTCCCGTGCAAATACAAGACTTATTTGTTTCTCATAATGATTTTCGGGCTGTGATCGCCGTCACCTTTTCAACACAGCAAAGCGCTCTTTATCCTTCCATCACCAGTTTCTTCGCGAGCTTCTCGACCGCCTCTTCAACCTTGACCTTTTCCACAGCTCCCGTCTTCCTTTCCTTGATTTCCACGATGCCTTCCTTGAGATTTTTCTCGCCGATGACGATGCGCCAGGGAATGCCGATGAGGTCGGCGTCCTTGAACTTGATGCCCGCGCGCTCATCGCGGTCGTCGAGCAGTACCTCGAACCCCTTTTCCTCCAGAGCCGTATACATTTCCTCGGCAATGTCCATGGACTTCACGTCCTTGACGTTCACCGGAAGAATGATCGACCTGATACGGCGCGATGGCAAGCGGCCAGATGATGCCGTTCTCGTCGTTCCCCTGCTCGACGGCCGCCGCCGCGATGCGCGCCGGCCCGATGCCGTAGCTGCCCATGATGATGGGCTTCTCGTCCCCGTTCTCGTCAAGATAGTTCGCCTTGAGCGGCGAGGAGTACTTGGTCCCCAGCTTGAAGATATTGCCGATCTCGATCACCCGGTCGATCCTGAGCGGCTTTCCGCACTGGACGCAGGCATCGCCCGCGGCTGCGGCATGGATGTCCGCGAACTCGGCGTCGCTGAAGTGTTTGTCCGCACTCACGCCCTTCACGTGATAACCTTCCTTGTTGGCGCCCGCTGCATACACCCCCTGCTTCAGCACCGGGTCGGCGATCTTCCTGATTTTATGGCCCATGGGCCCGATGAAACCGGCCGGCGCGCCGAGGTGCTCCTTCACTTCTTCTTTCTGCGCGGGGCGGTGGGACCCGATGAGCTTCGCGAGCTTCTTTTCATGCAGGGTCTGGTCCCCCCGCACCAGTGCCAGCACCGGGCCGTTGTCGCTCATGACCAGGATGGACTTGATCAGGAGGTCGGGCGTCACTTTGAGGAACCGGGTCACCTCGTCGATGGTCCGTTTCTCCGGCGTCGCCACCTCTTCATACGTCCAGTCCGGGGACTTCGACGCCTTCGGCGCGGACAGAGCCAGTTCTACGTTGGCCGCGTACCCGCAGCCGTCGCACAGCGCCACTTCGTCTTCTCCTGCCGCAGAGGGCGCCATGTACTCGTGGGCCATGGAGCCGCCCATCATGCCCGTATCGCTCTGGACCACGTAGAATGTGAGGCCGCAGCGGCTGTATATTTTTTTATACGCTTCGAGATGAAGTTGATAGGACTTGTCGAGCCCCGCCTCGTCCTTATCAAAGCTGTAGGAGTCCTTCATGGTGAATTCCCGCGTCCTTAAGATCCCGCTCTTCGGCCGCGCCTCGTCGCGAAGTTTCGTCTGGAGCTGGTACCAGATCTGCGGGAGTTCCCGGTAGGACCGGAGGTCGTGGGCCGCCAGCCAGGTCATGGTCTCTTCGTGCGTCATGGCAAGGCACATGTCGCGGCCGCCCCGGTCCTTGAGGCGGAACATCTCGTCGCCGATGGCGTCCCACCGGCCGGTCTGCTGCCAGACCTCGGCGGGATTCAGGACCGGCATGGTCACTTCCTGTCCGCCGATGGCGTTCATCTCCTCGCGGATGATCCGGTTGATCTTCTCCATGACCCGAAGCCCAAGCGGAAGATAGATGTAGAGCCCGGCCGCGAGCTGGCGCACGAACCCCGCGCGCACCATGAGCTTGTGCGAAACCGCCTCGGCCTCGGCGGGCGCCTCTTTGAGGGTCGGGATGAAAAGACGGGAATAGCGCATGAAACCCCCTTCGGGTAAATTCCAAATAGCAAATCACAAGTTCAAATAACAATCAGATTCAAAATGTCCAGGGGAAAACGTCAAGTCTGCTGCTTCTCACTTTGAACTTATTGTTACTTTGACTTTGTTTTGTTTCGTAAACGATCTCTTCCACTTCCTTCACCAGCACATCGGCAAGCTCTCTTCTCGTCGAACTTTCTTAAGGATCTCGCCGTGCTTGAACAGAAGCCCCACGCCCTTGCCGCCGGCGATGCCGACGTCGGCCTCGCGCGCCTCGCCGGGCCCGTTCACCACGCAGCCCATGACCGCAACGGTGACCGGCTCCTTGATGTGGGCAAGCCTCTTCTCCACTTTTTCCGCGAGGCCGATGATGTCGATCTCGGTCCTGCCGCAGGTGGGGCAGGAGATGATGTTCACCCCGCGCTGGCTGATCTTGAGCGATTTCAGTATCTCGTAGGCCACGCGCACTTCCTCCACCGGGTCGGCGGTAAGCGACACCCGCAGGGTATCGCCGATGCCCTCGGAAAGCAGGATGCCCAGGCCGACGCTCGATTTGATCGTGCCCGAAAAGAGCGTTCCGGCCTCGGAGATGCCGATATGGAGCGGATAGTCGGACTTCTCCGAAAAGAGCCGGTAGGCCGCGACGGTCGTGAGCACGTCCGATGCCTTGAGAGACACCTTGATGTTCCGTGTAATCCAGGTCTTCGAGGATCCGGATATGGCCGAAAGCGCTTTCGACGATGGCTGCAGGCGTCGGATGGCCGTACTTTTCGAGCAGATGCTTTTCGAGCGAGCCGGCATTCACGCCGATCCGGATGGGGATGCTCCGTGTCCCTGCACGCCCGGACAACTTCGGCAACCTTCTCTTTCCCGCCGATGTTGCCCGGATTGATGCGAAGGCCGTCCACGCCCTGCTCTCACGGACTCGAGCGCGAGGCGGTAATCGAAGTGGATATCGGCGATCAGGGGCATTGCGGTGCCCTTTCTGATCTTCCCGAGCGACTTTGCGGCCTCTTCGTCCGGGACCGCGAGCCGCACGATCTCGCACCCGGCCTCTTCAAGCCGCCTGATCTGGGCGAGCGTCGCCTCCGCGTCGCGGGTGTCCGTGTTGCACATGGACTGGACCGCCACCGGCGCGCCGCCGCCGATCTTGACGGTGCCGAGGGTGATCTGCCTGGTTTTTTTGCGAAGGATTTCTGTATATCACGCTATCATTCAAATCAGCCGCAGAGCGCGCAGTCTGCGAAGAGTAAACCGGTGCCATCGCTCGAGTCTCCGCGCCTACGCGAGGCATAATTGGTTCTATTTTGATAAAAAACATCCTCACGATGTCGTTGTAGGAAACAACCGCGATCAGCGTGATCAAGAATCGCCGCGCCGATGCTCTGGGACACTTCCATCACCTTCCTGCTCACCGGTTTCTTGCGGATGGCTTCGATCACCAGGAACAGGATCAGCCCGCCGTCCAGGACGGGGATGGGCAGCAGGTTCAGGATGCCGAGCGAGATGCTGATCATGGCAAGGAGCGAAAGAAACGAGGAAAGCCCGGCAGCCGCGGCCTGGCCCGACATCTGCGCGATCATCACCGGTCCGCCGAGGGTCTTGATCGAGAGGCTGAAGGTCAGGAGTTTCTTGAGCGTGATGAACGTGAGATCGATGGCCTCGAGGGTCTTATCGAACCCCAGCCGCAGGGAATCGAAAAAGCCGTACTTCTTGAAGACCAGGTGCATCACCGGCTCCACGCCGATCACGTACCGTCCGCCGTCCTGGACAGGCGTGACGGACACGTCCAGGCGTTTGCCTTCCCGCTCGATGGTGAGGATGAGCGTCTTGCCTTTGCTGTCTTTCACCAGGGAGGAAAACTGGTTCCAGTGATAGATCGTCTCGCGGTCCACGGCGAGGATCTTGTCATGCGCCTTGATCCCCGCCTTCTCCGCAGGGAAGCCCGGCTTCAAGTTGCCGATCTCGGCGGGCATGTCGGGGATCAGACCGGACATGCCGATCTTGAGCTCCGTGGCCGCTTCGGGCCTGCAGCGCCAGGACCTTTTTCTCACCGCCGCGGTCGATCATAACCGTCACGTCCGTGCCGGGATTCACGGCGATAAGGGACAGCGCCTTGGTCCAGTCGCTGATGCTCCGGCCGTTGATCTCCTCGATCACGTCGCCGGCGAGGAAGCCCGCGCGCTCGGCCGGAGAACCCTTTTCCACGAAGCCGACCTTTGCCGGGCCTTCGGAATAGGTGCCGACCATGAAGACCAGCGGCATGACGAGAAAGGCGAGGACGATGTTCGTAAGCGGGCCCGTTGCCGCGATCTTGGCGCGCTGCCATACGGTCTTGGATTGGAACTCATCCGGCGCGCCGGTGGGCTCCTCGTCGGGGTTCTCGCCCGCCATCTTCACGTACCCGCCCAGGGGCAGCGCGGAGAGGACGTATTCCGTATCGCCCTTCTTGTAGCCGACGATCTTGGGCCCCATCCCGAGCGAGAACTTCTCGACGCGCACGCCCGCCCGCTTTGCCATGATGAAGTGACCGAACTCGTGCACGAACACGAGGATCCCGATCACGATCAAAAAATAGATAAGTGTCATTCTATCTCCTTAATATCCAAGGTAACTGATCAGGTTGGCATGCCCGAGAAAGCGGGAATCCATTTGACTTTTCGAAAGACTCAAGTCAAAATGGATTCCCGATAAAAGCATCGGGAATGACAGACTTATTCATTCCGCCTTCCATCATCCGACATTCGCAATGATCTTCTCCGCTTCCCGCCTCGCCCAGAGGTCCGCCTTGAGGGCGTCCTCGACGGTCCTGACCGGGGTCTGTGAATGGGCATCCATCGTGGACCTGATTACGCGGGCGATATCGCCGTATCCGATCCTTGTCTGTCCAGGAAATATCCGACCGCCACTTCATTCGCCGCAGAGAGCACCGCGGGCATGGTGCCGCCTGCCCTGAGGGCGTCAAAGGCATAGGCCAGGCACGGGAACCGGTCCATATCGGGGTCCTCGAAGGTGAGCGTGCCGACCCGCGCAAGGTCAAGGGCCGGAGATACGTCCGCAAGCCGTTCGGGATAGGTGAGGGCATACGCGATCGGGCCCTTCATGTCGGGCATGCCGAGCTGGGCCACGACCGCGCCATCCTGATATTCCACCATGGAATGAACGATGCTCTGCGGATGCACGAGGACCCTGATCTTTTCGGGAGGAATATCAAAAAGCCATCGCGCCTCGATCACCTCAAGCCCCTTGTTCATGAGCGTGGCCGAATCGATCGTGATCTTCCTGCCCATGCTCCAATTCGGATGTTTCAGCGCCTGGGCCGGCGTCACCTCGTCGAGGTCTGTTCCGGGAATAGGTCCGGAACGGACCGCCCGACGCGGTCAGGATCAGCCGCCGGATATCTCGGTTCGCGCCCGCCTGCAGGCACTGGAAGATGGCGCTGTGCTCGCTGTCCACCGGGAAGACGCCGGTCCCCCGGCTGCGGGATTCGGCCATGACGAGTTCGCCGGCGGTGACGAGCACTTCCTTGTTCGCGAGCGCGACCTGCTTTGCCTGCCCGGATCGCGGCCATGGTCGGCACAAGCCCGGCAGTGCCCACAATGGCCGAGACCGTGATGTCCGCTTCATCCGCCGCAGCGACCCGGATCATGCCCTCGACTCCGGAGAAGACGCGGACGTTGAGGTCCGTCCAGCCGCTTTCTCAGGAGCTCGGCCGGCGCTTCCCCGGAAACGGATACGACTGGCGGGCCTGAACCGGCGCACCTGCTTTTCGAGAAGATCGATATTATTGCCTGCGGCGAGCGCAACGACCGTGAACCGCGTCGGGAAACTTCTCAACAATCGAGAGCGTCGACCGGCCGATGGAACCCGTGGAGCCGAGTATGGAGATTCTTTTCAAAATTGAACCGAATCCGAAGTCAGGAGGCGCACGAAGTTCATCGATCGACTCAGGACGCATTCCTTACCTCATCTTTAAATAGTAATACAGCACCGGCGCTGCGAAGAGCATGCTGTCCATCCGGTCCAGGATGCCGCCGTGGCCCGGGATGATCCCTCCCGAGTCCTTGATGCCGGCCGCGCGTTTGAGCAGCGATTCCACGAGGTCTCCGATGGTGCCGACCGCCGCGAGCACGAGGGCGATTCCGATTGCCTCGCCCGCGTCGATCGGCGGCATGAACCAGACCCGGCACAAAAGCGCCATGCCGGCTGACGCGGCCAGCGCGCCGACAAGCCCTTCGATGCTCTTCTTCGGGCTCACCTTCTCATACAGCCGGTGCTTGCCGAAAGGGATGCCGATGGAGTAGGCGCCGATGTCCGATGCCCAGATAATGAAAGTACAGAAACACCAGCCACTGTTTGCCGTCCGCGCCGGTTCGGATCACGACCTGGAAAGCGAACAGCATGGCCACGTAGAGGACGCCGAGGAGCGTCGATGCCGCATCCTCAAGCGCCCCGTCCACCGGACGGGGAGAGAACAGCCGCGCGACGAGGGTCACAAGCAGCAACGCCGCGACCATGAAAAACCCGCCCAGAGAGGGAAGCAGCGGATGATAGAACTCGATCACCGTGAACACGCCGAGCGCCATGCCCACGGCGGTCTGCGGACGGGCCCCCCGCGCCTGCGCCATGCGGTAAAATTCGTACAATCCCACGACGACGGCCGCGAGAATCAGCCCCGTAAAATACAACGGCGGCAGCTTCCAGGCAACAAGATAGAAAATAGGGAGAAAGAGAAGGCCCGAGATCACTCTCTTATGCAGCATGCATGGTCTCCATGATGAATCCTGGATACTGGATGATCGCACTGCCTCCTGCTTCAACGGGAGGGCCGATGCGCGGATGGCTCGAAAGTTCGGATGCGTGTACTGCATAACGCATCCCGCACCTAACCTCCCCTTGAAGGGGGAGTATCTGACAGGTAATCACTTCCGTGCGAGCTGCTCCTGTGTCAAACCGAACCTGCGCTGCCGCCCCTGGTAGTCGATAAGCGCCGCGTGCAGGTCCTTTTCCGAGAAGTCAGGCCACAGCGTATCGGTAAAATAAAGCTCGGCATATGCCGCCTGCCACAGGAGGAAGTTGCTGATCCGCTTCTCACCGCTCGTGCGGATGATCAGGTCCGGATCGGGAAGGCCCGCGGTATCCAGGTAGCGAGGAAAAAACTTCATCGGTCAGTTGCTCCGCCGTGGTTCCCGCGGCGCTCAACCGTCTTATCGCCTCGAGAATTTCTCCCCTCCCGCCGTAGGACAACGCAAGATTCAGCACCATGCCGGTGTTGCCCGCGGTCTCGGCGACGGCCTTTCCGATCCACTTGCGTGCTGATGCCGGAAGGCGTTCTATCCTGCCGATGGTGCGGAACCTGATGTCGTTCGCTTTCATGGTGGCGATTTCCGACTTGAGAAAGGTCCCGAGCAGGTCCATGAGAAACCCGACTTCGTCCTTGGGTCTCCCCCAGTTCTCATCGGAAAAGGCATACAGCGTCAGGACGTCTATGCCGATCCGCCGGCACTCCTCCGTAATGCGACGCACGGTTTCAACGCCCCGCTTATGCCCGGCTATGCGCGGGAGTCCCTTCCGCAGCGCCCAGCGGCCGTTGCCGTCCATGATAATGGCGACGTGATGCGGCATGTTTGCCGCATCCAGCGCCGCCATGTTCCCCTCATGAGGAGATCTTTTTTTATTCATAATCCCTGTTTCAGTTTTCCGATCAGAACGCTCATTTACTCCAGACCTGAACGTGAATTCCGCATTCCGATTCCGCATTCCGATTCGACTCACTTTACCGGATAGCTCATTAACTTGATGGTATCGCTGGAAAACAATCCGCCCGGAATCCGCACCAGCGCCACGATCTTCGCGCCGGGACCTTCCTGACGGAGTATCTGAAAGTCGAGCACGGCGCCCTTGATGTCCTTGATGGTCCATCTCTGCTCAAGCCGGGCGCCTGTCCACCCCAGGCTGACGAATTCGGCCTGCGTGTAGCTTTCCGCAGATACGACCCGCCGCTGTTCTTCGGCAGCAGGATCTCGTCCCTGCCGTCTCCGTTCAGGTCAAGGGCCAGGACCCTTCCCGGGATCCTGACTATCAGCGATTTGTTGTCCGTCTCCGCCGCTTCCTTGGAAAGGACGGCATCGATCCCCGTTACGGGCTTCGTCACCGCTTTTTGACCGCGGGATAGGACTCCTCGCTCTTCCAGATCAACGCGCCGCCGGAATAAACAAGCAACTGGTCCTTGTTGTCGAACGCAACGAGCAGCGGGGCCGGCTCTCCGAGCGCCGCAAATGCGAAACCGTAGAGCCCCACGCCGTCGGGCAGGGGCATCTCCGCGA
Organism: Nitrospirota bacterium; assembly: GCA_963741205.1. Lineage (GTDB taxonomy): Bacteria > Nitrospirota > UBA9217 > UBA9217 > UBA9217 > JAJYKN01. Next base: position 69,471 of record CAVUHW010000028.1, read on the forward strand.
CCGGCGAGGTAGGCGCCGCTCGGACCATAGATATTGGCGGGCCGGTCCGCTGAAAAACGACCCGGGGTCGTATCCGCGGCCGATCAGGATATTCCCCTTGCCGGGGTAGGCGATGACGCGGAGAAAGCCGGGGATTTCGGCGATCTGATGATAGACGCCATCCTGAAATTCAAAGACGCGCGAGACGACCTTCCCGTTCTGCATGGCCGTCACAAAGATCTCGGACCTGCCGTTCCCGTTGATGTCGGCGGCATCGAGGTTGATGTGCTGTATTTCACCGGCGCTAACGGGCACGTGCTCCACCCAATCTTCGCGCCAACCCGCGGGCCCCTGCCGGTAGACATGGAGCCTGACGCCGTCGGAAAAAGCATATTGCACGGCGCCGCTCCCTTCAAAATCGGCCGCGGTCATGAGCTGCGCGTCAAAGGGAAGCGCCGGGATGTCGTTCTTTTCTTCCGTCACAGGGGCGAAGAAGGGCTTCACTTCGGCGATGGCTTCCTTCCTGGACTTCAGATCGAGCATTGCGATAAGCGTATCGATCGGTCTGGCCTCATCGGCATAGAAAAGCCTGGCCGTGACGAGGAGCTTCCTGGCTTCGGATGGATAGATCCCGACGGCCGCGACGACATCAAGATTGTATGCCTTGCCCATCTCCTTGATCAGCGAGCGGTCGCGCTGCTTCTTGTCCTTGAGGAACCCGGCGACCGTCCCGCTGTCGAGCAGAGAGAACCTTCCTGACTCGTTCAGCCGCTCGGCAAGGCCCTGGATCAGTCTCGGGCCTGTCGGCCCGCAGCGGGAGGAGCGCCATGCTGATCTTCTTCGGCGTGATCCTCGCCTTGTCGCCCTCCTTCGGGTCCTTCAGTCGTTTTCTCATCACGACCGTAGCACGTGGTTTCCGTCACGTCCGTTACCGCGGCGTCGCCGACCTCATCCTCGGTCCGTCCGATCACCTGGCCGGTCACGGGATGGAGGATCTCCTTGCCGTCCCGCCACAGGGTGAGCATGACGCCGGGCACGAGTCCGTCTTTGGCCCCGAGTGAAACGGTGAACCGGTCGCCTTTGACGGCCTTGACCTCGCCCTGGACTTTGGGAAAGTGGGACTGGATCCCGGCTGCCAGCTCGTCGACGGATGCGATCTCCTCCACCCCGAGCGGCGTTTCGGAAGCGGCCGCCCCGGTCCCGAAGGCCGCGGAAAACAGCAGGAACAGAAGAATCAGTTTTTTCATGAACAGGACGACCCCTTTTCTCTCGATCTTCAAGGTATCATGTTACCCAACCCGGATAAGCCGGAATTCCAGAAGGCACTCTATTGAGAGAATGCCAGGAGTATATCGAATCAAATGTCGAAAATCAATTACTCGCTGGATTCCGGCTAGAGCCATCCGTGAATGACAGTTTCGACGGGCGTATTTGAGAAAATTCGATTCTGTCGGCAACGAACTATTCCACGCGAATCCGTATCACCGCGGTCCAGGATTTCCCGGGACCGAGAGAGATGCGCCAGACCGGCATGAGCATGGAGCTCTGATAGACGCGCTCGAACCCGGCCTCGGACTGGGACACCGTCTCCACCGGCGCGCGCCAGAGCATGGCCGGTTCGTCGAATGCAAGCGTGAGCCTGAGCTTGAGCCATTCGTCGACCAGGCTGACCTCGTGCACGTTGTTCGTTTCTCCGGAGGACGCGAGGTTCCTCTTGTCCAGCATATGGCCCGGAATATCGTAGTACCGGTCGTGGGAACTCCCCGCGAGGAAGGAAAAGTTAAACTCGCTGCCGAACGAGGTGTTCAGCTCTTCGGCGCTCGAGGTTTTCGATCTCATACCGAACCGAGAAATCCGGAGCGCCCCTGCGAAGGGAGATTTCCTTTCCCAGGCGGACGCGGAGCCCTGCCACGTTCCCCTCCCGCTCGAGGATGACGGCCGCGGAACTCCCCTGTTTCTTCTCCCGGACGCCGTATGCCCCGAGGACAAAATCCCCGGCCTCATAATATTCGCAGCGTATGAAGGCCGCCAGGTCCACGCCGGACCCGAGGAAGTGGTCGATCAGCGATCCGCGGGTATACCAGTCGTACAGGAGGTGATACTGAAGCCCCTCCTCCTTCATGGCCACACGCTCATGAATGGTCTTTACGCCGCCGGTTTGGGCCGCGCCTGCCTTATCCCCTGCGGCCCGGATGATCTTGTCGTGATAGCCTTCGCGCCTTCGTGTAAGCGTGTTCGTGAGATTGAACATGCGGGGCTTCCAGTCGAGCTCGGTCATCCTGCCGCCGTCTGCCGGGTCTAGAAAGATGTTCAAAAGCTCGGAGTTCAGCATGATTTCATCGTTTCCGTCCTGGTCGAAATCGCCGCGTTCGATATCGAGCCATGCCGGCGGGGCGCCTTTACCCTTTTTGACCTTGCCCCTTGCCGCCTGCGCCTTCAACATCCCGTCCGCCTGGAATTCCGCCTGGATCAGCTGCTCATAGACCCCCGAGCGCAGGTGGGGCAGGTAGAGACCTCCGAAGACGCCATGCCAGTACGCGTCGTTGCACTGCGCCTGGTAAAGATGGTCGAGCATCCGGGCCGCATCGGCTTTCTTCGCGCCTCCCAGTGCGTCGAGCGCCGCGTGCACCTTCCGGCTCGTCATCATCATGCGTTTGTGCATGTGGTTACTCTCGGAATATTTGGCCAGAAAGTTCCTCCAGATGCCGCCCTTGATGAAGGGCCGGAGACCTGCGAAGTCGGGCAGGTTCTTTACCTTTTCCAGCGCATCTTCGTATTCCTTCATGGCACGGGTCGGGAGCGTCCACTCGCCCATCTCCATGTACGATGACGTGGGGAGATAGATCCGGCCGCGCGCCGGCTCCTTGTCCAGGTATTCGGCGAAGGTCGTGGTCTCGAGCCAGTCGCTGTTCTGTTCAAGGAGCGAAAAAAACCGCTCCAGCCAGCCCTCTTCGTACACCGACCGGTAGGTCTCGGGCCAGACTCCGAACTTTTCGCCGTCATCGGCCATGACCGCCAGACGGTTCCGCTCCGTCGAACGAAGGGTGGAAAGAAACGAGATTGTTTCCTCGGGGACACGGAAAGGGATCAGGTAGCGGAGTCTCTCGCTCCCCGGGAAGATGCGGACGATCCTGTCCTGTTCCTCCGTAAGGTAGTAGCCGTCCAGGTCTTCGTCGCGCAGGCCGGCCATCTTGAAATGGAAGTCGTCGACGACCACGTGGTTGATGCCGGCTTCGGCGATGGACTTCGGAAGGTGCGGCTCCCAGACGCGCTCCGCGAGCCACATGCCGTGCGCGTCATAACCGATCTTTTTCCGCAGGTAATCCGAAAGCGCGCGGATCTGTCCGATCTTGTCATTATCGGGCAGCACCGCAAGGACCGGCTCGTAAAACCCGCCGGACAGGATCTCCACCCGGCTTTCCTCGACAAGGTCCTTCAGCATATCGATGAACTCGGGATGACGCCGCTCGAAGAAGTGATAGAGGATGCCGGTGTAGTGGAGCGTTATCTTGATCTGCCGATGGCGCTCAAGCGTCTTGACGAAGGGCAGGTAGGACTTCTGGTATGCCTCCTCTGCAACAGATTCGAAATTGCCGACCGGCTGGTGATTGTGGATGGCAAAAATAAATTGAACTTTTGGCATGAGTTTAACCAGCCTGCTCTTTTTCCCCGCCAAGCGAGATAGATTGGGATATTAGCCTTATGGTGCTGAAATGTCAATCAAAAACAAGGGAATGGGGGGCTATAACGAAGGTCGCTGCCTGCTGTCTCATCTGTGCTGCGCCGATATGGTCCGCAGGGGACTGGGCTGGGGATGATCTGATAAATTTTGTTTATTTTACCCTCTCTTCGGTTCATGAAATCATTGATGTCAATTGCCGGCTTATTCTTCTTCCTGTCTCTGAGATAGCACTTTTTTAAGCAGCCGCATCGACCCACGAAGACCGTAGCTTGCGAAGATGGTCCTGAACTTGGAGAACCATGAATAGGTGAACGTTACCGGGCTCCGGAGATTCTTACCCAGGGCGTAGTCATATTCCCAGACCAGCACGTGCCGCGCCCCCGCATCTTTCAGGATTGACTTTACCTTCCCGCGGTCCCGGTCGAGGGAGTAAACGTTGACCGCGCTGGGGTCGCCGTTCCAGTACTTGGCGCTCGTGATAGCTCCCGAGTCGATGAAGGGCGCCAACCGCCCCGCGAGCGCCACGATCTCATCCCGTTTGTCGAAAACGATCCACTTTCCGCCGAAGCGCTCCCATTCCCCGCGGTCGAAGGCTCTCGTGTTCGTCGGGCAAAAGCCATGTCCAGAGAAGGTCTTTTGCAGTTTTCACGGCTCTCTACTCCTTGGTTTCTTCGCTGGTCAAACCTTGCATGACCGGCCTACTCTGCTATGGTAATCGAGAAAGCCGCGCCTCCGGTTGCCATGGTCTGGACAAGCGACAGGCTGCCTGTGTCTTCATCAATGGCGAATACCGAAACGTCACCTGAACCGGAGTTCGCCACATACAGAAACCGGCCCGATGGCTCGCCGGCCAATTCCAGCGGTACGAGACCGGTTGCAAATGGCGATCCGGGTACCGGTGTCAAGGCGCCCCTCTCCGTATCTAATACATATGCCGATACGTCATTCGATACGGTGTTGCCCACATACAGGAACTGCCCTGATGCATCGAGCGTCACGGAACGCGGATCCGTGCCTGCGGGGAATGGAGAACCCGCGACCTGGGTCAGCGCACCCGTGATCGTGTCAACGCGGTAGACCGTCACGTCGTTTGAAAAACGGTTGGGAACGAATGCGAATTTTCCCGAAGAAGAGAGTGCAATGTCGCGAGGCCCGCTGCCTGCTGCGAATGGTGAACCGTCAATGACCGTCAATGAACCGGTTGTCTGATCTATGGCATAGGCCGTGACATTGTTCGAGTCGCGATTCGTCACGTAGAGATAGAGGCCGGAATCACCGACCGTCAGACCGTAGGGAACAAGTCCCGTCGCAAACGGCGATCCGGAAACTTCTGTCAAAGCGCCGCTGCTGATTGCGTAGCCCGAGACGTTGTTCGAACCGGCATTCGACAGGTACAGAAGCTTTCCTGCAGGATCGGTCGTGATATTCTTTGGACCGGCCCCTGTAGGTACGGGCGTTCCCGGAACCAGTGAAAGCGCGCCGGTTACGGCATTAACCGCATAACTCGCGATCGTGTTCGAAATATCGTGAGTGACAAACAAAAAATCGCCTGCGGGGCTGAGCTCTACATATCGCGGACCGGATCCCGGAACCGTGACAGAGCCCGCTGTGCTCAACTGCCCGGTATCTGCGTCAATGCTGAGGATGGCGATGGTGTTCACATCATGATTTGCAACGTATGCAAAACGTGCCCGCTCTGCTTCAACATCGAGACGTATGCGGCCGCTGATTTCCCCGGCTTTCGCTGAGATGGTCGTTACGCCTTTACCGCTGGTAGAAATCATCCCGGAACCGCTGACTGTCGCAACACCGACATTCGACGAATTCCAGGTCACTTGAGCTGGTCACGTCGCGTCTGCTGCCGTCGGAGAACGTGCCCATGGCGGTGAAAAGCCTCGACGTACCGGAGGCAAGAGCTGTTCACCGGCAATACCTGTATTGACTGCAGGTCCGAAGCCGGACTTGCCGTATCCCTGCTGCAGCCGATCGGCACAGATGCGATCATGGAGAGGACAACCGCAAAGGCGAGTGGTATGAAATCTCCAAGCCGGCTGATACTGACGATTCTCGCCACTGTGGGATACGGTGCTTCAACGACATATTTCATTTCACCCTCCTTTCCTGAGCCACCAATAAAATCGCGGAGTGCTGAGGAGGGAATCTCCTGAGGCGCCTACTCTTCAGCACCTTTACCTCTTTGATGACAATCGAAGATGCACTTCCACCCGAGGGCACCGTTTGAATCTTCGTAAGGCCGCCGGTTTCTTCGTCAATTGCGAAGGCGATGACATCTCGTGACCTCGCATGCGAGACATACAGAAACCGTCCCGAAGGGTCAACGTCAAAACCCAGAGGAAAACCGCCGCTCGGGAACGGAGAACCCGGTACGGCCGTGAGACTTCCCGTCTTCCTGTCGATGAAAGTATGCCGAGATATCATTCGATGACCGTGGTTCCCTACATAGAGGAACTTCCCCGACGGCATCTGCTGTCAATTCGCGTGGATCGGAGCCGGCCGGGAAAGGAGACCCGGCAACGGGAGTCAAGGCGCCGCTAAGCGGATCGATGCTCAGGACCGTCACGGCGTTTTCAAAACGGTCGGTTACGAATGCGAACATGCCCGAGGCGGATAATTCGATGGCTCGAGCGCCTCTCCCCGCGGGGAACGGCGAACCCGGGATCGGGGCCAGTGCACCCGTCGCAGCATCTATCGAGTAGACCGACACGGCGTTCGAATCCCGATTCGTCACGTAGAGAAACAGGCCCGAATCACTAACTTCCAGGCCGTATGGCGCCAGACCGGTGGGAAAGGGCGAACCGGGCATTTCGGTCAGACCGCCATTATTGAGAACGTATCCTGAAACGTCGTTCGAACCCACATTCGATAGATACAGGAACTTGCCCGCGGGATCGATCGCAATATTTCTGGGAGACACGCCCGTCGGAACGGGGGTCCCCGGCACCAGGGTCAGCATGCCTGTGAAGGGATTGATCGCGAAGCTCGCGATAGAGTTCGAGACCTGGTTGGTGACGAACAGAAAATCGGCCGCCGGATCGAGCTCCAGATAGATCGGGACTTACACCCGACGAAGAAACCGCTCCAGCGTCGCTTAATTGTCCGGTTTCAGGGTCGATTCTGAAGAGGGAGATGGTGTTCACATCCGTATTCGCCACATATGCAAACAGGGCCCGCTCGGCCTCAAAGTTTGGACCCTTCCGGCCGGCATCTCGCTCCCGCATTCGCCGACATGGTGTTACCCTTTACCTGCGGGACCAGTCATCCCGGAACTGACTGACTGTCGCAGCACCGTTATTCAACGAGTTCCAGTCACTTGACCGGTCACATCACGGCTGCTTCCGTCGGAGAACGTGCCCATGGCGATGAAGCGGCATAGGTGTATCGGAGGCCGTCGCACCGTTGACGGCCGATACCTGAGTTGAGTAGATCCGGAACCTGCTTCGAACTATCCCTGCTGCAGCCGATCTGCGCCGCCGCAATCAGGGAGAGGACGACTACAAAGACGAACTTCATGAGACCTCCGTACAGAACGCCATGAACATTTTTTGTCATAGCTGTATGAGGTATTTCCATTAAATATTTCATGTCACCCTCCTTCCCTGTGCCGCCGAAAAAATTGAGGCTGGCGCAATTTCGGACACAAAATATCCTAATTTAAAGGTATCACTGTTTCCGGGATCTGTCAAAGCGATACTGCCGCCACGAGGCGGGAGTTCGAAAAAACAGGAACTTAGGGTGCAATACTATTATTCCTCTCGTCTATTTCAATTCCTGTTCGCCGACTCAGCCAGATTGCTCGATGTAATACCGTGGTAGCATACGAGTTGCACGAGTTCTTGACAACCGCCCATGCAGCGATATATTTGAATCAAGAAGATTCCTGAGCAATATGAAAGGAGGCGATAATTATGAAAAAAATTCTTTCCGTTGTTCTGGGAATGGGGCTCGTTCTTTCACTTGGAATGGCTTATGCGGAAGAAGGCACGGGTGGAATCGTGTATCCGAGCGAAAAGATGATCCGTGATGAGGATCTTCCCCGTTACAACCTCGATCAAGATCGATCAACGATTAATCAGATTCCTGCAGAACCCGGTGCGGAAGGATCGGCTGCCGGGGGGATCAACAGGGAACCGGAGAGTACAGGTACTGATATCGAGCAGAATAAAGCGCCTGTCGAAAAAGTTCCCGTAGCACCCGGGGAAGAAGGAAGCAGGTGCGGGAGGAGAAAGAAAGGCTCCGGAAGGATACAGATATTAAAAAAGGTTTACCACCCTGGCGAACAGGAGCAGGCATACACGTCATGTCCGGGACACGGAAGTTCGCAGTTGAGTCCCAGGCGACTCCTTAAAAAAAAGCCCCGCTGCGCTAATGCGAGCGGGGCTGTATCGTTCGGGGAAGAGCGAGGCCCCTCCCTTATCCGGTTGTTCATTTGATAGGTTGGGGGATAAGCTGTTACTTTTCAACGAGCCGCATATCGTTTAATGCGCACCTTGATGCATCATGCCGCAGCCGCCGGGGCCGGCCGCGAGAATTTCCTTTAATTTTTTCCTCTGTTCGGGGGTGAGCAGCGCTTTGACCTCTTCATGCGCCTTGACGTGAGTAAGGAACATGTCTGTCTTGAGGGCCTCATTCTTTTTCGCCGAGGCCTCGACGGCCTTCATGTCAACGGGCTCCTTTTCGAGGAGGTCCTGAAGTTCGACATGGGCGATTATTATGTCCGCTCTCTTTTTTACCATGTCCTTGATGGTTTTCGTATGGAGAGCTTTTAGCGCTTCCTTCTGTTTATCATCCAGGTTGAGTTCCATAAAGTGTTTCCACATGGGATGGTCTTCGCCCATCATGTCGTCGCCGTGCATGCCGCCCATTCCATGCATCATACCCTGGTGCCCCATTCCCTCCATCATCATGCCGCCGTGCATTCCTCCGCCCGCTTTTTCCATGCAGCCGCACATCTGCGCATCCGCATTCAAGGCCGCGACCGCGATAAAGATGAAACCACCAATGATACTAACCAGACTTTTTCTCATACCTGCACCTCCCTGTTGATTTTTTTAAATATGATTAATGGTAGCAGAGGGGGAGAGCGATTTCAACTCTTGAACCTGAAAAAGTCAGAAACCTACTGCCTTTTTCAGGTTTAATGACTTGTATGAAAGCGTCCCTTCCCGAGCGTCTCAGGCAAAAACCGCGATCAGGACAAACCCGGAGAACATCAGCACGGCGCCGAGTAAACGCTCACGAATGTTCCTTTCACCGAAGAGCAGGAAGCCATAAAGCACGCCGAAGAGGAGGCTCGTGCGTTTGACCGCGATCATGTAGGCAACGTTCGCCATGCTGATGGCATAATAATGAGACACCGTCGCCGTTGCGTCGAACAGCGCCGGCAGCAGAGCGATCCGGACATTGCTCCGGAGAAGATCGAAAAACCGTCCTTTTCCGCTCCTGCGGGCGATAATCGGGAGCATGCAGATCGCCAGCGCCAGAAAGTATGTCGCCCCGAAAAAGGGCGCAGACGAGTGGTCCACCCCGATCTTTCCAAGAGCTGACGTCAGGCCGTAGATGAGCGCGATGATCAGCATGAAGAGCGACCCGCGCTCGCGCGCGATTGCGCGGAACGGTTCGAGGAACCCGGCGCGCAGGGCCGACAGGTTCAGCGTATACCCGCCCAGGCCGATCAGCGCGATGCCGGCCCCGCCCATGGCTGATACGCCCTGGCCCACGAGCACGAAGGAGATGACGATCAGAAAAACGGGAGTGACCGAGAGAAAGGGAAGCGAAAGGCTGAGCGGCGATATCCGGAGCGCCTTGTAGTAAAGCAGGAGGGCGCCCAGCTCCAGCGGCAGGGCGGCGAAAAAGGCCGCGAAGAACGCGCCGTCAACCTTCGGAAGCGGTCCGGAGAGCGCCGCTGCCGCAATGAGCGCAGGCAGGGCAAAGACAATCCGGAACCAGGCGATGACATACTCGTTCTCATGGGTTATGACCCGTTTGGTGAGGGCATCGCTCGTGGCAAGGCTGAAGGCGCTGATCAGGGACAGGATGACCCAGGTTTCCATAACGATTCGTTCATTGCATGCCGCGCCGGTTCCATACCTGAATGGCTGAACCTCGTTGATAAAGCTCGCGCCATATTTCGGACGATTTCTTCTCGAAGATCGAGCCTGCATCGGCGCTCATGACGATCCAGTCTCCTTTCGAAAGCTCCCAATCAAGCTGCCGCGCCATCCATCCCGCATATCCGGCATACAGCCGCAACTCTCTGTCCGTCTTGTGCGAGCGGATCATGTGCTCCAGGGTGCCCATGCTGGCACTGACGTAAACATTTCCGAACACGCGGCCCGACTCTTCCGGCTTTTCCCCGGACCGTATGAGCATCAGCATCCGATGGCCCTCAACGGGTCCGCCATAGTAGACGACGCCGGCCCGATCCTTGAGGCCCGGCACTGACGGGAGCACCTCGGCAAGGGGCACCTTCGTGGGCCGGTTGATGATGAGGCCTGCCGCGCCTTCAGCGCTGTAATCGATGAGCAGGACAACGGTCTCCTCGAACCGGGGATCAACCATATTAGGGCTGGCAACGAGAAATTTCCCCTTGGCCGGCATGTCATCACTGAAGGGATCCGGCTCAGGCATTGCGGGCGCATTGGGTTTGCTGACAGGCGATAAACCGGTATTCGCCCGCGCCGGCTCAGTGCCGGCGGAGAAGAGGGCCGAGAAGATGACAATCGCCGCAGCGACGCCAACGGCAATAAACAGCGCCTTTCGCAATGATTGGCTCTTGAAAGATGTTAGTGACATATTCAAGTACATCCTCAAGCGGCGAGATGACTTCAGCTAAATACACCGTAACAGAAGAAAGCAGTGGTGTCAATGCCCGCGCGAAAGACCTGAGTTTGAGGCAGGCAACAAAAAAGCCCTTCGCTATGTTTCAGGCAAAGGGCTTTTCAATTGAGGTAAATCAGACGCCGACACGGTCGGCTCGGTCCCTATTACACGTTCTCCACCATCTCCCACACGCCGCAGGGACAGATGCCCGAGCAGAAGCCGCAGCCGATGCACTTGCTTTCATCCACCACGTACTCGAAGGACTTGTTCGGGAGCTTCCTTCTCGTGATGGCGCCGTAGTAGCAGGATTGTTCGCACATGCCGCAGTCGCGGCAGGAGCCGCAGGACATGCAGCGGTCCGCTTCCTTCTTGGCGGAGAACTTGATGTCGCCGAGGCGGCATACCTCGTAGTACTGGGTCTTAACCCTCTCGTAGGGAATCACGCGCCGCTCTTCGGGCACGTAGTCGGTGTTCATCAGCTGAGCATTGATAACGTCGGCGGCCACCTTGCCCGCTCCGATGGCATGCGTCACGAGGCCCGGCTTGGTCGCGTCGCCGATGGCGAAGACCTTCACGTCCGAGGTCTGGCCCAGGTCGTTCACCGACGATGTAGCCGCGCTCCGTATGGATCTCCGCGGGCAGGAAATCGAGCACCGGCTTTTCGCCGATGGAGATGATCACCATGTCCGCATCCATCGAGGTGCCGTCCTTGAAGTGGATCTTCTTTGCCTTGGCGTCGTACTTCTCGGTCACCTTCGGGAACAGGATCTGCGTGCCCTTTTCCGCCGCCATCTGCTGCTCTTTGCCGAAGGATGCGGGCTTCTGAATGTCGACGCAGGTCACGAGCTCCGCGCCGTGGTCATAGGCCTGGCACGCGATGTCCATGCCCACGTTGCCCGCGCCGATCACGACGACCTTCTTGCCTTTGAGGTTCTTCGGCTTGCCGAAGTTGATCTCTTTGAGGTAGTCGATGCCCTTGACCACGTCCTCGTGTCCCGGGAACGGGATCACGCGGCCTTCGTGCGCGCCCACGGCAATGACCACCACGTCGTGGTGCTTGTAGATGTTTTCGAACTTTTTCCTGTCGACGTTGACCTTGGTATGGACGTTCACGCCGATCTCGGCAAAGCGCGAGAGCTCCTTGTCCAGGATCTTCTTGGGCAGGCGCTCGCGCGGAATGCACATCTCAAGCTTTCCGCCGATCTTGTCCGATGCCTCGAACAGATCAACGGTATGGCCTTTGAGGCCCAGCTGCCACGCGGTCGAGAGGCCGCCCGGACCGCCGCCGATAACGGCGACGCTGTGGCCCGTTGATTTCGCCTTCTTCGGGGCCTTGAGGTTAAGGGCTGCAGCGCCGTATTCCTTGATGTTCAAAGGCTCGTCCACCCTGCCGCGCGTGCAGTCGTGTCATGCAGAGGTTCGGGCAGACCGTGCCGCAGACCGTTGCCGGAAGCGGGCTGTACTGGAGCACGAGCGCGAGGGCTTCGGCCGTTCTCCCCTGCCGGATAAGCGTCGCGCGCTTGTGCGACGGGATGCGCGAAGGGCAGGCATAGGCGCAGGGAGGAAGGTACTTGTCGTTCTTCCATTCCGGTTTCCAGCGCCGCTCTTCGCCGGTGGTGATATAGGGAAGGACGCTGCGGTCGTGGGTCAGATAGGCGCCGAACATGCCGCCCTTGCCCACTTCCTTTTCCCATACGTTCAGGCGGAAATCCGTAAGCCCCATCTTGAGCTTGCCCTTTGCCTTGGCCTTCTCGGCCGGCGTAAAGGCGATGAGTTTCTTCCAGGCGCTCATGTCCTTCGTGAGTTCTTCGTAGTGGGACATGCGGTCGATGGCCGTAAGGTACGGCTTCATGTTCGCGGTGAGCCACTCCCAGTCCTGCTCGCGTCAGGTCCACGAGCTTCACATCTGCCTTGCTGTATTCCTTGATCGGGCCGCGGAAATAGATCGTGCCGCCGACCATGCCCACGCAGGGACGGTAGCCCAGGATGTTCTCGGGATCGCGGGGATTGACGCCGCAGACCACGGCGATGCCTCCTGCCTTGAACTCGGCAAAGGAGTCGCCCACGCCCCGGAAATACCACGATTCGAGGTCCGGAAACCGGGGGTTCTTCTTGGTCATGGTGTCGCACCGCGCCCCGCCGCCGCCCTGGACATAGAGCTTGCCTTGGGCCCCCGCGTTATGCGCGCCGTTCGCCACGTCGCCGAGGACCGTGATGACGGCCCCGCAGTTGAGCCAGCCCGTATCGTCGGATGATGAGCCCTTGACCACGATCTCGGTGTTGTCCATGCCCATGCTGCCCACGCGCTGGCCGGCCGTGCCTTCGATGGCCACCTTGACCTTCTCGCCGCGCGGCCAGATGCGTCCGCCGATGCCGTGCTGGCCGTCGGCGACCACGGTGATGTCTTTGGCCCCGTCCTTAACGGCCTTCTGGAGCTGCTCTTCGAGGTCTTTCGAAGAGACCCGTTTCCCGTCGATATTGCCTTTGATTATCATGTCATCAACCTTTTATTAGACGCAGATCTTCGCAGATGTGCGCAGATAGATAACTGATTCTTTTGATTAATCCGCGTCAATCTGCGTTCATCTGCGGCCAAAATGTTTTAACTTTTCTCTGTGTTCTTCCGCGATTACTTAACACACATACTGAAATCTGCAGCCGGTCCGCGATCTCCTTGTCGTTGACGCCCAGAGCGTCCGACATGCCGATCGGCAGCTCGGTGCTTCGGCCCAGCGGCGCGAAGATTTTCTTGAGTTCCACGTCCGCGGCCTTGAACACTTCGACCACCCGCTCCGCCACTTTGTCGGGGTCGAGACGGCGGTAGAGCTTGGGGTCCTGTGTCGTGATGCCGCGCGGGCACTTGCCGAGGTTGCAGACGTTGCAGCGGTTGTACTCGTCGCCGAAGCAGCCTGCAGCCGCCTGCATGATGTACTTGCCGATGTCCACTGCGGACGCGCCGAGCATGATCAGGGCCGCCGCGTTCGCGGCGAGGTTGCCGCCCTTGCCCACGCCGCCCGCCGCGATCAGCGGCAGCTCGTTCTGCTTGCCCTGCTTCACGAGGTCGAGGTAGCAGTCGCGGATATTCGAGGCGATGGGATGCCCCATCTTGTCCATGGAAACGTTGTAGGCCGCGCCCGTGCCGCCGTCCTCGCCGTCGATGCAAAGCGCCGCGGCGTAAGGGTTGCGGGCAAGGTTGTTCAGCACCGCGCGGGCCGTCTTGGTGCCGGAGATCTTGGGATAGACCGGCACGCGGAAGCCCCAGGCCATGGACATGGACTGGATCATCTTGGCGACGGCCTCTTCGATGGAGTATTTCGTCTGGTGCGTCGGCGGCGATGCCAGGTCGACGAACTGCGGCACGCCGCGGATCTTGGCGATCAGGCCCAGGACTTTGTAGGCCTGGAGCAGCCCGCCGTCGCCGGGCTTTGCGCCCTGGCCGTACTTGATCTCGATGGCGGCGGGGTCCTCGATCATGTCCGGAAGGGCATGGATGATCTCGTCCCAGCCGAAGTAGCCCGACGCGATCTGGAGGATGAAGTATTTGATGTAGCGTGATTTCAGGATGCTCGGGGGCATGCCGCCTTCGCCCGAGCACATGACCACGGGCAGGCCTTCCACTTCGTTCAGATAGGTGATGCCCATGGCGAGGCCTTCCCACATGTGCGGGGAGAGAGCGCCGATGGACATGCTGCCGATGCGGATGGGATAGATCTCGCGCACCGGCGGGATGAAGGTAGCGCCGGAGATGGCCAGCCTGTCGCCTTCAACCTTGAGCGGAAGCTGCTCCGGCGGAAGGTTCCTGCCCAGAAGCGTCCTGATGCGGAACTCGTGCCGGCCGGCGTCAAGCGCCGGGTCGGTCAGCATCGAGATGCGCGTGAATTTCAGCTTATCGAGCGTCGAGGTAGACGGATCGTTCCGCCGTCCGCCGCGCATGAAGGGGATGCCGCCCTTGTTCTTGAAATGGTAGAGCTTGTGCTGGAAATTGTATTCCGGGAAAATGGCGTCCGTGGGGCAGACGAGGGAGCACGTGCCGCAGCCGATGCAGTAACGCTCGATCTCCGTTGCCTGGCGCACGACATGGGTCAGCCGCCGTGTAACTTTCGGCTCGGGGCTTGCCCCCTCGGAGGTTACCACCCGCTGGGTATAGACCGCGGCCTCGATGGCCTTCATGGGGCAGACGGCCGTGCAGCGGCCGCACCGGGTGCAGCGGTCCTCGCGCCACTGGATGATATAGGGAAGCTCTTTTATCGAGAGCTGATGGTTCTGATCTAACCGTGAAGCTGGTTCCATACCTTAACCTCCCGCGCGCCGGGCGCGATGATCACCATGTCGTACTTCATGGGGAAGATGTCCTTCGTCTTGTCCCGGTCCGGGATTGCGCTGTCCACGCCGCAGACCTCGGACATGAGCGCGTACTTGCCGGGCTTGCCGCCCACCGCGCCGGGCCGGAGCTTCTTCGAGTCCTGCACCATGAAGACCGTGCCGTCCGGCGTGAACCCGATCACGCAGTTCGGTCCGTCGATGCAGAGCGGGCGAAGAGATTTTTTGAGGAGCTTGAGCGCCGGCGCGTCGGAGCGGCCGGCGATCTCCGCGTCCTTCATCGGCGTGATGATGTCTTTATAGTAATGGAGCGGGTACCCGAGGGTCCTGTTCGTGTAGTGCATGATGTGGGTGAAGACCTCGGAGTCCGAATTGTAGCCCATGTAGCCGGGGTTGCCGCGGCCCGTGAGGAACTCGCGGATCGGCACAAAGGCCGTGTTCTCGCCGTTCGTCATCGTGGCGTAGCCCTGGATGAAGAAGGGATGGCAGGCGTAGAGGTAGATGGCGTAGTTCGTGTTCTGCCTGCCCTGGGCCAGGACGATCTTTGACTTGAGGCCCGACTTCTCCAGACCGAAGAATTCGCCGAGCTGCAGGGGGTCGCCCACTTCTTTGAGCGTCAGAACGTCGGGATAGAAGGAGAACACGAAGAGCGACCCGTCCGGCTCGCCCATGCACCGGAGCGAGAGCCTCGTGTGCATCAGGAGGTCTTCCTGTTCCCTTTTCGTCTTGTCCTTGTACGCAGCGGGATAATCGTAGACCTTCGCGATATAATGCTCGCGACGTTCGACCCCCGCTACGTTCTTGATCGGCGGCTCCCAGGAGAACTTCTCCGTGAAGCCCTGGGCCTTCATATAGTCTTCGAGCATGGACAGGCCTTTGTTCGAGCAGATGGCGGACAGCGTGGGATACTGCTTATAGTCCGCAAACGGCCCGGCCATGTCCTTGAGCATGAGCCCGAGGCCCGATCCGTCATGGCCTTCCTTCATGGTCTCGAGCGAATGGATGTTCTCCATGGGAGAAATATAATCGCCCGATGTAATTGCACTCAAACGGCACATGATTAACTCCTCAAAAAAAATCGAATAGCGCAGAGCGCATGGCAGCAACCATTCTGATCGCCTGCCATAGACGCTACGCCCTATGCTCTATGCGCTTTGTGGTATTGATGTATCAGGTCTTTGTTTCCGGCGGGAACACCCTTTTGGTTCGGCTACAAACGACCCTCTAACCTTCGCTGCGGTGGTAAAAAAAGCCCCTCAACAGGGGCTTTTGGGCGCGGGCAAACCACAGCCAAACTTAGATAAAATACACCTGATAGTGCGCTTGTGTCAAGCCGAAAGTTCTCTGTTATGCCGGAGATAGAGGATTGGCAAAACAGAGAAGTATGTTACAATCCCCTCATGGGGAAATCGTCAGAAGGTATTGAACGCTACCACGAAAGGACTAAACACCACCCCCACCGGTACGCGCGCTCGGCAGGGTATCTGGACTGGGAGAGCGAACCGAATCCCTTCAGAAGATATGACGGCACCCCGATCGTAAGGCTTCCCCTCCTGGAAGAGGACCCCGCGGGAACTTTCCAGAGCCTGTTCGACAGAAAAGGAGTCGACGTACGTCCTTTCTCCCTCGAAAATATCGCCTGTTTCCTTGAGCTCTCACTGGGGCTTTCAGCGTGGAAATCGTACGGAGAAAATTCCTGGGCGCTCCGGATGAACCCCTCAAGCGGGAACCTCCATCCCGTCGAGGGCTATGTGGTCCTGCCTCCTCTCCCCGGGGACGACGTCCCAGGCGGCGTGTGTCACTACAACCCCTTTTTTCACGGACTCGAACGAAGGACGGCCGTCGACGCACAGCTCTGGGCAAGTTTGAGGCAACACTTCCCCGAGGGGTTTTTCACGGGGCTCTCCTCCCTACATTGGAGAGAGTCGTGGAAATACGGCGAACGAGCGTTCCGGTATTCTCATCTCGACATGGGGCATGCGGTAGCGGCCATGAGCTTCTCCGCTGCCCTTCTGGGATGGAAGGTAACTTACCTGAACGCGCTTTCAGACCACGAAGTCGAAACCATCCTCGGATTCACCAAGACCCGCTGGAAAGAATTCGAGCGGGAGGAAGCCGGTCCCCTGCTCTTTGTCCATGGAATGTCCGCGAATAACGAGGTTCCCCGCGGACTGCCCGCGGACATCATCCATTCGTTCGAATCCCTCTCGTTTGCCGGGGAGCCCAATCCATTGAGCAAGCGCCATCGCGACTGGAGCGTGATCGATGAGGTTTCGGAGCTTACCGTCAAACCCGCGACGCAGGAAGAAACGTATCGCCATGAAAATCATCCCTTCGCCGTAAAAAATCCTTCTGCCGGACGCGGCAGCCGCGATCATCAGGAAACGAAGGAGCGCCCTCTCCTTCGATGCGAAAACTACGCTGGATCGAGATCACTTTTTCGACATCCTTGACAGGACCGTCCCACGGAACCACTGCGCACCCTTCGATGCGGAGCTTGGCCGCGCCTCTGTCCATCTCCTCATTTTTGTTCACCGCATCATCGGCCTGGAACCGGGCCTTTACTTCCTTGTCCGGGAGAGAAAAGACATTGAAGAGATAAAACAAAAATTTCGGTCCGGCTTCCTCTGGGAAAAAGCACCGGAAGCTCCCGAGACGATTCCTTTGTATATTTTGGAGCTGGGTGACTTCAGATCAAAGGCGCAATCTGCAAGCTGTGATCAGGACATCGCGGGAGACGGGGCCTTTGCAGTCGCCATGATCGCCGAATTCCGCGATACCATCGAGCAAGAGCCCTATCAATACCGTCATCTTCATTGGGAGGCAGGGATGATCGGCCAGGTATTATACCTGGCTTGCGAGGCCTACGGGATCAGGGGAACGGGCATGGGCTGTTTCTTTGACGACAGGGTTCACGAAATGCTGGGACTACGGGACAATACGTATCAAGACCTCTATCATTTCGGCGCGGGGAAGCCGGTTGAAGACACACGCATCGCCACGCTGCCGCCCTATCAACACCTTCGTAAAAAATAAAAAGCGCACCGCCGGGCAGACGGTGCGCTTAGTCCTCCCCCTTCAAGGGAAAGAGCCTGCCCCCGAATGATTCTATCGGGGGTAAGGAGGGGGATGGGTACATTGTTGCTGGTTCAGCCCCATCCCCACCCTAGCCCTCCCCTTGAAGGGGAGGGAATGCGGAGATAATTAACCCACCTACTTGCACGCCTTGCAAGTCGTAATCATTGGATATTCGAAAGCAGAGAGGAAGGAGGCCGCCCTGCTCCGGGCGGCCTTCTCAAGGGAAAAGATCGTCACAGCGACCGCAGGAAATTGAGAACAGCCTGCTTATCAGTGACTCCAAGGGCATCGAAATTGCCAATCACTGTATTGGCTTCCGATCCGGGGCTTGCGTGTTGAGCGATCGCCTCGAGAAGATCGCTCGTCCTCCCGTCGTGGAGGAAAAAGATCCTCTGGCCGAGTCCCCAGAGGGGTGCGGTACGAAATTCATCAGTTCCGGCATTCCCCTGGATGATGTCATCGGCCAATCCTGTCCCCATGTTGTGCACCAACAGATCGGAGAAGAGATTTGCTGTCTGGTTGCTGAGTGCGCCGACCGCGGTCGTGCCGGTAGCCAGTTGAGGCGTATGGCAGGCACCACAGCCGGTCGAGTTGAACAATGCCTCGGCCGTTCACGATGGACGGAGTGCGGTAACGGGCCGCACCGGGCCGGGGGCGCGAGGAATCGCATGAACAGAGCGAACAACTCGACGTCGCCTGGGATATTCCTGTCCCTGCCCGTAAGGTTGAGGTCGCTCTCGGGCAGCGGGTTGAAAAGGCAATTCGCCGCAAGTGCCGCTGTGTCATCGCGCTCCTGCTGGAACAACTGGTTCGTAACGCCCTGCTCGACGAGGTAAGCTTCCCCGGAGAAAATAGCGAGCGACTTGTTCTGGGCCTTCCACCCGAAGCGGGTGATTGTTCCGGTATTTCCTTCCCTGTTCTCGTGGCCGGAAATTCCGAATGATCCCGGAGTTTGCGTTCTTGTTCGCAAGGATAACGCTGTCAGGGATCATCTCAATCAACCCGGCGCCGAAGGTGGGCGTCGGGATGCGGAAGATCACGTTGTCGGGGCGTCAGCAAAGACGGCTGTGCAAGTGTGCAGCCCGGCGCGTCACTTCTGCCGGCAATGGTGAAGAGGGCGTGCACGCCTCCGTCACGAATGGTATTGGCAGCGGGATCATGAATTTGAAGCGGGCTTCACGAATCGGCCCGTTGACCGTGACGAATGATGGGGGTACGTTGGTGGCGCCCTCTTTGGTCGCCACCGCCACCTGCGGATTCACAAAAGGACTCGTTCCACCCACGGCTGGTTGGGCGTGACATCCAGCACAGCTATCCAGGTTGAACGTCGGCCCCAGGCCCGCATCGGTGCCGCGGATCGTTCCCGACACCGAATCAACCTCGGTGAAGACATCGAGGCCCGATTTGAAGAAGTTGTTTTGAGTTGACGTAAGCCCGGGAATTGGTCCGCCCGCACCAGCCGTCCCGCCGCGGACCCCTGGATCGAAGGGAATGGTCTGGGCAAAGGCGTTATGAACGGGCCCCGCTACAAGCAACACCAGCACAGCTACAATCAATGTTCTTATTCTAATTCTCATGGACTTGCCCCTTTCTCTGCCCGCATCGGGCAACTGAAGTTGAACATTACACGATTAAATATATCGTCGTCAAAGAAAGGAGGCAATCGGCCTAAAGAAGGAATTTCACGACTGGGTATAGGCCTTTTGTCCTAAGTATTTTGCGGTCATCCGTATCAGCCACGGACCAGGGTTCCGCCCCGGCGACACGTTTACAGGTCAATCGTCAAGGCATAATTCACCTCGAGGAAATTACGTTCGCGGCGGCCCGTATCTGAAATGCATGAGAACGGATGGAATTGTGAAGAGTATTTTCGAGGATATCAATGTATGACGGTGGGTTTTCCCCAGTAGAATCCTGGGGCGGCTTCAGGCGCTGGCAGGGATTTCGGCGGATGCCTCCGTATCAGCATCTGCATAAAAAATAAAAAGCGCACCACCAGGCAGACGGTGAGCTTCAGTTTTATCCCTCCTCTCCACTAGGGGAAAAGCAATTGTCCAGTAATGCGGTGCTAAGCTCTTCACGTGGAAAACCGCTGAGCAGCGCGTGCTCGCGCCTTGGCAGCCTCTTCTGCGCGGTTCCTCGGCGGTGCGTTCGTCTCAAGTGAGTTCAGAAGGGTTCTGGAAACTGCAGCTATCTCGTCAACAGCCGCAAGGAATGAAGCTTCGTTCGCCTTCGATGGCTTGTTGAAGCCGCTTACTTTTCTCACGAATTGAAGAGCGGCCCCGTGAATCTCCTCGTCCGTCACAGGCGGTTCGAAGTTGAAGAGGGTTTTGATGTTTCTACACATAAGCGTTACCTCGCTGTATCAGAGCTAGCCATCAGCGGCAAAACCGTCATTGTCGGTGTTGGCACAATGAGTAGGCACGATCGTTAAAGTTTCTTGCAGACCTCCAACAGGCGGGAAGGATCGTTGACCGGCTCGAAGCACGTGCTTTCTTTGCACGGAATGACGCGGCCGAGGTCGTCCCCATAGACGATCGCCGTGTACATCATCCCGGAAAGGGCGCGCGCCGCGCGCGGCGAGTTTGCTCTCAGGCGGCGCTTCAACCGTGAGTTTCAGCATGCGGAACGACGCGTCGAGGCTCACGAAAAAAGCGCCGGCATGGGCGCCTATTTCGCGCGCCATTTCCAAAAAAATACCGAGTGTCTGCCGGGCCGCCTTTTGGTACTCGTCCTTTCCCGTCATAAGCGACAGCTTCAGGAGCAGCAGGACAGCCAGGGCGTTGGCTGAAGGCTGCGGAATGTCCTCCATGCGTTTAAGCCGCGTGCCCAATACCTCGGTCTCCGTATCGAAGAACCCGCCTTCCTGCCTGTCGTAATATTTCTCCATGCACGCCGTCATGAGTTCGTCGGCCTTCGCAAGGTACGGCTTTTCGGCTGTCGCTTCGTATCCCGAAACCAGGGCATCTATAAGATGAATGTAGTCGTCGAGTACGGCGGGGACGTCCTCCGTGTGCATCAGACGGCCGTCCACAAACCTTTCCTTCAGAATCCTGTCGAGGCTCCTTGTGCCAAAGGCCCTTATGTCCTCGTCGCCGAGAACGGCGAAGGCATGAAAATATGAAGCGATGAGCATTCCATTCATCGAGGTATAGAATGCTTTGTCGATCAAAGGCGTCTCCCGGAGCGCACGGGCCGCAAACAGCTTTTTCTTGCCGCTCTCGATGACCCGCTTGACGTCCTCAACGTTCTTGCCCAGACTTCCGGCAAGCTCCGGCAAAGACCGCGTTACGAACAGGACCTTCTTCGCAGGATCGTGGTGCATGCTGCCTTCCGGATGCAGCAGAAATGCCGACAGGACGGCATACTCCTCCGGATCGAGCGGTTTCCGGAACTCCTCCTCTGTCCAGGTGAAGTAGCCGCCCTCGTCATCGGGAGTTACATCCGCGTCCTGGCTCCCGTAAAACCCTCCTCCAGGATCGGACAGGACCTCGCGCGTGAATCTGATGATGTCCAGCGCAGTCTCACGATACCGTTCATCACCGAATACCGCATACCCGTCGATATAGTTTCTGAGGAGCCCTGCGTTGTCGTCCGCCATTTTCTCAAAATGAGGAATGGTCCAGGACTCGTCGACGGAATACCGATGGAAGCCACCTCCGAGCTGATCGTGAAAACCTCCCTGTGCCATGGCCTCAAGCATCCTTCGGGCGGCCTGACCCGCGGCAGGGTTTTCGCTCACGAGTGAGCGACGGATCAGAAACCCCAGCGCGGCGGTCATGGGGAACTTGGGGGCGGCGCCGAAACCCCCGCTCTTCATGTCGAACTGGGCGAGCAGGGCTTTTTCAGCTTCCGCGATCAGCGACTCGCTCAACTCTCCGGCCTGCATCGGCTCCGGCCGCAGCGCCTCCATGACGCGGTGGGAATAGTCACCGCGTCATTCCGTTGGGTGCGATAAAAATCATGTACCGCGATGAGGATTTTCTTGAACCCCGGCCTGCCCTGACGGTCCTCGGGAGGGAAATAGGTGCCGCCGTAGAAGGGTTGTTTGTCCGGTGTCAGGAAGACCGAAAGCGGCCATCCGCTTCCCCCGCCCATGGCCGCGACCGCCTGCTGGTATCTCCGGTCGATGTCCGGCCGCTCGTCGCGGTCGAGCTTGATGCTGATGAAAAGCTTGTTCAGCAGCCTTGCGGCATCTTCGTCCTCGAAGGATTCCTTCGCCATCACATGGCACCAGTGGCACCAGACCGCGCCTGTGCTCAAGAAAACGGGCTTGTCCTCCTGCCTTGCCTTTTCAAAGGCCTCGTCGGACCAGGGATACCAGTCGATCTTCTGGTTCGCCGCGTGTTTGAGATAGGATGATTTTTCGTTTGCCAGTCTGTTCATGTATCTTGCGGTTTTGGGACGCACGATATTACGTCATATCCCGCGAAGGCGGGAATCCAAGATCATCGAAAAACCTCTGGATTCCGGTTTCAAGCCCGAATGACTGACGTATATCTGCTAATCTTCGTCCAACGGTTTTATCAAAACGTACTTCGGGTCTTCAGGCGGGAGGGTCGCTTCATCAAAGGGCATGACGCCGAGCCGGGTCATGACCGTCTCAAAGCTGGAGAGCAGCTCACGGTAATCGTATCCGGGCAACTCCTGGTGCAGTGCGGTTTCCACAAGCCGGTCGAAGGAGTCATAGTCGAAAGCTCCGTCAAGGACGCGCGACCGGACAAGCACGGTATACAATGTCCTCTCATCGTTCAGGTTCTCGCCCGCATGCACAGCGAGACGCCCCGCCGTACCGGATCGGCGATATAATGACTTCATCGCCCCTTCGAGCGCATCATACAGGGTCACGATCCCCGCTGCGATCTTGCCCTCCCGGAGCCTGCGTTTTCCTCCCCGGATATGGAGCCGCGCCCGCTGCAACGGCCCCTCGACAGGACCGAGTTCTTTTTCATCCATCAGACCGAAGTGGGGCACAGGTAGAACTCCCTCTTCCACGATTGACAATTGATACCGCGCTTAAATACGCATAGGACGATGACGATCGTTCACTTCGCTCGCTAGGACGATTGACGAAAACTTTTCGTCTCTCGTCCTGCGTCCTTCGTCTCTCGTTCCTTTCACGCCGCCTTTTGCTTCCCTGGCCGCCTGGCTCTTCTTCATCAGTTTGAACGTTTCCCGCATGAAGGCCGGCAGATCGGAAGGCTGCCTCGAGGTCACCAGGTTTCCGTCCACGACGACCTCGCTGTCCTCGTAGAGCGCCCCGGCGTCCTTCAACTCCTGCACCATGTTGCTGTAACAGGTGGCGTGCCTGCCCTTGAGCAGGTCCGCGCTGACCAGGGTCTGCTGCCCGTGGCAAATTGCTGCTACGGGTTTGTTCATCCTGAAGAAGGACTTAGCGATCTCTAACGCCCTTCGCTCTTTTCGAACAGCGAGCGGCGCCTTACCGCCGGGAAGAATGAGGATGTCGTACTCCGACGGCTTGACTTCATCGATCGTTTTCTGCACCGCCACTTCATAGCCGTGCTTGCCAATGATATTCCCCTTGCCCGGGGCCGCTACATCCGCGCTGATGCCCACTTCCTGAAAACGATAGAGCGGAACAAGCAACTCCGTGTCCTCGAACTGATCGGCGCTGATAATCAATGCTTTCATGGTATCCACCTCGTTCGTCATGACGCCGCGCGCGACAGCAACGAATAAACGCGGCTCATGCTCTCTATAAAAAGTATATCATAGCAAGAGTGCCAGCCGCAGCCTAGAGTGTCATCCCGAATGATGCTGGATTCGGGATCCCGTTGCGACTAAAGAATGGATTCCCGCTCAGAAGCGCTGCGGGAATGACGACTTGAGTTGCATGTTGGAGCGGACCGAAGAATGATTTATGCGGAAAGGATCGAGGACGGTAAAATACGGCCCTTACGGCGACCAGGCGGGCGACGTGTAATTGGCATCGTTTTTCGTGATCCGCTCGATATCGGTGCCGTTGGCATTCATGATATAAATGTTGAATTTCCCCTCACGGTTCGAGCTGAACACGATCTGTCTGCCTGAAGGCGACCACGACGGGTTCTCGTCGCTCCCCGGTCCGTTCGTCACGATGCGGAAATCGCTTCCATCAGGGTTCACGGTTGCAATTTTGAAGAGTCCCTTGACCTGGGACGCGAATACGATGCGGTCGCCCCGGGGAGACCAGTTCGGAGAGGCATTATACTTTCCTTCAAAGGTGATCCGACGGACATCGGCGCCGTCTGCGCTCATGATGTAGAGCTGCGGCGTTCCGGCCCTGCCGGAGGTGAAGACGAGCTCTCTGCCGTTCGGCGCCCACGAAGGCGACACGTTGTCGGAGGCGCCGTAGGTCAGCCGCTCCAGGTCTTTTCCGTCCCTCCCAATGGTGTAGATTTCGGCGGAGCCGTCCTTGGAGAGTGCGAGCGCGATGTGCCTGCCGTTCGGCGACCAGGCCGGCGAAATATTAAGACCTTCGCTTCCCGACAGTTTCCACCGCTTACCCGTATCGGTATCCAGCGCGAAAAGATCGGGGTTTCTGTCGCGGTACGATACGTAGGCGAGTATTTTCCCGTCCGGGCTCCAGGCAGGAGACAGGCAGATGGAGCGGTCCGCCGTGACCTTAAGCGGGTTCTGGCCGTCGTATTCCATAACGTACAGTTCTTTGGACCGCGTTTTGTCCGAGACGTAGGCAATTCGGGAGCGGGCGATCCCCTTCTCGCCCGTGAATCGGGACACGATCTCATCGGCGAAGGTGTGCACCATGCGACGGAAAGTCTCCTCGTTGCCGAAGTATTCCTTGTTTGCGAGACTGCACTCCCCGTCGGCCCATCGTAGAGCCTGCCGGAGAGCACGAGGTTCTTGCCGTTTCTCTGGATCTTGGCCCAGACCAAACCGGAGAGCCCGAAGACTCCTCCCCGCTTCCTGATTTCTTCCGACGGCTCCATGTTTCCGTTGACTTCAGGTCCAGTTTCTTCGCGTCCATAACCTCAAAAATCTGGGAACGCCGCAAATCAGACTGTAATACCTCAAGTGCAAGAGAACGAAGTTCGGAAGACCCGCTCTCATCGTAGATGTCGAGAACCGCTATGGGGATTTTTTTCGCTTCGCCGCGGACCACGCCGAGATAGTATTGGGAATAGACCACGGCGGGAAGTCCGATGAGGATGCAGAGCAGTATGAAGGCAAGTAATCTTTTCATGATTGTAGATATCGGTCTATGTTACTCCTGCGGCAAAAGATCAATGCTGAAATTCTCTGAGTCCTTATAAAAATCGTCAGGCATGGGGGGAAAGGATTTCACATCAAGGATAGCCCTCCTGGCCGCCATGTCGAATGGGTCGCTTTTGCTGGACTCCTCTATTTTGACCTCTACGATTCTGCCGGAGCGGAGTACCTTAAACAGCACCGTAGCTTTTATTCCCTTTGCACCCATCGGAGGGGACCAATTATTTCCGATTATTTCTCTCATCTGCCTCGCGTAGACATCCAATTTAGAATTTCCAGAGGAGGCTTTGACTACTCCAACCCCGGCCTCGCCTCCCGCCTTGGCGGGCGCGGCAGCCGGCGCGTTAGGAGCGGATGCCGATTCCTTCGGCGCGGGCTTGGCCTGTTCGGCCGCTGCCGGCTTGACCTGTTCCGTCTTTGCCGCCTTGGCCGCTTGCCTTCTGCGACGGTTTCGTCTTCTGCGCGGCCAGCTCGGGCATTGCGCTCTTGTTCAATGGCTTGCTTGCCGGCTTGGGCGCCGCGATCTTGACCTTGGGCTGGGGCGGCGCGGGTTCCGGCTTCGCGAGGGGAGGCGCCGATGCCGGTGCGGGAGCCGGCGCGCTTTCAGCCGGCTGCCCTACGAGCTTCACCTCGTAGAACGGCGGCAGGTAAACTTTCGGGGCCATTGCCGTGTAAAAAATGAGTGCGAGTACAATGAGGGCGGCATGCAGGAAAAAAGAAAAGAAGACGGAAAGGACCAATTCATTGCCTGACTGTCCGATCCTCTGTCCCGGGAAAAACCTCATCTGCCGGCCTCACCTCCCGGCGCTGCTTCCGTCACCATGCCGAGCCGGTCAATGCCGGCCCGCTTCACGACGTCCATCACCCGCACGACGGCGCCGTACGGGGCGTCCTTGTCCGCCCGGAGATACACATTGACGAGGGGCTTGCTCTTACGGATGGAATCGAGCACGTCCTTGAGCCGGGATATGTCTACCCGCTCTTTTTCAACGAACAGTTCCTGACCGCGGGTCACGGTAAGCACGACGCGGTCTTCGGGCTTGACCGTATTGGCTTCGGACTTGGGCAGGTTCACGTCGAGGCCCCTGCTCATCATGGGAGAAATAATCATATAAAAGAAGAGCACGACAAGCAGCACATCGATGAGCGGCACAAGGTTGATGTCGCGGATCATACGCCGTTCCCGTCTCGTGAAGCTCATGACTTCCTCCGGAGCAGGTTCCGTTCGAGAAAGCTCAGGAACTCCATGGAAAAGGAATCCATCCGCGTGGCGATGCCGTTGATCTTCGCCGAAAAATAGTTATAGGAAATAACGGCGGGAATGGCGACGAACAGCCCCATAGAGGTGTTGATGAGCGCGGCGGCGAGCCCCGGCGCCAGGGCCGCGATATCGCCCGCGCCCTTCAGCCCGATTCCGTAGAAAGCGTCCATGATGCCCCAGACCGTGGCCAGGAGGCCCAGGAGCGGCCCCACCGTGCCGGTCGTGCCGAGAAACGGGAGATAACGTTCCAGGTACATGACTTCGTCCTGCGTGGTGATCTTGAGCGAACGCTCGATCTCCTGGGAAATGAGCGGCCGCTCCTCATCGGTCACCTTGCCGTCCGGCAGGCTCTTGATGATGGACTCGGTCTCACGGTACCCCTCGACAAAGAGCGTGGCAAGAGGGCTGAACTTTGACATTTCGGCATCCCGTAGAAGCTCCTCAATGTTTTTGGTCTTCCGGAACGCCAACAGAAAGGCATGGGATTCTTTCTCCGCCCTCCGCAGAAATTGGTACTTGAGCAGGATCATGGCCCAGGACACGACCGAGAACCCCATCAGGATGACCACGATTCCCCTGCCGACCCATCCGACCTCGCCCAACAGGCCGATCACTCCCATGCCCATGCCGGGCACCGCCGCGATTGCGAGCATTGTTACCTCCGTAATAAAAATTCGGCGTTAGTAGACGCCGATCACCTTCCCCATCTCCGACACGTCATACCCGCCCATGGCGACGATCTGCTCGCGGAACTCTTTGTCGCCGCGGATGATCCCGAGCAGGGCTTGCATCATCGGCGTATCATAAAATTCCCGGGGGACGGCGAGGTCGTATCGCTCTTGCGCCACGGGGACGAAGTCGAGGTCAAGCGCCTGCGCCGCCGACAGCACCCCGAGCCCCGTGTCCGCGGCGCCTGAAACCACGGCCGCGGCCACTGCCATGTGGGTAAATTCCTCGTGATCATACCCTTTTACGTCCTTCGGGTCAATGTTCAAGTTTTTGAGATAGAGGTCCGTCAGAAGCCGCGTACCCGCGCCTGCCTGGCGGTTCACGAAGACGACCTCCGGCCTCGCAAGATCCGCGAACCCCCGTATGTTTTTGGGATTGCCTCTCGGTACGATGAATCCCTGGGTCCGGTAGACGAGGTTCACGAGCACGGTCCGCGTTTCAGGGAGCATTTTTTTTATATAGCTTACGTTATACTCGCCCGTCTCTTCATCGAGCAGGTGCGTCCCCGCAAGATGCGCCTCCCCGCGCTTGAGCGCCAGGAGTCCGCCCATGCTGCCCACGTGCGCAGACGAGAGAGAAAGTTCCGGATGCCTTTTCTTGAGAAAGTTCGCGAGCACATCGAGGGCGTTGTCGTGAGAGCCGATGCAGACGATGGTGTTCTCGATATCGCGGCCGGCGCGAAGCAGTTCCACGGTCACCTCGTGTCCCCCGGCGATGCCCTCGCTCCGGGCAGGTACGCGGATGACGCCGTCCGCGCGAACGAGCGACATGAGAGCGCCCGCGCCGCGCGTTACGGGAGTAGCGATAAGATTCCCGGCAACGCTTCCGAGCTTGACGCGGATGAACTCTTCCTGTCCGAGCGATGATGCCACCTGCCTGCTGAGCTTTGCCGTGATCGTCCCTGAATCAGGCGGTTTGATCCCGAGAAGTTCGTAGATGAGCGGCTTGACGAAGAGGTTGAAGGTAAGGGCGGCGGACACCGGATATCCCGGAATGCCGATGACGGGTTTGCCCTGCACGATCCCGAGGATGACCGGCTTGCCCGGCTTGATCGAGACCCCGTGCACGATGACGTTGCCGAGACCTGCGATCACGTCCGCGGTAAAATCCTCCCTGCCTGCAGACGAGCCCGCGTTGATCACGACAAGATCGGACTCTGCGAGCGAATCGACGATCCTGTTTTTCAGAAGAGACGCGTCGTCTTTCACGATGTCTTTGCGAACTGCATGGGCGCCGCATTCGGAGGCCATGGCGGAAAGCATGGTCGAGTTGAAATCAATGATGTCGCCTTTTTTGAGCGCGCTGCCCGGCTCAACCAGCTCCGTTCCCGTGGGGATGATCGAGACGACGGGCCTGCGGCGGACCATGACCGTTGCATGGCCGCTCGCGATCATCGCGGCCATGTCCACGGGACGTATCACTTGGTTCTCGGATATGATCAGCTCCGTGGCGACGATGTCCTCGCCCACCAGACGCACGTGCTGCCACGGCGTTGCGGGCTTCAATATCTCGATCTCGGTATCAGAAATCTTTTCCACATCCTCGATCATGATCACGGCATCGAAACCGTCGGGTACGGGATCGCCCGTGTCGATGGCCACGGCCTGAGAAGGCGTTTTGAGACGCTTGGGCTTCGTCTCGGAGGCGCCGAAGGTGTCGATGAACCGGACGGCGTAGCCGTCCATGGCGGCGGAATGGTAAAAGGGCGAGGATATCTTTGCGATCACCGCTTCAGACGTAACGCGCCCTAATGCATCGCCCACGGGAATGCGCTCACCGGGAAGAGGCCCGCCGATATTCGCGGCTTTTAATGCATCGTCATACTTTTGAATCGCTTCCGCGAGAGGTTGGTTGTCGAGATATTTTTTTTGTTTGAATGCCATGATTGTTTAATGTTTCTATTCGGCGATCCGCTTCCGCACGTCTCAAAACAGCCGCACTTCCACGTCTTCCCCTACTTCGATCCCGATCTTGTTGACCGGCACAACTACCGTCCCTACGGCCTTTACGAGCGTGCTGATGAGGCCCGATGCGCCGAAAATCGGCCGCGCCCAAAGGCCGTCAGTTCTTTTCTCCAGCATCACGCGCACGTGGTCCTCACGGCCCGGGCTGGACGGGATGCTTCGCGCGAGCCGGGCTTGGACCACGCGATACGAAGATACCCCCTCGAGCGCAGGATCAAGCGCCTCGCCGGTCAAACGAACAAGCTCCGGTTTTGCAAATAGCTCAAAGCAGATGCTGACCGCGGCCGGATGGCCCGGCAGCCCGAATACGGGCACTTGTCTTGATGAAGCGCCAACCAGCCCCACAACCAGAGGTTTGCCCGGTTTGATCGAAACACCGTGAATAAGCACGCCCGGCTGACCCGCGGCATTGATCACCTTCGCCGTCAAATCAGCGGTTCCGACGGAGCTGCCGCCGGTCATCAGAATGAGGGCGCAGTCCTTGATCGCCGCTTCAAGTGTTTCCCGCAGCCGGGCGAAGTCGTCAGGGATGATCCCTTTCTTTACAGGCACGCCGCCCGCTTGCGTTATCAAACCTTCCAGATTATAGGAGTTGCTGTCGCGTATTTGACCGGGAGCGGGGACGTTGTCCGCAGGCACAATTTCATTGCCCGTTGATATGATCGCGACCCTCGGCCTTTCGAAAACCTTGATGCGGGTGATGCCGACAGCGGCTAAAGCCGACATGTCCTGCGGACGCATCCGGTGTCCCCGGGAAAGTATGACCTCGCCCCTTCTGATATCGTCGCCCGCCTGGACCATGTTCTCGAGAGGCGCAACCGCCTTCACCACCTCGATGCTCGCTTCGTCTACGGGCTGGGTCTGTTCGAACATCACAATAGCGTCCGCGCCAGCCGGGAGCGCCCCCCCGGTGGCGATCTTCATCGCCTCGCCTTTGGCTATTCCGCGTTCCGGCATGGTCCCCATCAAGATATCACCGACGACCTTCAGAAAAGCCGGCCGCGATTCCGCGGCGCCGAAGGTGTCGGCGCTCCTGACTGCGTAGCCGTCCATGGTGGAACGGTTGAATTCGGGAAGATCCGATGGGGAAGCAATATCGGACGCAAGGACGCGTCCGAGAGCGGCGCTGATGGAAACCTCTTCAGCGGCGGGCTCGGGCAGGACGAAATGCTCGTCCAGGATCCTGAGCGCATCCTCGCGGGAAACGACGCCGCTCCTGCCGAGCATGTCTTTAACGGTCATGAAAATTCCTCATGAAATCTCAAATTCTCATATCGAAACTCTCAACAAATCACCCGAATCACATGGATAAAATTCGAATCACTTTTGGAATTGTATTTGGGATTTGGCCAGTATTGAGTACTTCGGATTTAGAATTTAGCGCTTGCTTACTTCCCCGCCGCCTTCGTCTTGATCTTACGCACGTAGGACGCCGCGCGCATGCCGGCGACCGAACCCTCGCCGGCCGCCGCGATGATCTGCATACCGCCGCAGGTGCAATCGCCGGCGGCGAACACGCCTTCGAGGTTCATTCGCTGGTGTTTGTCGACAATCAGGCAGCCCCGATCGTCGGTCAGCCCTCCCGCCTTCAGGATGAGCTGCGATATGGGCGTCGAGCCCATGGCGATGAAGACCCCTTCGAGCGGCAGCACTTCTTCCGCGCCGTTGCGGCTGATCTTGAGGCCGGTGACCAGTTCATCGCCCACGACTGCATGGATCTTCGCCGTTGGAAGGATCTCCACGTTCTTCTTGGATTTAAGCCGCGCCATGACCGCGTTTACGATATCGAGTTCCTTGTGCGGGACCATGGTCACCTTTTCGGCGAGGTCGGCGAGATGGAGTGCCTCCTCGGCAGTCTCGTTGTCCGATCCGACAACGGCCACCTTCCGCCCCTTGAAGAAGTTGCCGTCGCAGGTCGCGCAGTAGGACACGCCTTTACCGAGGTATTCCTTGGCGCCCGGTACCTCGAGTTTTTTCCTGGCCACCCCGATCGAGATGATCACGACGTGACCTTCATATACTTCGTCCCGGGTGCGTACGCGCTTGACTTCTCCCTTGAGTTCCATGTCCACTACTTCGACAGGATAGACGATCGTGGCGCCGAACTTTTCGGCCTGTTTTGCCATGATCTGCGTAAGATCCATACCGTTGATGGTCTCGTAGCCGGGATAATTCTCAATGTGGGCGATCTTGGCGGTGTAGCCGCCGACGAAATCCTTTTCGAGCACCACGCACTTCTGGCCCGCGCGTCCGAGATAGAGCGCGGCAGTGAGGCCCGCGGGGCCCGAACCGATGATGATTGCGTCAAAGACCTGTGCCATGCCTGTTACCTCCCTGGTGTAATTGACAAGCTCATTTTATCCAAGCCGATGGAACAAGTCAACAGAGGATTAAAGCTCCCCGGCGCAAGATCCGGGGAAACTTCGATCCGTTACGGTTTGAACGAGCATCATATACGCCCGCTCCGCTCGCTCCGGAATTCAGCGGCGCCAGTGAAGGGCGTTGTCCCGCTCTTGCAATGAACGTGACGCATCGTGTAATATTACGAACGAATGAGAGGGAGGGACTATGAACCGGGAGAAGATGATCGAAGCGATACGGGCAGCGGCGGTAAACGACCGCCTCACTTGCGAAATGGCGCATGAACTTTCCAACTCACTGAACGTCCCGCTTCGGGAGATCGGCGCGCTCTGCAACGAATTGAAGATCAAGATTTCCGCTTGCCAGCTCGGCTGTTTTTGAAGCTATTCAGTTCCCGTTGTGCTCCGGGTCGAACGTTACGCCGGGCATGCTGTAAGAGTCGCAGTAAGAGGTCACCCGGTTCTTACCCAGCGTCTTCGAGCGGTAAAGGGCAATATCGGCTTCATGGATCAGTTGGGGGGTCGGCTTCATGTTTCCCGCCTCCATTGTGGAGACGCCGAGACTGACGGTCACCTTTTCGTAGGGATGGGCGACCTTGACCGTAAACGGATAGTCGTCAACGGATTTTCGAACGCGTTCGGCAACTGCCAGCGCTTCTTCAATATCGGTCTCCGCCAGGAGGATGGAAAATTCCTCCCCTCCGTAACGGAAGCAGGTGTCCGTACTGCCGGTCCGGCACGCCGCTTTGAGCAACGGCCCCATCTGGGCGATGAGCCTGCTGCCCTCGAGATGACCGTAGCGGTCGTTGATGCGTTTGAAATCATCGATATCGATCATGATGAAGGAGAACTCCCTGCCGGTGCGCACCTTTCTGCGGATCTCCTCTTCCAGCTTTTCGATCAGGACCCGGTAATTGAGCAGGCCGGTCAACTCGTCGATGCGGGACAACTCAAGCGTCTTTTTGAACAGCTCGGCTTTTTCCAAACCGGCGGAGATCAGGTGGGATAAGGTCCGAAGGAGATCAAAGTCCTCAACCCGGAAAGCGGCGGTCTTGCTGTGGCTGAAACCCATCACGCCGATGATGCGGTTTTCGTTCTTGAGCGGGATCCCGATGTAACTGCCGTGTTCCTTGCGCTCATCGGGGTGGTGGAAAAAGCTGTCGAAGAGCGCGGTGTCATCCAGAAAGAACGGTTCGCCGCCTGCCGCGATCGTTCCCGGCGCCCCGTTATCAAAAAAAATCGCCTCCGCCATCCGGGACTGAAGGAGCGGATTGTGAAAATATATCGGCTCGAGGCCGGTAAGATCTTTTTTTACGAGATAGACCGAGGCGTCTTCAAAAATTACGGTCTTGCCGATGGTGGCTATGATCTTCTGAATGAGTTCGGTGGGTTCCAACTCGGACGCGATGATCCGCCCCACTTCATAGAAAAGGTGGGTCTCCGTCAGTTTTCTGTAAAATAAATTTTTGAAGTCCCGCTCCGGAGCAGCGCTGCTGACCTTTTTCCCTTTTATTGTTTTCTGTTTGGTCATCTCCCACCTTTGCGGGCATATTCGAACCGCTCAGAATATTATTTTCAATATATCACACTTTTATTTTCCACACCACAATTATTTTTTCTGGTTTCATTCCAACAATCCAATACGTTGCACAAACCTGTGCATGACGATGTCCGTAAACGACACAAAAAAAGGGCGACCTCAAGTCGAGGTCGCACCGTGGATGGATTATGGATTTACGAGGCGGCGCCGACCGCAACATCCGCTGCCCTGAATATAAGGCGCCGGTCATTGCGGTCCACGACTACCCGAGACCCTTCCTTCACTTCCCCTGCGAGGATTTTCGCCGCGAGCGGATTAAGAACATCCCGCTGGATCACCCGTTTGAGCGGCCGCGCGCCATACACGAGGTCGAAGCCCTCTTCGGCGAGGAGCTCTTTTGCGCCCTCGGTCAGCTCGATCTCGATCTTCCGGTCGGCCAGCCGCTTCTGCACGAGCCCCACCTGGATGGTGACGATCTGCTTCAGCACCTCCGCGTCAAGGGGATGGAAGATGACCATATCGTCGACCCGGTTCAGGAATTCGGGCCGGAATTGCTGGCGCATCGCTTCTGTCACACGCCGACGCATCTCCTCCTCGTCATTCCGAAGGTCCTGGATGAAAGAGCTCCCGACGTTCGAGGTCATGATCACAACGGTGTTCTTGAAATCCACGGTCCGTCCCTGTCCGTCGGTCAGCCGGCCGTCATCGAGAAGCTGGAGCAGAACATTGAACACCTCGGGGTGCGCCTTTTCAATCTCATCGAAGAGGATCACCGCGTAGGGACGTCTTCTCACCGCCTCGGTAAGCTGCCCGCCCTCCTCATAACCCACGTATCCGGGAGGCGCGCCTATGAGCCGCGACACGGTGTGGCGCTCCTGGTATTCGGACATGTCGATGCGGATCATTGCCTGCTCGTCATCGAAGAGAAACTCGGCGAGCGCCCGTGCGAGTTCGGTCTTGCCTACGCCCGTGGGTCCCATGAAGATGAAACTGCCGATGGGCCGGTTCGGATCCTGAATCCCCGCCCGCGCCCTGCGCACGGCGTTGGCCACCACGGTGATGGCTTCATCCTGGCCCACAACGCGCTTGCGGAGACGTTCTTCCATGTGCAGCAGTTTCTGCATCTCGCCTTCGAGCATCCGGGTGACCGGAATGCCCGTCCATTTGGACACGATTTCCGCCACGTCCTCCTCATCCACTTCTTCCTTCAGGATCTTCGCCTGCGACTGGACGGCGGCGAGTTTCGCCGATGAGCTTTCGAGCTGTTTCTGGAGTTCCAACAGTTTCCCGTATCTCAGTTCCGCGGCGCGCCCCAGATTGCCTTCGCGCTCCGCCTTTTCCGCTTCGGTCCTCGTCTGTTCTATCTGTTCCTTAACGAGCCTGATGCTCTGGATTCCTTCTTTTTCCGACTGCCACTGGATTTTGAGGCCCTTCCGTTTTTCCGAGAGTTCAGCAATTTCGCTCTCGATTTTGGCCAACCGCTCCCGCGATGCGGGGTCCTGCTCTTTTTTTACCGCCTCGCGCTCTATTTCGAGCTGCCTGATCCGGCGCTCGACTTCGTCAAGCTCTATGGGCATGCTGTCGATCTCCATCCGGAGCCTCGATGCTGCCTCGTCGATCAGGTCGATGGCCTTATCCGGCAAAAAACGGTCCGCAATGTAGCGGTGTGACAGGATTGCAGCGCTCACGAGCGCGGAGTCCTTGATCTTGACGCCGTGATGTATTTCGTAGCGTTCCTTCAGACCTCGGAGGATCGAGATGGTGTCCTCCACGGAGGGTTCCCGTACCAGCACGGGCTGGAACCTCCGCTCGAGGGCCGGGTCCTTTTCGATATGCTTGCGGTATTCATTGATCGTCGTAGCGCCCACGCACCGAAGCTCACCGCGGGCAAGCGCCGGCTTCAGCATGTTCGACGCGTCCATCGCCCCTTCCGCCGCTCCGGCCCCTACCACGGTGTGGAGTTCGTCGATAAAAAGGATCACCTCTCCGCTCGCTTCGGTCACTTCTTTCAAGACGGCCTTGAGCCGGTCCTCGAATTCGCCGCGGTACTTGGCCCCGGCGATGAGCGCTCCCATGTCAAGGGCCACGACCCGCTTGTTCTTCAGTCCTTCCGGGACGTCTCCGGAGACAATCCGCTGCGCGAGCCCCTCGACGATCGCGGTCTTGCCGACGCCCGGTTCGCCTATCAGAACGGGGTTGTTCTTGGTCCTTCGCGACAGGACCTGCACCACGCGGCGAATCTCCTCATCCCTGCCGATCACGGGGTCGAGCTTCCCCCGCCGGGCCACGTCGGTAAGGTCCCTTCCGTATCGGGTCAGCGCTTGGTATTTGTCCTCCGGATTCTGGTCCGTCACGCGCTGGCTCCCCCGGATATCGACGAGGACCGTGAAAATCTTGTCTTTCGTTACCCCGTGGCGGGCCAGGAGTCTCATGTGCGACACCGTCGCCGTCGGCGGCCGCAATCAGAAGGTGTTCCGTGCTCACGTATTCATCCTTCAGCCGCTCCGCCTCCTGCTCCGCCCGTTCGAAGAGCTTGCCAAGCCGCGGGGAGAGATAGGTCTGTACCAGGCCCTCAACCTTCGGCAACCTGTTCAAAGCCTCTTCTATGTCCCCTTTGATACGGCTGGGGTCGGCTCCGAGTTTCTTCAGCAGGGGCAGCACTACGCCGTCCGTCTGTTCCAAAAGCGCGAGAAGAAGATGTTCCACTTCGATATTCTGATTATGGCGTTTCGCGGCTATTTCCTGGGCCGCCTGCAAGGCCTCTGTCGCTTTTAGAGTCAATTTGTCAAACCGAGCCATGGTTTCCTCCTTCTCCAAAGCTGAACGACGGACGATAGACGACCGCTCACTTCGTTCGCTAGGACGATGGACGCAAAAAGCCTTTGCGTCACCTTCGTCCTTCTCGTCCCTCATCCTTCTACCTCATCCCTCGTCCCTTATAATTCTTATCCTTCTCACCGGAACCAGGGCGTTCCTCATTTCTTCCCTGCGCCTGATCTCACGGGCAAGCTCCTCGCGAAGCTGAAGAATCGTTTCCTCCATCTCACGCTGCATTTGTTCCATCTTCTCGCGCATCGAGAGGATCACCTCGACACCCGCGAGGTTGACGCCGAGCTCCCGGGTCAGCCTCAGGATCATTTCGAGTTTCTCGACGTCTTCTTCGGAATAGAGACGCGTGTTCCCCACGCTCCGCTTCGGTTTGATGAAACCCTCACGCTCATAGAGCCTCAGGGTCTGCGGATGAATGCCGAGCATCTCAGATACCACGCTGATCATAAACAATCTGTGTTCACGCGCCGCCATTGGATACCTCACTGCGATTCACGATGGACATGAGCGATAATTCGCGACTGCGACGATGGACGAACAGCTGTCTTCGTCGCTCGTCTGTCGTTCGTCGTCCATTTCGCACTCGCCTCATTACGTCCTTCATCTCTTCCTGAATCCCCTGAAGGTGATGTCCTTCCTCGGGTTGGACGGGTGCAACCGGTCGAGTTCTCTGAGAAGGTCCTTGCCCCCTTCAGACAGCCCTGTCGGCGTAACGACCTTGATCGTCACGTAGTGGTCCCCCACGCCTCCCCCTCCGAGATGAGGCACGCCCTTGCCTCGGAGCTTGAGCTGCTGGCCGGTCTGCACCCCGGCGGGCAACGAAAGCGAGACCATTCCGTCGACTGTCGGGATCTCGATTTTTTCCCCCAGCGCGGCTTCCTTGATGGTAACGCCCGCTTCCGAATACAGGTTATCGCCTCTCCTCTCAAAATAGGGGTGGGGTCGCACTTTGGTGACGATGTAGACATCGCCGGGGGGTCCGCCCTTTTCACCAGGCCCACCCATGCCCGCAACGCGCACCTTTGAACCG
This sequence comes from Nitrospirota bacterium, assembly GCA_963741205.1. Classification (GTDB taxonomy): domain Bacteria; phylum Nitrospirota; class UBA9217; order UBA9217; family UBA9217; genus JAJYKN01. The sequence continues at coordinate 106,313 of CAVUHW010000028.1, forward strand.
CTATCAACACCCGGTGGAATCTTGACATTGATGCGCTCCGATTGCGGCACGATGCCCCGCCCGTTGCAGGTGCGGCAGGGATTGGGATTGATCGTTCCTTCCCCGCGGCAGGTTGGACAAGTCTGGGCTATTTGCATAAATCCCTTGCCCTGGGTCACTCTGCCCGATCCCATACAGGTGGGGCAGGTCCGGACGGATGTGCCGGGTTGTGCGCCTGATCCGCCGCAGACCGAACAGGTCACATCGCGCTGCAAATCGACCTGCATAGTCCTCCCGAAGATGGCATCCTCCAGGTCGACCTCGACGGAATAGTTTACGTCCTCGCCCTTTATCGGACCCTGTTGCCGCCGCGCCCCCTCACCGAAAATATTGCCGAAGATGTCCTCGAACCCGTGAACGCCGGAAAAATCAGCGCTCCGTCCAAACCCTGCAAATCCCTGTCCCGGCCCCTGCCCCCCTCCTTGTCCAAAGCCTTGTTCGAATGCTGCATGGCCGAACTGGTCATACTGCTGTCTTTTCTTCGCATCAGAAAGAACTTCATAAGCTTCGTTGAGTTCTTTGAACATCTGCTCAGATGACTTGTTCCCCGGATTAACGTCAGGATGGTATTTTCTTGCAAGTTTCCTGAACGCTTTTTTTATGTCAGCCTCTGACGCAGTTTTGCTGATGCCGAGGACATCATAATAATCCCTTTTTGTCGTCGATCCCATAATCGCCCCTCAAATATTATGACACCATCATTATAAAATATGAGTGCTTAATTGTCAAGTTTAAGATAAAAAAATTTTGCTGTTATTTAATTATTGAATAAAATCCAAAAAAGGTAATATAGCGTACTAACAGGCACTATTATAAACATAATAATCCCACTCAAACTCATTAATAAACATAAAATTTAATTATTTATCCCACATATTATTACTGATAAATTTTAGCAAAAGTTATTTATTAAGCCTGTCATGGACTTCCCGAGCTAATTCTCTGACTTCTATACTCGTAAATCCCCCGTTCCTATATAACCATACTTCAGCTTGGTCCTGCATCAGGCTGTGAATCGTGCTTGCAACATCGTTAAAATTCCCGGAACCTAATCTCTCTCTCAGGATCAAAATCAGTTCCAGCGCGCGGATTCTCGCCATGGGATCCTGCCTCGGACAACCCGCGCTGGATGATCTCCTGATACGGGTTGATCATATCCGGATGACTGTCTGCAATTCTCTTGAAAGCATAGAGGACGCCGGGCCTGAATACCGCTTCTTCGATAGAGAAGACCTCTGCTATGAGCGGCACGATATCGCAAAATCTTTTCGGGTCGGCGCTCGCAATTTCTCCGAGCAGCTCAGGTGCTGACCATCCGATACCGCCCGACTCGTCTGTCAAGGACCATAACAACCTCCGGACAGTCTCTCTCAGAAAATCATAATTGTTCCTGACGAGTACCGATGCTGCATGCCCGGTCGCGATGATAGCCCGCCAGCCTACAAGAGTTTCCTTGTCATAGGCAAGACGCACGAGCACGCTCAGTACTTTCCTGCTCATAAGGGTAAGCCTGTGGACCGTCTCGAATTCATTCGATTCGAGGGCCGTCACGATGGTTTGCTTCATTTGTTGTTGAGTAAGCATTGATTGCCCCTTCCCCGTGCAGTTGTCCCTCCAAAGATAAGCACCCTCTCCCTTTTTCCCTCTTCCACCGGGGGAGAGAGGCAGGGGTGTGGGGCGTTGTATTGGCTACAGGAGGTTGACTGAATTTACACGATAGCGTCAAGGATAATGAACAGGATATTTTCACATACCAGGATCAGGATTGCAAGAACAAGGAAAACCTTTGACAGCTTGGAGGGAGAAACTCCGATAGCGCCGAAGAGGATAAAGGTGCCGACGAACCAGAAGACAGACACCCACATGAGGTTCCAAGGGGCCACCCAAAGGATCAGTGCCGATATGAACGCGCCGAGCGTCAGATACGGCAGCCATATATTCACCAGGAGCTTTCCGTTTCCGTGAACGGCGCGCCGCGCCCTGAGCGAGGTGATGAGAAAAACCTGCCACCAGGAACCGAGAAAGAAAAACATGACCCCGTACCGGTCGAGACGGTGAAGGACCTGTGCGAGCAGCGGCAGCCGATGGTTCTCGATATTGTAGATCGTGAACAGAAAGATCGCCGGGATAATGCCGAGAAACACGTACCCAAGCGCGTCCATGATGACGGCCCTGGTCGATTCCCTGCCCGATGTTCTTCGGTCTTGCCGCGCCGTAAGAAAGAACTCGACGCCGGTCGTGAGCGGAACAATCAGATACGCGAGTTGCTGATACCGGTAGCTTTCCAGTGAAGTTCCTCCCTCCCTTGACAGACTGGAACCCACAAGGACTGGAACCCCGAAATTTCCTAAGGAGAATATTAATGTTTCCTTCCCCCGCATGTCAAAGAAAATCACATAAAAAATGCAGGAAAACGGTCAAATTTTTGATTTTTATATGATGTAATGTTATAATTAGAGTCAATGAAACGGACTACCATGAACTTTACCGGAATCTTTCTTGTCTTCCTGACGGCAAGCATCACGGCTTTGCAAACGTCAGCCGCAGTCAAGGCATGGGTCCGTCCCGCTGCTGCTGACCGGTGCTCGGTATGCGGAATGTTCGTGTCGAAGTACCCGGCCTGGACAGCCGAAATCGTTTTCACCGACGGGTCGTACGTCGTGTTCGACGGTGCAAAGGACATGTTCACGTATTACCTCGATATCGGGAAATACAGCCCGTCTAAAAAGCGGGAAGATATCGCGTCGATGTATGTCATGGATTACTACGCGGTATCGTACATCGATGCTCGGACGGCTTATTACGTCAACGGCAGCGACGTCCGCGGACCGATGGGCAACGAACTCATTCCGTTTGCGTCGGAGGCCGATGCCCGGGCATTCAAAGAAGACCACAAGGGGAAGGCGGTGCTCGTCTTCAGCGCCGTAACACCCGCAATTCTGAAGGGGCTTAAGTAAGAACGATAACATCGCAAAAACCGGATTTATCACAGAGGACACCGAGATATTCCCGTTGTAAATGAATCTTTTCTTGAGTTGTTCTCTGCGTCCTCCGCATCCTCTGCGGTGAAAAGCATCCTGCGAGTTCATTCACCATGCGAAAATCGACGCTGTTCATGGCATCTATCGCCTTCATGACGGTCCTTCTCTGCCTTGCCTTCGCGCACGCGCAGGCTCGGCAAAGGTCCGACATGCCGCTCCTTCTGAAAAACGCGTACATGGTCGGCCTTTTCGAACTCACCGATCTTTGCCTTTTCACGGATGCGCAGTACACGAGAAATCCCGCGGTTGTGGGAGTCAGCACGCCGTTTCAAGACTATCCCTTATCGTTTGAACATTTTCCGTCGGGTTCACTGTCGAGTCCGCCGCCGCGATTGGTGAGCCATGAGCAGGATTGAAAAGCAGCGGCACATACTCGACTTCACCCTGTCATCGCTCCTCCGGCGCAAGGGAAAGAACGCCGCGCTTGTGCTCGTCTACACGTTCATCGTTTTCATGCTGGCCTCGGTCATGTTCTTCACCCATGCCATCAAAAGAGAGGCCTCGCTCGTATTGAAAGACGCGCCGGAAATCATCGTGCAGCGCTTCGTTGCCGGCAGGCAGGCGCTCGTGCCGGCCGAATATGCGGAGAAGATAAGGACGATCCGGGGCGTCAGCGCGGTCAAAGGGAGGCTATGGGGTTATTATTACGACCCCGTCTTCGGCGGCGCAAACTACACCCTCATGGTCCCTGCTGATTTTCCTTACAGCGACGGCACGATTGTCGTGGGCAGCGGCGTCTCCCGGAACAGCCGCTCGGTCGAGGACAACATCCTCCCCTTCAAGGCGCAGGACGGGTCCCTCACTACCTTCCGGATCGGCGAGGTGCTTTCATCCGATTCGGAGCTGGTCTCTGCGGACCTCGTCCTGATGTCGGAACATGATTTCAGGGAGCTCTTCGGCGTCTCTTCGCAATACGTCACCGACCTAACCCTCTCCGTCAGGAATCCGAAGGAATTCGTTACCATCGCCCACAAGATCGCGGACCTCCTCCCCGACACGCGTCCCATCATGAGGGATGAGATCCTTCGCACCTACGACGCGGTCTTCAGCTGGCGCGGCGGCATCCTGCTCGTGATCCTCATGGGGTCCGTCGCGGCGTTCGTCATTTTCGCCTGGGACAGGGCCACGGGCCTTTCCGCCGAGGAAAAAAAGGAGATCGGGATCCTCAAGGCCATCGGATGGGAAACATCGGATGTGCTGATGATGAAATTCTGGGAAGGCGTCGTGGTTTCGCTCTCCTCGTTTCTGGCGGGCATCCTTCTCGGCTACGGCCACGTGTTCCTCGGCTCAGCGGCCCTGTTCGAGCCTGTGCTCAAGGGGTGGTCCGTACTCTATCCACATTTCCGGCTTACACCCTTCGTCAGCGCCCCGGACGTGATCATCCTGTTTTTCATCACCGTTGTCCCTTATACCGTGATCACCATCATTCCTTCCTGGCGCGCGGCAACAATCGACCCCGATTCGGTGATGAGGACGTGAGACGGTTCATAGTTCATACAGCGTGCTATTTTGTCATACCCGCGAAAGCGGGTATGCCATTGGTTTTCCAACGCTAAGATCAAAATGGATTCCCGCTTTCGCGGGAATAACGATTCATACGAGACCATTTTTTATGATTGAAATCCAAAACATCCGCAAGGTCTTCAACGCCGGCAGGCATAACGAGTACATCGCGCTCGACGGGGTCAGCTGCTCCCTGCAATCGGGCAAGGTGACCGTCTTCAAGGGGCCGAGCGGCTCCGGCAAGACCACCCTCCTCGGCATCATCGGGTGCATGGCGCGTCCCACGTCGGGGCGGATCGTGCTCTCCGGCCGCGACATCACGAGCCTGCCCGAGCGCTTTCTCACGGATGTGCGGCGCAGGACGTTCGGGTTCATCTTCCAGCAGTTCAACCTCATCAAGGGGATCACCGCGCTGGAGAACGTCATGCTGCCCGCCTACCCCTTCGGCGAGCGGCGGCGGTCGCTCGAGGCGCGGGCGCTCCAGCTTTTCGACCTCTTTTCGATCGCCGGCCGCGCGCGGGAAAAGGCGGAATTGCTGTCCGGAGGAGAAATGCAGCGGGTTGCGATCGCCCGGGCGCTCATCAATGACCCGGCGACGATCATCGCCGACGAGCCCACGGCGCACCTCGACACGAAACTTTCCCGGGAGTTCATGGAGATCATTCGGGAACTGAAGCGCACGGGGAAAACGGCCGTTATCGCAAGCCACGATCCGCTCGTTTACGAATCGGAAATCGTCAGACAGCGTCATCTCCGTGAGAGACGGAAGGATAGAATGATCCTCCATCCCGCCATCATCGCGCTCCTTACGGCATCGGCCCTCACGAGCCTCATGGTCGTGTACGCCGCCTACTACGGGTTTGTGATCCTCAGGACGCTGGGACCTCTCGAGCGGGAGCGAACTCCAACTGGGCCTCGAACGGCGTACCTACCTCATCTCAACGATCCTCGGCTACGCGCTCGTCTTTCAGCTCGCATCCCTGTTCCTCTATATCTTTACCGTCGACAGCCTCTGCACACTCTTCACCGGCGCCATGTGCGCCGCCGGAACGCTCAACGTGAACGCCTACGGCTATCCCGCGCTGATCCTGAAGATCGTAAACTTCCTCCTCGCCGGGGTCTGGCTGATCATCAACTATGCGGACAACCAGGCCTACGACTATCCGCTCATCAAGACAAAGTACCGGCTCCTCCTCGCGATCGCTCCGCTCATCGTCGCCGAAGCAGCCCTTCTCTACGCCTACTTCCTCGGCCTCAAACCCGACATCATCACCTCGTGCTGCGGCAGCCTGTTCAGCCGGGACTCGGCGGGCATCGCCTCGGACATAGTCGCGCTTCCCCCGTCGCCGATGGTGGCGTCGTTTTACGCGGCAGCCGCGCTTACGTTGCTGTCGGGTATTTATTTTTATCGGACAGGAAAGGCGGGATATCTTTTTTCCGTGATAAGCGGGATTATGGCCGTCATTGCGGTTACTTCGATATTCTCGTTTCTTTCGATCTACATCTATGAGCTGCCGTCGCACCACTGCCCGTTCTGCATCCTGCAGAAAGAGTACGGATACATCGGATATCCGCTGTACGCGGCGCTCCTCTTCGGCACGGTCAGCGGACTCGGCGTCGGCGCGCTCATGCCGTTTAAGACCGTCAACAGCCTGAAGCAGGTCGTCCCCGCACTGCAGAAACGGCTCTGCTTAACGGCTCTTTTCTGTTATGTGCTCCTCGCGGGAATCGCGACGTACAAAATCCTCACGTCAAACCTGGTGCTGTAGGACCACCTGTCCTTCGTGGCTGAATTTTACCTTCGGGTTTGAGACGTCGAGTGCAATCTTGAAACCTCGAACCCGAAATTCAGAGCTCTAAACAAGTGCCCCCGAGAACAGATGGGCCGCCTTTAAAAAGAAAAGGACCGGGAATAATCCCCGGCCCCTGTCGTTCGGTCCTCCGTTTTTTCCCTACCAGCCCGAGGTCGATCCGACCACCTTCTTGAGTATCAACAGCGCATCCGCAGCCGTTATCTGAGTATCCGGAACAGGGACCCCGTCTGCGCCAAGCGGCGCAACATCGCCGTGCAGAGTATTCACCGCGGAAGGCGGTACAAGGCCGACCGAAATCTGCAGGGCCTTCAAGGCATCGGCGATATCCACTTTCCCGTCGCCGTTGACATCACCATCAGGGACGAAAACCGCCTTGATCGAATGGCCTCCCGTGACAGTTGAGAAGGTAAAGGAAGCCTGCGCCCCTTGAGGCACACCGTCAACGATCACATTCACGATGTTATAGCCCGGAGTCGGCGTGAAGGAGAATGTCTGGCTCGTGCCATGGGTGACCGGTACATCGCCCGTCGGCGTCATGGTACCCCTGGTGTCGCTTGTCGCCGCAATCGTATACGTATTGATGGCGAAGGAGGCCGTGATCGCTA
>CAVUHW010000029.1:0-10526 GCA_963741205.1 Nitrospirota bacterium
CTTCGCAATCGTAATTACTCGGACGGTGCATGGCAAGTTACGATGACCGACACAGACCCCCGTATCGAACAACTGTTTACTCAAATGATCATGTCGAAGACCGGGGAGGAACGCCTGCGCATGGGTTTCGAGATGTATGAAACCGCGCGAAAGTTCGTCGAGGCATCCATCCTCGAACCCGTGGGATCATCGGATTTCCTACAGGCACTCTTCCTTCGTTTTTATGATACCGATCTGCCGCAGCAGTTCAAGCAGAATTTCATCGTGAAACTTCAGAAGAAAAAAACTTGATGTCGGCTTTTACTGCGCTCTACCCGACCTCCCGGCTGGGATAAGAATAATCTGCCGTAAAAATAGCATCAGTACTTTCCGAGTTTAGCGTAATTCCTCCTTATTCTCGCTTCGTATCTGCTCAGGTCGTCATTCCCGCGAAAGCGGGAATCCAGTCAATGATTTAAACCTTGAGAATCAATGCCTGGATTCCCGATAGAATCATTCACCCTGCACTCGCGCTGACTCACTCGTAAACGCTGGGCGCAGGCGGGAATGACGGGTTGTTTTATATGTGATGCGTAAGCATTTCATGAAGCACCTAAAGCAGCTACCTCTCTTCTTTCCAGCCTCGACGTTTTCCGCTTCAAACTCGTCCATAATTACTACCTACCCAAACGGGTAGTTTGCAGAATCGCAAGAATATGATAGCCTGTGCTCACTGTCCGCGATGACAGAGCTCCGAATGGTTTGGTTTAGGTTGAATTCAACTTGAAGGTTACGAATGAGGAGGACACATCATGAGCCAGCCCGATTTTGACTACGATGTCGTGGACCCGAATGCGGCCGAGCGGGCCATTCCCGTGTATCCGGTCGCCCAATGGCACAACGGACAGAGGGCATTGAAGGCGGCAGGGGGGGTGCAGTATGCCGGCGGAGCGATCCTTCCTGCCCGCTATCTCCCGGACGGGCTCCGCATTCCCTCCTGGTCAACAGAGCGGATAACGTTCAGAAGCCGAAAGGAAGAGAGCACCTTGACCGCTGATAAGGTCGTCATGGCCCCGATCCGAATGCGCTTTCGATGGTTCGCCCAGCAGGGAACGGAAACCGTTTACTTTCCACGCAGCGCCTATGTCATGGGAGCGCACATGCGCGGTCACTTGCAGGTGCTGGCTGCGATTCAGGGTGCGGACGAGCCGGTTGTCGTCACCTTCAAGGGCAAGGCGTCGCAGGCGTTTGAAGCGCTCATGAGGGATTTCTCGGCTAAAGTCGTGCATGCGGCAAACCGGCTTGCGCCGAAAGAAAAGGCCCTTCCGCGGTATGCGTTCTGGATGAGCATAGCGCCGGGTCCTCATACAAAAGCGGGCAGCAACGGCCAGGAGGCGTTTGTCACGCTTCCCGCCCTCGCTTTACCGGCGGATATATCCCGGGATTTGCTGCGATCAATCTATGTAGGCCGGGAAAACCTGATCCGGTTTCAGGAGTGGTACCGCGAGGCAGAGCCCTGGGTGGACGTGTGGGAGAAGACCGGCGTGGAGCCCGCGGACGCGGCCTCCGAGGGCGAATATGTTTCATAGTTATGGTGTTGCGATGCCGGTCCTGTAATCGGCTTCATCATCCATGCACAAACCTCACATCTCCGTCACGCTCGCATACACCGTCGGCATCCTGCTCGGGCATGGGTTCCTGTATTTCCCCTTTTCAACCGTCATCCTCGCAAGCCTCATCCTCATAGCGGCGGGATTTCTCGTCTTGACCGGAAAGCTGCCGTATCAGCGCTATCTGCTTTACGTCACCCCCGGCCTGGTGGGCATGGCGGCATACCTCTATTCTGCTGCCTGGCTTCCGGCTGATCATTACATCCGCAAGGTCCCCTTTGACCGGGAGGCGCACGAACTCACCAGCACGATCGACTCTCCCCTCGACCGGGATCCGGACAGGACCGCCTTCCTCATGGAGCTGACGCAGGCCGATGGATCACCGGTCCGCGGGAGCGTCCGCATAAGCGTGCGCGAGGAAATAACCTCTCTGGGATACGGCGACCTCATCCGGGTAAGCGGCAAGATGCGTAAACCGGGGAGCTTCATGAACCTCGGCGGTTTTGACTATGCCGGAATACCTGGCCCGGAGCAACGTCTTTGCCACGGTGAGCGTACGGACCGGCGATGACATCGAGATCCTGAACCGGGGCGACGGCGTGTTCAGGACCATCCAGGACTGGCGCGAGCGGATCAGACACGCGTTCCTCGCGGAGACTAAAGGCCCCGGCTCGGCAATTCTTCAGGCCATGGTCCTGGGCGAGGAGGGAGCTCTCACGGAGGAGCTTCGCGACCGGTTTCTGGCAGCCGGCGTAACGCATATCATTTCCATATCCGGATCCCACCTGGGCATGGTCGCGCTGCTCTGCTTCGGCCTTATGAGGGGATATTATTTCTCCTGCCGGAAAGGCTCTACCACCGCCTCACGCTCTTCGCGGACCCCAAAAAAATTGCTGCATGGCTCACGCTGCCGCTCGTCCTCTTTTACACGCTCTTAGCCGGCGGCCAGGTGGCCACCGTCCGCTCACTCATCATGATCACCGCCGGTCTTACGGCGCTCATCCTGGACCGCGAACACGCCCTCATGCACTCCCTGGCGCTTGCGGCCCTCGTGATTCTTGCCTTCAGCCCGCAGGCCCTCTTCGATATCTCGTTCCAGCTTTCCTATCTTTCCGTGCTGGTCATCGGCTATGTCGTCTCGCTCTGGAACGATATCGGCGTTAAGGCGTCCGGACGGATTATGAAGTTCGCGCAAAGCGTGGCTCTTCTCATGGTCATTTCCCTGGCCACGAGCCTGGCAACGGGTCCGCTCGTGGCCCGCTACTTTAACCAATTCTCCCTGGCCGGGCTCGTTTCGAATCTGCTCGTGGTGCCTTTCGCGGGCGCCGTCGTGGTCCCGCTCGGTCTTTTCTCAGGCGTCCTCTCCCTCTTCATGAACCACCTCCCGCTGGCCTGGTTGAACCAGCATGTGGCGGACGTCTTCATCGAACTTGTTTCATTTTTTTCCCGCCTTCCCTTCGCTGAGTTTCATCCGCAGGCACCGGGTGTCCTGTGGCTTTCCTGCTACGCCCTCTTCCTTCTCTCCCTCCTGTCCACGCTCAGGGTTCACCTGATATCCCGCTTCAAGCCCTTCGAGGGATCGGCCCGAATCCCCCTCCTGCCGAAGATCACGCTCGCCGTGACAACGCCTTTATTGCTCCTGGGTCTCGCCTTTTCCTTTCTTCCGAAAAACCATACGAGCATCAGCTTTCCCGACGTGGGCCAGGGCGACTGCTCGCTCATCGAACTCGCTTCAGGAAAAACCGTCCTCATAGACGGCGGGGGCACCGCAGACAACCGCTTCGACATCGGAAGACGGGTCGTTGCCCCGTTTCTTTGGAACCGGGGGATCCGCGGGCTGGACTTTGTGGTCCTGTCCCATCCCCATCCCGATCACATGAACGGACTTCTCTTTCTGCTCAGAAAATTTCCAGTCGCTGAAGTGTGGGCCAGCGGTCTTGATACGGACCTTCCCGGCTATGACATGTTCATGCAGGTCATTGCCGAAAAAGGGATCCCGCTGCGGACCATGTCCGCGGAAGACGCTCCGGTCGCTATCGGGGGCGCGGAACTTCGCGTCCTCCATCCGTCGCGAGACTACCAGACGCGGGAGCCGAAGGAATTCGCCGCCCAGAATAATCGTTCGCTCGTCCTGCGGGTGGCCGATCACGGCCGGGTTTATTTATTCACGGGGGATATCGGAACGGATGCGGATACGAGTCTCGTCATGAGCGGACAGGACATCAAGTGCGACGTGGTGAAGGTCCCCCATCACGGAAGCAGGTTCTCGAGTTCGGAGTCGTTCGTCTCGCTTGCCAGACCGGACCTCGCGGTTGCGTGCGTGGGCAGGGAAAACCCGTACCGCCATCCGGCCGACGAGGTCATTGAACGCTATGAGAGGGTAGGAACCCGTTTCTGCCGGACGGACCGTGACGGTGCGGTCGTCATCACGACGGGCCGTGATAGGACGGATGTCTCGCGGTGGAGCGAATTGATGCTGCAAAGGATCACGCTGACAAACCCGGAAGAATGGGGGAATTTTGAGCAACAAAACTGGCGGCGGGTATGGCGGAGATTGGGATAGAAACAATGAAACGAAGCCACTCGACGCCCTTCTAACTTCATCTTCATACTTAATCCTTCTTACCTCATCCTTCTTACTTCTTACTTCTTACTTCTTACTTCTCACTTCTTACCAGTCCCCGCAGTATTCAAAAGCCTGCGTCGTTGTCAGTCGCTGCATATGTTCCCCGGTTTCAGACATCCGGTAGAGATTAGCGAACGATTCAGACTCCTCCCAGTCGCAGCTGCTGGAAAAGACGATCTCTCTTCCTGACCAGACAGGAGACGAATCAGTTCCCCGTGCGGGAGGCTCGAACAAAACGATCTCCCCGGTATCGACATTGAGTTTGCGGAGATGGGGCGTACCCAGATCGCAGCCATAGATGAGCCATGACCCGTCCGGCGACCATGAAGGGTTCGTATGCAGCGCTTCCTCCGTCGTAAGCTTCCTCTGATTGCCGCCTGCGGGGTCCATGACCCGGATATGGGAAGACTTGGCGCCGGGCATGAATTCTACGAACGCGATCAGATCGCCTCGCGGCGACCACATTGGACTCATGTGCTCGGAAGGCCCCGTGGTAAGTCTGGTGAATCCCGTCCCATCCATATTGACGACGTGCACCTGCTGCAGCCCCTTTTCGTCAACCCCTGCAAACACAAGCCGGCTGTCATCGCCTGACCAGTCAACGCTGCTGATGTTGAGATCGCCGGTCGTGATCTGGGCTGTTTTCCGGGTTGCAAGATCCATGAAGAATATGTTGTACAATTTCCTGGCGTTGTTTTTCGTGCTCACGAAGGCGATCATGGTCCTGTCCGTGTTATAACGGGGGGCCGCGTTGTCAGTGTACTCCCCGTTGGCCCCCGGGTTCATCGTGAGGCGGGTCTCGTTCTTCCCGTCCGGGTCGACGGCATAGATGTCGTTGAACATCTCGTTGCCGTCTTGGGTAAACCGGGTAAATACAATGCGGGCTTGATCCATGCGAAAACCTCTTTCTGTTCTTAGGAACGCTGATTGCGGAAGGACAGATTAACAAGGAATGAGGATAATGTCAAACCGGAATGTGCGGAAATTTCCGCAGGAGATCGAGCGGCAACGAATGTCGTCAATGCGGTGAAGACAGGAAGTCATACCCTGCTATTGCTCATCATCTTCCTTCACAACTTCCTTCAACTGACCGTAGGGACCCGGCCTGAAATGTTTTTTGAAAGGTTCCTACGATCCAAGCGCCCCTCTGATTTTCCTGGCCAGGTCGATCATGCGTCGGACCTCTCCGGGACACCTGTGGAGACAGCCCTAGCGCGCGGACTCTTTGCCCTGAAAGTATGCCCGTTCCATACACATGCCTGGTTGCGTCATCAGCCCCGTGGACCGCGTAGAAATACACGTGCTCGATCAAGGAATGTATCTCACTACGGGAAATCGGAAAAACAGCCCGAGTCCTGTTATACGCTTCCGCTTTTTGCCTCGAACGAGTTCTTCTGCTGCTGCTTCTCCTTCTGCTGCTGCACATCATGCACGTGCTTCGTTGCTTTCTGCTTCTGGCTCTTTTCCTTGCCCTTCTTGCCGCCCTTGTCTCCCATTCTGCGCCTCCTTTTTGCACCTGGATATCGTGCCTCAGATCATTATAGCATGTTATTTTTTCCGTTCGATGCAAAAGAGGGATTGGGAGGAGATGGTATTGTGCTGACAGGGAAAGACGTAAATCGGTTTTTCTGGTTCGGATTCATTCTGGAGCGCATCTCGATCCCGGACTTTCATTTCAAACAGAAGGAAGCGGCTCCGATACTCACCGCTGATCATTTGACAACGACCGTATGACCTTCGAATTCCACTGCTTGCCCTGTGCGGAGCTTTCGTCGTCTGCGCAATTCCACATGACCATCAACCGTGACACGGCCTTCCATGATCGCCGTCTTTGCCGAACCGCCGCTTTCGCACAGCCCCATCACTTTCAACAGATTATCGAGCTCGATAAATTCCTTGCCTTCCAGCTTAAAGTCGTCCATGAACTTCGCCGCCTCTATTTGATCTTTTCCCCTATGTTTCGAACCGCGGGTTTGTCCAGGAGTTTCTTGAATTCGGGTTTTGACATCAGTGTCGCAAAATCATTATTTTTGACCGCTTGAATGATCTCCGGGTCCGCAAGAATTTTCTTAAAGTCCGGATCGTCCTGCAGCCCCTCGATCATGGCCATGATCTCTTTGTCGCTCATCATTCTATCCGTGAGCGACCCTGCCTGCGCTGAGGACGCGCTCTTCGACTGCGAACCGGAGGAAGTCGGCGTCCTTGACCGGACTACCCGTATTTTCGCTTCCTCGATGCGCAAGGTCCCGAGGCTTTCGGACTTTATCGTATAGATCCCGCCGGACAGCGACTGAACCTCTCCGGTAATAACGCTGCCGTCGTTTAGCTCGATTTCGCGGATTTCTCCAGCCAGCGCAGCCTGGGCCGAAATTGCCAGAACGAATAGCGCACCTGCCACGATACTTCGCATAGGGTTCTCCTTATTGTTCAAAAAAGAGTGAATTAGCGTGGTCGATAATATCTTCCCTGCCGCCCTTTTCTTCCAGCACGCCAGACAACAATAGCACTCAGGAGGAGAAAAGGTCAAGGGGATTGAGTGGCAGGACTTTACTGTTCGCATCAGCCGCGAGGTAACGTCAATTGTCAAGCCGCAAGACCTATCGCCTCCAATCGGTGACCACAGGACGTTTGAGTACTTTTGTTGCATTGATGTTATTTCAGGCGGTGCTATCTTTTAATCAGAAGTGTTGCGCATCAAGGGCCGCATCGCGCTCAATTGAGTAAAAAGGAGATGAGGATATGAAAATAAATAAAATCGGTATCGTGGGATCAGGTAATATCGGGGGCACTCTTGGAATTCTGCTCGCAAAGGCAGGATACGAAATCTACTATAGCTCACGACACCCGGATACTCTCAAAGACCTTGCCAGGACCGCCGGGCCCAAAGCCCGCACCGGGTCCGTTGCTGAAGCAATCGCATTTGGAGATGTGATCGTACTGTCGCTTCCGTTGAAGGCGTTGCCGGAGCTTGACGCCGAGGAAAAGAAAGCCCTGAAAGGCAAGATCGTGATTGACACGTCGAATCCTTACCCGGAAAGGGATGGGGTGATCGCAGAAGAGGCAAGAAAAGAACCGGGCGGCATGGGCGTCTTTGTGTCCCGTCTTCTGCCGGGCGCCAGAATAGTACGGGCATTCAATACGGTTTATTTTAAAGACCTCAAAAAAACAACGAACAAAAGCGGTGAAAAGATCGGGATCCCGATAGCCAGCGACGATCAGGAGGGATTGAAAGCGTGCATCGAGCTTGTGGAGCGTGCGGGTCTTGACCCTGTTGTCGTCGGGAGCTTGAGCACATCGAAATTGTTCGATGTTGGAGCAGCCGTGTATGCAACGAGCGCCCCGGCAAAAGAGATCAAAGAAAAACTAAACTTAAAACCCGCGGGGTCAAAGCGTGCGGCGTAGCCGGCTCAAACAGCGTCGCGGAATGGGTCTGTGAAAGCTTCACCTTATCCTTGAGGAAAAGAGACAATTCTGCCGTTAAAGACCTAACCGGACAAGCCGGAAAAGCTTTTTTTAGCCACAGAGGTCACAGAGAACACAGAGGGAAACGAAAACAGTATGAAGTTATTAACAACTTTAAGCCTTTCTCTGTGCCCTCTGTGTCCTCTGTGGCTAAATTTTCTTGCCGTTCTGAGTAGGATTTGATTTTTTAGTTACTAAGAGGTGCAATCGACATCCCGCCACCTGAGAGGGTTCTTCGTGCGGAGCCTTATCGTGCGATGTAATCAGCGAGATCGAGCAGGCGCCGCGCATAACCGTATTCGTTGTCATACCAGACAAACGCCTTGACCACCCGGTCCGTAAGGACCTTGGTGGCGTTGGCGTCCACGATGCCCGAATGTTCGTCCCCGATAATATCGGCGGACACCAACTCATCCTCGGTGTATCCCAGGATGCCCCTCATGTCTCCCTCTGAAGCCCTTTTAAATACAGCGTTCACCATCTCAGAGGTCACGTCTTGTTTCACATGGGCCGTGATGTCGGTGAGTGAGCCGTTGGCAACAGGCACGCGCACCGCTATGGCGGATATTTTCCCCTTGAGTTCGGGAAGCACCCGCTCCGTGGCCGTGGCGGCCCCGGTACTGGATGGTATCAGCGAGACAGCGGCAGCCCGTCCCCGTCGCCGGTGCCGCGGGGAAGAGCTGTCTATGAGGGCCTGGCTGGCGGTATAGGCATGGATTGTCGTGGCCATCAGGTAATCGATGCCGAAGGCGTCATTCAGTACCTTGACGGCCGTTGCCAGACAGTTCGTCGTACAGGAAGCGTTGGAGAGGATATGGTGTTTTTGGGGGTTGTAGGCTTTCTCGTTCACTCCCAGGACCACGGTCAGATCTTCGTTTTTCGCTTCAGCGCTGATAATGACTTTCGATGCGCCGGCTGTCAGGTGTTTGGCTGCGTCTTCCCTCTTTAAGAAACGTCCGGTGCATTCCAGGACGATGTCAACGCCCAAAGCCCGCCAGGGTAATTTTTCAGGGTCCCTTTCATGGGAGATTGCCACTCTCGTAGACCCGAGCTGGAGATAGTCCGATCCTGTTTTTATATCGAAGGGGGCCCGTCCGTGGACAGAATCGTATTTGATAAGATAGGCGAGCTCTTCAACCGGGGCCGGGCTGTTGGCCGCAACTAAGGTCACATGCTCCGGTGTGTTTGATAGATACTGGCGCAAGGCCAGGCGTCCGATGCGTCCAAGGCCATTAATGGCGATTTTTTTCATGAAGGGCCTCCTCAATCCGCAACCAGAGGGAACGACAATTATCAAGCCGCAAGGCTGGGACCCACAAGATTCCGCGACTGGCGCTCCTTAGATGTTCGTGGTTTACATCGGAGAGACCGATACCATAAGCGGCCAAGTGTATGTGCCGGGCCGCGCATGTTCAGATAACACAAAATGGTAGCTGATATCAAGAACTGCGCCGCCGCGAACATATGGCTGAGGGACCCAACCGCCTGTCGGAGGAAGCAGAATTTCCCTGCCGCCGACGTTCACCTGTACCGAGGAGAACAGAGGATAGGGGCCGCTCATGACTTTAAAGGTCAGCAAGTATCCGGCGGGATTATTGCTCTTGACGTTAATGCGGGAAGCCGTCGGAATATTGATAAAACCCTGCTGAATATCGGCATTCGTAACTATCAGTTCCCGGGCCTGGGAGATAAGTTCCATGTTTGTATGTTCGAGGACCCGTGCTGTTACAGTGATATTCGCGTTATGATGGGGCTTCCGGCATGGGCCTCCTGCACGGCGCAGATGAGGTTCGATAGGGATAAGACCTCAATAAGGGCGGCGGTCAAGAGCATTTGCTGAATCCGCAAGACGTGAGAGACCTGCTCGGGCTTGAGATAGCCTGCCTTGACAAGGAGTTCCTCGGTTTTCTTTTCGGAAAGTTTCTGGCTCTCAAGGACATCATTGAGCTGCCCCCGGGTGATCTGGCCGCTAGCCACCAGGAGTTCATCGAGCCACAGCTTTTCCCACCCGGGGAAACAGCACTGCAGATTGTCTTGGAATGTCAGGATCGCTGTGCAGCTCCTGTTCGAGGAGCAATCGACTACGAACCAATACCTCACCGAGTTTTTCGCCGGTGCGCTGTTGCTCCCGGAGGGCAAGATCGAGTTGCGCGCAATTAATTCGCTGGGCCTTGAGTAACAGATCGCCGAGGAGCATATGGATACCGGCGTCCCATTTTGACAGCGGTCTGCGGAGACGCCGGATCTTTCTGAATGGCAAGGACGGCCCTGAGTTCAAGGGGATGTAAAACCCCCATGTTGACGAGGATTTCTCCAAGCCGATTATTCGTCGCTTTTTGCCGTTCAAACGCTGCATCGAGATCGTAAGGGGTAATGAATCCGCCATCCACCAGGATGGTGCCGAGCAGACGCCTGGTCGTCTTTAAGAGGGCGGGATGATTTGCGATGTTGACGTCTGACCATAAATACCCTTTTATAATCAGTGGTTCTCGTTTCAAGAGATATGCTGAGTTTTTTTCTCCACTCCTGTCTCAACATATCATACATAAGGTTTTTTCGTTGTGCGGGTTGTAGACGCAGCGGCGCAGCCGATGGCTTGACCGTGGGAGGGATTGACATTCCTTATGTATCCAGATGCACGAATATCGATTCTTAATTAATGGTCTTATAATAATATGGACAACAGTCTATAACCCATCCCCTTCTTCGTCTCCCCCTTAAAGGGGGAGAAGTATAATCCCACCCTCCCTTTCAAGGGGAGGGCCGGGGTGGGGATGGGTTTCACAGGTAAAACAGTATGTACGGCCTATTTTGAGACCTCTACAGAGGGACAAAATTCGCTTGGCATA
>CAVUHW010000030.1:0-159427 GCA_963741205.1 Nitrospirota bacterium
TCCGGTGAAACTGCCGTGAAAAAATGGGGGACCATTCCTCCCTTCCCCGAGACGCAGAATTACGTCCAGAGAATTTTGAAACTCTATAACGGCTCCGGGAGCGCGATCACGCCGGCATACACCATCTACGTGGGATACGGGGAAGACGGGTCGCTCCTTTTAACCGACAACCCCGGCAAGAGCAAGAACCTCAAACGAAAGACCGGCAAAGACCTGTAGCTCTCTTTTACGCCCCCACTACCTTCTAGAAATCCTGCATCCCGTTCCACTATTATAATATTTGTCGCTCCGCGGCTCTGCCAACCTTAAAACCCGCTAGCAAGGATAGCCTTTCAAGACATAACTAACGACTCCGCTTTAACCGAATAAACTTGCTCGATTTTTCATTTCCTGCAGTTTAGGGTTAACCGTAAAACCAACTGTACGGAAATGCTCCTTTGTGTCTTAATATTCATACACAGATATAACCTGTTGATTTGCAGGTTTAAAGACTCCATTTAGTTATTACAGCACATGCTTTGCTGTCTGAATAAACATACAGTTCCCATCTTTTCAGTGTAATAGGTCAATATGTTCAAGGGGTTAAATTAGACCAAGGAATCAATAGGATGAACAAGGATACAAATTCCTGGCATTGGAAATGCTATATATTGTGCACTAAGTGAAACAGAAAGCATTGCAGCCACAGCGAAGAACTGTTCAGTGAGCCGTTACTCTCTAAAGACCCGCACGGGCAGCAGCAAAATAAGTTATTTGCAGGTAAGAAAGCAAAAACGAAGGCGTAGCGCAAAATATCAAAGAAGATGATTTAACAAATATGGAAAAACAGGAGGGACGCCAGGAATAACTAATGCAAGTGCCGCGAGACGACACAAACCGGCGAAGTTAAATTCGAGTGCGAGAAGGAGATCAAGAAATGAAGAATAGAACCTCTCAATTAATCGTGTTTTGTGCTGTAATTCTGGGCTTCATGCTTGTCGGTTACGGTATCAGCTCCGCTCACACCCAAAGCTTTAATTTAGAACCATCTCACTTCGTGCCGGCTGCAGAAAGGCTGGTAAACGGCGCGGTGACACTGAAGGAGCAAATGTCACGCCGTGGCGGTCTGCATTTGAGTGGATGTTATTGGCAGCCATAATGCTGGGTTTGCCGCTTTTCATTGTGCGGACGCTGGTTTCTTCGGCGGCGTCGATGCTGCCTTCGCTACCGCAGATGACGGCGGCGACTGCCCGGAAGCAAGCTGTCTTTTCCGCACCATCATCTATGACAAAAATTGCGGAAATGATGCGAAGAAGCGGCAAAAGCCATCGTTTCCGCCGGATACTGCTTGGTGTCCATCGCAACTTACGGTTTCGAGGTCTAGAGGACGGCGAACTGCACCGTTCGGTCTTTGCAAGCTTTGGCCGGACATCGCCTTACTACCCAAGCCCGGACCGGGCCAGATAGATAGATTCCTTTGGAAATAGCCTGCGGATCCCTTTGAACCTTCAGGCGTCGAAGACGCAAAACGCCGCTCCATTCTTCGCCGCCGCTTCTGCCCAGTGCGTCCGCCGTGACGGTCGGTGTGGGGCGGCGTCTTCTTTTCCGGCCAATCAATTTCTCGGTACAACCGAGATGCCGGAGTTTTTAACGATAACGGTTGACTCTGGATTGTTTTTTAATTGGATAATCATGTCAAGTACTTCAAGCGCCTTGGCAAGTTTTTTGTATCGTTATCTTCGATAGAAGATGCTGAGACAGAAAGCAGGAACACTGAGCCATTCGCAACGATTCGGAATTTGTGCCCATATCTATCGAAACCGATTTCATCATCATATCTTGCATCCGGGAAGCGGTTGCCCAGATAGTCACGAATGACTTGCATTTTAGTGAGCTTCATTCATTCTCCCTTCTCTATTCGCGCGGTACCTCAATCATCATCTCCTTATACCTTTCCGCGCGGATCGTGCCTGACCGTATCGCCCTCGAGGGATAAGTTCATATTCATCCAGTGTTTTACATTCCTTCATGATGGACCCGAAGAAACCGGATAACTAAAGGTCCTCGCCATTACATGACTCATCCGCATCCGGCACCTGTACTTAACACCTGTTCTTTTTTACCGTTATTAGACGGTAGAGAGAACGGAAAAGTTACAGACGGGGGCCTCTCCCTTCCGGTTTCAAGGAACGGATTCCTTACGCTGATTCCTCGTCCCGGGAGATGGTGAAGAGATAAGAGTATGTGAAATAAAAAAAGCCGGGCGCCATTGTGCGGACGCTGGTTTCTTCGGCGGCATCAATGCTGCCTGCGCTGCCGCAGATGAGGGCGGCGACTGCCCAGAAGCAGGCTGTCCTTTACGCATCATCATCTATGACCAGATTAGCGGAGATGATGCGAAGAAGCGGCAAAAGCCATCGTTTCCGCCGGATACTGCTTGGTGTCCATCGCAACTTACGGTTTCGAGGTCTACTAGACGGCGAACTACACCGTTCGGTCTATTGCAAGCTCATTGGGACGGTCACCGCCGTTTGAGGGGTGTATGCACCAGATAGCGCACCACAAGCCCAGGGAGAAAGGATTTAACGCTCGTATCCTTAAACGCCAGAATACAGTCAGGAGAGAAGGAAACTTTAGATAGTAAAACCGCAGGGATTCCAATCAAACACGAGTACAAAAGCCTCGGAGCGTATCCGCCTCCGGGGTTTTTATTTTGTTATTATTGAAGGCGTTCGGATAATAGCCCGAAGGAAAGGAAAATAACTGCTTGTTATTTTTTGAAGTCCGAGGGGTTAATGACGTGTTTCTTCAGGAGAGTATACAGATCCGTCCGGTACTTTCCGGCAAGGGCCGCTGCGCTGCTTACATTTCCCGGGTGAGTTCAAGGAGCCTGATGAGATATCTTGTCTCGAAGTTCTCGCGGGCTTCTTTGAGCGGTTTGATCGCCTCCTCCAACGTGCATTTTTCGAGAGGGATGAGCTCCTCGCCGATAACGTCCTGTTCGGCCATGGCCGCGGCATACTCTAGCGTGTTCTCGAGTTCGCGCACGTTACCGGGCCAGTCATGGAGCATCAGCCGCTGCATGGCGGCAGGCGTCAGGCCTTTCACCCTTTTATTCGTCTGTTCTGATAACTTTTTCAGGAATGCGTCAACCAGAACGGGAATGTCATCCCTGCGTTCACGAAGAGGCGGCAATTCGATGGGAATGACGTGGATCCGGTAATAGAGGTCCTCCCGGAACTGTCCCTGTTTGACCAGTTCTTCGATGTTCTTGTTCGTGGCAACGATGATGCGCACGTCCACGTCCACCGGTTTCTCGCTGCCCACAGGGTAAAACTGGCGCTCCTGGAGCACGCGCAGGAACTTGGCCTGGATGGAGAGAGGCATGTCGCCGATCTCGTCGAGGAAGATGGTCCCCTCATGGGCCTGGACAAAGAGGCCCTTGGAGGTCTTCACTGCCCCTGTGAATGAGCCTTTCTCATGGCCGAAGAGCGTGCTCTCCAGGAGCGTTTCAGGAAGGGCGGCGCAGTTGATGGCCACGAAGGGCTTGTCGCTCCTGTTGCTCGCAAGGTGGATCGCCCTCGCGATGAGCTCCTTGCCCGTGCCGCTTTCTCCCCGGACGAAGACCGTGGAATCCGTTTTTGCGACCCGGGATACGGTCTCGAGCACTACCTGCATGGCCCCGCTTCGCGCGACGATGTTTTTGAAATCATACCGCTCAGAGAGCAACCCCTGCAACGGTCGACCTCCGAGGCCAGCTTCCTGTTCTCCAAGGCGCGTTCCACGTGCAGGACCAACTCGCGATCGTCGAAGGGCTTCGTAAGGTAGGTGAAGGCGCCCCGCTTCATCGCATCCACGGCGCTCTCGATGCTGCCGTGGGCCGTGAGGATGATGGCCGGCATGCCGGGCGCCACGCGGCGCAGTTCCTCCATGAGCGATATCCCGTCCTGGCGCACAAGCTGAAAGTCGAGAACGACCAGGTCAAAGGCCTGCGCCACCACGGCGGCTTTTGCCTCGTCCTCGTCCGGCGCCGTCGTGACCGCATAACCGGACAACTCGAGCCGCATCTTCATCAGCTCCAGGAGGTTCCGGTCATCATCAACAATCAACAGTTTTGCCGTTTCCTTCGCCATCGCTACTTTCCGCGCCTTTCCTCAATTCTTAGGGTCTCGAGGTCCACCTGCTTCGTCTTCCTAATGGCCTGCAGCACGGGGGCGCCCCTATCATCGTCTCTTCCAAAAAAGAACTGCGAAAAAATCCCCTCTAAAGGCGCGTAAAAAAACCAAGGCGCCTTCCGTTAATCCTTCTTCGGGTTTGCATAGTTAGCGCTTAAGAGCTCCATGTCCGTGAGCGCTTCATCTGTCCACTTCCCTGGGTTTGCCGCACATGGTGCTTAAGGCCCGGGCCGAAGCTCCGGTTTTAAAGGACGAGGGCGCCCTTCAAATTCTCCTTAAAAGACGCCGGCTGTAATGTCCTTCGTCTTTTGCTGCATATCCCGGAAGAGACGCGTAATGCGCCTGGTAGTCACTACAGCCAGTGTGATCCCTAACAGAGGACAGGCGCCGGCTACCACCATGGCGGTGGTCAGCGCCTGCCTTTTAGACCTTGCTCATTTTTTTGATGCGTCTGCTGCAACCTCGACTGCCCGGCTGCTGGTTTTTTTGCAGCAAAGAAAAAGGGAAGCCGGCTAGTTTAATGCTTTAAAAATGAGGGATTTTCGTATAGGAGAGCTTATTTCCACCCTGTATACAATTGCAGTCAGCAATTAATGACCTGATGATATTTTATCAGATATTCCTGCATATGATGCAATCACCGTATAAAAACCCATGCAATACGGCTATTCGAAAAGGCGAAGATAAATGCTCTGATAAGAAAATCTATCTAAATATAAATAAGCTGCCTCTTACATGCTGATTGCTGTATTTGAGTTACCGTTAAATGGGGGGGAAGGCTCACTTGAAAAACAGAATTTCAAAGTATTTTCTTTACGTGAAGGAGCTGCAAAAGAGCAGTTCGGTTCCTTGACGGTTCACCACTTCTGGAAGTGCCGCATCCCTTCCACGATATGGTTCGTCTTCCGCGCTTCCCGGCTTTGAATTCCACTCGAGGTCGCAGTATTAACCTCTGCCTCCGCCAAATGCGTCCATCGATTATGATCGGTGCGCTATATAGCGGCGTCTTCTTTTCGGCCAATCAATTTCTCGGTACAACCGAGATGCCGGAGTTTTTAACGATAACGGTTGACTCAGGATTGTTTTTTAATTGGCTCGCTATATCAAGTCCCTCAAGCGTCTTGGCCAGTTTTTCTAAATCATTATCTTCGATAAATGACGTTGAGACGGAAAGCAGCAACACTGAGCCATTCGTAACGATTCGGAATTTTTGTCCATATCTATCGAAATCGATTTCATCATCATGTCTTGCGTCCGGGAAGCGGTTACTCAGATAGTCGCGAATAACTTGCATTTTATTGAGCTTCATTTCTCCTCCCTTCTCTCTTCGCGCGGCGCTTGAATCACCCGCCCCTGTACCTTTCCGCGCGAATCGAGGCTGACCGCATCTTCTTCGAGGCATCGCCGGATAAGTTCATAGTCATTCGCTTTCCTGCCTTCCTTCAAGATCGACCTGAAGAATCCGGAAGCCCCCTTTTCCCTGGCTTATCCGCGGTCCAGCACCTGGTACTTAAAACCTGCCCTTCTTTTTACTGATTAGACGGTCGAGAGGTCATTAAAGTTACGGACTCGGGCCCGTCTGCCTTCCGGTTCCACAAACCGGATTCCTTACGCCCGAAGCTCGAGGGATGTTGCTGGATGCGTAAGTCAGAGTCATGGATCTCACGGTGCAGCGGCGCCTCCAAGATAAAAAAAGCCGGGCGCCTGAATATCGAAAGATATTTCGGCAGCCCGGCTGTCTCGTGGAGATCCTGGAGGTTTTCCGCCCAATCAAGGCGGATGGTTAATTATTTTTTCTACCCTATGATCTATAAATCGAACCGCAGAAAGACCGCCCTTTCGTAAGCTTTCCGGAAAATAAGGAAGCCTTGCGGCAGGGCGCTCCGTATATCCTTGCTTCTTATTTACCACCTCTCCGTGCCGTGGCACGCGTTCGAGCAGGAATTCGTGGCCGGATTATAGCCCGGGGTGCTCGAGATGTTTATCACGCCGTCGTCGTGCCTGGTGGCGTTCACTGTCGTCTTGCTGTAGCCTGTGCCGTGGCAGACGCCGCACGACAGCCCAACCTCCCCCACATGGAGTGAGTGATGGCCGGTTGCCGGAGGTATGGCGTGGCAGGAACCACACGCCGTCGGTGCCGGTGTAGATCCCGCTGTATGCCCCAAGGGCAGCCGCTATCGCCTGGACCTGAGCGCTTGTGAGGTTTGACAGAGAGCTCATGGCGCCTACAATGCTGATGCCGGTCTGGATCTGTGATGCCGTTGCGCCCCGCTTGCTGCTGCTGGCCAGTGCACCGTGGCACGAGCTGCAGTTGCTGGCATAGAGCGCTACGCCGTCTAGCGAGTTCGATGTAGATCCGGACGCAGGTTTTGCCGCTAATGCATCCGCGATGGCCTGAAGCTGGGCCGGCGATAAAGTTGAGAACTTGCTCATTCCACCCATGTTGTTTGCAATCGCGGTCTGGATCATTGACATCGCTGCGCCGGCCTTGCTGCTTGTGGCAAGCGGACCGTGGCACGAGGCGCAGTTATCCGCATAGAGTGCGGCCCCGTCAATCGAGGCAGTTGAAGCGGGGTTTGTCGTCCCTGCCGGCCCTGCGCTGCGCCGGATAAAACGTTCATAATTGCCTGGAGCTCTTCGGCAGTGAGGTTCGCAAAGGCCCCCATGCCGCCCATGTTGTGTGAAATCGCGGTTTGGATCTGGGATAAAGATGCCCCTTTCTTGCCGCTTGTGGCAAGGGAACCATGACATCCACTGCAGTCACTGCTATAGAGCGCGGCCCCATCGATCGTTCCCGAAGCTGTCGTATCCGCCGATGTGCCGCTGCCGCACCCAAAAAGCGCGATGCCGAGCATTACCGAACCAAGCACGAACAGGTTGATCATAAACAGGTTAATGTTTTTATTCATAGTTTTTGTCCTTCCTTAAACCCTAGGGGGACTGTACTTCGCGCCGTCACGGCGCCGAACCGCACTGGCGTAACTCCTTCACCCAAAGAAAAACTTCGAGAATATGATGTACTTCTATTCGCCTCTACTCCATTTAAATGCAACTCAACTGCCAGAATCGTACTTAAGTGTCATATTATTGATATATATATGTATTTTATTAATCCAGGGTGGTTATTAAGGCTGAGAAACAGTCGTATTGTATGGATTTTAATACACTGATGATCCAAGATATGAAGGCAACTAAATGTAATATTATCAATAAAGCAGCATGAAACCATCTGTATGCAATTACACACAATGTGGTGATAAGCCCTTAACACCGCCTGCATGGATGGCCGCGTTTCGTGAGGGCTATGTTATTGAAATCATTTACCGTTCCTAGAGCTCCGCAATCAACCGGTCTACCTCAAGGGCCTGCTTCCTGATCTCCAGGGCGCGTTCTACTTGCGGGATCAGCTTACGGGCATCGAAGGGTTTCGTAAGGTAGGTAAAGGCACCCCGCCTCATCGCATCCACGGCGCTTCTCGATGCTGCCATGGGCTGTGAGGATGATGGCCGGCAATCCGGGCGCCACGCGGCGCAGTTCCTCCATGAGCGATATCCCGTCCTGGCGCACGAGTTGAAGGTCGAGAATGGTCAGGTCAAAGGCCTGCGCCACCACGGCAGCTTTTGCCTCGTCTTCGTCCGGCGCCGTCGTGACTGCATAACCGGACGATTCGAGCCGCATCTTCATCAACTCCAGAAGGTTCCGGTCGTCATCAACGATCAACAGTTTTACTGCCGCCTTCTCCATCGCTATTTTCCGAGCCCTTTTTTCATTTCTTAGGGTTTCGATATCAACTTGCTTCGCCTAATTAAAGTCCTGGCGTAGGCGTATAGGATAAAGCATTGTCCAATACCAAAAATTGCTTCCTCATACATCCTCTTAATTTCTAAGCGGAATTAAAGCTTTGGCGGGATATTACCCCATATACGGAAAGATAGCGTTGTACGGATTTTCCTACAGCAAGAACATCAGTCAGCGATTAGTAAAACGCAGTATTTAAGCAGGAAAATCAGGAAGATATGCCTTTTGTACGAAGATTCATACACGAATGGTATTTACACCGATAGTTTCACTGGGTTAATCGGAAGCTTAAGAGAAAATAAAAGACAGAGCAATCTTTTTTCGGTACTCAAGAGAAGTCTTGATTAACGGCCGCAACCAATAGGCTGCTTCGTGAAAATATTTACGTTAATTGCTCTCATGGTATTTTTAATTCCATTCGGCTGTGCCTGCACTGGGATGTCCCAGCCCATTCATTCCTCTTGGCGCCACCATAACTTGCGGGACCGCTTCCAAGCAGCTCATTCATCTTGCTTACATCCGTTGTTGGAAGCTGGCACCTGAAGTTCAGACAGACATAGGCGGTTGCTTTTCCGTCGATACTCGACTGAGACTGAGTGAACCTCGCAATACGCGTGATGTCGTCCGATTGCCGGTTCGTCGGATGAAGGGGACGTAGAAGCACCACTTTATTAGGCATGTATATCGTTCGGAGCGCCTTTACCATTGCTTTCGTATCCCCTGCCAGCGGGTCGCCTACGATAACCACCTCGTAAGAAGGGCCGAGGGCAAAATTGACCGCAGCCATTAATTGAGCATACGCTGACGGACTTTGCCTTACCTGTCCGGAAAAAGCTCGCGCGAGACGCGAGGCGTCCTTTTCAAGGTTAGGGTCTGCCGTCATTCGGGCCAAACGGAGGAGATTCGACATAGCCACGGAATTGCCGGACGGGATAGCCCCGTCATAAATTTCCTTGCTTCGGATAAACAGATCCTCGCCGTCATCTGCGGTAAAATAGAAACCGCCTTTCTTATCATCCCAGAAGTGTTTGAGATAAATTGAATTCAAATCAAGGGCCGTTTGCAAATAAGCAGCGTCAAATGTCGTTTCATACAGTTCAATGAGCCCCCAAATCAGGAAAGCGTAATCATCTCCATAAGCGGAGATTGCAGCCTGGCCGTCTCTAAAGCGATGTACAAGACGGCCATCCGGCAGTCGCATATGCTTGAGAATAAAATCCGCCGCTTGCTTTGCCGTAGCGGCATATCCTGGATCATCGAAGACCTGCGCGCCTTTCGCCAATGCGGCGATCATGAGACCGTTCCAATCGGTCAGGACCTTATCGTCTTTGTGGGGATGAATTCGTTTCTCACGCGCGGCGAACAATTTTACCCGTGCTGCTTCAAGGCGTTTTCCCAGCTCTTTCTCCGATATCTTGAGCGAGGAAGCAACCCTTTCCGGCTGCGTCTTCAGATGGAGAATATTCCTGCCCGTTTTCCGCGTCGATCCCGGCCCTTTTTCGCTATAATTGCCGCCTTTTTCAAGATGGAAAACGTTCATGACGAAATCAGCTTCCTTTTTTTCGAGTACTTGACGGAGCTCTTCTTCGGTCCATAAATAAAACTTTCCTTCCTCTCCTTCGCTATCAGCGTCTTCCGCGCTGTAAAATCCTCCGTCCGGGGCTGACATGTCCCTCTGGACATAGCTAAATATCTCCTTCGCGGTCTTCTTGTACTCTTCTTTTCCGGTTGCTTGATAGGCCTCAGTATAAGCCATTGCCAGCATGGCCTGGTCATACAACATCTTTTCAAAGTGCGGAACAAGCCATTCTGAGTCGGTGGAATAGCGATGAAACCCGAATCCAAGGTGATCGTATATTCCCCCGTTTCGCATGGCCCTAAGGGTTTTTTCCGCCATCTCCAGCGCTATGATATCGCCCGTCCGCTTCCAGTACCGAAGCAAAAAGAGGATGTTTTGAGGGGTTGGGAACTTGGGGGCAGGGCCGAAGCCTCCGTTTTCTTTGTCGAAGCGCTGGACAAGCTGGTTAAATGCAGCCTCAAGATCGGCGTCGCCCAGTTCCTCTCCGGGTGCTTCATGAGAAGATTGGCGCAGATCTTCAGAGATTTCGCTGGCGGAGCTCAACAGTTTTTCCCTCTGCTCTTGCCAGAGTTCTTTGATGCGGGCAGTCAGATCCAGCAATCCGATCGTTCCAAAACGGCGTTCCTTGGGGAGGTACGTTCCTGCGAAGAAGGGTTTTTTGTCCGGGGTCATTATTATATTGAGCGGCCAGCCGCAGCTGTTGTTCATCATTTGGCACACACGCATGTAGACTTGGTCTATGTCCGGCCGCTCCTCCCGGTCGACCTTGATGCATACGAAGACATCGTTCATCAGGCGGGCCACCTCCGGGTCATCAAACGACTCGTTTTCCATGACATGGCACCAATGACAGGTGGAGTAGCCTATTGAGAGAAAGATCGGCTTATTTTCCTTACGGGCCTTTTCAAACGCCTCGGCTCCCCACGGGAACCAATCAACGGGGTTGTGCGCATGCTGAAGCAAATAGGGACTCTTTTCATGGATCAGTCGATTGGTATATTTCATATCGTGCTCTTTTCGTTGGGCAGCCCCTGCGGCAATACCCGGCCCGTTTACCAGGAACATGGAAATTAAGGCCATACTAATGAATTTTGGAAAATTACTTATCATCTGCTCATTTTTTTTGCTGTATCGCGCATGAAACCCGCTTCCTGATTGTCAACAAGGGTAACACGGTGTCAACAAATACGGGTTGATCCTTAAAGGTTGCTGAGAATAATGACTAAAGAAGATACATACAGGAAGGATTCGTTCCCCTACGTTGGAACCTGAATCCTTCCCCTCTTTCGGACAAAAGCAGCGCCGAAGTTTAAAGCTGTTCGTAGACTTCTTCCGCCCTGATAACCAGGACACCTCTCGCCCAGGGAAATAGTTTTTTTGCCGCTTCGTATTTTTCGCCGTACTTCTGTATTTGCCCCGTTCCCCTAATCCTGCACCCCTTGCCCGGCCCATGAGTTCCCTGAACCTGCCTTGTGCCGCAGAGCAGTTCTATCCTGTCGTTCATCTCGAGATTATTCTCTGTTTTATTGTACCCGCCGATAGGTACAAGAAGCGTATCGTCATTGATCACGCCGAGGGCCTTTACATATTCCCCCCAGGTGCCGGCCAGATGAGGCCCGTCAGCCCCCACTGTCGCAATGGCGATCCATTCCGTTTTATCCAGGACCTCTTTGCATTTTTTTTCTATCTTTGCCATACGATGCCTCCTCTTTGGGATTAATTGAGCATAAAGTAAAACGTTGCACCTTTATCCACCTCTCCCTCAGCCCAGATGCGGCCGCCGTGCCGCTGGATGATTCGTTGTACCGTAGCGAGGCCAATACCAAGGCCTGGGAATTCATCTTCAGAGTGCAGTCGTTTATCCTCTTCTATTTTCTGCAGTTCATTAATTCGCTGGCGAAGCGCAGTCAGGTCATTTATGAGCTGTTCTTTCGTTAGATCGTTCGATATTTCCATATGATTCTTTCTTCAACAACTGGCGCATTCTTCATTAACTGCATCTATGAGATTAAGACTTGACTGTGACTGTGCAAGACATCTTGCGAATCATGACCTTTCAAATGGGCGAAACAGGGCCCATGCTCTTACACTCTTCCTCAGGCTTATGATCCACGACTAGCCAACAAAGGTTGAGCTGCTTTATTGCATCGACAAACCCCTTGAAGTCCACGGGCTTCATTATGTAGCTGTTTGCGCCCAATTGAAAACTCTCAACCCGGTCAATCTCTTCCAGCGAGCTGGTCAGCACCACGACGGGCAGCAGTTTAAGCCTTTCGTCCTTTCGTATCCGGTGCAATACCTCAATCCCGTCCATTTTTGGCATCCTGAGATCAAGAAGCACCACCTGCGGCAGCTGATTGATGTCACGGCCCGCGTATTTGCCGGTTCCGAAGAGATAATCGAGGGCCTCTGTTCCATCCGTTGCCACTACAACCTCATTCAAGATCTTGTTTTTCTTGAATGCATGCAGGGTAAGCAGCACGTCGTCTGAATTATCGTCTACCAACAGGATGACTTTGTCTTCCATGGTGAACTATCCACTTCTGCTTCGTCATCGTGCCACATATGCATCTTTATTGCTTTTCTCAACGCGAACCAGGATAATGGAAAGCAGCCTCTTCGGATTTATAAAGGACCATTATTATCCTAATTTACAGTATATCACTTTCCGCCGGACATTTCATGAAAGTGCAAAATCATGCACAGATGCCGCATGCAATAAATAGCGGCGCCTTAATCCTGGAAGAGCGTTTAGCATGTTTTGGGACGGGTTGTCTTGCATGAAAAAAACTGGCGCGATAAACACAGATAAGATGA
Organism: Nitrospirota bacterium; assembly: GCA_963741205.1. Classification (GTDB taxonomy): domain Bacteria; phylum Nitrospirota; class UBA9217; order UBA9217; family UBA9217; genus JAJYKN01. The sequence goes on from CAVUHW010000030.1 coordinate 12,349, forward strand.
CGGATGCTTGCCTGTGTGAAGGGCGGGAAACTTTTTAGCCTGGCGTCTTCTGTGACGGCATGAAGAATGTTATTCAGATGAAGGGTTATGATTCCGGGACAAGGGTCGGGGACATTTATCCTGTGTCGCGCCTAACTTGCTTTACTTCATGTGAACGGATACAGTGGTGACGAACACCGATACGCTGGCTAAACCTAAGAGAGACGATGATGCACGGAGGCTGATTATCGCCAAGCACCAGAGGGGGCGGAGTCCGGAGCTCCTCAGGCCGTTTCCACCCGGTCCCGACCATGCTCCTTTGCCTGGTATAAAGCGCGGTCCACGCGCTGGGTGAGTCGATCTTCAGTATCGCTCATGAGCTGCGCCACTCCGAAGCTGCACGTTACTCTCCCGACCCCCTGAATATGATGCCGTCCGATCATGAGGCGCAGATGCTCCGCGAGTAATCTCGCATTGTCCTGTCCTGTGTTCGTCGCCAAAATCATGAACTCCTCGCCGCCCCACCGTGCGAAGACGTCATGAACTCTTATATTTTCCTTAACCAGCCCGACGATTTCGCGCAGGACCTCATCACCCACATGATGCCCCCAGGAATCATTGACATTTTTAAAATGGTCAATGTCGAACATGATCAGCGAGAGAGGCATAGCGTACCGTTTCGAGCGCTGGATCTCGGCGTACAGCGTATTATTAAACTTCAACCGGTTTAGGATGCCCGTTAACGGGTCGGTGGTGGCCTGGTGCTCTAATTGCTCATTGAGCCGTTTTAACTCTTCAGCCGTCCTTTTGCGCTCGATAGCGTAGCGAATTGAGCGCATAAGCAGGCTGCCGGCAATTTGTCCCTTTACGAGATAGTCCTGTGCGCCTTTATGAACAGCCTCCACCGCTAAATCGTCGTCATCATGGCCGGTCAGCACTATTATCGGGACATTAGGCGACAATGCATACACTTTGTCAAAAGCGCCGAGGCCGTGGGCCCCCGGCAGGCCGAGGTCCAGCAGCACCACATCAACACCGCCGCTCTTTAGGCGTTCCAGGCCTTTACGAAGCTCGTCTACATGGTGGACCTGATATAAAACCTTCATCGCCTTGGACAAGTAGCGCTGAATAAGCAGGGCGTCGTCGTGATTATCTTCGACAAGCAGAACGACGATCTCCTCGATATCCATGGATGCTCCCCTTCTCCTCTCGCTCTGGGGTCTAAGGTTGTGCATGCACACTTCAGTTATATATGGATAGAGCGTAAGGTTAGACTTCCCCATTAAAGTATAGGGGAAATTATTTTCAAGACTACTCAAAATAGAAACCTCCTGCTAAGAATTAGTTTATGTGGGAACTAAATTCAAAAGGCAGGAGGTATCTATGAACTGCATAGATGATAGCAGACTTGAGCAGTTTCATCAACTAAAGAAAGAGATTCTTGATTCGGAGAAGTATTTGATTGTCGGCATTGATGCCGCGAAAGAGAAGCACAACGCATTCTTCGGTACGTCCTGAGGTAAAACGCTGGTTAAAAATCCGGTCTTTCACAACACGCTTGATGGCTTTCAAAAGTTGCTCGCTAACGTCGAGCGAATCAAGGTCCAGTACAACGTAACAGAGGTCGTTTTCGGCATCGAGCCGACAGGGCGCTACCACAAACCTTAACAGGAGGAACATGGGATTTACCTTGAGGGGCGCGGCTGCACGTTCTACATAGCCGCGTATCGCGTGGGGATTTCCCTTTTTGGCATCAGGAAAGGAAGGGGGGACAGGTGCTCCATGATCAGACGCGTCGTCTCTTCGTAATCGAAAGGCTTTTCAATACAGCGGGTGATCCCAAGCGACCTGAGCTTCGCAACGACAGCGGAGGATGCATAGGAGGTCATGGCGATGAGGGGAACGGACGGGTAGAGACGGTTTTTATGCTCGATAAGCTGGTAGCCGTTCATGAAGGGCATCTCAAGGTCAGTCAGGACCAGTGCCACCTTCTTCCTATCCAGGATGGCCGCGGCTTCAAGTCCGTTTCTTGCCTTCAGAAGAATATAACCCTTTGCTGAAACGCCCAGGGTCAGTGCAAGTGCCTCAAGGAGGTACTGGTTGTCGTCGACGAGCAGAATGTTATCCATACTATGATCTTATTGGGCCGACACTCCCGAATGATTCTAAGGGTACTGATCATCGCCATCAGATGGTCAAAGTCCAAGGTGTTTGCCGGGCCGTTCCTTCGGCGCGTTCTACAGCATGTCGCTCAACGCGATGTTTCTGACCTGCATGAAGTTCCGAAGCTTGCGGATGGCCTGGTTCTCGATCTGCCGCACTCGCTCCCGCGTGATGCCGAACTGTATTCCGATGCTGTCGAGGGTCCGGGCATTATGACTGTTGAGTCCGTAGCGCATCTCGAGAATGCTGCGCTCGGTCGTCGGGAGCTCGGAGATCCATTCATTGAGGTATTCGCGCCGGCGCTGTTCGTCGATTGCGCTGGATGGGGCCGGCATGTTTTCGTCGGAAAGCACGTCTTTAAGCGTATCGTCGCCCTCCCCGCTGATCAGCATGTCGAGGGAGTAGGTTTCCCGCGTAATCTGCGATATCACCCTGATCCGGTTGACGCTCACCTTCATTTTCTTTGCAATCTCCTCGGACGACGGTTCACGGCCGAGAAGCTGCGTCAGTTTCCGAACCGTGCGGGAATAGGAATTGGCCAGCTCCGCGACATGGACAGGCAGCCGGATGATCCGCACCTGGTTTGCGATGGAGCGCTCGATGGACTGCCTGATCCACCATGACGCGTAGGTGCTAAACTTGAAGCCCCGCTTGTATTCGAACTTCTCCACCGCCCGGATCAGCCCGAGATTTCCCTCCTCGATGATGTCAGCGAAGGGAAGTCCCCTGTTGATGTACCGCTTGCCGATGGACACGACGAGGCGCAGGTTGGACTCAATCATTTTCGCCCGGGCCTCCTCGTCTCCATTTTCGATGCGTTTCGCCAGGGCCTGTTCTTCCGCGAAGGTGAGGAGCGGAGTTTTGCGTATCTCCTGCAGATACAGCTTGAAAGTGTCGAAATCGGACGTGGTTGACTCCCCGCTTTTGAGCTTCGTCCGTCCGTCAACGGCGTCTTTATGCCCGTCGCTCTCCACAGCCTCGGCGTGATAATGGCCGTCTTCCCAGGTATCATCCGGAAACGTGTTCTGCACCCCTTCTTCCTCGTATGCGATTCCTGAATTGGTGATCATGCCGCCTCCCTTGGTTGAAGAATTCCAAGCCGGTGTCCGAGATGAACTTAATTTTGCAATCGATGTTATTTTAATTTATTTGCGCTCCGAAGCCAGAATCGGAGCGTATGTTCTTCCTCTGTGTTTTCCCGTAGTGACGTCTAAAATCATTCCTAATCGTTTTGCTCTCCCGGTTCCGCCTTCCAGCCGGCCCTGCCGCTTAGGTTAACTCGCGTCCAGTATCGTTTCGGCGATCTCACGGAGATCAAGCGGTTTTTCGAGATAACCGGTGAAGTGCAAGCCGTCCAGGCGGTCCTCTACGGAGTTACGGGAATAAGCAGACATAATGATTACAGGCGTTCCGGGATGTCTTTGGTTAACTTCCCGCAGCACCTGATACCCGTTCATGCCTGGCATGTTCAGGTCTGTCACCACGACATCGAACTTAAAGGTCCGAAGCATCTCGAGGGCCTTTTCCGCGGTGGCCGCAGTCATAATCTGCAGCCGCTGCGAACTCAGGCGCAAACCTTCAGCGAGGTCGTTGAGAAAAGGCGCTTCATCATCGATTAAGAGCGCATCTACGTTTTTCTTTGCCAACATGAGATAATTAAAGCAAAGGATATGCCAAAAATTAAACAAATAATGATTGCGAAATAACAACAGGTTGACTGAATGTTACGACTTTTAAGGGGCGTGTTAGGTTATTTCGAGTTGCTCATTTTGAGGGGGTCCACTAATATTTAGCTGTATTCTTTTTCTCTTGAGTGTAACGATTGAATGTTACCATAATACTCACTCGGAAAATGACGGTTACAACAGGCAGGGTGACTCCACCCTGCTAAAACTTTATTTTTTCTTCACTTTAAGAAGCTACCTCAAAAAGGGATTGATATTATCAACCTGATATGCTGCTGTTCCCGTGTCCTGAGTATACAATTTTAATACTGTTCCGGAATCGTCGACCACCCAATAATCCGTCTGTGTTGTTGCGGGTATGACTGCAGTACAGTTTAGAACATCTGTAGCCAAGCCGTTGGCCCAGCTTGTTTTTCCACACAGTGCCCTGGAATTAAATAAATTTGCAACCAAGTCCGACCCCGGCGTCAAGGTTGCAGAATTAAACACCCCCGTGACCGCGGTGGCTTTTGAATTGGATGCTGCTCCCGCCGGCGGTGAGGTGGAACCGCTCCCATCGGTCCAGGTTGCGGTGGACTCCGCGCCCATCGTTGCAGTTATCGTTGCTGCGAAGATCTCGTCGGGAGCTGTTGTTTGGAGACAGCTTGAGGTCGTGGAGGTAGAGCCAGACCAGAGGGAGCTGTTCAACGTGATCGAACCTCCGCTGAACGTTTGTATTTCAAGTTGATTTGTCCCATCGGTATTATTATGCACACAGCGTTTCCACGCTCCATTCATATTCACAGCATTTCCGGAAGTTCCCTTCATGGCTAGTGATGCAGGTTCGGACGTCGTGCTACCTTTGCTCCCGCAGGCCGCAAGAAAGACCGGGATTATTAACAGTGGGATGAAGATTTTAAATTGCTTTGACTTCATCGGATGATTCTCCTTTGTGAGTGATATCGATAATAACGTAATCCCGAAGCAAGATCAAGATAAGGATAAAGCTTTGTCATTAGTTTATCACTTCTCCTCAACTTTCCAGGATACTCTTTGCGGAACTGGTCACCAATAAGAGACATGATTTTAGTATGGCCTGTCTTTATTGTCGATGGCAATAAACCTGCAGCAGGGAGATGTATGACAGCATGATTAGAGCTCAACTATTCCCCGCTATTAGGCCGCTTCAATCCGACCAACGCGTCCGGTGAATAGGATATCTCCAGAAAATCCTCAAGCCGCCGTTCAGCTTCAGCTTCGCTGTTTGCGGAAATGTTTATTTCGTATTCGCTTCCATCCAGCTTGCGAAGGACAAAGATAAATTTCTTTCTCGTATTATCCTCTATTTTTCTGATAAACATTTGTACCTCCTGATCGGTTCCAGGGTCTTATGGTCAATATTCTTAATTTCCCAAAGTGCTCATGCATAATTTCTGCGAGACACTGGAATGCCTAAACAACTAATCAGCCCTGCCGGCAATAGCTCATTATCCTGATCCGGTCATGGAGTCTACCCTTTTACTCGCTTCATGCATGTCTTGGCCTGATGATTCTCTTGGGGATTCGATGAGCATAGTCGTTAGGGACAATTTCGGCAATTCGTGAAGAGAGATAGACACCTCCTGCCGCTACGGTCAGTATGGCACCTATAATTTCTTCATAGGCGCTGTCTTTCAGAACGTAGCCCGATGCGCCGGCATTCATCATTTCCAGGACAACCCGCTTTTCAGTGTGCATCGACAACGCTATAATTCTTGAAGCAGCACTTTCCTCCACTATTTGTCGGGTTGCTTCTACCCCGTTAATTCCCGGCATCGAAATATCCATGATGAGAATGTCAGGTGCCAGTCTGGCCGCAAGTTCCACTGCCGATTCTCCATCTTCCGCTTCCGCTATGACTGTCATGACGGATAGTTTCGTAATTAACGAACGGAGTTCGTCACGCACCATTTTGTGATCGTCTGCTAGAAGTATTTTAATAACCACGACGGCCCCACCTTATATCTCTTAATTTGAAGTCTGACCCTTACGTTGTGCAATAAATTGTCTTTTTTTTATAAGGGTGCTGACAAAAGATATCACCGGGGATAAAGGCTGGCAATCAGGGATTCCCTGATTTTTGCTTCGTTTTTCCTGACACGGGGAAGGCGGAACTGGTGGGCAAGTGATAGCGATTTTTTATGGTAACGGGTCGACCCGCTATCTATTTTATGGGTATATGTATAGCGAATTCTGTACGATATTATGAGTTTAGATGAGCCTTGTTAACGAACGGTTGAGATTGTCCGTTTGTCCGGCACCGGGCAGGCCTGTCCGCCCTTGTGCCGATGCACGAGTCTAAGCAGTTCCTCTTGTCGGGCAGAAGATAAACCGAGGCTCTCCTTTTCCTTCAGCAATGATTCATAGGAGCCTTCACCCCCCAAATAGCCATTTACGCGGGCTACTGCTGTCGAGGCAAGGTATTCCGCAGGAGATGCATATATCTTCTTTAGCTCATTCTGAAATTCTGGGAATTGCTGGAGGCTGTGCTTCTGGTGGTAATTCTCCGCCAGCGTGAAGCCGTTATAGGGAACGATTTCTGTGTAGACCGTGCTGCCGCGGTCCATCATGACCCTGGCCTTAGACGCCTCCGCCTGCCGCCTCTGTTCCTCGTTATGAACGAAGATGATGGATGCGTACTGACGGGACCAGCTCCGGTAAGTGGGGTCATGTCCTGTCCAGAAGGCCTCAAGCAAATCCGGGTAGGTGATCTTCGAGGGGTCATAGTCGATCTGGATGGTTTCAGTATGGTCGCCTAAATCGTGGTAGGTCGGGTTTTGCCTGGTCCCGCCTGCGTACCCCACGCGCGTTCTGACCACGCCGGGCAAGCTCCCGAACCGGGAGTCCGGGCCCCAGAATCAACCCATGGCAAAGGTTGCGGTTGCAATCTGTTTCGGTAGCTGGGTATCGATCAGCGGTTTGGACGGCACAGCATCGGAAGCAAAGACATTCTGTTTCATACCAGAAATCCACCTTTCAGTTGTGGGATTTATTGCGTTTCCGATCGCTGCTACAAGCATCATCAGGAGCAGGAGCGCCGGGATTCGCACAACTGTTTTCGTCAAAGTAGTTATATTCTTACCCCGGATAAGATGGAAATTTATGCTTCAAAAATTATAGTAATTTATCCCACCTTTCCCTGGACAAAAGCAAGATAAATTCGGGACCCGAAAAGCTACAGGCATGGAACGGCGCTTGGTAAAACAGCCGCAAACTATGTTTATGCTACGGAAGCCTTGGCCCTGCATGTCGCCTGCACGAGTTCTTCCCCTTCTGTCTTCTTCCCGTTTTGCATCATGTATTTTGCCCCCCACTTGTGCATCGCGTCAAGGATAGGGCGCAGGCTCGTTCCAATGTCGGTGAGCGAGTATTCAACGCGGGGCGGGACCTCCGTGCAGATCTTCCGACTGACCAGGCTGTCTTGCCCGGGATGGAACAATGTCTGGACGGTGTTTCCGAGAATGTTAATCTCCAAATACACAAGGCCGTCAAGAACTTAGGTCCAATCCAGAAAGCATGTGCATGGAGACAATTAACGTAAATTGTGCTACGCTTTACTGGTGCGGTGGAACGCTACACACCAGAATCTGTTCTTGTCTGTAAAAGGTTCTTATTCAGTTCAACGGAGGTAGAACTATGTCAAAAAAAATTGCAATCATCGGCAAAGGCAATGTTGGGAAAGCGCTTGCTGAAGGACTGCGGCGTGCCGGGAATGAAGTCCGTTTCGGTTCCAAGGACACGCAGGAGTCACCGCGTAGCGCGTCAGTATGGGCAGATATAGTAATTCTGGCTGTTCCCTGGGGTGCCCATGTTGAAATTGCCAAGACGGTCGGGGGCGCACTCGATGGGAAAACCGTTGTGGATGTCAGTAATGTCTTAACACCTTCTTATGATCTCGCACTCGGCTTCACCACTTCCGGCGCGGAAGAACTGCAAAAACAGTTACCCGGAGCAAAGGTAGTTAAGGCGTTCAATACGATATTTGCCCAAAACATGAGCACTGGCAAGTTGCATGGGGAACGTCTGACTACCCTCGTTGCCGGCGACGATCCCGTCAGTAAAGGCATGGTACGTAAGCTTGCAGAAGGAAATAGGGTTTGATTCCGTGGATGCGGGGCCATTGAAGTCCGCTCGTTACCTTGAGCCGCTTGGCATGCTTAATATTACTCTCGGCTATATACTTAAGATGGGGACGGAAATCGGTTTCAGACTTGTGCACTGAGATTGAGGCCGCCGCAATAAACCTCCGTTAAAACGAAGCCGCATCATAACCCGAAATGCATATTTTTGGAATTCTAAAAGGAGGAACAAAATGAAGAACGCGATGGTTGTTTTATGCATGATTGGAATGCTCTTGTTGGGTTTCACGGCCCCGGCAATTGCAGACGACACAAAGGGAGGCTACTCTCCGGAAATGCAGGCGAAGATCGAAGAGACGAAAAATGAACTTAAAAAATTCACCGATGAGAAAGCGACCGTCGAGAAGAACATCAAGACCTTTGATGAACTGGATTTCGTGGTCTTCAGCAATCAGGAATGGACACGGCTGCATGAAAGCCATTCAAAAGACGTCAAGGTCAACTGGCCTGACGGACATTACACGACCGGCATCGAAAAGCACATTGAAGATCTCAAGGCGTTATTCGTGTATTCGCCCGATACGAGCATCAAAGTCCATCCGGTCAAGTTCGGATCAGGGGAATGGACCTCCGTCATAGGAGTGATGACCGGGACCTTTACCAAACCCATGCCAATCGGAGACGGGAAATTTATCCAACCCACAGGCAAAAAATTCTCCATCAACATGTGCACGGTGGGGCATTGGAAGGACGGCGTCATGATCGAAGAATGGCTGTTCTGGGACAATGCGACGTACGCGAAGCAAATTGGAATAGGGAATTAAGACGATCTCGGGAGGGTGGGCGAAAGGGAGAGTATTTTCCTTGATATGATTAAACATTTCAGGTAATACCGCCGCCCTGAATCCATGGCGGAAGGGGAAGACCCATGGACCTTTTCAACATCATCGCCGTGCTGCTGACCCTCTCGGCTGCCTTCGGCTACCTGAACCACCGCTACATCAAGATGCCCGTCGCAATCGGAACCATGCTCATATCCATGGTCCTGTCCGTGGCCGTTGTCGTTGCAGGACATCTCGGCGGGATCGGGTCGGGCATCGAGGAGCGATGGCTGGGGCTTGTCGGAAGCATCGAGTTCGACAAGACCCTGCTCGTCGGAATGCTCGGTTTCCTCCTCTTCGCGGGAGCGCTTGAGATAAACCTCGACGACCTTCTGCCCCGCTGGCGGGAAGTCCTCCTTCTGGCGACGGTCGGCACCGCACTATCCACGGCGCTCATCGCGGCAGCGGCGTACGGCATCACCCGGTGGCTTGACCTCAATATAGATTTCCTCCACTGCCTGATCTTCGGCGCTCTTATCTCTCCAACCGACCCTATCGCCGTGCTCGGCATCCTACGGGCATCGGGCGTGCCAAAGAGTCTGGAATCGCTTATCTCCGGCGAGTCGCTGTTCAACGACGGCGTGGGCGTCGTCATCTTCGTCACGCTGCTCGGCATTGCGGGCGGAGAGGCGAACATCTCGGCCAGCCGTATTGGCCTGTCCTTTCTGCAGGAGTTTGGCGGCGGACTCCTCTTCGGACTCGCCATTGGCTGGATCGCTTTTCTGCTCCTGAGGAGCATCGACAATTATCACGTTGAGATCCTGATTACCCTTTCGCTCGTTACCGGGGGATACGCCCTTGCCTCGGCGCTTCATACGTCCGGCCCCATTGCCATGGTCGTGGCGGGGCTTCTCATCGGGAACCATGGACGCCGCTTCGCCATGTCCGAACGTACGCGGCATAACCTCGACACCTTCTGGGAGTTAGTGGACCAGATTCTGAACTCCCTCCTCTTCGTCCTGATCGGCCTGGAAGTGATGATCGTCTCCGTTTCGTTTACCATCGTGGCTGCCGGGCTGCTCTCGATAGTTTCGGCTCTGGCTGCGCGGTTCATATCTCTCGGGATTCCCCTTGCGCTCCTGCCCGATCAGGACTTAAAGGGCGGCCGTTCCCTTACCATTATGACCTGGGGCGGCCTGCGGGGTGGCATCTCCGTAGCGCTGGCCTTGTCTCTCCCCCACGGACCCGAGCGCGACACGATAATCGCCATGACCTACATCGTCGTAGTCTTCTCGATCCTGGTCCAGGGTTTGACAGTCGGGAAAATTTCCTCCCTGCCCGGACCACCTGCATTCTTCCGGAGTTTTTTGTTACGGAAATAATCTCATGACGTTGTATCGTGGCAAGACTTTTTCCTGGCGCCCTTGACAGCCCGTGTTCATGGCCCTATGCTGATAACAAGAAGGCCGGTTCCCATGAATCTGGATCAGGATCAAAGAGGAATCCATGATTTCTCTGACAGTAAACGGCAAAAAGCATGTGGTGGATGCAAGTCCTGACACGCCGCTGCTCTATGTGCTTCGAAATGACCTCGGACTGAACGGCCCGAAATTCGGCTGCGGCCTGGCCCAGTGCGGGGCATGCACGGTTATCATGGATGGTGCAGCGGTCCGCTCCTGCGTAACGCCGGCCTTAAAAGCAGCGGGGCGAAATATTCTGACGTTGGAAGGGCTCGGCACGCTGGAAAACCCCCATCCCCTGCAGAAGGCGTTCATCGAAGAGCAGGCGGCACAATGCGGATATTGCATCAACGGCATGATCATGCAAAGCAAAGCCCTCCTTGACCGGAGACCCGATCCGACCGACCAGGAGATCCGCATGGCCCTGGCGTCCAATCTTTGCCGGTGCGGCGCACATAACAACATCATTCGCGCAGTCAGGCGCGCGGTACGGGAGATGAAGAGATGAACGACTATCCGCTCACCCGCCGCCAATTCGGCAAGATCTCAGCCGGCATCCTCGTCTCCTTCACACTCTCTCCGGAGATTGCGCGGCCAGCTGAGGCGGGACTGCCCGGAGATCTTGATAAGGCGCCCAGGCTGGATGCGTGGCTTCTTATCGATCCCGGCGGCAAGGTGACGATATTTACGGGAAAGGTGGAGCTCGGTCAAGGGGTGCTAACCGCTCTAGCCCAGATTGCCGCCGAGGAGCTGGATGTATCCCTCGCAAGCATCCGTATGGTCTCGGGTAATACTGAACTGACGCCCGACGAAGGATATACTGCAGGCAGCCAGTCGATCGAATACGGCGGCTCAGCCATCCGGTTTGCATGCGCCGAGGCACGCGCGATCCTTATTCAAAATGCCTCTCTCAAGCTCGGCGTGCCCCCTTCAGAGCTCACGGCAGCCGATGGCGCCGTAATCTCATCTGACGGAAAGAAGGTGACCTACGGAGAGATCGCTAAAGCCAACCTGCTTCACCGGACTGCTACGGCAAAGGTGCAGCCGAAGCCGGCAGCGAAGCATACGATCGTAGGCAAACCCGCGCACCGCCTCGACATCCCCGCCAAGGTGACAGGCGGCCCCGCCTTTGTTCAGGATATGCGCCTGGCCGGCATGGTCTTCGGCCGCATCGTGCGTCCGCCCGGCCCTCGCGACAGGCTCGTAGAGGTCGATTTAGCCCCGGTTAAGGCAATGCCGGGCGTGCTCGCCGCGATGCGAGACGGAAACTTCCTCGGCGTAGTAGCGGAACGCGAGGAGCAGGCGATTGAAGCGCGGGAGGCATTGAGTAAGAACGCGAAATGGCATAGCGCGGCCGATCTGCCGGATTCTGACAAGATCCATGCATGGCTCAAGGACCAGCCGGCCGAGGATAGCGTCGTCAGTGAGAAGAAACCCGCGAATGCCCCTGCAGATCGTCCGGAGGTTCGATGCGACCTACACCAAGAGCTATGTGGCGCATGCCTCCATCGGGCCCTCCTGCGCTGTCGCTGAGATGAAGGACGGCAAACTTCGCATCTGGTCTCACACGCAGGGAGTCTACCAGCTCCGTCACGACGTCGCCACCGTGATGAAGATGGACCCCGAATCCGTGATCGTGTCCCATGTCGAGGGGTCGGGCTGCTACGGCCATAACGGCGCCGACGATGCAGCGCTCGATGCTGCTCTTCTGGCGCGCGCGGTGCCCGGCCGTCCGGTGAAGGTGCAGTGGATGCGGGACGATGAATTCGCGTGGGAACCGTTAGGCTCAGCGATGGTGATGAAGCTCTCCGCGGGACTCGCTGCCGACGACAGCATTTCCGACTGGCAGTATGAGCTTTGGAGCAACATCCACAATGACCGGCCAGGCCTTCCGGGCGGCGTAAACCTCCTGGCCGCCTGGCATCTGGACAACCCGATAAGACCGGCCCCGCTCCGGCCCATTCCCCAACCGGCCGGCGGCGCTGACCGCAATGCACTGCCGCTCTATGATTTCCCAAGCCAGAAGGTCGTCAGACACCTCATCAGGGAGATGCCGCTTCGCACCTCGGCCCTTCGCGCACTCGGGGCTTACGCCAACGTTTTTGGGATGGAATCTTTCATGGACGAACTGGCCGAGATGACCCGAAACGACCCTGTCGAGTACCGGCTTCGGCACTTGAAGGACCCCCGAGCCAGGGCGGTGATAGAAACGGCAGCCGCGAAGGCGTCTTGGAAGGCTGGCTCGAAGAAAGACGGTAGGCACGGAAGCGGCATCGGATTCGCCAAGTATAAGAACCTTTCCTGCTATGTGGCATGCGTCGCAGACGTCGAAGTCGACCGCAAAACCGGGCGGATTCACGTCTCACGCGTGGTCGCGGCAGCGGATGCCGGCCAGATCATAAATCCGAAGGGTCTCGAGATGCAGATCGAGGGAGGCATCATCCAGTCCGTGAGCTGGACACTAATGGAGTCTGTGAGGTTCGATCGCAGGTCGGTAACTTCCCGCGACTGGGCCAGCTACCCAATTCTCACATTCCCGGAGGTGCCCCGAGTCGAGGTCCACCTGATCGACCGACCGGAGGAGAAGCCTCTCGGCAGCGGTGAGGCTTCTCAGGGACCAGCGGCAGCCGCGATCGCCAATGCGGCAAGCAGCGCCCTTGGCCGCCGCATTCGAGATCTTCCCCTTTCCCCGGGTAGAATCAGGGAGATGCGCTGATCTCAAGAGATCGGCCCGGGATTAAAGAGGTACGCGCGGTTCTTACATAAATTTCCCGCGAGGTTTTTTATGCTTTCTCCCTGACCCGCTCCGGCAACAGGATGTCGTGTTTGTATTGAGGATTTCCTTGCGGGCAAAGCTCCTCAAATTTAGTGAGGAGAGAAGGTCCAGGATGTTGCTCCTTATCTATGTCTATGCGTTCTGAGCCATGCTTACTTTGGCCGGCTTGTGTGCTTCATCAGGAGAGTCCAGCCCAGCCGATGAAACGATCGCTATGGATAGAATAAAATCTTCAAACAGCATAATTCGTCTGGTTATCATAGCGCTCATCCTTGCCCTTCCAGGATGCACATTCACTAAACTGATGACCAAACACTTGGAAAAACCGATTTTTACTTACAAGGGATTAGAACTGGTCGATGCCTCGCAAAGCAGGGTAATAGTGAACTTCCTGTTCTCGGCGTATAACCCGAATGTAGAAGGATTGAAGAACGTAACCTGCACGTATGAGCTTTTTATGGAAGGGCACAAAATTCTGACAGGAAAGGACATTCCCTTGGAACTTACCCCGAAAGGAGACACGGAGATCAAGGTTCCTGCAACGATCGTTTATTCGGACCTTGCCCCCGTTCTGGGGTCAGTCGTACAACGGATTTTATCAGGCCAGAAAACAATACCTATAACCATCAACGCCGTCTTTTCCGGTAACCCTGCGACCTATGGCGAAGCAGGAAAAGAGGAAACAATTTCCTTCGAAAGAAGATTGATCAAGACCGCCGACATCCCCTTGCAAAAGGAGAGAAGAATCAAAGGATGGTGATAAAATTCGATTGTATTCTAGGGCAGTATATAATTTCCCGAATTATGCAGAGGATTCTGTGTTTGGACATTGCCTGATTCATGATGAAATTAATAAACCAGGTGGGTCACCCCGAAGGTTCCGACCGCTTTAATACTGCAGGAAGGAGACCGCGCAGCAGGCTAACGCGCGGATAGCCCGACATCGCCTCCTACACCCACACCACCTTCTCGAAGTCCTGCATGCCTTCCACCACGATGTTCATGGTGCCGCGGTGTCCGACCTTGAGTTCCCCTTCCAGTTTGTATTTCGCGAGGCAGGTGCCGCAGGAATATATTTCCACACCCATCTCTTCCATGGCCTTGATTAGCCCGCACATTTCAGCATTCACGGTCGTCAAATACACGCCTGTGTTCAGAAAAAACATCGTATGGGGCAGTTGCCTGTACGTTTTCATGGTTTCAAAAAAGGCCTTCATCAGCGTTTTCCCCAGCTCTTCCTCGCGGCCCATGATGTCGGTTCCGATGACAAGAAGCAGCGATTTTTTCTCTTCGCGTTCGGGCTTTTTCATTTGACTTTCCGTACCAGGAACTGTGCAGGTATATCCCTTCACGATCTGGACGCGCCAGTCACTTCCCTCATTCCTTGTATCGGCAAACATGTCATGTTGAGCGGCAAATCCGGCCACGTTGAGCGCGGATTCCTCATTGTCCACGAGGACCTCGACGATCCCCTCCTTCATTTTGGAAAGCGCCTCCTCAGCCATCATGACCGGCTTGGGGCAGCCCTGCCCGCGTGCATCGATTTTCATACGACCTCCTTGTGCGTTTTTTCCTTTTACGAATTCTCGTCTCGCGACTGCGGACTTCCACATATCGTTGTAGGTCTTCACTTCGAACTGAGCCATTACTTAGTTCTTCATGAAATAATTGAGATTGCGCTTTTATCCGGATACGTAGCGATTTTTTGGCGCTCCAGTTCGCTTAAGTGGAGACTGGCTTCGGAATCGAACCGAGGACGAACCATGCAAGGCTGTCCGACGGGGTTGAAGCCCGCGGCCCACACCAGCAGACCTAGCCAGTCTTTTAGAAATGCCTGATATGCGCCTCCAGGTACAAGCATTGTTTTCTCCTTTTGATAGTGACGGGATAGTTTGCCAGTTATGAATCATCGCAACTATAATGAGGTTTAACAGACATGTAAAATAGATAATATCTATGGCAAGAGCGGGACGTATAGGTTTGACCGGACTACCGAAACAGGGAAGGAATGTCTATAAGCGAGATACGGACTGTATATGTTCCAGGAACAATTGATAAAGCCGGGGAAGGAGACGCCTGCGGTGAGTGGCAATATAGAAATTTCGTTTCATTTTAACATCGATGAGCTTTATTTCTTTGAGCGTACGATGCTTCAATTCTTCGGCTACGGACAGTCTCGACACGACGGCGATTCCCAGGCCAGCCTTGACCGCCTGCTTAATCGCGTCGCTGGAACCGAAAACGCCCGCCTGCGGCGTGCTTTCCAGGGAAAACCCCAGCGCTCCGAGAATCTTCTCCGTCTCCCGGCGGGTCCCCGAACCTTCTTCGCGCATCACCATCGGATAGTTCGACAGGTCCTTAAGCCTGATCCTGGCGGTTTTGACCAGAGACGGCGCCGCTACCACGATAAGCTCATCTTCCATGAACGGGATGTAGGAAATCTGGGAAGCGTTCAATTTCGACCCGACCAGGCCCGCAAGGAGCTCATGTTTTACGATCTTCTCCACGACGGCCCTGGAGTCGGACACAAGTACCTGAAACGAGATGGACGGGTATTTTTTTCTAAATGTCGCCATGAGGGCCGGCAGCAGGTAGGTGCCCGGGATGGAACTCGCTCCGACGACCAGTTCGCCGGCGACTTCTTTCTTAAAGCGGCCGAGGACATGACGAATATTGTCGGCTTTTTCGATTATTTCGACGGCTTGGTTGTACAGGATCTCCGCCTCGCCGGTGGGTGCGATCTTGCGGCCCGACCGGTCGAACAGCGCGCACTCCAGTTCTTCTTCCAGAGCCTTGATATGGTCGCTGATGGTCGGCTGGGTCAGATAGAGTTCCCGGGAGGCGCTCGAGAAACTTCGGTTCCTGAATACGGAAAGGAAAATCCTGAGATGATGCATGTCCATACGGGCCCATTCTAGCCACCTCTTTGCGATAAGTCAATAGAATCGGAGAAACCGCCGCACTGGACACCTCCCGCAAACTGGGCTATACTTTCCGAAAAGAACGCCCCGATGCGATACAGGAGCATGCATGGAATTTTTCAAGTCCTTTTTGGCGACCTTCATCCCGCTCATGGTTGCGCTCGACGCGCCGGGCACCCTCGCGCTCTATGTGGGCATGACCGAAGGCGTGATGAAGCAGGAACGAAAGAAAATCGTCCGCCAGTCCATCATCACCGCCTTCCTCGTCACCCTGGGATTTATCCTCGTGGGACAGGCGATCTTCAATGCCCTCGGGATCCTCGTCGAGGACTTCATGATCGCCGGCGGCGTCGTGCTTCTGATCATCGCCATCGCCGACGTGGTGCGTGCGGGCGAGAGAAAGATGGAGCGAAGCGCTGAATTCGGCGTCGTGCCCTTGGGCACGCCGATCATCGCCGGGCCGGGAACGCTTACGGCGGCCCTCGTGCTCGTGGGGACGAACGGCTACGTGCCGGTCATCCTTTCCCTCGTGGTGAACCTGCTTTTCGCCTGGGTCATTTTTGCCCAGTCCGAGAGGATCATCAGGATCATCGGGATCTCCGGCTCGCGGGCTTTTGCGAAGGTCGTGTCGCTGATCCTTGCCGCCTTTGCGGTCAAGATGATCAGGAGCGGGATATTCAGAGTTTCTCGAAGGTCGCTTATGAAGAAGGAGAACGGCATCATGCGGGAACTAAGGGAAGACCATGAATCCATGTGCGGCCCCAACCGCCGGGTCCATATGGCGAACGAGCGGACCTTCCTCGCCTGGGTGCGGACGAGCATCGCCATCATGGCCTTCGGTTTCGTCGTGGAAAAATTCTCACTCTTCGTGAAACAGATGGGATACTTACCTGGGGAAGGAGGCCACTCCGCCGCAGCCGGGTTATTCTGCGATAATCGGGATCGTGCTTGTCGGCCTCGGCGTTGTGATGGGCGTGCTTTCGTTCATACGCTATAAGGCAGTGGAAAAACAGATCGAGGACGATACCTACAAGCCATCACCAATCCTGAGCGTAATGCTCCTTCTGTCCCTGCTCTCGATCGGCGTCTTTCTTATCCTCTATCTTTATCACAGCATGTAGTTTAGAACGCATAGCGCATCTATGCGCAATGCGCTATGCTCGCTATGCGCATGTATATACCCCTCGATCATCATGTCCCTTCCCACGAAACGCGAGGTGACATCTTCAAGTTGTATGGCCTGACCGAGCCGGACGGGTGATATGCCTCCGATAGAGCAGAGCGAATCCCTACCGGTCATCAGCACCGGGGCGACGAACAGCACGACCTTATCGACGATGCCGGACTTGATCGCCGAGGCATGAACTTCAGGCCCCCCTTCTATCAGCACGGACATGATGCCTTTCCTGCCCAGCTTCTTCATGAGGTCCCGCAAGTCCACGCGGCCTTGGCGGATTTGACAAAAAGCACCTCCGCTCCGGCGTCCTGAAGACTCTTGATCTTTGTCTTCGGCGCATTGAGCAAGCGTGGCAATGATGGTCTCTGCCGGTGATCTCTGCGTCACGACCCTGGCGTTCAGCGGGATTCGCAGCCTGCTGTCCACGATCACGCGGACCGGGTCCCGGCCTTCAGGAATTCTGGCTGTCAGTGACGGATTGTCCTTCAATACCGTATTGATCCCCACGAGGATCGCGTCATTCGTATCGCGAAGTCGATGCCCCTCTTGCCGCGCCGGCTCTCCCGTAATCCACTTCGACTCGCCGGTCGCCGTGGCGACCTTGCCGTCCAGAGTCTGTGCGATCTTGAGCGTCACAAAGGGTATGCCCGAGGTAATGTGTTTGATGAACGCCTCATTCAGTTTCTTCGCCTCTGCTTCGAGTACGCCGGTTACTACTTCAAGACCCGCCTTCCTGAGGGTCTTCACGCCTCCGCCGGACACACGCGGGTTCGGATCGATCATGGCGATGACGACCCGCTTAACGCCGCTTTGTATCACCAGAGGCGTGCAGGGCGGCGTGCGCTTGTCCGTGTGCGAACAGGGTTCGAGTGTCACATAGAGCGTCGCGCCCTTCGCTTTCCTGCCGGCCTTCCTGAGCGCGATGGCCTCAGCATGCGGCTCGCCTGCTCTATGATGGTAGCCTGTCGCGACGACCTTGCCGTTTTTCACCACCACGGCGCCGACCATCGGGTTCGGGCTCGTGCGGCCTTTCGCCTTGGCGGCCAACCGCAGCGCCATGCGCATGTATTTTTCGTCAAACGGTTCAAGTTTCATAATTTTGGATAATACATCCCGGATTGCTCTAGGCAACCTTCTTTGCATTAAGCAGCCGGCTCTCGGCAACACTGGGTGTTCCTCCGTCGCCCAGGTGGTACCCCCCGTTATTGGACAGAAAGAAAAAATCAATTTATTCTACGAGTGCTCGTAGGACATCTGCGAATTCAGTTTTCCCAAGTTTGCCTGAAGCTAAGGTTATCATAGCGTCATATAGATTGTTCGTCTGAAAAGATACGCTAATGCCATTCAGTTCGAGAAAGACGAGCGCCGATGCCAAGCCCGTCCGTTTATTACCATCGATAAACGGATGATTCTGCGCAATGTGGAATGCATAGGCCGAGGCCATTTCATAAATATCCGTGTGAAGATATTCCCCGCCAAAACGATGCGGATGGCATTGCCACGGCGGAACTCAACAGGTTCAAATCTCGAATTCCATGAGATCCACCATAACGTTCGATCTGGTCTGCGTGAATATCGATGACTTCGGCCAGCGTCAAAAAGATGATATCAGCCATGCGTTACTCTGCGAGCTTCTTAAGAGTCTTCCCATGGACCTTATTCACCTTCTCCAGGGCCGCCCTGAACTTTTTATCCCGTTTGCCGTCCGCGACGGGCGACAGGATCAGATTTCTTCCATCGGTCGTAATTTCAAAGGATGCGTCCTCGTCAATCTTGAGAAGCTGCAAAATCGGTTTATCGATGATCAATGCTGCACTATTGCCGTGCGTAACCAGCTTTTTTATCATGTGCTCGCCTCCGGTACTATTATGTATATACATTGTATAATTAAAGGGTGAGGGTTGTCAAGGCCGCCGAGGCATTTATAAAATAGAAAAGCGCAAAAAGAATGCCTCCTTATTTGGGGAGGCATTCATGCATCGCTGAGCTGGTGACTGGCAACTAACTTAGGCGGCCTTAAGCTCCTTTTCATGGACCGACGGTTTGCCGGTCAGGATCGCCTCTGCTTCCGAGATGTACCTCCAGGTGCATTCCGGCTCTTTTTCGCAGTTGTATTTTTCGAAGATGCGATCGACGACATAGGCTGCGTCGGACGTCGCCCGGTTGACAAAATTATTCCTGATCTTCCCGAGCATTTCCTGCGGAATAGCCGTCAGCCCGTGTATTTCGCGCGCATGAGTCGACACCAATTCCAGAAGCCGTTCATCCGTCGGGGCCGACAGGGTCGTTTTACAGTTAACACCAATGCTTGCACATGAGAATTCTTTCATGTTTGTTCACCTCCCTTGAAGACGCTTCAAGCAGCAACTAATTCTAATACAAGTATATCACCGCTTGCGGGGGGACCGTGCATCACGAGATCGAGCAGTCAGGGCGAGAGTAATACGTTTTTCGTATGTGAGGATGAGGAATTATTTTATTCGCATAAAAAAAGGGCGGCTTTCGCCGCCCTTGGGATTGCATCTGGAATTATTTATTTCGTCCCGGAACCACCCACGCCCGTTTCCTTCAGCTTTGCCTGGGCCGCAGCGAGTCGGGCGATCGGCACGCGGAAAGGAGAGCAGCTCACGTAGTTGAGGCCCGTCCGGTAGCAAAACTCGACGGAGGCAGGGTCCCCGCCGTGCTCGCCGCAGATGCCGACCTTCAGATTCTTCTTGGTTGCCCGGCCCTTGGTCACACCCATCGCCACGAGCAGGCCCACGCCCTCCTGGTCCAGGGTCTGGAAAGGGTCCTTCTCGAGGATGCCGTTCTCGGTGTAGTAGCCGATGAATTTTCCCGCATCGTCGCGCGAAAACCCGAAGGTCGTCTGCGTGAGATCGTTCGTGCCGAAGGAGAAGAACTCCGCCTCTTTCGCGATCTCGTCGGCGATGAGCGCCGCCCGCGGCAGCTCGATCATCGTCCCGATCAGGTACTCGATCCTGACGCCCCTCTTCTTCATCACCTCTTCGGCCGTGGCCTTGATCAGCTCCTTCTGGTTCTGAAGCTCCTTTTTCAGGCCCACGAGCGGCACCATGATCTCGGGGACGATTTTCTTGCCCTTCTTGGCAAGGTCGCAGGCCGCCTCGATGATGGCGCGTGACTGCATGCGGGTGATCTCGGGATACACGATGCCGAGGCGGCAGCCGCGGTGGCCGAGCATGGGATTGAACTCATGCAGCTCTTCCACGCGGTGAAGAAGTTTCTCCTTTTTCGCGAGAGCTGCCTTGGGCGCATTCTTTGCCTGCATCACGGCGATCTCGACCATGAGGTCCTCGCGCTTGGGCAGGAACTCATGAAGCGGCGGGTCCAGAAGACGGATGGTGACGGGGAACCCCGCCATGCTTTCGAAGAGCCCCTTGAAATCGGAACGTTGCATCGGGAGTAGCTTTGCGAGCGCCTTCTCGCGCCCCTCCGTGGTATCGGCGAGGATCATCTGCTGCACGATGGGGAGCCGCTCTTCAGCGAAAAACATGTGCTCGGTCCGGCAGAGACCGATGCCCTCGGCGCCGAACTGCCTCGCCATCTTCGCGTCGCGCGGGATGTCCGCGTTCGCCCGAACGCCCATGGTGCGGATCTCGTCCGCCCACTTCATGAGCGTGCCGAAGTCACCGGAGACTTCCGGGTCCTTGGTCTGGACCTTGCCGATGATGACCCTGCCCGTGCCGCCGTCGATGGTGATGAAGTCGCCCGCCTTCACGGTCACCTTGCCGGCCGTAAACTTTTCCGCCTTTAAGTCCACCTTGATGGCCTCGCACCCGGCCACGCAGGGCTTGCCCATGCCGCGGGCGACGACCGCCGCGTGGGACGTCATGCCTCCGCGCGCCGTGAGGATACCCCTCGCGGCGTCCATGCCATGGATGTCGTCGGGTGTCGTTTCCGGCCTGACGAGGATGACCTTATCCTTTTTCGCCTGCTTCACGGCCTCGTCGGCAGTGAACACAACCTTGCCCGACGCGGCGCCCGGAGACGCGGGAAGGCCCTTGCAAACGACCTCGATCTTCGCCTTTGGGTCGATGATGGGATGAAGGAGCTGATCGAGAGACGCCGGCTCGACCCTGAGCACGGCCTCTTCCTTGGAAATGAGGCCCTCGGCGACCATGTCCACGGCGATCTTGATCGCGGCGTGGGCCGTGCGCTTGCCCGTCCTGGTCTGCAGCATGAAGAGCGTGCCTTCCTGCACCGTGAATTCGAAGTCCTGCACATCGCGGTAGTGTTTCTCCAGCTTGCCCGTGATCTCGCGGAGTTGGCGGTACACAGCGGGCATTTCCTTCTCGAGATCGGCGATCATGTGCGGGGTCCGGATGCCGGCCACCACGTCCTCGCCCTGCGCGTTCGTCAGGTACTCGCCGTAAAATTCCTTCGCGCCCGTCGAGGGGTTGCGGGTGAAGCCCACACCAGTGGCCGACGTGTCCCCCATGTTGCCGAAGACCATCGACTGCACATTGACCGCGGTCCCGAGGTTGCCGGGGATGTCGTTCAGCCTGCGGTACGTGATGGCGCGGGGGTTGTTCCACGAACCGAAGACCGCGTCTCTGGCCATCACGAGCTGCTCCCAGGGGTCCTGGGGGAAATCGCGTTTCGCGACCGGCTTGACCTTGGCCTTGAACTTGTCGACCATTGACTTCAGGTCCTCCGCGGTCAGCTCAATATCAAGATGGATTTTCTTCTTCTTTTTCGCCTCGTGAATGATGTGCTCGAAGACCTCTTTCTCGATCCCCATTACCACGTTCCCGAACATCTGGATGAAGCGGCGATAGGCGTCCCAGGCGAACCGCTCGTTCCCGGACATGCGAATGAGTCCGTTTATCGTTTTGTCGTTTAAGCCCAGATTCAGGACCGTGTCCATCATGCCGGGCATGGAGAACTTGGAGCCCGAACGCACGGATACGAGGAGGGGCCGGTCAGCGTCACCGAACTTGTACTTGCCGTTCAGCGAATCTTCGACCTTCTGCATGTGTCCGCGCATGTCTTCGTCGAGACCCTCGGGGACGCGCTTTCTGAGATCATAGAACAAGTTGCAGACCTCGGTCGTGATGGTAAACCCCGGCGGCACCGGTACGCCGGCGTTCGTCATCTCGGCAAGCCCCGCGCCTTTGCCGCCGAGCAGGTCCTTCATGGTCCCCGTCCCGTCAGCCTTTCCGCTGCCAAAAAAGTAGATATATTTTTTTTCCGTAGCCATGTGACTATCCTCCCTGGATATGAGTCATCAGAATTTCAGAAGCCAGAAGTCAGGAGTCAGAAAAAAATTCTGACTCCTGGCTCCTGACTGCTGACTCCTGTCATTTCTCTTCAGTGCTCAACACCAGCCGCGAGAAATCCGCGATCTGCGAAAAGAGCCCCGTGATGCCGGCCAGGAGCGCCAGGCGGTTCGCCTTGAGCGCGGCGTCCTTGTCCATGACCATGACCGTATCGAAAAAAGCGTCGACGGTCCTGCGGAGTGAAGCAATGTCCGCAAGTGCGCCCCGGAAATCGAGCTTCTCGGTCTTTTCGACGACGCGGTCCTTGATTTCCGCGAACGCGGCGTAGAGCGCCTTTTCAGCGTCCTGCGTGAGCAGCCCCTCGCTGACGGCGCCGGCAAAACCCTTCGGCAGGATGTTGCCGGCCCGCTTGAGCGCCGTTACCAGCGGCTGGTAGTCCACCGAAACGCGCAGCGCGTCAAGTGCCCTGACCTTCTCGCGTCCGATGACCGGATCATCGAACCCGACGGACAGCGCGGCATCCACAATATCGGAACGGAGCCCCTCGGACGCCAGCATGCCGGAAAGCCGCTGACGCAAAAAGTCCAGGGTCTCCGCCGCGACCCTGTCGGCCTTCTCAAGGCCGTATCCCTTGCAGGCCTCGGCGACGAGAGCCGAGAGCGATAGCCTGAGCCCCCGGTCAAGAAGCATAGTGAGGATGGCAACGGACTGCCTTCTAAGGCCGTAGGGGTCTTCGGACCCGCTCGGGATAAGCCCGGCCGAGAAGCACCCCGTGATCGTATCGATGCGGTCGGCAATCCCGACAGCAGACGCCTTCGAGCGAATTCGGAAGCTTATCGCCGGCAAAACGCGGCAGATAGTGTTCGAGTATGGCGTCCGCCACAGCGGGGGCTTCGCCGGAGTTCAGCGCATAATGCCTGCCCATCACGCCCTGGAGCTTGGGAAACTCACCAACGACGCCCGTGAGCAGGTCCGCCTTGCACAACAGCGCCGCCCGTTCCGACGCCTGGATATCCGCCTTGAAGACGTCGGCCAGGTATCCGGCAAGCGCCTTCACGCGCATGGTCTTGTCGTAGAGCGTGCCAAGCTTCTCCTGGTACGTAACTTTTTTAAGACCATCTACCCGGTCGGCCAGGGGCAGTTTCACGTCGTGGTCGAAGAAGTATGCCGCGTCGGAAAGCCGCGCGGCGAGCACGCGCTCGTTCCCTGCCCGGACGATCTCCATGTCCTCGGCCCGCGTGTTGCTGATCGTGATGAAATAAGGGAGCAGGTTGCCGGTTTTGTCCACCACGCTGAAGTAGCGCTGATGCTCGCGCATGGCCGTGATCAGGACCTCTTTCGGCACCCGGAGGTAATCCTTGTTGAAGTCGCCCATGACCGCGACCGGATACTCCAGGAGGTTCGCTACTTCATCGACGAGACCGGGGTCGTCGAGCACGATTCCGTTCCTCGACAAGGCCATTTCTTCGGTCTGCTTCGCAATGCGCTGCCTGCGCGCTTGCGGTTCGGCGATAACGAAGTTCGGTTCCAACTGGGAGTAATAGGATTTGAAATCCTTGACGAGGAATGCGCCGGGACTCATGAACCGGTGGCCGCGCGAGAGGGTGCCGCTCTTGATCCCGTTCAGCCGGAAGTCGACGACGGCGCCGCCCCACAGGGCAAGCAGCCAGTGGATGGGACGGGCAAACCGTATGTCCTTGTCCATCCAGCGCATGGACTTAGGGAACGGGATGGACAGGATGAAGCCGGGCAGCGCCTGTTTGAGCCAATCACCCGTGTCGCCGCCTTTTTCATCAATCCGGGCAACTACGTAATCGCCCTTATCCGTAGACTTGAACGTGAGCGCGTCAACGGGGACGCCGTTCTTCTCGGCGAAGACCGTCGCGGCCTTGGTCGGTTTTCCCTCGGCATCAAAGGCGACCTTCCTCGGCGGGCCGACCACTTCCTTCGAGATATCAGCCTGGCGCTCGTCCATGTCGGGGCAATACAGGACCAGGCGTCTCGGCGTGCCGAAGGCCCTCAGGTCTCCTCGCGAGGCAACACGTCCCGAGGCAAGGAGCGCGGCAAAAAGCTCCTTCATCTTCTCAAGCGCCGGATTGAGGAAGCGGGACGGGATCTCTTCGGTGCCGATCTCTAATAAGAATTCTTTTCCCAAAATATCTCCAAAGACAAAAATGATCGCAACCACAGATGAACACGGATTAACACGGATAATAAACCTGAGAAAATTTCTGCTTTAAAAACCGTGCCCATCTGTGTTCATCTGTGGCTACGCGCTATTTCTTCAGCATCGGAAAGCCCTTCGCCTCGCGGTCTGCTAGGTACGCGTGGGCGCAGAGCCTGGCGAGCTTGCGCACCCGGGCGATATAGCCCGTGCGCTCGGTCACGCTGATGGCGCCTGCTGCGTCCAGAAGGTTGAAGGTATGCGAACACTTGAGGCAGTAGTCGTAGGCCGGAAGAACGACGCCGGCCTTGACGAGCTTCTCGCTCTCCTTCTCATAAGACTCGAACTGCCGGAACAGCATGTCACGGTCCGAGAGCTCGAAGTTATATTTCGAAAACTGCACTTCGCTGTCGTGGTGGATATCGCCGTACTTGACGCCCCTGGTCCACTCGAGGTCGTAAACATTGTTCACTCCCTGGAGGTACATGGCAAGCCGTTCGACACCGTAGGTCAGCTCGGCGGAAATGGGTTTCAGGTCGATGCCGCCCACCTGCTGAAAATACGTGAACTGGGTGACCTCCATGCCGTTCAGCCAGACCTCCCAGCCCAGACCCCAGGCGCCGAGCGTCGGAGATTCCCAATCGTCCTCAACAAAACGGATATCGTGTTTGAGGGGATTGATGCCGAGTTCGACGAGGCTTTCAAGATAGAGGTCCTGAACATTTTCCGGATGTGGCTTGAGGATCACCTGGAACTGGTAGTAATGCTGCAGCCGGTTGGGGTTCTCCCCGTAGCGTCCGTCAGTGGGTCTTCGCGAAGGCTGGACATAGGCGGCGCTCCAGGGTTCGGGACCGAGCACGCGAAGAAACGTGGCGGGATGAAAGGTCCCGGCGCCGACTTCGGTGTCGTAAGGCTGGTGAAGAACGCAGCCCTTCGAGGCCCAGAAACTCTGTAGAGTCAATATAAGATCTTGAAATGTCAATGATTGCCCCTGCCTGAGAAAAACAGGAAAAGATGGAAAAATAGAGTGTTATTATACAAAAAAACGTTCTGTTGTCAAGAAAATATGCGGTTATTTAAAGGATTTATAAGGGAATTGAAGAGGAAAATAGGGGGATGCCTCGTACCCGGATATGTTGTCACACCTGCCACATCATGGCCTCGAAGTCGTCGGTCGGGACCTTGAACTGGATGTATCCGCGGTAGGGCCACTTTTCCACTTCCGATCCTGAGCGCTCTACCGTAATGAAAAACTGGACGTCCTCGTTCGGTTTGACGCCGAGCAGTTCGAAGGGAACGGCAAGTTCGATGATATCATTCGCCGCGACGGTATTGATCACGGCGGCCTGCCGGCGGTTCCCGTTCTCTCCCCGGAAGAGCAGCGCGCTCACGCGCCTGTCCTGCGGGAGGACGCGAATTTCCACATCGAACCCCTTGGGAGAGAGGAAGGTGATGAAAAAAGCGAGTTCCGCCACCTTCTCATCCTTCAGGCTGCCGCTTGGGTCGAGGCGGATGAACATATTCTTCAGATCAAACCCGTAGTAGATGTGAGTGATGACTGATGCGCCCCGGTGCATGGCGCCTCCGCCCTGGCTTACGTCATAGAACCCGGCCGAGAGCCACTCGAAGTAATTGGTCACGGTGCCGTCGATCGTCGGAGAGATAAAGGCGGTCAGTTCCACGGTGGGCAGCGCCTGCCGGTCCTCGCGGAGGATGGGGATCTGAAGTTCATCGGGCACGTCCAGGCCGAGGATGCGGTAGACATTCATCAGGTGCGTCCTGAACAGGAGGTCGAACTCCTCGTCGTTCTCGGAAAAGTGGTCGTCGCCGTACCACCAGCACCAGTCGCTCCCTTCGGCGATGTAGATCTCCTCCCAGGCCTTCGCGAGCTTCTCCGGGTCGCCGTTCCGCGAGGCATAATCCGTGAGCGCCTGCCGCGTCTGCGACAGCAGGTCCCACGCCTGGTTGTCCTCTTCATGCCCGATCCAGACGCGGAAATTCGCGTTGATCCAGGAGCCCGCGTGCAGCCGCTCGATGCTGTCCCGGGCCGGGTGCTCATTCAGGTATTCGCCCACGGTCACGCACCGGAGCCCCTGTTCGCTGCTCAGCCGTTCATAGAGATACAGGAAGAAGTCCCGGCCGTCGTTCTGATAATATTCCCAGGCGTTCTCGCCGTCCAGGATGATCGACACCAGATGCGGTCCCTCCGGCAGCCCCCGTCGGACCCGGTGGAGGCGGTCGATGAGGTCGTTGACCGCATTCTTGTAATCCCATTTCGAATACACGAAGCCGATGAGATCCGAAAGCGTATGGTCGCGAAACACGATCGAAACCTGTTTGTCCCCCTTGCCGGCGAGATAGGGTTTGTAGAGTAACGCGGGATTTTTCATCACGCCGGCGAAATCCCGCTCGATATGGATGCCGAGAGAGCGGGCGAGCACCCCCTCGTCCGTCGCGATCCACGTAATGCCCGCGCCGGCCAGGAGCGGAATGATATCCTCCGACACCGATCCCTCGGCGGGCCACATCCCCCGTGGCCGCGAACCGAAGAGTTCCTCATGGTACGCAAGCGCGCGCTCGATCTGGGCCTTGGCGTCCTCGGGATGGGAAAAACGGTGCTGCCGGGAGACGGATGTCGGGAGAGGCCACCCTGGCGAGGTCCGTGTCGTACAGGAGCGGGAGAATCGGGTGATAGAACGGGGTGGTCGTCAGCTCGATCCGGCCCTTCTCGGCAAGTTTCTTATACTCCGGAATGATGAGCGCCATGATGTCGCGCTGCTTCTGGATCAGAAGGACCTTCTCCTTCTCGGTGAAACCCGACCCCTTCCGGATCAGTTCCTTGAGAAACGGATCGTTTTGCTTGAAGAGCGGATCGAACCAGGTAAGGTTGAACCAGACCTGCAGATCAAGATAGTCCTGCGTCGTATAGTACCGCGTGGCGTTCCAGAGGTCGTTGGGGGAAACGCTGTAGCCCCTCCGGTCAAGAAGCTGCCAGTAGGCCGGATAGGGCTTGATCATGGTGTCCCAGTTCGCCATGAAGGAGTTCTTGAGCAGGAACAGCTTGTCGTCATCGTCGAGTTCGCTGGCCGGCTTGAGCGTCAGAGTGAGGAACTTGTCGGTCGCGCCGTTCTCCACGTAGTCGCGTATCTGCTTGAGCAGAGAAGGAACGAGATTGAAGGTCTGGTGGATCCGGGGGAAATCCTCAAGGAGCGACGGCATGTCGTAATAATCCTTGATGCCGTGCATCCGGACCCACGGAAGGATATAGGAATCCGAGATATCGTCCTTGTAGTATGGCTGGTGCATGTGCCAGACGAAGGCTATGTTAAGCGGGTAGTCGGACATGGCGACAAGGACAAGCTCGAAGTTCTAAGCTCGAAACTCTAAATTACCGTTCAAGATTCAACGCTGCACTGAAATTTTGAATATTCGATATTATTTCAAATTCAGGATTTCGAATTTAGGATTTTTTTTCCTACGGTTCGCCATAATAGTACACTATCTCACCGGGACGCGCAAGCCCGAGTTTGTCCCGGGCGATTTTCTCCAGATGGTCGGGATCGCTTCTCAAGGCGCGGACGTCCCTGAGCAGCCTGGCATTGTCATGGTGGAGCGTTGCGATATCCTCGGTAAGGGAATTGAACCTCGCTTTCATCCGGTAATACTTGATCAGGCCCATCTCACCGAAGGTGAAGGACGCGAGGAGGTAGGCGCCGGCAAGGATGCCCGCGGCGATAAGCACTTTCCGGTTGCGGGAATGCCGGGAATTCCGGTCAGATTTTAAATAATTCCTCTTGCGCATGACTCGACGTATGAAGCCGCGGTCGCCTGTTACGAAAAAGTCTCAACACGATGAAACATCAAACGGGTCATTCCCGCAATGCCTTTGAGGGGAATCCATTTTATTCACTCCAAGATGGTTCCCCGATAGCGGCATTAGGGGATGACGAACTATTTTGTATCGTCACCAGATCCAAAAACAAAGCCACGAAGACCGGCTTCGTGGCAGTGTGTCAGCTATTCAGCTCATGGATTTTCCTATCCATACATTTTACATCACTTATTTCTTTTTTGTGGTCTTCTTCGCCTTTTTTGCCGGGGCTTTCTTCGT
Source organism: Nitrospirota bacterium (assembly GCA_963741205.1). Taxonomy (GTDB): domain Bacteria; phylum Nitrospirota; class UBA9217; order UBA9217; family UBA9217; genus JAJYKN01. The sequence goes on from CAVUHW010000030.1 coordinate 40,940, forward strand.
CGCCATTACTCATCACCCCCTTCCTTTGCACGCTGGTTAGAGAATAAAATGTGAAGAATGATGCCGCTGCACCGCATTTCATGAAGGGTCTTGAAATAGTAACGACTTATGAGATCGTACACGCTGTTTTTACTGTCGCTAAATACGCCGGGGGCATTCCTTGCCCCCGGCGGGCCCCACTACGGGACGCGATGTGCGAAAGCTACTTCTTTTTGGTGGCTTTCTTCTTGGTCGCCTTCTTCTTTGCCTTCTTCTTGGCTGCCATTAGCTCTCCACCCCCTTTCGGTATACCGCATTCGGACCCAAGCGGCCTTATCTTGAAACAAGCTGAGGAACATCGTTCAGCAGTGACATCTGCGAGTATTTCTCCCGGATCTTGCCGTTCACGAGTTCGAGGAATTCTTCGGCATCTTTGATCGCCTGCCCGGCCTCGTACCGGGAGATGATGCGGCCGGCTTCTTCCATGAAACTCTGATATTTTCTCCGCATCCGGTCGAATTTATTGATGAGGCTTTTATACTGCTCGCCGAGAAGCATCCCGGCCGCGGTCACCACGGTCTTTTGCGCGTCTCTGCCCCGGACCCCTTTGGGCCGGAATCCCTCGGAGAGGATAAGGGCCCTCGCCGAGCGGGCCATTGCAAGGTAGGCCGCCGCAAACGCCCACTCTTCGTCTTTGTCCTGAAGGAGTTTGCTCGTCGAGAGGTCCCGGTCCGCCCTGGTCACGAGAGCAATGATCTCCGTAATCTCCGGGGCGCGCTCCTCAACGATGCCCATTCTTTCAGCGCTTCATAAGTCATCTTCCTTACCTACCAGGAAAATCTTTTTGCCTTTCAGTAACTCCCGGATAAAGGGGTCTTTCGATTCCTTCCGTTTCCGGTACTCCTGCTCATCAAAAACCAGATAATCGATATCCCGCTTCAGCTTTTCCTCCAGGCCCATGACCATGTCGTTCAATTCCGTGATGTTCGCCTGGCCGATGACCATGAGGTTGATGTTGCTGTCCTCTTTTTCCGCCCCCTTTGCATAGGAGCCGTAGATGAAGGCCACCTGGACTCCCTTCAGCCGGGACAGCGATGTCTTCATGGCGCCCTGAGCGCCGGTGGTCTTGAAGATCAGACCTTTCATCTCGGAGAAGATCGGAGAGTTTTTGTTCGCGAAGTAGTATTTCTGCACCCCCCGCTTCTCTTTTCCGAGAAGCCCGATCTTGACCAGTTTGTCAAGCTCCCGCTTGATCCCCGCCGCATCCTTGCCGATGTGTCGCGCTATCTCTCTCAGATAGAACCGGTCGTCCGGATTGTTAAAGAACAGGCCTAAAAGCTCCGCTCTCGTGGAAGAGAAGAGTTTTGTCAGCACTTGTATTCACCTCGTAGACAAAATATACTACAAGAGTGTATATTTTGTCAACACAAATATTAAAAAAATTATATTTCCGATGACTTAGACAATTTATCAACACCTGAATCAACACAATTTAAAATACGACCAAATATTATTTTTTTATATGTTATTTTCCACTTATTTATTGTGCGAGCATGGCGCGTGAATTTCACACAGGACAGCCGCAGGCTCGGACGCTCTCCGGCGAAAATACACGCGCGCTGCTCCATGAAACGTCGAATGATGGCGTAAACAGCACCCTTCCTTCATTACCTGCGCCAAGTTCCACGGCGCAGGATAACACCGTGATGAGTATGCGAATGCGTTCATGGTCTCATCCGCGTCTTCATCCAGTGCCGCGGACGGACCTGCGTTGAGATAACCTCCATTCGGACCACGGCTGAAGACGCACACCGAGGCAATCGGCAGATTTCCCTTTTGCTCGGCAGGCCACTTATGGTATACTAAAAAAAATATTTCGTTGACATATTGTCTTCAAAAAGACATCGGAGGAAAATGGATTTCAGTGAACTGGATGTGCCCTACGAAGTGAAGCAAGGAATCGAGCACTCGGGCTTTTCCATATTGACGCCCGTTCAGGAGGCGGTGATACCGCGAGCGGTCCGCGGAGAAGATGTCGCCGCGCAGGCGCAAACCGGTACGGGCAAGACCGCCGCCTTCCTGATCTCGCTCTTTGCCCGCATGATCAGGAACCCGGCCCTGGACCTCGGGAACTCGCCGCAGGCGCTGATCATCGCGCCCACGCGCGAGCTTGCGGACCAGATCTACCACGAAGCCCTGCGGCTCGGAAAGTTCACGGGCTTTCATCTTCTCGCCGTCTACGGCGGCATCGATTACCAGAAACAGATGGATGAACTCCGGAAGGGCGTCGATGTGCTTGTCGGCACGCCGGGCAGGCTCATCGATTATTTCAAGCAGAACGTTTACAGCCTCAAGAAAACCCGGTACCTGATCATCGACGAGGCCGACCGCATGTTCGACATGGGATTCATCGACGACCTGCGGTATCTTCTGAAGAAGATGCAGCCCTACACGAAGCGGCAGTCGATGCTCTTCTCCGCCACCCTTTCCTACCGCGTGATGGAGCTTGCCTACGAATTCATGAACCTCCCGGAAAAGATCTCGATCACGCCGGAGAAGATCACCGTCGAGCAGGTGGAGCAGGTCCTTTATCACGTGGGCAAGCACGAGAAGATACCGCTGCTCCTGGGCCTCCTCAGGAAGGAACAGCCCGTCCGCACCCTCGTCTTCGTGAATACGCGGCGCGCGGCCGACATGGTCGTCGAGCGCTTGAACCGCAACGGCTGGAAGGCCGACGCGATCACCGGCGACATCGTCCAGAAAAAGCGTCTCAGGCTCCTCGCGGACTTCAAGGAAGGAAAGCTCCCCATCCTCGTGGCCACCGACGTCGCGAGCCGCGGCATCCACGTCGAGGCCGTCTCACATGTCATCAACTACGACCTCCCGCAGGACGCGGAAGACTACGTTCACCGCATCGGCCGCACCGGCCGCGCGGGAGCCGCCGGCAAGGCGCTCAGCCTGGCTGACGAGGAGTATGTTTTTTCCCTCGAAGAGATCGAAAAATATATCGGCCAGAAGATCCCCGTGGAATGGGCCGAGGAAGCCATGTACGTCAGGGAGATCCGGCGGACTGCGGAAGAAAGACAGCGTGCGGCCGCGGCTGCGCCTCAGCGCCGTTATCCCTCCGAGAAACCGCGGTTCTCGCTCACGGACAAAGAAACGCTGACCCACCTTCCGCCCGCCAATCAAGACCGACTCTTTCCCGCAACTCCATCCGCGCATCGCCGGCCTTCACGCGCATCGGGCTTTGCTCCACACCCGGCAAACGTCTTTACCCCAGCGTGTTATAATAGTATTAGAGATTTCAGAGTGTTTCTGTCTGAAATCTCTCCCGGATGGCGCGGAAAACCGAGGCGCCGATCATCCGGGAGGGAGACCGGTTCAATGACTGCCGTCATGTCCTCTGAAAATGTCGAAAGGCCTTGGCTGAAATTCTATGAGGCCGGTGTACCCCCGGTCTCGCCTACCCCGAGATACACTCTCGGTGACTGTCCTTTCCCAAACCGCAAAGAAATTCCCGCGACCATACGCGCTCATTTTTTATGGCAAAAAAATCTCCTTCGCGGAACTCGACGGACTCGTCAACCGGTTCGCCCGCGCCCTTCTGCGTCTCGGCGTCAGGAAAGGCGACCGAGTGGCGCTCATGCTTCCGAACATCCCGCAGATGGTCATCGCCTATTACGGAACACTGCGAACCGGCGCAATAGCCGTTCCGACCAACCCCCTCTATCACGAGCATGAACTGGACATCCAGCTCAATGACAGCGGGGCCGTGATCGCTCGTGGCGGTGGATATGTTCTATCCCGTCATCTCCCGCGTCCTGCCGATGACGCGCTGTGAAGCGCCTGATCCTTTGCGGCATCAAGGACTTCCTGCCCTTTCCCCTGAACCTGCTCTACCCCTTCAAGGCGAGAATGGACAAACAGTGGGTAAGCGTTAAACGCGTGCCGCCGCATATACGATTTTCTCGACCTCATCCGTCACGAATCGCGCCGCGGCGGTGGAGACGGCTTCGTGTCGCCCGACGACACCGCGCTGCTCCAGTACACCGGCGGGCACGACGGGCGTTCCGAAAGGAGCGGTCCTTACTCACCGCAACCTCGTCGTAAACGCGGTTCAGAGCAGGTCCTGGCTCACGCTTCGGAACGAAGGAGAAACGAGTATCCTCGCCGTCATTCCCTTTTTCCATGTCTACGGAATGACCGCAGCCATGAACCTCGGCATCCTCATCGGGGCCGAGCATGATCCTCCTCCCCAAGTTCCATACAAAAGAGGTGCTCCGACGTGATCGAGAAATACCGGCCGCACAATATTCCCGGGCATCCAGGCCATGTACCTTGCCATCAGCCACTATCCGAAGATCAAGAAGTATGATCTCACGTCGCTGAAGATCGCCATCAGCGGCGCGGGCCCGCTCATGCGCGAGGTGCAGGATCGAGTTCGAACAGTTGACCCCGGCGCGGATCGTCGAGGGCTACGGCCTTTCCGAAGCGTCCCCCGTGACCCACGCGAACCCCATCTTCGGCAGGCGCAAAGTCGGCAGCATCGGCCTTCCCTGGCCGGATACCGAGGCGTGCGATCGTGGACATCGAGAGCGGCAAGAAGGCCTGCCGCTTCGGCGAGGCCGGCGAACTCGTCATCAGAGGGCCGCAGGTCATGAAGGGATACTGGAACAAACCCGACGAGACGGCGCTGGCCCTCAGGGACGGATGGCTCCATACGGGCGACATCGCGAGGATGGACGAGGATGGCTACTTTTATATAGTCGGACGGATCAAGGATATGATCAAGACGGTGGGCGAGAACGTCTACCCGCGCGAGGTTGAGGAAGTGCTGTACACGCATCCGAAGGTCAAGGAGGCCGTGGTCGTTGGCCTTCCCCACGAGGAATTCCTGGGCGAGAAGATCAAGGCTTATGTCGTTCTCAAGGAAGGGCAGAGCGCGACGGCAGAGGAACTCATCCAGTACTGCAGGGAGCAACTCTCGAAGTTCAAGGTGCCGAAGGAGATAGAGTTCCGCGATCAGCTCCCGAAGACCCTGGTGGGCAAGATGCTTCGGCGCGTGCTCAGGGATGAGGAGATGAAGAAGGTGCAGGCAAAGTAGCGGGGACACGGGAAGAACGGAAAGGGGAGAAATTGCGGACAAACCTTTCGAAAATATGCACGTTGTAAAATCCGCACCTTTCCGGTTTTTCCGCAGTTCCCGTGTCCAGAGATGTTGAGGTGTACCATGAAAGACGTTGTCATCATAGACGGTTTCCGAACTCCTTACGCCAAGGCGGGAACGGCATTCAAGGACGTGCATGCCGTCGACCTCGGGGCAGTTATCGTCAAGGAGATCATAAGCCGGACAGATATCGACCGAGAACGGCTCGACGAAGTGATCATAGGGAATGCGGGCATGCCCGTCCGACGCCGCGAACATCGCGCGGGTAATCGCGCTCCGCGCCGGAATCCCCGAACGCATCCCCGCCTACAGCGTGCAGCGCAACTGCGCCTCCGGTATGCAGGCCGCGGCTGGCGCGTATACGCAGATCCTCGCAGGCATGAGCGAGATCGTTCTCGTCGGCGGCGTGGAATCCATGTCAAACTATGCCTTCTCCATGAAGAAGAAGCTGCGTGACGCTATAACGGCGGTGCAGCGGTCCAAGACGTGTTATGCGAAGGCGCGCACCATCCTCTCGCTCAGGCCGAGAGATCTCCTCCCCGTCGTCGGTTTGACCGAAGGCCTTACCGATCCCGTGTCCGGGCTTATCATGGGAGAGACCGCCGAGGTGCTCGTCAGGGACTTCGGCATCACCCGGCGCGAGCAGGATGAGTATGCCCTCGACAGCCACCGGCGATGGACCGCAGCGAACGAATCCGGAAAGTTCAAGAACGAGATCGTGCCGTTCTATGTGCCGCCCAAGTTCGAGGCAGTGGAAGAAGATATCGGGCCGCGCAAGAACCAGACCATGGAAGCGCTCGAGAAACTGCCTCCGTACTTCGACAAGCGGTTCGGCACTGTCACGGCAGGCAATTCGTCGCCCATTACCGACGGTGCCGCTGCGGCGCTTATCATGAGCGCGGAAAAGGCAAAGGCCCTGGGATACAAGCCGCTCGGTCATATCAGGGCGGTTGCCTTCGCCGGCTTCGACCCGTCGCGCATGGGCATCAGCCCGCTGTATTCCTCGCACAAGGCGCTGAAGCTCGCGGGGATGACCATGAAGGACATCGAACTGATCGAGCTGAACGAGGCCTTTGCCGCGCAGATCATCGCCGTTGAACGGGCCGCGGTATCAAAGGAGTACTTTGCGAAGCATCTGCCCGGAGAAGAGCCGATCGGCGAATTCAGACGGGACATCATGAACGTGAACGGCGGCGCCATTGCCGTGGGCCATCCCGTGGGCTCGTCAGGTCTTCGGATCATCATCACGCTGCTCAAGGAAATGGAAAGGCGCGGCCTGTCCACCGGCCTTGCCACCCTCTGTATCGGCGGCGGACAGGGCGGAACGATGATCGTGGAACGGAGATAAATGCTTAGATGAAATTGAAAATTGGATAGTTGAATCTTTAAATCCAAATTTGCATGAGAGTTTCCCATGAACGCTTTCACCTACGAAATAGACAAAGATGGAATCGCTATCCTGACCTTCGACCTCCCCGGAGAAAAGGTCAATAAACTCACGACGCCGGTGATGCAGGAACTCGGACCCTTCTGGACGAACTCGCTTCGAAGAAGGAGATCAAGGCCCTCGTGTTCCGGAGCGGCAAGGAAGGGAACTTCATCGTCGGCGCCGATATCGCCGAGATCAGGGGGATCACGGACACCGCAACCGGCGAACAGCTGTCGCGGCGAGGACAGGCCGTTTTAAGCAAGCTCGAATCGCTCCCCTTCCCGACCGTGGCCGCCATCCACGGCCCTTGCATGGGCGGTGGCCTGGAACTCGCCCTCGCCTGCGCGTACCGCGTCATCAGCAACGATCCGAAAACAGCGCTCGCCCTTCCTGAGGTCAAACTCGGCATCATCCCCGGGTTCGGCGGGACCCAGCGCCTGCCGCGCCTCGTCGGCCTCACAAACGCCCTCGACATGATCCTGACAGGTAAGTCCGTCTACGCGAAGAAAGCGGGGAAGATCGGGCTTGCGGACGAGGTGACGTATAAGGAGATCCTGCTCGACCGGGCAAAAATCATGGCAAAGAAAGCCGTCGGAAAACCGCGGCCGACGAAAGTCAGGGCAAGAAGGCCGCTCGCGGTCACACTGATCGAGGGGAACTCCGCTTACGCGGCCCCTCGTCTTCCGCATGGCGGAAAAGAACGTGATCAGAGGAAACTCGCGGCAATTACCCTGCCCCGCTTGCGGCATTGGAGTCGGTCCGCTACGGATTTGCGCACACAAGGGAAGATGGATATCTGAAGGAAGCGAGGCTCCTGGCCGAACTCGCCCCGACCGAGGTATCGAAGAACCTCATCTCCGTCTTCTACCTGAATGAGACGCTCAAGAAAGACCCGCATCCTTCTTCGGTGAAAGTCTCTTCCGCGGGCGTATTCGGCGCAGGCGTGATGGGCGGCGGCATTGCCCAGCTCTTTGCGGAAAAGGGCATTACGGTCAGGATGAAGGACATCAATACCAAAGCGGTGGGCTCAGGCTTGAAAGAAGCCTGGGAGATATTCGGAAAGAGACGAAACAAAGGGATCCTCACCGCGATCCAGGCCCGCGACGGCTTCGACCGCATCACGGGGACCACGGACTACACAGGCTTCGGAAAGGCCGAGCTGGCAGTCGAGGCCGTGGTCGAAAACATGGACATCAAAAAATCCGTGCTGCAAGATTTCGAACAGATGCCGGGGACAGCGGCGATCTATGCATCGAACACCTCGTCCCTCTCCATAACCGAGATGGCGACAGCATCACAGCGGCCCGAACGCGTCGTCGGCATGCACTTCTTCAATCCCGTTGAAAAGATGCCGCTCGTCGAAGTGGTGCGGGGAAAGAAGACATCGGAGGAGACCGTTGCCGCCATTGCAACGCTCTCGACGGAGGCTCGGAAAGCTCCCGGTGATCGTAAACGACGGCCCCGGCTTCCTCGTGAACCGCATCCTGATGACATACCTTGAAGAAGCGGTCACGATGCTTGAACAGGGAGGGACTATCGAGGGCATCGACGGTCCGCTCCTCAAATTCGGCATGCCCATGGGCGCCTTCATCCTGCTCGACGAGATCGGCATCGACATCGCGCACAAAGTCTCCGAGATACTCTATAAGGGACTGGGTGACCGCGTCAAACCCGGCAGCCTCCTCGGAGCGCTTTATAAGGACGGATATCTCGGCAAGAAAAACGGGAAAGGCTTCTATATATATGAGGGAAGAAAAAGGGGCGGACCGGATGCTTCTGTGTACGGCAAGATATCGTCCCGGGGGAAAGAAACGATCAGTCCTGAAGAAATCGTTGACCGGGCCATGCTGCTCATGGTCAAGGAAGCCGCGCTCTGCCTGGAGGAGAAGATCATCGACAGGCCGGACCTCCTGGATGCCTCGCTCATCTTCGGCATAGGGTTCCCGCCCTTCCGCGGCGGCCTGCTCAGGTACGCGGACAAGATCGGCGCGAAGACCATCGTAGAAAAGCTCGAAGGGTTTGCGAAGAAGTACGGCGACCGGTTCACGCCGCCCGCAGTCGCTCGTGGAGATGGCGAAAACGGGGAAGGGATTTTATTCGTAAATAAAAAGGATAATGTTCAAGACGTTCTCCGCGATCACTCGTCGGTGAGACTTTGACATTGCGCCCTCGTGAGAGAGCTGCCAAAAGCAAAGCTGGAATGCCGTTGTCGTAAAAGGAGGGTTCTCCTTGATGGTTACGATGATTAAAGGAAGTGTGACGGTATGTCAAGGAGATATTCGGGGAGATAACTACTACGTTATCCATTCCACTGCCACGTCAGCGCCGAACTTCTTGAATTCCGGGTCGCCGGTCACGACCTTTGCTTTTTTCCGTACACCGAGAGCGGCCGCGAAACAGTCCGCGTAAGCGACGGCGTGTACGCCCTTGAGTCTCGCCGCTTCTCTGGTCATGTCCGTATCGGCGTCAACGATGGAGATCGGAAGCTGCTCCGCGATGAACCACACCTCGTCCGCTTGTTCGCGGCCCCGTTCCCGTAGCGTATTATAGTAGACCTCGCCGAGATTGATGACCGAGAGAAAGAGCTTCGTCTTGCCCGCCTGAGCCGCTTTCAGTATTTTTCTGACCTGCTCTCCGCCGGCCTCGTCTTCAAAATGCGCCAGCAGCGCATAGCTGTCCAGGACATAGGCGCTATCCACGCCTGGCCTCCTCGCGCCTGTCCTTGAGCAGGGCCTTTGTCAGAGACGTTTTTCCCTTCAATATGCCCCGGGATGCCTCGACCGGGTCGTCGGGGAGCGGTTTCAGCAGGATCACATTCCCCGCGCCTTCGGATATTGCGACCCGCGTGCCTTTTTTGATGTTGAACTTCTTCCTGAGCTCGGCAGGAATGATTACCTGTCCCTTGATAGTAGCCTTTGAGATGGTCATGGTATACCTCCTCCCTGTTTGTTATACCATGATACCTGAAAGGTATACGTTCTGTCAACGACATACATTACAGAATCGGAAGCACCAAAATACGGGGTGAAATTAATGAGGAGGGCGAGAGGCAGGCGACGGGGCGCGGGATTGCGCCCGACGCCCTTTATCCCTTCTCGATCGTGATGGCGTAGTAGGGACATACCAGGAGGACGCCCTTGTCCCTCTCGGCGTCGAACTTGTCGGCATTGATGACCCACGCCTTGTCGTCGCGCATCTCGAAGAACATGGGATACGCGTCGGCGCAGCCGCCGCATCCCTGGCATAAGCCGTAATCGATATTCGGGACCATGACCCGCCCTCGCTTTCTTCTGCCGCTGTTCCTCTCAGGTTCACTTCTTCGCTATCTTGACCTTCCAGACCGCCGGCCCCTGTTCGAGATACTCCCATTCGAACAGGCCTTCGCGCTCATGCAGGAAACTGTAGTAGAGCGGCTTCGGGTCATGATCGTTGACCAGAACGAACGCCTCGCCCTTCTTCATTTCGTCGAAGGTCGCAAAGATCACCGGGTGTCTTTCCTTTGGGATGATTACGGTAACATCTAACTCACGCATGGCTCGTCTCCTCTTGTTGTCGATGCGGCAAAACATCTCCGCATCAACAGAATAGAATGATATATCTGGAATAACTATAGAACAAACAGAGGAGGTTCGCTATGACTCAGGTCATATCCTTTTTATCGAGGCGGGAAATGGGAAGGTTGGGTTCCGGCATCACCGGACCCAACCACGGGACAAGACTCTATCGCTGGCTGAAGGATGCCTAAGCGGAAACGTACTCTCGTGAGTACTCGTTGCCCGCGATGTAGTTTTCGAGGTCGGCAATCGCTTTTTCCTGCTCCGACATGATCGTGTTGACCACGTCGCCGATACTCACGACGCCCCGAAGCAGATCATGATCCACAACCGGAAGATGGCGGATGCGGTTTATGGTCATCAGCACCATACAGTCCTGCATTGAAGCATCCATGCCGACGGAGATCGGCGGGCTGCTCATCAGTTCCCGCACTGTCGTGCCCTTGGACGACTTGCCTTTGAGAATCACCTTGCGGGCATAATCCCGTTCCGAAAAAACGCCGATAAGCCTTCCATCCTCCACAACGAGCAGCGCCCCGATGTTCTTGTCCGCCATGATCTCCAAGGCGTCATACGTCGTTGCCTCGGGGCCGACTGCGATGAACCCCTGTCCTTCTTTGACCGCAACACCTGACTGACGGTAATGGCTGTGTACATATGCGTTCCCTCCTTTCGTTACTCGGAATGATACTGATGACTAAAAAGGCCGGGTATGCCTCAGATTCATGTCTTTCGGCAACTCGGCCTCCCTCCCCCCGGGGAAGATGCGTCCGCTGTTTTCACCCCTCTTGCGAAGGCGGTTTTATCGAGATAGGCCGTTCATTCTTGACACATCTATAACACTCGACAGTATCCCTGTCAAATTCTATTTAAGAACAGCATATTATCTCAATCTAGCTTTTGAGTTGTCTTTTGTAGTATCTGAATGCGGGAAATGGGGGCAGGTGATCATCAAACACAACATGCGGGAAAATTAGGTATTCGGGTCCGGTCCGGGGGTTTGCTTATGATCCATACCGCTGAAAACGATTTTGCCGATGTATTCCTTGAGCTCGGTCGACGCCTTGAGGGCCGCCTGGATCACTGACGGATCGTAGACCCTCCCTGATGCCCGGACGATTTCCTCCAACGCGTCCTCGAACGAGACCGCCTCGCGGTAGGTCCGTTTTACCGTGAGCGCGTCAAGGGCGTCGGCCACGGCGAAGACCCTGGCCCCGTGCGGGATGTCGTCACCCTTGAGGCCCCTGGGATAGCCTGTCCCGTCGAAATGCTCATGATGGCAGCGGATGATCTCGGGCGGCATGGGCAAAGTAGCCGATGTGGCTGATGATCCGAAAGCCGATTTCCGGGTGTCTGCGCATAATGATTTGCTCTTCGGCAGTCAGGGGCCCCGGTTTGTGAAGCACGGCGTCGGGGACGCCGATCTTGCCGATATCGTGGAGCAGCGCGCCGCAGTACAGGTCCACAAGGTCCCTGCCGTGGACTTCGCAGGCGTTTGCGATGATGAGGGAGTACTCGGTCACCCGGAGGGAATGGTTGCCGACCTCATGCTCGCGGGCGTCGATGGCGTTCACGAAGGCCTCGAGCGTCACGAGGTAGGCGGTATCGATATGATGGACGATGCCTTCGAGATAGGTATCGCTGAAATAGCAGTGCTCGCAGCGGTAGGTGCCGTCCGGCCTCATGACGTACCGGTTCTCTTCGATCGGCCCCCCGCAGTTCGGGCATGAATGGATGTGCTCCACTTCCGGTACGGGCATGTTTTTAGCGTATCAGCGGCCGCATCGTTTGTCAATGGGAGGAAGTGCCCGTTTTTGCAAAAAGAAGACACATCGACTATAATAGCAATACAGTCTCTAGAATTTTTGCACTTTCAATTTTCCAATTTTCAATTCTGCTTTCTTCGGGTTGGGGAAGGACATGCATGCTTATGGACACGATGGAAAGGATCAGGAGGCTTTTTATCGACCGGATCGACATCAGGGAAGAGCTGGTGAAGCCGGAGGTTACGCTGGAAAGCCTGGGCCTCGATTCTCTGGATAAGATTGAGTTCCTGTTTTCCCTCGAGGAAGAATTCCACATCAAGATCGACGATCGGTCGAAGACGATAGCAACGATCCAGAACGTGGCCGACCTGGTCGATACCATCGTGGCAGAGCAGCGGCCCGGGGTACGGGCATAAGGAGCCCATCGTGAAACGTGTCGCCGTAACAGGCGTGGGTGTCATCTCCCCTGTGGGAAATACCGCCGAGGTCTTTTTCCACAACCTTGCGGCCGGCAGGTCGGGCATCCGCAGGATTTCCTCGGATTTTGCGGACCGCCTCTCGGTCACCGTCGCGGCGGAATCTACGTTCAGAGGAGAGGACTACTATTCGAAAAAGCAACTCGGCCTCCTCGACCGGGCGAGCCAGATGGCGCTGGCCGCCGCGTCCCAGGCATGGACCGATTCCGGCCTGGATCTCAGCGATGAGGAAAAACATCGCTCCGGCGTTTACATGGGAACGGGGATGGGCGGCGCAAACTCGCTCGATGAGATGTTCGGCAAATTATACAGAGAAGATGTTGCGCGGGTCAGCCCTCTTTTTGTCACGAAAATCATGTCGAATGCTCCCGCCTCCCACATTTCCATTCAGTACGGCCTCTCCGGCCCCTGCCTTACTTTTTCCACGGCCTGTTCCTCCTCCTCCGTGTCTATCGGCGAGGCCTTTCGTCAGATCAAGGCCGGTTACGCCGACATCATCCTCGCCGGCGGCGCCGAGAGCCTTCTAGCCTACGGGTCCTTCAAATGCTGGGAATCGCTCGGCGTACTCGCGCCCGAAGACGCGGAAAATCCGGCTGCCTCCTGCAGGCCATTTTCCAGGGACCGGGCCGGTTTTGTACTCGGTGAAGGAGCAGCCGTCGTGGTGCTGGAAGATATGGAGCGGGCAAGAAAGCGCGGGGCGGTCATCTATGCCGAACTTGCCGGCTACGGATCGACGTCGGATGCCCATCATATCACGAGCCCCTCCGTGGCGGGTCAGGCGCGGGCAATGCTGCGTGGCACTGGAGGAGGCGGAAACATCGACCGACGAGATCGATTATATAAACGCACACGGGACCGCGACGACCAAAAACGACATCGTGGAAACCCAGGCGATCAAGGAAGTCTTCGGCGCCCGGGCAAAGTCCATCCCGGCCAGTTCAACAAAATCCATGCACGGACATCTGCTGGGGGCAACAGGCGCGGTGGAATTCGTGGCGGCCCTCCTCGCCATGAAACATCAAACAATCCCCCCCACGGCTTATCTCCGGGTACCTGACCCCGAATGCGATCTCGATTATGTACCGAATGTCGGGAAGGATGGGAGTGCGGGTGAGGACGATCATGTCCAATTCTTTCGCCTTCGGAGGAACGAATGCCGTGCTGGTTGCGAAGGCGGTATAAGCTGCGCAGATGCTGTTTTGCGCCTACCTTTTTCCCAGAAAATACGCATGGGCGGAGAGCCCTGCGCCGAAAGCGACCATGATGCACCGCTCTCAGGAGGCGATCCCCTTTCCGAGTTCCTGCGTACTTGTCCTTAATCACGCAGGTTTTTCACGGGTTGATTGCCTCACGTGGAAGCAGCTTGGAGAAACGCGGATCGACGGAGAGGTCGGATTTAAGGACCTCATTGCGCAAATTCCTGAACGTCGTTTTCGGCCAGTCTTTTAGGAAGTAGTTAACGAGCCATTTCGGGATCCACCCTTTCGGGTCGCAGAGAAACTCCGCGTCGACCTTCGTTTTTGTGTCGTTCTCGGTAAAACTCAGGACAAAGGTCGCGTCGATCAGTTCGCCGCGAATATAGCTGGTACGTGGGGCAGAGGGGTCGTCTGATGGCTGATAATGGAAGGTCATCTCCCTCCTGGACTGATTGAAGCTCATGTTGATTTTCGACACAAAATCACGATCCCTGAAGAAGATCGGCATTCTAATGTGATCGTACTCAACGACATTGTCCTGGTCTTCCCAACGGATGATCCTGGTATCGACGAGGCCCTCGATCCATTCCCGCCGCCTGTCGGTATCAAAGATGATCGTCGCTACTAAGGGCAACGGCGCTTCGACGATGCCGACACCGCGAAATGCTATTAGCCTGTCGCCCATTTCCTTCTGAAAAATTTGAATGCCGTCGGTCGTTACGTCAACAGTGCTCCACTCGGCCCCGTGGGAAAGGTGAGCCAGGAGCACAAAAAGTGCGATACAGCCTGCCATCCGTCCCCAGCGACCACTCGAATCGCTCCAAGAGGATTCTCTAGGTGCTCTCCATTTTATAAGACGAGGGTCGCTCATTTTGAGGCATTATGATCTTTTTCTTTCGAATAGGTTTTGTTCTTAAGAATTCCCGCTCTCGCCACTGTCCCGGGACAATCAGGCTGAAGCCCGGGCCTACCTTTTCTTTAGCAGATACGCATGGGCCGAGAGCCCGGCGCCGAAGGCGACCATGATGCACCACTCTCCGGGAGCGATCCCTCTTTTTTCGAGTTCCTGCAGGACGAACCAGACCGTGGGCGACGACATGTTGCCGTGTTCGGAAAGGACCGTGCGCGTGGCCTGCACCTGCTCATCCGACAATCCGATTTCGTCGCGCACGGCATTGATGATCTTCTCTCCGCCGGTGTGAAGCGCCCAGTGATTGATATCCCGGGGCTGTGAGCGACCGGGGCGCCAGGAGGTCGGCAACGACCTGGGCCGCGGCTTTTCTGACATAGTCCGGCAGCCTGAGCGATAGCTGGTTGTAGAGCTGGCCCTTCTTGTGCACAAAACGTATGGAGTCGCGCTGCTCCGGCACATACCTGCTTGCAGATGCGACGAGTTCATATCCCTCGGGCTTCGTCCAGACCACGGCGGCCGCGGCGCCGTCCCCAAAAAGAGTATTCGACAAGAGCAGGCTCAAGTCGTCTTCCATCTGAAACGTAGCGGTACAGATCTCCACGGACACGCTCACCACCACGCCGCCGTTCTGCCCTGCCAGAGAACCGGCGATCTCAAGGTTGGGGATAGCTCCGCCGCATCCGCTTCCCACGAGGTCGTATACTCGCGCGCTCCGGGAAAGGCCCAGCTTTTCGATCAGATAAGTCGAGATGCCGGGGCAGATGTACCCCGTGCAGGTGTTCACGACGAGACCTGAGACATCTCCGGCTCCCAGTCCGACTTGTTCAAGCGCCCGGTTGATCGCCTGCGCCGAAAGTTCCTGGGACCAGTGCGTGAACCGGGCAACGCGGGCATCGAGGTCTTCATCCACGAGATTTTCGACATTGTCGATCGCAAAGTTCCGCTGTCCTGATGCTCGGATGGGAAAAAAGGGCGTGGATGAGCGACAGGCTCCGGGAACTCAGCCTTCCTTTATAGTGCTTGTACGCCAGTTGTTGGAGCACGTCTTGACTCACCGCATGGGGGGGTGTTGCCGTAGCAACGGACGCGATATGCGGACTGGACGTATTTGATGATTTCATGGTCAAAGCTCGGCCTCCGGCCGCAAGCAGACTCAGATTTCCATACTGCAAACGTTACGGGTTGTTGGATTTTCGGGTTACGGGTTGCGAGGTGCGGGGTGCGGGTTAGAATCTAACGCGCAACACGCAAAGGGCAACTCGCAACTGATTTTCCTCACCGTGCAACTGACAATGAAAAGATTCGCTCGCACACTTCCTTATACATCCATACCGATAAACCTGAGTCCCCTTCTTATATGGCGCGTGTACCGCCAGAGCGGCGCTCTGAGGCCGAGCCAATGCCCCAGCCGCGTGATCTGCGGAAGATAAGGGAACGAGAAGGAATCGGAATTCACAAAGTTCATGTGACTTCCCATGGACCTTCCCACTTCCCGCATGATCCAGTCCGCATCCACCTCGGGAGAGACGTAGAACACCGGTTTGAGCATGTCGGCCGGAGGTAGGGAAAGCAGGCCCTGGCCGCGCGCGATGGATTCGAGCTCCGTACCCGGATAGATCCGAATTCCGACGTTGAAGAGCGCTGTATCCTGCGGCCTGATGGCGGTCTCCGCGAAGCTCAGGGTTTCCCTCACCGTCTCCTGGGTCTCTCCCGGCCCCCCAAGCAGGAAGATCCACATGCACGGCAGCCGATGGCCTCTGACCACTGCCGCTGCCGCGTGGACCTCGCGCGCGGTGAACCCTTTTTTAAGACTGCGGAGAACAGGGTCGGAAGCGCTCTCCACCGTGAGTCCGAACCCGACGAACCCGGCCCGTTCCATGGTTGACAGTAGCTCATGATCGAAGGAGGCCGGGTTCAGCTCAAGGCTCTGGAAACGGGCCTGCGGCTGCGCTCGTATAAGGGCCTCGCACACGGCAATCGCGTGGTCGTAGGGGGCGTTGAAGACATTGTCGACGAACTCGATATCGGTAAGCCCCGAGGACGCAAAGCTGAGGGCGGCCTCAGCCGCGCTCCCGGGGTCCAGCAGGCGGTAGATGCCGCCTTCGATCTTTCGGTACGTGCAGTAGACGCACTGGAATCGGCACCCGAGTTTCGTCTGAAGAGGGACCGTGGACAAATAAGAGCGGTATGCCTTCATGTTCAGCCAGCGCAGATAATCCGGCGCCGTACAAATACCGCACGATCCGCTTGCGGGCGGATTTATTCTGAAGACGCCGTCATCCAAAGAGGCAACGCCGGGCAGATCGTTGCATGGTTCGCGACTGGCCAGTTTTTCCAGCAGCCGCGGCATTACAACCACGCCGTCCCCGATCACCGCCCGGGAGACTCGCGTTGTCCTGAGTATCTCCTCCGGCATGACCGCCAGCGCGGTCCCGCCCATGATGATGGGCGCGTCCGTCTCCGCGCGGACTGCATCGACGAGGTTTATAAGGTCGTTGATGAAGTATCGCGGCCCTCCCATTTCGACATTGTCGATGTTCCGCACCGACAGTCCTATGACATCGTAAGTCGCCGCATTGACCGTCTTTTTAATCGCTCGCAGAGGGTCGGCTTCGAACATCAGGTCAAGCAGCGAAACGGAGTGTCCTGCCCTCTCCGCGGCCTCGGCGATCATACATGCGCCAGACGGCAGGACGGGCACGGGATATTGGTTTCGATTTGTGCAGATGATCAGAATATTCATACGCGGGATGCCTCCGGCAAGGAAAGAGCCGGGGCGGGCGAAACGCAACACCTTGTTTAATGATACAGCGCTAATCTGGCATGTCAACCCCGATGTTGCATTAATCAGTCCCCACAAACAGACACCACGATACGTTCCATCTGCTTAACCCTCATTTCAGGACCTTCAACCACGGGGACTGCAAGCGCATGAGAAACTTGCCGAAAACCCGAAATTTGCTTGACTTTTTCGTAATTTACGATATGCTTAGGTAAGTGCACCTTGCGACTTTGTGCTTTGTCTGCCTAAGAGAAAAAGGGCCGTCAGGTCCTGATTTTCAACGATGGTCCATAGATGGATCACACCGCCAGCGCGAAAGCTCAAAGTTGAAATGCTCACTATAAACTCGCCAACATGATGACAAGATGCAGCTTCTGATTTCTTTGATAAAGCGCGTCCATCCCAGTCAATCGAGGTTAAGGGTATTTCAGGGTCAATGTTATCTCGCCCGGAATCTCCTCTTCAGGATGGATGCCCAAGGAGTTGCAATGAACAGGTTTTTCGTCCCGATGTTGGCCGCAATAGCCCTTTCCGCGACCCCGGCGTTGGGTCACGAGACCACAGCTACGAAAGCGGATATAGCCTTGGAAGAAAAGCTGGGACAGTCTATTCCGGATGACCTCGTATTTACTGATGAATTCGGCAACCGGACGAAACTCAAGGATTGCCTCGGCAAGCCTGTTATTTTCGCCCCCGTCTATCTTGGCTGCACGCACACCTGCCCTCTGCTCCTGTCGGGTCTGGCGCAGACGCTCGGACGACTTGAGTTCATCAAGCCGGGGAGGGACTTCACGGTAATCGCGCTCAGCTTCAACGAGAAGGATACCCCGGCCATCGCCCGGGCAAAGAAACTGAACTATATCAAGTCCATGGAGAGGCCTTTTCCGCCGGAGACATGGAAGTTTTTGACCGGCGACGCTGCGAACATCAAAAAGTTTACCGATTCTATCGGGTACAAATTTCAGCGAGACGGCGAAGACTTTTCTCATCCCATAACGCTCATCGTCGTCTCCCCGCAGGGGAAGATCGTCCGCTACCTTGAAGGCTTGAACTTCCTGCCCTTTGACGTCACCATGGCGGTGAATGAGGCGGCCGTAGGAAGGGTCGGTTCAACCACACGCAGGGCGCTCACGTACTGTTTCAGCTACGATCCCCATAAAAAGTCGTACGTGTTCAACGTCCTCAAGATAACCGCGACCGTCATGGTCCTGTTCGTTGCCTCGTTCCTCGTGTACCTCGTTTTCACATCGAAAAAGAAACGGGAAACACAATAAACCCTAAGATTACAGTTGGTAGTTTATAGTTTGTCGTAAACGAGAAACTCAAACTATAAACTCGAAACCCAGTTGTTCCGCGTTCGGAGAATATGAACATGGAAGCAAGTTTCTACCATACGCCGGGCAGATACCCCGGCATCTTCGGATGGATATTCACCACCGACCACAAGAGGATCGGCCTCCTCTACCTTGGTTCGACGCTGTCCTTTTTCGCTGTGGGTGTGTCGCTCGGACTCATCATGCGCCTGGAGCTCATTCGGTCCGGCATGCACTTCTTCAGCGCCCAGACCTATAACGCGCTCTTCACCCTTCACGGCGTGATCATGATCTTTCTGTTTATCATCCCGGGCATTCCCGCGTCGCTCGGCAATTTCATCATGCCGCTTCAGCTCGGCGCAAAGGACGTCGCCTTTCCCAAGATCAATATTCTGTCCTGGTGGCTCTTCATTATCGGCGGCGCGCTGGCCGTGACGTCCCTGTTCACCGGCGGCGGTCCGCCGGACACGGGTTGGACCTTTTACGTGCCCTACAGCATCCGCACGGGTACGAACGTTTCCCTGGCGGTCTTCGGCGTCTTTCTGATCGGACTTTCTTCAACGCTCACGGGCATGAACTTCCTGACGACGATCCACAGGCTGCGGGCACCGGGCATGACGTGGGGGCGCATGCCTCTTTTTACCTGGGCTATCTATGCCACATCCTGGGTCCAGCTGCTGGCCACGCCGGTCATCGCCATCACGCTCCTGCTCATCATCATTGAGCGATTTTTCGGTGTCGGCTTCTTCGATCCGGCAAAGGGAGGCGACCCCATTCTGTTCGAACATCTGTTCTGGATATACTCCCATCCTGCCGTGTACATCATGATCCTTCCGGCGATGGGAGTGGTCACCGACATCATCCCGGTATTTGCGCGCAGAAACATCTTCGGATACAAGGCGATCGCCGCATCGAGCCTTGCCATCGCCTTTGTCGGGTATCTCGTCTGGGGACACCACATGTTCACGAGCGGCATGAGCGACACGTCACGGATCATTTTTTCCTTTCTCACCTTTCTCGTGGCCGTCCCGAGCGGCATCAAGGTCTTCAACTGGATCGCGAGCCTGTACAAGGGCTCAATCCGCGTGGATGCGCCCCTCCTCTACACGCTCGGCTTCATCTTTCTGTTCTCCATCGGAGGATTGACCGGCCTGATAAACGGCGCGCTGGCCACGAACCTGCACATTCATGGGACCTATTTTATCGTGGGCCACTTCCACTACGTCATGTTCGGCGGCGCGGCCATGGGGTTCTTCGCCGGCCTCCATTACTGGTTTCCCAAGATGTTCGGCAGGATGTACGAGGAGCATCTGGCCAAACTGGCATGGGTCATCCTCTTCATCGGCTTCAACATGCTCTACTTCTCCATGCTGGTCGTCGGCTGGAAAGGAATGCCCCGGCGCTATTACGATTATCTGCCCACATTCAACGGGCCGAACCTGGTCTCGACCATCGGCTCCTGGGTCCTCGCGATGGGCCTGTTCATCATGTTCTACAATCTGGTCAGGTCGTTGTTTGTAGGCGAGAAAGCGGGAGACAACCCCTGGGAGGCAGCGACCCTGGAGTGGCAGACGACCTCCCCGCCTCCGACAGAGAACTTTGAAGAGATCCCGATGGTCACCAAGGGACCGTATACGTTCAGGTAAGGCGCAGAGCGCAAAGAGCATAGCGTAAAAGGATTGAAACACCATACCCGATGCGCCATACCCTCTGCAGACGAATGAATACCCATATGAACGAACTCGCTCACGTCGAACACCGCGACTACACTGGCGCCAAACTCGGGATGTGGCTCTTCCTGTTCACGGAGATCCTTCTCTTCGGCGGCATGTTCCTCCTCTATTCGATTTACCGAGACGAGCACTCGGCTGATTTCCATGCGGCGGGCATGGAAATGAGCGTGACCATCGGCGCCGTCAATACCCTCATTCTTCTGACCAGCAGCCTCACGATGGTCCTTTCAATCTCAGCAATCAAACGGGGCGCCGGAACCCGATCCATCCTCTTCCAGGCAATCACGATACTTCTGGGCCTTACCTTCCTTGGGAACAAATACATGGAATGGAGCGATCATATCCGGCACGGCTTCTACCCGGACTCGCCCGAGCTTCTTCTCATGAGCCACGGGAAAATACTCTATTTCGGGTTATACTACGTAATGACGGGCATCCACGGCGTTCATGTTTTGATCGGCGCCGGAGTCATCTGTTACACGCTCATCCTGACTATGCGCGGCAGGGTAACGAGCACTGATTACGTCAAACTGGAAAACACCGGTCTCTTTTGGCACCTGGTTGACGTTATCTGGATATATTTATTCCCGTTGTTTTATTTGATCACGTAAATTTGGTTGGTAGCCGCAAACTTCAGTTTGCGTAGTTCATCAGGTATGAGACGACCGTCACCTGTTCGCAGGAAAAAGCCTGCGGCTACCACTAGGCGGTCACCCGTCTGGCATAAGAGGAACTCCATGGAACAAAATAAACCGCAGGAACATACCGCCGTGCCCGACCGGGTCTTCGTGTCCGTCTGGGTCGCCCTTCTCATTCTGACCGGAGTGACGATCAAGGCGGCGCAAATGCGCATGGGCGAGTGGAGCATGATGGCCAACCTCCTGATCGCCTCCACCAAGGCGAGCCTGGTGCTCTGGTTCTTCATGCACCTCAAGTATGAAAAGAAGCTATTCAAAATGCTGCTCTTCGTCCCTATCGTAACGATAACGGTCATTATCGGGCTCACTTTTTTCGACATCTGGTACCGGTAGCGCGCAGACACGAATTGGAAATTCACCAAAGGTGACTCTATGGTAACTGGCTGGCCGAACATGTCAAATCCCGCTGACGACACGTTCTTCTTTATCCTCGGGATCGCTGTCACACTCCTGGTCGTGAACACCGCGGTCATGATCTATTTCGTGATCCGGTACAACCGGAAGCGGAACCCGAACGCCGAGGACGTGAAGGAAAACCTTACTCTCGAGATCACCTGGACCGTGGTCCCCACCATCCTTGTTCTTGCCATTTTTTTCGTCGGCTGGAAGGGCTTCCAGTACATGCGCACGGTCCCGCCCGGCGCCATGCCGGTAAAAGTCATGGCGAGGCAGTGGTCGTGGACGTTCACCTACGAGAACGGCAAGGAAGACAGCGTGCTCAGGGTGCCGGCGCGAAAGCCGGTGAAGCTCTTGATCACATCGGCGGACGTGCTCCACAGTCTTTTTATCCCCGCGTACCGGATCAAAGAAGATTGCGTCCCCGGCATGGAAACGTATCTCTGGTTCCTGCCTGACGAACTGGGATCTTATGACCTCTTTTGCACGGAATACTGCGGCGTGGGGCACCATGAAATGATAACTAAGGTCGAGGTCATGCCGGAAAAGGATTTCAACGCCTGGTACGGGGGAGAGGCGAAGGCTTCCGGGGCCGAAGCAACAGCCGAACAGAAGAAGGAAAAGGCTCAACCCGGCACGGCGCTGCTGAATGTCAAAGGCTGCCTTGCGTGCCACACAGCAGACGGGTCCCCGAAGATCGGGCCGACCTTCAAGGGCATGTTCGGAAAGAAGGAAGTCGTGATCCGAAACGGCAAGGAGCGGGAGATCGTGGTTGACGAGGCTTTTATCAGACAGACTCTGCTCGAACCCGAACTCGACCGGGTCAAGGGTTTCCCCCCGATCATGCCGTCGCAGAAGGGACTTTTGACGGACAAGGAGATCGAGGAGATCATCGAATATTTGAAGACCTTGTAAAACCTTTTATGACATTGTTAACGCCTTACTTCACACTCTGCCGTATCTACATCTCCCTCTTCGCCGCCTGCTCCGCGGCCACGGGCTTTTTCCTCGCCCCGGGTCACCGGGCCGCCGGCGTTTTCATTCCCTCCCTGGCGGTCTTTATCCTGGCTTGCGGCGCGTCTGCATTGAACCAATTCCAGGAGCGGGACATCGACTCAAGAATGGAGCGCACCCGCGACCGTCCGGTCCCCTCAGGCATCATCAGGCCCGGAGCGGCATTGTTTCTGGCTTTCGCCTTGATCATCACGGGACTTGCATTACTCTCGTATGACGGCGGATCAGGAGCCTCTGGTCTGGGGCTTGCCGCTCTTATTTGGTATAACGGCGTCTATACCGGGCTTAAGAAGGTCACGGCATTCGCGTCTTTGCCCGGCGCCGTTGTCGGCATGATCCCCCCCGCTATCGGCTGGACATCGGCCGGCGGCACGATCCTCGATGCGCGGCTTGGCGCGCTCTGCTTCGTCTTTTTTCTTTGGCAGGTGCCGCACTTCTGGCTTCTGCTCCTGACCCGTGGAGAAGAATACGAACGGGCTGGCCTCCCCTCTCTCACGAAGGTCTTGAGCAAGGCGCAGATCAGCCGGGTTACCTTTGCCTGGATCGTCGCGGCCTCTATTGCAAGCCTGGCCCTGCCTCTTTTCGGATCGGTGACGTCGCCGGCGGTCTGCCTTGCATTCGTTCCGCTTGCGGCCTGGCTGATATGGAACGAACGGTTCCTGGCCGGAAGACGGCCCCTTTTGCCGCCGTCACCGGCCCCCTTCAGGAATATAAACATCTATCTTTTTTTGGTCATGTCCCTCCTGTCGATCGACAGGGTCTTGCTCAGTTTGCCATGATTGATGAGCGCACTGCCAAAGCGCAGAAGCTGAAGCAGCTTCTGGTCGAGTCTTCTCCCCTCATGGAAGAGTTCACGGCGATTGTCTGCCCGGATTGCGTTGACGTCTGCTGCAGGCAGAAGCACGGGCTGTACCGGGAAAGGGATATTCTTTATCTCGTGGCGCTGGGAGAGGATGTACCGGAGCGGGATGCGGCAAGGCCGCTCGACGGCCCCTGTGAGTCCATGGGATCGTACGGCTGTGTCCTGCCGCGCTGGATGAGACCGTTCAAGTGTACATGGTATTTCTGCGAGCCGCTCCTCGCGGCCCTCAATTCAAGCCCACCGAAAAAGCTCAGACAACTTTCCACCCTTCTGCAGGAAATGACCGACCTTTACGGCATGTTGTAAACGTATTTCTTCCGACACTTGCGAGCCCCGACCCAAGGAAGATCCCTAAACACTTCTAGCATCAGGATTGTTCCATTCATGCACGTTGCCTTTCACTGCAATGTGTCCATCACAGCCTATAAGTGCGCAATTATTACTTTGTTGAGTTCACTTTGGTCAACGCGACCTACCGACTTGCACCAGTCAGAGCCGGTTGGGCCTGAGTCGAACGTTGGGTTAGGCCAGGATGAGTGGTCAGGATGTAATTCTCTTTTCTAAAAATTTTGAGCTATGGTTGTCCCGTTGGGAGCCCACACGCGTAACAGACTTGGAGTCGCTGCATGCAGGTCTTTCCTCCTTTTGCCTATTCGCACAATAATCTCCTTCGGGATTTTACTGTTTAATACAAAAGTAGACATGCGGACAGGTCTTGAAATATAAGAAACGGTCTTTTCAAGACTTGCCCCCACTTGTTCTCTCCTTCGACCGGGCCTACTTGTCCGGTTTCTCAGCCTTCGCTTCCCTGACGAACTTGTCTGCCATCATGGCCGCTGAATGCTTCAACATCGGCCTGATGTCATCACCTTTCGACGATCGGCTGCTGCCGGAGAGGAGCGAGTAACCGATCACCCGGCCCTTGGGGTATTCCACCACGTTGCCGTTTATGCTCACGTTGTAGGCGTCCGAGGTGTCGGTCGCCCGGGAGAACACGGTCCAGACCACGAAGAGATAGCGCACCTTGAGCTGCGCCTGCATGGCGTCCACTTTGGCCTTTTCTCCCTTGCCGAACCAGACCGGCTTGTCCGGATTCTCGGGCTTCCCTTCCTTGATGGTAACGGGATAATTCGCCAAGCGGAGGTCGATCTTTGCCTTGCTCCAGACCTTGAAGGTGCTCCGCTCCCTGAGCTCTTTGGTTAGCGCCGCCGCCAGCCGCATCGTCGCGTCGGAGCCGTCGGCGCTGATGACCGCGATCGTACCGCTTTTTATCAAGGTCGTTTCGTCGAAGAACTCGAAGGGCTTGTGGATCCCGCAGCCCGCGAGCGAACCAAACGCGGCCAGAAACAGTACAATGAGCCCAGCCTGGTTCATGTTTCTCAATACATGTTTCATCATTTGCCTCCTCCTGCGGGCCAGCGCCAGCGACACTGCCCACTATGGAATGATTCAGCCGATTTTCTTCACATCAAATCCTGATCCTCGTCATGAGCATAATTGTAACTGCGCGTTAGAGAAGCTGAGTTGAGTTCAACTCGAAACCAAACACCTGTCTATCCCTTTGCCCTTCCGGACAAATCTATTTCGCCGGCAATGACCATGATGATTCCTCGGATAAACTCGGGGATGAGCGTCATTCCCTGCTTCGAGGACCAACTCAGGGCTTTCATTAGGTATTCGCGATAAAATTTCCCGGGGAAATAGAACCGGACAGTGATGATGATCATGATGATCAGGAAAAAGGCGAGAAGGAGCGTTCTCTTGATCTGCGGAAAGACACCGCGTACCCATCCCTGCGAGCGGCGGCGGTTGTTCGCTGCCTTGAGCCTCTCGAGGAGCGGCTCCTTCTTGATGTCGTCCTGGCCTACTTTCCAGGCATCGAATACGCCGAGGATCCAGAGGACCGGCATGGTCGGCAGGGAGAGCAGGGACAGCAAAAGCACCACTTCGACGATGAGGCGGGAATCGGAGTTCTCCAGGGAAGGCCAGACCTGAAGGATTCCCAGGACTGAAATAAGGGAGAAGACGCCGAACGCTGCACAGATCGCGAACAAAGCGCCTTTGACCGGCTGACCGTTCAGGAACTGGCCCCAGCCGGGAACGAGCAGGGAACAGAACAGTGGGTAGACGCGGCTTTTTACACCGGTGAATGGTGTTCGTCTGGCTTTGATTGCGGTGTGGTAGGCATCGCTTGCATTGGAGACCCAGAAGATCAGGAAGAACGAAAAGCAGGAACGCGGCAGCAAGCACCGCCTGGGCCGGGGAGATGCTGAAAAAGAAGAGATAGGACGGGAGTTCCTCCTGGAACATGAACAGAAGGATCGCAAGGGCATTACTGTACAACACGAGGCCTATATAGTTCAGCCCTTTGGTGCGCTGTCCGTTGTACAACTGTCCGGCACCCCAGAATAAGAGCGAGAGCGTATATGCCAGGGCGGGGTCTACTTCAGCGAGGTCATTCATCAGGAGGAGATACTTCTTCCGTAATCCGGGGGGAGGATCTGTCTTCCCTAATCCGTTGCTTCGCGCGGGGTTTCAGGTACTCATCAGGATCTTTTACAACCCAGACTTTATCCATGGTTCATCCCCTGTCCGACCCCAACTAGACACGGTACAACTGCAACAACATTAGTCAGGTACAAATTAAATTCTTCCCAAAATGGAAATAAATTTTCACCACTAAGACGCAAGTCACAAAGAATGTCTTTCATTCATGTGATTTAAACAAACATTCAAGACTCAGTCATTTCTTCGTGTCTTCGTTCTGCATGATCCGGACTCATAATCGCGTTCATTAAGCATACTGCAAAGCATATAACGGTAAATCACCAACAATGAACTGCGGTTGTCCGCCATTTACGCCGAATGCAAGCCGGCTCGGCAGCTCATTGCAATGGATGTAATAACTCTGCGTTGGCGTTGCCTCGTTTTGAGCAAACATCACCCACCAGGCATCGTTACTGGATGGAGCCTCGCCTATGTTGGACAGCGCGCCGCCTTGCGGAACTTGTCCGCGTGGTCCATGCACGATATAGGGCTGAACGTGATCCTTCTCGGAAGGGGTACGGCTGCAAAGAACGGGGACCACGTACCCGCACGCGGGCGAACCTCGATAGCAAACCGATGGCCTGCTGCAGCTCTGTCTCGATGTACTTGAATCGTGAACGGCTCAAGCTGAGGCTGCGCGAGAGACGGGGTTCGATCTTCGGCTGCAGCCTTAACCCGCTCCTTCCACTCCGGATCGGTAAGACTTACGTACAGACAAGTCCGATTTCCGGCAGGTATTAAGCTGTTGTCAACGGGGCCGGGGAAAAGAGCAATGACAGGGAAATTGTTGCCTCGCCTGTTGAACGCGTGGTCGAGAGCGTATGAAAATTCCTCCTTACACGCTTTACTGCCAAGACTGTTCTGTGTGGCATAAATCAGCCAGGCATCTGACTCTGTCTCCTCTTGGATGAAACTTTCGATCTGTTCCCAAAGGCGCCTGCCTGCCCGTATATTCCAACGATCAAGTTTTACTTGAACGCCGACTCGAACTAATTCTTGCGCGACGAAATCCACATCACATTGCGTGTTGTCGTCCCAGGCATATGTAAGCCAGATAGTTGACATAGTTTCATTAGATAAAAGAAGCGGGTGCCGAGGTCATGGCAACCCTCGGCACCTTCAATACTCCGGACATTTAGTCGGACACAACGGTAAAGTCATCTCTTCTGTTCTTCTGCCAGCAGCTTTCGGTACTCTCGGTACAACTCGACTTTTCCTTTCCGTAGCTGATAAGCAAAATACGCTGTCCGGAAATGCCCATATCGGTAAGATATCTTTTCGCGTTTGCCGCGCGACGCTGGCCGAGGGTCTGGTTATACTCAATAGTCCCCCGTTCATCGCAATTACCCTCGATCCTAACCTTTATTTGCGGGTGAGCCTTGAGCCATTCCGCATTCGCCTTCATGATCTCACCGGCTGCAGCCTCGATAAAAGCCTGGTTAAAATCAAAATAGACAGGCCGAAGGCCGGCATGAGCGGAGGCTGCCCGCTCCTTGGCTTCTTCAGGCTTTGCTGCTTCCGACTTCTGCTCGGGTTGAGCCGTCGCTGTTGCAGCGGGCGTCTCTTCCCGTGGTGTTTCAGGTACAGCCGAAATCTCGGCCTTTTTTGGACACCCCCAGAGAGCCAGCATTCCAATACATAATACAAACGTCAAATACCACGCCTTCTTCCTGTTTATCCCGTTCATGTCGAATCCTCCTATGATTTTCGATGCATGCAATGCATCTTATTACTGCTTTTAATAATGTCGTCCCTCACGGCGTCGGACTACCCCCAGGCGATCCAGTCCCATCCCCAGCATTTGCGAGAAAGGGAGTTGTCTTTGCTGATTACGGTCTACGGATTGTCAACTCACCCTTATCCGGCATGGTATGAAGTACGTTCCGCATCTTGCGGTTCACGCTGCGGACTCGGTTCAAATGGAGCCAGCGTTCGATCGTAATGGCCATCCCGACCACAAACACGAGGAGGATCGGGTACATGAACAACTCGCCGTCAAGATAATAGTCGGTCATCGTTTTCAACCTCCTGAATATTTGTTGTATGAATGCTTCGTAATACCTGCAAAAAGGTCCTTTTATCTTTTTCTGGAACCCGACTTCAGCCTTCAGCCTCAGGCACTAGCCTCCGGGCAGGAAATCAATCGGGTACAGAATCGTGGTCTTGGAAACTTTCTCCTTCGGTCCGAAGTTGAACTTCTTGACACGCTCCACAATCTGGGCCACAAGCTCCGGCGAGGCCAGATCGCTCGAATTCACCGTACATGCGGAGACTTCGCCACCCGGCTCGATGGATATGCACAGGAGGATCTTGCCGCGCAGGGTCGGGTTCTTGCGCAGTTCGGCATTGTACATCCGATAGAGCGTCGCCTTGTATTTATCGAAGACGATCTGTATCTCTTCGTCGGTTCGTGACGGCCCGGGTCCGGAACTGAGCGGCCTCGCCCCTTCAGCCAGCCCCGCAACCGAACTTTCCACCCTGGTAAAGCCCACACCGCCGATACCATTGCCATTGCCGCGGCCGATATTGCGGCTGACTGCCGCATTGCTGATACCGCCGCTGGAGCCACCGCCCGTTGACGGCATAGCGACTAATGACCTGCTGGCCCGGGCCTGACCTGCCGACACAGCCGACTGGTTGCTCAGACGTGCCTCAGCGCCGAGCCGCGCAGCGGGAGTTTCTTCCATCAAATCTTTAAAAGAATCTTTGAAGGCCAGGACCCCCGTGCTCTCCGCTTTGACGCGCGCAGCCTGTGTTTCTGTAGTGGTTGGCTTGGGTTGCTCCTCCTTCGCTTTCTCCGGCGTCTTTTCCTGATCTTTTTCGGGCTTCTTTTCTTCTTTGTGGCGTTTAGGCACCGGCTCGGGCTTGGGCCGTTCCTTTCTCAGCATGGAGACCAGGCGTTCCGGAACCACAGCCACGGCCGGGCGGACCGGCGGCGGCAGTTTCCAAATGAGAACCACACTGCTAAAACAGAAACACCATAATAAAGCGACAAGCAACGCCTTGCGGAAGCGTTTTTCGTTCTCAGCATCCCTGCTCCAAGGCATGATTACGACACGATAAGGAACGGGCGAAATCTCCCGCTCTATGACGTACTCTTCCTGTCGCCGTTCTTCACGGGCGTAGGCATCACGTACTTCTTCGTCGAGGATGTTCAACTCATCGTTACACCGGTTGATCTGCCCCTGGAGAGATGATTGTTTTCCCAGAATCCCGCTGATCTCCCCCTCAAAACGGGCGAGCCGGCTCCTCGCCCGTTCCAGGTGCCCGGCGACGCTTTGAGCCTCCGCAACTCCTTCCCAAAAGAGTTCATCCGCTTTCAGTTCCCCCAGCTTTTCGAGCGAATTGCAGGCGTCCCGCAAGGCATCGAACCGCTGTCTATCGGCGGAGAACGTTTCCAGCTCTGCATCTACAGCGCGCAACTCACCTGCCAGCACCTGCTGTTTTTGCTGGATTTGCTCGATCTGTGCGTTCAGTTGCGCCAATTCCTCTGCTAATATGGTTAGTATTCACGGCAACCCCACTATTTATTCGTTTCCTTCTGCATGACGGCGAGGGAAATCTTTCCGTATCCAGAGGCCGTGCAGGTCGACATTATTTTTTTAAGCACTTTGAACGGAATTGTCTTATCAGCAAGCAGACGTGATTTCCTTGCCTTCGGCAGCCATCTTGAGTGCTTGCCTCGTATAATGCTACCAAGCTGTTCCAGTCGCTCTCGTTATTTCATAAACTATCCCGATGCTGTCATCGTAAAGTTTAGGGGTGTTCGATCACGGCTTCGCCCTGAACCATTACTAATTCGGGGGTGACCACGATCGCCACTGTTTCCCTTGGCTTGGTCTCCACAACGGAAGCGGGCAGCGCGATCTGCGCATCCGGCAAGGTGCTGTTGAATGAGTGAAAAAGCAGGAAGAACACCAGAACGCAAAGAACATCCATCATCGGTATCAGGTTTATACCCAGACCTTTGACCACTCCGCTTTTCTTGTTGTTTCGCTCCATCCGTTTCATACGTCTGGTATCTTTCATGGCGCGTCTCCTATGGATACCTTTGGAAAGAGAACTATCTTACTGACCTCTGTGCTCCCTTCCGCCCGCACATCGGCTTCACGAACCGCATCCATGACCTGAATCAGATAGTCGTATTCGATCTTCGGCTCCAGCAGAATTGTCGCATCTTCCTTCTGCGGATATTGGGCCTTCAGGCGAACGAGCATTTTGGACAGCAGCTCAAGATCGTATTTATCATCTTTTTTCGGAATCGCGGCCTCCACGCGTGACCCGTTGGCAATTTCCAGCCCTGCCTTGCGGACAATCACCTCGATGGCGAAATTCGGCTGGCCGCAGCCGCTCCGCCGGCGCTGGTCGGGACACTCAATTCCATGGATCGTAATGCTCATAAAGACGGCGGTGATGAGCAGAAAGACCACCAGAACGGTAAGAATATCCATCATCGGTGTCAGGTTCAAGAGGTGCATGATATCCGTATCGAACTCTTCTTTTTCCCTTCTTTTACGAAATCGTCTCGACATGATCAGCTCCTGTCAAATTGACGCTTGCTAAAATTGGAGAACTGTCAAATTGGCGCTTGCTGGAACTGGAGATAATATTGAGCGCCTTTACCGATACCATCTCCAGGCTGTTCACAATCTGACCCGTGGCTGTTGTCAGGCGGGCATGGAATAGGAGAAGCGGGATCGCGGACATCAGACCGAAGGCTGTGCAGTTCATGGCCTCCGAAATGCTGGCCGCGAGCAGGGCGGCCTTCTCGGCGGGGCTCGCAGTGGCAACGGCGCCGAAGGCCGAGATAAGTCCCATGATGGTGCCGAGCAGTCCAAACAGGGTGGCGATATTTGAGAGCAGCGCCAGGTACGGCGTGCGCTTTTCCAATTGAGGAATTATCTCCATCATGCTCTCTTCCATGGCGATTTCTATGTCTTCCCGTCGCCTGACCGCCCCCTGGCGCGCCAGCCCCATCCCCAGCATTTGCGCCAGACTGGATTTGTCCTCGTTGGCTATTTCCCGGGCTTTATCGAACTCTCCCTTTTCCAGCACCGGGGACATCGAATCCCACAGGTTTTGGTTTGCGACCCTGATGCGTTTCAATTGAACCCAGCGTTCAAACGCGATGGCCAGACCGACCGACAACGTCAGTAGAATCGGAAACATGAAGAACCCACCCCCCTGGAAAAACCTTACTAGTGTATGCATCTTTTTTCCTCCTTTTTTCGCTAACGAGATAACAAAGTTATTTCTTGGTACTGACCTCGAAAAAATCCAATTGCCGCTTAAAAACATCCCGATCCACTGGCACGGCACTATCGGTTAACAGCATGCTCAAATTTGTCTCCACGCCGATTTCAGAGCGTTTCCAGGGTACGATATACAGGGCTTTCGGGGCTTCATCGTTACCGATGATCGACATGCCCGAAAGTTCTTTGGCCGCCGGTTCTTTGGCCGCCGGTCCATTGTCCTCGGCCATGGCCGTGCTGAGCAATGCCAGAAGCAGACACAGCCAAAGCAATAGATTCCGATACATATTCCCTCCTTCCTTTCACCTAATGTTTGAGCCGTATGTGCAGCTCGGCAATCCATATTTTGGCCTGCGCGTCCCGGGGCATCCCCTCGCTGTAAATCTCGAATTGTTTGAGAGCGCATTCCGGGTCGTTGAGATACAGATCACAGAGAATCCCGAGATTTCTATGGACGGGAAGATAGTCCGGGAAACTCGCGAGCGACTTCTCATAGATCTCCCGGGCTTCTTTAAAGCGGCCGCCCTTGCGAAGCAGCAACCCGTATTCATTACTGGCCACGGGGTGATTGGGAACCAGTTCCAGAGCGGTTTTGAGGTTCTGCTCGGCCGGCTCCAACTTTCCGGTCCGCATGTAGGCCACTGCAATGTTGATATATGGCGCAGTGACGCCAGGTGACCGCTCGATCACCTTTGTCAGAAGTTCGATGGCCTTGTCATTTTTCCCGTCGTTCATCATGGCGACGGCGCGCTCGAATTCGCCGCGCGACTCAGCATCCATACCCGGGTTTTCCCGGATGACGAACCCTTGCCGGCCATCTTCGAGCCGCGCCACGGATGGCCCCTGATCTATAATGGGAACGGGCTGCTGCGTGACTTTGGCGCTGGTTGCACACCCGGAAACTACCGCGAGTACCATCACCAGCGCCGCCCACCCGGCCCGCCATCGCACTTTCGACCACCAGAACAGCTCTGCATTCTTGATCTGCATAGCCCAGCTCCCTATTTCGTTCACCTGAACCTTATTCCACCTTCACATCGGCCGGGGTACCCTTGTCGCCGCTGTCGCCCGCTCCCGGCGCCTGTTCTTCCGCCTTTGCTGCTTCTTTGGCCTCGGCCTGCTTGGCAGCCTGCATCGGTTCCGCGGCCTTCGCTACTTCTTTGGTCGCGGCCGGTTTGGCAGTGTGCTTCGGCTTTGCGACCGGCACCGCTTTTTTGGCTGCGGCCGGTTTTACAGCCTGCTTCCGTTTCGCAGTCGACACCGCTTTTTTGGACGCGGCCGGTTTCGCAGTCTGCTTCGCTTCCGCCGTTGCGTTCACCGCTTCTTTGGTCTCAGCCGGTTTCGCATCCTGTTTCGGTTCCACCACATTCACCGCTTCTTTGGTCTCGGTCGGGTTCACATCCGGCTTCGGTTCCACCGCGTTCACCACTTCATTGGTCTCTGCCGGCTTCACGTCTTGCTTCGGCTGTGCCGCTTCTGTGGCCTCGGCCGACGTCGGCCCTTGGGGCGTCTCCGGACGTTCAATGGCGAACAGGTAGCTATCCAACGAAGCGATGACGGGACTTTCCTCTTCCGGCTTGGCGTAGCGCGCGGGTACGAACATGGCCAGTTTCTCCAAACTCTTGTCGATCCACTCGTTGTAAATACCGACGGTCATCAGTTCAAGATTCTTTTCATGCATTTTGATGGCTTTATCCTCAAAGGGATAGGCCTGCTCCTCAATGGCAAGGTCATACTCTTCTTGTTCCAATGCGCTCAGTCCTGCGGGGCGTTCGGACTCCTTCAGGTCCTTGCTGAAGTGGGCATAGATCTCGGCCAGATAAAAGGTCGCCGCTGCCGTGACCTCGCCGACTTCATAATCGAGGAGTTTGTCAAACTGCTGGGTCGCAACCTTCATCAACTCCTTTTTCTTGCGCAGGTTGGTCTCGAATGGTTGGACCAGCTTGACTTCAGCGAACTGGTCGAAGGTTTGCTCGGCCAGAACCATCGCGGCTTTGCCGGCAAGATAGCGGGTCCGTGGCGTACGCTCGCCCCCTGCGCCCGCATCAATGGCCACGATCTGCTTGAGCTCGGCGAGATAGATGTCTCGATCGTTTTTCTTCTTCAGAGCTTCCGCGATTTTGTTGCGCGTTTCCAGGTTGGTTTCCACCGGATGCGGGAAATATCCGACATAGCGCCGGTAAACCTCGAGCGAGCGGTCGCTGTTGCCCGCCTGTTCATGCAGGTCCGCTGCGATCAGCAGTGCCTCCCGCCTTACCTCGTCATCCTGGGACTCTCTTTCTATGCGTTCATACTCATTAGCGGCCTGCGTCAGCTGCCCATCCTCTTTATAGACGTAGGCGATCTTCTTGGTCACCTCTGGCTGCAATGCATGTCCGGGGAACAGGTCCCGGAAGCCCGCCAGCACGGTGGCCGCCGTCTTCCAGTCCTTAAGCTGCATCAGGGCTGCGGCTGCATCGTACTCCGCGTTCACCCTGATTTTGGAGGCCGGAGCCATACGCCCCACCCGCAAAAAATGCTCGGCTGCTGCCCGATAATCCTTGCGGGCATTCGCTTGTTCGCCCTGCTTGTAAATCGATGCCGCAAGATTATCGATCAGAGCATCGCGGCTTTTGTCCCCGGCGGGGAGCAGCGCCAGCACATTCACGTAAGCGGTTTCAGCTTCGTCGTAGCGAGTGAGCTCGTAGGTTGAGTGGCCGACCACCAGCCAGGCTGCGCGCACGACCTCCACCTCGGCGCCGGGGAATGCCGACAGAAGCTTGCGTGCGGCCGCGACCGCCGGTTCATAATCCCGCATGTCGTACAGATCATCCGCAGCCGCCCCCAGAACAATCGCCGCCTTCTCATGCTCCGGATAGGTGTCGGCGAACTTCAGCGAGCTGCGTACGACCTCCCGCTTCACCTGATCTTTTGCCTCGGGCGCAACGCCGGCAAGATGTTGGCGATAGGCGTAAATTGCTGCGTAGCCGGCCTGCGGGGACTTTTCGTGACGCGGGTATTCATAGGCGGTCTTCTCGTATTCCACCGCCGCCAGATCAAAGGAGCGGTTTTCCAGGAACAGATCCGCCAACAGATAATTAACAGCCGGCGACTCGGGGTCCATCGGGAAGGAGGTGAGGAATTCCCGGTACCAATGCAGCGCTTCCTCGAAGTTTGCCTTCTTGTCCTTGATCTGCTGCGGACTCTGGTAAAGCGCATGATAATGTTTGGCCAGATCAGTAAGGTTCGTTTTGAGCCAGGCCAGAACTTCCGGACGGGCGCCGGTTCGAAATGCTGCCAGTATTCGGCCTTGAGCCCGTAATTGCGGGCAAATTGCTTTTTCGCGTCAATGACCAGGCTGGGGAACGCCCCGGCAAGATGGATTTCGATCACCCGCATGGCGAATTGCGGCGATACCTTGTGGAACGGATTGCGGCTGACAAAGGCATTGTAGGTTGCTGCGGCGTCGGCGTAACGGCGCTTATCGAAGTAAAATTCCCCGAGGTTGCTGTAGACGCCGTCCTCGTAACTGCGCTTGCCGTGGCGGTTGAAGTACTCGACCACGGAGTTGGCGCCGCCGAGGTTGGAAAAACTCAGGCTGATGACCCGGAAGGTGTCATCGATGCGCTTTCTTTCCTGCTCGTCCTTGGTCTGCGCGAAATCGTAGCCCATGGACACCTTGTAATCCAGCAGGGCAATGAACCGGTGCAGGGCCTCGTCATAGAGTTCCTGCTTGTAAAAGGTCCAGCCCAGCTTGTACAGGGCGAGCTGATAATAGGACGAAGAGACGCCCATGGCCACGATGCTGCCGTAGGCCTCCTCGGCATCCAGGTAATGCCTGCGGGTGAAGAAATATTCGGCGCGCCGGAACTGCACTTCATCCATATACCGGGATTTCGGATAATCGCGCACCAGCCGGTTCATGACCCCCATGGCCTCGTCGACCTGCCCCAGTTCCTCATAGGCGCGGGACATCTGATACAGCACCTGATCGTTGCGCTCGTACGCGGGATAATCGTTCAGCAGTTTCTTGTAGAGTTCGATGGCCTCAAGGGCACCGGCCCGCTTCAGGTCATCAGCACCTTCGGCAAGTCCGT
This sequence comes from Nitrospirota bacterium, assembly GCA_963741205.1. GTDB lineage: Bacteria > Nitrospirota > UBA9217 > UBA9217 > UBA9217 > JAJYKN01. Next base: position 76,093 of record CAVUHW010000030.1, read on the forward strand.
CCGCAGCCGCGGCTGTGCCGGTCGCCGTGCTCTGAGCCGCCCTTTTCTCAAAATCGGCCTGCGCTTCACCCGGCGCTGGTGCAGGAACAGAGGAGCGCAAGGGCGCAACCTCCGGACGCGCCGCACGTTCCGGAGAAGGCAAAGTCGCGGCGGAGCCCCTCCGCTCTGCTGCGGTATCGCCGGAAAGAACGCCATATTCCCTTTCGACCTTCAGGTCTGCCAGGCGGCGAATAGCCTCCGGCTTCAGGGCCGCGTCCGGCGTTTCTTCCAGAAAGCGCCGGTAACCCTCCATGGCTTTCTCGAGTCCGCCTTCGATCTTCTCTTCCTTGATTTCGATCTGCATGGTTCGCAACGTGGCAATCGTATCCTTGCCGCCGACCGACTGACAGGCGCAGAGGAGCAGCGGCAGCGCGAGCACGCTCCATCGAAGACAATTCATTGTCCTCATTGCTCGGCCCCCTTCCGAAGTTGGGCCTTGCTGGCCCGGTCGTAACTGTCCGCCAGGGCGAAGCGCGCCTTGACCTGGAACTCTTCGAGCCGCTCGCGCCGCCTGGTGAGTTCATTCACGGCCATGACTTCAAGCATATGTCCCTGACGGGCCATCAATTCCTCCACTTTTTCCCGGGCGGCCGTGATCCGGGCCCGCAGGCGGCGGATCACCTCGTCATACCCTTCATAGCTTTGGGTGGCGGCCTGGCGGGTACGGACAAAGGACGCGTACTGTTTGTGCAGCAAGTCGATGACGTGATTCAGATCTCGAAGATTTTTGTGCGCCTCCGTAAGGCGCTGGTCATATTCCGTATAAATCTTCCAGTCCAGCACTCCCCGCAGACGCCTGACGCGGCCCTTGACTTCGTCGCTTGTAGCCGCACCGCCTCTCGCGGACATGGCCTTCTCCAGCCGCGCGATGCGTTCCCCGAAAATCCGCTCCGGCGCGGTCGCCAGGTAGTCGGGCCTCGGCGCCACCAGCATGGCCTGCAGCCGCTGTTCGATGCGGTCTCGCTGCTCCAGCCGCAACCGCATCTGCGAGTCGAGCCGCCTGAATTCCCGGTCGATCGCGGGCAGCAGCGGCTGGTAATACGCCCGGCGCTGCTCGATGATATCCTCGAAGGCGACCAGGTCCCCTGACCAGACCTCCAGTTTCTTGCGCAGCTGCTCAAGGTCGAGATAATTTTTCAGTGATTCCTGGAAATCATGGGAGGCCATCAAATCGAGCAGGTAGAATGTCTCGGGCGTTTCCGGCAGCTCGCGCAGCTTGACGACCCAGTTGGCATCCTGTTTCAGCTCTTCCCGGACGAGGGCTTTCAGAAATTTGCCTTCGCGGATACTGCTTGATCGAGGCGCCGAGCTTGTCAATCTCCTTGCCGAACGCCTCCAGTGCCCTGCCATACATCAGCGCCGCCTTGCTGTACACACCGAGCTTCCCATAGGCATAGGGGACGGCAAGCATGGCTTCCTGCACCGCCGGGTCCGTGACCTCGCGTTCGGCCAGGATGCTCCATGGCACCAGGGCATTTTCGAACCGTTCCCGGGAGGCGTCGGCCCAACCCGAACCGAGCAGCGCGCGGTTGGAAAACGGGCCGCTCAGGCGCACCCTGTCGAGCACCTCCTTGGCGCCCTCGAAATTATTTTCACTCATCAGCTTGTCGCCGAGAACGAGGTTCGATTTGTCCCTGATCGCCAGCGTGGCCGGATTGCCGCTCTCAATCCGGCCGGTACGGTCGAGATACTCGCGCCCTTCCCGCACCTTCCCGCTCTTGAGCAGCGCGATCCCGAGGTTGTACGTGGTAAAACCTTCCAGGCTCTTCGCCCCTTGGAGTTCTTTCAGAATGCGGGCTGCATCGTCGAAGCGGCCGTTGGCCATGAAAATTTGCGCCCGCAGGAAAGCCAGATCATCGCGAATATCTTCGGGAACGGCGCCCTTGATGCGTTCCACGGCCTGCAGGGCGTTCTGCGGCTGGTCTTTCTGGAAGTAAATCCGGGCCAGGCGGAAAATGGCCTCGTTGCGCACCGGCTCCTCGACATTGCCCTCGATCACCGCCTTGATGGCGCGCCCGGCACGCTGGTGCATCCGGTATGCCAGTTCGAAATCACCCACGTCAAACTCCGCCTGGTTGATATGGTAATGAAGGGTGTCGCGTTCGGGTTCATCGACCCCATAGTGCTGCATAAGCTCGGTGTCGAGCCTGGCGACGGCATCGAACCAGTCCCCTTGAAATGCGTAATAAAGGGCCTCTCCGAAATAGAGATCCTTCAGTTCTTTCGGAGCGGACGAAGCCAGCCGCTCGCCGAAGACGCAGAGAATATCAGAATTGTCAATGATATAAGCAGCCTGTTCATGGTCTACCTGTCATGAAGGGTAATGCTTTGGGCGGCCAGAGATATTTCCACGATCTTGGGGCCCACATCCTTGTTGACCTTGAAGCTCTCCGATTTTTGGAAATCGGTGCCTCCCCCGGTTTTCCCGATGACAACAGACCTGGAGATCATGCTCGCCGGACCGGACATTGCCGGTATAGATGCGCTGCACCCCCCCCTTCTGCAAGGCTTCGAGTTCCTTGAAGGAGTAAAGGTGATGGGCAACCGGCTTGCCGTCCAACTGGATCTCGACCGAGTCGAGACGGAAGGTTTCGCCGCTGACCAGTGATACGAATACCGCGACCTGCGTATTGGACGGATACAGCAGCTTCTCTTCAAGCTGATTCAGTTCCGCCGCAATGCCCAGAACATCGCTCTTGATTTCCTGAACCTGCTCATCCAGGCCCTTGATCTGTTCCCGGGAGATTTCCTCCGCATAGGCAGGGAAGCCCAGCATCAGCACGGCAATGGACAGGATGAACCCTCGTAATATGTGGAACATGGCTGCCTCCTGGTTCGAGTCAATTTCCTTTTTTAAAACTGCCCGACCACATTGATGAACAGACCCCGCTGTCTGTAATCCAGTTGGGTCAGATCATCCGAAAAATCACTGAAGTTATAGCCGACACCCGCCTTGATATTGTTCCCCACCTGCCGGTAGATCGCCGCCAGCACCCCGCTGCGTTTGTCTTTCGCATCGGGTAGATCGAGCAAGCGCCCTTCAAGCAAGGCGTCCCACTTTTGCACGAAATGCCAATCCGCACGGAGAACGTAAAGGTGGGCCCGGCTATCGAAAAATTCCTGTGTCACGCGATCCTCGCTGATTTGCCCCAAGCGATAGGCGTATTTGCCGCCGATGGTCCAACGCTGGGTGAGGTCATACATCACATCCAGCGAGAAGATGTGGCTCTTCTGAATGAAATCCGCGGCCGTATTCGTGACCGTATTGGCGGCCGTATTGGTGACCGTATCGGTGACCTGACCGACGCTCGGGAGATTGTAAAAGTACGTATATTTGAACAAGGTGTTGAGGCGATCGTTCGTCACGGGCCGATAGCCGTAACCCAGGACTGCTTCCGTATAATCGCCGTCGTAGAAACTGCCGAGCGAGCTCTTGCTCTCGGCGTGATTCAGTTTTCCGAGGAGCCGCGACGCGGGGTCCATCTGGTATTTGAAAACGTTCTTGATCAACCAGCTGTCCCGATCCACCGTGCTCACGCTCAAGTCCGGGTTTATGGTGTCGGTCTTGTCCACGCGATACTCGAACGCGGTCGTCCAGGAAAATCTCTCGTCGCCGTAACCGACCCGCACGCCGGCCGCTTTGCGCTCGAGACGTGCGGCGGTGATGGGATCTCGCAGCGTTCCGAAATCCACATTGACACCGAAGTTCCAGTGATCAAAAGGCGCAAGGTCGACGCCCGCGGAATGCGTGAGGCCCGTTGGCACCTTCCCGTGCGTATACTTTTCCTCTGCATACACGCTCGTGGTATCCGAGTACCGCGTCTTGACCCCGGTAACCATATTTCCCTTGTTCGAACGGATACCATTGTCCGGCGTCTCGTTGTCGTACGTGTAATTCAGGTATAAATTGGTCCGGTCGGAGTAGAGATACTCCGTACCGACCTTGCCCGCGCCGCCGAGATCGCCGGCCGACACTTCGCCAGTTACCTTGAACCGATCGGTGACGCGGTAAGCGCCGCCCGAACCCACGCGACCGTTTTCTTCGCGGTTGCCGGTCTTTTTGACCGTATCCTGTGCGAAACCGTAGGCAGTCCATCTCTCCTTGGAATCGTAGGTCGCCCGCAGGGCCGCATCCGTGCGATCACCCTCCATCTGCGTCGGCGGCACGACCGGCGAGTGATCCTCGCGGCTATCGAGCCTCACCCCCGGGCTCAGGGTCCAATGCTCAGTCAACTGATAATTGACATCGACCTCAGACGCATTGGTCTCGAGTCCCTGTTGCCGGCTTGTTTTGTCCGTCTTGGCGGTCACATTGACTCTGTCTGTCACCGGCGCATTCAAAGTACCGCCGTACTGCTTGGTATCCGTAGCCGTCGCCAGGCCCGGCGCCGAATAGCCCGCATCGATGTTCTGCGTGTAGAACGTCACCTGACCGTTCGCACCGTCGATGATGTCTCCGAAACCGATGCTGGTGTCGACCCGGTAAGCGCCGGCACTGCCCACGACTGGCGTTTCCGTCGAGCCGAACGTGAAGCCGCCATCGTTTGAAGAAAGGGAGGTCAGGCCGGGTCCTTTGCTCTTGGACGTCTCCACCTTGATCCACGACGCGGCGCTTTTCCTGAGGGTAAGATCGGCGGCATTGAGCCCGTTCGGGTTCTCCGAATCCTGATCCTTGCTGGAGGTGATGCCCAGTTTCACGTAATCGTTCAGCCACACATGGGTACGACCGCCGAGACTCATGCTATTGGTGTCGCCGGCGCTCGGTACGTATTCGTAGCGCACGACCAAAAAAACCGGATTGCCGCCAGCGGTGTCGCTGGCCACCAGCAGATTGTCGCTCGCCGTCGGCGACAGGGGTTGCGAAAGTGAAATGCGTCCCTGCAGGTAATCGACGGTGTAATCGAGAGTCGGCGTCAGATTCTTAACGGAGGTGACGATTCCCGAATCCTTGTCGCGCACCTCGATGCGCACGCGCTCGGAGCCGGTAAGGATGTCAAGATGACGCAAGTAATAGAGCGAACCGCCGGTACCCAGAAACTCGTCCCGTGTTCCGACTGTGCCCGGCTGCGCGGCAAAGCCGTCAATCATGAACCGCTTCTCGCCGAAGCTCGTCGTCGACAGTGTTTGATAATGGGCATTTGCGCCGTACAATCCGCGATCCACGTGCGCCAGGTCGTTGTCGTTGTAGCCGATGTTGAAGTTGCCCCACAGGCCGTAGCTGTCGTCCTTCTTCATCTTCAAATAGAACTTGCCGAGCGTCGGCGCCCCCTCCTCCACGCTGCTGTCGTCACCGTAGGTAGGATAGAAATACTGCGGATCGATGCGCCGGAACAATGAGTCGGTCGACCTGTCTCCGAAGTTGTTGAAGATATCCTTGACTGGCCCTTCGAGCGTGTCCGCGCTTGAGGTCAATTCCCAACCATTGCCAAACTTGCCCTTGGTGTAGAAGGCCAGCCGGCCATCGTAGCTGAAATCGTTGTTGTAGTGCGTCTGATCGTTGGTGACGAGCTTTGCCGGGCCGCTCGTGGAATCCCGGGCCACAGTGACATCGGCGATGCCGACGTAAAACCAGTCGTTCTTTTTAAGATCGAGATCGCGCAGGAACAGGTCGCCGTTACCCGATTTATCGAGTATCGCCACCTCGACGGTGTGCATGCCCGGCGGGAGGATTTCTTCGGTGACAAACTTGCCTTCATTCCCGACCGGCACTGCGCGGCCGGCCACGAACACCGAATGATCAGCCGGGACCTCGCTGCCAGTAGACCTTGATCGTCCCGCCTTTCTTCGGAATATTGTCTACGACGAGGTGATTTTCGCCGTAGCCGACCAGCAACTCCCTTTCTCCGTCGTGGTCCTGAATATCCGCAGGCTGCCTGTCAATGATCCAGATCGGCAGCGGCTGGGTCTCGTCGAAATTGTTCGACGCGTCGTAGACACGCAGCACGTATTTCAATTCGCGCCCGGGGGCCTTGTATTCGGGGAAGGTCGGCTGCCACTCTGCGCGGCCATCCTTGTTGACCTCGATGACCGCAAGGGGTGTGTCGTTTACCGACTCCAGCGCGTCGAAGATGCGAATTTCCGCTTTCTTGATAAAACTCGCGTAGTTCGTGTAGGTGCGGAACCGCATCAGGTTTTCCGGGTATTCGGTATTCGGGTCGTCCTGATAACGAATGGAATTCGGCCAGGCCGTCACATTCAGTCGGGGTTTCAGCTCAAGATTGTCGAATTTGAATTGCACATTCGCCTTGTCCAGGGCCACGTCGGTACACCGCTCGATATCGGCGATGCTCTTGCCCGGATCGTCGACCGGCTTGCCGTCGACGGTGATGCGCATGAGGTTCAGCGCAAGGGGATCCTTCGGAGTGACCTCACGCGTGAAGCGCGTGATATCCAGTCCCTCGGTGCCGTCAAGAGCCAGCAGCTCGTCATACACGACCTGCACTTCGACGCGCGCCGTATCGGATTCGACAAAGCCCGTATTGACCACGTCGTCCGATTGCACATAACCGCGTCCCTCGAACTCCACCTGACCATCCTTCAGACCCGACTGCTCTTCGACGGCATTCATGGCCCGGCGGGCACGGGCGGTCGAAAGACCGATATCGTCACCGTATACCGTCGCAGTGCGGCGATCGAGGCGCTCGTCGTTGGTATAACCGATGAAGCGGAGTCGCACCTTCTCTTTGTCGCGAATCTCATCCATGCTGCTGATCAGGCGCTCCAGGTGTTCCGACGTAATGACCGGCTTCCCCTGCTCAAACAGGATCGGCTTGACGCCGCCGGACGGCGAATCGTAAACGCGAGTCACTGTTTCCACACCCACGGCTTCCGGGCACATCTGCGGCTCGTCCGACAGCTCCTGCAGGGCGTCGTCATACCAGAATTCGACTTCGATGCGTCGATTGAGCGCCCGGCCTTTCTCGGTGTCGTTCGAGGCGATGGGATTGGCCGCGCCCTTGCCGTCCACGTCGATCTCCGACGTCGGGAGTTTCAGCGCATCCTGAACGGCGAGCGCCGCCCGCCGCGCCCGCGCCTTCGACAAGGCCACCACGTTACCGTAAATTCGCTCGGTCCGCCCCTCAAGTGGCAGGTTGTCGGTGTATCCGGTGAATTTGACTACGAGGTGCTCCTTCGCCCCCAGGTTGGTGAGCGCCTGCCGCACCTTTTGGACGAATTCCCCGGGGACGGCCGTCGTGTCATCGTCGAAGTGGAGCGGCTCCACCAGGTTCTTGATGCGGGCGCGCTTTGAGTGCCCCTCCTTGTAGCGCAACTTGCACACCGTCTCGACGCGGCACACCTTTACGCGATTCATCTGCTCCGCAACGACCACCTCTTTGTCCACCAGTTTATCGGTGATCTCGTCGTACCAGACCTCGACTTCGACCCGCCTATTGAGCGCCTTGCCTTGCTCGGTGGCGTTGTTCGCTACCGGCTGGGATTCGCCCATGCCCTCGTAAGTAATCGACTCGGGCGGAAGATGGAGGGCCTTCTGGAAATACTCGGCGGTGACTCCCGCGCGTTCTCGCGATAAGCGTGAGATTGTCGCCGTACTTTTGCTTCACTTCTCTGAATAGCTGCGCGTTGTCCGAGTGCCCCACGAAATGCAACCGGACGTTGTTGCGTCCTTTCATGCCGTCGAGCACCTCGCGCAGACGCTGGACATAACCTATCGGGAATCTCCGCTTCTCCGGATGCAAAGTGAATCGGCGGAACGAGGTTCTGCACTTTGATGGTCTTGACCGCTTTTTCCAGAACCTTCTTCACTTCGACTTTGTCTCCCTGCTTATCGTCCCCGTCCCCACCGTGCACCCATAAGGTGCGCGGCTCATCGGTTCCCGCTTGTTTCTCGACCGCCTGGCCGAGAGCAGGCGCCTGCATCACGCCTGTTTCCGCAGCCATCAGCGGGGCCGAAACAGCAGCCGTGTTCGTTTCCGCCATCGCCACGGCGGAAACGAGACACGAAACACCGATGAGTGAGATCCGCTTCAGCATACCCCTTGATTTCCCTTAAAAAAACATCGTAACGACCGTTATTGCCCGTTGTTCTCCACCGAACTTCTCGCGGGAGGTCCACCACGCCGCCAGAAGATTTCGGTCTCGATCGTCAATTCGTAGCTTCCTTGCTCCCATCGATCCGTGATTTCACGCTTGAGCGCCTCGGTGCGCGCCTTCACAACTGCCTGATCCTCCACATCCGCGAGGTACGAGATACGGAGAATGGCCGGCGCTTTGCGCAATTCGCCGAGCAGCATCTCGATTCTCGGTTTCCATTGCGGCCGCATCTCGGTGGATCCCGGCTCGAACACGCCATCCGCGATGTCCAGGCTCACGACGCGGTGCAGCGTCGCGCCGAAGTTGAACTTTATCGCCTTACCTCGGGTCAGGCGCTGCACGAGCGGGTTCTGGGTGGTGACGCGATAACCCGTCGGCAGCGTGCGGTCATCGAGTTTCAAGATGAAGTTGCTGCCCCGATCCTCGTTGGGGACCGCGGCGCAAGTGATGTGGAAACGACCGTCCTTGTCCGTCGTCACAATGAGACCCCGCGCGCTCACGATCCGCACCCCGCCCAGGCCTTTTTCTCCCTCATCGGGGTAGCCGTTGGCGTTGGCATCATCGAACACCTTTCCGATGATGTCCGTACAATCGAAGGTGGGATCGGGAACGATGCGCACTCTCGCCGTCGCCACGGTGGTCATGGCTTCACCCGTAGTGCTGCTAAGTACCTGCGCGCTGTTGTCGTAGTTACCTTCCTTAACGCCCGCGCCCACGATGAGCAGCAGCTTGATTGTGTGATCGCCGTCCGTGAGCTGGAGATTGTCCCAGCGCAGGTCGCTCGTGGTTTTCACGGGCTCGAGCCGGTTGCCGTCGAATCGGGCGGAACCGTCGACATATTTGAATCCGGGCGGGAAGCGATCCACGATGGTGAGATTCGACAGAGTCGCGCCCAGTGTGTTCTTGACCGTGATCGTGTACGGCACCATCTGCCCACGCGAAACATTGAGTAGCAACGCCGTCTTCGTGATCGTGACTCCGGTGTTCAACGGGGGGTCTACGGCAATGTGATTATTGAAGAGCTCGATACCGCCTGCGGCGGAGTTGCTCAGCATGAAGTGCAGGTAGTACTTCGTGCCCACCGAATTCGCCGGGACGCTCGGCGCGGGGGCGAACTCGGACGGCTGCGCTTCGCAGTAAGATGTCGTCGCCGGAATGGCATCGTCAGCGGTGCCGGGGCATCCCGGGACTGAAAACGGCGGTGTAGGATCGGTTGGTGCAATAATGCCAGAAGGCGTGGGGCGGTACCCATTCGGCGGCGTGACGCGAATGACGTAGTCGGCCCCCGCCGGGCAGGATGGGTCGCTGAAGTTCAGATCGAACTTGTAGTAGCCCGGCGCGAGCGTCACCTGGTTCTGCTGCGCCGGATCATTAAAGCAGCTCGCCGGAAGCGCACTGTTCGTCGATGCCCGCACCATGGTTACGGTGGCGCCGGCAATCGGGGTGCGCCGGACCGAATCGTAAATAACGCCGCTAGGATCGATCGGCAGATTCAGATTCTGGAGATTACGGCCCGAAACCGCCGTGATACCGGAGATCCGTTGCAAGCCATTGGTGAATGCCGAGTCGGCGAGACCCAAGAGCGCCGTGCTCGTGGTAGCGCCGGGCGCACTGAATCGGATTTCGTACTGATCGGCGGCGGTCATCGTGGGTGCGAGGCCTCTAAAACCGTACGCGCCGTCGGTGTCAGTAGGCATGCTCGCCAGCAGCTGGCTGTTCCGGTAGACCTGAACAGTCCAGCCGGCCAATTCCCTTTCATTGCTTTCACACGTTTTGTTGAAGTTCGCGTCGTGCCAGACACTGCCGTTCAGCATTACGCTGCCGGGCGTGCCGCCGATATCCACGGAAGCGTTACTCGAGGCGTTCTGGTTGGGTGTGTTCCACGTGACTTGCGCCGTATTGGTCAGCGTCGTACCGATCGTTCCCGACACGAGCTTGGCGTGGAATCGCAAGATCGCGGTTCCATTCGCGGGCAGGCTTCCATAGACCGACGAGTAATCCGCTATGATTACTGAACCTGCGACAGTGATCCCGGCGCCCGAACTATTCAGCACCGCTGATCCCGGCACATAAGAGAGTTGGCCAGGCAGGGCATCGGTGATCACCACGTTGGTCGCCGGCACCGTGCCGATATTGGTCACGCGCACTGACATATTCGAGCTCGGCGCCGACTACGGCGGTTCCGCCACCAACGACTGCGACTTGCTTCGTGATCGTGAGCTGTTGCGCGTTACCTACCGCGATAACGGTCGGCTGGTAACCGTTGGTCGCGTTGCCATCCGAGTCAGTCAAAAGCGTCGGCAACTGCGTGGTCGACGCACTGCCTTGGTTGCTGATGATCGTTCCGGAGGGCACGCCCGCGTTGACCTGTAGTCTGAAGGTCACGATGCCCGTGCCGCCTGTCGCCAGGGTGCCACCGACCGACGGGGACGGCGGCGGGGTTTGGTCGGAGGAAACGACGCCGATGCCGCCTATGAGGGGCGATACGCCGGCGCCGGGATCTCCCACTGTCCGGCCGTTCATCACCAGCGAATTGGCCACATAGGTGGTATTGGCAGGAACGGCGTCCGCGAGCACCACGCCCGTCGCCGGAGTTGCCCCCGAGTTGGTCACGATGATGGTGTACTGGAGCACATCGCCCGGATCGACGAGTCCATTATTATTGTTGTCCACGGCGAGCTGGACGGTCTTCAGCGCGTAGACCAATGGCAAGTTACCCACAACGACCCTGGTCGGATCGTTCAGTACAGGGGTCGCTGGATTGTCGGAGGGTTGTTCGGGGAACGGTACCACTGCCTGCGCCGGAACCGTTTACAAAGCCCTGGTTGGAGATGATGGTGCCGTTAACGACGTTGGTGCTGATGCGCACGTCAAACGTGACCGTGGCCACATTTGTCGTAGCCGCGCTCGCGTCCGCGCGCATGGCACCCGCCGCCGTGTCAACGGGCGAGTTGATCGACATGCCGTTTTGCAGCGCGCTGACACCGGCCGGTATCCGCCACGGCCAGCGCCATTCAGCTTGGTGCTGTTGGCCACGTAGCTCGTGTTAGCCGGGATCTGATCGCGCAACGTCACGCCCGCTGCATTCTCGTTGCCGATGTTCTTCACCGTGATGGTGTAGCGCAAGGTATCGCCAGCCATGATGGTTGAGGTACCGGACGTAATGTCTTGCGCCGTTTTCAGCACACGGAAGACCGGCGCCGACGTGATGATCGTGCGGGTCGGATCGCTGGTTCCGGGTGAGGGACGGATCATCGCTCAACTGTGTCGGCAATGTGGACGAGCCGATCTGCGCCTGGTTCAGCACTGCGGAGCCGCTGGTGATCACCGGCACGAGCGTGGCCTGGAACTCAATGACCAGCTTGTCGTTGCCGCCGCCCTGCGGGTCGATACTCAGGTTGCTGATACTCACCAGACCCGTGCCCTTGGTCCCGCCGGTCGCCGAGGTCAGTGTGGTGTTCGCGCCTGCCGGAACGGTGACGAGCGTCAGGCTGCCGGGCACGAACATGGCGGTCGTATTCAGCTTGTCCAGCTCGTCCGTCAGCGAGAAGTTCGTCGCGCCCACCGTGCCGCTGTTCTGGATCGTCAAGGTGTACTTCAGCGTGTCGCCGGGTTTGGCGTTGGCGCCGGGCTGGCCGGTGGTCGCGTCATAGAGTACGGTCTTGGTGAAGGTCAGCACCGGCAACTTCGTGATAATGCTGGCAGATATCGGGCCGAGGAAATAGTCATTGACCGCCGGTGTGCCACTGCCCGTGCGTTCATCGTTGTTGACCCCATTCTGGCCGGTCCACTGGGCCGAGGTGCTGGCCGCGAGTGTCTGTCCGGACTGTACGTTGATCAGGACCTTCGCATCGTAAGTAGACAGTGACCGTTGTCCCCTCTCAGGAATATCTATGTTGGAGCCGGCCGATCCCCAGCTGAGTGACTGCGGAGTGGTAATACCATCGCCCGTAATGATCGGCGCCGAGATGGTATTGCCGGCGCCGGTGACGGTGACGTTACCGTTATAGGCAAGGCCAAGCGAGAGCGCTTCGGCAATGCTCAGATCAAATGCGCTGGAGTAGCTGTCGGTAGCTGGGTCCGCCCGCTGCTTGAAACACGAGCGTATAGCGCAGGATGTCGCCGACGGTTGGTGCAACGCCGGGATTTGTCTGGTTACTCACGCTCTTGGTGAGCGTCACAACCGGCTCGATGATTCGCAGCGGCTGGGCAGTGGTGCCGGTGCCGCCATTCTTCTTCGCGCCGCCCGCGGTGTCGGCGTACGTGTAGGAGGCACTATTTTGGAAACTCACCCCGGCATTCGCCGCGCTGTTATTGGCGACGCGGGCATGCACTTCGATGATCGCCTGCTTACCTGCCGGGATCTGCGCCAGGGTGAGATTCACCTGGCCGGGTGCAACGCTGCTGTCGCTCAGGGTGAAATTATTGCCGCTCACATCAGTCGCGCTGACATACACCAGCGAGCTGTTGAGAGTATCGGTCACCGTCACGTCATAAAGCGCGGCATTAATTATCGTCGTTGGCACCGTAATGCGATAGACCACTGCATCGCCGATCGTCGCTTCACCGCTCGCTGGTGAGATAGAGCGTCTTGGACGGCTGGGAAATGGTGGCGCTGTTGGTCATCGTGAAGATGGCCGGACCAAGCGCTCCATACTTTTGTCCCGACTGCAGCGGCAGTGACCAGTACTCGGCGAGAGTGACGCTGTTATTCCAGGTCTGGTTGGAGCCGAAGTCGGTATAGAAACCGATATTGTAATCGATGGTGACGCATTGACCCGGATTGACCGGCGTACTCAGCACAAAGGTCATCGTGCCGCCGCGCACTGCAGGCGGTGTATAGGTGTAATCGGTCCCGGCAGTGAGGAGCGTACCGCCGACACTCACGGCGGGCGGGGTGATGGTTGTTTGGTTCAACTGGCTCGCCAGCAGGTCGGTGAACTTGACGCTGTAAGCCGGCGCGGTTCCGTTATTGCACGACCCCAGGCGGAACTGCATAGTATCAGTAGTGACATTGACCTGTAACGGACTGGCGCGAAGGGCACGATCGATCTTCGTCGGCGTGCTCATGATCGGCTGCCAGCACCGTGATGTTGGCGCTGCTGCTAAGGAGAGCGCTGCCGGTGTAAGCAAGCTTGACGGTGTTGCCCAGATTCGTGGCGGGCTGCTGTGTCAGCGTGTTCGTAACCACGCGTGCGCGGTATTGGATGACGAAGGTGTTGTTGGCGGAGTTGTTGTCGATGGCGTTGGTGATGTTGCCAAAGTTCCAGATAACGGTATTGCCGCTGACCGTAGGTGCAGTGAAATCGGTATAGGTAAACGGCGCGGTCTGGCTGAACGGCGCGGAGGTGTCGCCATTGATGCTGACAACGCTGTCGAAGGCAAGGCCCGCGGGTAGCGTATCGGTGACCACTACATTCTGGAGCTGCCCTTCGCGCAGGGTCAGAGCGAGACGGTAAACGACAGTGTCGCCGACGCGCAGAATCGAGTCGGTGCCGGTGCTGGGTGCAGTAGTCCAGGAATCGGAGACCACCGATTTGGCAATGGTGGTGGGATCGAACGTGGGGACCGTGGCAGAGGCCGGGCCGTAGCAATAGTTGTTTGGCGAGGTAATGGTCGGGCAACCGGCGCCGGTGCGCTCTCCGCTCTGCGCGTCCTGCAGCGAGGTCCAATCCACATAGACGCTGTTGTTGATCGGCAAGCCGTTGACCGACACCACCGTCACGCGATAGGTCAGCACGAGCGACTGGCCAGCGGGGATGTCGAGCGTGCCGTCATTGTTCTGGCGGCCCCAAGCCAGGGCGCCGCTGGGCAGTGTGGTTGGATTCGCTACAAAACCAGTGACCGGAACGCCGTTGATCTGCGCTGTGGCGGAACCGGGGACCAGCGATACGTTCACCGGCAGCGTGTCGACGACATTGGTATCAAACGCGGTGGAGCTACCACTATTGGGAATGGTGATCACATATTGGAGGACGTCACCTTGCGCGGCAGGATCGGTTGCCTGCTTGCCGGCCGAGACGTTGCTGACCGTCTTGGTGCCGCCGTTACTGCGGCTCGACCACCGTCATGGTGGAGGCGACACCTGCGCCGCCGGTCGCTTGCGTCGAGCTATTGCCGTTTACCTTGTCGTAGGTGTACGACGCGCTGTTTGTGAACGACACGCCACTGTGGTTGGTGGTGGTGTTCTGCAAGGCTACCGTAACCCTGATGACCGCCTGGCCGCCCGCGGGGATATCGATACCGGTGTTCAGTGTCTTGTAGAATGAGATTGGTGGCAGTGCCGGTATTGCTCAGGTTCCACGTGCCGCCGGATACGACCTGTGCGCTCACAAAGCTCACGTTGGCCGGGAGATTGTCCAGGATCTTCACATCGTACAAGGGCACATTGACCGGGGTCTGCGGGCACCGTGATGAGGTAACTGAACTGCTGGCCGATCGTCGCAGTGCTCTGGGTATTCGTCTTCGACAGCGCTCCGGGCGCCTGGATCGTCACCGTGGTGGGATCCGCGTCGTACCGAGCAGTGCCGGGCCGTTGACGTACGGGTCATCACTGACGCCGGACACGCTGCCGCTCGAGTGGTGCCGGAGATACTCGCCTGATTGGTGGCGATAGCGCCGTTCGTGAGGGGGTGCCGAGGCCAGGGTGACATCGAACTGGATCTGGTACTGCGGTGTTGGAAGCGCAGATTCAGACTGGTGATCGTAATGAGAGCCTGTGCCATTCGTGCCGCCAGTGGGAGTGACAGTAACTGTGGCGGTCGGAGGGAAGGTACTACTGCCGCAACGAGAGAGACGAGCCCGGGACGAAGGCCGCCGACGTGTTCAGGCCCAGGTCGTCGGTTATCGTAATGTTATTGAGCGGGGGGATGTTAAAGTTCTGGAGCTGCAGCGTGTAGCGCAGCCTGTCACCCGGAAAGGCCGCGGTGGCCGGGTTAGCGCCGGTGGTCAGGTCCTGGACCGACTTCAGAAAGTAATAGCCCGCCACCGTAGCCGTAACGGTGTAGGCGTCCTGGAAATCCAATACGCCCGGCGTGCCGTCGGTGATGCGTCCTGTCGTATTCGCGACGGCCGGTATAGCTGCTGTGCGGCACTGAACCACTTGGTAGCGCCGGCAACGTTGGTAAGCGTGTCCGGACGAGATACCGGCGTCGAGCATGGCCTGGTAGTTGATGATCAAGCGCTGATTGGGCCCGATCTTGGCTGCGGCCGTAAGCATGGTCAGGCTGAGCTGGCACGCAGACGCGGTACCGCCGTTCCAGGTGACCGAGAAGTCGGTGCCATTGACCAGCGGACCTGAGACCGGGGTGACGCCATCCGCCGCAAAGATCTGAGCGGTGACCGTGGCCCTGGGATCGTAGGTGCACATGCCGGCGGGAAGATTGTCGGTGATCGTGGCGTTCCACGCATCGCTGCCGCCGATATTCTGGACGTTGATGGTGTAGGGCGCCTTGGTCCCCACATTCAGGTTAGACATCGAGCTCGTCTTTGTGACCGCGAGATTGGGCTCGGCGATGGCCATCGGCGACGAAATGCCCGACTGGCCCGGGAGGGGGACATAGTACCCCGTCGATAAGCCTCCCGAACTACCACGGGGCGGTGTTGATGAACGCCTTCCAACCGCGTTTGTCGGTGTGTTATCGAGGACGACCGTGATCTCGATCACGATCTGCGATCCGGCCGGGATGATGCGGGAAGTTAGCTGAAGGTCGAGGTGCTTCGTTGTCACCGATTGGTGAATGTACGCGGCACTGGAGGTGCCGCTGCCCTTCAGTAGGCGACTGATAGCTCACAAAGGTGAGATCCGCACCCGTCGCGGTGAGATTGTCCGTGACACGTGATGATGTCGCAAGTAGTTGGGCGATCCGACTGTTGTTGATGACGGTGCCCGTGGCCGGGTCATACATGACCGGGATCGTGAGCGTGTACGTGAAGGGCACGCCGATGGCTGGCCGTGGCTGCGGGGGACTGCTTGTGCGATGGTCTCTACGGGTATGAAAAGACCCTGACAGCTGTTATTGGGGGCATATATCGCGCCGGGGTTAACAAACCAGATCTTGGTGGTAGTAGTGGCGCACGCCATATTACCGCTGTAGTAAATATTATTAAAAATCGCCAAGAACCCATCAGATTTAAAATTGAGGGTGGAAGTCAGCCCCTGCGGCCATTTGGCAGATATCGGAAAGTTCTCGAACGTACAATTAGCATCGATCCCGATCGAGGAAGGAAGAGTAAAAGGAGTAAGAGTGGGATCATTACCGTCGATTATGTGGGAACCATTCACGAGGGGGTAGCCACTGCACAAATCCGTCCCCGCCTGCGCGGAGTAAGCCGCGCCCAGCACCAGGGCGAGGAGGAGCAGCAGCGGGAAACCGAGCCTGGAGCCGCGTGCCGTCAGGGCCGTAAGGAAACTTACCAACTTCCAGGCTTTTGGGTTCGAACACATCCGGAGCTTTTCCTCCTTTCTCATGGGCTGTAGCATAGCAACGTGCGGTGATCGGGAAAGTCCGTGACGAGATAACGCTAGCAGAGACCGATCACTCCTGTCTCGGCTTTTTATGACGTGCTCTCGGCTTTTTATGCTTTTTTGATAAAATAAATCACTTTCGAGACAGTAGCCCTCGAGAACTGGCTACGAGCCGCCTCCCCGACCGTATACCCCTTCATCTCCTGTCCTCAGCAAGGTCCTGCTGCCTGCACTGCTGTGATCGGGACAAGTCCACGATGGGATAACGCTAGCAGAGACCGATCACTCCTGTCTCGGCTTTTTATGACGCGCTCTCGGCTTTTTATGCTTTTTTGATAAAAAAAATTACTTTCGGGCCAGGCTTCTGTAAGCGGAAGGCGTCTGGCCGGTCAGCTTCTTGAAGATTCGGCCGAAACCGGTTGCATCGGCAAAACCCAGGGAGACGGCGATTTCGGTTATACTCTGGGGGCTGCTGCAGAGAAGGTTCTTTGCCTTCGTGATTCTGCGGCTGTTGAGATACTCCTGATAGGACAAGCCCATCACCTTTCTGAATATTCTCGAAAAGTGGGATGGGGACATGCCGGCCTCCTTGGCAACGGCGTCGAGACGGATATCGTTCCGGTAGTTATTATTGATATAACGAGCGGCCTGCTGGATCTTGTGATACTGGCTGAGGGTGACGGTGGAAGGCGGCATTCCCGGCTGGACCGACGTCTCGGACCCGGGAAGGATGTTCTTTCTGAAGGGCTGCTTAAGGTAATTGCGAGCGCCGTTCCTGATTGCCTCGACCGCCGCCTCCTCGTCGCCGTGTGCCGTGACGACGAGAACGAGAACGGAGTGCGCAACGTCCTTACTTTCTTTCATGATGCAATATCCTCGATTTATATCATGACATCGACGCCGACATGTCGGGCAGCCGGAATGCTATGACCGCGAGATCAATGTCGCAGCGCATGCTTCACCTGTTCGATCGCACGGACAACTTGCCGTGACGAATCGGCAGGGTACTGCTGCCTGCACTACCGTCATCGGGAAAGTCCGCAATGGGGTAACGCTAACAGAGATCGATTGTTCCTGTCTCGGCTTTTTATGACAGGCTCTCGGCTTTTTATGCTTTTTTGATAAAAGAAATCACTTTCGGGGCAGGCTTCTGTAGGCGGAAGGCGTCTGGCTGGTCAGCTTCTTGAAGATTCGGCCGAAGCCGGTTGGGTCGGCAAAACCGAGGGAGACGGCGATTTCGGTTACGCTCTGGGCGCTGGTGCGGAGAAGGTTCTTTGCCTTCGTGATTCTTCGGCTGTTGAGATAATCCTGATAGGACAAGCCCATCACCTTCTTGAATATTCTGGAAAAGTGGGCCGGGGACATTCTGGCCTCCCAGGCGACGGCGTCGTGGCTGATATCGGTTCGGTAGTTGTCGTTGATAAAACGAACGGCCTGCTGGATCTTATGGTACTGGCTGAGCGTGACGGCGGCATGTGGCATTCCCGGCTTGGCCGGCGTCTCGGACCCGGGAAGGATGTTCTTTCTGCGCTGTTTATCCGCGTGCCTGAGGGCGAGATAGAAGTCGATCTTCGTGGAAAGCTCGGATATGCTGAAGGGTTTCTTGAGGTAATCGCGGGCGCCGCTTCTAAATGCCTCGACCGCCACCTCCTCGTCGCCGTAAGCCGTGGCGATAAGAACGAGAACGGAGGGCTCGACGTCCTTGATCTCTTTCATGACGTCGATACCGGACATGTCTGGCAGTCGGTATTCAATGACTGCGAGATCGATGTCGCTGCGCCGCTTCACCCGCTCGATCGCAGCCCCGCCGGTCTGGGTCGTAACGACTCGATAGGCGTCGGAAAGACTCTCGACATACCGATCGAGGAGAGTAGTATCTTCGTCAACGATCAATATCTGAGAAGGTACGGTGTTTTCCACGGCGGGCGGATGTGCCTTGTTTCCACCCTTCCGACGATGCTTCGTGTCAGGGTTTCCCGATGGTTTGTCAATCCTTTTTGTCATACAGCCCACCCGTCTGTCCAGACTCCGCTATAGAATGGCCTCGGAGATATGTTCGGAGTAACCCCTTCGACCTGGCGACGCTTGAGGATATCAACTTTTCCTCGGATGTATAGTTGTGCCGGTTCTTTCGGATGGGGTTTCCTCCGTTCGAGATAAGTTTATCTCAAATCGGCTGAAAGTCCAACTCTTGCTGAGCCAAAACAGACATAGCCCTGAGAATATTCCGCCCGCGTTTTCGTAAGAGTAGGATGCTCATAGTTTAAAGTTCAGAGTTAACCACGGTTGTTCTCCAAATGAAGAGAGCGTACTCTATTTTAGAGAATGGGGCAAGTGAAATTACGGGACCTGCAACAAAGAAGCTCGACGACAACAAAGAGGATGGTAGGTTAGCGAAGTAACCCGACGCATATGAAAGCAGCAGAATCTCTTCACAACAATTGCTTCTAAAGACGTAAGAAATCCCCACATTGGCTCAATAGCAAGAGTAATGAAACTAAGGTTCTATTGATTCCTGACGCGATTTGGCAAATAATAATAGTAGACACATGCCGCTCGACAAGAGAATGACGTGAGCACCCGCTATGAGAGAGCATCAGAGTAGTGCTTTAGCTAAGTGATCAGTTGGCGGGAAGAGGAGGTATAAGGATGAAAACATACAGAAGAGCAATCCACATCGCTGTGTACATGGTTTTGTTGGGGGCATGGGTAGTTTCGTGCGGAGGAGGTGGAGGCGGAGGGATGTATGGATCAGCCCAACCTGCATCGAACCAACCTGCGCCAAAATTAAACACGGGGACCTTGAACGTATCGACTTTGAAGTCCAACGGATATTACTTCAACGTCCATACTGCCGCATTTCCGAACGGCGAGATACGGGGACAGATCCACGTAGATCCGGCAGCTACGGGAACAGTTACGATTACGACGCCCCTGTCTGGATCGGAGGAAGTGCCGCCTACGATGTCGGCAGGCACGGGTTCCGGAATGCTGACTGTGGACCTTGCAACGGGAACGGCCACGAACATATCGGTGACCTTTTCAGGACTGTCGGGAACGGCAACTCTGGCGCATATTCATGAAGCACCTGCCGGAGCAAACGGACCAATCGTCATACCCATCAGCCTCGGCAGCAGCCCAGCTCCGCCGGTAGCACCTACTACCATGCCAACCTATTAAGCCTGGAGCCGGCGTCCCTTCGCGTGCGAAAAGACGTCGGCTTTTTGGAAGTCCACGGATCAGAATGGAGCCTTAGTCAAAAAGCATCATGTCTCCATTTTTTTCTGAGAGACTACCCACCCGTAGCGATGAATTTGAGGTTATGTGAAGAACCAGCCACTGTAATGTGCTTATTTAAATACTTCTCTCGTATTCGCAGAAAAGTCGCCGCCGGGCCTTCTCCATCGGGTGCCAATCCATTTTCTAACAACAGGGAGGACAAGACTTTTCTGGCCGATAGGTCAGGGTTATTGGATGGTGGTGATCCCTTTATTGATTTCTGGTACTCGTTGGAAGACAGGGGTGCCGAAGGATCGGCAAGTGGCGGAGATGGAGCGTAAATTGGCTCCCAAACCGGAGTGGATTAGGATGCTGTCATATGTTCACTTCTCTCTTTGCTTTTACCCTAAACTTCATCCTTTTTTTTCTTCTTCGTATGCACAGGAATAGCACCTCCACATATCATCCTTAGCGTAGAAGTCCATTCGACCTCCGCACATAGGGCATTTTTTCTGCCATTTCGCATCCTGCGGTGGAGAAGACTCAAGAATTTCGCTTTTCTGCTCGCCGCCTCTCACTTCCTCACTTCTAATAGAACTTTCACGAGAATCACTCGGCATGATTGGTTGAGAGGCCGCACTGTGACCGGTTGGTTGAGCGGCCGCGCCTTCAGCAGTAAATTCATCCATTCTTTTTTTGATTGAGGTTATCTCCGCTCCGATATCCGTGAAAAGCTCCCCCACTGCCTTCTCGACCTGTTCCATTTCCTTTTTCCGTGATGCCATACTATTGAGGATCCCTTGTTCCTCGCTCTCAAGCCGCCCTATGTTTTCACGCAGCTTCACTATCTCGTCTCTTATCTCCCGCGATTTGGCTTCCATAACCTTAAGCTCGTCGCGCAAGCCGGGGAGGGCAGGCATTAAGCCCTTCTCGAGTATTTTAAGTTCTTCAAGCTGATTGTTGACGGCCTTAACGATCTCTTGCCGGCTTAGCTTCGAAGTCGTCGACAAGGCTTTGATAGCGGCATTATAACGCTGTTTCTCCTCAGGAATGATTTCCTCAAACGATTCAACGAGTTCACGGAATTTTCCGAATATTGTATCCTCACTTGCAATTATTTTTTTTATTTCATCGCGGAGAAGATGAATTTTGGATGACAGCTCTTCGCTTCCCTTCAATTTTGTAAAGAGATCGGCAGTCATCCGGGAAAGGCTTTCGCTCCTGTTTTTCTCCTCAATGCTCATTCATTTCCTCCTTGTTACTAAGCCTAGCTTATTTCGTCTGCTTTTCTCCGCATGACAATACACTGTGATTACAGTACAATTCTAGGCTCTTTCGCTGATTGTGTCAAATACTATGCACACTTGTAATCTAATGAACGGCGTAGCAAGGGGATATCGGAAGGCCAATGCCGGCGCAGGGTGCCCGTTTAGAACAATCGCATCACCGGCCGAGATCAGCTGAAGACTCAATTACTTTTACAAATGACTTCACAAGGGTAGATGAATTATCACTGCGCCAGCCAACTGCGAGTTTTACAACAGGAGGCGATCCTGACAAGGGTATATACCGCACACCCGGCCGTTTGATATTTTTTATAAAATCCGGAAGGAGACAGACGCCCAATCCGGAAGCTACGAGACCTAAGACTGTTTGTACCTGACCTGCCTCCTGCGTTATCCTGGGGCTGAACCCGGCAGAATGACACATGCTGATAAAGGCATCGAGAACAACCGGCTCGGATGATCGAGTATTCGCAATGAAAGACTCCTGTGCCAACTCCCTGATATAAAGTGATTTGCGGCTCGAGAGAGGATGTTTTTCGGGCAGTACCGCCATTAAAGGCGCCAGCGTAAGCGGTTGATATGCAAGCAGGGAATCCGCAGCAACCGGATAGAGGAATCCAACGTCAATGCGCCTGGCGTGAAGTGATTTTATCTGTTCCGCTGTATTCAGTTCCTGCAAGACAAGTTCTACCCCCGGGAAGCGTTCCCGGAATAATCGTAGTCCACCAGGCAAAAAAGTATGGATCACCGACCCCACAAACCCTACCATGAGACGTCCGGTCTGTCCCTGGTAAATCCTTCTTGCGGTTTTAGCGGCCTGTTCTACATGTAAAAGGAGCTGCCGGGCTTCCTTCAAGAAGTAAATACCGGCATCCGTCATTTGAATGGCTCGCTTGGTTCTATCAAAAAGCTTTAGCCCAAGTTCATTTTCCAGATTCATGATTTGTTGACTCAACGGCGGTTGAGCGATATGAAGCCTTTTGGCAGCCCTTCCAAAATGCATTTCCTCAGCCACTGCAACAAAATATTTTAGATGTCTTAGTTCCATATTTAAATAGTATTGTTATGATACTATCAATATATTGGACGTATGTCAACTCAATGAGTAAACTATTGATCAGAGACAAATTCCGTTCCATGAAAGGAGGCAATATGAAGATCATGGTTAGTAAAAAAACGGTTGAAGCTGCAAAATATTTTAAAGAGGAAGTACTCGAAATTATGCCCAATATCTCCCTGGAGGAGCTCTCCGATATGGTAGGTCAGTACATCTATTATCAGCAAGCGGGTGTCAGCAAGGACCTGGCACATGCGGTAGTTGAGGAAACCTGCATGTAGTAAGAAATCGCCCAGACGACCTCGGCCGATGCTGCGCCAGGGCGGGGATGGTGCAGAGCGTATAGGTAAAGAAGACAGTATCCGTGGTTAATATTTCCCGCAAACTAGAGCCTGCGGCTACCACGTGTAATACCAGGTAGCCGCACCCCTCAGGATGTATTCTTTGGCTTCTTCGTAATCTTCGTGTGAAAACCCTTCTATTGTAATTTTTTCAGATTCTATTCTTACTGAACGCATCCTTCAGCCCGTCCAGGTCCGCCTGCGGCTTTTCTTTCTTCAGCACTCCAAGCTTTTTCTCAGTGAGCTTCTCCGGGTTCTTCTTGAGTGAAAGCGATATCCTCTTCCTGGCCACATCCGCTTCCAGAACCGTGACCATCACCTTCTGATGGACCTTCACAGCCTCGTTCGGGTCCTTGATGTACTTGTCAGAAAGCTGGCTGATGTGCGCCAGACCGTCCTGGTGCACGCCGATGTCGATGAACGCGCCGAAAGCGGTAATGTTCGTCACCACACCGGGAAGCTTCATGCCCGGCTTCACATCCTCTATCTTCTTCACCCCTTCGGCAAAGCTGAACGCTTCGAACTTGTCCCGGGGGTCGCGGCCTGGCTTGGCCAGCTCTGCCATAATATCCTTGAGCGTGGGTAGGCCTGTCGTCTCGGTCACATACGTATTGAGATCGATCTTCTTCCGCAGCTCTTCCTTAAGCATCAGTTCCCGGACGGAACAGTTCAGGTCCTTTGCCATTTGATCGACAACGTGATAGCTTTCCGGATGGACCGAGCTTGTATCGAGCGGATTCTCGGCATTATGGATGCGCAGGAATCCCGCTGCCTGCTCGAAGGTCTTCGGCCCGAGTTTGGGCACCTTTTTCAATTCCTGCCGGCTGCGGAAGGGCCCGTTTGCGTTCCTGTATGAGACGATGTTGCCGGCCAGCTGCGGCCCCAGCCCTGAAACATAGGTCAGCAGTTGCTTGCTCGACGTGTTCACCTCGACGCCAACGGCATTCACACAACGCACCACCGTGTCGTCCAAGCCCTGCTTGAGCGCGTTCTGGTCCACGTCATGCTGATATTGGCCCACGCCGATGGCCTTGGGGTCTATCTTGACCAACTCTGCAAGGGGGTCCATCAGACGCCTGCCGATGCATACAGCCCCGCGAACCGTTATATCATGGTCGGGGAATTCCTCGCGGGCGACTTCTGACGCGGAGTAGACCGAAGCGCCGCTCTCGCTCACCATCACGATCTGGATTGTGGAAGGCAGTCCCAGCTGCCGCACAAAGGACTCCGTCTCCCGTCCGGCTGTCCCGTTTCCGATGGCAATCGCCTCGATGTCGTATTTCCGGCACAGATCGATGATCTTCGTACCGGCCTCTCCTGTATTCTTTTCCGAGAAATGCGGATAGACGGTGTCGTTCGCAAGCAGTTTTCCCTGCCTGTCCACGCATACCACTTTGCACCCGGTCCGGAAACCGGGGTCAATAGCAAGCACGTTCTTCTGGCCCAGGGGCGGAGAGAGCAGCAGCTGCCGGAGGTTCTCGACGAATACGCGGATCGCCTCTCCGTCAGCGCGCAGCTTGGTCGCGACCCGCATCTCGGTCTCCATGGACAGGGAAAGCAGTCGCTTGTAACTGTCGTGGACGGCCAGTTTCATCTGAGCCGAAGCAGGATTACCAGGTTTCAAGAACAGTGCTTCAAGGAGCGCCAGGGCCTCTTCCTCGGGCGGATTAACCCGCAGGCTCAGGAACCCTTCCTTCTCTCCCCTCCTCATGGCAAGGATGCGGTGTGAAGGCGCTGCTGCAACCGGTTCATGCCAGTCGAAGTAGTCCCTGTACTTGCTCCCCTCTTCCTCTTTACCGGTGATGACCTTTGTCCGGAACATCCCCTTCGCAGTATACAGTTCGCGCATCCTTGCCCGGGCGTTCTGGTCTTCGTTCACCCACTCGGCAATGATGTCCCGGGCGCCTGCCAGAGCATCTTCCGGGGTCTTGACGGCCTTGTCCGCATCCACGAATGCGGCTGCAGCTGCGGCAAGATCGAGCCCCTGTTCCTGGGAGAATATGTTCTGCGCGAGCGGTTCCAGTCCCTTCTCCCTGGCAACGGTTCCTTTGGTCCTACGCTTGGGCCGATACGGCAGGTAGATGTCCTCGAGCGCGGTCATGGTCTCGGCTGCAAGCACCTTGGTTTTGAGCTCTTCCGTCAGCTTTCCAGTCTCTTCCAGCGAGTTCAGGATCGCCTCTTTACGTTTGTCCAGCTCCCTAAGCATGGCCAGCCGTTCTCGGATGGCCGTAACCGCCACTTCGTCGAGCGAGCCCGTAGCCTCTTTCCGGTAGCGGGAGATGAAGGGCACGGTCGCGCCTTCATCGAGCAGGGTTGCGCACGCAAAAACCTGCCTTTCGGAGATTGACAGTTCCTGGGCGATTTTTAGGTTATGAGATATCATGAGAATCCTTAAGGTCTTTTTTGCCGGGAAGCCCGTGAAGGGTACGAGGTTTTGTTTTCTACCATCAACGGCGGGGCATATTAACAAAAGGAAGGGAAAATGTAAAGTACAAGAAGGTCCACAGCGAGGTGAACCGGCATGAGTTCGAGTTCATCTGGTCACATGCGCGTGAGAATAAGTCAAAAGCCGCTTAGATTCCGGGAACTTGCCACGTATCCCCCTGCGCTGTGCTATACTCCCTGTATATTTGTTATAACGGAATAGGTAAAAAAGGGGGTCTCATCATGGTTACTGCGATTGTCCTCTTGACCATCACAAAAAATAGAATTAATGAGGCAGCTGATGAAATAGCGGCAATAAAGGAGATTTCAGAAGTTTACTCAATAACCGGACTACACGATTTAGCTGCTATTGTAAGAGCGCCCGACAACGACACCCTTGCTACCGTGATTACAACCCAGGTTCTCAAGATAGAGGGGGTAATGAAATCCGAAACCATGTTTGCCTTTAGAACATATTCCCGACACGACCTTGAGGGAATGTTCAGCGTGGGAATGCAGTAATGCTCCCTTTCGCCCCGTCCTTCATCAGCCCACAGCTGTTATAATCCGCACGAGCAGGCTCTGTCGTCAAAAGGTCATGGAAGGCAAGAACGAAAGGATGCCCTATGTTGGAAGCAAAGGATTTTGCCACCGGATGCCTGACGATAATCCTCTGTGCAGTTTTAATCCCGCTCTTTTTTCTGGTCTTTAAGCTGACTCTATTTTTTGCAATCTTTTTTGCGATACTGACAGGGATTATCTTAGGGATAACTATTTTGGGAAGGATTGTGAGACTCTTTATATCGGGGAAATGACGTTCTGCCTCCGTGGAATGCCCGCCTGCTGGAATACACGCCTCGCCGTATCCGACTTTAAACTGCCTTTATCCTGCCCCTTCTGCCGTCCCCGGAAAAAGGAGCGTCTGGTCCTTTCGGAGCTGGGGGAAGCTCTCTTCCGGCATAGTGAAAACGTTCTTGAAAACCCTGTTCATCACGGAGACGAGCTGGCGGAATTTGTATGCGTCATGGTGCGAGTCCCCGGTCTGTTCCGAGGCGCGCCAGCTCTCCACATCGGATATGCGCAGCTCCACGCCCAGCGTATGCTGCTCGGTCTTCTTGCTTACCTGGTTTCTCCCGGCATAGAGCGGCGTACCGGGGATCATGATCTCGTTCGTATCCGCGGCCCGGTGGATCGGCAGGGAAAAGGCGATCTTGCACTGGAACTTTCTATGTCCCCGGGAGGTATAGAGGTTCTTTTCCGCGTTCATGCCCAACGCTTCATAGAACTGCCTCGCATGCGCGAGCAAACTTCCCTCTTCGGGCATTTCATTGACTCCCCCGCTTTTGGCCAGGCTGATCATCAGTCTCCTGACCGCTTCCTTCATGCTCTCCGGACGGTCGAAGAGCGTCTGGGTCACGGAGTGCGAGGCAGTGTTTTCCTGGAGGATCACCCCCCGTTTCTGAAGCGCGTGAAAAAGTTTCAGCGTGTCATCCATGCTCTTCAGTATGAAGGTGATCGCGAGGATGTCCCTGATATCGAATGCCTCACCTTCCACGTCCTTCCCAAGCTTGGTGACCATGCTTTCCGGGCTCTTTAACCGGGCCCTGATCTCGGCAATATCGACATTGACGCCGTCCCCGCTGTTGAAGACCAGGCAGCCCTTCGATTGATCGTAGGCCAGCGACTCCCTCAGCCGGTGAAAAAACAGGGAGATCTTGACGAAGGCCCTCTGGGCGGGTTCGGTCCGGGGAATATGGGCCGGGTGTTCCCAATCGTAATGGTAGAGATCATCGAGGCTCTGGCCTTGGGACTCCAGAAAGAAGCCCAGTTGGGCATAATCATTGATGTCCTGGCTGTCCTCCTCGACCGACTTGATCAGATGGCACATCTTGAGCAGGGAGCAGGCCGCCTGCTGCCATGACGCCGGCACGTCCAGGGAACTCCCCTGGTAGCCCGAGAAAACATACGGATATTTCCTAGAGGAGGCGAGAAGAAAGAGGTGGCGGGGATCTTCGTCCGCGATGCGCCGGAAATCCGGGTTCTGCAGGACCGCTGCCGTTTCTCCGACCGCCCTCAGGCAGTCACGGTAAAGACCTGCGTTCGAAGACCGCAAGGCGGCCAGCCCTTCCAGCTGTTTCGTCACAAAGGGAAAGAGCCAGGCGAACAGGTAGGTGTACGCGCGCTTGATGTAGTGTGCCGCTCTTTCACGCTCGCTGTCCGAAAGCTCGTCGCCGCCAAGCGTGTCAAAACCGCGGTTTGCCATCATCCGTGTGGCCTGTTTCAGGGATGTTGCATAATCCCGCGCGGGCAGCAGGAGAAACGGCGTCATCTCGGTTCTCTCAAGGATGGAACCGAAGATCTCATGATGAAGTTCCTGATCAGTCGACGTATCATCCATGTGCCACGCTCCGGGTAACGAGTCTCTGTTCTTTTCCGTTTTTTGCAACCGCTTTCACCCGGACAAAACGAGCATTCAGGGGCGGTATAATCCGGCTCCGGTGTTCGTCCGGACGGCGGGGCCCGTCCATGAAAAAAGCCCTCACGGTAACCCGTGAGGGCCTGCTGCCGGATAATGACATCTTACTTCTTGTGGCACTTTGCACAATTGGCTGGGTCCTTCACGGAAAAAGCCTTGGTGCCGTTATGGCATGCGCCGCAGTTCTTGCCGGCTTCCATGTCCTTCATGGTGAGGACATCGCCGCCCTTCTTCATCTTGAAGAGGCCGGATGATGGCAATCTGCGCACTTGATGCCTTTGTCGGCGTGCATCTTGCCGTCAAAAACGACCTTGCCGGCGCCTTTGCCGTCGAACTCGACTGTCTTGCCTGCCGGAACTGCGAAAGCAGTCATCGACAAGGCGAGCGTTACGACAACTACGAGGGCCAATACGAAAAATTTCTTCATTGTAGGTTTCACCTCCTTCCGGGTTGGAATAAATAAATCAGCGCACGAAATCGCGCCGGATGAAAAACACCGGCTGTTCCCTGCTTAGATGAATGCCTTCGGGCTGCGGTACTCGTGACAGGCGACGCAGTCCTTCTTCGCCGACGCCTCGGTCACTCTCCAGAGATGCGGTTTATGGCAGTCCTTGCACTGCATGTCCATGGCGAGATGGAGTTTGTGCTTGCCGATCTTCGGCACGCCGTTATGGCACCGCATGCAGTCCTCGCTCTTGGGCTTCACCTTGCCCGGGGTGTGCGGCTTGTGGCATTCATAGCAGTAGAACTGCATGGGAGATTTTTCATCGAAGGAGATCTTGATCGCCTTCTTGATCGTCGCCGGATCCGGCGCGAAGAACCGCACATCCATCGTGGCGTCTTCCTTGAGCTGACTTCTTTATGCTCTCATCCGTGCTGTGGCAGTACAGGCACTTCAACCGCCCGGGCCTGAGGTCCTTGGTCCGGTCGGTATGGCAGTTGATGCAGGCCAGTCCGCCCATGCCCTCGCCGTGCACCTGCTTTCCCTTGTGGCACTTGGTGCAGAACTTTTCCGTGGGAAGGAAGTGGTGCAGACCGCTCTTGTCCGCCTTCACCTCTCCGTGGCACTCGGTGCATTCGATCTGCTCCATGTACACGTGCTTGGCGTGGAACAGCGACTTGTTGATCCGCTTGGCCTTTCCTTCCGTATGGCACTGTGTTGCACGTTTTCGAGCTCACAATGACCTGCCCTTTGTGCCGCTCGGGAACCTGCGGTCGGTCGATGCAGCACAAAGCTGATAAGAGCTGGTTCTGTTCCGGAATCGTCAGGTGATGACAATCATGGCAGTTGAGCGTCTTGTGTTCGCTCTGGGACCAGCTGTCATAGGCCGGCTGCATGAGATGGCAGCCAACGCAGAATTTGGGATTGTTCTGGGTAAAATCGTAGAACTTGTAGGCGACGTAGCTGCCGCCGCTCACGATGATGAGGATGAGCGCCGTAATGAGCAGCTTGGCCTTCAGGGAAATGGGCTCTTTCAGCCGTTCCATGAGCCTGTGCCAACTTTTCTCTAAACCAACTAATCAACTTCGCGTACCCTCCTGCACAAACCGGCAAATAAAACAACCGAGATTCTTTAGTCACTAAGCCCACACTTATATCACAGGTGATGGGGCTGTGTCAATAGTATATTGCACGGCGAATTCGACCCGTGAAAAAGGTACCAGCGCAACCACGAAGCAGCTTGCTGCACGTTGCGGCATGACCGAAATAGGGCGGGACCCGATATCCGGTCCCGCCCTGAAGAATAACCGAACTTGCCTCGAACAAGGCGCCTTATTCCTGCGGGGCCTCTGCGAAGACCGGGAATATCTTGCTGATGACCCAGAACAGCGACGAAGGGCATGATGAAGATGCTGAGAGCGCCGAACAGACCCTTCCTTGAAGGTCTCCCAGTCTGTGCGGGATGATCGGCAGATGGTAGTGCATGTAGCCCGGCGAAGGAGAGGGAGAACGCCTGACCGCCGATCACCACGTTCCACCGCATCATGAACACGCCGAAGAGCACGAGGATGACGCCGAAAACCGCCCTTCTGATCGTGAGTCCGGGTATCAGGAACAGGATGAGCGGTACGAGGTTGCCGATGCCGTACTGCAGGATGAAAATGTCCCGGAAGTCCCTGCCGTAGATGACGCTCCGGAGCACGTCCCAGGACTTGAGCGCCGTGTACCCGCGGAAGATCAGGTCCAGAAGCTCCAGACTGATCGCGGCGATCAGGAAAAAGAGGAGATACTTGGCGGTCATCTGGATGACGTGGACCTCGACTCCCTTGATCTCTTCGATGGACTGCGACCGCATGCCTGGCTGCATCCTTTTGCGCTTTGCCAGGAACTTCTTGATCTCCATGGTGATGATGTAGGTGAGCATGCAGAGCGCGATGCCCGAGACCACGGCGGACATGATGAAGATCACCGGCATGAGCGGCGTCATCCAGAGGGCGTTCGCCTTGACGGACCCGAAGATGAAGCCGGCATAGCCGTGGAGGAAGCAGGCAACCGGGATGCCGATGCCGGCCAGGACCTTGATCGCCTTCTCGTCCCGGTGGAGCGCCTCTTCGCTGATGTCATACACGCCCAGCGTCAGCGAACAGAAAATGAAATACTGGATCCACTCGGCAATGGTCTTGTCCTGTTTCTCCCGAAGCTTGAGCGACTTCTCGACGAAGTGCTTGCGGTACAGAAACCAGAGCTCCGAGGCCACGATCGCGCCGTAGGTGAAAAAGACGACGCCGAAGGCCGCGATGGCCGACGTGAAGTGGGGGGTCATGAAGATCTCGATGCCGCGGAACGGGAACTGGAGGTGCAGCACGATCGGCATGGGCGCCGCGAACAGCAGGGCGAAGGAGAACACCAGCGCGAAGCGGGCGATGTCCTTAAGCTGCTTGATGCCGAACACGTGGTAGAGCGACGACAGAACGAAGGCGCCTGCCACCAGGCCCGTCATGAAGGGATACATCACGATCTGGACGCTCCAGTAGATGAACTCGTTCGGATAGACGAACAGTTCCTTGACGGTCCATAATTCTCCGTGGGCCAGCATTTCTCCGGGGGCTACCATTACCGCACCTCCCTGTCGAGGCCTATGTAGAAGACCTGCGGTTTTGTTCCGTATTCTTCCTTCAGCACTCCCACACGCTCGGTCATGATGACCTTCGTGACCGGGTCATTCGGGTCCTTGATGTTGCCGATCTGCCGCGCGCCGAAGGGGCAGGCCTGGACGCAGGCGGTCTTCATGCCCTTGGTGATGCGGTGGTAGCAGAAGTTGCATTTCTCGGCCGTATGATACACGGGGTGGAAGAAGCGGACGCCGTAGGGGCAGCCCATGATGCAGTAGCCGCAGCCGATGCACCACGTCCGGTCCACGAGAACTACGCCATCCGGCGGCCTGATAGGTGGCGCCCACCGGGCAGACCTGCACGCAGGGCGGGTTGTCGCACTGGTTGCAGAGCTTGGGCACGAAAAACGCCTTTTCGATGTCCTCATTTCTGATGTCCTCGAACTTGCCCTCGCCGAGGTCGATCTTCGAAGTCGTGAACCCGTCCCGCGCGCCCAATGGGCGTGTCGGCGTGGAACTTTCCGTCCTTGGTGATCACGTAGCGTTCGACCCAGGTGCGGGTCACGTGCGCGTCGTAGGGCACCTCGTTCTCAAGCTTGCAGGCCTTGACGCAGAGCCCGCAGCCGACGCACTTATAGGTATCTACCAGGAAGACCCACCGGACCTTCTGCTTGTCCGCCGCTTCCTGGGCCATAAGCTTCTTCGGGTCTATGATCTCGAAGGCCGCCAGAGGCAGCGCCGCGCCCGCGATCCCCGCAGCCGCGGTTTTCAGGAAATTTCTTCTCGATATCATCGTAAGCCTCCCATCGGATTGTGCGGATTGTGGCAGCTCGAACACTCGACGTCGGGATTATGCTTGTCGGGGTCGATGCCCCGGATCTTCGAGCGGCCGCTCGTGGGATAGGGCAGCGGATAGTGACAGCGCAGGCACTGGGCCCTGCTCCTGTCTATGGCGAGCTTCGGCGGATCGGCCGGGATGGTCGACGGCCGGACCGTGACAGTTCTCGCATTGGATGATCCGGTGCGGCGTCTTATTGATGCTGTCGTATTTGTCGGGGTGACAGTCCTTGCAGTATTCCTTGCCCTGATACTTGACCTTGAACTTTTTCCAGTCTTCCTCGTTCCCATGCCGGTGCCAGCCGTACATGTAGCCGCGCTGACCGATGCCGAAATCCTTCGGGACCAGCACGATCCTGGCCAGCAGTATCAGGATGACGATACCGATGATCACGATCAGCGGCCTGTAGACATGATTTTTCATACCCTTCGTCCCCTCCCCAAAGTTGGATGCGTCTTCCGAGCCGCCTCCGCCCCGTTCACGGTCCCCCGTTTTGCAGGTTTTGCTTCATCATCATTGCCGCTCCTTCCCAGAGAATGGCCAGAAAGCTGAGCGAGAGTCCTCCCACCAGGGCGAAGATGCTGCAAGAGCTGCCATTTAATGACGACAAAGAGAATGATGAAAATGGCCAAAAGCTTGAGGACGCCGATAATGCTCGCGGCGAGGTTTGAAAGGCCCGGCGTCGCGCCTTTCCTCAGGTAGATCCGTTCCACGGCAAAGGCGAGCCATCGAAAGTTCAGGAGGCCGAGCGCCCCGCCGAAGAGGATGCTCAGCGGAACGAACCACCACCGCTCTCCGCCATGCCGGACGAGGACGTATGCGAGGTCGACGGCCGCAGCGACAAGGACGATCAGGGAGGTTTTTATCGCCACGCCTTTTACGATTCCCGCTACGGCCAGTTTTGCTGTCTGGGCTTCGCTTGTCCTCGAATGATTTAATGGGGAATCAGTCATTTGTTTTTATCATCATCTTCGTCGTCGAGGGATTTCTGGCTGCGTTTGACATACACGAACAGGTTTCTGAAGCCCGCGGCGATGCCCAGTATCAGGAAGACCGCCGTAAGCCACGGTGCAGTGCCGAGCCACTTATCCAGCTTGAGCCCTATGAAGAGTCCGATCACGGTAGCGAATACCATGGTCAGCCCCACGGTGCTGAGGACGCCGAGCATGCGGATGAGCTTGCGGTCTTTTTCTTCCATGATGTAAGGCTTTGTTACCGCGGAGAACGCAGAGGGCGCAGAGTAAAACTTTGAATCTTGAATTGAAATCCGAAAAGTTGATTTCCTCTATGATCTCTGAGTTCTCTGCGATGAATACTCTTAAAGACCCTTCAGGCTCTTCCGCGCCGCCTCAATGGTCTTGTCGATATCGGCCTGGAATGTGCCAGGGATAGGAACGCAGCCTCGAACTGCGAAGGCGCAAGGTTTACCCCGTTCTTGAGCATGGACAGGAAGAACTTGCCGAACCGCGCCGTATCGGATGTCTTCGCGCTCGCAAAATCCTTGACCTTCTTCTCTGTAAAAAATCCCGTGAACATGGACCCGACCCGGTTGAATGTCACCGCGACGCCCGCTTCCCGGGCGGCCTCGCGAAGACCTTTTTCAAGTTCAGCGGAACTTTTTTCGAGAGACTTGTACACCCCGGGCTTCGCGAGAAGCTTCAGCGTCTCGATGCCCGCGGTCATGGCCAGAGGGTTCCCCGAGAGCGTGCCCGCCTGATAGATGGGCCCCACGGGCGCGACTTTCTCCATGATCTCGCGCCGGCCGCCGAAAGCGCCGACGGGCAGGCCGCCGCCGATCACCTTGCCGAGACAGGTGAGATCGGGTTTGATCTTGTACAACTGCTGGGCGCCGCCGTAAGCGACGCGGAAACCGGTCATGACCTCATCGAGGATGAGGATGATGCCATATTGATCGCAGACCTGCCGGAGACCCTGCGAGAAATCCCGGTTCCGGAGGCACGCAGCCCATGTTCCCCGCCACCGGCTCCACGATAATGCAGGCAATCCGCTCCCCTTCCCGGGCCGTCAGATCCTTGATTGCCGCGAGATCGTTGTAGGGGACCGTCAGGGTATATTTGGCGAGGTCTGCGGGCACGCCGGGGCTGTCGGGCAGGCCGAAGGTCGCCACGCCGCTCCCTGCCTTCACGAGAAGGCAATCGCCGTGACCGTGGTAACCGCCCTCAAACTTGATGATCTTGTCCCGTCCTGTGAATCCTCTGGCCACCCTTATAGCGCTCATGGTGGCTTCGGTGCCGGAACTCGCCATGCGAACCATCTCGATGGAGGGAACCGCCTTCTTGACCATCTTTGCGAGCGTGATTTCGAGCTCCGTGGGCGCCCCGAAGCTCGTGCCGTCGGAGATCGCTTTTTTGAGCGCCGCGGATACGCGCGGATGGGCATGCCCCAGGATCATCGGCCCCCAGGAGAGGACGTAATCAATGTACGCCTTGCCGTCGGCGTCGTAGATTTTAGATCCCTTCGCCTTCTTGATAAAGAGCGGTTCGCCGCCCACCGAGCGAAAGGCCCTCACCGGGCTGTTCACTCCGCCCGGGATATGCTTCTTTGCTTCCTCAAACAACTTTTTCGATCGTGCCCCTGACATGCATGCTCCTCTCAAGTTGAAGGTGATGGATTATCGTACGGCAAAAAAGGACTTTCCTAAAATATGAAAATCCACGGTGATTGTCAATGAAAAACGATGATTTTCAAGGCTAAATTACAAGTAAACATTATGTGACAATCAGAATTTGCATGTTGTATTGCAACGAAGCAAAATCGGCGGTCGTCCCGATAAAATCGGGACGTCAGAAATACGGAAAGCCGCGCAAACTGAAGTTTGCGGCTACCTAAGAAATATTTCGACTATTCACGATGAACTCCGCGACGCCTTCGGCGTCGTTCCAGTCAAAGCGGGGGATGGAAACTTCGAAGGGCCGGTCGCTCACCAGTGCGAGAAAGGAAGGGTCGTCGAGGCAAAGCGGCCGGTCTCCCGATACGCCGGAACGGAAAACCTCGATCCGGTTCACAGCCGAGTGCTTGAACCCCTCCTGGATCACAATGTCGGCGTCTCCCGCAATCCGCGCGAGTTCCTCGGGAGACGGTTCCCGGGAGATATTCTTCAGAAGCGCCATGCTGTCCGGTCCCACGAGGACGACGGCATCGGCCCCCGCCTGCCGGAAACGCCAGGAGTCCTTGCCCGGCTTGTCGAGTTCAAAACCGGCGGAGGCGTGCTTTACCACGGTCACGCGCAGACCCCTGGCCTTGAGTATCCCTACTACCTTTTCAATAAGGGTGGTTTTGCCGCTGTTCGAGGACGCTGCGACGAAGGAAACGATCTCATGGTATAATCCGAAATCTGCAAAGAATCACCCTTGCTCCCTTGAAGGGGAGGGATTATCTCCTGCTCCCCCTCGATTCTCGAACTCCGACATGCCCGCACCCGCTCGCTACGCCTCCGTCAGCTCCGTTTTCTTCGGCTTTTTCCTTCTTCCGAATATCCGCGCGGCAATGATGCCGAACTCATAGAGCAGGTAGATCGGGATGGAGAGGATCGTCTGGTTGAAGATATCCGGCGTGGGCGTCAGGATCGCGCCGACGATGAACGCGCCGAGAACGGCGAATTTCCGGTACTTCGCGAGCGTATCGGGGTTCACGATCCCCAGGCGGCTCAGGAGGACGATGACGAGCGGCAGTTCGAACACCACCCCGCTCGCCAGGAGAAACTTCAGGACAAAATCGATATAGTCCCCGATCCTGATGATCGCGATCAGGTTTTCAGTCTTGTAGGAGAGCAGAAAGGGAATGGCCACGGGAAGCAGGACCAGGAAGCAGAAAAGTACGCCGATTCCGAAAAATATCGACGAGAAAAAGACGAAGGACCCCACGTACCGCCGCTCTTTCAGCAGCAAGCCCGGCGACAGAAACTTCCAGAGCTGGTACATGACGAACGGGAAGACCAGCATGATGCCGGCGATGAGCGCGATCTTCATATGGGCCCAGAACGGCTCGATCAGCGTGGCATAGTGCAGTTTCTGCTGCACCTCATAGGGGACGGCCGAAACATAGGGGTATGCGCCCTGCAGCGACAATTTCGTGTTCATGGGCCACAGGAGCAGTTTCAGGATGTTCTCGGAGTAATTAAAGCAGACCCCGAAGCCCACGGCGATGCCGATGACCGAACGAACGAGCCTCTTCCTGAGTTCCTCCAAATGGCTCCAGAACGGCATCCGCATCTCATCATCAGGCATTGCCTTTGGTCTCCTCGCTCTTCTGCTGGTCCGGTTTCTCTTGATCCGGCTCCGGCGCCGGCTGCTGTGCCGGACTCTGCGCCGTATCCTTTTTTTCGGCGGCTTTCACGGCCCCCGCCTTGATTGCATCCGGGATATCGAGTTTGCTCAGTCTCTTGATCTCATCCATATCCGCGCTCTTCTCCACTTCCTTCATCTCTTCGTGGATGGTCTCCTTGAATTCTTCCGTCGCCTTCTTGAACTCTGCCATGGCGCGGCCGATGGACTTGCCCAGCTCCGGCAGCTTCTTGGGGCCGAAAACGATCAGGGCTATGACGAATATGACCAGCAGTTCAGGTAATCCGAGACCGAACATATGATTCTCCTCTGAATATTTGAAATTGCGGACTGAGAAAAGAGAAAAAGCCGTTAATCCGAAATCCGCGTTCCGCAGTCAATCACGGCGGGCAAATCTGTTCATAGATAACATGGAGCCAAGAGCTAGTCAAGATATTTCATAAGGTTATGTCTTGCTCCGAAAGTATAGCGCGAAAAAAGGCTGGATGCAATGCCACGAAATGCGGTCTAAAGCGCCACCCGTATGACCGTCTTGACGTTGCCCCGGACGTTGAAGTCTCCCACCACTTCAAGAGAGCGCGGTTTAAGGTTTTTTTCGAGCGTATCGAATATCAGATTCGTCACCGACTCATGGGACACGCACTGGTCCCTGAAACTGTTCAGATAGAGCTTCAGGCTTTTCAGCTCTACAACTTTCTTGTCCGGCGTATAGGTGACCTTGATCGTCGCGAAATCGGGATATCCCGAGCGCGGGCAGAGGCAGGTAAACTCCGGATACGAAATGTCGATGACGTAATCCCGGTCCGGGTTGGGGTTGGGCCATAATTCAAGCTTTGCCTGTTTGATTGCTTTCGTACCGTATTTCATATCCATCATATTACCGGTTTTGCCGATTTCTGTAAAGGCAAACTTCCGCCTTCTGCCGATTTGAGTTGTTTTTTCCGGTCCTTGAATATATAATGATTATTACGCTATTATTTTACGATAAAGAGGTCCCCGCATGACGCACAGCTTCAACTGCATCGCAACCGGCATCGGAAGTCTTCCGCATGCGGAGCCCGACAAGGCCGCGGCCCTGTCGCTTCAGTATCTTCGCGGAGGCGCCGTTCTGGCCCCAGCTCCCGCAGAGAGACTTTCGGGAACACATGGACGGCCAGTACAGCGAGGCCTTGCCCGGCCTCAGGCTCGACGCGGCGAAGAAGCGATTCTTTTTCGATACGTCGCAAGACCTCACGCCGGAGCTGGAAAAATTCTTCGGCCGTTTCATCGAGAAAGACTACGGGTTCTTCCAGATCTCGGAAGAATACGCGCCCGGGTTCTATTCCTTCCTCCGCGCCCTGAAGAAGGGCCTTCCCGCGGGAGCGCGGTTCGTCAAAGGGCACATCACCGGCCCCCTTACCGCCGGCATATCCTTTAAAGACCAGACCGGCAGGGACATCGTCCATAATGACGTGCTCTTCGACGCCGTGGTCAAGGGTCTCGCCATGAAGGCGGCCTGGCAGGTGCGGGAACTCGGCCGGTTCGGCAAGCCGGTCATCATCTTCATCGACGAGCCTGCCATGGAATCGCTTGGATCGGCCTTTTCGGCGGTCTCGTCCGAGGTCGTGGCGGAAAAGCTGAACGAGATCATCGACATGATACACGAGCTGGGCGGCATTGCGGGCATCCACTGCTGCGGCAATGCGGACTGGCCCCTGCTGTTCAATTCGAAAGTGGACATCGTGAACTTCGACGCCTTCGGATACATGGAAAAGGTGCTGCTCTATCCCGAAGACATCAAGAAATTCTACAGCCGCGGCGGCGCGCTCGCCTGGGGGGTCGTACCCACGGGCGCCTTCACCGGCAGCGAGACCGCGGAACTGCTCCTTGCGAAACTCGAAGCAGGGATGAAGCGGCTGGAAACCCGCGGCATCGCCCGCGAGACCATCTCTGCGCCAATGCCTCATCACGCCCTCCTGCGGCATGGGCAGCCTCACACCGGAGGCGGCGGAGGCGATCCTGAGCTGCTCCGGGAAGTTTCGGACAGGATGCAGAAAACCATTTAACCACGGATGAACGTAGAACACACTGATCGCGTGCCACTACGTAGGCAGCGGATAAGATCAAAAACGATAAATTGGACGCAGATAATAATCCGATAAACGCGGATGAAGGCATAGATTCAGGGCTTACAAAGTGTCTTTCCGCGAATGATTTCATCCGCGTTTATCCGCGTAAATCTGCGTCCAAATTTTTTTCATACATCTCATGCCCCGGTATTTACATTTCACGAAGTTCATCTTTTTCTCCCTCGCACTGCACGCGCTGATGGTCGCTGCGGCCCTGTTCCTGATCAAGCCGGCGGCGACGGAAATCCCCGTCTTTACGCCCGTCAGGATCGTGAACCTGCCGCCGCAGGAGGCCAAACAACTTCCCCCGCTGCGGCAGCCGGCTCCCGAGCGTCCCGTTCCTCCTCCGCCGCCCGTTCCACAACCCGTGGTTCCGGAGAAACCGCTGCCCCCGAGGCCGTGCCCATGCCGAAGAAATTCGGTGGTAGCGAAGAATTGAGGCTTCCGAAGACTTCTCCGCCGGCGGGCGTACCCGAAGGCGCGGAACAGGGCGGGGAAACGGGAAAGGCCGGGACCGCCGCCGGCCCGAAAACAGACCGGGACCGCTCCCGTTTCTGACGCAGAACGACATTGACCAACTCGCGCGCAAAGGCATGCCCGCAAGGCAGCCGGGGGATGAGTCGGTGACGCTCGATACCGATGAATTCAAATTCATTTCCTACAACCGGTGGCTCAAGATGAAGATCGAAAGCGTGCTCAAATATCCCGAGCTCGCGGCCACGATCGGGCTACCAGGGAACACTCTTCATCAAGTTCGACATCCTGAAGGATGGGTCGCTCGGCGGGGTCGAGATCCTGAAGGGGTCCGGATACAAGATCCTGGACGACGAGGCGGTCCGCGCTATCCGTTCAGCGGCGCCGTTCCAGCCTCTGCCCGACGACTGGAGCATGGAACGCTACTCGATCAGGGCCGCGGTGATCTTCTACATGAGTGAAGGTTATATCCGATGACGGACCTCATCAAGATAGGCGCCGCTTTCGCGATGATCGTTCTGCTGCTGCGCCTGCGCTGCAACCTCGGCCTCGTGATGCTCGCGGGAGCGGTGTTTCTCGGTTCGCTCTACCGGATCGGCCCGGCAGGCCAGGCGCTGGTCCTGCTGCGCTCGGCCGCCGATCCGGTGACGATCAACCTCGTGACCGGCCTCGTGCTGATCATGGTGCTCGAGAACATCATCAGAAAAAGAGGGCTGCTCAAGCGCATGATGGAGGCGGTCGTGAACGTGGCCCGGGACCGGCGCATTGCCATGGCGGTGCTGCCGGGCGTGATCGGCCTTCTTCCCTCCGCCGGCGGCGCGGCCTTCTCCGCGCCCATGGTCCAGGAGGCGGCGGCCGACGCGGACATGAAGCCCGAGCACAAGGCGTTCATCAACTACTGGTTCCGGCACATCTGGGAATACTGCTCGCCTCTCTACCCGGGCGTCGTGCTCGCCGCCGCCGTGACAGGGACGCCGATCAACAAGTTCCTGCTGTCGCAGCTCCCGCTGCCCCTGGCGGTCGTCGGCGTGGGCGCCCTTCTGGGGTTCCGCGGGCTTACGACCCCAAGCGTCTCCGGTAAGCGGGACCGCGATGAAATCAAGGCTCTTTTCCTGACCCTCCTGCCGATCACAGCCTCCATCGTCCTCGTTGTCGTATTCCGGATGCCGCTCGCCGTCGCCATGATAACGATCGTGATCGCCATGTTCCTGTTCTATCGCTATTCCCTCAAGGACATCATGACCACGCTCAAGGAAAGCGTTTCCCTGAACGTCATGCTCATGGTCTTTGGGATCATGACCTTCAAGGGAATGCTGGACGCCTCGGGCGCGATCGAAGCCTTGCCGGTTTTTTTCAAAGGGAGCGGCCTGCCTACAGGCGTGATCTTGTTCGCGCTTCCCTTCATCGTAGGACTCCTGACCGGCCTCACCGTCGGCTTCGTCGGCGCAACGTTCCCGATTATTACGGCCATGATGGGCGGCCACCCGGACCTCGGGGCATACACCTTTGCCTTTGCCTCCGGCTTTGCCGGCGTCATGCTCTCCCCCACCCACCTCTGCCTCCTGCTGACGATCAAGTACTTCAAGGCGGACATGGCCGGAACCTACCGGCTCATGTACCTGCCGGTGCTTCTGGTCTTCGCCGTCGGGCTGATCAGGCTGTGGTTTTAAATTCCAGAATCCAACCACGAGACACACCCTGCACTCGCGCGGCTGCACTCGTAACCGCTGGGTGCAGCCTTACGGAGCGAAGAAGAAGTGGACCTCATCACGAATCCTAAAACCTCCGTGTCTCCGTGACTCCGTGGTTCGTTTTCGCTGAATTCCGGCACGAATTTCCGTTTGATTTTTCAAGCTGGTTATGTTACTTTCCCCTTCATGATCACCAGCGACATCCTCGCGGATTCACATAAATACATCATGAATACCTACGGCCGTCAGCCGCTCGTGCTCGTCAAGGGCAGGGGGACGAGGGTCTTCGACTCCGACGGACGGGAATACATCGACTTCGTCTCCGGCGTGGCGGTGTGCAACCTGGGCCACTGCCACCCGCGGGTTGTCGTAGCGCTCCAGAAACAGGCGCAGCGGCTGATGCATGTGTCGAACCACTACCATAACGAGCCGCAGATCAATCTGGCGAAGGCGCTCGTCCAGCATTCGTTCGCGGACAAGGTGTTTTTCTGCAATTCAGGCACCGAGGCCGTCGAGGCCGCCATCAAGCTCGCGCGCAGGTATGCCCGGGAAATCTTAAAAGAGGACCGGTTCGAGATCATCACGATGCGGGGGTCGTTCCACGGCCGGACACTGGGCGCCCTCGCGGCGACGGCGCAGGACAAGTTCCACAAGGGCTTTGAGCCTGTGGCCCCCGGGTTCCGGTATGTTCCCTTCAATGACGTCCCCGCGGTCGATGCGGCGGTCAACGAACATACCTGCGCGGTTCTCGTCGAGCCCGTTCAGGGCGAGGGCGGCGTCAACGTACCGTCCGACGGTTATCTCAAGTCTCTCCGTGAGCTCTGCGACCGACACGGCATCCTGCTCATGCTCGACGAGATCCAGACCGGAATGGGCCGGACAGGCAAGCTCTTCGCCTACGAACATGCCGGCGTCACGCCCGACGTGGCGGCGCTCGCCAAAGGACTCGGCGCCGGCATGCCGATCGGCGCGCTCCTGGCGACCGACAAAGCGGCCCGGGCCTTGGCGCCCGGCTCGCACGGCTCCACCTTCGGCGGAAACCCCCTGGCCTGCGCCGCGGCGCTGGCTTCACTCGAGGCGTTGATCGAGGACGACATCATCATCCCGGCAGTGGAGCGACTCGGGAGATATTTTTTAGAAGGGCTTCGCGGCCTTCAGAAAAAATACTCCTTTGTGATGGACGTCCGGGGCAAGGGCCTGCTCGTGGGCATGGAACTGGATTTCCCCGGAAAGGACATCGTGACCGCCTGCCTCAGGGAAGGGCTGTTGATCAACTGCACCATGGACACGGTACTGCGCTTCATGCCGCCGCTCATCATCACCGAAGAGGAGATCGACAGGCTCCTGCGGGTGCTCGACGGGATATTCGCGCAGCGGTGAATTGAATCAGCAACAGCCCACTCACCCCGGCCCTCTCACCCTCGGGAGAGGGGGTCCTTTGTTTCCTCTCCCCTCAGCGGAGAGATCAACGGTGAGGGGTGGTTTGGAGACTTCATGAAAAAAGACTTGCTCGCCATTTCGGACCTCACGCCGAAAGACATCGACAACATTCTCAAACGCTCCGCCGCCTTGAAAAAAATGCGGCGCCAGGGCAAGGCCCACCCGACCCTGAAGGGGAAGACGCTCGGCATGATCTTCGAGAAGTCCTCGACGAGGACGCGGGTGTCCTTCGAGGTCGGCATGTACCAGCTCGGGGGCCAGGCCCTCTTCCTGTCGTCCGCACGACCTCCAGATCGGCCGCGGAGAACCCGTCGCCGATACGGCGCGCACCCTCTCCCGGTACCTTGACGGGATCATGATCCGCACCTTCGCCCAGTCCACGGTCGAGGAACTGGCGCGTCACGCGACGATTCCCGTGATCAACGGCCTGTCCGATCTCCACCACCCCTGTCAGGCCCTTGCGGACCTCTTGACCATCCGGGAGAAAAAGGGGAAATTGAAGGGGCTGAAACTCGCCTACGTGGGCGACGGGAACAACGTGGCAAACTCCCTCATCGAAGCCTGCGTTAAAACGGGGATGCATATTTCCATCGCCTGCCCCCACGGCTACGAACCCGATGCCGGGGTGATGCGCGATGCCAAGCGCGAGGCCGCAAAGACCGGCTCGGAACTCAGTATCGTCAACGATCCGTTCAAGGCGGTGAAGGATGCCGACGCCGTTTACACCGACGTATGGGCGAGCATGGGCCAGGAGGCGGAACACGCCGTTCGCGTGAGGGCGTTCAAGGGATACCAGATCGACGCCAGGCTCATGAAAGCGGCCCGGCCCGGGGCGATCGCGATGCACTGCCTTCCGGCCCATCGCGGAGAGGAAATCTCCGCCGAGGTGATCGACGGGCCCCAGTCGGTCGTCTTCGACGAGGCCGAGAACCGACTGCATACGCAGAAGGCCGTGCTCGAACTGCTGATGAAGCAGGCAACGACCGTCCGATAAAGCCTCAGTTACGGGCGCTTCTTGCGAAAGCAGCATCCTTTAGAGTGCAAGATCATCGAGTCAGGATCCATTCCATGATGACGGCACGCAATCATGACGCCTCGAACAAGTCGGGACTGCTGCACGCGTAACTGCATTTCGACTCTGTTGTTTTGCGCCGCTTGACGGGTAAAATTGCAAGAGTAGATAAAGACAACTTGAAACTTGGGACAATAAATCTCAAATTACAATCTCACGCTGACAAGCCTCCTGAAATGTGCTATATATGACGCAGTTCTTCACTCGGCACTGTAATTTCGGAGGTGTGCGCATGAAACCTTTCATCGGGATCACCATGAACCTGGAGGTCCAGCCCGCGAGGAACATCAACATGCTGGACCAGGATTACGGGAACGCCGTTGTGAAAGCGGGCGGCATACCGGTGCCGATTCTCGGCATCGAAAGCTCCATCCCCGATCTGATCAGGCGTCTTGACGGGTTCATCTTTACCGGCGGCGACGACATCGACCCCCGGATCTACAAGGAGAAGCCGGTCGCCAACGCTCGCATGACGGTCTCTCCGGACGGGCGAACCCGGTTCGAGATCGAGCTTTTCAAGGCGGCAGCCAAGGCAAACAAACCGCTCCTCGCCATCTGCTATGGCGCTCAGCTGGTGAACGTTGCGCTCGGCGGCAAGCTGTACCAGGACATCGAGCTGCAGGTCCCTCACCCGATAAAGCACGGCCCGGAACGGCCCGGTGAGAAGGTCTTTCACGAGGTCGATATCTTCGAAGGCACGATGCTCTCGCGCATCCTGGGCGCTTCCCGTATCCGCGTGCGGAGCTCGCACCACCAGAGCGTAAAAAACCCGGGCCGGGGGCTCCATCTCTCCGCCGTCGCGCCCGACCGCGTGATCGAAGCCCTTGAACCGCAGGACAAACCAATTTTTGATCGCAGTCCAATGGCATCCGGAAAAAACACCCAATGATCGATACTCCAAGAAGCTCTTCGAAGCGCTCATTTCCTCCGCGAAAAAATAGCCTGCCGGGAGGGAGCCGGGAAACGTCCATCGCACTTGCTCTTCCTCCTCACGTCCCTGTTCCTGGCCGCTGTTCTCGGCTGTCACAGATCCGATGAAGGACGACTCCCCGGCTACCTCTACCTCAGGCTGAACAATAATCCAACCACCCTTGACCCGGCGCTCATAACCGACGTCCAGGGGGGCGGCATCGCGGCGAAGCTTTTCAACGGTCTGGTCCGTTTCAATGAAAACCTCGACATCGTACCCGACATCGCCCGTTCGTGGCAGTTGTCCGAGGACCAAAGGACCTACACGTTCCGGCTCCGCTTCGATGTCTCATTCAGCAACGGACGGAAGATAACGGCCAGGGACGTCAAATACTCCTTCGAACGCGTACTCATCCCGCAGACCAAGGCGCCCCTTACCTGGGTCCTCGACAAAATCGAAGGGGCGAACGACGTCATCGCAGGGAAAACCACGGACCTTGCAGGCGTGCGCGTGGTAAACGATCATACCCTGGCCATCAAGCTCGAGAAGCCTTTCGGGCCGTTCCTGTCTCTTCTTGCCATGACCACGGCCTATGTCGTTCCCCGGGAAGACGTCCAGCGCCTCGGTCAGGATTTCGGCATCGAAACCCGTGGGGAGCGGTCCGTACACCTTGCATGAATGGAAGCATGGACAGCACGTGGTCCTCGCCGCGCGCGAAGACTACTTCGAGGGACGGCCGAAGCTCAACGGCATTTACTACCGCATCATACCGGAAGACCTTACGGCGGTGATGGAATTCGAGACAGGCCGGCTCGACATACTCCTTATCCCCTCTTCCGAGTACCGGCGCTATACCACGGATCCCGCCTGGCGCGACCTCGTTTATGGAAAACCGGGGCTGAACAGCTATTATCTGGGCCTCAACTGTACGCGTCCGCCCTTCAACGACCTCCGGG
Source organism: Nitrospirota bacterium (assembly GCA_963741205.1). Lineage (GTDB taxonomy): Bacteria > Nitrospirota > UBA9217 > UBA9217 > UBA9217 > JAJYKN01. Next base: position 120,300 of record CAVUHW010000030.1, read on the forward strand.
TCCGGCAGGCTGTCAATTACGCCATAGACCGGCAGCACATCCTGAATACGGTCTTTGAAAAACGCGGTGTTCTGGCTGCCGGGCCCGTCCCGCCGGGCCTGTGGAAGCACAGCATCATACCCCAGGCGCTGAAAGGGTACCGCTACGATCCGGGCAAGGCGAAAGAACTGATCCATCAGGCCGGTGCTGATGGCGCGACCATAAACATATACATTTCAGCCGATCCCGAGGTCCTTGATATTGTCGAAGTCATCCAGGGCTACCTTGCTGCGGTGGGGATAAAGGCGAAAATTACGCAACTAGACTGGAGCGCCTTCAAGCAGGCGGTAAATGAAGGCGAGCCCGAGGCGTTCTGGCTTTCCTGGTGGGCGGATTATCCGGACCCGGAAAACTTTCTCTTCCCCCTGTTCCATTCGGCGAGCGCCGGCTCTGCCGGGAACCGGACGAGGTGCCTTGATCCGGAACTTGACCATCTGATCGAGAAGGCCGAGCATACCATGGATGAACGGCAGCGGTACCGCCTTTACCGGCAAGCCGAGGACCGCATCATCCAGGATGCTCCATGGGTATTCATGTGGCACCGGGCGGACTACTACGTGATCCAGCCCTGGGTAAAGGACTTCAAGATCTATCCCCTCTATTCCATCGACAAGAGGGTCGATATCACGGTACAACGGTAAAAATAAAGCCGCCCCGCTTCGCGGGACGGCTGTCAGTCATCTGAACTCTGTACTTTGAACTCTGATCTTATTTGAATAAACCTACCCTTTCCAGACACGGGCGGCATTCTTAACCTTCGTCGACATCTCGACCGTAAATTCCTTGATCCCGTGGGCCTCGCGCGCGTGCACGGCCATCCCGTCGGCGATGAGTTCCTCGGTCTGGGCGATGTACCTGAAGCCGCAGTTTACACCAAGGTCCTTGCACGTTACTTCTTTGAGCACCGGCGCGTCTTTTTCCGGCATCGAAACTTGAGGCGCCTTGCTGAAGGCCTGCTTGATGTTGCCCACCATCTCTTGCGTCAACGCCGGTACGTTGTGCACGTCCCGCAGATGGATCGCCACCATGTCCGTCAACAGCTCCTCGGTCTTCGCAATATGCTTCCACCCGCACTTGTATCCCAGACTTTTGCACGTGAACTCTCTCATGATGCACCTCCCTTTGATCATTTAGTATTAAGTCTTTAGGACTCTTTCATAAGTATACCACGGGAATATTTGCGAAGGAATAAAGATGCACAGATTGCATGAACTACCCGCCACTGAACCAATTACATGGTTGCAGTGGGGGTTTCACGGATCATAGAAGCGTGCAGCCCTGGGTAGTTCCCAAGTCGTGTCTTATCTGCTTCTCCCCGTGCGTAACTTCGGCCGGTTCCCGGCCTAGTGTTTCCTTCTTCCTTAGCCGCATGGCGCGCTTGTGATACTTTACGGTAATTTCGCCGGACACAAGCATTTCTATGCCGCGCTTCTTAATAACGAGAGACGCATTGGTATCGGCGTTTTCCGTAAAGCCACAGCTCTGGCAATCGAACACGCCTGTGACTGGCGATTGTCGGGTGAGTGTGCGAACACTTCGAACACTCCTGTGAGGTGCCGTGCGGCGGTATGGCGATAACGAGCTTGTTGCGTCGCGAGGCTTTGTACGTCGTAAAGAGTTTTACCTTGCCCCACGCTGATTCGAGTATGGACTTGTTGAGACCGGCCTTGGCCTTTACCCCGTTCGCCATATACGTCCCGCCGGCTGACTTCTTAGGTTTTGGCGCTCTGGTCATGTTCTTGACCTTGAGGTCCTCGAAGACGAACACCTCTGCGGGTGAATCCACGAGCTTGCGGCTGGCCTTATGCGCGAAATCATGCCTCACATTGGCAGCATACAGCCTGGCACCGGGCTGATTTCGCAACTGATTGCCTAAAGCGGCCGGATCCTTTGATCCGCCTCGCCAATTGTCTCTGATATCTCTTCTTCCGGGCATCCTTTTTTAACAGTCGCTCTTTTTGGATGCTGGAGAAGTCATGCACCGAGCCGTCGCTCATTGCCAGCGGGATTTTCACCCCTCGGTCCATTCCCAGGGCAACGATATTGAGACTCTCTGATGACATGCAGCCGTAAAGCTCGAGAAGTTCCTGCTCGCTCATAACTGTGCCTTGCTTCTCATAGGAGAAGGAGACAGACCATTTCCCGGACTCCCGGGAAATGGTGATGGCCGCAGGAACCCCGTACTCGTCGTGAGCCTTGAACTTAAGCTCGCCCAGATCGACCGACTTTATGCCAAGCATCAGCCGGTGCTCATATATTGTTTTGTCTTGCCGCTGTTTTGAGCCTCCAGTAGGGACGAACCTGAATAGCTCGCTGGTAATCCAGACGGACTGCTGTCCCGCCTTCTTTTTATAAGCAGGGCGACCAGCCAGCCCTGTCAGGTACCTCTTGTAGGCGCCCATGAACCTGGTTGCGCCATTCCTTAGGATCTGAGACGGCACATCGTTCAGAAACGGGGTGAGTTTCTTGTCCTTGAACTGGGCATACTGCTGATCAATCGGCGGCTGTAGTCCGGTCAGCGACAGCGAGTGGTTTCGGAATGTTCGGAAATAACGCTCTTCGGCAACCTTGGCGTTGTAGATAAACCGCTGGCAGCCCATCCACTGCGCGAGAATATCGGACTGCTCCGTTGTCGGGTAGCAACGGAATTTTATGCCGCTTGAAAACGCCATATTTCTAATATAGGTGAGGCTGCATGAAAGCGCAACTAAATAAAACGTTGCCGCCCTCAGCCTATATTGTGAGGCTAAATATCGTTTTTAGTAGCACAAGCATGGCACAAATCCACGGCCAAATCAGTCCGCTTGACTCCCTCTTGGCGCTTCGCCCCTAGCAGGGGGAATGCGCGGACTTTATTAAAAGAGAAAGAGAGAGAAAAGGAAGAAAAGGAAAAGGTGACGCACAGAAGCGGTTGCGGCATGACTGGGCCAGTACGAAGTTGAATATGTACGAGATTACCTGAGCATCCACAACAATGCCAGTGGCTACTGTCACGCTCCAACCAAAACCTGTACAGTTACTGTCACACCGACCCTACAGTAATAATCCGATGGGTCTTCGATAACGGATTATCCCACATAAGCATAAATATTAATACCTCCCCTTAAGCCTGCCACTTGGGATTCAACAATGTACTCGCTATATAAGGATATTAAATTCATAGGGGTGATATACGCGATTGGAATCAAGCGATGAGGCGTGATATCACACGATGTGGCGTGATATCACACCATAAACGGGCTGTTGAAAACATTGTTAAGATTATGTGCAGAGCTGTCGAAATAGACAGATAGAGCGGAAGTGGTGTTATCTGGCGTGCTGATGTAGGTGTGGTAGGAGGTGAAAGGAAACAGGCGAGATAGGAATCATCCTGTGTGAAATCGTATGAACGTCAAAAACAAGAAACTACCACAGGCGCAGTAGACTTGCAATCAGGGAATCCCTGATTTTTGGCTTCGTTTTTCCTGACCCGCAAAAGGTACGGCAAGGTTTTTCAGAGTGATGGAGTTTGCAGAAAAATTCATTCTCTACCTTACTCAGGAAATGGCAGGAACACGTAAAAAATAAGATGGGCTGAAGATTATGAAGGAGAGATATCGATATGAGTCAAGCGGAGGCAAAACAAAACGCCGGTCCTGACTGATGACCGGCGTTTTGTAAATGCTGACTGCGAAATTCCTTCAGGATGGGTTTCGTTTAATTCATCCCTCCATAAGAGTGGAGCCCGGAAAGCACCAGGTTCACCCCCAGGTAGGTGAAGATGACGGCGAGGAAACCGACCGAGGAGATGACGGCCATCTGGGCGCCTTTCCAGCCCCTGACATACCTCGCATGGAGATAGATGGCATAGACGAACCATGTAATCAGCGACCACGTCTCTTTCGGGTCCCAGCCCCAGTAAGTGCCCCAGGCGCTGTTCGCCCAGACGGCCCCGGTGATGATGCCGCCGGTGAGGAGCGGCCATCCGATGGCGATCATGCGGTAGGTTACATCGTCGAGCTGGTCCTGCGCGGGGACGTACTGCTTGAGAAGGTTCCTGAGGCCCAGCCCTTTGGACCAGATGAAATAAAATATCGCGAGGACCGCGGCCCAACTGATGACGGCAACGACGGCGGATGAATTCAAAAACGTTGACTCGAACATGTGTTTCTTGAACGACTCCCCGGCCTCAAGATGCTTGAGCGAAATCAGGTAGACGAAATCGATGCCCATGGCGACGAGCATCACGACCGCCAGGGTGACGCAGAACGACCAGAAGAGATACACCTGCGACTTGTTCCGCGCTCCCGCCACGATGAGGTAGATGAACCAGGCCAGCGTCAGAACGCCAATCCCCAGCCAGAAGGCGGTCTTCATACGCGGAGCCCTGGCCTGCCATGAAATAGCCGACCGCCGCCAAAACGACCATCACCCCCAGGCCGAAGAAAAGATTCATCGCGGGTCCCTTGTCGTCGATGTCCATGAGCAGGTAAATCATGCTGATGGCGAAGGCGACGCCGAAAGCGGCGTAGCCAAGGAAACTGATCAAGACGTGGTAGAATAGCCAATTGCTCTTTAAGGCCGGGACCAGCGGTGTAATGTCGGCGCTGATGCCCGCGACATTGATAAAGGCGAGCGCGAGGAAGGCCACGGGGATCACAAAAGCGCCGAAGGCCTTCGTCTTGTACTTGAACTCAACGATAAGATAGATCAGGACGGTGCTCCAGGTGAAAAAAACCAGCGATTCGTAAAGATTGGACAGCGGCACCCGGCCGATGTCCATCTGGTACGACTCGCGCCACCGGAGCAGCAGGGCCGCAGTCTGCACCAGGAACCCGGCTGCGGTCACGATCGTGGCGGTCTGGCCGATCCCGTTCTTACGGAATGCGAGATAGCTGATATACAATACCATCGCGACCAGATAAGCCAAGGTTGCTATGTTAAAGAGCATGGGACTGTTCATTGAAGCCTCCTGAGTGACTTAAAACAAGCACCAAATTAGTACGATAACGGACTCTTGCAACCGCGCCCTTTATCCGTCATTCCGGCATGCATTAAGCCGGAATCCAGGGAATTAAATTCGCATTTTTTTGGAAAACCTGGATTCCCGATAGAGGCATTCGGGAATGACGAATAATTCGCTTGTCGTATTAGTCGTATTATATGTAATTCTGAACTTTCCCCTACTTCGAAATTTCTTCCACGATCCTGTTGAACTCCCGCTCGAAGCCGATGCGGTTCCGGTTGGCTGAGCCCGCCACCTGAATGACTATACGGCCCTTGCGTTCCTGGATGCGCACCCAGAGTTTTCTGTGGGACCCGAAAAAGGCGATGAGCGGCCCGATGCAGAGCATGATAAAACCCGTATAGACGACCCAGACGCCCGGGTCCTTGGTGACCTGAAGGCCGGTATAGCGGGTCCCATGGTAGCCGCGGAAAGCTGATGACGTAGTCCTCCGGCATGAGGGGTTTTCCGGGGTCCGTTTTCAGGACAACGGTCTGATAGGCGAGTTTCTTGCCCTGATACACCTCGAGCGCGGCCGCGGGGTTCACATACTCCTCGTTGTCCGCGCGGAAAAACTGCACCTCGCCCGTGGAGGGGTTCCGCAGGGCGTAAGGAGCGAAGCCGGACGCTTTGATTGTCCTATCGATGGAAGGAACATACAGGGAGGCGCCCAGTTCGATGGCGACCGTTTCCCCCGCCGACTGGAGGTCGCTCTTTTTTCGTATGTTCAGGATGACCTGTCCGCGAGCGTCGGGCATGGGCCCGTAACTCGACTGGTAAAAGGTGATGCCGTGGTGTGTGAGCGGGTCGTTGACGCGGATGCGTTTGTCGAGGATTTTCCGGCCGTTCATGTCGAAGACACTCAGGGTGCTGTGGTATTCCGACGGCATGCCGGTCGGCATCCCCGAAGGACCGATATAATAATCGACATCGAAGTCGTCGCAGCGGACGAAATACCCTAGCGGCATGGCCGGCACGCCGCCTTGCTGGCCCGGGATGACGGGGCTTTCCGCGATGCCGAGCGAACTCATGATCTGGTCCCAGAGGGGTTCGTTTCTGAGATAGACGAACTTGGACGCCTGGCCTTCGGGCAGATTCAAGAACGCCTTGAACCCGAAGAAAGAACCGATGAGCGCTCCCACAAAAATGAGGATGATGCTGACATGGGTGATATAGACGCCCAGGCGGCTGTAAACGCCCTTCTGGGTCATGAGCTGCGGGCCGCCCGCGCCCTGGGACTTTACAAAACGGAACCCCCGCGCCTTGAGCACGTTTGATGAGCGCTCCTCGGCCTTGATGATATCTCCCTCAAAGCCGATCTCCTTCTTGTACGGCACTGCCCTGAGGCTATCGTCGTCAATGGGCTTGAGCGGCGCTGTCATGATCCTGAGCGTATGGGGCAGGCGGTCGAGGGTGCAGACCGTGAGGTTCGCCGTGAAGAGGAAAAGCAGCATTACAAACCACCAGGTGTGATACATGTCGAAAAAGCCGAGCATGTCGAAGAACTGCACCGTGGACTGGCTGTACTCCCTCAGATAGTGCTCCGGGGATTCGTTCTGCTGGATCACCGTGCCGATGACCGATACGATCGCGAGGATGATCAAGAGCACGACTGCGAGCTTTACGGAAGTAAAGAATTTCCAGACCTTGTCTGCGACAATTTCGACGATGCCTTTTTGATTTTCCAACACGACCTCCCGGTCCGAAACAGTTTAATAAATTAACACAATGACTATCGGGTGTCAAGGAGTTTGCCATGCCCTAGAACAGCGATAGAAATTTCGATACGCTCGCAAAGGGCGGAACAGGCTTTTTAAAAAGCTGCCACTTGCAGGATCAGCAAAGATACTCATAACCGCCTCAGCCAGCGAAGCGCATTTTGCTGGCGTGCGCATCCGGTTTAGGACGTACCTGTCCTTTCTCGCTTAGCTGATTCGTTTTGATTTGGCAACAGCCTTACATCGCTGTGTTCTCTCTATAGCAACGCTGCCGGATATCTGAAAGAGGATGAGCTTCTCCGTATCTACGGCAAGCCTCAGAATCACTTGCCCGCATGTCGCACAATCCGCCCGGCTGTCTGGATCAACTTCATCGGAAGGTGGAGATCGTATGGTGTGCCCAGGCTGAAGGGCCGGCGAGACGCTTGAACCGATAAAAAGATTGTACGCGATTACGCCGATGCGGAAGTAAACCGCATTGGCGAAGCCTGGCCGCAGGGCATCTGGTCCTGCCCAAAGCCGCCCTTCAGTTCCTTGTTGAAGTTTCCGCCTGCCCACGCTGATTGTGCCAGGAGCACTGCCTGGGTATCTTTTTGTTCCTCCGGCCAGTTCGTGGCCACCACATGATAGTGAAACTTCCCTCGGCTGCGTCGAACAGATTGGCCTGACGCCGAAGTTCACGCTTGCACACCAGCCGGAAGGACGTTTTTGTCTTATTCATGCTGTGGACGGCCTCGGCAAGCTCATAGCCGCAGCCACGTAGGGGCTCCTCCATGCATCTTCAGGGATGCCGCGAACTATCGCTTTGATCGCAGAATCCAGATCCGTGGTAATCGTCCAGAGCACGCGTCTTCTTCCAGCTCATTGATCACTCGGCCTGATAGGAGGCGCTGTCGGCCGATACCGCCCTATGCGCTTGCCTGGGGCATGTGTTCTTTGCACTGGCGGTAAAAGGGCACCTGTTTGAGCCCGGCGATTCATTCCCTCGCGAAACTCGTCTACGAGGCATATCCCGTCTCGAACAGGAACCCGAGCATCGGCATATAGCCCTTTACTCCCTGATACGTAAACTGAGCGTCCGCTTTTCTCCCTCCACTTGAGTTGCGTCAACGTCGAGGGTGTAGTCCGTTCTTCTGTCCCGGCGTAGTATCCGGTGAGTAATGTATCCCGGACGACTCCGAGTCCTGTAAGGCTGGCTTGATTGTCCGGGGGTCTCCCATGCGCCTAAGCCAGTCGCCAATCGTGTCGGGATCGGGAATCTCTTCCCTTCCGATCAGCTTCAAGAGAGGCGATTCCTGGCGTAACTCGCGCACATCTTCAATGCGTCGGCCTCCCGCTTGGAGCATGAGGACCAGACTGTCCACAAACGCCGAGGGGATATACCCCCGGTTGCTCCCCGGGCCGGGCAAATAACGGTCCGACAGCTCCCGTAACCCGATCCCGTGATTGTATTCCGCAAGGAGGGCCAAGCCCCCGTGAGACGTCAACTACTCGTCTGTTTTTTCTATCTTGAATCCGAAGACTGTTTGTCGTATCATCATCTCACCTTGTCGGTTAAAGGATTTGCTTGGTCGCAATCTCTTTATACCCGCTCTTAGAGCGGCCGAAAGGTTTTTTATTGCCTATGGATAATTTCTATCGCTGTTATGGGCCATGCATTGAGAACTTCACTGCTCAAGACAGGCAAAGACGGGTGGCTGAGGAGGAACGGGGTCGATGGGGCGCAGGCAGGGGCGCGCGGCAGGGTCCTTAATCCTCGTCCAAGAGCTTGTAGCCGAGTTTCTCGACGCTGTCGCGAGACAGCAGCCGGACCTTCTCTTCAGTTATCTTCGAACCGTCAAAGGTGATGTCGATGGTTCCGTTCCCCACATCGACGGACTCGATGCCGTCCAGGTTCCCGATAAACCGCCTGAGGGCGAGTGAGCACTCTGCGCAGAATTGTTTTTGAACGGAAAGGGATACTTTCCCCATGGCCGGGCCCTCTTCCTTTGCAGTTGACGTCACTTGCATACCTCTTCTTCCTTGCACAGGCCCTCGTCCGCCGCGGATTGACTGGGCGTGGTCAGGAGGCCTGGCGGATTGAAAATATCGATCGTCACGGCTGCGTCCCGGGCGGGAGCCACGACGGCCTTTTTGGCCTGCTTTTTCTGTTCCGTCTTTTCCGCGGGCTTCTTTGCTTCCGTACAGGACAGCAGGTAGCGTCTGATCATCTCCTTGCCGGTGAGAAACACTTTCTGATTTGGATCATTTACCATGAGTGTGGGGATAAAGTCGATGCCCACGTTTTTCAGGAAGGCGCCGTATTCGCTGACCTGCAGATGCGCTACCGGGATCTTTTTCTCGTCCAACTCCTCGATGATCTCCGAGCAATGCCTGCAGTCCTTGCTGTAGAACAGGACGAGCCGGTCACTCGCGGGCAACTTGACCGTCACTCCCGCCGGCAGGATGAGGTACTGCATCAGAAAGACCGTGGCAAGGGCTGCGAAGCCGGCCAGGACGTCTCTTTCACCGGAGAGGGCCCGGAGGGCGGCGAGGGTCGCCATAAACCCGAAGATAATGACGCAGAATACGCAGAGGGTATGTATGCCGAACGCCAGGAACCCCATGAAGAAACCCTCGCCTGCCAGGGCGACGATGAGGATGAGGTTGATAAGGCGCTCGATCCCCGCCTTTTGAGCGTTCCGGTTGAGGAGCGTAAGGGCAGCGATCGAGAAAAACGTGCCCAGCCCGATGAGAAGTATCGAGACATCGCCGAAGCGCGCATATTGGGCCGTCGTCTTGCAGCCCTCGGTAAGGCAAATGCTCTTGCCGAAAAAATGCATGACGAGTTCCGTGGTCACGAAGATCGTCGCCAGGATGCTGACCGCCAGGAATAACGTGTTGGAGATTTGTTTCCGGTCTTTCATGGTTCTCGTTCCTTTAAGAAGGTGGAAACCACCTGTACTCCGTACTCAATTTTACAACAGCGTCGCGGCAAGCTCTGCGAGGTCCGACCGCTCGCCCTTGACGAGCGTGATGTGCCCGGCGATCGTCTCTTCCTTGAACCGGTCGACAACAAAGCTGAGGCCGTTGCTCGATGAATCGATGTAGGGATTGTCGATCTGGTACGGGTCTCCCGTCAGCACGATCTTGGTCCCTTCGCCCGCGCGCGTGATGATGGTCTTGATCTCGTGCGGCGTGAGGTTCTGGGCCTCGTCCACGATAAGGTACTGGTTCGGCATGCTGCGGCCGCGAATGTAGGTGAGCGGCTCGACCTCGATCATGCCCAGGTCGAAGAGGCTCTGCAGGTCTTTCTTCCCCTTGGCCCTTCCGGCCACTTGACGACGCGCCCATGAGGAAATCGAGATTATCGCGGATGGGCTGCATCCACGGCCTGAGTTTCTCTTCGATATCGCCGGGCAAAAAGCCGATGTCCTTGCCGAGGGGAAACACGGGACGCGAAACCACCAGACGCTGGAAGGCCCGGGCCTCGATGGTCTTCTCCAGGCCCGCGGCGAGCGCCAGGAGGGTCTTGCCCGTTCCGGCCTTGCCCACGAGCGTCACCAGGCGGATGTCGTCGTTCAGAAGCAGGTCGAGGGCGAACTGCTGCTGTTTGTTCTTCGCGTTGATTCCCCACACTCCGTGCTTTGTGTTCATGACCGGCACGAGGACGTTCTTTTGCTGATAATACCGCGCCAGGGCCGTCTGGGAGAGATTGGCGCTGTTCTTGAGCAGCACGAACTCGTTCGGATGGGGTTTGGGTTCGGCGGGCGGGGTGTACTCTCCCTGAGCGTAGAAGGCGTCAATGACGCCCGGATCTACGAGAAGCTCCGTCTCTCCGGCATACAGTTCGTCGATCGTGATGGTGTCCGACTCGTAGTCCTCGGCCCGGAGCCCGAGTGCGTCGGCCTTGATGCGGAGATTCGTGTCTTTCGTCACGAGGATCACCGGAAGATTGTCATGCTTCAGGTTCAGGGCCGTGGCCAGGATGCGGTTATCGGCCTTGGTCGCGATGAGCTCGGTCGGCAGGCGCTCCGGCGACTGGTGGTTGAGCTCCACGCGCAGGGTCCCGCCCCCGTCGAGCTGCACGCCCTGGGAGAGCTTCCCTTTTTGCCGGTACTCGTCCAGGATCCGCGAGACCTGGCGCGCGTTTCTGCCGATTTCGTCGATCCCTTTCTTGAACTTGTCCAGTTCCTCGATCACCACGATGGGGACGGTCACATCGTTGTCCTCGAAGGAAAAGATCGCCCTCGGATCATGGAGCAGCACATTGGTGTCCAAAACAAATAATTTTTTCATTCAATTGCCCTTCTTTGCATTATTGGGTGCAACCGCTTTTTTGTCATTCCTGCGAAAGCAGGAATCCATTTTCATATTTAATAAAATTAATGGATTCCGGGTCAAGCCCGGAATGACGGCATAAAGCACGGCGAGCGATCTTGTCGTCAACCCAGGATGTCCCTCACCGGGACGGCCCCTTCCCGCACCACCCGCGGCGTATCCGCGGTAACATCGATGATCGTCGATGGTTTTCCTCCTGCTGTTTCCCCTCCGTCCAGGACGAGGTCGACCAGGTCTCCGACGGCTTCCGCGGTCTCCCGTGCAGTACGGAAGCTCGGCCGGCCGGAGAGGTTCGCACTCGTGCCCGTGAGCGCATGGCCGACAGATCTGATCAGATCGCGGGCGAAGACGCTGCCGGGGACCCGCAGACCGATGGTCCCGGTGCCCGCCGTCAGTTCGGGAAGCACGCAGCCCTTGGCGCTGAAGACCAGCGTAAGCGGCCCCGGCCAGTACCGGATTATGAGCCCTGCGGCCTTCTCCTTGATCTCCGCGGCCCATTGCCCTGCGTCAGCCGGGTCGGCGATAAGCAGCAGGATCGGCTGGTTCTTCTGTCTGCCCTTGATCTCGAATAGTCTTTTCACGGCAGCGGGATTCCCCGGGTCTGCGCCGAGCCCGTAGAACGTGTCCGTGGGATAGGCAATCACACCGCCGGACGCCACGGCGTCCCGGCAGCGCGAAAAGGCGTGTTCAGGATGACCGGGGTCGATCTTGATTATCTTTGCTGTTTTCTTCATCTTTCCCCGATTTCCCGGTCCACCCCTCCGCACGACTCCCCGCCTGCCGTTATCACAATGTCCCCGTTCGGCCGTTTCAGGAACCTTCCCACGACCGGACACTTCACTTTGAACAGGAAAAAAGTGCGTTCGTCCCCTTCCCCCACGAGCGTTTCGTAATTCGCCTGGCCCTTGCTGATGATGAGGTCCGCTGAGCGGTAAGCGTCCCGGAAGCGGGAAGAACACGCTTCGAGCAGGGTGCCGATGCCGTCGTTGCCGTTGTCGATGACGGCGGCGCAGTCATGCAGACCCGCTGCGCGAGCGTCGTCAAGCGTCGCGTCGTTGATCACCGGCGCGCCCTTGACCACGGCGATGACATCCTTGCCCATGTCGCGCAGGATCTCAAGGAGGACCCGGTCGAAAACGATCTCTCCGGCGTTGTCGCAGAGGTACAGGAGGCGCTGCGAGATGGCTACCTTTTCGGCAAACAAGCGGTACGCAACGGGGTCCAGGGGAAGCTGAAAGGATTCCTCGATCGACCGGTCCACATCGACCGTCTCATAGATTCCGAAGTCGATCACGTTCCCGGCGATTGCAGCGCGGACGCCGCCTTCCAGGGGTTCGGCTGTTTCCGCGGCCATTTTCTGAGCGCGGGAAGCCGCTCGAGGGCGATCCTGTTGTAGAGCTGCTTCACGGTCTGGTAAGGATCAACGCCCGTCTCCCGGCGCAGCATCCGGTGTATGACGGTCGTAGTCCGCGCAGGCACTTCGTCAAGCGACGCCTGCTCGATGATCGCTTCCGCTTTTCGCATGATTTCCCGGCCGCGGTCGCCGTTGACGCCCGCGTACTTCAGGGTCCGCGCGACCTGTCCGAAAAAACAGGGCAGGCACTCGAGTGCGGTCTTCACGCCGACTCGCCTTGCGCCGGCGCGGCGCCTCCCGGCTTTTTCTTCCGCCTTCTGCGCCGCGGTTTTTTCTTTTCCGAAGCCGGCAGCCGGGGTCGGCGCCTCAGCGACAACCGGTTCCCGGGGCGCCGCCGGCGGCGCCGTAATCGCCACGAGCCTCTTTGCCTTTTCTTCCACGCTCCGCTCCATCTCCACCCGGAAGACCTTGAGACGGTTCGCTATCTTCACGTCGCTCGCCGCGATGATCTGGGCGGCAAAGACCCCCGCGTTTTTCGCGCCGGCCTTGCCGAGCGACATGGTCGCGACGGGAACTCCGCCCGGCATCTGCGCCGTCGCGAGGAGCGCATCGATGCCCCTCAGCGGGGAAGAGTCGATCGGCACGCCGATGACCGGCAGCGTGGTATGCGACGCAATCACCCCTGCCAGGTGGGCGGCCCAGCCTGCGCCGGCTATGATCACCTTGATCCCCCTGCGCTCGGCGCTCACGCTGTATTCGAGCACTTTTTTCGGCGTGCGGTGGGCCGACGCAATGGTCATCTCATACTCGATGCCGAACTCCTGGAGCATGGCGGCGGCCTCCTGCATCACCGGCAGGTCCGAATCGCTTCCCATGAGAATGCCAACAACCGGTTTACTCATAACAACTCCCTTCTAGTTGATAAATTGTAAAAGTTGTTATTGTCAGGTCCCGACAGAGTCGTCCCGGATTGCACGATATCGGGGATCCATTCTATAAAATCGGATTCCGATTCACCCGGAATGACACCATGAAAAGATACTTCGACATCTTTACAAGTCTTTTGCATCTTCGATAAAAACTGTTTTCACGCAGAACGCATCGCGCACCAGCGGCATCAGGGCCTTGACGCCGACCGTCTCCGTCCGGTAGTGACCGGCTACAACCAGGTTCATCCGACGGTCCCTCGCCGCGTTGTATACGGCAAGATCGATCTCGCCGACCAGAAAACAGTCCAGGCCTTCCTTCACTGCGTCGGGAAGCATGTCACCGCCCCCGCCGGAGATGATGCCGATGGACCGGATCCGGTCTTTGCCGAAGGGAAAGACTCTGCATGCCGACGGCAAACGTTTCCGGAGCGTAGCCGCGACCGCGGCCGGGTCCGTCGCGGTCCTGAACAGTGCCGGCATAGCCTATTTTGACGCCGTGGTACCTTCCGAATTTTCGCACTTCCCGCAGGTCAAGGAGGCGGGCAAGCTGTGCGTTGTTCCCGTATTCTTCGTGGAGATCGAGGGGCAGATGCGCGGCGTAGAGGGCCATGCCGTTTTTCTTCAGAAGCGCCTCCCGATGTTTCTCAAGGTCCCGGTCCTTCTGCGGCCTCCATTTGATGCCGTGGTGGACCACGAGCAGCTCGACATCAAGCTTCTTCGCCTTCTCGAAGGTGGAGAGGCAGGCATCCACTGCAAAGCCGACAGTCCTGATTTCTCCGGCGCCGCGGGATTTTACCTGAAGACCGTTCAGCGAGGCGTCTTTAATCTTTTTAACCCGAAGTGTCTGGTTCAGGAAACTGCGTGATGTTCTTGACCGTCGGCTTTTTCATTCTGCCAATTTCCAAAATCAATGTTTTTCGGAATTTAGTTCCCTGTCTCGAGCGCCCGCGCCCCGATGTCCCGTCGAAAGTGCGCGCCCTCGAAGGTGATCTCCCGCACGCCTTTGTAGGCGTTGTCGATGGCGGCCGCGACCACCGGGCCTAGTGCCCGTGACCCCGAGGACCCTGCCGCCGTCGGTCACGATCTTGCCGTCTTTCATGGCGGTCCCGGCGTGAAATACCGACACGTTGCCGAGCTTTGCCGCGTTTTCGAGTCCCCGGATCTCCCTGCCCTTCTCGTAATTGCCGGGATATCCGCCCGAGGCCATGACCACGCAGACGGCGGAATCGGGCTTCCATTTGATGTCGATCTTCGACAGCGACCCGGCGAGGATGGCCTCGATGATATCGATCAGGTCCGTATCGAGCCTTGCCATGACCGGCTGCGTCTCCGGGTCGCCGAAACGCGCGTTGAACTCGAGGACCTTTGCCTCGCCGTCGTCGATCATGAGGCCGGCATACAGCACGCCCTTGAACAGGCGCCCCTCTTTTTCCATGGCCTGCACCGTGGGGATCATGATCGTGTCCATGACCTTTCGTTCCAGCTTCCGCGTGACGACCGGGGCCGGTGAGTAGGCGCCCATCCCGCCCGTATTCGGCCCCTTGTCCCCGTCGAACACGCGCTTGTGGTCCTGCGAAGACGCCATGGGAACCACGGTCTTGCCGTCGGAAAAGGCCATGAACGACGCCTCTTCACCCTTCAGGCACTCCTCGATCACGACACGGTTGCCGGCCGCGCCGAAGGCCTTCTCCGTCATGATCAGGTCCAGGGCCTTCACCGCCTCCTCCACGGTCTCGGCGACCACAACGCCCTTGCCCGCGGCCAGCCCGTCGGCCTTCACGACAATGGGCGCGCCTTTCGCGCGCACGTACGCCTCCGCGGCGGCCTTGTCAATAAAGACCCCGTATTCGGCCGTGGGGATGTTGTACTTTTTCATCAGGTCCTTGGAGAACCGCTTGCTCGCCTCGATCTCGGCCGCCTTTCCGCTCGGCCCGAAGACGCGCAGACCCGCTTTCGTGAACTCGTCCACGATGCCTCGGGAGAGCGGCCCCTCGGGGCCTACGACGGTCAGGTCGATTGCCTTGGACCGCGCGAAAGACAGGAGCCCGGCGATGTCTTCCGCCTTGATCGGCGCGCATTCCGCGAGTTGGGCAATCCCGGCATTGCCCGGCGCCGCGTAGATCTTCGTGACCTTCGGGCTCTGCGCGATTTTCCAGACAAGCGCGTGTTCCCTGCCGCCGCCGCCGATTACCAGAACCTTCATTCACGCCCCCTTGTTATTCTGAAGCACGATGGACGACCGCTCGCTTCGCTCACTAGGACGATGGACGCAAATTCTTTCCTCGTCCCTCGTCCGTCGTCTCTCGTCCGTCGGCCCTTAGCCCTTCATTCATACTCCCCGTCCGGTATCCCTCGATATCCAGACAGACGTAGGTATAGCCGAGTTCCTTCAGCCCCGCGGTGATTTTCTCCGAGACGTCACGGGACATGAGCTTTTCAAAATCGTCCCGCATCACTTCGATCCGCGCAATGTCGCCGTGATGCCGGACACGCGCCTGGCGGAACCCGAGGTCGCGCAAATGCTCCTCCGCCGCCTCAACGGTGCGGAGTAGCTCGTGAGTGATCCTCGTTCCATAGGGGATACGGGAGGAGAGACAGGCAAGCGATGGTTTGTCCCAGACGGGAAGGTCCAGCGCTCGCGCGCATTCGCGGACCTCGGCCTTTGAAAACCCCGCTTCCAGGAGCGGGCTGCGCACGGAAAACTCCTCGGCTGCTTTTCTGCCCGGACGATGGTCCCTAAGATCGTCGGTGTTCGATCCCTCGATGACACAGGAGAGCCCCTCGGTCGCGGCGATCCGCCTGAGTTTTTCGAAAAGCTCTTTCTTGCAGTGGTAACATCGCTCCGGAGGATTGCGCACGAAGTCCTCCGACGCCAGCTCCTCGGTGCGCATGATCCTGTGCGTCACGCCGAGCGCGCGGGCAAAATCCTTCGCGTGAGTGAGTTCTCCCTTTGGATAGGTCTCGGAAACGGCGGTAACCGCAATGAGGTTGGGGCCCATGACCTCGGCCGCGGCCCTGAGCAGGAGCGAGCTGTCCACGCCGCCGGAATAGGCGAGCACCGCGCCGTGCATGTCATGGAGCAGCGCCTTGAGATGATCCCATTTTCGTTCAATCACCATCTTGGCGATAATAACACAGCACGAACGGAAGTGTCAATAAAGTCCTGCGATTCCGAAGAGCAGTCGTCGAGTGATGAATTCGGAGTTCGGCATTAGAAAAAAAGGGCTCTACTCCCCGCTCCAAGCTCCCAATTCCTTACGGCCTTTTCCCGCCGCTCGGGGCTATAAAGCCGAGTCTCGTCGATAGCGTCCTGCCTGATTCTTCGAGCAGCCGGATGATCCCGCCTTTTTCAAGCCGCTCGTCGGTCAGCCTGCTTGCCGGGGCCATGATGCCTATCGCAGCGATCACCTTCTTCGAAAAATCCTTGACCGGCACCGCGATGCTGCGGACATCGATCTCCATCTCCTCGTTTTCGAGTGCGTAACCCCGCTGGGCCGCCTGTTTCAGCTCGGCATGAAGCGCATCCCGGGTCTTGATGCCCCGTTCCGTCAGCGCGGTCAGGGTCGGCTCCGGGTACAGGCGATCGACATCGGCCGTGGAAAGGTGCGCGAGCTGTATCTTGCCGACGGCGGTGCAGAAGGCCGGGTAAATGGCCCCGATGCGCGATACCGCGCGGACGGTTCGGTTCGTCTCAACGCTGTCCATGTAGATGACCTTGTTCCCGCGAAGAACGGCGACCACCGCGGTCTCTCCGGAGCCGGCTGCAAGGTCCTCAAGCACGGGCCGCGCCTGGCGGCGGCATTCCCGCTGCTCGATGAATATCGATCCGATCTGGAGCGTTTTGTGCCCCAGCCGGTAATTCTCCGTGGACTTGTTCTGCTCGATGTAACCACGGTTCTCAAGGGTGGCCAAAAGGCGGAAGACATTGTTTTTATGAAGGCCCAGCCGCTTCGACAGCTCCGTGACGCCGAGTTCGTCCTCTGTCCGCGTGAACGACTCAAGAATGTCAAGCGCATGCGACACGGACTGGATCATATAGTTGGCTTTCTCTCTTTTCATGACCATGCTTTCCTTGCGGTTCCTTTCAGTTACTTCAGTTTGCCTGGTTTGCTTCCCTTTTGCACCGGGTAGCCCTTCGCCTGCCAGTCAGGCATGCCTGCCTGGTAAATCATGAGGTTCGTATACCCCAACTCCGTGGCCGCGCCTGCGGCCATGCGGCTCAGGCCTCAGCCTTCCCCCCTGCAGTAAAAAATATGGACGTCGTTTTGTCCTTGGGCAGGAGCGCGGCATCCTCCTTGATCCGGTCAGCCGGGATGTTTATCGCGCCTGGGATGTGCGCCTGCTGATATTCTTCCGCGGGCCTCGCATCAATGACGAACCACTTTCTGTTTTCCCTCCATCCGGGACTTGAGCTGTTCCGCATCAATAACGGGATACTGCGCCATGGCTGCCGTCGAAAGCAAGAACATGAATCCTAATAAAAACATCACGATCTTTGGTTTTGACATGGGGAACGCTCCTTGGGTTGTTTTAAAACAAGCGTTTAATATTAATTCGTCGTGCGGAGTTTTGTCAAGGGGGAAAACAGGATGAGTCAGAGGCTTATGGCGACAGTTATTCTATAACTTCGAAAAACTTCACCGTGATTGATCGTCCGATATCATACAACCCCACAGGCCGAAGGCGATGAATACCAGCGCAGCGAACCACTTGATCTGCTTTTCCGGGATTTTTTTGTGCAGAACGATGCCGGCAATGATACCGACAGCGTCCGCGATCAGCATTCCGGCTGTCGTACCGAACCAGACGGGACAATGGTATTGAACTCGGCGGCGAGCGCAACGGTGGCGAGCTGGGTTTTGTCCCCCATCTCGGCGAGAAAGAAGGCGATGATAACGGTCCAGAGAGGGCTGAAATTAAAGCGCTTGTCCTCGTCCTCGATCTTGTCGCCGCGTATCGTCCAGAGCCCGAAGACGATAAAAGAAGCAGCTGCCGCGATCTTGATGTAGTGCAGCGGGACAATGCTGGTGAGATAGCTGCCGACGTAGACAGCGAACAAATGGTTGGCGGCTGTCGCGAAAAAAACGCCGAGCATCACGGTCTGCCACCGGAACCGTGTGGCAAAGGCCATGGCCAGGAGCTGCGTCTTGTCTCCCATCTCGGCCAGGAACACGATCGCGAGCGACGTGAGAAACGCCGTCATCTAAGGACTTCTTTCTGTTTTTTGATGAGCGCCTTGATGCCCTTCTCTCCAAGGGCCAGCAGCTTGCCCAGCTCCTCTTTCGAAAAAGGCTCGCCCTCGGCCGTACCCTGCACCTCGACGATGGCGCCTTTGCCGGTCATCACCAGGTTCATGTCCACGTCGGCCGTCGAGTCTTCGGCATAGCAAAGGTCGAGCATGGGCTTCCCATCAACGATCCCGACGCTCACCGCGGCAAGATGGTCGTTCACCGGGACCGCATCGATCATGCCCTGTTTTTTTATGTGCCGGAGCGCGTCCACGAGAGCAACATAGGCGCCGGTGATCGATGCCGTGCGCGTGCCGCCGTCGGCCTGGACCACGTCGCAGTCGATCAACACGGACCTCTCGCCAAGCGCTTTCATATCCACGACCGAGCGAAGGGACCTGCCGATCAGCCGCTGGATCTCGTAGCGTGCGGCCGCCCACCTTGCTCCGTTCGCGCTGGATCCTCTGGGCCGACGACCGAGGCAGCATGGCATACTCGGCCGTGACCCAGCCGGTGCCTTTGCCCCTTAAGAACGGCGGGACCGAGTTCTCGACCGTTGCCGTGCAGATGACCTTCGTATCCCCCATCTCGATCAGGACCGAGCCCTCGGCGGACTTGATGTAGTTTCTTGTTATCTTGATCCTGCGAAGTTCGTCCGCCTTCCTGCCGTCAATGCGCATAAAACCTCCAGAAATTTATCTGCAGAGGATGCAGAGAAAATAAGATTCTTTTGTTAGTTGCTCCGCGGTGAAGCCTCAGAATTGGAAGTACTTCGTCCTGCCCTTCCCCACCGGCTTCGCCGTTTTCAACATCATATCCACAAATTGTTTGGCGTTTTCCACAGCCTTTTCCACAGACAATCCACGCGCAATGAACACCGCTATGGCCGAAGAAAGCAGGCACCCGGTGCCGTGAAACTCGCCTTTTCGCCGCGGCGTGGAAAAACTCGAGCACGGTTTTTCCTCCATACAGGGTGTCCACGGCCGGGCCCTTTCTGTGGCCGCCCTTGATGAGGACATACGAGGCGCCCATATCGAGGATTTTCCCGGCAGCGAAATCCATGTCTTCATCGCATTCAAGGCCGATGCCGCTCAAGTACTTCGGCTTCGGAGATGTTCGGCGTAACAAGCAGGGCCAGCGGCAACAACTTTTTCTTGAGCGACATCGATAGCCTTATACTCCAACAAACGTGAACCTGAACTGGACATCATCACAGGATCGACGACAGATTCTTGATCTTGAATTTGCGAACAGCGGCCGCTACCGCCTCAACATTCTCTTTCGTCAAGAGCATGCCGGTCTTGACCGCATGGGGTTTGATGTCGGAAAGAAGCGCTTCGAGCTGGCGTGACAGCATTGCCGCAGATACCGGTTCGACGCCGGAAACGCCCCGGCTGTTCTGTACGGTAAGCGCCGCGGGTATCGCCATGCCGAAGGCGCCGAGAGCCTGAAAGGTCTTGAGGTCCGCCTGGATGCCCGCGCCGGAGGACGGATCGGAGCCGGCTATGGAGAGGACTTTGATCATAGTGAGTGCAGGAGTCAGGAGCACAGAAGTCAGAATAATCCAGTAGGAGGTAGATCGCCGACTTTTGTCTCGACTCCTGACTCCTGACTGCTGGCTACTGGATTCTCTACTCCAACTTCAGCTTGATCAGCTCCAGCGGATCGACTCTCGCGCCCTGCACGCGGACGCCCCAGTGCAGGTGCGCGCCTGTGGCGCGGCCGGTTGCGCCGACGAGGCCGATCACCTCGCCCTTTTTGACCTTCTGGCCGGGCTCAACAAGGACCTTGGACAGATGGAAAAACATGGTATAGATGCCCTCGCCGTGGTCAAGGACGATCGATTTGCCGGAGAAGTATTGTTCGTCGACCAGCGCAACGCTGCCGTTGTTCGGCGCGTATACTTCCTCGCCTTCCTCTGCCGTAACGTCGACGCCGGTGTGAGGGTTTTTCGGAATGTTGTTCATGAACCGCTTGACGCCGAACTCGGTCCCGATCGGGCCTTCCCGGGGGTTCATAAAATTGCCTGCCCAGAGACGTGCCGTCTGGATCGGCCAGAGCTCGGCCATCTTCTTCTGACTCCCGTTCAGCGCGCGCCTCGTTCTCCGGTGAAAGTTCGACCATGTCTTTCGGCATCTTGAGCCGCTGGATGCGGTAGACCTTTTTAGACACCGTTACCACGCGGTGGACCGCTGCGCCGTGCGCGACGATATCGAGAGGGTATTTACCGGGTTCAGCAAGCAGGTCGATGCCGACAACGGCTTTGTACGATTTTCTCGACGGGTTGAAATAGATTTTTTTGCCGTGAAATGTGCCCTCGACCGTGCCGGTAGCCCCCGATACGGTAACGAGCAGGATGTCTCCGGGGCCGATCTTTTTGGGAGACAGGATGATTTTCGGCTGAACGGTCTTTGAACCGGCATAGGCCGGCAGGGCAATGATGACAAAGGCAAGGAGCGATAGAACGAAACACGCGAATCCGGCCTTCTTAATTTTCATTCCGCACTCCGCAATCCGCATTCCGCAATCTCCACACCCTTCTTTTCTCTGACTTACGATTTCCAACTTCTTACTTCTGACTTCTTACTTCTTTCTTAAGATACTTGCTCACGCCCTTCATGGAACAGAACTCGCCGCACATGGTGCAGACGTCGGATTCCTTGGGCATGCTCGACTCGCGAAGCGTCCGCGCCCGCTCGGGATTTATCGAAAGTTCGATCTGGCCCTTCCAGTCCAGCGCCTTCCTGCGCCTCGCCATTTCCCTGTCCCAGTCCATGGCGCCCTTCACGCCCTTGGCGATGTCGGCGGCATGGGCCGCGATCCGGGATGCGATCACGCCCTCGCGCACATCGTCTAGGTCCGGCAGACGGAGGTGCTCCGACGGCGTTACGTAGCAGAGAAAATCCGCGCCCGCCGCCCCGGCAATTGCGCCGCCGATGGCGGAGGTGATATGGTCGTACCCCGGGGCGACGTCAGTCACGAGGGGCCCCAGCACGTAGAACGGCGCGCCCTTGCAGAGCTCCTTCTGGATCTTCATGTTCGTCTCTACCTGGTTGATCGGCACATGGCCCGGGCCTTCGATCATCACCTGCACGCCCGCCTCGTGCGCCCGGTCGCGCAGTTCCCCGAGCGTGATCAACTCCTCGATCTGGGCCCGGTCCGTGGCGTCGGCAAGGCAGCCCGGCCGCATGCCGTCGCCGAGCGAAAGGGTCACGTCGAACTTCTTCGCTATTTCGACAAGGCGGTCGTACTGGGTAAACAGCGGGTTCTCGGCCTCGTTGTAGATCATCCATTCGAGGTGGAAGGCCCCGCCGCGGCTTACCACGTCCATGATCCTGCCCTGGCTTTTGAGCCGCTCCACGCTCGAGCATGGTCACGCCGCAGTGCACGGTCACGAAGTCCACGCCCTCTTCCGCCTGCTCCTCGATCACCCGAAACAGGAGGTCGGGGTCCATTTGAACGATCGCTTTTCCCTGCTCAACGGTCTCGACCGCTGCCTGGTAGATCGGCACGGTGCCGATGGACACGGTGGACTGTTTCAGGATCTCCGCGCGGATGCCGACGATCGGACCGCCGGTTGAGAGGTCCATGACCGCGTCGGCGCCGGCTGCCACCGCCGCTTTGAGCTTGGCAATCTCATCATCGATGGACATCCGGTCCTTCGAAGTCCCGATGTTAGCGTTTATCTTGGTCCGTAGTCCCTTTCCCACGCCGAGCGGTGTGATGGACGTATGCCGGCTGTTGCGGGTAATGACGATCGTGCCTTCGGCCACACCTTCGATCACGTGACTGACGCTCACGCCCTCGGCCCTTGCCACCGCCTCCATTTCGGGGGTGACGTTTCCTTTCCGTGCTTCAAGAATCTGGGTCATAGAACACCTCGTATTTGCTTCATTCTTTTACAGCCGTCATTCCCGCAAAAGCGGGAATCCAGTGGCTTTGTTTCAAAGCTAAATTTCAAAAATAGATTCCCGATAGGAGCATTCGGGAATGACAAAAAAACACCATCGATAGTGTTACGAGCTGATCTTCTCGACAATCTCTTCCGCCGCTTTTTGTATGTCTTCCGCGGCAAAGATCGCCGAGATCATCGCAATGCCGTCCGCCCCGGCCTCAAGACCTCATGGATATTTTCAGTCTTGATACCGCCCAGGCCGAAGACGGGAATACGGACGTTTTTTTTTATATCGGAAAGCGCCTCCGTTCCGACCGGCGCTCCATAATGGAGCTTTGACGGTGTTTCGAATACCGGGCCGAAGGTGATGAAATCCGCCCCGTTTTTCTCCGCGTCGATCGCCTCTTTCAGGCTGTGCGTTGATACGCCCACGAGCATCCTGTTGCCGACGATACTTCTGACCGCCTCCGGCGGCATACTCTGGTGGCCGAGGTGCACGCCGTCGGCTTCAACCGCGACAGCAACGTCCACTCGGTCATTGATGAGCAGCTTTGCGCCGAATTCTCTTGTTACGGTCCGGAGCTCCTGCGCCACCGCGAGCAACTCCCTGATCGGCAGGTCCCGTTCCCGAAGCTGTATGGCACGGACACCGCCTTGAAGCGCAAGCCGCACGGCCTCGGGAAGCGGCGGTTTTGTCTGCTTCCGGTCGGTGATGAGGTAGAGCTTGAAGTCAATGTTCATAAAAACCTTTACCCATCACCACTCGTCCGTCATTCCCGCATGGTTTCAGCGGGAATCCAGAGGCTTTCAAGTATCAAATATACCGGATCCCCGACTAGGAGCACTCGGGGATCGACGAATATAAAGAGTAGCGGGCTTCACTCAGCTCCCGATCATCCCCTCGATCGGGCTGCTGGCCGTGGCGTAGAGCTTCTTCGCAATCCTGCCGGCCTTGTATGCGAGGCGGCCGGCAAGCACGCCGTACTTCATTGCCTCTGCCATCGCGATCGGGTCCTTCGCTCCGGCAATCGCCGTATTCAAAAGAACGGCGTCGCATCCGAGTTCCATCGCAAGCGCAACATCGGAAGCCGTGCCCACGCCCGCGTCAACGACTATGGGGACCTTCACCGTCTCCATGATGATCCGGATATTATACGGGTTCCTGATCCCGAGCCCCGAGCCGATGGGCGCGGCAAGCGGCATGATCGCCGGACAGCCGATGTCCACAAGCTTCCTCGCCATGATCGGGTCGTCGCTCGTGTAGGGCAGGACGATGAGCCCTTCCTTGACCAACACCTTCGCGGCTTCAAGGGTCGCCTCGTTGTCCGGGAACAGGGTCTTGTCATCGCCGATCACTTCGAGCTTCACGAGCTTCGTGATCCCCGCCTCCGCGGCCAGCATGGCGGTGCGGATCGCGTCCTTGGCAGTGTAGCAGCCCGCGGTATTCGGAAGGATCTTGTATTTCTTCGGATCGATATAGTCGAGCAGGTTCTCCTTGCTCTTGTCGATGATATTGACGCGCCTCACCGATACCGTTACGACATCGGTGCCGGATGCCTCAATGGCCCTTTTCGTCTCCGCGAAGTCCTTGTACTTTCCCGTCCCTACCCAGAGCCGGGACTGGAATTCAATGCCTGCGATAACCAGTTTGTCGTCTTTCATGTTTTACTCCTTATGGACCAAGGCAACCATGTTGCCGTTGTGAATCTACAATCTACGCCGACGCGGTCGGCTCGCTCCATAAAGCCTCACCCGCCGCCCATGAAACTCACGACTTCCAGGGAGTCTCCATCCTTTATGACTGTCGCGCCGTACCTGTCCTTTTTCACTATAATCTCGTTCAGTTCGACAGCCACGCGCTGGTGCTGGATCTTCAGGAATTCCAGCAGACCGACAATGGTGATGTTGTCGGGGATGTCTTTTTTTTCTCCGTTCAGGGTGATGATCATAACGCCGCCTCCAGCCGCGGCCAAAATGGCGTCATCCCCGAGCGCTTTTATCGGGGATACGGTGTTTCGTCGTTTCCCTCAAAACCGGGTTTCCAATTGCGGCATTTCCCAGGTGTTGCCAAAACGCCGGGACAGGCGGGAATGACCTGTAACCTGGTTTGCTCGCAGCACAAAACAAAAAACCACACCCGGAGGCGTGGTTCGAAAGGTCTCGATTAAATCTTTTCGCCTTCCCTACGCCGGCACTACCCGGATCAGGTTCCAAGGGTCGTCCCGAGAAGGGACTCTCAGCCATGCGGCTCCCCCAGCTAATGGTGCATATACAATACGTTATGAAAAGCCCGATGTCAACGAATTTCTGGCTGGATTCGCCCCGGAAGGAAACTACTGATACGAGAAGAGAGGCACTGCGACAGTGTGAAACCGGAGACAGGACAAACGCAAGAGACGGTCAAACGTCTACGATCACTTCCGCGAGCCACCCGTCCGGTGTCTGGCGGACGCTGAATTTATGGAGCGACACCGCCTTCACGTCGGCAGAGCAATTCATGCTTTTCCTGCGATATCTCTTCTCCGCAGGCCCTGACGCGGAGATGCCAGGACGAGGCACTCTGTTCCGGGTCAAGCTCGAACTTGTTAAAGAGCAGGCGCTCCGCGTCCTTGTAAAAGACCAGTTCCTGGAGAAAATGGTAGAGCAGCATTTCGGGGCTCTCTGCCGTTATCTCGAAGCATTTGATCGCGCTTTGTTCCATCTTCTCCATGTTTCCGATCATGGTATTCGTCATTGCCAGCGCGGCCGATTCGAGCAGCTCCCGCAGCGTCTTGCCCTCGGCCACGAAGGCCACGTCGGCGATCGTAACGTCTTCCAGATACCGGTACGGCATATCACCCCTTCACGTTCCCGAGCGGGACCAGCTTCACGACGGGCATCGAGATCCCCGCAGCCTTCGCGGCCTCGACCACGTCATCGATGTCCTTATATGCGAACCCGGCCTCTTCCGCCACGCCGGGATAACTCACGGTCCGCACGTAGATTCCCCGCTCTTCGAGACCCCGAAGCAGCTCTCTGCCGTTCACCATGTGTTTCGCCTTGGTCCTGCTCATGGTCCTGCCGCTGCCATGGGCAGTCGAACAGAAGGTCTCGGCAGCAGCCGGCCCGCCTACGAGAAGATAGCTTCCCGTTTCCATGGAACCGCCGATAATGACCGGGGAGCCGTCGTCGCGGTAGCGCTCCGGAATCTCTTCCCGTCCGGGGGGATAGCAGCCTGTCGCCCCTTTCCTGTGGACGATCAGTTCCCTTGTCTTTCCGTTCACCTTGTGCCTTTCCAGCGTTCCCCTGTTATGGGCGATATCAAAGACCATCTCCATGCCGAGGTCTTCCGCGCTCCGGTCAAAGACCTCGGAGAACACCTCGCGTACCCGGTGCAGGATCACCTGCCGGTTCGCGAAGCTCATGTTCACGGCGCAACCCATGGCCTTATAGTAGTCCTGGCCCTCCGGCGAACGAAAGGGAGCGCAGGCGAGTTCGCGGTCAAGGATCTTGATGCCGTACTTTCTCTCCATGACGGAAAGAAAAAGCTCCAGGTAATCGCTGGCAATCTGGTGGCCGAAGCCGCGGGACCCGCAGTGGAACATAACCACGACCTGGTTGGGAAAGATGCCCCACTTGGCCGCGAGTTTTTCGTTGAAGATGTTCTCCGGTCTGACCCATTGGATTTCCAGATAGTGGTTTCCCGAGCCGAGGGTCCCGATCTGGTTATACCCGCGTTCGATGGACCGCTGGGAAATCTTCGATTTGTCGGCCCAGTCCGCTCTGCCGTGCAGCTCGGTCCGCTCCAGGTCTTCCTTCCACCCGTAGCCTTTCCTGACTGCCCACTCCGCGCCCTCGACCGCGACCTGGTTTCTGAACTCTTCCCTGCTCATGTCCACGAAGCCCCGGCTGCCGACTCCCGCGGGCACGCGCCGGAAGAGCTTCTCGACCAGCGTTTTCAAGTGAGGCGCCACCTCTTCACGGGTCAGGTTCGTAAGCACAAGCCGCATGCCGCAATTGATGTCGAAGCCGATGCCGCCCGGCGAAATGACGCCGCCCTCGTTCACATCGAAGGCGGCAACGCCCCCGATCGGGAAACCGTACCCGCTGTGGCCGTCGGGCATGCAAAAGGCGAATTTCTGGATACCCGGCAGTGTGGCCACATTCGAGATCTGGTCATAGACCTGCAGGTCCATGGCATCGAGCAGTTTCCGCGTGGCGATGATCCGGGCCGGTACGCGCATGCCCGGTTTGAAGGTCTTCGGGAGGTCCCACGTGACATCCGTGATCCTGGCGAAGTCCGGTTTGTGCATCTGCATTTTTTCCGCAGGCATGGCCATACACCGCCTCAGGGAAAATACTCACTGCTATCTTCTGCTTCAATACAATCACGTTTTATTTAAATCGTCAAGGCAGGCAAATAGGAGGAGGCGTGCCGTGATACTTTCGCATTAAAGCTGCGGCTACAGACAATGATCCGCCGATAACAACAATGTAGTGCGTCCAATCTGCTTTACATGTTTTTGTCGTTGCGTACTTACGTGTCATTCCCGCGGAAGTGGGAATCCATTTAATTAGATAGGATTCCGGGCCAAGCCCGGAATGACAGAATGAGAAAAATATCTATGCTCGCGACACTAGCCGTTCACCAATCTTACCACGGCCATTCCGTCTTCGAAGTAATCAACGATGTTGAGCGCGCCGAAAGACTGGTCTATCCGGAAGAGATTCATCATGTTCATGCCGAGCGCTTCGGCAAGAATGACGCGATTCACGCCGCCGTGAAGAAGCAGGGCTATTTCCGCGTCAGGGTGGGAGCCGACGATCCCCAGGTACGCCGGCAGGATGCGTCGTCGTACGTCAAGCAGGCATTCTCCGCCCGGTGGACGGTAGTTGAGGAGGTCGGCACGCCACGCGGCGTATTCTTCCGGAAAGCGCGCTTTGATCTCTTCCGCAGTCAATCCCTCCCAGGCGCCCACGCTCCGTTCCCGAAGGACCTCAAGGGAAATCGGCGCGACGCCGGCTTGCTCTGCAATGATCCGCGCGCCTTTCACGGACCGGATGAGGTCGCTGGAGTAGACGGCGGCAAGACTCTTCCCGGTAAGCAGGCCGGCTAGCCGGTGCATCTGTCGCACGCCGTTTTCGGTTATGTCCACGTCGATGTGGCCGTTATAGCGCCTTTCGCCGCCGTTCGCCACTTCTCCGTGGCGCATGAGGTAGACCCTGGTAGGCATTGTCAGTTTCCGCTGGAGAACAGCACGAAAAGCAGGAGCACCAGCACTTCGTTCAGTTCGCTTATCGCGCCGATGGCATCACCCGTTACCCCCCCGAGTTTCCGGATGACGTACTGTTTCCCAAGCCAACTCAAGAGCGCGGCGCCGCTGAGAAGGCAGAGTGCGAGGATCACCGACCGGATATCCAGGCGCACGACGACGAATGCCGTTAGCCCCGCGGCGACAGCCGAGGACGCAGCCAGGGTGCTCGCCCGGATATGGCCGACGAATGCGCCGGCCATGCCGTTTTCCCGGCCGTACCGGGCGTTGTATGCCATAAACGTTTGCGACCAGCGGGCCAGCACCGGAGCTGTCAGCAGTGCGACGATCCGTTCGCTTTCGAAGAGGGTGTTGAGACAAAGATACTTCAGGAACAGGACAAAAACGATGCCGAGCACCCCGGCGGTCCCGAGCCTGCTGTCCTTCATGATGCGAAGACGCGAGGCGTCGTCGTGTCCCCCCATGAGACCGTCCAGCGTGTCCGCCAGCCCGTCGATGTGGAGCGCCCTGGTGACCAGCACGGAGATGACGATGATCAGCAGCGTTGAGACCGGCTGCGGTAGGGCGACCAGGGCAAACGCCTTGTCCGCGTTAACCAGGATAAACCCGATCAAGAAACCGATGAGCGGAAAATAGACCATGGATCGCGCCAGGTCGCTTTCCTCGATTCTGTGCTTCTTTTTCACCGTGAATATGGTGAGAAATTGGAGAGCCGTGATGAAATTGTTGATCATAGGTTGATTTTTTTTGCAACTGTTTATAAACTCCCTCCCCTTCAAAGGGAGGGCTGGGGTGCGAGCCTTCCGAGGCTCCCCTGCGGTTTGGTCAGGTTGTCGAGCTGCGCCTGGACCGCGTTCGTGCGTGAAACATCGACAGGCCGGATCTGTTTCAGTATATCGTGCAGTTTATTCATGGAATTAATTCCTCCCCCTCAATAGTATGGTATGAAATCATTCTTCTACTTCTGACTTCTCGCTTCTGTCTTCATTCCCCATTCCGCAATCTGCAATCCGCCTGCGCCCGCGTTTACGAGCGCATGGCGCGAGTGCAGGGTGAAATCCGCAATTGGTTCACTTTATCTTCATCGGTATCCCCGCCGCCGTAAAATACACTTCATCGGCAGCCTGTGCGACCTTCTGGTTCAGCATGCCCGCAAAGTCCCGGAACTTCCTCGCAACGGGGTTGTCCGGCACGATTCCGAGACCCACCTCGTTCGACACCACGATGCAGGCCCCGGGGAAATCCCTGATCGCACTCACCAGCTCGTCGGAGCGGGAGAGGACGGCGCCGTCGCCGCCGCTGTGCGCCATGACGTTGGAGAGCCAGAGCGTCAGGCAGTCGAGGAGCACGACCTCGTAGCGGGCGGCAAGCTTCCGCAGCAGCTCCGCCACGGCCAGGGGTTCTTCGTAGGTGTCCCAGACATGACCGCGGTCCTGCTGATGCTTCTCGATCCTTGCCGCCATTTCCGCGTCGAGCGCCTGCGCCGTGGCGATATAGGCGCGCCTGCCGGCGAGGTCCTGGGCCAGATGCTCGGCATGGGCCGACTTCCCGGACCGTGCCCCTCCGGTGACAAAATAGATTTTATGAGTCATGGTCCTTTAAGATGCGGCGACAAAAAAACCCCACCTGTTGGATCAGGCAGGGGTCGTGAAGGTTGCGAACTGTCTATTAAAAGGGAGCAGGCGAGGGGTCTCGAACCCGAAAAACCCCGTTGACCCGAACGATATTAAATCAAAAGGTTAGCATTGTCAAGCACGAGTTTTGTTGTGTTTTGTTGGTTTTTTTGCAGTAACTTTCAGAGGAGAAGGGGTTAAGGTCTCGGTGAAAGAAGGGAAATGAGGAACTCCCATCCGCCAACTTATTTTTTCTCTTTCTTGATGGACCCCGGGTAAATCTTCATTGCACAGTCCTTGCAAAGACTACGAGCAAATTCCGAATTCCTATGTCCGCTGATATATGACTCCACCTCTTGCCGATATTCCGGGTCATCACGGAACTTTTTGCAGCTGGTACAAATAGGGAGCATATTACTCAGTTCCTCATTCCGCCTTAACGCACTATCCAATTCTTCGATGAGATTTTCTCGTTGCTGTAATGATATTCGTAATTTAATCAGCAAGGTCACAATCACATAGAAAACGAAGTAAATTGCCCCATTCCAAAATTCAATGGTAAACGAGGTATATTTTTTCCCGGCCATGATATCTGAATACACTATCGTGATGATTGACAATAACGAAAACAATATTCCGGTTTTTTGCCCCACAAACCACGCAACATAAGCAATCGGAAACAAATAAAACAACTCCATCCTTAGCTCATAACCTGTTACATAATCGACATATCCGATTACCATCGTTACGAAAAGACCGATGATTATATGAGATTTCCTTGGAAGACTGCTGAACCATTCTAAAATGTTCATATGCCCCCCTTCCCTTTATTGCATTAGTCAGGGTCCCCTTCAATAACCAGCCTCAGTATATCACAGTAGCCCCTCATAGTAGCTTAATACTCTAGACTGTCCCCTGAATTATCGCTATAATGTGCCCTTACAATTCCTGACATCATTTTCCAACGAAAGGATTCTCAATGTCGTTCAAGCATTATTTCAGAACCTTTGGATTGGTCACACTCCTGGTTCTCGTTACAACATCGTCCGCTCTTGCCACTGAGGACTCGTCAGCTTCCCCTGCGGATACGCCGACTACCAAAACAGAATCGGTTGAACTTAATAAGGCTTATTTCAGCGGCTATTTGAGCGATACCAAGAATATCCTGACATCACCGGCACGGTGGGACAAATCTGACTGGCTTGAGGCCTCCCTCGTTACGGGTGTGGCTGTGGGATTGTACACGCAAGATGACAAGATTCGGTCATGGGTTCAAAAACATAAGAACACCACAACAGAGAATTTGGCAGATGATGTAAAAAAAATTTACACCTTGTCTTTACCTGCCTTGGTTGGTCTCGGCGCTTACGGATACATAGCTCCCGATACAAAAGCCAAGACAACATTTCTCTTGTCTGCAGAGAGCTTTGTCATTACCGGCGCGTTTGTCCAAGTTCTGAAACACACGACGGGCAGGCATCGTCCCTATACAGGTGATCCGCACGATACCTGGTCTCCTGGTTGGACCAGCAATGGTGCACACCTATCATTCCCGTCAGGTGATGCCTCGACAGCATTTTCAATAGCCAGCGTAGTTGCCACCGAGTACGATAATATGTTTATTCCTCCGTTGGTCTACGGGATTTCCACTCTCATAGCCCTCGAGCGGGTCCACAATGATGGTCATTGGGCGTCCGATGTCTTTGTAGGGTCCGCAATAGGGTATTATACAGGGAAGGCGATTGTAGCATCCCATTCAAAGAAGAGTAACGTGAGTTTTGAACCTCTGATAGACGGACAGGTGAGGGGCGTTCTGATGTCCTACCGGTTTTAGGACAGGGTTGCTCGATGGTCATTTTTACTAGCTTCGAAACAAGAACAGCACACGTTATTTGTGGGAAGAAGCTGCGGTTATGACTTTGACAACCATTTCTTTATTGCCGTCATAAATGAATGCGCCCTTATTTTCAGATTATGCCTAAACCGAGTAATCCATCCCCTTGCCGCTTGCCACGCCGGTAGCTTGCGTACCTCAGAATAAAGCCATTCCTTCTTGTCCTTGAACCAATAGTAAAAAGCTGCGAATACCTTAATCTGTAGCAGCTTATCCTTGCTGATGATAAAGAGTCTCGTGACAAGGGCAGTTATCAATCCCTTTGCTATCACGAAGATTGTGACACCCCGTATCACCTTACCATCCGCAATAAGATAAAGCCCGTACAATTTGGCTGGGATCATGATGAGAAAGGGGAACACAAATAAGGTAAGAAGAAGATATTGATTTTGTCTCGCGAGGAAGGTTTCAATTCGGTTGATAATTTTCAGTCGTCCTACAGCTTCCATAAGGACAACGATGCTATCCCACACCCAATCTTCAAACAGCATCCAGATTGTAGCAAGGATGATCAGCAGAAATCTGATGGCTCGCCTGAATAAGTTTTGTTTCTTCATGTGGGTTGCCCTGAATCTTGTGCATCTTGTGCTGGGAAGGAGAATTTCATGCTTGCCCGATTAGTATACAGCAGAACCGCCTTATCATGTTATCATAGAAGTTGGATGCCTTTTGTTGAAGGGTTCTGCGGGCTTTTCAGGCTATTCAGGGTAGCTGTTTTTTAAGGAAGAACCTTCCCCTGTGAAGCGTGGTAATAAATCAAAGAGATAGGCATGTCAAGGTAATCTGAGTGTTGCAAAAAAACATCGGACAAGACTCGGACAAAAGCATTCCGGGTCTTTTTTTATTTTTTTTTACAACAGATAAAATCCGGCCGAGGGCAGCCACGCTGGCCCGACTGCTTTGTGTAAGCCTGCATGGGTGCAGATCAGAGCTTTGGTATCCGTATGCGACTGATCATGAGTGAGCCAGAGACCGCGTAAAGCAATGCTATCGGATGAAGCGTGAAGCCCGCAAACACGACCTGTCCGAACCAGAGGGACTCGCGCAATGCTCCCTGTGAGGCAGCCCATAACATCAACAGTACCAGCAGCAGCGACGTTGGGATAGGAGTTCCTTCGAAGTACTTCACTTTGACTCCACCCTCAGACAGTGCCTCGGCCGTAATGTTGTAGCGCGCCAAGCGGGATACTCCACATGCAACAAAATAGGTCAGGATTACACGGTCATATAAGCCCTGCATGCCGCAACCGTATCCGATCAGGGCTGGGGCTACACCGAAGGAGATGACATCAGCGAGAGAGTCGAGCTCACGACCTATACCAGAAGTCTTCTGTCGCCACCGGGCAATCCGTCCGTCCAGGACATCGAAGACTAAAGCGGCAAAGACCATCCCGCCCGCAAAGTAGATATGAGTGACGTCGGTCGTTTGCAGGTACGTCAGCATGGAAAACATTGCCCCCGTGCCGCATACCGCATTTGCCAGCGTGAACCAGTCGGCAAGATGGAACTCTCGAATCATGGAGAAGGGCTTATGCAGTTTATTTGTCTTCATGGCGAACAGAACCTGCAATTCCTCTTCATTGCTATCCCGACTGCTCAGAATGATCGCTGCCAGCGAATGCCCAGCCAGTCCGGCCCAATGATCGGCGCCAGATGGAGCGCATTCAGGGGAGTTACCGTGAGCAAGGCGACGCCGTAGCCCAGCGCACCACCGGCAATGACATCACGCCAGTGATGCTTGCCTATGTCGACACGGATATAGCTCACGGCACTTGCCAGCACCAGGGCCGGCGCGCCATACTTCCAGCCGTAGCGCTCCTGCAGGAATCCGGCCTGCGAAAACACGAAGCCGGCGTGTCCGGACGGAAAACTGTTGGAACCGCCGTTCGGCCGCGTGCCAAGGCTGGTTTCGTTGAAGACGAGGTTAAGGCTGGTATTTAGGACCTCATTGATCACCGTGGCGCGCAGCCACTGCTTTCCCCCTTCGCTATCGCCCTTGAAATACGCGGTCCCGACCGACGCCAGCGGCAAAATAATGGTAATGATGTCGCCCTCCCCCTGGAGTTTTTTATTGCTGTCCGTAGCGGCCGCGGCCGTTCCGGCCTGCAGAACGAACATCGCCAGAATGGCGGCTGCATACAATCTGTTCATGAAAACTCTCCTTAAAGGAGATGATTTGGATGGGCCAAACTGCTTAAAAGTTTCGGGCTCATTGGAGACCTCAAGAAAAGCCAGATTATGTATTTTCACATCTTGGCGATTGCATGTGATCATAATAGCACAGAATTTGGTAGATAAAACTGAGCTTGTTATTGATAGAACGTATCAGAATTATGAAGGTAAATATGACAGCCGGAGATCGACCCGGCTGTCATATTTTGTTTATTTATGAGACGGAATTCCGCCTATGGAACTGCGAATAAACACTGATGAACACAGATCGCATTGTTCTGCTGATTAATGTCCGTGTGAATCAGCGGCCACAACGCTTCACTGTTTTGTAAACACTACATCCGCAAAGTAACTCTCGGCCGATGACCCGGTGTGCTGAGAGTTAATCTGGAGCCGCATACCGCTTACCGGGGGCGGTTCCTCGCCAAAGAGCTTTTTGTAATCCTCGTAAACGTTCCGGGTCTCAGTAATCCACGCCCCCGTCCCGGCAACACCAGATCGCACTACTACGACCTTGACATGCATGAACGGGACCGGCGTCGTGTCCTCCGTAAGACCCTGCGGTGCGCTCGTGTCCCAGATGTAGACGATAGATTTGGTCTTGGTGAACGCGACGAAGAGCTGAGCGGCCTGGTCATCAGTCTTCGATTTTCTGAAATCGCCTCCGGCCGGCAGCTTGGTCACCTTCCACTTCCAGGTGAGCACCGGGAACCGCTTGAGGTCCACATTCACCTCTTTCTGGAGGGAGAAAGACGTGTTCGCGCTCCGAAACCGAACGGCTGAGATGTCGCCGTCCCTGACGACCGCGAAATCCGCCTTCCCGGATTTTTCTTTGACCTGCCAGCCAGCGGGTACGCCGGCAGCATTGACCGCGGATGAAAATTCCGCGATCACAAATCGATCTTCCGCCCATACAGGACCGCAAAAAAACAGGACGGTTGCTAACAGGATGTTCAACACAAAGGATAGCATAGGCACCTCCCGGATAAAAATCCCCTGCCTGTATCATCAGGTAATTAGCATGTTTCAGGCATAAGAACTCACCATGGAATATAAGTTTAATGTTTTTCTATCAAATCTTTGATGTGCTTTATCAGAATTAACATTCAAACGCTCCTCTACGCAAGCTAATAGCACCATCAGAAGAATACGACACTTAATTTATTGGTCTGATATTTTGCGTCGGATTCAAGCCACAGCCCCTGATAGGACCTCATCTCCTCAATAGCATCCTCATCACCTACACCTTCAATAAGCACCATACTTCGTCTTCTGAAATGTTGCTTCCGCCGGGACATTAGCTTTTAACCACATCTCATAGAGATATCTATTAAACTTACATACCACGCTCCTAAATCTTCTTAAACACCACTATCCCCAGCGGCGGCAGGGTGAGTGAGAGAGACTGAGAGCGGCCGTGCATGGGCACCGGGACAGCTTCGACACCGCCGAAATTGCCGTGACCGCTCCCGCCGTACTCCCGTGCGTCGCTGTTCAGCAGTTCCCGCCAGAACCCGCCAGCAGGGACGCCGACGTGGTAGTCGTATCGCGCCACCGGCGTGAAGTTGCAGACCACCAGGACCGCATAGTCTGGGTTTCTGCCTTTTCTCAGGAAGCAGACAACGCTGTTGTCGGTGTCGGTACAATCAACCCACTCGAACCCGGCGGGATCGAAATCGAGCTCGAAGAGCGCTGATTCACCACGGTAGAGGATGTTCAGATGCTGCACCCACCGCAGCAGTCCCTGGTGGGGCGCGAAAGCGAGGAGGTGCCACTCCACGCTCCAATCGTGGTTCCATTCACGCCGCTGGCCAATCTCCCCGCCCATGAAGAAGAGCTTCTTCCCGGGATGGGTGTAGAGGTAGCCCAAGAGCAGCCGCATGTTTGCGAACTTCTGCCAGTCGTCCCCCGGCATTTTGCCCATGAGGGATCCTTTGCCATGGACCACCTCGTCGTGGGACAGGGCGAGCATGAAGTTCTCGGTGAAGGCGTACCATATGCTGAACGTGAGCTGTCCATGGTGGTACTTGCGGTGGATGGGTTCCCGTGAGAAATAGAAGAGCGTGTCGTGCATCCATCCCATGTTCCACTTCATGCCGAATCCCAGACCGCCTGCGTAGACCGGCCGGGAGACCATGGGCCAGGCTGTGGACTCTTCGGCAATAACCTGCACGTCGGGGAAGACGCGATAGACCTCCTCGTTCATCTTGCGCAGGAACATGACGGCATCCAGGTTCTCCTTGCCACCGTACTTGTTCGGGATCCACTCGCCCTGTTTCCTGCCGTAGTCGAGGTAGAGCATGGAAGCCACGGCGTCGATCCTGAGGCCGTCGGCGTGGTAACGGTCGAGCCAAAAGCGCGCGCTGCTTAGGAGAAAGGACCGCACCTCGTGCCTGCCGTAGTTGAAGATATAGGTGTTCCAGTCGGGGTGGAAGCCCTTGCGCGGGTCCGCGTGTTCGTACAGGTGGGTCCCGTCGAAATAGCCGAGACCGTGCTCGTCGCTCGGAAAATTGGACGGTACCCAGTCAAGGATCACGCCGATGCCTTCCTGGTGTAGGCGATCGATCAAATGCATGAAGTCCTGCGGCATGCCGTAGCGGCTCGTGGGCGCGAAGTACCCCGTCACCTGGTATCCCCAGGACCCGAAGAAGGGGTGCTCCATCACGGGCATAAACTCCACGTGGGTGAAGCCCATGTCCTTGAGGTAGGACGGGAGCCACTCGGCCATTTCGCGGTAATTGAGCGACCGGTTCCCGTCCTCGGGCACCCGTCGCCAGGATCCGAGGTGCATTTCGTACACGGCAATGGGCGCGTCCGGCGCATTTCTGGCTTTTCTAGTCTGCATCCAGTCCTGGTCGTTCCACTCTTGACTAAGGTCCCAGACCACAGACGCAGTCCCCGTCTTGTGCGCCAGCTCCCAGGCAAAGGCATAAGGATCCCCCTTGTCCGCGCTGTAGCCGCCGAGCTGGGAAACAATGTGGTACTTGTACAGACTCCTGTTCCCGAGGCTCGGGATGAACCCTTCCCAGATGCCCGATCCGTCCTTGCGCGGTGCAAGCTGATGGGAGGCATTGTTCCAGCCGTTGAAGTCACCCATGACCGAAACCTTCTCGGCGTTCGGCGCCCATACCGCGAAGAGCACGCCCGCCTTGCCGTCGACGGTCATGAGATGAGACCCAAGATTTTCGTACAACCGGGAGTGGCTGCCTTCCTTAAAGAGGTAAATATCGCGGTCCGTCAGCAAGCTCGGCCCATGGATCACAGGGCCTTGAGGCTTCGCTGCGGCTGTTTGGTCTTGTGGTGACAGATTCTTTTTCTTTTTTTCAGCCATGGATGCCCTCGCTTCTGATTGCAAGCAAAAATGCATGAACACTAAAAGCGGCCGTCTTTTGCTTTGAGCGGCAGGTTTTCGTAGCGGATAAACTCATTCTTCTGCAACGCCAGGAAGGCATCCCTGCTGGCTTCAATATCCCTGAACGCACCGACTTCCCAGAGTTTCTTTTCCACGAATTCTTCACGCGAATAGCCCAACATATAGATCAGATACGGGTTGACGTCGTTGATCAAACCCGTTTCGGCATTCAGAATCAAGATGCCGTCCTGGGCCGATTCGAAAAGACGGCGATAACGAAGCTCCGACTTTATGAGCGCCTGGTCCACCCCTGTCTGTCCGGAGACGGGCATATTGGCCGGCGTTTTTTCAGTTGCGGCAGTGCGCTTCATGGTGCCCCCTCTGTGTCCCTGCCAACGATTTTTTTCAGTTCGCATTTATTCTCATACATTCTCTCATCGCTCTGTTTCAACGCTTCCGCAAGTTGATCTTTGCTCTCCGCGGAACCGACTCCGAAAGCGATGCTCACCTGGCACTTGACGATCTCAGGGCAGTTCATGATCCTCTTGACCGCTTCCTCCGCAACGTGTTTGTTCTTCCGCGGAAGAAGAACGGCAAACTCGTCCCCCCCGATACGGGCAACGATGTCCTCGGCGCGGAATGCTCCCAGGATGATCCGGGCCGCCATCCGGATCAGATTATCACCCGCTTCATGCCCCAGGGTGTCATTGATTGTTTTCAGATTGTTTACGTCCGCCATCACGATGCTCAGGGGAAACATTTTATCATGAGCCAGCCGTTCAAGCTCTTAATCGAAAAATGCCCGATTATAGAGGCCGGTCAACATATCGTGCGTGCTGTCGTGACGGAGCGTTATTTCCACTTCCTTGCGGCTCGTAATGTCATGGGCGATGCCGATGATCCCTATGACCGCTCCCGCGTCATTAAAGATGGGTGTTTCGATCCTCTCCATGTGCTGCATCTTCCCGTCCCGGCCGATACGGGACTCTTCGAAATAGGTACGCGTACCCGTCGCCATGGCATCCCTGGAATTTTTCTCGTATATCACGGCAATTTCGCGGGGATAAATATCATAAACGTTCTTCCCGACCACATCCTTGGGTTCCTTGCCGATTGACTTGCCAAAGGGATCGTTTACCGCCACATACGTTCCCTTCCGGTCCTTCAGCCAGGCGCTGTTGGGGATATTGTTAAGAATTGCCTGCTGCTGCCGGATGACTTCGCTGATCCGCTCCTCCACCAGCTTGCGTTCCGTAATGTCTTCCATGGCCAGCAGAATAATGTGCGAACCGATATTTTTCCGAAAGATCTGACGGGCGTTGAGCAGGATGATCTTTCGGCCGATGCCGGGAAAATCATGTTCCACTTCATAGCCGTTGAACACGGCATCATGGGGGAGGATCGCTTCAAAAAGCACCCGCAGCTTAGGAATGTCCCACTGCCGGTTGCCGAGGTCGTAGATGAAATTCCCGATGGTATCCTCGGGCGTTACCTTGAAGGTATCATAGAACCTGTGATTGGCCGTGAGGATCTTCAATTCGGCATTCAGCACCACCAGGGGCTCACGCACGGTTTCCACGATATTCTCGGCATATTCCCGGGCATCCTGGATCTCCGCTTCCAACTGCTTGCGTTCGGTGATATCTTCCATTGCCAGAAGGATGATCCGATCCTTGCCCATGCCCTCGCTTTATTTGCCGGGCATTCAAAAGCATGATGCGCCTGCCAATGGCGGTAAAATCGTGTTCAACCTCATAGTTGTCAAAGGTTGTCTTCTGGGGAAGGATGGTTTCCAGCAGTTCCCGCAGCTTGGGGATGTCCCACTGTTTATTGCCCAGGTCATAGATAAGCTGCCCCACGGTCTCTTCAGGCTTTACCTTGAAAAATTCATAAAAGGAACGGCTGACGGTGATCACCCGGAGGTCCTGATCCAGGGAGATCAAGGGTTCACGCACCGTGTTGATGACGCTCTCGGCGAATTCGCGGGAATCTTCTTCATCGTCATTCAGGAATTTTATTCTGAGAAGCGATTTTACCCTGGCTAAAAGCTCGTGTTTATCAAAAGGCTTGAAGATAAAATCATCACATCCCGACTTAAGGGCTTTTACCCTGTCTTCGCTCTCCTTATGCGCCGTGATCATAATTACCGGGATACGCCCTTTTTTTTTATCAGCGCGTAATTTCTCCAGCACTTCGAAGCCGGACATTCCTGGCATCTTTACGTCCAGCAGAACCAGATCGATTTGATTACTGGAAAGTTTTTCCAGCGCTTCTTCACCGCTTGTCGCCTTGAAAATTTCATATCCCTCCGTGACAAGATGCGCTTCGAGAAGTTCAATGTTTTGGAGCTGGTCATCGACAACTAATATTACTGGTTT